>DASYBG010000020.1:0-118008 GCA_036500865.1 Polyangiaceae bacterium
TCTGCGAGTTCCCCGATGTTTTCAGCGAATCGTTCGTGAAACGCCGCCCGAAAAGGGGTTCCCGCAGTTCCCGCCTGCCCGACGAAGGGCGGCGAAGCCGAGATGTTCGGAGGGCCGCCGGCGCGTGCTGGCGGAGTCAATCCACCGGTTCCCGTGCTTTGCTGCTCCCCGCACGTCATGGCGTCGGGTCCGGCTCGCGCACCTCCACGACTGGCTCGTCATGCAGCTCGTCGTCAGGCACGAACACGATCCGCATCCCCCAGCCACCGAAGGTGCTCACCATCCGAGCGAACTCCCTGGGCGTAAAATCGCGCCCGTCGATCGTGACAAAGGGCGCGTCGGGGTTCGGCGCGAGCGCGGCGCACAGCGGATTGATTCGCCTCTACCTGGGTTCCACACCGCCGAAGCGGGCAGCGACGACGGACGCAGCCCGTCGCAAAACCCGCGAGCAAGTCGTGCTGCTCGCGGCGCGATAGGAAACTTCTATTTCCCCAACGCGCGGCACTACGACCGCCCTCAAGCTTCGAAGACCTTTCCCGGGTTCAGGATGCACTCCGGGTCGAAGGCGCGCCGGATGCGTGCGTGCAGTGCCAACGAGACCGGCCCCAGCTGACGCTGGAGGAACCGCCGCTTCAGGGTCCCGACGCCGTGCTCGCCCGTGATCGTTCCACCGAGCGCGATGGCCTCCGCCATCAGCACGTCGAAGGTCGCCTCTGCTCGGGCTTGGGCCTCAGCGTCCGCGGCGTCGAACACGACGAGTGGGTGGAGGTTGCCATCGCCGGCATGAGCAACAGTCGCGACTTGCGTGGCCTGGGTTGCCGCGATGGCCTCAATTCGACGCAGCATGTCGGGGAGCCGCGGCAATGGCACAGCGACGTCGTCGATGAGGACGGTGCCGAGATGCTCGAGGGCAGGGTATGCAAGTCGCCTGGCGGTGCGAAGGCATTGTCCTTCGGCCTCGTCGTCCGACGAGACCACCAAGGTCGCACCGGCGGCGTCGCAGGCTTGCTGGATGCGCGCCATCTCTGAGCCCGCCGCCGCATCGCTCTCGACAATGAGCATGGCTGCCGCTTCGACGTCGAGGCCCTGCGGACGGTACGTCTCCACGGCGCGGATCGCGGCGCGGTCCATCAATTCGAGCATGGACGGCTCCGCCACGCGAACGATGGCGGCCGTGGCACGACCCGACGCTTCGAGCGAGCTGAATGTTGCCACCAGGGTCGCGGTCGGCGGGGGCGGTCGGCGGAGCCGCAGCGTGATCTCGGTGATGAAGCCGAGCGTGCCTTCGGAGCCGACGACCAGTCGGGTGAGATCGTAGCCGGCGACGTCCTTTCGGGTACGGCCGCCCGTGCGCAACAAAGACCCGTCGGCCAGAACGACCTCGAGGCCGAGAACGTAGTTTGCCGTGACGCCGTACTTGACGCAGCAGAGGCCCCCGGCGTTGGTGGCCACGTTCCCTCCGATCGTCGAGATCTCGAAACTCGAGGGGTCGGGGGGATACCAGAGACCGACCTCACGAGCAGCGTTCTTGACTTCGACGTTCAGCACGCCGGGCTGCACGACGGCGATCATGGCGTCTGCGTCGACCTCCACGATTCTCGTCATTCGCTCGAAGCTTACGACCACGCAACCCGCAGACGCTTCCGCCCCACCCGCAACACCGGTCCCCGCACCGCGCGGAACGAGGCGGATCCGATGGCGTGTCGCCCAGCGTGCGAGCGCCTGGACCTCTGCGGTGGAGGCGGGGCGCGAGATGGCCCAGGGCTCGCCACCGTCGCCGCCCCAAGCCGCGCTATCGCGCCTGTAGCGCGCATGCAGGTCCGGGTCGAACGCAACGCTGGCCGGCACCGCGACGAGGAGCTCGTCGAGGGCAGTCATGTTCCGTAGAACCCGCTGAGGTGACGCCGGAGGTGCGTCGCGGCCGCCTCGCCCTCGCCGCGTTCGACGGAGCGAAGAATCGCGCGGTGCTCGTCGACGATTCGCGCCCGAACCTTCGTGAGCGAACGCGCGCTCAGCGTCTTGCCGAGATGAAGCCTCACTGCGTCTTTGACCGCGCGCATGACCAGCAGCAATGCCTGATTGCCTGCGGCGGCGACCAAAGCCAGATGGAACGCGACGTCGGCTTCGTAGAACTCCCCTGCCTGCACGTCCGCTCGTTCCATCCTCGCCAAAGCGTCGTGCGCCTCCTGGAGGTGTCCAGGGCGCGGCGCCGCGGCTGCGCGAACGAGCGCCGTAGTCTCCATCGAGACGCGGAGTTCGACCAGGTCCGCGAGCGAGACCTCCTGCAGCCGGACGACATGCGACAAGGCTTCTCCGAAGCGAGACGCCGCGTCGTCGACGCCGGCTGTCTCCAGCGGCGAGGTTCGGCCGCGGGCCGCCAGAAGACCCTGGGCCTGGAGGTGCCGGAGCGCCTCCCGAATGGTCGCCCGACCGACTTGGAACTGCCGGGCCAACTCACGCTCAGGGGGAAGTCGATCGCCCGACGACATGGAACCGTCCAGGATGGCGGCGCGGATTTGCGCCGCGACCTCCATGTAGAGGGAGGATCGCGAGACGGTCTGGAAGCTCAGAGGGGCCATGGTCTGTTGGTCGGACCAACATATGGTCGACCAAATCCGGGCGGTCAACACAAACGTTCGATCGTTCGAGCGGTGGTCCGACGCGGCGACGACGACCTGGACCGGCGCGTCGACTGGGTCGCTCGCTCGATCTCGAACTCCGATGACGATTTGCCCCACACCCGTTGGAGGGTCGATGAACTTATGCGCTGTGACCGGAGTGCATCGAATATTGGCTCCGGTCGGTGGTTGCTTTCGATGTGCCGAGACACCATCTCTCTGGGCACGCGTGCACGTCCGCCCACGGGAAAGGCAGCCTCCACATGGTTCCGCAGCGTCATCTCTTCGGCCTCGCGCTCGGCGCGTTGACCCTCATGGGCGCGGTTGCCTCGAACGGTTGTTCGTCCACTCCAGACTCGCCCTCGAACGGGTTCGGCGGAGCCAGCAGCGGCAGTAGCGGCGGCGCTTCGAGCGGGAGTGGGAGCGGGACGTCCACGGGCACGACCAGCGGTGGAAGCACGTCGTCGAGCGGGAGCAGCAGCGGCGCGGGGAGTAACTCGAGCAGTGGCGGCGGCGTCGATGGCGGTGCGCCGAGCAGCAGCGGCACAGCGAGCAGCAGCGGCGGCAATACCGGCAGCGGGACCAGCTCCTCCAGCAGCGGTGGCGCCGTGGGCACCGGCACGGGGAGCAGCAGCGGAGGCAAAGGGACTGCCGATGCCGGGGTCAGCGACAGTGGGGCAGCCCACGACGCTGGGTCGAGCGGGGCAAGCTCCAGCTCCAGCTCGGGCGCAGGCACGGGCACGGGCGGCACACCGGCAACCGGCCCCGACGGAGGCGCGGCATGCCCGTCCCTCGCCGGCCCCGCCGACAAGGCCTACCCGCGCTGGCCGATGCCGAACCCTCCCGTCTCGAAGCTACCCAACCCCTTCAGCTATACCGACAACGGCAACGGCACCGTGACGGACCACGTGACGGGCCTCGTATGGCAGAAAGTCGTCTCCGGTTCGGCGACCTTTGCCGCGGCTCCGGCGTATTGCTCCGGCCTGACTCTCCCCGCGCCCGCGGGTACGACGTGGCAGGTGCCGACGCGTATTCAGCTTCTGTCGATCGTGGACTACACGACGGGGGCGGCCGTGGACGCGCCGTTTCTCGCGAACGGGCAGCCGCCGGGCGGAATGTTCACGTGGACCTCGACGCCATGGGTGGTGTCGCAGATCGCCACCAAGGCCCAAGACGCGTGGATGGTGAACTTCGGCGGTGGGGGCGGCCTGACGAGCAACGCGGCCGCCCAGACCGCGACGGAATGGATCCGCTGCGTCGCAGCTCCGCCGGTCACGCCGCTGCCGTACCCGCACTACCTCGAGGCCGGTCCGGGTGAAGTGAGAGACGTCGAGACGGGGCTCATCTGGGCTCAGGCGAGCAACAACACTTTGATGACGCAGACTGCAGCGGCGGCCTATTGCGCGGGGCTCGGCCTCAACGGGGAGACGTGGCGCTTGCCGAGCGTGAACGAGCTCGCGACCTTGGTCGACGACAACCCGAACATCAACAAAGTATCGCCCGCGATCGATCAGTGCGTGTTCGCGGATACGTCCCCGAATACCTATTACATGTCCTCGTCCGCGCAGGGCACGATGCCCTGGGGCTTGAACTACGAGGACGGCTTCGATTTCGACACGCAGCCGCAGCTCCCAGGCCCGACGGGTACCCCCGAGGGCTTCGTCAAGTGCGTCCGCTGAGCGCACCCCGCTGACGTTCCCGATTGCTTGTGGGGGCCCTCCTCGGAGCTGCTACCGTCGGTTCCGTCATGTCGATCGGGGGGTCGGTCGCACGCCGGGGTCTCTTTGCCGAATATTCGGCCTTCATGCGGGAAGAGCCGCACGCGCGCGCTTACTTGGGTGGCACGCTCGTGGACGATCTAGGTATCGCCATCTCCGCATGGGCAAGTGCGCTGATGATGACGAACCTATCGGCGACCCAGCATCAGCGCGCGTCGCTGATGCTCCCTCTGCTCTTGTGCTTCCTCGTCGGGACCCTGATATCGGGCCCCCTCGCCGACTGGGCGGCGCGCTTCTCGGAGGCGGCCCTGGCGCGCTGGCGGTGGAAAGTCGTCCTCGTAGGTAGGGCCATCGAGACGGTTCTTCTGGGCGTCCTCGTCGTCGAGCTCTCGCTCGGTCCGCCGACGATCCCGCGTGTGCTGCCCTACATGATGGTCTCGGCGTTCATGAAGACCTCGCTCCGAGCGACCCGAATCGCCTTTTCGGTCGATCTGCTCCAGCGATCGACGACCTCCCAAGGAGAAGATGGCGCGGAGCTGAAGGACGAACGCGGAGCGCCCCTCGAGATGAAGACGCATCTGGTGACCTTCACGTCGCTGGTGAAGTTCTTCGCCACGGCGGCCGCGCTCGGCGGACTCGTCGTAGGCGGCCGCGTGATGGCCGCCGTCGGCGGCCGGACGTGGGTGCTCTTCGCGGTCGACGTTCTCTCGAACGTCGGCTTTCTCTTCGTCCTCTGGCGGTGGTGCGCTCCGCCCGAGGATGAGCGGTCGCGACTCCTCGAGCGCACGCCCCTCGAGGTCTCCTACGACATCGCACGCCACTTCCGCGAGAACATCGCCGACGGATTCCGCTTTCTCGGCGCTCCGGCGCGACGCCCGCTGCTCGCGCTGCTCGCCGGATCCTGGATCGTCGAGGTCGTCTCCGAGGCTTACGACGGCAAGATGATCACCAAGCACCTGCTCCACGGCAGCGACGACGCGGTCCGGTGGGCGGAGATCGCGTGGACCGTCGTCGTCCTCGTCGGAGCCGCGCTCTTGCCGCTCGTTTTGCGTCGCACCTCGAAGATGGGCAAGATCTTCGTCTTCACGATGTCGCTCGACGCGGCGGTCATCGTCCTCGCCGGGCTCGTGGCGCAGGCGGGCGAGGCGCGAGCGATTGCCCCCTTCGTCGCGGTCCTGTGCCTCGACCACAGCCTGACGCTGGCGAGCACCACGCTCACGGACGTCGCGCAGAACAGCGTATCGAGTGCCGCCATGCGCGGACGTATCGCCGGAACTTATGCCATTTTGGTGATCCTCGGCGACATCGCGTCCGAAGCCATGGCCGCCATGGCCGAAGACCGCTGGGGCATCCCCGGGCTCGTCGTTCGGGTAGGCGTTGTCCAAGGCGCCCTCGTCGGCGCCATCGCTCTACTCGGCGGTCGCCGGCTCTGGCATTTCGGTCTCCGCACCGGCGGGGTTTCGTTCGGAGACGTGCACGAGATCGCAGCGACCGCGGCGGGGCCGACCTGAGACGCCGAAGAGGAGGACGTCAGCCGCCCGAGCGCGCCGGTGAGACATTCGGCTCCGCGGTCAAGCAAAGAACCGTCACGGTAGTGTGGATATCCCGAATGATGTGCTCGACATGGGTGCGCAGAAGCCCGTGCCGTGGGCTGGCGCAAAGGATGAGGAGTGTGGGGTGAATCTCGGCCGTCGCCTTTTCGATGCCCTGCACGACCGTCGTTTCGGCCTGCGCGTGGATGACGACGCCCGAAGCTCGTCCCGGAAAGAGATGCTCGACGAAGCGGAGGAGCCGATCTCGCGCATCGGCGGCGAGCTCCCCCGGTGGGACGCCTCCGCCGCCCACGCCGGCGAGAAAGGCGTCGTTTTCGCCCATCTGCGCGAGATGGAGAAGGTGCACTTCCGACCGCAGGTGATCCTGCAGTAGGAGCGCCGTTGCGAGCGCTCTCCTCGAGGTCGGCGAGAAGTCGATCGGAACCAAGATGCGGGCGAAAGGCGCGCCTGCGACCGAGGCAGGCGATTCATGGGACGTGACCTCGACACGTGGCTCTCTCGTCGTGACGTCCACCACGAGCGAGGAGGGACGTGCCTGATCGTGCTTTCGAGGCGACCGATCCTCACCGGCTGTCCAACCTGGGCAGGCGAACTGCCGCAGCGTGCGGCTATGGCCGTCCACGCACCAGAAATGCCCCGCAGCGTCGGCCGCGAGGTCCGTGACTCGGATACCGGCGAGCTTCATATGCGCCAGGATCCGGGCGGATGTGGGGTCAATGCGGACGAGCCCATCGCCGGTCGCACTCCACAGTTCTCCGCCAGCCCATGTCAGTCCGCGAAGCGACTGCTCCGTCGCCATATCGCTCGTGACGACGGCCTCCGTCGACAGCGCGTGGTACGCCACGCGTATTCGAGCGAGACGGCGACCCTCTGCATGAATGAGGAGCAAATCTCTCTCGAGACATTCGAGCCCCGTCGTCTCACCGAGATCGAGCGTGAGCGACTGCGCGACGAACCCCGTGCGCGCGTCGAGCTTTTGGATGCCGCCGGCGCGGTGTTGCCAAAAATAGTGGCCGTCGTGAGCAAGCCCGCCGGTGTCGGGGAACGTTTCGAGCTGATCGATGATCCGTCCGGTGTCGGGCGCGATACGGAAGAGGCAGTCGCCACTGGCCAATACGAGTCGGCCGTGATCGAAGGTCACCCCATGCAGGGGATCGCTCGTCGGCAATGGCTCGTATTCGCGAACGAGAGTCGCCGTGCCGTAGTGAACGTCCGTGAGGTCCATATTCCGTGCTCTCGTGTCGTGCACCGGGCATGCCGGAGCAAGGCGCTCCCAACGGGACGAAGACTCCTGGCGCGATTCATGCGGCCATCGCTCCAGCCACCGCAGATGTGCCACTGCGTCTAAAGGAGCGAACTGGAGGACGCGATGCTCAAGCGCATTCGAATTCGTGACGTCGTGCGAGGCCGCTCCCATGAGCTCGGCCCCGAGGAGCAGGTGCTCCGCGGCAGCTACGACCTGTTTCATCCTGCCGGGCCCGCGCAAATGCAGGGCGACGGCACCGTAGAATGGATGGCAGGCGGAACCGCGCACGTCTCCCGTGTTGTGTCTACCCCGCTCGGGAGCGTGCACGTCGGAGAACGAGTCCTGTCGAGGCTGGGCGATCCCACCCCCGGCGCATGGTGGCTCTGCGAAGTAGAGGACATCGAGGAAATCCCTGGCGACGGCTGACCGCGGGACGATGCAGGGGGTGACCATCCCGCGAAATGTGCCTTTGCCGCCGATCGTGTCGTTTTGGCACGTCGCGTCGGTGTGCCCCGGCACGTCCGCCGGCAAAGAGCAGCTGCCCCGTTCGCCTCGCCGTGTGACCGCGCGATCGTGGACCGCGGCCCCCGGCCGTATGCATCGGAGGATGCCGCGAAAGGGTGCGACGAGGCCGCCCGGGCCAGGGTAGAAGCAGAAGCATGCAATGGCTCGCGTCCCTCTGCATCCGCCAGCCGGTCTTCACCTGGGTGATGATGCTGGTCTTCGTGGTGGTCGGCGCATTCGGCTATTTTTCGCTCGGCCTCGACCTCTTCCCCAAGATCGATTTCCCCGCCATCGTCGTGACCACGACCGAACGCGGCGCAGCGCCCGAGGAGATCGAGACGGAGGTGACCGACAAGATTGAAGGGGCGGTCAACACCATCAGCGGCATCGACGAGCTGCGCTCCACCTCGAGCCAAGGCGTCTCCCTCGTCGTCATCACCTTCAATCTCGACAAAGATCCGGACGTCGCCGCTCAGGATGTCCGAGACCACATCAACACCGTCCTCCCCGACCTGCCGAAGGGCATCGATCAGCCGGTCGTCTCCAAGGTCGACCCCGATGCTTCGCCCATCCTCTACGTCACGCTGAACAGTCCGGGGTCGATCCGCGACACCACCGAGCTCGCCGACAAGCGCGTGCGACGCCAGATCGAGAGCATCAACGGCGTCGGCCAGGTCAACATCCTCGGCGGCAAGAAGCGGCAAATCAACGTTTGGCTCGACCCGCTCAAGCTCCAGGCGGTCGGGCTGACCGCCGTCGACGTGGAGATCGCTCTTGCATCGCAGAACCTCAGCGTTCCGGGGGGCCAGATCGAAACCGGACCGAAGAGCCTCTCGCTCCGCGTGGAGGGCCGCGTCGACGACGTGGCGAAGATCGGCCGGATCATCATCAAGAACAGCCAGGACCATCCGACGCGCATCAGTGACGTGGCGCGTGTCGAGGACGGGGTAGAGGAGGCCAGGACGTCCGCCTCCGAGGATGGCAAGGAGAGCGTCGTCCTCTCGATCCGCAAGCAGTCAGGCCAGAACACGGTGGCTGTCGTCGACGCGGTCAGGGCGCGCCTCAACGAGCTCCAGAAGTCCTTGCCCCCGGGCTCGGAGCTCCGCGTCGTTCGTGACGAGTCGGCCTCGATTCGCACGAGCGTCAGCGCCGTCAAGGAACACCTGGTACTCGGGGCGCTCTTCGCCGCCGTGGTGGTCCTTGTCTTCCTCGGCAACTGGCGCAGCACGATCATCGCGGCCCTTGCGATTCCGGTCTCCATCATTGGCACCTTCGGCCTCATGTGGGCAATGGGCTTCACGCTCAACATCATCACGTTGCTGGCGCTGGCGCTCGCCGTCGGCATCGTCATCGACGACGCCATCGTCGTCCTCGAGAACATCGTGCGTTTCATCGAGGTGAAGAGGCAGAAGCCGTTCGTCGCCGCCGCGCTGGCGACGCGCGATATCGGCCTCGCCGTGCTCGCGACGACGCTGTCGTTGATGGCCGTGTTTCTACCGGTGGCCTTCATGAGCGGCATCGTGGGACGCTTCTTGAAGAGCTTCGGTCTCACGATGGCATTCGCCATCCTCGTCTCGCTGCTCGTCAGCTTTTCGCTCACGCCCATGCTCGCGGCGCGTTGGCTCGAGAGTCCGCCGGCCGAGGGCCAGTCGGCCCACCGGTCTCCCCTCGAACGATTGGTCGAACGCTTCTACCACCCCATCGAATCGCTCTACATGGCGGTCTTGACCTGGGTCATGCGTCGCCGATGGGTCGTCGTGGTCGCGGCGGTCGCGACGCTCGGCTCGTGCGTGCCGCTCGCCTCCGCCGTGCCGAAGGGCTTTACCCCGCCGAACGACGTCGCGGAGTTCGACGTGAACGTGCGCGCTCCGGAGGGCACCAGCCTCGCGGAGACGCGCCTCATCGCAGAGCGTGTCGCGCGTGACATCCGTGCCCTCCCGGGTGTGGACCACACCCTCGTCACCATCGGTAACGACGCCGCGGTGACGCGCAACCTGGCGAATATCTTCGTCCACCTCGTCGACCCACGCTTCCGCAAGGACGACCAGTTCGCGATCATGGAACAGGTGAGGACCAAGGTCGTCCCGCGACAGCCGAAGGACCTACGGATCGACGTCTCTCAAACCGCGCAGATCTCGAGCGGCCAGTCCCAGGCGCAAGTTCAATATACCCTGAGCGGCCCGGACCTCCACCAGCTCGCCGCGCACACGAAGACGATCCTCGAGCGTTTCCGGCAGGTCAAAGGGGCGGTGGACGTCGACTCGAACCTCGTGGTCGGCAATCCCGAGCTCCACGTCGAGATCGATCGGGACCTGGCCGGCAACCTCGGCGTCAACGTCGCGGACATCGCCAATGCGCTCGAGCTCCTGGTCGGCGGCTTGAAGGTCTCGACCTACGAGGAAGGCGGCAACGACTACGACATCCGCGCTCGCGCCGACGCCGCGTACAGGGCGGATGCCTCCGGTATTTCGGCGATGACGGTGCAGGCCAAGGGGGGCGAGACCATTCCGCTGTCCGCGGTGGTGAAGCTCGTACCGACGACCGGTCCCTCGCAGATCAACCGGCTGGCGCGGCAGCGTCAGGTCACCATCACGGCCAACGTCGCGCCCGGCGTCGGTCAGAGCACCATCTCGGACGCTCTGGTCAAGCTCATCAAGGAGGAACACCTTCCTCCGGACTACCACGCCGTGCCGGCCGGGCTCACCAAAGAGACCGGGCGGGCCGTGCGCGGGTTCGCCGTCGCGGTCGGACTCTCGTTCATCTTCATGTATCTCGTCCTGGCCGCGCAGTTCGGGTCATGGCTCCACCCCATCACCATCATGCTGTCGCTCCCGCTGACGGTGCCCTTCGCCATCCTCTCGCTCTTGCTGTTCGGACAGGAGCTGTCGCTCTTGTCGATGCTGGGCATCATCGTGCTCTTCGGCGTCGTGAAGAAGAACGCCATCCTGCAAGTGGACCACACGAACCACCTGCGATCGGAGGGGAGGCCGCGCCTCGAAGCCATCCTCGAGGCCAATCGCGACCGCCTCCGTCCCATCCTGATGACCACGTTGGCCTTCGTGGCCGGGATGGTGCCCCTCATTGCGTCGCGCGGCATCGGCGCGGGCATGAACCGCGCGACGGCCGGCGTCGTCGTCGGCGGTCAAACGCTGTCGCTGGCCCTGACGCTACTCGCGACGCCGGTCGCCTATTCCCTTCTCGACGACGTCACCGTGTGGTGGAGGCGGCGGATATGGAGGTCGAAGAACGTCGACCGCGGCGAATCGGACCTCGACCGGCTCGACGGATCGGATCTCGACGGGCTCGACGGATCGGCGTCCGCCGCGACGGTCCCCGAGGCCGCAATGGCGCACAGCCAATCTTGACGGTAGCCGCACAAAGCGCGTGGCGGCCGATCGCCATTGGAGCATTGCGCAACCAGCCGCCCGCCGTTCGCCTTCGAAGCTTCATCCCCGGCGAGCAAATGCCACGACCGGGCATGTAGGAACGGGTTCGGCGCGTGCCGAGCCAGCGCGCGCCGAGCCGAAGCTCGTTTACGGGTACGAATCGCGCCTTTCCGTCCCGGACCACGACGCTCAGGTCGCTCTTGCACGCTTGGGACTGCGCTGCCGCAGTGTTGTGGCTTGCCAGGACGAGGCATCCGGACGACAAGGTCGAAGGGTCCCTTGAGCTCCCTCGAACCCCCGCCGGTCTCGCTGCCCGAACTACCCGAGACGCCGTCCGCGGTGTCGGCCGACCTCCACGCGCTCGCGGAGCTCGCGTTCGACCTTCAGTCCGCGTGGAACCACGAGGCCGACCCGCTCTGGGAAGCCATCGCGCCCGAGCTGTGGCGCGAGAGCGGAAACCCGTGGCTCGTCTATCAGTCCGCTTCGCAGGCCAGGCTCGCCGACTTGATCCGAACCCCCGGCTACCGCGATCGGGTGCACGCGATACGCGACGGCCGGGAGGCGCATCGCGGCGCCACATCGTGGTTCGACGCCCAGCATGGCTCCGCGCGCCTGGGGACCGTCGCTTACTTCAGCCTCGAGTTCGCGCTCACGGAGGCGCTGCCTCTCTACTCCGGCGGCCTCGGCAACGTCGCCGGAGACTACCTCAAAGCGGCCGACGACTTGGGCATCCCGATGGTGGGGGTCGGCCTTCTTTATCAGCAAGGCTATTTCCGCCAGACGATCGACGCCGGGGGCGCGCAGCGGGACTTCTTTCCATTCAACGATACGCGGCTCCTGCCGATCACCCCCGTCCGAAACCGGGCCGGCGAATGGGTTCGCGTGCGCCTCCCGAGGCCGGGTCCACCCGTCTGGCTCCGCGCATGGGGCGCCCGCCTCGGGCGCACGCCGCTCTACCTCCTCGACAGCAACGACCCGGAGAACTCGCCGGCCGATCGGGCCATCACCTCGCAACTCTACGGCGGGGATCCCGAAATACGCATTCTCCAGGAGATGACGCTCGGCCTCGGCGGGTGGCGCATGCTCCGCGCCCTCGGGCTCTCGCCTTCGGTGTGTCACCTCAACGAGGGCCACGCGGGGTTCGTCGCCCTCGAGCGCGCACGCGACTTCAAGGGGTCTTTCGACGTCTCCTTCGAGGTCGCGCTCGCGGCGACGCGTCCGGGGAACGTCTTCACCACGCACACGCCCGTCGCCGCGGGCTTCGACCGATTCCCGGCGAAGCTCATGGAGACGCAGCTCGCCGCCTACGCGCGCGACGAGCTCGGCATACCCTTCGAGCAGCTTCTCGCCCTGGGACGCGCCGTTCCGGGCGACGCGTCCGAACCCTTCAACATGGCGTGGCTCGCGGCACGGGCCAGCGGGGCAATCAACGCCGTGAGCCGGCGACACGCCCTCGTGAGCCGCAAGATCTTCGCGCCGCTCTTCGCGCGCGTCCCCGAGCCGGAGGTGCCCGTCGGATACGTCACCAACGGGATTCACGTCCCGAGCTGGGACTCGGCGGAGGCTGACGCGCTCTGGACCATGGCGTGCGGCGCCGAACGCTGGCGCGGGGCCATGGAGGGAGTCGGCAAAGACATCGCGGCGCAGTCGGACGCAGCCTTCTGGCAGCTGAGGAGCGAGGCGCGCGACAAGCTCGTGAGGTTCGTCCGCGACCGCCTCGTGCGGCAGCTGGCGGCGGCCGGTACGGAAGGTGCGACCCTCGAGGCCGCGGCGAACATCTTCAACCCGGATGCCCTGACGATCGGCTTCGCGCGCCGCTTCGCCGCCTACAAGCGCCCGACGCTGCTCCTGCGCGACGCCGACCGATTCGCGCGGCTGCTGCAGAACACGAAGCGGCCGGTGCAGATCGTCGTGGCCGGCAAGGCGCACCCTCAGGACCTCGAAGGCAAAGGGCTCGTCGCCGAGTGGGTGCGCTTCATCCGGCGCCCGGATCTGCGCGCGCACGCGGTGTTCCTCTCCGACTACGACCTTCGCATGGCGGAGCATCTCGTGCAGGGGGTCGACCTCTGGATCAACACGCCGCGTCCGCCTTGGGAAGCTTGCGGAACGAGCGGCATGAAAGTGCTCGTCAACGGCGGGTTGAACGCGTCCTTTCGCGACGGGTGGTGGGACGAGGCCTTCACCCCGGAGGTGGGGTGGGCGCCGAAGGGCGACGGCCACGATGACGGCGCCGACGCGGTGAGTCTCTACGAGTGTCTCGAGCACGAGGTTGTCCCTGCGTTCTACGAGCGAAGCCCGCAGGGGCTCCCCACGGCCTGGATCACGAAGATGCGCGCAAGCATGGCCGGCCTGACGCCGGACTACTCCGCCAACCGCGCGGTACGCGAATACTGTGAGCGCTACTACCTGGAAGCGGCGGACCTTTTCTCGAGGCGAAGCGCGAACGGCGCCGCCGGGGCCGAGGCGCTCGTCGGGTTTCGTCGCGATCTCGAGCTGCACTGGCACGAGCTGCGGTTCGGCGAGGTCCACGTCGCCACGGAGGGAGGGCGCCACCGCTTCAGCGCCGCGCTGTACGTGGGAGAGCTCGATCCCGATGGTCTCTCCGTGGAGCTCTACGCGGACCCGAGCGGGACGGAAGGCGCCTCGCGCATCTCGATGACGCGGCGAACGTCGCTCATCGGCGCGCGCGGGTTCACCTACGAGGGCGACGTGCCCGACCGGAGACCCGCGGCGCACTACACGCCGCGCGTCGTCCCCGCGCGGGGGCGATCGCTCGGCAACCTCGAGCTCCCCTTCATTCTGTGGGCTCGCTGACCCGGCGGCGAGGATAACCGGTCTTGTCCCTCGGCGTGACCGCGCTCGTAGGCCTCGATGACCAGGCATGATGACGATCGTCCTCGGACGTGATCGCGAGGGTCGCCGCACTTGGAAGCCTCGATGACCACGCATGATGACGATCGTCCTCGGACAGGATCGCGAGGGTCGCCGCACTTGGAAGCCTCGATGACCACGCATGATGACGATCATCCTCGGACAGGATCGCGAGGGTCGCCACACCTGGAAGCCTCGATGACCGATCCTCATGACGATCATCCTCGGACGTGATCGCGAAGGTGACCGCGCTCGCACGCTCCGATGCCCCGTCATGACGACGATCATCTTCGGACATGATCGTGAGGGTCACCCCACTCGTGGGCGTCGATGAACACCCACGATGACGATCGTCCTCGGAGAGGATCGCGAGGGTCACCGCATTTGTATGCTTCCATCACCGGGAAGGAGCCTTTTCACGGCTCCCGCGCTCCGAGCGCCCGCTTCGAGCATCACGTCGAACCCGCGTCGTCGCGGCGGGCGGGAACAGGCGTTACCTGGAGTCCCGCGTTCTTTCTCTACGGCGGCCACCCTGGCGACCGCGAGCGATTCCGACGAGGCCGAGTAACCCCATCACCCCAGCCCAAGCATCCGAACCGCCTCGGGCTGCGATCGTGCACGAACATCCGTGGCTCGTCTCCGCGCCGGTGACGCCGTTCGTCGCAGAGTCGGCCTCCTCCGCATCGGCGCCTTCGCTCGCGCCGACCCTGCTGCCATCCACCGCCGTTCCCGCTTCGATCGGTCCTGCGGTCGCCGCGTCGACACCCGTCGCGTTTCCCGGTCCCGTCGTGGCGGATCCATCCGCGGTCGCCGCGTCGACACCCGTCGTTGTCGCGGAACCATCGGTGGTCGTCGCGTCAGCTCCGCTCATGCTTCCGGATCCCGAGTCCTCACCCACCTTGGTGGATGCGTCCGCGGTTCCGCCTCCGTTCCCGGTCCCGCGGCCCGCGTCCAGAGTCCCCGTCCCCGCATCGTGTGTTCCCGCGTCTCCGTGTCCGGCGTCGGAGCCCGATGCGCCCCCTGCGCCTGCGTCCGCAACCGCTCCGAAAATGAGCGTGAACGTGCTCCCGGATTGGCTCCCGCCGTAGCCGCAATCGGTGGGCAGCTCGGCGTTGACGTCTTCCAGCGAGATGAAATCGTACTTCACGTTCTCGATCCCGCCGTCGGAGCTCGTGAGCGTGTTGTCCACGAACGTGATCTCGCCGTTCGCAGGAAATAAGTCGCAAGCATTCACGCCGTAGGTTTCGAGCGACCCCGGGCTGACGCCGCTGGGAACGCCCATCGGGGCGGTCGTGTTGAGGGTCGTCGATGTGCCCGTGGTCTCGTCGGACGTGACCACGGTCCAACCGGTACAAGCACCGGTCGAGTCACATCCCGATCCGGTGACCGTGCCCAAGATGCGATCGCCGGGACTGACGTCGATCGGCGTCGTCTGCATGTCGTCGTTGTCGATGCAGCAATGCTCGCTTTCGATGGCCCAGCGATTCGCGGACTCGCCGTTGTAGTCGAGGACGGGCTGGAGGATGTCTCCGCCACCCGCGGTCGTCGTGATGTCGTTGAAGAACGCGATATCCTGGCTGGCGGTCGCGAGCGGCGCCAACGGCACCGTCCACTGCGTGCTCAGGCCCGAGCCCGGCACGATGCTGCCCGTATACGTGTACCAAACGATGTATCCGTCGTACGCGACGGTCGCCTCTTCGAGCGGCGGGCGATGCGGCGTCGTTGCCGCCGGCCCCGCGGTATCCATTCGCCGTCCCCGTTGGCTGTACCGGGGAAACGCACACGGAGCGAAGCGCGCGTGTTCCGTTCCATCCATGCCGCGGATCACGCCATCGCCGCCGACCACTTCGTCGGAATCGACCGTGACGACGCACGACGGGTGAAAGAATCCGTTGTGCGTGAGTACGTATTCGGAGGGGACGCCGGCGGGTTTGTCGGCGGGGCTGAAGCGCGGCGGGTGCCGATCACGATCGCCGTGCGCGTCCGGCGCGACCAGGAGCAGACCCGCGCTCAGCAGCCATCCGGCGCGAGCTCGCGCACGCGATGATGCCCCCCGCTCAAAACGCGAAAACAACATGGGCGGAGGTGACGCTGCCCATTCCCCATGGCTCACGTAAGCGCGGAGTCGCCTCTCCGACTGCATCTACGGTCGCATTTTGCGCTTTCGCTGTAGCGATACTCCCGCGAGCCTCGCGTGGCCGTCTAGGTTACGTTCTACGAGAGTCGCGCGATTCGACTCTTTGCACGCGTGAGTGGTGTTTGGTCGGAGGCAAGGACGATGAGTGTATGGATCAGGACTCCGAGCGCGTGCATTCGTTGGGTCGGGCTCGCCGGCATTGTCTTGTCGCTGGGATGTGGCTCGTCGACCGAGCCCACGGACAACGGCAATCACGACGCGGGCGGCAATGACGGTATGGGCGAAGGCGACGGCGGGCACGATGAGGCCGATATCGGCTCCGGCGACACGGGACCCGGCGGGACGAAGGCGAGCGATGGCGGTGCGGGCGAAGCCGCGACCGACGCAAACGACGATGCAGCCACGCGCGGGGCATCCGATGCCGCGACACGAGACGCGGGCATCGTCAACGACGGTTCGAGCGGGGCGACCCACGACGGATCGAGCGAGACGCCCGACGCAGGCGAGGGCGACGCTCACGACGACGCCGCGGTCGACGCCGGGAGCCAAGCCGACGCGGAAGGCGCCGATGCCGGCGATACCCTATGCGACGGACAGGCCTTCCCCGCGAGCAACGCGACGGGCTCTCGCGTCCCGGCCATGGGTTTCGGTTGGGTCGAGCTGACGACGGCGGCGCAAAATCAACTCGTGGGCCTCGATACGACGCTCGTTGTCCCCACGAAGCCACCGGCGTCCGGGACCCTCTTCTTGTGGCCGGGCGTTCAGCCGGATGGCCCTGGATCCATGGACCTTCCGATCAACAACGGTGTGCTGCAACCCGTGCTCACCTGGGGTCCCACCTGCGCGCCGAATGCTCCGAGCGGGAGTCCTTACGCGTCATGGTGGATTTCCGCTCAATACGTAAACACCAATCTCGCGATGACATCGCCTGAATTCGCGATGTACGGCGGGTGCCATGGCGGCCCGGGTATGGACGCGGCCGTCGGCGACAGCCTGAAAATCTCGATGACCCTGAGCGGTGAGAACTGGACTCAAACCGTGACCGACGCCCAGAGTGGTCAATCCGTCAGCTATGCGATCGATATGATGAACCAGGTCCAGGACATTGGGGAGTTCGTCATCGAGGGGGACTCGCAGGAGCCCGTATCCGACGTGATCTTCACGTCGACGACGCTGACCTTCGCATCCTCGCAACCCGCGGCGTGTCAGCCGCAATTTCGCGGAACGAACGACTACTTTTCGGCCCCGCAAGCCTCGACCGACGGACTCCATTGCTGTATCCAAAAGATCATCTTGCGGGCACAAGGGGTGGCCGCGACGAGCCCCGACACCCCGTGAGCCGGCCGGTCCCTCCAAGAGGGCACCGCGCATCGTCGTTCGAGAACGACCGGTCGCTGCCGCCGAACGAAACGAGACGCGCCGAGGGCCGTGACCGGCAATCTCACGGCAAGAGGTAAATCTGCGCGACGCAAATGTGGAACGCGAGCGGCGCGCCGCCGTCGATGCGCGCGTTCGGGTTGCTCAAACCGAACGTCAGATAGAAGAGCCCACTCGGGTCGACGGAGGTCGGCGAGTAGTACCCTGAAATCGGGAACGCCGAGACTTTTGCGAACGATAGCGTGACCTTTTGCCAGGCGGAAGAAAGCGCGACGGCCGCCTGCGGCGAGTCGCCACAAGGAGGCACGGGATAGCCTCCGTCCGGGAAAGGACCTGCGTCGGCGCCTCCCGCGCAGGTCGCGCCGGGCGCGTAGGAATACGTGCCGATGTCCGAGAACGTGACCACCACGTCGGGCGCGTCCGGCGACATGGCGTAAAAGGACAAGCCCGAAAACGCGCTCGCATCGAAGGGCACCTGGGTTCCGTCCGTAGTTGGGAGCTGGAATCCGAACCCCATGCCTGCCCCGAACCCGGTGATGCCCGTGGCCGAGATGCACGCCGCGCTCGAGAAGCCTGGCCCCGTGGTAGGCGTGAAAAAGAACGTGGTGCCTGGGGTCGGCGCAATCGTCCCCTCGCCCGGAAGCGGGTACGTGTACCAAGAGGAGCCGTTCGCAAGACTGATCCGGCCGATCGAGCTTGATTCGTCGTCCACGAGCAGCGCCCCGTCGGGCGTTCCAGCGTCGTCAGGGGTCGGCGTCGCGTCGCCGTTCCCTGGCATTGCGACGCCGTCGGCCGATGAGGCGCCATCCGCGAGGCTTGCATCCGTCCCGGAATCCTGGACGCCCGCGTGCGTCGAGCCTCCGCATCCGGCCACCGCGCTACCGAGCGCGACGAACCAAACGCGCGCCAACCGTGCCTCGACCCCTCGTAAAGCCATCAAGGAACCCTCCTGTTCTTCCCCCTGCAACCGCCGGCCCGCGCGAGGACCAGAGCACGTCATCGTCGACTCTGACAAGGGTGCGCCGTTCGCCGGCGTACCTGCCGCCTCGCGTGCGGGCCGCCGGAAGAGGTTCGCGGGAAACCAGAACGGCTGGCGCCTCATCGCGGCGCGATTGGCGTCCGCCTGACTCACCGATCACGCCGCGGCACGATGCGACACATGTCCGGCGCCATTCCACGGCCTGGAGGGCGCGACTGCCCAGGCACGCAGTCTGCTTATTGTAGCGGCATGGCTCATCGCTTGGCGTTCGCGTTGGGTCTGGCGGCCGCGGGATCTCTGCTCCTCCGAGCGGCCACCGGTTGCCGCACTTCGAACAACGGAGGCGACGGAGGGAGCTGTTACGCCGGCTGCTTGTGCTTCCCCGTCGATGCCTGCCCGGCCGGCTGCTATCCGTCGGTCACGGAAGAGCCCGACGGCGCGGGGTCGGAGCCCTTTTGCTCGAACGGCATCGTGCAGTGTGTTGCCGGAGGACTCTCTTGGTCTTCGGGCACGCCCGCGAACAATTGCGCGGGCGGACCGACCACCTACCTCGATGGCGGCGCCGCACCCGTCGGTTCCTTCTGCTGCGACGACCACCCGGATGGCGGCGCCGACGGCGCAACCTCCGATGGATCGCCCGGGACCGACGCCGAGCCATCGGACATGGATGCGAGCTCTCCTTGTGACGATCTCGCGGCCGCGGCCGCGTCACAGTTCGGCCCGATCGTCGGGCAGAACGTCGCCTGCGGCGAGGACACCGACTGCGTTTGGACCGCCTCCGATCAGGGCGGCGATTGTGTCGCGGTTTGCGGGTGGTTGTCGAACGAGGCAGGTGTCGGCCCTGTGCAAAGTGCAGCGAACCGTCTTTGCCAGCCCTTCTTGGCGCAAGGGTGCACGGCGCCCGCGGTTTCATGCCCGTATTTCGGACCGTTCATCTGCGCGGGAGGGACGTGCGCGAGTTACACGTTCGATCTGACGCCCTATCCTTTGCCGACCATCACGCACGGCGTCTGTGCGGCGTTGCAGCTCAACTTCTCACCGAGCGCCGGTTCACCCGATGCGCCGCACAGCCTTGTCGTCTCGATGACCGCGTCCAACGGCTTGCTTTACTCCGATACGGCATGCACGACGCCTCTGACGACGGGCTCGCTGACGATTCCGGCCGGTTCGAGCGGCGTCGCCTTCGGCTTCACGCCGAGCGCCCCGGGGAACTGCTTGCTCGAAGTGGGCCCCGACGACCGGACCTACGGCGTCATCGCGCAATAACCTCGGAACGGTCTTCACCCACCGGCGCGAACGTGGCGATCGAAACGGGCCGGCATCAGGTACAGCAGCGGCGTCGCCACGTAGCAGAACAGGCTCGCGCGGGGTGCGACGAACGCGAGAAGAAGGCCTCCGCCATAGCCAATCATGCCCATCAGCACGCGATTGCGAAGTCCTGCGAACACCTCTGGCGGGAGGGTGTGACTCACCAAGCGTCGCGAAGGTCCCGCCGCATAGAGCCACTGTACGAGTAGGCACGTCATCGCGACGACCAGCGTCGTGCCATAGAGGATGCACGTCACGCGCATTGCTCCGTACGTACCTATCAGGGCCACGACGAACGGGAGGAAGGAGATCGCCAGTAGAAAAACGAGATTGATCCACAGAATCGCCCGGTTCGAGCAGCGGATATAGTGAAATTGATAACGGTGGCCAATCCAGAGCGTGCCGAGGATCACGAATCCGCTCGCGAAGCTGAGGGCCTTCGGCACGAGGCCTTCCAGCGCCGGCAGGAGGCGAGCATCGGAGGCTCCCGGTCCCAACTCCGGGACATGCAGCTCGAGAACGAGGATCGTCATGGCCACGGCAAAAATGCCGTCGGCGAGTGCCTCGATGCGATTTGGCGGCAAACCGACGAGCACCTTGGAGTCCCCGTCGTGGCTGGGCTGCTCCACGGCGCGAGGCTACCATGACGAGACCCGCCCACCATCTCCACGCTCGCCTGCACCGCGACTCGTCGATCACCGAAGCCGCCGAGATACGACTCCACCCGGCGAGCATTCTCAAATCGGCGCGCTTTGCACCGGCACGACGGCCGGCTCCCCTTCCTCCGCGGCGAGCCGTTCCTGCTCTCGGCGATGGTCCTTGGCGAGCAGCACGTAGAGCGACGGAACGATGAAGAGAGTGAATAGGGTGCCGATGCTCATCCCACCGACGAGCACGCGCCCGATCGAGTTGCGGGCCGCGGCGCCTGGGCCGGTCACGAGAGTGAGCGGGAAGTGGCCCGCGACGGTCGCCACGGTCGTCATCAGAATGGGCCGCAGCCGGGTCGACGCGGCTTCCCTCACGGCGTCGAGCTTGGTCATGCCCGCCGCCTGCCGGGCGTTCGCGAATTGGACGATGAGAATGCCATTCTTGGACACGAGGCCTGCGAGCGTGACGAGGCCGACCTGCGAGTAGATGTTGAGCGTCGTCGTCCAGGGATCGGTCAGCGCGAAATGCAGGCCCGGCGGCCCGGTGAATTTGAGAAACGTGAAGACGAGGGCGCCGAACATGGCGAGCGGTACCGACCCTGCGAGGATGACGAAGGGGTCGCGAAAGGAATTGAATTGCGCGGCGAGCACCAGAAAGATGAGCAAGAGAGCCAGCACCATCGCCGGCAAGAACTTCCCTGCCTCCTGTTTGAGCTGCCGCGACTGGCCCGTGAAGTCGACGTGGTAGCCCGACGGCAGAATGCGCGCCGCGGCGTCCGTGAGGACGCGCAGACCTTGGTCGACGGACCGAGGGGCGACGCCAGAGATCTTCACGGCGTTGAGCTGCTGGAAGCGGTTGAGCGTGCGCGGCACGACGCGCTGCTGGAGCGTCGCGATGGACCCGAGGGGGATGAGGGTACCGCCGGGCCCCGTCACGCGAAGGTCGTCCAGCTGCTGCGGCGAGAGGCGCGCGCTGCGCTCGACCTCCGGGATTACCTTGTAACTGCGGCCGTCAATGTCGAATCGATTGACGAAGTTGCCGCCGAGCATCGAGGCGAGATCGGCCCCGACGGTCTCCATGCTCAAGCCCATCGACGCCGCCTTGTCCCGGTCGACGACGATACGGCTGCTCGCCTGGTCGATCTTCACGTCGGTGACCGGCGGGAAGGCGAACTGCCCGCTCGCCATCGCCTCCTGAACGATCCGGTCCGTGAACCGCAGAATCTCGTCGTGGCTCGCGGTCGAGGCGACCACGAACTCGATCGGAAAGAACCCCGCGCTCGGGAGCGCCGGCGGCACGAACATCGGGGCGCGCACACCCGCGACCCGGGTGAGTTTGCGCGCGAGCTCCTCCTGGATGGGGAAGATACTGCGGCTGCGTTGGTCCCATGGCTTCATGAGCGCGCCGCCGAAGCCGGCGTACGGGAACGTGACTTGGAACGACTGCTCGAACTCGGGCTCCGACGCCCAGATGTGCTCCGTCTGCTCGCTATAGGGCGTCAGCTGCTCGATCGTCGCGTTCGCGGGAAGATCGAGCGCGCCGAAGAGTACGCCCTGGTCCTCCGCCGGCGCGAGCTCCGCGGGTGAGAAGGCGTACATCGGCACGACGAGCAGCGAGACGACGAGCCAGACGGCGTAGACGGCGGGCCTCACCCCGAGGGTACCGTCGAGCAGCCGCACGTAGAGGCGCCGCATTCCTTCGAACGCCCGCTCGCTCTTGCGCGCGAACCACCCCTCGTGCCCTGCGGCGGGGACGAGCTTCGACGCCATCATCGGCGAGAGCGTGAGGGCGACGATGCCGGAGATACATACCGCACCGGCGAGGGTGAACGCGAACTCGCGGAAGAGCGCGCCGGTCAGCCCGCCCTGGAAACCGATGGGGATGTATACGGCCGCGAGGGTGATCGTCATGGCGAAGATCGGGCCAACGAGCTCGTGGGCGCCGTCGAGGGCGGCGCGGAAGGGTCGCGCTCCGAGGCCCACGTGACGCTCCACGTTCTCGACCACCACGATCGCGTCGTCCACGACCAGGCCGACCGAGAGCACGATGGCGAGCAGCGTGAGGAGGTTGAGCGTGAACCCGAAGGCCTCGATGAGAAAGACGGCCCCCACGAGCGAGAGGGGAATGGCGACGACAGGAACGAGCACGGTGCGGACGGAGCCGAGAAAGAGGAAGATGACGACCATGACGATGACGATCGTCTCGACGAGCGTGTGCATGACATCGTCGATGGCGCTCTCGATGTATCGCGTCGAGTCGTAGGCGACGTTCGCCTCCATCCCGCGCGGCAGATCGCTCCGAATGGCGTCCACCTCGGCGCGGACGCGGCGGATGACGTCGAGCGTGTTCGCGTTCGGGAGCACCCACACGCCCATGAAGACGGCCTTCTTGCCCGAGAGGCGGACGTCCGAGTCGTAGTCGTCGGCGCCGAGGGTCACGTCGGCGACGTCCTGGAGGCGCACGAGCGCGCCGCCGTGCTCGCGAAGAACGAGGCGCTTGAAGTCGTCCACGTTCCGGAGGCTCGTCGTCGCGGTGAGCTCGACCTGGATCAGGTGGCCCTTCGTCTCGCCCACCGCGGCGAGGTAGTTGTTCGCGGCGAGGGCGGCGCGCACCTGCGCCGGGCTGATGTCGAGGGCCGCCATGCGGTCTGGCTTGAGCCACGCGCGGAGCGCGAAGGTGCGACCGCCGAGGATGTCCGCCTTCTGCACGCCCTCCACCGCGGAGAGGCGAGGCTGCACGATTCGGATCAGGTAGTCGGTGACCTGGTTCTGCTCGAGGATGGTCGACCCGAAGGACAGGTACATCGCCGCGATCTGCGAGTCGGATGGCTCGATGTTGATCGCAGGAATCTCGGCCTCCGGCGGGAGGTCGGCGCGCACCTGGTTCACGCGTGCGCTGATATCACTCAGCGCCGCCGCGGCCGGGAAGTTGATCTTCAGCCGGACGTTGATCGTCGACAGACCCAGCTGGCTCTGCGACTCCATGTAGTCGATGCCGTCGGCGGCGGCGATGGCGCGCTCGAGGGGCGTCGTGACGAAGCCCCGCACGAGCTCCGCGTCGGCGCCGACGTACACTGTGCGTACGGTGATCGTGGCGCTCTCGATCTTCGGGTACTGGCGGACGGTGATGCCGCGAATGGCCTGGAGCCCCGCGATGAGGACGACGAAGCTGACGACCATCGCGAGGACGGGGCGCCGCACGAAGATGTCGGTGATGCGCACGGAGTCCTCAGTGGTTGGCCGGACGGGGTGCGAACTCGGCGGGCGCCTGCACGGCGTTGTTGATCGCGAGGTGCGTCCCGTTCCGGAGCTTGAACGCGCCCGCGGAGACGACCTCCTCTCCCGCCTTCACGCCATCCGCGATCGCGACGAAGTCCCCGCGCTCGTCGCCTACGCGTACGAACTGCTGGCGCGCGATCTTCGCCGGCGGAGCCGCCGACCCGCCGGCGGCGGGAGCCGTCTCCACGAGGAAGACGGAGTCGCCGTACGGAGCGTGCACGACGGAGGTCGCCGGAATGGCAACGACATCCGCCTTCTGCGGCTCGACGACCGAGACGCGCACGAACATGCCCGGCCGCAGCCACTGGTCCTTGGCCGGAAGGGTCGCCCGGAGCTTGATGTTGCGTGTCGTCGGGTCGACCGCGGGCTCGATGGCGAAGACGGCTCCGTCCGCGTGCGCTGCGCCCGCGTCCGGCGTGTCGAGCGCCAGCCGCACCGGCATCCCGACGCGCACGAGGGAGAGATCCTGCTGAGGCAGGTCGAAGTCGATATACGTCGCCTCCGGTGCTTCGAGGACCGTGATGGGCGTGCCCGGCGCGAGGTACTGCCCCACGTTGACGAGACGGATCCCGAGCTTCCCTGCGAACGGCGCCTTCACCGTCTTGCGATCGATCTGCGCGGCAAGGGCGTCCGCGTCGGCCGTGGCCCCGTTGAGTTGCGACGTGTCCGTGTCGAGCTGGGACTGCGCGATTGCGCCCGTCGCGAACAGCGCTTGCGTGCGCTTGAGGGTCTCCTGGGCGAGCGCTTGCCGGGCGCGCGCCGAGGCGAGCTGGGCGCGCTCGACGCGTGTGTCGAGCTCGACGAGCACCTGTCCCTCGCGCACGGTCTCGCCGGACTCGAAGGCAATTCGCGACACGATCCCGGGCGCGTCGTTGCCAATCGACACGCCCTGCGCGGCCGCCACACTCCCGACGGACTCGAGCGTTTGATCCCAGGTCTGCTCCTGCGCGACCGCTGTGGCGACGGTCTCGGGCGGAGGACCCGCGGCCTTCATCTTCTTGCCGGCGCCGATCAACGTCATGATCTGCGCGCCCTTCACTGCGCCCAGGATCGCGACGAGCACGAGGAGGCCGAGCAGCGCCGCGACGATACGGGGCCAGCGCCGCCTCGAGCCGGCCGCCTCGAGCCCGCCGGCGGCGCCGCGGACATCGCCGCCTGCGGTATTGGACACCATGGCGAGGCCGCCTGAGATGCAACCCGAACGCCAGCGCCATGGCCGTGCGCATCGACGCGAACTCATGGCGCGCGAAGCCGCTTCGCATCGCGCCGTACGCGACTGTCTCCGGCTTTCCTCTGCTCACCTTCGGGCCGCCGTATGCCGCGCAACCTCCGCGACGGCCCGAGGCGATTCGACTCACGCGTGGCGGAAGGGATCACGCGCGATGAACATGACCGGCGCGCCGCCCTCGGAGACGCCCGAGTGCTCTTCGCTGCCGTGCGCTAGTGTTTCACTCCGGTCGTCTTCGGCCCGATGGGGATATTACGCCCCGTCGGCGCCGACTTCGGCATCGGCATCGTCACTTCGAGGACGCCGTCGGCGAACGACGCCTTGATGCTCTCCGGCTCGATCCCGTCGGGCAAGGCGATCGTGCGGCGGAAGCTCCCATAGCTCCGCTCGCACTGGTACACGCCACCCTTCTCGTGCTGGTGCTGGTGGCTCCGCTCTCCGGAGATCGATAGGATTCCGCGATCTACGCTCACCTTCACGTCGTCCTGCCGCAGACCCGGCAGGTCGGCGTGGACCAACAACTGTCCGTCGCGTTCCAGCACATCGACCTGCGGCGACCATTCGCCGCGCATGCGCTCGAGTGCCCGTCCGGGCCGTCCCGAAAACTCGGGCGCCCCGAAGCCGAAGTCCTCGAAAAGGTGGTCCATCTCGCCCATGAATCTGCGCATGAACGAGAAGGGCGAGCTTGTCCAATCCGGCTGGGACATCTCGCCGGCACTCCGACGGGCGAGCGTGGCGGCAGACTCCTTGCCCTCTTGCGGGCGAGCCTGTCCCTGCGCCGTCGTCGTCTGTTGCGGATTGTTCGTATCGCGCGCTTCAGCCATTGCTTCTTCTCCTCGTGATGGGCGGCATCGCCGCTCGATGCGCAAAGGGGCGTGCAAACCCGAGACCCAATCCGAGAGGCAAGAACGGCCCAAAGGCATGGCGCCGCTCTACCTCGTCGAGCTCGGCGGGCGCGTTGCGGCGCGGCCAAGACGGCTCCGCTACCCTGATGCCGGACCCCGGTCCCATGCGACATCGCCCGCGACCCTCCGGCGGACGGGCGCGCGCGCTCAAGGTCGTCTCCGTTTTGCCGTTCTTCGCATTCGAGGCAGCTCGGCGGCCAAGGAGGCACAGTTGGTAAGCCTTTCGTTCAACGTGGGCATGGCGCAGCCCTATTCCGTGCCGCTGGCGGCCGGTGCGACCCCATCCACGACCGCGGCGACATCGGGATCTTCGCCAAACGCGTCGGCGACCACCCGGGGCGACTCGGTGTCGATCAGCACGACGGCCACGCTTCTGCAGGCGAGCGCGAACTCCGCCCTGCTGGCAGCCAGCATGGGCGGCACCGCCGCGGTCACGTACTCGGTCGACCCAGGTTCATCCGCAGCCAGCGCCTCGCCGAGCGCGAGCGCCCTCGCGCAGCTTCAGACGACCGAGCCGGGCGCGGCCCCGCAGTTGGCCAACGAGCTGACCCTTCTGCAAAGCCCGAGCTCCTCTGGGACAGAGTCGGGCATCGCCAAATAGTCGTCGGGAGCCGCGTTCATGCGCGCAAAGGCGAGTCCGTCGCTCAGGGTAAGCCGACGAACGTCGTGACGCTCTGCGCGGTCAAGGGCGCCATGAAGCTCCCCGCGTTGAGCGTGATCGTGGCGCCGATCCCGATGTTCTGAGTGTTGTCGGTGATCCAGGGCACGACGCTCGCAGGCCAGGAGGCGCCCTTGACGAAGATCGGTAGGGTGGTCGCCCCTCCGCCGTTAATCACGACGATCGAGAGCGTTCCGTCGGCTGGATTCTGAAATCCAATGACGTGCACGTTGGCAGGCGGCGCCGTCCCCGCGACGTCCACACGGAAGTATCCCGGCCGGGCCCAGCGGCTGAAGTTGCCCATGACCCACATGCGCTTGGCCCACGTATTGGTGGACATGTCCCAGAGCGCGCCGTTGTCGGCCGTCGCGGGGTAAAACCACCAGTAGTGCCAGGCGCTCATGTTGGCGACGGTCATCGCCTGGAAGATCGTGTTTGCGATGACGAGTCCGTTCGTCATCGTGGCGTCCTCCGCGCCCGAGGCGAACCACTCGGTCTCCCAAAATTCCTTGCCGGCGGCCTGAATGTGCGGATACGCGGCCGGGTTGCCCCCGTACTCGTGCGTCGCGACGATCTGCGTCGCCGCCCAGGCCGCCGCGTTGGCCTCGAGCGCGGGTTCGAACGTGGCGAACCCGAACCAGTTCTGCGTCTCGGGCATCATGAGCTTCACGCCCGTGGGCGCCAGCGCGGGACCGAGGCTCGTACCGACGAACGTCGCCATCGTGGCTCCCGTGTACACGCACGACTCGTAGGTCACGTTGGCGTCGGGCTCGTTGTTGGCGGACACCGCGTAAAGGTTGATCCCCGCGGCCTTCATCGTGCTCACGTAACTCGCCAGCGTGGCCGCCCAGGCGGATGGATTCGTCAGCGTCCCCTCGACCGTATTGTCGTTCGACTTGTCGGCGGGGGGGGGCGTCCACGGCGTCGCCCAGACCGTCGCGCCCAGTTTCTGGGCGGCGAGGGCCATCTGGATCTCACCGTTGCTCGTCGTCCCTGCCGGCGACGGTTGGATACGGACGCGGAACAGCGACAACCCGGCGCCGTTGCCCGTGGTCGAAAAGAGGTCCGTCGGGTCCGTCGCGTTCTTGTAGCCGCCCTCCCACGCCGACGAGGCGCCGAAGCCGGCGACGCGCTGGTGATACGTCCCAGGATCGACGACGACCGCGTTGGCCGGAGCCGTGCCCGGCGTCTTGCCTGCGTCGAACGGCCCCCCGTCGGAGAGCCCCGCGTCCGGCGTCGAGCCGGAGCTCGAACCCCCCGAAGAACTCCTGCCTGCGTCGGCGCCGCCCGCGCCCGATGACGACGAGCCGCTCGAGGACGACGATCCGCGCCCACCCGACGACGAGCCGCTCGAGGACGACGATCCGCGGCCGCCCGACGACGAGCCGCTCGAGGACGACGATCCGCCTGCGTCTCCCGACGAGGACCCACCCGTAGACGGGCCTCCGGACGACGACGCTCCCGACGAGGACCCCGAGGAAGAGCCCGCGGACGCGGAGCCGCTGGATCCCGACGAGGATGCGCCCGAGGACGACGACCCTGCGCCCGTGGGCGGCGCGCCGCTGTCGCCCGTATCGGGCGAATTGCTGCTGCACGCCCAGAGCGCGGCCAGGGCGGCCACGGAATAGATCGTTCGGACGCGCGCGGCGCCCTGTGCGTTGGTTCGGTAGGTCACGGCATGGCAGTGGCGAAGGGCCTCCGATTCCGTCGTGAGAAATGCAGACGACCGCACGAGGGGTGGTGCAACGCCGCTTCGGCAAGATCGCGCACTCCGAATGACGGATCGAGACGAGCCATGCCACTGCAGGGGGGGCAGGGGCGGTCCCCAAGGAGCTCACTCATGAAAACGCGGCTCAGGAACATCGGCAGGCGCATGGCCATCCCCGCCGCGACCTTTCTGACTCTCGCCTGCGGGTCGCTTTCGTCGAACAGCGGCGGACCCTCCGAAGACGCCTCGGGCTCGAGCTCCGGATCCGGGGGCAGCGATTCGAGTTCGAGTTCGAGCTCAGGATCGATCGGGCCGGGCAATGGCTCGAGCTCTGGCATGTCGTCGGGAGGCGACGGCAGCTCGTCCAGTTCGAGCGGAGGGCCCGCGGGTTCGAGCGCCAGCTCCGGTTCCAGCAGCTCCGGTTCGAGCAGCGGCTCGAGCTCCAGCAGCTCGGGTTCCAGCAGCGGCTCGAGTTCCTCCAGCAGCTCCGGTTCGAGCAGCGGCTCGAGCTCCAGCAGCTCCGGCTCCAGGAGCGGCGCCGTCACCGGGATGCAGGGCCCTTGCGACCTCTATGCGTCGGGCAACACGCCGTGCGTCGCGGCGTACAGCACGGTTCGGGCCCTCTCCGCCTCGTACACCGGAAACCTCTACCGGGTGAGGCGGGCGGACGGCACCACCAAGGATATCGGCGTGCTCGCCACGGGTACCTTCGCGAACGCGGCTACCCAAGACACGTTCTGCGGCACATCAAGCTGCACGATCTCGGTCCTCTACGACCAGTCCGGCAAGGGCAACAACCTCACGAAGGCGCCGGCCGGCTGCTACATCGGAACCGCGTCGATGCCGGACAACGAGTCCAACGCGACGGCCCACGCGTTGACCGTCAGCGGCCACAAGGCCTACGCGCTCTACATGGTGCCGCAAGACGGCTATCGGAACGACGTGACCAAGGGAATGCCGACCGGCTCCATGCCGCAAGGCGTTTACGAAGTGGCCGACGGCACGCGCGGCGGTCCGGCATGCTGCTGGGACTTCGGGAATGCCTCGACGAACAATTGCAACGGCGGCACCGGCTTGATGAATGCCATGTTCTTCGGAACGGGGTTTTGGGGCAAGGGCGCGGGCAGCGGTCCCTGGTTCATGGGCGACTTCGAGGACGGGGTTTGGTCGGGAGGCACGGGCGTCTCGACGACGACGAACGCCAGTCTTCCGTCCCAGCTCATCCCCTTCGCCATGGGCGTGCTCAAGACCGACGCGACCACGTACGCCATTCGGGTCGGCAACGCCCAGTCCGGCGCGCTGACGACCGCATACAACGGAGCGACCCCGACGACTCTGCGGTGGGCGATGCAAGGCGGCATCGTCCTCGGCATCGGCGGCGACAACAGCAACTCGTCGTTCGGCACGTTCTTCGAAGGCGCGGTCACCGCGGGCCGTCCCGCGGACGCGACCGACAACGCCGTCCAGGCCAACGTGATCGCGGCGGGATACGGGAAGTGATGATCTCTACGGCGCTACGCCGAGAGCGTCGCCGCAGAACCTCCGCGCCGCCCCGTTCAGATGCAAGGACGTCGGGTACGCGCGGACGAGCCGCCCCATCTCGGCCTTCGCCTCGGGCATGCGAGCGAGCATGCACAGCGCCTCGACGCGCGCGACCATTCGCTCCTCGGTGAGCGCGCCCCTCGGGAAGCGCTGCTCGTGCTCGTCGAGCGTCGCCAGCGCGTCTTCCCCCAGACCATCGCCGAGCTGCCGCTCCGCGCGCGAGAGCAGGCGAACCTCTTCCTTCAGCGAGTCGGATGTGGCACGCGACGTCGCGGGTCGGACACTGGAACGCGGAGCGCTCGACGGGCGCCCCGCGCGCGCGGGCTCGTGAACGGCAAGGTCCTCGCTCGGCGAGGCGAGGCTCGAAGGGGCGATGCTCGACGCCGGCTCGGATGGGACTGCAGGGCTCGACGAAGTCGAGGGCCGCGCGACGTCGCGACGCGCATCTCCCGTCCACGAGCGCAGGGATACGAGCACCCCGCTCGCGACCGCGAGCGCCGCAAGGCCGCTCCAGACCTTGGCCGCTCGGAGAGAGTGCCGCGCCGCAGTGGAGTCCCTACCCGGCTTCCCGCCGCCCGGCTCGCCCCGCAGAGCACCCTCGCCGAGGGTTCCCTCGAGAGCGCGCAACACGCGCGCGCGATCGGCGGCGTCCGGCCGGAACGCGGCTCGGCCTGCACGGATCAACGCGGCGGCGTCGGGGGAAGACTCATCGCGCATTTACTTCCTCACTTTATGTCGGGCGGCGACGCGCGCGAAGGCTTCCTGGAACTCCAGGCGGGCCGCGCGAAGCCGCGAATAAGCCGTGTTGAGCGGAATCCCAACGGCCTCCGCGATCTCGGGAGCCGTCATTTCCTCGAGCTCGGCCAGAATGAAGACTTCACGCTTGGCGTCGTCGAGCTCGGCGAGCAAACGCCAGAGCAACTGGACCTCCTCCCCGAGGACCGCGAGATCGAGCGGGGAGAGCTGCACGGGGCTCCCGACCTCTTCGATCCCGCGCGGGGGTGAGTCCCGATCCATGCGCGTGTTCCGGCTCCGGTGAAAGCCGCTGACGATCCTCCGAACCACGCCATAGAGCCAACTGCGCAAGGAGGCGGGCCGCTCGAGGGTGCCAAGCCGTCCGTGCACCGTGATGAAGACCTCCTGCACCACGTCGTCGATGGCATCCGCGGGGACGCCCATGCGCCGCGCACAACTCCAAACGAAATCGAAATAGCCCTCGTACACGTCGCGGAAGGACGGCACGGCCGTTGGGTCCTCCGCAGCGCGCACCGCGCGAGGGTTCACCACCATGTGCGCGGTCATCGACGGGAGCAGTGGCATCAGGCGCGCGCGGCCATCACAAAATCCACTGGCATGCGCGGCCCCGGCGCCCCCATACCACCGCGAACCCCTCCCCCGCCGAACCCAGGCGCGGGTCATCGACGAAATCGATGTCGCGAAGCTTGGCCATGAGCGAGACGAGCACCCGTTCGCGGTCGAACGCGCTCGGACGGAGGACAGTTCGGCCGAAACGCAACAAGGCGGAAGCATCGCGGGCCATCGAAGAGAGCAGTGGCAACGCGGAGCCGTATCCGTCATAAAATCCACTCACAGCCGAAGCCGGTCAAAGGGGCGCCGCCTTGGCTGCCGGGCTGCCATCGCGCGGGGGACTACGGCTCGACGATGCGGCTGCTCAGGATGCGATCGAGCTTCGGGAAGTCCCGGTCCAGGTACGCGTTGCCTTCTGTCTGGATGCGGGTCTGATCCGGGCCTCGACCGTGCGGGGCGCCCTCGCCGTAGCCCTTGTACAGGTTGTCCACGACGTCCATGCCGCGGGTGACCTTCGCGAACGGGGCAAAGCCGGACGCGTCGAGCGACGGATGGTTCGCGAAGCAGATGAAGACCTGGGTGGTGCGCGAGTTGGGTTGGCCCGTCTGCGCGAAACTCATGAAGCCGCGCAGGTTCGACTGCGTCACGGGATCGTCGGCGAGGGTCGCCTCGCGCCACTTCGCCGCGACCTCGGGGTCACCCGCGATCCCGAACTGGACCATGAAATCGGGGATCGCGCGGAAGAACCGCATGTCGTCGAAGAAGCCGAGCTTCACCAGATTGTAGAAGCGGTCCGCGCCGCGCGGCGCCCAGCTGCGGTGCGCTTCGACGACGAAGTCGCCCTGGGTCGTCGTGAAGTCCACGAGGAAGACCTCGGGCGCCTCCGCGGTCGCGAGCGAAGGATCGAGCTCCGAAGGCGCGTGGTGAACGGCCGGGGGCAAGGGAGCGGCCGCGTCGGCGCTCGGCGCAGCGGCCACCGCGGCCGGCGGTGGGGTCGGCGGCAGGAAGGACGGCTCGCAGGCCGCAACAGCCAGGAGAGCGAGGAGGGAGGCGATGGAGCGACGGGCGTTCCTGTGGCGGATCATTGCGCGCCCACGATAGCGCACGCGGCAGCGTGGCCTCGCCCGACGAGCTAGACGAGATCGGTCGGTTCGCCGAGGGCGTGGCGGATGGCGGGGTCGATACGGTCGATGGGGAGGCCGCGCCAGAACACGTGCCACTCGGGAAAGCGGGCCATGCCGTCGCACTGCTTGCCGTACCAGGAGTTGATCGGGTTGGCGGGGCGGGCGCGCCAGAAGAAGGCGGGATAATCGCGCACCATCATCGACCAGAGCTCGCCGCCGATCCCCTCGCCCTGGGCGTGCCGCTCGACGGCGAACTTGGTCAGGTATACGGCGATGGGGGTCTCGCGGATGATGGCGGCGCCCAGATAGCCCTCTTCGATATACGTGCGCTCGACCGGGGTCTCGAAGAAGTCCGGCCGCAGCGTCTTGCCGAAGGCCGAGTGAAACAGTGCGCGGAGCCGCGGCCGATCGACGTCGGTCCAGCCGGCGCGGGTCTCGATGGCCGACCCGCGGCGGATCAGGGTGCCGGCGCCGCTCACGGTGAACAGCTCCCGCAGCAGTTGCAGAGGGTTGACGACGGCGACGCTCATGCGATGCGGGACCTGCTCCAGCAGCTGCTTCACATGACGGAGCAGCGTGGTCTGCCGGCGCGACAGTGCGCCGCCGCTGACCAGCGCCTCGTAGTCGAGCCCCAGGTTGACGACCGAAAGCGGCGGGCTGGCTCGGGGCCCGAGGCCCGCCCCCCGGCTGAGGAAGATCACCTTGCGCGTCTCGAGGCTGCCGGCCAGCGTCGCCAGCATGCGGACGCGCCCGTCGGCGTTGACGTCCTTGGCGGCCTCGAACGACAAGAGCGGGATGGCCCCATCGGCGATCGTGGCTCGGACGGCGTCGATCGCCTCGGGCGTCGTGCCGCTGCCCGCGCCGAGGACGCGCGCGGGGACCGCGTCTTCGAGCAGCCACTCCTGGACGCGCTGCGCCTGCCGGTCGGCGTCGCGCGCGCCCTCGAGCCCAAGGAGCACGATCGGGATCAGGCCGAGGCCGGCGAGGATGCGCAGATCGAAGTGAAACGGATCGAGCGCGCTCTTCACGATCTCCGCGTCGGCCGAGATGATCGCGAAGCTCTCCTTCTTCTGCGCGCGGAACAGCTTCAAGTAGAGGTCGACGTCGGCCTTCTGGCCCACGCTCTCCAGGAAGCGCTGGATGATTTCGGGTTCCATCATGACGACGCCGCAGGACGATTGGTCGCTCCCGGGCCGACGCGCAACCTTTTGTTTTGTTACATCGCGGATCGAAAGGGGTCCGGGCGTTGAAAAGGACCTGTGGCGCGTGTTACGAGGGACGAAGACGGAGGCACCCGAGCGCCCTTCTCGCGCTACCTCGCGGCCGGTCTGCACGTACGATCCTGCCCGCATGTCTGGTCGGGCGCGCACGCGGGATTGCACTCCGCGCGGCATGTCCCCTCGGCGCACGCGTACCCGGCCGAGCACGCCGGAACGCACGACCTTTCCGCCGTGGTCGCGCCGACGAGGGGCACGGGGTTGACTCGGAATACGACGCCTCGAATCACGAACCGTAGGTCGTAGCAAGCGCCCTCGACGTGCGGCACGAGGCTATTTGTAACCTGCACGTAGTCACCGCCGCGTTCTTCGGCTTTGCTTCGCAGCTCGGCTTCGGCTCCCTCGTACGTGCCCCGGGTACCTCGCAGCCCGCATCCTTCGCCGCTCGCCGCCTCGATGGGGCCCAGGTTTTTCGCGCCCGTCGGCGGCTCGCGGTTCGCCACGTCGACGGATCGGGCGGCGGGCGCGGAAGCGGGCGGCCTCGCTTGGCAGGCCACGCACGTCCCGACGAGGAGCGCCGACGCCAGCACCTCGCATGGACGTCGCCGCCGAGGCACGGCAGGCGTCGTCGTCCGCGGATGTTCTGCGTCCGCTCCGTTCTCCCTCACTGCGCGGCCGGCTGCGCGCATCGACCGTTGATGCACGCCGTACCCGCGGCGGCGCCGCAGCAGTCGGCCGTCGTCACGCACTTCTCGAACTCGTTCGAGCACCCCGTCGTCGTCGACATGCACGCGAGCCCACCGCCGTCGGGCGGCTCGCGGCAGAAGCCGTTGCAGCATTGGTCGCCCGTGCTGCACGCGACCCCGTCGGCCCGGCACGGCTCGACGGCCCAGAAGCCGCGCATGTCCCCCGCGTTGAGCTCTTGCCCGGGCAAATAGAAGGCGGGGTGGCTCGGGTCCTTGCCCGCCGTGGGGTTCTCGTCGATCGCGGCCACCCACAACTTCTTGGTGACCGGGTGGTCGATCGGCGAATACGTGTTCGTCTCGTAGGGGTCGCCCTGGGCGACGTTGCCGTACTCGCGGCGCGTCGTGAAGACGACCCAGTAGTAGCCGCCCGACGCGATGGGGTTCATCGTGGGCTCGTAGTTGTAAATCGTGTCGTTCGGGTGGCTGGTCGATACCGGCAGGTACGGCGTCGCGCAGTCGCTCTGGAACCCGTTCAGCGCGCAGAGGCGCGTGGGCGCGTACTGCGCGGGGCTGCGTGCGTCCGCGATCATCAGTTCGGCGGTCCCACCGGAATACGTGTTGAGGGGCGAGCCCATGGTCGAAGGCGTGATCGTGCTCTGGAAGATCACGGCGTTGCCGTCGGGCGTAAAGGCCGGCCACCCGGGGACGCGCGTCGCGTCGCGATAGATCTCCCTGATGTTGCTGAAGGTGTACGGAGGCGCCCCGCACTGGATGCTGCCCGCCGGCGCCCCACAATCGAAGTCCATCGCGGCGATCGACGCCCCCCCTCCCGGGCTGGCACCCGCGTCGGTTCCGAACTGGCCCTGCCAGAAGTTGAAGGCGACGTGGCGCCCGTCGGGCGAAAAGGTCGGCGTGACGGCCTGGGTGACGATGTTCGTGAAGCCGTTCGTCGGGATCGCCAGGAGCGTATCGCGCGAAAAGAGGTCCGAGTTTTCCACGTAAGAATGGAAGTCGTCGTTCGAGTTCGCGAGGACGAACGTCCCGTCCGGGTACACCCCGCCGTAGGTGAACTTCCCGGCGACGTCGTTGTACTGGAGGCCGTTCACGCCGAAGTCGGTCGGGTCATACGCCTTGATGAGCGCACTCCCATTGTCGAGGTCGTACGATCCTCCGAACGCGTAGTCGCCGGTGATGGCGTTGTTCGTGTAGAGGGTCGACCCGTTCGCCGATACCTCGTGGCACACGTGGCATTGACCCATGAGAGACGGCACGGCCAAGGTCGGGCTCAGGTTGCCGGGCTGAATCGAGAGGATGGCTCCGGTGACCGTGCCGGGGCTCCCGTTGAGCGCCGTATTGTAGGACCCGTAGTAGACGGTGCCCTGGAGGACCGAGGGCGCGACGGTCCAGTCCTCGGCGATCGGCCCGACGACCCCGTCGCTCGCGGCGATGGTGACCTCGACGTGCAGCGGATCGCCTTCGTTGCTGTGGGTCGCGGTGTCCCACGCCTGCTCGTCGACCGGTTGGCGCATGCGCGCCTGCCCCGCGGGGACTTGTGTAAGCGCGTAGTAGCCCTTGAAGTCGTAATCGTTTTGCGACAAGTGGATATATACGGCCTGCGCGGAGTGGGACGTTTGCCACTGCACGAGCGGCGCGAGCATGCCGCGGGGCCACACGGTGAGATTGTATGGATAGATGAAGCCGAGCTCTTGCGCGGAGGACGGCGCCGAAGGAGTGCCCGAGAACACCGTGGAGTCGGTCGGGCCGCCGGGACCCTCGCCGCCGACACCTCCGTAGCCGCCGGTCCCTGCGTCGCCGTTCCAGCTCGGACCGCCGTTCGCGGTCGCCGCGATGCGGACGGTCACCGAAGCCGTCCCCGTGGCGCTGCCGAACGAGGCGTGAATGGTGCCGGTGCCGGAGGCGGTTCCGCTGGCCTGAAAGGTCCCGCTCGCGCCGTCGATGGCGCCCAGTTCGCCTCGATCGATCGACCACGAGGCGGTCACGGGACCCGCCACGGTCTCCGCCATGAACGTGACGGACGGCGAGACGGTCATCACGCCGTTTTGGATCGACACGGAGACCACCGCGCTCGGCGGCACGATGGTGAGGCCGCCCATCGTCGCCCCATCTCCCAAGGAGATCACGGAGCCGTCCCGGAAGACGAGGCCCCCGTCGCCCACGGCGACGCCGCCACTGGACGCCCCGGGGTTCCCCGGTCCTCCTGGAGTCCCAGGGAGACCATCTCCCTCGCCTCGCCGCGCGCATTGCGATCCCAGGAGCAGCAGAGTGGAGAGGGCGGCGGCGAGCCCCGCGAGCGATTGACGTTTTTGGATCCTAAACTTCACCGGCAAATCCTTAGATGCTCAGGGAATGAACGACCATCCAAAAGCGCCGAGGCCTACGTTTCCCATGGCCGGTCGCGGCGGTGGTCGAACCCGGGCCCGCCGTGTAACGCACCGCGCTCAGGTAACGTAGCAGCAAGGCGGCGATGCGCTCTCGCTCGCGCGACGCCGGTGGAACCCGCGAACACGAAGGCGCCGGCGGCTCCCGCTTCGCCCCCGTCGGTCGAGAGCCGGGCCGCCGCCTCGAGCCCCTCGATGGCCAGCGCTCGCCGGCCTCCCCGCCGAGCTGTTTCCTAGCCCGGGGACCGAGGAGCGTGAGCCCCCACGCGCCGCGCAGCGGGCGGCCGACGGCGTCGGCTCAGTCGGCGGTCACGGTCGCCGTCGTGAAGTCGATGGTGCCGCTGTTGCCCCCGGCTTCGATGAGAATCCTCGCCTCTTCCAGGTCACCCAATTGCAGTCCCAAAGTGGCCCACTGGGAAAAATGGGTGGAGATGGAGATGGTTCCGCAGTTGCGCGCCGTCTGCCGGACGCTCCAAAACTGCACGAACGTGGCGTTGCCTCCCGTAATCGCAGGTTGGTTCGTTTGCGTGTGCGTCAGCACGTCGTACGTGCCGCCGTCCACGGTGATGGTGCCCACCTTCGTACCGGGAACGGGCCGCGAGCCGAACCAGTCGTCGACGATATAGTATTCGTGCAGCGGGTTCTCCGACCATCCGTAGATTCCGATATACGAGAAGCCGCCGGTGCCGCCCGTCTTCGTCTCCGCGAAGGTCGCCGAGATGGTTCCTATCTGCGCGGCAGTCTTGGTCGAGGTAAACCCCAGTCCGACCCGGGCCAGAAAGTCACCGACGCTGGTCCACTTCGAACTGAATTGAGCGCCGACGCTGTAGACGGTCATGCTCCCGGAGCCGACTCCGTTCGACCAGAGTTGATACGAGTAGCCGCCGGCCACGTTGCCGATGCTGTTCGTGGTGAACGTCGTTCCGCCGCCGGTGTGTGCGGCGCCCGGCGTGCAAGTTCCGGCGGTGCTGCCCGAGCTTGAGCCCGAGCTCGACCCGGAGCTGGAACCCGACGAACTCGAGCTCGAGGCCGAACCACCGGAGCTGGAACCCGACGAGCTCGAGCTCGAACGACCTCCCGACGAGCTCGAACTCGAGGCCGAACCCCCGGAGCTGGAACCCGACGAGCTGGAGCTCGGACGACCTCCCGACGAGCTCGACGAGCTCGAAGCCGAGCCCCCGGAGCTGGAACCCGACGAGCTCGAGCTCGATGCCGACGCCCCGGAGCCCGAGCCCGATGAGCTCGAGCTCGAGCGCCCCCCCGACGAGCTCGAACTCGAGGCGGAAGGCCCCCCGGAGCTCGAGCCGCTGGAGCTCGACGCGCCCGGGCCGGAGCTGGAGCCGACGCCTCCATCGTCCGCTCCGAACCCGCCGCCGTCCTCGGAGGAGGACGAGCAGGCGGCGAACAGGGCGATGACGGCGGGCAGAACGAGGCCCGAACGAGCTCTCATGGCGAACCTTCTGGTGAGGGGGTGCGGGGTATAGCGAAGCCCGGCCGACCGCCGCGAAAACAGTAGGACGACATTTATCGACCTGGGCTTAATTGCGGCGACGATCGGCGCATCGGCTCGTGCCTACGAGGATGGGAAGACGCCCCCTGCAACCTTCATCGGGTCGTGCCAGGCGTCGTCGTGTCGGTTGCCGAACGGGAGGCGGTCGAAGGCGTTGCCCTTCGCGGCGAAGGGCAGGAGCGCGTCACCGAGAAAGGTGCGACGAGCTCTCGGTCGGCGTTTCACCGGCGGGATGCGCGCATGCCTTGGCAGGGGACGCGCGCGACCGAGCGGCGGACGCGTACGTCCCCCGTCGGAAGGGGTATCCAAGGAGCGAAAGCGTCCACGCCTTCGCGGGGGACGCATGGGTCTCCGCGGGGGAGGCTCATCTCTCCACGAGGGGCGCGCTCGTCCCCGCCTCGGTGATGCATGCCCGTCGCGGGGACGCGGCTGCTTCTTCGTCAGAGATGCGTGCCCCCAGCGGAGACGCACTCGCTTCTTCGTCAGAGATGCATGTTCCCGGCGGGGACGCGTGCGTCTCATCGTCAGAGATACCTGGCCCCCGCGGGGACGCGTGCGTCTCTTCGTCAGAGATACCTGCCCCCGCGGGGACGGGGCGTACGTCGCCGAGAACCGGCCGCCTCTCCGCGCAGCGCACAGGTCGCACGCGCGCTAGAAAGGAACACGTGTGCGCCTCCGCATACCAGCCCAGCCTCTTCGCCGGCGCCAACCCGTCGATCGACGTGGACTTCACCGGCGCGCGGCGCATTCACCTCGACGACGCGGCCTGGATCGACCTCGTGCCCGGAGGGTGCGCGGCGCGGATCGACTGTTCGAGACGCTCCGCGACGACCTTCCGTGGGCGCAGCGGACGCGCCGCATGCACGACGGGAACGTCCTCGAGCCGCGCCTCACCGCGCGGTGGGAGCTCGCCTCTGCGAAGGCCCTCGTGCCCGCGCTCCTGGAGCCGATGCGCGTCGTGCTCGGCCTCCGGTACGGCGTCGTCTTCGACTCCCTCGGCTTCAACTTCTACCGCGACGGACGCGACAGCGTCGCCTGGCACAAAGACAAGATTCGCCGCGAGATCGCCGAACCCATCGTGCCGCTCGTGTCGCTGGGCGAGCCGCGCAAGCTCCAGTTTCGCCCCCTCGGCGGCGGCGCGTCGCGGGCGTTCCCCGTCGGCCATGGCGATCTGCTCGTGACCGGCGGCCTGACGCAACGCACGTGGGAGCACGCGGTACCGAAGGTGGCCCGGGCGGGGCCTCGCATCAGCATCGCCTTTCGATGGGCGCGCGAGCCAACGGCCGGCGTCGACGCCGATCGCTACTGACGCGGACGACCTTCGATCGGCGATCGATGTCGCGCGTGCTTCGTCATGGATTGGGGAGGATCACGCTGTACGTGAGCATCGAGGGCACGGCCTGCACGCCGACCTGACCCACCTGAGCGGAGTCCGAGTTCGTCCCGACCACCGACACGAATCCGGGGGTGACGCCGACGAACCCGCCGATCCCCGTCGCGTCGGTGCGGGTGAACGTGCGGCTGACGACGCCGTTGTTGATATAGAGGGGACTCGCCTGTCCTGGATTCTGCTGAAGGGCATAGCTCACGTCCGAGGCCGGCTTGCCGTCGCAATCGAGCGCCTGGATGAGGACATTCCCCGCCTGAGGCTCGAGCTGGATGCCCGCCGCCTGAATGATGGCCGGAAGGCCCGTGGTCGGGAAGAGCTGGAGCGGAACGGGCTGCGCGACGTCGTGGACGATGGGCGGATTGAAGAACAGGAGGGCGGGGGCATAGGTGGGGAGGAGGCAATTCTGGTCGGGCGCGCTCACGTTGCAGTTGGGCAACACCGCGCCGCAGAGCTCGGCCCCGGCGGCGCTGCCGAACGCCGTGGAGTCGGTGCACGACGCGATGGGCGCGGTGACCATCAGGTAGCCGTCGAAGCCGGTGCCCGCGGTCGGCACTTGAAGGTGGAATGCGCCGTTCACGTCGGTGAGGCCGCTCAGGCGAGGGCTGATGCAGCCGACGTCTCTCTTGTCGCAGAGCTGGGCGGTGAGGCCGGTGACGGTGGTCGTGCAGTTGGTGATGAAGTCGCACGCTTGCACGACGACCTGCGCCTGGGCCGCGGCGGAGGCCTCTTGCGCCGCCGCCGGCTGATTCAGGCAGCGCCACGGACCGCTCGCCACGAGCTCGGGGTCGCTCGGAATGTCGAGGACCTCGCTGCACCCCGCCAACATCGTCACGCACGGGGCGCACCGCGCGAGCGCGCGTGCGAAGGAGAGGAACGCTTTCACCAGGCCCCCTGAACGTGCAGAGTGAGCTCGGAGGGCGCCGCCGAGACGTCCCATCGGAGGCTCGCCGTCGAAGGCCGCTCGGGGGACTTCTTTCCGGCGCCAAAGAAGAAGAGCGCCGTTCCCGCGGCGAGCAGCGCGCCGCCCGCGGCGAACCCCACGGTCGACACCGTCGCGTCGTTCGACGCGGAGTGCAGCGCGTCCACGCCGGCCTGCGTGGTGCAGGATGCGCCGTCGCAGGTCTGACGTGCTGTGTTCGTCTTCGACGCCGCGGCGAGGCCATAAAGGGTGCCCACGACGACACCGCCGACGCCGAGAGCGCCGAGCGTCACGCCGGTCCAGCGCAGGGCGGACCAGCCGCCGTGCTCGCCGTCGACCGGGGGGGGCGCCGGGGGGGTCGGGGACCCGCGCGGAGGAGAGGAGCCGCTCGTCGCCGTGGACGCCGAGGTGCTGGCGACTTGGGAGCTCATGGCCTCGGCCGCCCGGAGCTCGGTGAGGCGCTGATTGGCGAGCTTGATACGGTCGACGTCGGCGCCGGGGTCGCTGATGTAGCGACGGTAGAAGGTCATCGCGAGGGGGCGATCGCCGAGCTTGGTGTCGTAGATGCGAGCGACGTTGAAGAGAATGATGCCGCTCGGCGACGCATCGAAGGCCTGGAGGTAGAGCGCGACGGCGGACGCATAGTCTTTGCGCCCGTACGCGTCGTAGGCTTCGGCGGCGCGACGCTCGGCCAATCCGGCGCCGGAGGATTCGGGAGGCTGGGGCGGGTCCGCCGCGTGCGCGGGGCTGCTGTGGGTCAGCGTCGCGCCGGCGATCGCGAGCACGAGGAGCGAACGGCGCGGGACGGACCGTCGTCTGGACAGGATCATTCGATGCTCTCGATGCGGGGTCGGCCTTCGTCGATGGCTTGAATCCGCGGCTGTCGTTCCTCGATCGTCTGGATCTTCGCCTTGAGCGCCGTCGTGCCGGCCGGCGCCGTCGTAATGGCCGGCGGCGCCGGCGAAGGCGCGGCTCCGTTCTTCGCGTCCTGCAGGGGCGACGGCGCGCGGTGCGTGAGTTGCGCGTGCCGGGCGCCGCTCGAGACCGTGTCGTCCGTGCGCTCCGGGGGAGGGTCGGCGGCGGCGGCGGGCAGCCGCGCGAGCGAGATATGTTCGGTGAGCGCGCGATCGCGGAAAGTGACGAGCTCCGGCACGTAGCCGCGCGCGGAGACGATGACCTCGTGGAGCCGCCCGTCGCGTGGGAGCGAGGTCGTGAGCGCTCGCTTCGCCACGAGCTGACCGTCGAGCCGGATCTCGGCCTCCTCGGGCTGCGCCTCGACATACACCGGGAGGTCGTTCGCCGTGGCCGTGGGCGCGACGAGCCCGGACGACGCGGCCGCCGGAGCGTTCGAGCCGCTCCGCCACGAGAACCAGAACGCGACCGCGGCGATGGCCGTCGCCGCCGCCCAGAACAAGGTGCGGCGGCTCCGCGAGCGGCCGAGCAAGGGGGGCAGCGACGGCGGCCCGGTGACCGTCGGCGCCGTCGAGTGCGACGCCCCACCGGCGGCCCCGTACGCGGCCTCTTGGGCCCTGCGCGCCGGCGTGTCCGAGACGCGTGTGTCCTTCCGATACGCGGCCTCGAGCAAGAGGCCGGCCGTCGACGTACGAATGGCGCGCGGGCGATCGAACGCCGTGAAGTCGACGCTCACGTCGCCGCTCTCGAACGCGAGGATCCGATAGACCGCCTCCTCCCCCGTAAAGCGACCCCAGCACGCGTCGATGATGTCCCCGCCCTGGCACCACAGGCGCCCTTCGCCATGGTCCGGCGTGCGAACGACGATGAGCGCGTCGCGGCGGCCCATCTGAATGAGCTGGACCCAGTCGGCGAGCGACGTGTTTTGGCATGTCCCCGAGAAGCCGCCTTGCTCTGCGTCCGCGCCCTCCGATCGCAGTTCGTTCGCGCGGCGAATCGCGGAGCGCTCGCCCGACGCGAGGCGCCCCTCGGGAAGCGTGACTCGCGCAACGTCTCGCTCGCTGATCCCTCTGGTCATGCACTGACCCCCGAGGGAGTGTACGCACTTCCTTCGTTGATAGGCAGTCACGAAATGAGAGATTCACGCGGGCTCACCGCAGGACGGCGATGAAGTCGGCGCGGCCACGTTGGCCCGTGCCGCGCACCTGTGCGCACGGGTTCCCAGGTGTTCGTCCGCTCCGTCATGCGGCTCGGGCTCGCCGGCGACGGGCGGAAGTGGCGATTGGGATTTGCCACTTTCCCTCGGTCGAGCGCCGACCACCAATGCCAACTTCACGGATCGCTCGGCGCCTCGACGAGATGCGGCCTCGACCGTGACCACCCACCTGTCGCCCGACGGGCCGGCCCCGTCCGCCGCGTCAGCGGACGCCGGCGCGATTCATACACGCTGGGACCGGGTCTCCTCGGTTCACTCTGCGGCGGCCGTCGCCACCGCGGGCTCCGCCTCGAAAGGCGGCGACGGGCCACCGGCCAAGCCCAACGCCAGGCGCTCCTTGCGATGGTCTTTCGCGAGCAGGACGTACACCGAAGGCACGATGAAGAGCGTGAAGAACGTTCCGATCGTCATCCCGCCGACGAGGACGATGCCGATGGAGTTTCGCGCGACCGCCCCGGCCCCCGTGACGAGCGTCAGCGGGAAGTGGCCGACGACGGTCGCCACCGTCGTCATCAGGATGGGCCGCAGGCGCGTCGACGCCGCGGCGCTCACGGCCTCGAGCTTCGAGAGGCCGGCCGCCTGCTGCGCGTTCGCGAACTCGACGATGAGGATGCCGTTCTTCGAGACGAGGCCCACGAGCGTGACGAGGCCGACCTGCGAGTAGATATTGAGCGTCGTCGTCCAGCCCTCGGTCAGCTTGAAGTGCAAGCCCGGCGGCCCTGCGAACTTGAGGAACGTGAACGACAGCGCGCCGAACATGGCGAGCGGCACGGACCCGGCCAGGATGACGAACGGGTCCCGGAACGAGTTGAACTGCGCGGCGAGCACCAGAAAGATGAGGATGAGCGCGAGGCCCATCGCGGGCAGGAACTTGCCCGACTCCTGCCGAAGCTGCCGCGACTCGCCCGTGTAATCGACGTGGTAGCCGGGAGGCAGGATCTTCGCGGCCGCGTCCTCGAGGACCTTCAAGCCCGCGTCGAGCGAGCGGGGCGCGACGCCCGAGATCTTCACGGCGTTCAGCTGCTGGAACCGGTTGAGCGTTCGCGGTTCGACGCCCGCGTGGGTGGTCGCGATGGCGCTCAGCGGAACGAGCTGGCCGCTCGGCCCGGTCAGGTAAATGTCCCCGAGCTGCGCCGCCGTGAGGCGCCCGGCGCGCTCGATCTGCGGGATGACCTTGTAGCTCCGCCCGTCGATGTTGAAGCGGTTGACGAAGTTTCCGCCGAGCATCGACGAGAGGTCGGCGCCGACCGATTGCATGGTGAGCCCCATCGAGGCGACCTTGTCGCGATCGATCACCAGGTCCGTCTTCTCCTGGTCGATGCGCACGTCGGTGATCGGCGGGAACGCGAACTGTCCGCTCTTGGCCGCCTCCTGGACGAGCTGCTGCGCGAACCGGACGATCTCTTCGTGGCTCGCCGTCGAGGCGATCACGAACTCCACGGGGAAGGTGCCCGCGTTCGGGAGCGCCGGCGGCAAGAACGCGGGCGCGCGGACGCCCGTGATGCCGTTGAGCTTCGGCGCGATCTCCGCCTGAATGGCGAAGATGTTGCGGGTGCGCTCGTCCCAAGGTTTGACGAGCATCCCGCCGAAGCCGCCGCCGGGGAACGTGATCTGGAAGCTGTGGTCGAACTCCGGCGTCGACGCGAAGTCGCGCTGCACCTGGTCGACGAAGGGCATGAGCTGCTCGAGCGTCGCGTTCGGCGGGACGTCGATGGCGCCGAAGATGACCCCCTGGTCCTCGGCCGGCGCGAGCTCCCGGGGCGAGAACATGTAGAGCGGCACGATCAGCAAACTGAGGACGATCCACACCATGTAGACGGCCGGACGCATGCGCAGCGTCCCGTCGAGCGCGCGCGTGTACGAGCGCCGCACCCAATCGAAGCCGCGGTCGATCGCCCCCGCCAGGACACCGCCGTGCGATGGCGTGAGCAACCGCGACGACATCATCGGGGAAAGCGTGAGCGCGACGATGCCGGAGATGAACACCGCCCCCGCGAGCGTGAACGCGAACTCCCGAAAGAGCGACCCCGTCAGGCCGCCCTGAAAACCGATGGGCGCGTAGACGGCTGCCAGCGTGACCGTCATCGCCACGATCGGTCCGACGAGCTCGCGCGCTCCGGCGAGCGCGGCCTCCATGGGCGTCTTGCCCTGCCGGATGTGCCGCTCGACGTTCTCGACGACGACGATCGCATCGTCCACGACGAGGCCGACCGCGAGCACCACGGCGAGGATCGTGAGGAGGTTCAACGTGAACCCGAACACCTGCATCAAGAAGACGGCGCCGATGAGCGATACGGGAATGGCCACGATCGGGACGAGCACCGTGCGAAACGACCCGAGGAAGAGAAAGATGACCACCATCACGATGAAGATGGTCTCGAGCAACGTGTGCACGACCTCGTCGAGCGCGCTTTGAATGTACTTCGTCGAGTCGAAGGCGACGCTCCCGGTCATGCCGGAGGGGAGCTCTCGCTGGATCGTCTTGATCTCGGCGTTGACGCGGGCGATGACGTCGAGCGAGTTGGCGTTCGGCAAGACCCAGACGCCCATGAAGACGGCCCGCTCGCCGGAGAAGCGGACCTCCTGGTCGTACGTCTCGGCGCCGAGCACGACGTTCGCCACGTCTTGCAGGCGGACCAAGGTACCGTTGCTCTCGCGAACGACGAGTTGGCGGAAGTCGTCGAGCGACCGAAGGTCCGTGCTGGCGGTGAGGTTGACCTGGACGAGCTGGCCCTTGGTCTGCCCGACGGCGGAGAGGTAGTTGTTGGCGGCGAGGGCGGCGCGGACCTGCGCCGGACTCACGCCGAGCGCCGCCATGCGGTCGGGCTTGAGCCACGCTCGGATCGCGAACGTGCGCCCCCCGAGGATGTCGGCGCGCTGTACGCCGTCGATCGCGGAGAGGCGCGGCTGGACGACGCGAATCAAGTAATCGGTGACCTGGTTGTCCTCGAGTATCTTCGACCCGAAGCTCAGGTACATCGCCGCGAACTGCGCGTCCGACGGCTCGATCGCGATGGCCGGGACCTCCGCCTCGGGAGGAAGGTCGGCCCGGACCTGGTTGACGCGGGCGGTGATGTCGGAGAGGGCGCTCGCGGCGTCGAAGTTGAGCTTCAGGCGCACGCTGATGGTCGAGAGGCCCTGGGCGCTCTGGGACTCGATGTAGTCGATGCCGTCGGCCGCGGCGATGGCGCGCTCGAGCGGGGTCGTGATGAAGCCGCGAACCAGGTCCGCGTTCGCGCCGACGTAGACCGTACGCACCGTGACCGTCGCGCTCTCGAGCCGCGGGTACTGGCGGACGTTGAGGCTCCGTATCGCCTGGAAGCCGGCGATGATGATGACGAGGTTGACGACGATCGCGAGGACCGGCCGGCGGACGAAAAGGTCGGTGAATTTCATGGCGCCGCCTCAACGGTTCTCGGGATGAGGCGAGATGTCGGCCTTCGCCTCGACGGCGTTGTCGACCGCGATCGGAGCGCCGTTGCGCAGCTTGAAAGCGCCGGCCGTGACGATCGATTGCCCGACCGAGAGGCCCTCGGCGACGGCGACGAAGTCACCCCGCGCGTCGCCGACCTTCACGAACTGCTGCCGGGCGACCTTCGCGGGGCCGCCGTTGGCTCCCTTCATCGGGTGGCCCGCCTCGTCCTTCCGGTCCTCGACGACGAAGACCGAGTCGCCGAACGACGCGTGCACCACCGCGTTCGCGGGGACAATCACGACGTCGCGCTTGTCGGGGAGGACGACGGACACCCTGCCGAACATGCCGGGCAAGAGCGTCCCGTCCTGCTTCGACAAGGCCGCGCGGAGCTTGATGGACCGGGTCACCGGATCGGCGCTCGGATCGATCGCCCGGATCGCGCCGTCGCTGGGGGAAACGTCGTTCCCGTCGACGACGAGGCGGACGGGCATGCCGAGCTCCACTTGCTTGAGGCGTTGCTGCGGGAGCGAGAAGTCCACGTAGAGCGCGTCGGTCGTCTCGAGCGAGGTGATGGCCGTTCCGGAGTTGAGATACTGGCCGAGGTTCACCTGCCGAATCCCGAGTTTGCCGGAGAACGGCGCGCGAACCGTCTTTCGCGCGATCTGCGCGCGCAGGGCGTCGAGGTCGGAGCGGGACGTCTTCACGACGGCGTCGTCGGCGTCTTGCTGGGTCTGCGGCAGCGAGTTGCTGGCGACAAGCGCGCGGGTTCGGCCGAAGTTGATCTGCGCGAGGTCTCGGCGCGCCTCGACGGCGGCGAGCTGGGAGCGTTCGACGTTGCTGTCGAGCTCGACGAGGACATCGCCCTCGTGAACCACCTTGCCCGATTCGAAGTGGATGGCCGACACGAGGCCGGGAGCGTCGTTGCTGACCGTCACCCCTCTCGCCGCGACGACGTTGCCGACGGCGTCGAGCGTTTCCTGCCAGGTATCGGCCTTGGCGACCGTCGTGCCGACGGCTTCGGGTGGAGGACCCGCCTTCTGCATGGCGTGGCCCATCGAGATGAGGGAGGCGATCTGCTCGTATTTGACGGCCGCGAGCCCCGTGATCAAGACGAGGAGCCCGAGGACTGCGATGACATAACGCATTTTGGTTGCTCGCGAATGTGAGGCAGTAGGACCGATGTCGGGGGCAGGCTATCCGTTTCGCCGAGGGGGCGGATCCGGTAAGGTCCGCGCGTGCTCGCGACCGATTCACGGCACGATCCCGCACGGCGGTGACGCCGGTGGAGGGCCGTCACACGGTCGGGGTGTCTCCTCGTCACTCCGTCGTCATCGACGAGGACTACTTCTCGCTCATCGGGCGCGCGCCGCAGCAGGATTTCGTCGTGCGGACGCTGGCGCGAACGATGGCGCGCGACACGCCGCTCATGGTCGGCGAGCTCGTGATCGCAGGACAGGCGACGCGCGAGCGCCATCCACTGGCCGCCACCTACCCGCTCCACTTTCGCAAGACGTACTATCCCGGCCGTCTCCGCGGGAACACGGAGGTCGAGTTCGAGCGCAACTCGCGCGCGAGCGAGGTGCTCGGCGTGCCCCCGCCGATCGGCCGCTCGCACGACACCTTCCGCAGCTGCCTCTTTCCCGGCCGGCCGTTCGACCGGATCATGCCCTTCGGCACCGAACCCGAAGAGAGCAACATCAAACACGCCGAGAGCCTGACCCTCGCGAGCGCCGCCGGCTTGTGGCTGCTCGCCGAACGGATCTTCGCCACCCTGGGGGCGTTGCACCGGGCTGGGCTCACCCACGGCGACCCGCAGCTGCAGAACTTCATCGTCTGCTACGCGCCGGTCGACGTCTTGCCCATCGACTTCGAAATGTCGGTACTGCGCGATGCCGTCACCGAGGAAGCCTGGCAGAAGCACTGCGCCGACGACCTCGAGCCTCTATGCAAGGTCGCCGTCTTCTTGCAGTGCACGCTGGGCGCGCAAGAAGGCGCCCTGGCCGAGCTTTCACTCGGCCGGATGGACGCCCTGTTTCAGAGAAGCGAACCTTTTCGCCGCGCCATCGAGAACCGCGCCGCCCTTCTGGCGACGCCGCTCACTTGATGAAGAGCATCTCCTGGTAGGTCGGGAGCGGCCAGTGGTGGTCGCCCACCTCGCCCTCGAGGGCGTCGGCGCTCTTGCGGACTTCGTCCATGAGCGGGCGAATGGTCCTCGCCGAGTGCCCGAGGTGCTGCTCGGTCGAATCGAAGCCGTGCTTGTCCAAGGCCTCGGCGAGCTTCGTGACGGACCCCATCATCGACTTCGCGAGGTCCGCGACTTTGACCGCCGTGTCCGTCGGCGCTTCGATCTTGAGCGACGAGAGCTTGGCGAGCGTGTCGCCCAGGTGCGACAGGTAACTCATGGCGGCGGGGTAGACGAGCGTCTTCGCCATGTGGATGACCAGCTTGGCCTCCACCTCGATCGCACGGACGTACTGCTCGGCGTACACCTCGAAGCGGCTCGCCAGCTCGACGGGCGTCAAGACGCCCAACCGCGAGAACAGCTCCTCGATGTACTTCTCCTTGAAGACCGGGAGGGCTTCGGCGCAGGTCGGCAGATTGGGCAGGCCCCGCTCCGCCGCCATCTTGTGCCAATCCTGGGAATAGCCGTTGCCGCCGAAGACGACCGCGCCATGCTCGTCCATGATGACCTTGAGCATCGCGAGCACCGCCGCGTTCAGAGGCGTCCCGGAGCCCACCGCCGCCTCGAGCTTGTCGGCGACCCACGTGAGTGAGTCCGCGAGCATCGTGTTCATCGCGACGAGGGGTCCGGAGACCGACTGGCCCGCGCCCACGGCCCGGAACTCGAAGCGGTTGCCCGTGAACGCGAACGGCGAGGTGCGGTTGCGGTCGCCCGGGTCCTTCGCGAACTGAGGCAAGGAGTCGACGCCGAGGTTCATGACGCTCATGGCCTTCGAGCCCGTGAGCGACCCGCGCTGGATCTGCTTGAAGACGTCTTCGAGCTGCGTCCCGAGGTAGACCGAAATGATGGCGGGCGGCGCCTCGTTGGCGCCCAGGCGGTGATCGTTGCTGGCGGTGGCCACTACGGCGCGAAGGAGCGGGCCGTACTTGTGCACCATGCGAATGACCGCGCCGCAGAACACGAGAAACTGCATGTTGTCGTGCGGCGTCTCGCCCGGATCGAGGAGGTTGCCGTGGGTCGTGTTGCCCACCGACCAGTTGACGTGCTTGCCCGAGCCGTTGATTCCGGCGAAGGGCTTCTCGTGGAGCAGGCAAACGAAGCCGTGCCGCTTGGCCGTATTCCTGAGAAGCGTCATCGTGAGCTGCTGGTGGTCGCTCGCGACGTTGGCCGCCTCGAAGACGGGCGCGATTTCGAACTGGCCCGGGGCGACCTCGTTGTGACGGGTCTTCGCGGGGATGCCCAGCCGGTACATACGCGACTCGACTTCCTGCATGAAGTTCTGGACGCGCTCGGGAATGGCGCCGAAATAGTGGTCGTCGAACTGCTGCGCCTTCGCCGGCCCCTTCCCCATCACCGTGCGGCCGGCGACGAGGAGGTCGGGCCGCGAGGCCGCAAACGCCGCGTCGACGAGGAAGTACTCCTGCTCCGCGCCGCAGCTCGAGTTCACGGTCGCAATCTCTTTGCTGCCCAGCACGGTGAGCACGCGCTTGGCCGCCTTGTTCATCGCGGCGATCGAACGAAGGAGCGGCGTCTTCTTGTCGAGCGCCTCGCCGGTCCACGAGACGAATACCGTCGGGATGCACAACGACGCCCCGTTGGCGGTCTCCATGATGAAGGCGGGGCTGGTCACGTCCCACGCGGTGTAGCCGCGCGCCGTGGCGGTCGCGCGGATGCCGCCGTTCGGGAAGGACGACCCATCGGGCTCTCCCTGCACGAGCACCTTGCCGGAGAACTCGGTGATCACCGTGCCGTCGCCCTGAACGGAGATGAACCCGTCGTGCTTTTCGGCGGTCGCATTGGTGAGCGGGTAGAAGACGTGCGCGTAAAAGAGCGCGCCCTTCGAAACCGCCCATTCTTTCATCGCCGCGGCCACCCCGTCGGCCACCTTCAGGTCGAGCGGCGCTCCGGTCTCGATGGTCTTCTTCAAGGACTTGAAGACCTCCTTCGGGAGGTGCTCCTTCATCTTGGCCAGCGTGTACACGTCGGATGCCCAAAGGCTCTCGAGGGACGGGCTGGGGGTCGGCGGCGGCAGGGTTCTACGCGTAATGTCCTCTATCGCTCGAACGCGGACGGTGTTGCCGGACATCGGGACCTCTTGGTTGGAGAAAATCGGAAAACATGGTCGTCGACTGGCGACGCGTGCAGCACGGCGCACGACTCGCAGCCGCGGGGTTTGGGAGCGCCCTCGCGCGACGGACACTGCCGTAGCGACATTGCGGGAACGTGTTCGGCTCACATCCGGACGGTCACCGACGCGTTTGTCGCCGGCAGAGCGGGGGGGGGCGGCGGGACCCGGACTTCCCCGTGCAAGACCTGGATATTGCTTCCGGTCTTCACAGCGCGAATCATGGGGGACCGGCGATGCACGCGTGCGACTGGACGCAGTGGGTGTTCGGTCCTTTGCCGCTGCTCTTGCGCCATCCGGCGCTCTTGGGCGAGCTCCTCGTCCTCGTCGCCATCTTGGTATTCGCCGCGGGCCGCGCCTTCGGGATCCCTCTCCTGTTCTGGCACGAGGACCCCGGGCCGCAGTTTCTGGCAGGCCTCGCGACCACCCTCGCCGTGGCGCAGGCCATGCTCACGGCCGTCCTTTCGGACCCGGACGGCGGCGATCCCGTGCCCGGGTTGGTCTGGGGTGGCGTCGTCTGGAGCGTCATCGTCGCGGTCGCCGTCGTGACCCGGGTCCTCGCGCGCAAGTCGCCGCACCGAGAGTCGCTCTGGCTTCGAGGGCTCACGGCACCCATTCAGAGGATCGACGCGCGCGCCCCCGCGGAGGATCAGCTTTGCGACGACACGGCGTCCCAGCAGGTGGCGCCGTGGCCGTTTCTGGGTGGATTCTTCGCGGCGTCGCTCGCCATCGCGCTCGTGGCGTGGGCGGTGGCGCGTTTCGGACCGGAATGGGAGAAGCGGGTGCGGCCCGTCGCGGAGGCCGCGGTGGAGGTCGTCGCGCCGTTCCACGGGGGGCGCGTCGCCCGGGCGCGCGAGCACTTCGCGGCGCACGCGCCATTTCACGTGCTTGCCCTGGTCAGCTTGTTGCCCGTGGCCGCGGCGTTCGCATTCCGGCGACGGGCGACGCCGGCGATCGCGATCTGTACGGTTCTTTCCTTCGTCGCCGCGGTCGACGGGCTGGTGACGTTTTGGATCGGGAGCTCGGGGGTCCTGCTCCTGATTCTCGGGGTGCTCCTCTTTCGGGCGGGGGGCGAGCTCTTTGCCATCCGCATCGACGAGCTCCGGCCGCTGTACGAAGACCCGCGCCACTACCCGCCGACGGAGGCGTCCAGAAAGACCATCGGACCACTCCTCGCGGACCAGCTCGCGAGCCCGAAGGAACTCACGCGCTCCTGGCCCTCCGCGCGCGACGACGGCACCGACGATCCACGTCCGCTCGTCCTCGTGTGCGTGAGCGGCGGCGGGATTCGCGCCGCGTGCTGGACCGCGGGCATCCTGGCGAAGCTCGAGGCGCGGATGCCGGCCTTCCCGCGCGAGACGCTGATGGTGACGGGCGCCTCGGGGGGGATGGTCGGCGCGGCCGCGTGGGTCTCCAACGTCGCGCTGCGCGAGGAGGGCGCGGCCTCGGCCGATACGCGCGACGGCCTGGTGAAGGCCATCGGCATCGACGGGCTCACGGCGATCGCGCGCGCGCTGGCCTTCGACGACATTCCCAAATCGTTCCTCCGGGCGGAGAACCGCACGAATCGAGGGGCTGCCCTCCAGGGGGTTTGGACGGGGCTTCGCTCCAAGACGGCGGGCGTGGACTTCGGGCGGCCGCTCGCGCAGCTTGGCGCTGGAGAAGCCCAGGGCCGCTGGCCCTCGCTGGTCTTCTCGCCGATGATCGTCGAGGACGGGCGGCGTCTCCTCGTGAGCAACTTGAAGTTGCCCTGGGTGACGCAAGCGAAGGCCCCCTGGGTGGGCCGCCGCGGCGGCGAGACCATCCGTTCTCTCGCGTCGGTGAGCGCGTTTCACGCCGAAGACCTCTTCGGCGTCGAGGGCATGAAGGCAATCTCGCTCGGGACGGCGGCGCGGCTGTCGGCAGCCTTTCCGTACGTCTGTCCCGCCACGGTCCTGCCCACGAAGCCGCGACGCCGCGTCGTCGACGCCGGCTACTACGACAATTTCGGAGTCGACCTCGCGACGCACTGGCTCGAACGGGCCCTCGCGTTCCACGGCGATTGGCTGAAACGACGCGTGTCGCGCGTCCTCGTCATCCAGATTCGAGACGGCCTGCGCACGACGAACAAGAACCCCGCCGCGGCGAACGCCCCGTCCGGCGTTCCGAACGCCCCCGCGGGCCTCATGTCGCCGCTTCTCCGCGGCCTGGAGGGGGTGACGAGCCCGATCGCGGGTCTCCTGTCGGCCCGGGAGGCCGTCATGGACTTTCGCAACGACGTCCAGCTGGACGCCGTGTCGCAGGCCTACGCGCGGAGCGACATCCCGATCGCGACGACCGTCTTCGAGCTGAAGGCGAGCCTCTCCCTCAGCTGGCGGCTCGCGCGGGTGGAGCTCGACACCCTGCGCGCGCAACTCGAGTCCGCCCCCATCGCGCGGAAAGTGGACGACGTCCACCGATACCTGAGGGCGCGTGCTGGATGGACGCCGTCGAACGGCGGGGATAGTGTGTATCGTGAGTTGAACTTGCCAGCGATGTCCCGGGGATAACGCATGGGTCGACCGCTTCTTGGACTCTGCATGCTGGTGCCGCTGTCCGCGGCGCTGCCTTGGCTCGGATGTTCGTCTTCCACGACGCCGGCTCCGACCCCCGATGCGGGGCCGCCCCCCGCGTGCGGCGATGGCACGCGGCTCGAGGGAGGCGTCTGTGTCGCGACCGAGGAGACGGGCGACGACGCGGCGGCGGCGTCGACGTTCACGAGCGACGTGGAGCCCATCCTCGATCGCTACTGCGGCGTCGTGGGGTGCCATGTCCCAGGCGGCGCGACGGGCGGCCTCATTCTGGCGTCGGGATACGCGTACGCCTCGCTCTTGACCGACGCGGGTCCTCCCGAAGCGCGGTCGTTTCCGGGTCTGCGTTACGTCGAGCCGGGCGATCCGAGCTCGAGTTTCCTCTCGATCAAGATCCACGCGGATAGGCTGATGGCCCAGCAAGACTTGACCGACGCGGGTCTCGGCTCCCTCATGCCGCCGCCCCAGACGCAGAGCTCCATCGGCGACGCCGATATCGACAAGATCGACAACTGGATATCGGGGCTCACTCCATGACGGCGACAGGCTGGCGCCGGACGGCGGAAGCATCCTTGCCAGGTTTGGCGCTCTGTTTGGCCGCGGTGGTGCAAGCCGGGTGCTCGGTCGTGAATTCCTTCGAGCCGCTCGCGCCCGCCAAAGATGGCGGAGCCTCGGTGCAAGACACGACCAAGCAAGGCGTCGTCGCGATCGGCGGGTATCAGCTCTCCGATGGGTCGTCGGTGCCCACGGACTACGTCCTCACCGCGCTCGACCCCGTCAATGGCACGGAGCTCCCGCTCGCCCGCCGCCAAGACATCACGGTCGCCTCCATCCTTTACGACAGCTACAAGGACCTCTTTTACGTGTTCGAGTCGGGCGTCAGGGGCCACATCTTTCCCTTGGCCGGCGAGCCGTTCTACGTGCACGCGCTCCGCATCGACCCGTTCACGGGTGAGTGGACGGAGCTCGGCGCGACCTCGATTCGTCCCGCGTATTCATTCTCGACGACGGTCGTCCTCACCGATCGGATCGCCTACGTCGCCTATGGAGACACGGGCGCCCTCGAGCTCGACGTCCTCGATACCACCGAGCCGAGCGCGATCACGGCGCAGGGCACCGCTTCCATCATGGCGGGCATTTCGCCCGTCGCCCTGCTCGGCAACCCGGTGGCGGGGACCGCGGGCAGCAACCAAACCGTGATGCTCTGCTGGATCCAGCGCCCGAACCTCCAGATGCAATCCTTCACCGTGCCTTCGAGCGGCGATCCTCAAGCTCCTCAGGCGCCGAGCATGCTCCAGGCGAACGTCGGCGCGTCGGTCGGGCTCGCGAGCATCTTGGAGAACGGGGCCGCCGCGCACGAAGTCCTCGCCATCTCGAGCCCGACCAACGGCGCCGTGGCGAGCGTCACGCTGGCCGACATCACGGGCGCGAACATCTCCCCGCCATTTCCCTTTCCGTTCACGGACTCGAACGTCGAGGCCCCGACGTTCTCGACCTGCCACAACACCGTGTTCGTGTCCGGCACGAACATGGCCAAGAACGTATACGCGATGCCGCTCGCGAGTATCCGGAGCAACGCGTACGCGAACGCCAGCATCAACGACCTCACGAGCCAAACGCTCAATTACTCGGGCCAAGGCTTGTACTACGAGCCGTATACCGACACGGTCATCGCGCCGTTCAATCAGGGCGGCTCGGGCGACCTCACCGCCTTGCACGTCACGTGGACGAGCGACGGAGATCCGAACCCGCCGGAGACGAGACAGGCCGGGCAGACCCCCCTCGGGTGGCAACAGCTCGACGACGTCTTCACGAACTTCGTCGCGACGAAGGTCCCCTCGAGCGGCTGCCCGAACTGACCCTCAGAGCCTCGTCCGGACCTCGCGGCCTTCCACCTTCTCGAACGGGACGACCGGCGTGCTCGCCGAGGGCGGAGGCGGAGGCGGGTCCGCTGCGCCCTTCGTCGATTCGACGGAGGGGGGCGGCGTCGGCGTCCGCTCGAGGACGACCCGCACCGGCGGCGACGACGGGCCGCGGCCGGTGCTGGGGGCAGGGGTCGCAGGCCAGCGGTTCGCCGCGGCGGTCGCCGGCGGGGGCGGGGGTTCGGGGTGCCCCGCGATGTTCTCGGGTGACGCCGGGGGGGCCGAGGGCGCCGGCTCGAGCGGGGGCGTCGCGGTCGGGTCGTTCAAGCGCACCGGCGGCGGATCGACGGCCCGCGCGTGTTCTTCCGGCGCGGCCGGCGCCCGGGTGACGGTGGGGCCCCCTTCGCTTGCACCATGCAACCGTTGCCACGCGACGGCGCCCGCTCCGCAGAGCAGCACGACGGCCGTGCAGACGAAGAGAAACACCGGCCTTCGGCGGACGCGCTGCCACAGGGGCACGGACGACGACGAGGCCATGGGAGTCTCCGCCGGGCTCGCGGCGGGACCCGGCGGGAGCGACGAGGTACGCACGGGGGACGCGCGCATCGGGTCCCGCACGGGGGACGCGTGCGCCGGGTCGAGCGGGTCGATGCGCGTCGACGCCGACAGCGATTCGCTCGATGGTCGAGGTGTCCCGCGCTGCGCGTCGAGGATCTCGGGCGCCCTCGAGGGGGACGCGCCCTGGGATACGACCCATGCCGCGAGCACGGAGCCAAACTCCTCGGCCGTCGCGAAGCGCTCGCGCGGGTCGGCCGCGATGGATTTCATGAGGATGGCGACGAGGACGGGGTCGAGGTTCGGTTGGAAATGGAGCGGGTTGGGCCGGGGCGAGAGCGCGATCTTGAACATCAAGTCGTTGAAGTTCTCGCCGTCGAACGGGACGCGGCCCGTCACCGACTCGAAGAAGAGCGCCCCCACCGAATAGAGATCGGTGCGCCCGTCGATGTGCTTGAGGCCCCGCGCCTGCTCCGGCGCCATGTAGAAAGGACTCCCGAGGACCGCGCCGGTGCGTGTGGCGCTCGGGTCGCCGGGTGCGTTGAACTTCGAGACGCCGAAGTCGAGTATCTTCACGAAGTCCTCGCCGCTCCGCGTGCGTACGAGGAACAGGTTCTCGGGCTTCAAGTCGCGATGCAGGACGCCGGCCGCGTGCGCGGCCGCGAGCCCCTCGAGCACCTGTATGACGAGCTTCGCCGCGACGACGGGCGGCAGCGGTCCGACCGAGCGCAGTCGCCGGCCGAGGTCCTCTCCGACGAGGAGCTCCATGACCATGAAGTGCGTCCCGTCGGACAAGACGCCCAGGTCGAAGACCTCGATGATGTGCGCGGACCCGATCCGGCCCCCAGCCTGCGCCTCCCGCTCGAAGCGGGCGCGAATGTCGGCGGTCACGTCGGCGTGGGAGCGGAGGACCTTGATCGCCACGCGCTTCAGCGTGCGGACGTTCTCTCCTTCGTAGACGACGCCCCAACCGCCCTCGCCAATCACGCGGACGATTCGGTACTTACCGTCGAGGAGATCGCCGACGCCGAGATAGGCGTTCATGCTGCCGAAGAGTACACTCGGACGGCGGCCAATGACAGCGACCGGCCGGGGCGCGTCAGAACGTCCACACGGCCGTGGCGCCCGCCGAGTGGGCACCCCACGAGGGGCCAATATCGAAGTCGGGCCGCGTCACCCGCGCGGTGGTCGCCCGTTCGGCGACGGATGGCCGGGTCGCGACGAGATAGGCCGTCACCAGCGCGCCGACGATGGCGCCTCCGAAGAGGGCGTCGGTCACGACGTTGAGTGTTTGGCCCGTCGAACGCGCGCTCGCCGCGGCGCTCGTGTGCGTCCCGTCGTTCAACGAATCGTAGTCGTCGTGCTTCTTCAGGGCGAGCACGCCGACCACGGCGCCGGCAGCGGCCAGGAGCACGGTCGCGCCTCCGAGCACGTACACGCCGGTCGGCACGGGGCGCGAGCGCGCAATGGCCGGCGCGACCGCGGGCGGAGGGGGGGGCCGGACCATCTGGAGGACATGGGCCGGCATGACCGTGCCGCTCGCTTCGAATTCCCAGTCGGTGTCCGCGTATCCCGGCAAGCGTGCCTTCATGACGTGATGCCCGTGGTGAAGGAGGATGCTCAGCGGCGTGAGGATCTCGCCATAGGAGTTTCGGATCTCGTCGCCCTGCACGGGAATCCGCGTGTCGACGATGACCGCTCCGGGTGGATCCGACGAGAGCGTGACCTGCGCGCTCCCGGCCTTGAGCGTCAGGAGATCGCGCTCGATCTGGGCGCGCTCCTCGGGAGGGAGCTCGAAGCCGGACTCTTTGAGGTAAAGCTCGTAGGCTTGGATGGCCTCGCCGTCGCGCTCGATCTTCATCGCGCATAGGCCCAGATTGCCGAGAATCTTGTACGACGGCGCCGCCGCGTACGCGGCCTTGAACTCTCGATAGGCTTCTTCGTAGCGAGGGGCCTTCGGGTCCTGCAGGAGGGCGACGCCCACCGAGAAGTGCACCCGGGCGTCCTCGGTGATGGGCACGTCGGCGGCGTGCGCGGCCGCGGCCAGCGCCAGCGCGGCGGTCAGCGCGGAAACGCTCACGATCTTCGCGAAGGCGTGCATCGGTCGAGCCTCGAAGGGATTCGAGCATACCGAACGTGTCGCGCCGCCGACAAGGGCGCCTTCCAGCCGGACCCCCGCCGTTGCTCACGTCGTCCGATAGCGATAACTTCCGGCCCCTCATGTCCGACCAAGACGACAAGACCGAGCTCGAACGACTCCGCGCCGAGAACGAGCGGTTGAAGCAGAAGAGCAGCCGAACCACGTCGCTGAAGGTGTCCGAAAAAGGCGGCGTCTCGGTGTATGGGCTCGGCCGCTTTCCGGTCACCCTCTACAAGGAACAGTGGAAGAAGCTGCTCGATATGGCCGATGACATTCGCGCCTTCATCCAGGAAAACGAAGGCAAGCTGAAGGCGAAGGGCGACGAGTAGGCGCGTCTCCCGTCGTATCCTCGGTCGCGACGGTCAACCCGATTCGTCCCGGTCGTCGGACGCGTCGACCGGCACGAAGCCGCCGTAGTGCGCGACGACGCTCGGGCTGTCGCCGCCCGCGTCGCTCGGCGCGGTCGCGTCGGAGGGAGCCCCGTCTTCGCTCGCATCCGAAGGCGCCTGGCTCGCGGCGTCTTCCGGGGGGGTGGGGATGAAGGCTCCGTAGAGGGGCACCCCCGACGAGGAGCAGCCGGTCGTACTCATCACGGTCCCGAGCGCCGTCGCCGCGAAGAGAGCGGCCCTCGACACCCCATCGCGCGCGATGGTCGGAGCCGCCGCGCACGCGACTTTGGCCCCGCAAAATGGGCACGAACACTCGCCCGTCTTCACGTGACGGGCGCAAGCCGGGCAATGGGTGAGTCGCTCGCTCATGTCGGGATCCTTTCCGCGTGGCGATGGGTTTCGCCGATGGGCCATGGTTCTTCCACGATCTCGAAGCGGCCGTAGTCGAAGGGCGCTCCCTCGGGGGCCCGGGTGCGCACGATCCGCTCGCGCAGCCCCTGCCGCGCGAGCTCGAGGGCGCGATGATGACAAAAGGGGTTGTTGCCGGGACGCCCGAACAAGACGTGCGTGGTCCACGAGCATCCGGCCAAGCAGTTTTCGGCGTAGTAGCAAGCCTTGCAGCGTCCCCAGAGATCGGCGGTCGTTCGCGTTCTCGTGAACCGCAGGGGCGCCGAACGCTCCCAGATGTCGCGCAGCGAGTGGTCGCGGAGATTGCCTCCGACGTAGTCCGCCGACGGCAGTGAGGGACACCCCTTCACGTCGCCGTTGGCCTCGAGCCCGAGGGTCGAGCGGCCGGCGCCGCACGAGCCCATGTGCCCGTTCGGCAACCGGGCGCGGAGCGTGCTCTCGTGCGGACCGAAGTAACCGATGTTGTTCCCCGGCCACATGTGGACGCCGAGAGAGTCCGCGCGGACCTTGAGCGCGGCCAGCCGCGGCATGAGGTCCAAGAGTTGATACGGCTCCAGCAGGAGCTCCGTCTCGTCGGCGGCACGACCCATGGCGACGGTGAGCTGCACCTGCCATCCGCGGATGCGGGCCGCGGCGAGCACCTCGAAGACCGCCTCGACCTCGCCCACGTTCCACCGGTTGATTTGCGTGTTGGCCGCGACGGACATGCCGGCGGCGCGCGCGTTTTCGATGGCGGCGACGGCGGCGTCGAAGCTCCCGCGGACGCCGCGAAGCCCGTCGTGCGTATCGCGAAGCCCGTCGACCGACACCGAGACACTCTGCACCCCCGCCGCCTTCGCGGCACGCGCGCGCTCGACGGTGAACCCGCGACCGCCGGTCGTGATCGTGCATTGCATCCCGTGCGCGCGGACGGAACGAGCGATGTCGAGCCAGTCTTCGCGGAGGTACGCCTCGCCGCCGATGAGCGTCACTTCCTTCACGCCGAGATCGGCCATCTGGCCGACGACGTCGAGCGCCTCGGCGCTCGTCAGCTCCTCGGGGCGCTCGCGACCCGCGCGGGACCCGCAATGCCGGCAGGCGAGATCGCAGCGGAGCGTTATCTCCCAGACGGCGTAGATCGGCCGCCACCGTGCATCGACGGCCCGCACGTCGTCCGCGAGCGGCAAGCGGCGATGGGGTGGCGCGGCGACGGGCGCGATCGGAAGACCGTGCGGGCGCGCGCCGGGAGTCACAGCCTCCATCATGGCCCCTCGAGCGGCTACCCGTCACTTCGCGCGCCGGCCTGCGGCGCGGCTCAGGCCAAGGCGCCGCGGTCGATCAGATAGAGTAGCCTTCCGACGATGGCGTCGAGCGCGGGCGCGTTGTCGCCGCCCTCGGGGACGATGAGGTGTGCGTGGCGCCGGCTGGGAGCGACGTGGACTTCGTGCATGGGCCGCACGCTGAGGCGATACTGCGCGTCGATCGAAGCGAGGTCGCGGCCCCGCTCCTCCATGTCGCGGCGAATCCGGCGGAGAAGCCGGATGTCGTCGTCGGTGTCGACGAAGAGGCGAAGATCGAAGAGATCGCGGACTTCGGGGACGGCGTAGAGCAGAATGCCCTCGACGATGACGACGGGGCGCGGCTCGATCGTCTCGGTCTTCCCGGTCCGCGTGTGCGTCGCGAAGTCGTAGCGGGGGCACGCGACGGCGCGGCCGCCCTTCAAGGCGCAAAGGTCGTCGACGAGGCTCGCGTTGTCGAGGGCGCTCGGTTCGTCGAAGTTGATCGACGCTCGCTGCTCCGGCGTGAGATGGCTCCGGTCGAGGTAGTACCAGTCGTGCTGGATGAGCGCGGCGCGCCCTTCCGGAAGGGCGCGGAGGATGGCCTGCGCGAGCGTGGTCTTGCCGCTCCCCGTACCGCCCGCGATCCCGAGAAGGAGTGGGGTCACTCGAGGGGAGCGTAGCGCAGGATCGAACCGGCCGGAGCCTCGCGCGGAGTCGCTCTTGGCCGGGGGGTGCTCTCGCCGCGCTTGCCTTCCCAGAGGAAACGGCGAAAGTTCTCTCATCCTGGTCTTGCCCCGATCGAGCGCCCAGCGTGACTGCAAGAGCCTCATCGGCGGCCGTTGGAGTTCTGCCGCCGGCGCGACGACCGTCGAGGTACGAAGCCCGTACGACGACTCGCCCATCGCGACGGTCGCGTTTTCGACCCCCGAGGACGTGACCGCCATGGTCGCGGCCGCCGCCGAGGCGCAGGCTGCCTGGGCCGCGACGCCCATCAAGGAGCGCGTCCGCCCGCTCCGTCGCTTCTACGATCTCGTCACGCGGTTCGCCGCGGACCTCGCCGAGACCGTCGCGGCGGAGTCGGGAAAGACGCGCGCGGAGGCCCTCGCGGGGGTCGAGCGCGGTCTGGAGGTCGTCGACTTCGCGCTCGGCTTGCCGAACCTCGACCCAGGCGGGGCGCAAGAGGTCTCGCGCGGCGTCACGTGCGAGATACGGCGCGAGCCGCTCGGCGTCGTGGTTGGCGTCACGCCGTTCAACTTCCCGGCCATGGTGCCGATGTGGATGTTCCCCATCGCCGTCACGCTCGGGAACGCGTTCATCCTCAAGCCCTCGGAGAAGGTCCCCGTCTCCGCGTGCCGGCTGGGTGAATGGATGGTCGAGGCGGGCTTCGCCGCCGGCCTTTTCTCGATCGCGCACGGGGGCCGGGACACGGTGAACGCGCTCTGCGATCACCCGGACATTCGCGCGATCGGCTTCGTGGGATCCACCACGGTGGCGGGCGCCGTCTACGCCCGCGCGACGTCGCACGGCAAGCGCGCGCTCTGCTTGGGAGGCGCCAAGAATCACCTGGTCGTCGCGCCCGACGCCGACGACGCGCTCACCGTCCGCGGCGTCGTCGACTCGTTCACCGGATGCGCGGGGCAGCGGTGCATGGCGGGGAGCGTCCTCGTCGCCGTGGGCGACGGCGCCCGGCTCATCGAGCCCATCGTGCGCGCCGCGGGCGAGCTCGAGCTCGGAAAGACACTGGGCGCCATCATCGACGCCGGCGCGCGCGCTCGGATCGTGAAGGCCATCGCGGCCGCGGAGGACGGGGGCGGTCGCCTCTTGCTCGACGGACGCCGAGCGTCGCCACCGCCGGGCCTCGAGGGAGGCCACTGGCTGGGCGCGACGGTCATCGATCACGCGCGCCCCGGGATGCCTTGCGCCACCGACGAAATCTTCGGCCCCGTCCTGACCGTCCTCCGCGTCGACACGATCGACGAAGCGCTCGCCCTCGAGCGGGCGAGCCCCTACGGCAACGCCATCGGCCTTTTCACCGCGAGCGGCGCGACCGCGCGGTACGTCGCCGACAAGTCGACGAGCGGCATGGTCGGCATCAACGTCGGCGTGCCGGTTCCCCGCGAGCCGTTCTCTTTCGGCGGCACGAAGGCCTCGCGCTTCGGACAGGGCGACATCACCGGCCCCGGCGGCGTCGAGCTGTGGAGCCACGCCAAGAAGATCACGACCCGCTGGGCGCCGAGCCGCGATGCCAACTGGATGTCGTGAGGCCGTGAGGTCCTCCTCGTCATGACGACGATCCGCCCGAAGCGAAAACAACCGAAGGCCATCGTCCTCACGTCCCACCCGGGAGGGTACGGGCCCAAGCCGGTGCCGATCGCGTGGGGCGCGCGCGACCCCTTGGAGCGCGGCCCGCTCATCGGCACCGTGACGAACACGGCGCAGCGCAACGTGATCGGGACCCACGCGGGCTCCTACTCGGTGTATCGCGCGGTCGCCGTCGCCGCGGGGGCCCTCGATCCGCTGCGCAAGCCCGACCTCACCAACACCTCGCCCACCGACGCCATCGGTCCGTTCCCGCAGTGGTTCGACGACAAGAAGATCGTGTCCCTCGACCCGTTCGGCGCCGTCGCGGCCGACGTGTTCCACGGCTTCCTCGAGCAAGGCTACGACATCCGGCCCACCGTCGCCGTCACCCGCGCGCGCATCCGAGTCCCGGAGCTCGCCCAGGCGGTGGAGGCCGGGCGCCTCGTGGCCGACGGCAATCCGCTCCACGAAGACGGCGCGATCGACGTCACGAAGGTCGCGATCGAGCCCGTCTGGTATTTGCCCGGTGTCGCGGCGCGCTTCGGCTGCAGCGAAGCCGATCTTCGGCGGACGCTCTTCGAACACACGGCGGGCATGTTCCCCGAGCTCGTGACGCGGAGCGATCTCCACGTGTTCTTGCCGCCCATCGGCGGGACCACGGTCTACATGTTCGGCGACGTCGCGAGCATCCCCGACCGCTCCAAGCCGCTCTCGGTGCGAGTGCACGACGAGTGCAACGGGTCCGACGTGTTCGGATCGGACATCTGCACCTGCCGCCCGTACCTGACCCACGGCATCGAAGAGTGCGTGCGCAGCGCGCACGCCGGGGGCACGGGCGTCATCGTTTACAACCGCAAGGAAGGCCGCGCGCTGGGCGAAGTGACGAAGTTTCTCGTCTACAACGCGCGCAAGCGGAGTGCCGGCGGCGACCGCGCCGACCAATACTTCGCGCGCACCGAGTGCGTGGCCGGCGCGCAGGACATGCGCTTTCAAGAGCTCATGCCCGACGTCTTGCACTGGCTCGGGATTACGAAGATCGACCACTTCGTCTCGATGAGCAACATGAAGTACGACGCCGTCACCCGAGCGGGGATCGAGATCGTGCAGCGCGTGCCCATCCCCGACGACCTCATCCCCGAGGACGCGCGCGTCGAGATGGACGCGAAGACCGCCGCCGGATACTTCACGGAGGGCGCCACCCCCGACGGCAACGAGCTCGCGAAGCCCAAAGGGCGCACGTTCGGTGGGTGAGAGGGACGCGTCGCCGTCGAGCGCGCGTCCTCGACTGGGCCCGCTCGAGAGCGCGCGGGCGGTGCGAGAGCGGTGCGAGGCCGTGTACGCCGAGGGCCTCGCGGGGAGGCTCGAACACTGGAGGATCGACCTCGGGGCGATGGCACACGTGATCGATCGCGTCCTTCGCGTCACCGCCGAGGCCTACCCCGACCCGCGCGCGATCCCGTACCACAGCCGGTGGAGGCACTTCGGCGCGGGCGGCGTGGATCGCATCGCGCGCCTCGACGCGCGCCTCGCCTCGGTGGACGACGACGAGCGCCTCGCGTCGCGGATGGATCTCGTCGTCACGAGCGTCTTGCTCGACGCGGGCGCCGGCGAGCGCTGGGTCTATCGCGACGCGCAAGGCCGCGCCTTCGCGCGCTCCGAAGGTCTGGCGGTGGCGAGCCACGACGTCTTCGTAGCCGGGGCCTTCTCTTCGAACCCGGCCACGGCGCCGTTGCGCGCCGATGGAGAGGCGCTCGCGCGGACCGACGCGCAGGTCCTCGCCGCGGGATTTCAAATCGATGCGGGCAATCCGCTCGTCGGGCTGGACGGACGCGCCGCGCTCCTGCGGAGGCTCGGCGAGAGGGTCCAGGGCGCCCCCTTCTACTTCGCCCATCCGGACGGGCGCTCGCCCGCGCGCCTCGGCCACATCGGAGCGCGACTTCGACAGTCGGCGGACGGCGGCGCCGTCGCCGCTTCCGCCGTGCTCGACGCGGTCCTCGGCGCGCTCGGCCCCATCTGGGCCCGAGCCGACGCGGCCGGGGGTCAGCCGCCGGGGGACGTATGGACGCACTCGCGCCTGGGCGGCGTGCCGTTCCACAAGCTCTCTCAGTGGCTTACGTACTCGCTCTGCGAGCCCCTCGAGTGGTCGGGGCTGCGCGTGACCGGCCTCGAAGCGCTGACCGGCCTCGCCGAATACCGGAACGGCGGCCTCTTCGTCGACGGCGGCGTGCTCGTGCCGGCGCGCGCCGAGGCCCTCGGAGAGGTCCACGCGGTCGGTTCCGATCTCGTCATCGAGTGGCGCGCGCTGACAGTGGCGCTCCTCGACCGCGTGGCCCAAGGCGTCCGCGAGGGCCTCGGCCTCTCGGAAGACGAGCTGCCGCTCGCCCGCGTCCTCGAGGGCGGCACGTGGCGCGCCGGCCGCGCCATCGCAGCCGAGAAGCGCGCGGGCGGGGCCCCACCTTTGCGCATCGCGAGCGACGGCACAGTATTCTGACGCGAGCATGGCCGCATCCGTCACCGTCGTCGATCACCCGCTCGTCATGCACAAGCTGACCCACCTTCGACAGAAGGAGCGGAGCACGAGCTCGTTCCGGAGCCTCCTCTCGGAGATCTCGATGCTGCTCGTCTACGAAGCGACGCGCCACCTGCCGCTCGTCTACAAACCGATCGAGACGCCGCTCGCGCCGATGCGCGCGCCGGTGCTCGAAGGAAAGAAGGTGGTGCTCGTCAACATCCTCCGGGCCGGCACGGGAATGCTCGAGGGCATGCTTCAAATCATGCCTTCGGCGCGCGTCGGGCACATCGGCCTCTATCGCGATCCCGAGACCCTCGGCGCCGTGGAGTACTACTTCAAGCTGCCCCGCGAAATGGAAGACCGCGACGTCATCGTGGTCGACCCGATGCTCGCGACCGGCAACAGCGCCGTAGCCGCGGTAGATCGAATCAAGACCTCGGCGCCGCGGTCGATCCGCTTCGTGTGTGTGGTCGCGGCCCCCGAGGGCATCGCGAACTTCCACGAAGTGCACCCGGACGTGCCCATCTTCACGGCGGCCGTCGACGAGCGGCTCGACGAACACGGGTACATCCTTCCCGGCCTCGGGGACGCGGGAGACCGCCTCTTCGGAACGAAGTGACCGCCCCTGCGCATGCGGGCTCGACTTGGCACCCGATGTCGCGATGCGTGCCACGCGTGGCACAGGCGCCGCCGTCCAAGTAGCTGGAAACACCTCGCTTCGTCGGGGGTCCAAACTCTGCACTGACCGGGCATATGCCCTTGCCGCGCCTCGTCTACGTGCTCCCGACCACGGTCCTTTGTCTCGCGTGTGCCGGGCGAGTCGCCCCACGCCCCGACGCCGGCCCGGACGGTGAAGACCCCAACGCCGGCTCGGGTTCGAGTCCCACGCCCACAGTGGGCGGCGACTCGAGCAGCTCTTCTTCCGGCGGCTATGTGTCGGCGAGCAGCTCGTCGTCCGGCGCTTACGTGTCATCGTCTTCGTCGGGCAGCTCGAGCGGCGCCTCGTCGTCCGGCTCGTCGTCGAGCGGAGCCTTCGGCGGTTCATCGAGCAGCGGCGGAGGCGTCATCCTCTCGAGCGGCGACGCGGCGTGCAACCTCCCGGCGCAGGCCGCGGCGACCTGGCTGGCGTTCGACTCGACGGGCACGGCGTACAACCGCGACATCTACCTCGTCCGGGGCGACGGCTCGGGCCTGGTACAACTCACGACGGACCCCACGACCGAGAAGGAGGCCGCGTTCTCCAACGACGGCACGCGCCTCACCTTCACGTCCGACCGGTCCGGCACGATGCAGGTCTACCTGATGGATCTCGCGACGAAGGCCGTCACGCAGCTGACTTCACTCGACGCGGGGGCCGACGAATCGACCTGGTCCCGAGACGACACGCAAATCGCGTTTCACAGCGGCGCCGCAGTTTACGTGATGAACGCGGACGGGAGCGGCGCGCGCCCTGTCCTCACGAGTGACGTCTCCTTCGACCCCTACGAATATCCATCGTTCTCGGCCGACGGGACCCAGCTCCTCTTCGACCGCGAGAACGAGCTCGACATCGTGAAGCTCGACGGCAGCGGATTTCGATACGTCGTCCAGAACACGACGACGCTCATCGAGACCCCGGCCGTGTCGCCCGACGGCCTCCGGGTCGCCTTTGCGACTTACGCGACGAGCTTCGAGCAGGTGGCGGTCGTCCCGATCTCGACCACGAGCAACGCATTCACCACGACGCCGGTGATCCCCGGATACGCCGGCTCCTTCCGACGACCGGCGTGGGGCCCCGCGAACGTCCTCGCCTTCGAACGCGGGACGTACGCATTCGGAGGCCTGACGAACGCGGTGATTTCTCTCTCGGTCGCGCCGGGCGCCCCGCCGTGCGATGTCGTCGCCTCACAGGGCGACAACCGCAACCCGAACTGGGCGCCCGTAGGCTTTCAGCCGCTGCCCTGAGAAGAGGGCGGGCCGCCTCCTTCGCCGAAGCCCGGCGGTCCACCCCCGTCGCCGAATCCCGGAGGCGCGCCGCCTTCCATCACGGTGCTCGTGCCCGAGCTCGTGATGGGGAGAACCAGCGTCAGCGCCGCAACGTATCCGTTCGTGTTGTCCCCCGACAGGACGAGCACGTTCGCGCCGTCGGTCTGGGTGCTGTAGACGCGATCGCTCGCGTTCGTGGTGGGATTTTGCCCCTCGCCATCATACGGCGCGACGCTGGTCGCGAGGGTGTCGATGAAGGTTTGATCGAAGAAGGCCTGCGTCGTGTTGGTGCCGTCGCTCGTCGACGATGCCGTGCTGTACGTCGATCGAATGCGAAAGTGGATATGGGTCGTCCTGCCGGAGTACCAGCCGGGGACGATCGTCACGAAGGTGACCTTCCCGTCCGCGTCGGTCGTCTGATAGCCGCGGAGCCACTGCTCGGCGGACGTGTCCTCGGACGCCTGGTCCGAGTACACGCCGGCCGCGTTGCAATGCCAGATGTCGACCTGCGCGTCGACGTACGGTGCGCAGTCCTGCCCGCTGTCGAGGATCGTCAGGTCGAGGGTGAGCGGGATGCCCGTCTGCGCGTTCGTCCCGTCGAGGTTCGTCAGGATGTTGCTGCGGTTGAACCCTGCCGCGCTGTCGTCGGCAAAGTAAGGTCCAATCTCTCCTTCGGGGGTCACCGTGCAGGCGCCCGCGTCGGTTCCGCCCTCGGTGCCCGGGGAGCCTTCGGCGCTCGCGTCTCCAGTGCCGCCGGACATCCCGCTCGCCGAGTCGTCGCCACAACCGAACGCGAGAACGGCGCCCGCTCCCACCAGGGCGCCGAGCGCGCCCCTCCGCGTGAGATCCTGGTCCTCTTCCCGCTTTCCGTGGTTCGTCATCGTCGCGACCTCCTCGCTGCACCAATCAGCTTATGGCCGTCGCGGGGAGCAGGAGGCCCGTCGTAATAATCCGAAACGCGTCGACCTCGTCGGCGAGGGGAAGCGAGCCTTGGACGAGAGGCGCCGGCCGCTCACTCGTACATGACGTATTCGGGTCTCGGCGTAAGCGCGAGCACCTCGCTCGGCGCCATCAGGCGTCCCCCGTTGCGCGTGTCTTCGTCGAAGAAGAGCTTGAAGCCGGGGTGGACGCCCTGCGCGAGAATCTTCATCAGGTAGTCGTAGGTGACGATCTTGGCGTGGACCGGCCCGAGGCCGTCGATGCTCTTGATGACGACCACGCCCGGCGGGGCGGTCACCGTGGTCTCGTCCTTGACGACTTCGCGGTTGACTTGATGGAAGACGAGCACCTTCTCGGGCAGGTTGTTCTCTTTCACGATGGTCGACAGATACGCGGCGACGTCGCTGATGACGGCCCCCGTCGTCTGTCCGAAGAACTGCCCGGGGCGCTGTTTGGGCTTCATCGCCCATTCGGGGTCGAGGGCGACGCCGACGTCGGGCTCGCGGAGGTACTTCTCGAACGTCTTCGTTTCGGTGAGAAAGTCGGATTGCCCCGGCTGGATGTTCAAGAGCAAGAGCGCCTTCGACGCGCGCGCCGCGCGCAGGTACGCGTCGACGACCGAGTCGTCCACGCGGCGCCGGTACTTGCCGTCGAGTCCCGGCCACCCTTGTACGACGACGGCGATGAGCTCGAAGACTGGCATCGTCTTCCGGTCTTCTCCGTAAGCGGCGGCTTTGGCTTCGAGCTCCTTGGCCTTGGCGGGGAGGTTGCCCTGCAGCTCGCCGAGGGCGGGGGCGCCGGGGGTCCCGCAGAAACCGACCAAGCGGTAGTCGGGAAAGATCGTCCGTCCGCCGCGCGGAAGCTCTGGCGCGGGAGCAGGAGGCACGACGGCGACGGGCGCGACGGGGGGCTCGCTCGCGGCGGGCGGCGACCCGCTGGAGGGCGCGTGGAGCGGCGAGACCGTGCAGGCGGCGAGGGCCGCGGCGATCGCCGCGCGAAGAAGAGACCGGGTGACGCGCGCTCGCCGGGACGGCTGCCCGCGACGACGGGTGATGGGTACTTCACGAAGGGTCATGTCGTAGACGCGAAGAAGTCCTACGCCTCGATGCGCGTGAACCCGGTCAGCTACTGGGGTTGATACGGTCTCATCGAGAAAGCGGAAAAGTGGGAGTCCGCGTCACCGCGGCAAGCACACTGCATGCGACAACGATGCCGCGCCGCGCTCGAGGTGGATTTGACCAACCGTCTCGCGCGCCCTATTAGCCGGGCGCACCTTGGCAGAGCCGCCCCCGCTGTCTCTGCGCACGTTGCTAACGCTCGCGTTTCCGATGGTCCTCGCGCGCGCGACCCAGGCGGTCATCACGGCGAGCGACGCGGCGTTCACGGCCCCGCTCGGATCGGACGCGCTCACGGCGACGACGACCGGCGGGGTCAACACGTACGCGTTCATCATCTTGCCCATGGGGACGGTGTTCATCCTCCAGAGCTTCGCGTCGCAGCTGCGCGGCCGGGGCGATCTCCGGTCGACGCGCCGCTACGCGGTGTACGGCCTGGCGCTCGCGCTCGCGTCGGGGATCTTCGCGGCCGTGGCGACGCCTTGGATCCCGGCGGTGCTCTCGGCTTCGTACAGCGGCGAGCTCCACGACCTGATGTCCCGTTACATGATGATCCGCCTCGTGTCGGTCACGGCGGTCGTCGGCACCGAGGCGCTCGGCGCCTGGTATGCCGGGCTCGGGAACACACGGATGCAGATGTTCGCGGGGGCGATCACGATGATCGTGAATCTTCCGTTGGACTGGGCGCTCATCTACGGGAGATGCGGGCTTTCGGCGCTCGGGGTGCCCGGCGCCGCGTGGGCCAATGCCATTGCGAGCTGGCTCGGTTTCGCGTTCATCGCCGTGGCGTTCCAGCGAGGCTGGGGCGTCCCCGAGGGCGCGGGCGCCACGGGCGGTCCGCTCGGCCTGCACGTGCGTGAGCTCGTTCGGGTCGTTCGCTTCGGCCTGCCGAACGGCGTGAACTGGTTCCTCGAGTTCGCGGCGTTCGAGCTCTTCTTGAACGGTGTCATGCCCGAGCTCGGGAGCGTGGCGCTCGGCGGCCTCATGATCGTGATGGCGATCAACAACGTGTCGTTCATGCCCGCGTTCGGGCTGGCCTCGTCGGGCGCGGTCATCGCCGGAGAGGCCATCGGACGAGGCAAGCTCGACCTCGTGTGGCCCGCCGTCCGACTCACACTCGCGTCGACGCTCACGTGGATGGGGTTCGTCGGGTTGCTGTACGTACTGTGCCCACGGACGCTGCTCGGATGGTTCGCGCCGCCCGACCACCGCGCCGAGATCGTGAGGCTGGGGGCGCGCATGCTGCTCATCAGCGCGTGCTGGCAGCTCTTCGACGCAACGGCCATGACCATGACCGAGGTCCTGCGCGCCGCCGGCGACACGGCGTGGAGCGCGGTGGCCCGCATCGTCATCGCGTGGGGCATCTTCATGCCCATGGCGTTCGTCGCGGTCCGTGTCTTCGGCGGGGGACCCGACGCCGCCGTCGGCTGCCTGGTGGTCTACGTGGCGCTCATCGCGGCGGCGCTCGCCTGGCGCTTCCGGAGCGGCGCCTGGCGAAATATCCGCCTCACGGAGCCGGAGCTGGCGTAGCCGTGGGGTTCACCTCGCTCCGGCCGCGGGCCCGCCGCGCATGTCGGTCGAGGCGAGACAGAGGCGGCGTGTATCACCCCAATCGATGTGGCGATGGGTGCCCCGGCGCGAGGGGTCGGTATGAATAGCGGATGGGACTCGACGCCGTGCTTCGATCGCCGTCGGGCGGCGCGCCGAGCATCGATCGGATTGTCCTCCTCGCATGCATCTTGGCAGGCGCCGCCGCCTGCGGTGCGACCGAGTCCGCATCCGGGGACGCGGCCGTCGCCGCCGGCGCGACCGACGCGAGTGCGTCGTCGCCGGACGTGACCTCGACCACCCCGAGCGCCGGCACGGACGGAGCCTCCGCGGAGGCGACGCCGCCTCCGACGGCCGACGCGGCACCCGAAGACGCCGAGCTTCTCGGGGACGGCGGGGGACCTCGGTCCTTCACGATCGCGAACCGCTGCACCCAGACGGTGTGGGCCGCCGCGTTGCCCGCGACGACGTTCCCGAACGGCCTGGTCGAAATGGCGCCTGGTTTCTCGTTTCGAGTCGGCGTCGGCGACGGCTGGTCCGGCCGCGTCTGGGGGAAGACGGCGTGCACGACGTCGCCGAGCGGCAAGTCGAAGTGCGCGAGCGATGCCTTTCCTTCGTCACTCGCCGAGCTGACCTTGACGACGACGTCGACGGGCCTCGACTTTTACGACGTGAGCCTCGTCGACGGATTCAACCTGCCCATCGAGCTCTCTGCGCTCGGACACGTACCGGACGCCGGTCACCCGTACGATTGCGGCGCGCCCTCGTGCGCGGTCGACCTCAACGCTTCCTGCCCGGCGGTCCTGCAAGACAGCGCCGACGGCGCGGTGATCGCGTGTGCCAACGACGAGTGCCGCGTCCTCGGAGGCAACGACGCGAGCAGCGCCGTGTGCACGTATCCGAACCAATACACGGAGTTCTTCAAGACCGCGTGCCCGACGGCCTACAGCTATCCGTCCGACGACGCGACGAGCACCTTCACCTGCCGCGGACAGAACGACTACGCGGTCGTGTTCTGCCCCTGAAGGGTCGGCGCGCTCGCGTGGCTCAGCGTCCTCGGGCACGCGAAGCGCCCGACCGCGGGCGCGCGATCCCGCCGTTCACCGGCCGACGCGGCGGATCGGGGCCGAGGAGGTAGCCCATGACGAGGCTCGTGAGCTCCTCGCTGAGGCTGTCCGCGTCCAAGCCGGGGGGCCGCTCGAGGAGGTACGCGAGCATCGTCGCGCGGACCGACTGGTAGACGAGGAACGCGGCCGCGTCGATGTTGCGCGGGCGGATGGGCGCGTCGGTGGCGGCGAGAAAGTGGCGAATGACCTGAATGACCTGCATGTCGAACGCGTGCACGCGCTCGGCCTTCGCGACGCGCAATCCCTCGATGGCGAGCACGCGATGGAGTCCCGTTCGGCTCGCGTAGAGCTCCGAGAGCCCGCGAAGCACGGCTCGCACGGTCTCGACGGGCTCGGCCTGCAAGTTCCCGTCGGCGAGGACGCGCTCGATGAACGCAAGGGTTCGCTGGAACTCCCTGTCTTGCAACGCGCCGAGCACCGCGTCCCGATGCGAAAAGTACTGGTACAGCGACCCGATGCTGACGCCGGCGACCTCCGCGATGCGGGTCGTCGTGGCGGACTCGAGGCCCTCGCGATCGAGAATCTGGATGGTGGCCTCGAGGATGGCGTCCACCGTGTGCTGCGCGCGCGCTTGTCGGGGCCGTTTTCTCTCGGTCGCTGCCATGGGTCAGGCGTCCAGGTCGCGCTAGGTCACGAGGTCCCCGTCGATTCTATCGGGTCTCGCCGAAAGCTTCGGGTGACTCGGTCGGGCCAGAGAGAAGGCGCGGTCGAAGGTGTCGAGGTTCTTGTGGACGACGACTTGGTAGCACGCCGAAGTGCCCTGAACGCCGATACGCCAGGACCACGCCAGGAAGAGATTGAACAGGCGATACCAGCGCTCCCCGTAGCTCGCGACGACGGCCTCGCGGTTGCGCTGCCAGTTCTGGTGCCAGCGCTGGAGCGTGAGGACATAGTGGATGCTGACGTTCTCCGTGGAGTGGACCTCGAAGCCGGCCTGCTCGAGCGCGGTCGTCATCTTGCCGAGGGGGATCGACGCGTCGGCCCCTGCGAATATGTACTTGTTCATGAAGAGGCCCCACACCATGTCCTCGGGCCGCATGCCGACCGGCGGCACACCCTCGTCGCCGCCGGGCCGCAGCCCGCACCACTGGATGAGGAAGAAGCCGTCGTCGTTCAGCCGCTCGCGAACGACCGCGAAGTACTTCGCGAGGTTTCGAATGCCGACGTGCTCGACCATCTCGAGGCTGACGATTCGATCGTACTTCTTCTGCGGAATGTCACGGTAGTCGACGCACTCGATGCGTGCGCGGTCGCCTGCGCCGGCGCGGGCGATCGCGGCGTTCGCGAAATCGGCGCCGAGGCGCGCGATGGTCACGCCGGTCGAGCGCGCGCCGAACTTCGTGGTCGCGTGGAGCGCGAGGCTGCCCCATCCGCACCCGATGTCGAGGAGCTCGTCGCCGGGGCGCAACATGAGCTTGCGGCAGACACGGTCCATCTTGCGGCGTTGCGCCTGCTCGAGCGACTCGTTCGGGTCTTCGAAATAGGCGGCCGTGTAGATCATCGTTTCGCCGAGGAACGCGGCGAAGAAGTCGTTGCCGCGGTCGTAGTGGTCGCGCACGATGCGCCGATCCTGGCTCTTCGAGTGAATCAACCACTCGGGGAGCATCCGCGTGACGAGGAACCGCACGTGTTCGCTCGTGAGCGCGAACGTCACGACCTCCCGGCGCGCGTCGAGGAACGCGTCGATGTCCGGAATATCGAGCTCCCCGTCGAGGTAGGCCTCGAGGAGCGTCGCCATGGGCATCGCGCGCGTCGTGTACCGCGTCGCGAGATCGTGATTCCTTGCCGTCGCGAGATCGGACCAATGACCCATCGTCGCCGCCTCCAGCCGTGGCGGAGGATTATCCCGGGGGGCGTGGCCCTTGTCTCCTCGCGTTCCCCTCAGCTTACGCGCCAAGGCGCAAACCCTCGCGGCCACGAGCTTTGGCGGTCGCGCGCGCCCCCCGGGACGCGGGGTCCTCGCGTTTCCGAGCGGAACTCCGGAAGGCCCGCTCACCGATGACGATCGGTCAACGTTCCCAAGAACGCGACGATCGCGTCGATCTCGTCGTCGGTGAGCGCCGGCGGGTCCCCGCGGCGGCGGTTGTAGGGGACCGACGTCACGTTGATCATCCCGCGGTATGCGGCGGGCGTGTCATCGAAGGCGACGCCGCTCGGGTACCAGCGCTCGGGGCTCGTGCTGCGGGTCGCGTAGAAGGCCACGACGTCGCGCAGACGGGTGAATGCGCCGTTGTGCATGAACGCCTTGCGGACGGCGACGTTGCGGAGGGACGGGGTCCGGAAGCTCGCGCAGAATCGGGCTTCGTCGGTGGGGTTCGCGGTGTCCGTGCGCTCGCAGAGGCCGCGGTCTTCGTCGGGATCGCGGAGCTTGTCGTTGCGCGGCACGCCCACCGCGTCGTACCCGAAGTCCGTGAACATGGACTCTTCCGGCCTTCGCGGCGCGTCGGCGATACGATGGCACGACGTGCATCCAGCCCGCCTGCGGTCTTTGAAGAGCTCGAGGCCGCGCTTCTCGGGTCCCGTGAACGACGCCGTGCCGCGCATCACGTCGTCGTACTTCGACGAAAACGGCGCCATCGGCGAAGACAAGAGGAACGCCTCGAGCGCCCTACCGAGCGCCGCGACCGCGCTCTCGTCGCCGTCGAGCGCACCCGGGTACGCCACGACCATGGCTCCGGCGTACGGGGCGCTCCGGAGCTTCGCGGCGACCCGCGCCACGTCGCCGTTGTTCATCTCGCGGGGGTTGAGGAGCGGCTGCCGCACGAGGTCGGCGATGGAATCCGCGCGCCCGTCCCAGAAGTAACCGCCGCGCGGCTCGTAGTCGATGGCGTGGTTGTCGTCGTCGTCGCTGAAGAAGCGAAAGCGCGGCACGTACCGCAAGTAGAGGAGGGACGGCGCCGTCCGGCGCGCGAACACCCCCGGGCGACTCCCCGTCGGCACGCCCACGCGCGAACCGTGGTCCCCCGAATAACCGCGCGCGGGGTCGTGGCAGCTCGCGCAGCTCGTCCCCGCAGGCTCCGAGAGACGCGCGTCGAAGAAGATCGTCCGGCCGAGCGCGACCTGTGGAGTCTCTGGAGGTTCGCCCGAGAACGCGGGCCGCCCAAAGACCATCGCCGCCGCCCAAACGAGGACGGCGGCGATCGCCGGACGAGCGACCCATCCCACGGCGCGATCCGCTCGCGCGACCGCCGTCAGTTGCCGCCTGCCCCCGCGTCGGCGCTCCCGCCGCTCGGAGGAACCGACGCCTGGAGCGCGGAGCAAGCCGAGAGGAGCCCTTGCGCCTGGGTGATCCAGCTCGACGCGTCCGCCGTCGCGATCGGGGCGGCGCCGAACTCCGCCCCGGCGAGCGCGTTCTTGATGGTCGCCGCGAGCGCGTCGCGCTGGGACGTCAGCGTCGCGATCGACGATTCGAGCGATGCGTACGTGGCGTCGTCGGCCTGAAGCGCGGCCGTCGACACGGTCAGGACGCACTGCCCGAAGAGGTCGAACGGCGAGTTGATTTGCTTGTACGCGTCGCCGAGCGTTTGCACGGTGGTGAGGTTCGACGCCAAGTTCGGCGAGTAACCGGCGGGCTGGAGGGCCTGCGTGATGACGCGCCCATCGTGCACGTATCCGTCCTGCAAACCGAGGATGGAGAGCATCGTCGGGCGAACGTCCGTGTGGTCCGTCCAGATGGTCTGGTCGGGGCCGCCGTTCTCGTTGACGACGCCCGGGCCGACGAAACCGACCCACGTCTGACCGATGACGCTCTGATCGTCCCCGTGGTTCCACGCGAACGCCGGGTTGGCGCAGTCGGCGCACGTGGTCGTCGGAAAGTCGGTGACGAAGTAGTCGTCGTTCGCGAAGTAGACGAACGTCGGGTTCCGCGCAGGGTCCGAGGCGGCCATCATGTGGATGGCCTGCATGCCCGTCTGGTCGGCCATCCGGAAGAGAAGGTTGTCCGTGTTGGACGTGTAGGGGTTCTGGATGGTGAGACCCCCCGCCGCTCGTTCGAACTGGCGGGTGACGGGGTCACCCTGGGCGAGCGCCCCCGTCGGCTGGCCTGCGTCGCCGGCGACGACCCGCGACAAGTAGAAGGTCGGCGCATCGTCGCCGTGGACCGTGAAGTCGTACGGCGCGGCCGGGTTGCTCCGGTTGCCCATCACGAAGTTCGACGCGAGCGCGGGCTGCTCGCTCGTGATCAGGAGATCGATGTTGACGTTGACCTCGCCGAGGCCCGTCCCCGCATCGCCCGGGTCGGGATAGTTGCAGGTGTTGCCCGCGCCGCCGTCGCACGTGGGCGGCGAGGGCGCGACGCCGACGAAGTGGTCGCCCTCGTCGACCGTGAAGACGAAGAGCGTATTGGACTGGTTGATGCCGTCGGCGGCAAGGCGCGTGAAGAAGTTCGCGAACGCCTGGTCGTAGTTGGCGAGCTGCTGCTCGTACCCGGGCTGGCCCGGACCGAAGGCCGACTGGCCGCTGCCGTCGACGCCGTGGTTGTCGTGCGCGTCCGAGATGTACGCAAAGGTGACGGGGATCCCGCTCTCCTGCATCGCGGCCATGTAAGCCAAGGACACGGCCGGCGTCATTCCGTTGAAGCCCGGGAAACCCGGGTTTCCGTTGGCGTCCTGGATCGGGTTCCCGAGGAGGTCGGTCAGCGCGGCCCCCGCGTCGTTCCCGGCAAGGACCGGGTTGATCTGCTGGGTGCCGAAGAGTCCTCTGAACCCGGCATAGTTCTGCGTCGCCGGCAACGTGTCGGCCTCGCCCGACGCGCACACCGATGACCCCTGCGCGCAGTGGACCGCGATGCCTTCGAGGTCGGTCACGGCCTTCGACGCGTTCGCCTTCGCTTCCGCGAACTGGGGCGAGGTCGTGCCGAACACGGTGGCGACGTCGCCGAAGGCGCTCGTGCTCACGCTCTCGAGCTCCATGTCGGCGAGGCCGACCGCGCCGAAGTTGCAGCCGCTGCGCGTATACGGAAGCCACGGCGCGGGCACGTTCGTGCCGTCCGGCTGCGTGAGGTTGTAGACGTTCGTGGCGACCGTATCGCTCCAGTACTGGAACGTGCTCGGGAAGCTGAAAGAGCCAGTGGCGCTCGTCCGCACGTAGCTGTTGCTCACGGTCTGACCGGTCCGGTCCGGGTACATGCCCGTGAGCGTCGACAAGATTCCGCCGCCCGTGTGCGAGATGAGAATGGTGTGGTCGTTCGCCATCATCGTCCCGTTGCCGCGGATGAAGCCGAGGAGATGCGGCATCTGCTGCAGATCGGAAGCGACGTTGGAGACGTCCTGCGAAAGGTGTGTGTTGTCGAACTGGACGTAGATGACGTGCTTGATGGCGCCGCCCGGCCCGAGCGCGCAAACGCTCTGGCCCACGCCGTCGCACTGGATCTGCGCGGTGAAGCTCGATTGGGCGGGATTGCAGGCGCTCCCGTCGGGCACCGGGCCGTCGCCCACGGTGACGGTCACGGTGACGGGACCCGCCGTCGTGCACGTGAAGCCCGTGCTCGCGGCCGTCGGCGCGGAGAAGCTGCCGCTCGGCGCCGACCACGCGTAGCTGAGGGTGCCCCCGTTGGGCGCCGTCGCCGACGCCGAGAGCGCGACGGTGCCGCCGACCGCCGTCTCCGACGGCATCGCGGATATCCCGTTGACGGTGGCGCACGAATAGACCTGGCCGCCCACGTTGACCGAGCCCGCGTCCTGGGCTCGAACGGCGCACGAGACGTTCGCGGTCACGTTCGTCGTCATGCGCGCAGTGACAGCGAAGGTCGCGCTACCGGAGCACGCGAACGCGCCGTCGGTCGTGGTGCCCGACAGCGAGACCGTGTAACCGGATCCGGTCGGGATGCCGCTCACGAGGAAGTTGATCGACGCGCTGCTCTGAACGTTCACCGTTCCCTGCTGAACGATGGTCGAGGCTCCGTTCGGTCCGGTGATGACCCAGCCGATCGCGCTGAGCATTTCGCCGCCGGGGATCGTGAGCGTCATGCCCACGGCGCCGGTCTGGTCGGCCCCCGGCGGGGCGTTGCCGGTACCGCCCGTCGGGTGCGACCCGCTGGAGCACCCGAATTGTTGCAGGGCGAGCGCGGCCGCGAGACCGGCAGCGGTCGTGAACGAGGCCCGTCGAACGAAGGTCGTGGTCAGCCAGCGCATGCTCTTGCCTCCCGGCGCGGATCCGTGGCGAGGTAGCGCAAGAAGCGCACCGCTCGGCGAGCGAGGAGCACAAGGCCCGCTTTTCCCGGTTCTTTCCCGATCTCGAACGGGCCGCGGGGGGTGTCCGGGGACACCCTGCGACTGCCCGATTTCCGGAATAAGCCTCTGATTTTCGGTGTCTTGGGTCCCGGCCTACGGAGTCACCGTCGCGAAACAGTGGGTCGCGTCGTAGCTCAGCGCGAGGGGAATTGCCGGGCTCGTCACGGCCTGGAACGTCCCGGTGATTCCAGCCGCCGCTTGAACGACCGTGAACACCTGCCCGACGGCAGGCGTGAAGCCACTAGCTGCTTGGATGACGAGCGTTCCGCCGAGGGTGCCCTTTCCCATGATGGCGACCGAGTCGTAGGTCGAGCCTTGCGTCGTGCCGCCGAGGCCGAGCGAGAGCGTCGCGCCGGAGCTTTGGACGTAGTCGCCGCCCACCTGAATCAAGTGCTGTCCCGCCGCGGTGCCGAGCGCGGCGTCGTTGGAGACGCTGCCGGTCCCGAGCGAAGTCGCGCTTCCGACCAAGAGCATCCCGCCCTGAATGAGGGTCGGGCCGCTGTAGCCGTCGGCGAGGAGCGTCGTCGTCGTGGTCCCCATCTGCACGAATCCGCCGATGCCGCCGATGTTCCCGAGGGTGATCGCCGTCGTCGTGTTGTCGACGACGAGGGTGCCGTCGTCCACGATGGCATCGGCGATTCCCGCGTCGGATCCTCCGATGAGCAAGCTGCTGTCGCCCGAATACGAGGCGAGCAAGCTCGTCGTCACGCTCCCTCTCGGCGCCGCAGCCGACGCCGCGCCCACGCTCGCCGCCATGGCCTGTACCGGCGCGCCGTTGCCGAGCTGCAGGGTGGCGCCGGCGCCGATGGTTGTGGTCCCGTGGTAGTTCTGCGGCATCGTGAGCACGGCGTAGTTGTTCGCCGTCGGCGCGATCGTGAGGTTTCCGACGCCGGTCGCGCCGGTCGCGTCCGGGCCGCCCCCGCCGCCCGTGATTCCCACGTTGCAGGTGTATCTGCCGTTGTAATTGAACACGAGCGTGGAGCCGGCGTGGAGATTGATGTACGCGTTCTTCACGTTCTTGGCGTTCGGGTCGGCGGGCGCCGGCGTCGACGGGAGGAAGAACGCGCTCGTCGTCCCGTCGCCCCACTGGGTGGTCCCGCCTTCGAGGTTGATGCCGCGGAAGCTCGCGTTCGTGCCGTTGACGTTGACGGGGCTCGCGGCGGTGTTGTTCACCACCATCGTATCGAGTGAAGGATCGCCGAGGGACGGGTGGATCCGATCGCCGCTGTCGCTGTAGCTGTAGACCCCGGCGAAGGTCACGAGGCCGTGATCCGTATTGATGTCGTCGCCGTAATGGTCTTCGTACACCGTCTGCGGCAGCGTGTAGCCGAGCGGCGGCGGCGAGTTCATGATCATCGATCCGTTGTTGAAGATGAGCTGCGCGAACGGCATCGAGAACCCGATGTTCAAGTCGCCGACGTATCCTCCCGATCGGATCGAAAGGACTCCGGAGAATGGGTCGTCGCCGACGAGGAAGAAGGTCCCCGTCGCATAAGTCCCGGGATTGCCGAGTCCCTGGACGACCGTGCCCGCTCCGCTCAACACGCCGAAGTACTCCGTCGGTCCGCCGCCCATCGAAAGCGTGCCGTCGACTTGAATGTTGTCCCCGTTGATGATCGATGTCCCCGTGTTCGGGAGATAGCTCGCGATGCTCCCGGCGTCGGACGCGGCCGTGCCGAGCTGCAGGGTGACGTTCGCCTCCACGAAGACCGCAGGGCGATTCGCGTTTTGGATGACGTAGTAGTTTCCCGTCTTGACGGCCGTCTCGGTCTGCTCGCCGCTCGGGAGACTGAAGGTGCTGTCGGCCGTCACGACGAGCGTCGCGGCTCCGTTCGGCGCCTGCAAGATGACCGTGCCGAAGCCGGAGAGCACGCCGTCGTACTGGGTGGTCCCCGCCGGCAGCTCGATGCAAGAGTCGCCCTGGAGCGTGATGCTCATGTTGGCGAGCACCTGCGCCGTGATGTCCGTCGCGCAGGCCGGGGGAGGCGTCGCGTCGGGGAAGCCCGCGTCGCGCGCGCCGGAGCCGCTTCCCGCCTCGCTCGCGGCGGCCTCGCGGCTCCCGCCCTCGGCGGCGCTGTGGGCGTCTGCGGCGTCCCCGGAGATCGTCCCGCCCGACGATCCGGTGGTCGCCGCTCCGTCGGGCGCGCCGGGGCCCGCCCCGGCCGGTCCGTCCGATGGACCACCGCACGCGGCCACCCACCCCGCCGCCAGCCCGACGCAGACAGCGACGAGCGCGAGACGTCGGGACGCCCTACGTACGAACGTGTCCCCCGACTCGAGAAGCGAAGCACGGCTCATGGGGGCGCGCGTGGATCTTCCCAAGACCGCGCCGAAACGGGACATCAAAATCGCCGGGGGCGCCGAAAGAGACGCAGCCCACGCCGAGCGGCGCGTCAAAGCGGCGCGAGCAGCACTTCGTGCCACTCACGAATCGTCCAACTCGCGACGAGTCCGTGGAGCACGAACGGATCTTCTCGGACGAAGGCCTCCGCGGCTTCTCGGGTCGTGAAGACGCCCATCGCGCCGCCCGCCGGGGCGTCCATGAAGGGGCCGATGAGAAGGAGAGTCTGCCCTTCGTGGAACTTCTTCCATAGGACCCGATGGGCTTCTATATAGAGCGGAACTTTGGGCCGAAAGTCGTCCGCCGACTCGTAGAAGAGGACGTACTTCATGGGCGAAAAGCTACCATCCGGACCCTCGGAGGACCGGTGGAAGCCCACGTTCTCACGGTGAAACCGCCGCGAGCTTCTGCGCGAGCGCCGCCCGAAGCTTGCCGTAACCGCCAGCCCGCGGGTGCGTGTCCGCGAACGCCAGGGCGGACGCGACCACTCTCCGCGCCCCGGCGCGGTCGCCCTTCGCGAGATACGCGTCGGCCTCGAGCAACCAGAGCGTGAGCTTGCGCGGACCATACGCCAACCCGAGCGCCCGCTCGAGAGACGCAATCGCGTCGTCCGGTCGTCCGAGCGCGAGGTACGCGCGGCCCATGCGCGCCGGCGGGTTGTAGTCGGTCGGAAAGTCGCGCGCGCTCTCTTCCAACATGGGAAGGGCGCGCGCCGGCGTACCGAGGGCCAGATACGCGGCGAGTCGGTGCGCGTCGAAGACCGCCCTCGCGCGAGGCGAGGGAGCCCCGGCCGCCTGCGCGTCGAGGAATTGCGACCAAGCCTGGGCGACCCTCTGAGCGTCGCCGTTGCGGCCCAAGCTCTTCCAACCGTCATAGACGAAATCGAAGAGGTCGGATCGATCGTCGGCGAGGATGGGCTCCGCCGCGTCGCGTGCCACTCGCTCGCCGAAGGCCGTAAGGGCCGAGAGGCGGATCGGATCGCGCACGGCATCGTGGGGGCTCGCGGCGGCGTCGGCGATCACGTCGTCTCCCTCGGTCGCGCATTCGATCCCGACACGCAAGACGTCCGCGCGGGCGGTCCCCGGCGGCATCGAGCCCACGGCGTCGGCCGCGGTTCGCGCGCATTCGTCGCGGCGCTTCGCTTCGTGGAGCCGGGTCACGAGGGCATCGACCGCCTCGGGCCGCGCCGGCCATCGCGCGGGCGCCTCCAAGATGGCGGCGCGATACGCGGCGATGGCCTCTTCGGCGCGTCCCTCCGCGCCCGCGCGCTGGCCGCGGCGCAGGTCGAAGTCTGCGGCCTCGCCCTCGCGCCGTACCGATCGAAGGACCTCGTCGAGGAACGCCGCGAGCTCCGGCGCCGTCAGCGATCCCGGACGGCCGACGATCGCCGCGTCGCTCGCCGAATCGACGACGAAGAGCGTCGGGAGCTCGCGCACGCCGAGCTTCGCGACGACGGCCGCATTCTGCTCTCTCTCCGTGTCGATCGAGAGCCACACGAAGCGGGAGGCGAACCTGGACAACGACGGGTCCGTGAAGACGTACGCGCGGAGGCTCAGACACGTGTGGCACCACGGCGCCCACGCATCGACGAAGAGTGGGACATGCCGCGAGCGCGCGACGGCGAGCGCGCGGGGGTAGTCGTCGGCGATGAACGGCAAGGGCTCCACCGTCTCCCCGCGCGCAAGGACCGACGCGACCATCAGCGCGAGGCCCACGAGCCATCCCGCGGCGGACCGCGCGACATGTCCGGCACGCAGCCGAACGGAGCGAACAGAATCACGCGCGCGGCGCTTCACGTAGACGAGAGCATGGCACACCCGCGCGGGCCGTCGCGGAGCGAGGGACGCCGTTCGCCGAACGCAGCGGTGGCGACGAGGGCACGCCCTGCTATCCCGAACGTCGCCTTCCCACGGGTGGACGATGACCCAGCGAATCCCCATGTCCTTCGACGTCGACGCGCGGCGCGCCCAGATGTTCCCTGCGTTGACGGTGGAGCAGCTGGCGCGGGTGCGGGCCTTCGGCGTGGAGAAGACGTTCGAAGACGGCGAGATCCTCTTCGAACAGGGTGATCGAGACGCGCCTCTCTACGTCGTGCTCGAGGGGCTGCTCGAGATCGTGCACCCGCGGGGCAAGCTCGAAGACCCCATCACCGTCCACGGCGAGCGCGAGTTCACCGGGGAGCTCAGCATGATCTCCGACCAGCCGGCGCTCGTCCGCGGGCGCGCCAAGGGCCGGCTGCGGGTCGTCGTCGTCGACCACGAGCGCTTCCGCGCCCTCCTCCAGACCGACTCCGACGTGAGCGAGCTCGTGATGCGCGCGTTCATTCTGCGCCGGGTCGGGCTGCTCTCGGGAGGACAGGGAGACGTGGTGATCGTCGGCTCGCAGCACTCTGCGGCCACGTTGCGGATCCAGGAGTTTCTCGTCCGGAACGCGCATCCGTACACGTACGTCGACGTCGACCGCGACAAGGACGTGCAATCCCTCCTCGACGGCGTGAAGGTCGACGCCTCGGAGATACCGATCCTCATTTGCTCGGACCGGCGTGTCCTCCGCAACCCGACCGACGCGGAGGTGGCCGATTGCCTCGGCTTCAATCGGAGCTTCGAGCCCGGCGTCGTGCACGACGTGGTCATCTGCGGGGCAGGGCCGGGAGGCCTCGCGGCGGCGGTGTACGGCGCCTCCGAAGGCCTCGACGTCCTCGTCATCGAAGCCTCCGCGCCCGGGGGACAAGCCGCGACGAGCTCGAAGATCGAGAACTACCTCGGCTTCCCGACGGGCATCTCGGGCCAGGCGCTCGCGGCGCGCGCCCTCTCGCAGACGGAGAAGTTCGGCGCACGGCTGGCGGTCGCGCGCGGCGCCGTGCGCCTGCACTGCGACGAGCCGATCATCCGCATCGATATCGCCGGGGGCGGATCGGTCTGCGCGAAGGCCGTCGTCGTCGCGACAGGCGCCGAGTACCGCAAGCTCGAGGTCCCGGAGCTCGCGAGGTTCGAGGGCGTCGGCGTCTACTACGCGGCGACGTTCATGGAGGCGCAGCGCTGCAGCAGCGACGAGGTCGTGGTGGTGGGCGGCGGGAACTCGGCCGGGCAAGCGGCGACGTTCCTCGCGCGCACCTCGCGGCACGTCCACATGGTGATCCGCGGGCCCGACCTCGTGGCGAGCATGTCGCGGTATCTCATTCGGCGGATCGAAGAGACCCCGAACATCACGCTCCACCGCCGGACGCGCATCGTGGGGCTCGCCGGCAAAGATCACCTCGAACAGGTGACGTGGGTCGACGACACGAAGGGCGAAGAGACGACGCGCGACATCCGCCACCTTTTCACGATGGCTGGGGCCGCACCGAACACCGCTTGGCTCCGCGGCTGCGTGGCGGTCGACGCGAAGGGATTCGTGCAGACCGGCGCGGACCTGACGCCGGACCTCCTCAAGGCGAACGGGTGGCCCCTCGCGCGTCCACCCTATCTCTTCGAGACGAGCCGGCCGCACGTCTTCGCGGTGGGTGACGTCCGCGCCAGCAGCGTCAAGCGCGTGGCCTCCGCCGTCGGCGAAGGATCGGTCTGCATTCAGCTCGTGCACCGCGTGCTGGCCGAGTAGTCACCCGGGCGGAGCGCCCGCGTCCGTCACGGGCCCCAGTGGCGAAGGCGCTCGATGAACTCTTGCCCATCGCGTGCCGCGATCTCGGCCTCGTCGTCCATGGCGACCGGCCCCTTCGCGAGGCGGGCGGCCACCTCGGCGAAGTAGCGCTCCAAGCCGGCAGGGGTCACGACGAGGACGCGACCGCCGTTCGGCCCCACCGTGTACCCGTGGGCGGCGCCACGAGGCACGAAGACGAATGACCCGGCCTTGCCGACGAAGACCTCGGCCCCGCAGCGAATCGTGTACTCGCCCTCGAGCACGTAGAAGGCCTCGTCCCCGCCAGGGTGCGTGTGCGACGCGGGCCCGACGTTCGGCGGGTGGGCCATCTCGATGAGCGAATACGCGGCCCCCTCCGCGTGGCTCACTTTGACGTGCATACGCGTGCCGCGAAACGAAATCTCCAGCCCGGCGCCCTCGGGGAGGGCGTATCCGCGGCGGTCCGCCGGCGCGTCGAGCGGCATTTCGCTCAGGACGCCGCCCGGTATCGCGGCACCCAGCCGCTCGAGTCCTTGAAGAGCCGAACGGCGCGGATGGTCCTCCGCTCGGTCAGAAGAAAGCGGTGGTAGCGCTGCGCGGGGACCACGATGAGATCGTCGGTCTCCACGAGGATGCGCATGTACCGATCGCTCCGACTGCGCACGTCGAAGATTCCCTCGCCCTCGAGGATGTAGCGAACCTCGTCTTCGTCGTGGAGGTGCTCGTCCGAAAACTTCGCGCAGATCGCGTCGAGCCCGGGCGTCGTCGGCCGGAGCGCCACTTCGTCTTCGTGGACGTACCCGCGCTCGCCCTTGAGGACCTCGAGCGGCGCTCGGAACCCATCGACGGAGAGCCTCTCGTAGAGAAGGCCGTCGGCACGGAGCGCCTCCGCGCTCAAGACTTCACCCTCGTCTACGCGATCGAGCCAATGCGCGCGCATGATCCCCCTCCCTCCACGGCGCTCGTGGTCGCGGACGCCCGGACCGCGGGGTCCAGGCCGAGCGAGACCATGCGGACGGCCGCCTCGAACAAGTAGTGGTAACACTCCGCGTGCGTCTTCGCGGCCACCCAATCGCGGCCCCATACGTAGACGCCATGGCGCCGCACGAGCACGGCGTACGTCTTCGGATAGGCGCGCATCGCGTCGGCCATGGCGTCCGCCAGGTCGCACTCATGGGCGGTGTTCTCGATGATCGGGACCACGAGCTCGTCGTGGTAGCCGACGCCCGTGATGCCCTTCATCATCTCGAGGTGCGTGACGCGAAACTCCCGCCCGAACGCGAGCGTCGCCAGCATGGCGTTCATCCCGTGGGAATGAATGACCGCCCCGGCTTGCCTCAGGCCGTAGGCGTGAAGAAAGAGCGGCAAGCACGCGGAGACCCGCAGGCCTTCACGCGGAGCGCGCAGCGTGCGGCCGTGTTCGTCGACCTCGAAGACGTCGTCGGGCGACATCCGCTCTTTCTGGACTCCACTCGGCGCGACCCAAATGCGGCCGCCGTCGCGCACGCTGACGCCACCGCCCGTGCCCGACACCCACCCGAGCTCGTAGAACTGGCGGCACAAAGAGACGATGAGCCCAGCGGGATCGAGCGGAAGGTCTGTCATCGGACCGTCTCCTCGTCCTTTACTCGCAAAGATGTCCGAGGTGAAGCGACGAGCCCCCGCGGAGTCCATCGGTGACAGACACGCGGACATCGGGTGAAACGGGCATGGCCGCGCTCGCGGACATCGACATGGGCGTGCATCCGCGTCGGGGACCAGGCATTCGCCTCGCCCTCGTCGTGGCCGGGGACCTCGCGCTCGCGCTCTTTTCCTCCATGCGTTGGGAGGACGTCGGCGCCGAGGCCATCGTGCGCGCCCCCAACAAGGACCGCGCGCAGCCGCCCGCGGCGCCGGGAGAGCTCCGGTTCGACGTGGGCCCTCCCGCGGCCGTCCTCTCCGTCGTGTGCGTCGACCCGCCGAGGCCTCGCGGGACCGTGTTCGTCCTGCACGGCATCCGCGACTCCAGAGACTCGATGCCCGGCTGGGGACGCATGCTCGCGATGGCCGGTTACCGCGCCGTCCTCGTCGACCTGCGCGGGCAGGGACGCTCGTCGGGCGACGCCCTCGCCTACGGCACGGTGGAGTCGTGTGACCTCGTCCAGGTGCTCGACGCGCTCGAGGCCCGTCAATGCGCGATCGGCGAAGTCGGCGTGATGGGTAACTCCTACGGGGCGGCCACGGCGATCCAGTGGGCGGGCCGCGACGCGCGCGTCCGTGCGGTCGTCGCGGTCTCTCCCTTCGCGAGCTTGCGGGCGGTCGTGCCCGGGTATCTCCCGCTTCGCCTCCCCGCCGCCTTCGTCGACCGGGCGATCGCGCGCGCCGGCGTCCGCGGAGGCTTCGATCCCGACGCGGCCAGCCCCGTCGACGCGATCGCGCGAACGCGCGCCCCCGTGCTGCTCATCCACGGCGCGAAGGACGTGCGCATTCCGCCCTGGCACTCGGAGCGCATCCACGCCGCCGGCCGCGATCACAGCGAGCTCGTTCTCGTCGACGGAGAAGGTCACGACACCGTGCCCGGCGCCCGCGCCACCCACCTCGCCGAACGAGCCGCCGACTGGTTCGGCAAACACTTGCGCTGAGCGCGCGGGGTCAGGGCCGCGCCGGCTCGACGTCCGCGTCGGTGAGCGTCGAGAGGAACGCCAAGACGTCTTCGACCTCCGCGTCCGTCAGCGCAGGCGCCGCGCCGGGCGTGCGCGTGAACGGCGGGTCGACGTGGTCGGCGTTGCCGCGGAGGGCCGGCGGAAGATCGTCGTAGAGGACGACCGCGCCGTTCTGTCGCGGGTAGAAGCGCTCCGGATGAAGGTCTCGCTCGACATAAAAGCGAACCGCCTCGCGGAGCGTATGGAATCGCCCGTTGTGGAAGAAGACTCTCCGCGAGGCGACGTTGCGCAGCGTCGGCGTCTTGAACGAGCCGCATCCCTTCGAGTCGCCCTTCAGGTCCTGGCGAAGCGGGCCGCAAAGGCCGAGGTCGAAGTAGGCCGGGTCGGCGTCGGCCGGGATCTCTCGGTTACGCGGTACGGCGGGCGCCGCGAACGTGAAGTCGGTGAGGAGCGGATGCGAGCCATCGGCCCCCGGCGTGACGCGATGGCACGCGCCGCAGTTGCCCTTGCGCGGGTCGGAGAACCAGCGAAGACCGCGCGCCTCCGCGGGCGAGAGCGTCGCCTTGCCGTCGAGGTACGCGTCGAACTTGCTCGTGAACGGGTGAAACGACGCGTCCTCCAGCTCGAAGCGCTCCACCGCGAGGAGCGCCTTCTTCACGACGCCCCCCGCATCGTCGAACACGTCCGCGCCGAACACCGCGCGGAGCTCGCCCGCGTACGGAGCCCGAGCCAGCTTGTCCGCCACCGCGCGGACGTCGGCGTTCGCCATCTCGGGCGCGGCGAAGAGCGGCTCGGCGGCCTGGTCGTGGAGCGTGTCGTGGCGGCCGTCCCATGCGAAGCCGCCCGTCGGAACGCTCTCGACCGCGACCATGCGCTCGATAGCGTTCGAGGGATACTCGTGGGAGAAGAAAGGCGTGCGGTTCAGCGTGTAGCGGAGCGAGGGCACCGCGCGCGTGCCGGGCGTCTTCAGATCCTTGCCGCCGCTCCGCACGGCGCTTCCGTCGGGCGGACCGTACGCGTGCGCCGGGTCGTGGCACGTCGCGCACGACATGCGTCCCGACGCCGAGAGAGACGGATCGAAGAAGACCCTCCTTCCGACCGCCGCGATCGCACTCGATGCATCTTGGGCCGACGCCGTCGGCGAAGCCGCGCTCACGACGAAACCGAGGCCGAGCGACCACACGACGGCCACCCGCGCCCAAGCCTTCGGGCCACGGCGCCTGGTCCAGCTAGGCACGCGCGGGGCCAATCCGGCCCTCTCAGTAGCCCCGCTTCGCGTAGACGTCGCCGCCGAACGGCTTCAGACCCGCCTGCCCCGCGTAGCCGAGGTGCTCGACGCCGAAGATGTCCTCGATGCTCCGGAGGAGCGAATAGTGATTGTACGGAGTGCTCGACACCGTCCCGGGCGTGATGAACTTCGAGATCAGAACGGCGCCGGTGCGATCGCCGCCCACGCCCACCGTCACGAGGTCGTACGTCAGCGTCGGCGAGACGACGAACGTCGAGGTCGCCGGCCGCGTCACGTTCGGACCGAGCTCCTGGCCGCAGCAGGAGTCGCCGTCGAACGTCGCGGTGATGGTCGTCAGGCCGTTCGCGGAGGCCGACGTCAGCGAGGCGGTCGCGCTCTCGTCGAAGTTGATGATGAGGAGGCCGTCCTTCTTGTAGGCGGGCGACGCGAGAATCTTCGGCACCCACGTCTGCAGGAATGCGTCGGACGTGGTGAGCCCTCCGGGCAGGCCTGTGACGCACCCCTTGCCCGGCGCGCCGGTCCCGTCGCCGTCATGGCCGTCGTCGCACAGGTTCGGCGTGATGAAGACGAAGTTCGGCGTCGTCCGCACGGCGCCGAGGTCTGCGTCGAGCTTGTTCAAGTTGACGACGTTCGCGTCGCACTCGGGCGTATCGATGATCGAATGGAAGTAGATGAACGGGTTGTGGCGGCCGGCGTACTGGTCGCCGGTGGGGACGGCGGCGCTCGGCGCCTCGGGCTGCTGCGTCACATCCACGGCGTCGAGCGGGACGTGACCGCACGTCGCGCTCTCGCGCGCCGGGTCGTTGCCCATGTCCTCCATGTACGCGCGCCAGGTGTAGCCCGCTTCCGCGAGCTGGTTCGGCAGGGCCTTGATGCGCTTCGGGTAGACGCACCCGGTGCCGACGGCTTGCCCGTTGGCGACGACGCCGGTCAGCTGGAAGTCGTCGAACGAAGCGCAGTCGGCCTGGGTCTCCAAGGTCGACGACTGGCCGCTGATCATCGAAATGTAATTGTCGAGGCTGACGTGTCCCGTCGCGTAGTACTGCGAGAGGAGCGCGCCCATCGGCACGAGCGTGCCACGGAGATACGGGTCCTGCGTGCTCGTCCCGAAGGTATCGTCGTAGCTCTTGTTCTCGAGGGTGATGACGAAGACATGCTTGATCTGCGGCGGCGCGGGGACTTCTTCCTTCTCGCACGGCCGCGCGTCCGCCCATCGCTCCGCGCCGATCCCGGCGAACCCGCACGCGAGAAGCACGCCGGCGACGGCCCCAACTTTGATCGTCTTCATGATGGCCCTTCCGATGAGGGGAGCCATGCTAGGCGCGCGCGGTGCCGATTCTGCGAATGAGCCGCAACACCTTCACGGCGTCCGCGCGCAACGCAGACCGAGGTCGTAAAGGCGGGTCTCCGGCGGAGCGGATTGCGCGACGAGACGACGAGCAGGTCGGCTTGGTCGTGAAAGCTTCCGCCGTCGCGCGACCGCTCCGTGCCCGGAGTGAGGTCGGCGCAGTCCGCGCACGGGTTCACGTACGGCGCGGACCAATCGAGGTTCCACTCCCAGACGTTTCCGGCGAGGTCGCTCTGGCCGAACAGCCCGTCGCCCGCGGACACACGCTTCCGTTCGCCACACCTGCGTGCCGAAGGCGCGCGCTGTGGCCCGGTTCTCGCACTTCACGACAGACATGCTCCCCCAAGAAGTCGTCGATGTTCGACGTACCGGTCCCATCCCGCTTCGAACTACGGATGACGACGCCGACTTGGATGATCGGCCCACGAATCCGTACGTCGTCGATCCCACGGCCGAATACGTGGCCGGGTACTTTCGGCGCACCGACCCGATGCTCCGCGACCCCGCGAACGAGGATACGGAAATCCTCGTTTTGCCCCGTCGCGCAGGGGCGTCCGCGACCATCGTTTTCTCGTCGGTGTTCTTGCTTTGCGCGCTCGGACTGGGCGCGTTCCTCTTGATGTACTCGGCCGTGCACGGCGGCGAGCGCAACGTCGCCGACATGGCGCCGGAGTACGCGAACGCGCCCTCCGCTCCAGCCTCGCCGCCCGAGTCGCAAACTGCGACGATCGGTACCGTGGCGCCTCAGTCGAAGACGCCGCCGGACACGGCGCCCGCCGCCACCGCCACATTGGCGCCCCTCCCGAGCGTGCTCCTCGCGGAGCCGCCAGCACCGGTCCAACCTCCCGTCGCGCCGATCCGAACCGCCGTGGCTCCCGCGCCGGCCGACACGGCCGAAGCAAACCCCTACGACGACAAGCCGCTCGCCGCGGCGCCACGCCCGATCATCGCAACTTCCGCGAAGGTGCCCGTCGTGATCCACGTCGAGCCGAACCCCGTGAAAAACCCCTACGAGGGAACCGCCGAGGACACGACGAAGGCGCCCTCCGCGGAGTGAGTCGCCGCGGGTCTTCGGCAGCTCGGGGGTGGTCGATGGCGTACGTCAGGCGGCCGCGGCGACAGCGCTCCCGACGCGCTGCCCGAGCTGGCGCGCGTGGATGGCGATCTCGCGGAGGTTGCCGCTCACCGCGTTCGAGTAACCGAGAAAGAACATGTTCGTGGCGTTCGGATGCTCGTCGGCGCCGTGCACGAGAGGACCGCCGTCCGGGCCGAGCACCCCGAGGTGACCGAGCACCGGCTCGAGCGCGGGGCGGAAGCCGGTGCACGCGACGACCGCGTCGGGCGTGAGGCGCTGCCCATCGGCGAGCACCACGTCCGCGCCCTCGAAGGACGCGACCGCGCCGACGGGGCGCACGCGACCACCCTTGATCGCCGAGACCAGCCCCACGTCGAGGATCGGGAGCACGTGATCGCGGAGCACCGCCGTGTAGGCGCCTCGTGTCGGCCGGGGCAATCCGTACTTCGCCAGATCCCCGACGACGATGCGGCCGAAGGCGGCGACGGTCGGGTCGACGATGGTCGCGGGGAGGGGGCGGAGCAAGATGCCGAGGGCCTGGGTCGCGACGCCGAGGACGGCGCGCGGCAGGATGGTGGGCGGCGTGCGGAACGACCACGAGACCTCCGCGCCGTGTTCGGCGAGGTCGGTCGCGATCTCGGCGCCGCTGTTGCCCGTGCCCACGACGAGCACACGCTTGCGCTCGTACTTCGCGCCGCTCCGATAGTCGCGCGAGTGGGCGAGCTCCCCAGTGAAGCCGTCGCGCCCGGGCCAGCGCGGAAGAAAGGGGGCGTTATTGTAGCCCGCGCCGACGACGACATAGCGCGCGTCGACTACGCCCTTCGACGTCGCGAGGCGCCATCGTTCGTCCACGCGGTCCGCGCGCTCCACGGCGGTGCCGAACTCGACCTCGATGCCGTGGTGGGCGACGTAGCGCTCCTGATAGCGCACGAAATCGTCGCGCGAGACCCATCGGCCGTACTCGACGGGGATCTCGAGGCCGGGCAGCGCGGACATGCGGCGCGTCGTGTGAAGGCGCAATCGATCGTAGTGGCCTCGCCAGCGCGCGCCGACGGCGTCGGTCTTCTCGAGGACGCGGACGTGCAGGCCGAGCGGCTTGAGGGCTGCGGCCGCGGCGAGTCCCGCCGGACCGCCACCGATGACGGCCACGACGTCCGGAGAGGGCGCGCTCATGGCCGCCGATGATACGGGACGCCCGCGTGACGACGAAGCCCTGACGCCGGGCCCGATCACGCCGTACGGGCACCACCCTTCAGCGGCAGTACTGAGCGACGCTCGGCGACAGCGAGACGGCGAACGGGTCCGGACTGGGCAGCGCGCCGAGCAAGTTGGTGAATCGATACTTGATCCCGGCCGGGTAGGGGTTCGTCGCGTCGGCCGGACGCGGGAAGCCCGCGGGGCCGTCGAGATGCGAGAGAAGGCCGATGACCATGTCCCCCGCGATTCCCATGCCCTGGCAGTATTGCGCGATGTAAACGACGCTCGCCGTCGTCGGTCCACCGTTGCCGGTCGCGTTGTAGAAGTAATACCAAGTGGCGAGCGGCACGTTGCACGCCGGGTCTTCCATGAAGCTGATGTACTGGCTTCCCGAGTTGGTCCAAGCCGTCGCCGAGAGCGCCGCGAAGGTCGCCGTCGGCCATGCGCACCCGATATTGGTAATGGTGGTGATCGGGCCATTCGAATTGTAGTCGTGCACGGTGGAGCTGAAGCGAACCTGGATAAGGCCGACCGTCGGGTCGTTGCCGCCGGCTGCCATGCTCGTGCCGTCGTTCACGACTTCGTCCGGGTTGTACGTGCTCTCCGAGACGATGGCCGACGCGACGACGGCCTCGCAGTAGAGGATCCAGTTGGGAAGCTTGGGGGCGAAGGCGGCGCAGCTTCCCACGATCGAATTGACCAAACGGTCGCGCGTCGGCCCCAACGGAAAGTTCTTGGTGATGTTCTGGCTGGCTCCGCTCGGCCCGGGGGTACCGCTATTCAGACTCGTGCTGAGGCCGTTGGTGGCGGCGTTCGCGAGCCAGCCCGCGACGCGCGCCACCTCGGTCGGGTCGAAGAGACCGCCGTCGCCCGCGCTGCCGGCGTCGACGGAGCCTCCGGAGCTCGACCCCGAGCTCGAGCCGCTGGAGCTGCTCGAAGTGCCCGAGCTCGACCCCGAGCTCGAGCTACTCGAAGCGCCCTTGGAGCCACCCGAGCTGCCTGAGCTGCCCGAGGAGCTCGAGCTCGCTCCCGAGCTCGACGAGGCCCCGGAGCTCGACGAGGCCCCGGAACTGCCGCCCGAACTACCGGAGGAGGAGGACGCCGATCCGGAGCTGGACGACCCGGAGCTCGAGCTCGCCGTGCCGCTCGCGTCGCCGGCTCCCCCGCCGTCGCCCTGCTCGCCGGCGCCACCGAATCCTGGAGAGGGAGACGCGGCCGTCGAGCAACCAGCCATACCGACAGCCGTCCACCCGACGAGGCCGAGCCAAGGCAACGCGCGCCGAATCATGAAGCCTCCGTGCGGTGCGTACGGAAATCTCTCGCGAGAAAGAATCGGCGTACGTACCCGCAAACGGCAGATGCACCACCGCAAACGAAGAGCTCACAATCCGGAGGACCGACGCGCCCCTCGCGCCGCAATCGGCGAAGCGAATCCCGAACGGCGCGACCTCCGACGCCAAGCTCTCGGGGTTGGCCGCAGGTGAGGCGGCGCCCACGTGCGCGCCGCGGTCACACATTTGTTCCGCGATCTGCGAATTCGCCGGGGCGAAAGCGTGCACTCGAAGACTCTTCTGTTAAATGAACAGTCGATGTGGCGCCGCCCCTGATGGCGGCCCACCTCGCTCGCGACCCGGGACGGTGAGGGCTCGGCACGAGCGAAGGAGCGGACCTTCTGCCGCGTCGCGCGACGAGCGCGACGCGGAACGGCAGCGGTCCATTTCGCCGACACGCCACTCCCACACCATAGACCGTACAAAGGACGACGAAATGGGCATTCGCGGTACACGACTCACACGCGCGCTTTGCGGCTCCATCACTTCTCTCCTGGCCGGCGGAATGCTCTTCGCTTGCGCGGGGACCACGACCGACGAGTCCGCGGCGACGACGAGCGAGGCGCTGAGCAGCCCCGGCGAGGGCGTGTTCCACAGCCACGTGACGCGAGCCTCTTGGCACCACGGTCCCTCTCGGTACCACGGCGGCTGGGACGACGGCCACCGCTGCCACCCCCGGCCGCTCGACCTCTGCCCGCTCTTCGACGAGGACTTCCTCGGCGAGGACGGCGGGGCCGCGTGCGAGCACGCCACGACCGACGCCTGCCCCGACCGCGTCGATACATGGGATTCGCTCATCGTGTTCGACTTCGCGATCGCGGTCACCAGCGACTGCCGGTTCGGGCAGTGGGCGCCCCCGCTCCTCTCCGATACGGACGTCGTCGACTACCTGAACGACCTCTCGGCGTTCACCCTCCAGCTCTTCGGCTGCCCCGCCGAGGGCTCCTCCGACAAGCTGACGTTCGATCTCATCCCGTCGGTGCTCGACTCGCATCACGTCACGACCGCGGACCTGAAGGCGCTCACGGACACGTACGTCGCCGCCGTGGCGCAGTCGCTCTCGGACAGCGGGCTGCCGCCGCTCTCGAACGCCCAAACGCAGGCCCTCACCGACAAGCTGACCCGGCTCGCGCAGCGGGTGCCCCATCAGGTGCGCTCGCGGAAGTTCGACTTCAGCACCTGCACGACCGACGCGCCCGCGACGACCGATCTCGCGATCGACGACGGCGTGAACCGCTGCGAGTAAGGCGAGACCGAGGCCCGGAGCCCGGGCGCCGTGCGTGGTAACATCCCGCTCCGCCGTGCGAAGTGAAGTCGACGCCTTGCCCCCGGGTGCGCTGCCGATCGCGATCGGCGACGTGCTCGCCGGCAAATACCGCGTCGACCGCGTGCTCGGCGTGGGCGGGATGGGGGTGGTCGTCGCGGCGACTCACCTGCAGCTCGATCAGCGCGTGGCGCTCAAGTTCATGCTGCCGGAGGCGCTCGCGCAGACGACGCTCGTCGAGCGGTTCGCCCGCGAGGCGCGCGCCGCCGCGCGCCTGAAGAGCGACCACGTCGCCCGGGTGCTCGACGTGGGCACGCTCGAGTCCGGGTCGCCGTACATGGTCATGGAGTATCTCGACGGGAGCGACCTCGCGACCGTGATCGAGCGACACGGACGAATGCTGGTCGACACCGCCGTCGATTGCGTGCTGCAGGCGTGCGACGCCGTGGCGGAGGCGCACTCGGTCGGCATCGTTCACCGCGACCTCAAGCCGAGGAACCTTTTTCTCACGACGCGCAACGACGGGAGCCCGCTCGTGAAGGTGCTCGATTTCGGCATATCGAAACACGCGGCCCCGGGGGATCTCTCGCTCACGCGCTCGACCGAAGTCATCGGGTCGCCCAATTACATGTCCCCCGAGCAGCTGAAGAGCGCACGAGAGGTGGACGCGCGGAGCGACATATGGGCGCTCGGCGTCATCTTGTACGAGCTTTTGACGGGGCAGGTGCCGTTCGTCGCCGAATCGGTCGCGCAGCTCGTGGCGCTCGTCTTGATGGACCTGCCGCGCCCGATCGAGTCGCTTCGCACCGACGTCCCCGCGGGGCTGAAGCAAGCGATCGCGCGGTGCCTCGAGAAGGACCCCTCGCTGCGGTTCGCGTCCGTCGCGGGGTTCGCGATCGCGCTCCAGCCCTTCGCTCCGCCGGGCGCGCGCGTCCTCGCGAGCCGCATCGCGCGCATCGGTCCCACGGGCCGCGTCTCGGCGCTGGCCCTCGGGTCGACGCAAAACGCTGTGGGAATGACGACCGCCGATCGAATGGCGACCGACGGTCGGCCGGCCTCGTCGTCTCCGCCAAAGCTCGTCGGGGGGTTGCTCATCGCGGCGGGAGCGGCGCTCGTCATCGGGGCCGTCGTGGTCGTGGCGCGATGGAATCGGCCGACCGGGGTGACTCCGACGGGCGTCGCCGCGGTCGCCACGAAGGAGTCCACCGCCGAGAGCCCGCCCACGGCTTCCCTGGCCGCGCCGCCGCCGACGCTCCTATCGGCGACGGCCGCCACGGCGTCCGTGTCCCGCGACGCCGGAGCGACGCTTGCCCGAATGGGACCGCCCGCCATCGCGCCCGCACAAAGGCCTCCGGCCGGCCCCGCGCCGACGCTCCATCCCACCGTGCACGACGAACGTCCGCCGGCCCCTTCGACCGCGCCCGCGTCCTCCGAGGGGGCTCCGCGGTACCGCACGACGTGGTAAACGTCGGAGGGGTGGTCGACCCGATCGACGGGGACCGCGCCCGCTCGCCATGAGACCTCGCGCTCCTCGCCCCTCGCTTTCGTTCGCGTTGTCCGCGTGCGTGCTCCTCGCGTCGGCGCCGAGCGCACGCGCGCAAGACTCGGAGGTCACCGCGACGGCCCTCTTCAACGACGGGCGGCGGCTGATGAGCGAGCACCAGTACGCGCAGGCGTGCCCGAAGTTCGCCGAGAGCGAGCGGCTCGCGCCGAGCGGCGGGACCTTGCTGAACTTGGCCGAATGCTACGAGCGCACCGGGCAGACCGCGAGCGCGTGGGCGGCCTGGAACGACGCGGCGGCGCGCGCCAACGCGGCAGGCAAAGGGGCAGCGGAGAAGAGCGCGCTGGCGCGGGCGGCGGCGCTCGAGCCCAAGCTCTCGAAGCTGACGATCGCGCTCGAGCCGGAGAGCGACGTGCCGGGCCTCACGGTGAAGCGCGACGGCGTGCTCGTGGGTCACGGCGAGTTCGGGGTCGCGCTGCCGATCGACCCGGGGCCGCACGTCATCGAGGCGAGCGCACCGAGGAAGCAGCCGTGGTCCACGCAGGTCGACGTGTCGGCGAAGACGCTCGACGCGCGCGTCCGCATCTCTCTGGCCGACGCACCGGAGGCGACCGCGGTCGTCCCCGCCGCGGGTGGTGGTGAGGGAGCCGCGACCGCGGCCACGACCACGGTCTTGCCGGCGAGCGAGGGGCCGCCGCGGTCATCGTCGTGGAGCGGCCAGAAGACCGCGGCCCTCGTCGTCGGAGGAGCGGGCGTGGTGGGGCTCGCGCTCGGCGCGGTCTTCGGGCTCCAGGCGAAATCGAAGAACGACGACGCGCTCCAGCCGACCAACTGCCCCACGGCCACGCAATGCAATGCGAATGGGCTCAGCCTGACCGACGACGCGAAGACCGACGCGACGATCTCGACGATCGCCTTCGCCGCCGGTGGCGCCGCGGTCGTCGGCGGCGTCGTCCTTTGGCTGACGTCGCCGCGGCCTTCGAACGGAGTCGGCGTCCACGGCGTGACGCCGATGATTGGAACCTCGTTCGGAGGTCTCGCGCTCCACGGCGCGTGGTGACGGCCCCGGTTCCGAGCTACTTCGTCGTGCGCCAGAGCGCGCCGGTGTTGGGCAAGTAATCCATGGCCGTGTTGTCGTAGGGCCCGTAGCTGATCCAATAGACGTATTGGCTCCCGACGGCGACGGACATCGGCGTCGCAAGCGACGCCTGGAGCACGCGCTGTCCGCCTCCGTCGGTCGAGAACATCCCGACGGTCCCGTCGTTGACGGTCCCGCTGCCGCCATTGGCCCAGTAGACATTTCCCGTCGCCGGGTCGTACTGAAGACCGCGAGGAGCGGCGATGTTGGTGGCCGCCGTCGTCGTCGGGCCGGGGTTGGCCTTCGCGGAGGCGAAGACGACGCCGTTGCCCCCGAAGTAGAGGTTCGCGCTGTTCGTGGTGAGGCCGAAAGGAACGCCGTACACGGCGTCGTTGAAGCCGCTCCCGAGGTAAGTGATCGGACCGCCGGCGACGATGGGGATTCGGGCGAAGTCTTCGCTGTAGTCCGTGACGTAGACGTACGGGCCGTCGACGATGCACTGCTCCGCCAGGTAGATGGAGTCGCCCGCGTCGTCGTAGGTGCCGGCGTCGTAAAGGAGGGTCTGGCCGCCGTCGCCCTTGTCGATCTTGCGGACGGTGTTGTCGTCGTTGTCGGCAAAGTAGACCGAGGTTCCGTCGACCGCGACGCCCCACGGGATGGCCGCCGGCGCGATCTGCGTCGGGCTGCCGTTGCAGCCGCCCACCGCGCACTTCCAGATCGCCCCCGAGAGGGCGCTGTACGTCGCCGTCGCGAAGTAGACGTTTTGCGCGTCGACGGCGATGCCTCGCGGGTTCGTCAGGCCGATCGCGAGGACGACCGGCCCCCCCGGGCCGCAGCCGGCGACCGGACAGGACTTCACCGAGCCGTTGCCCGCGCCGTCGGTGTCGCCGTACTCGGTCCAGTAGACGTTGTTCGCGTCGGATGTCATCCAGAAGGGATGGTTCAAGCCCTGCGCGAGCAGACACGGGTCGGCGCAGACGGGCGCGTCGCTCGCCGCGTCGACGACGACGCCCGCTTCGACGGGGGCCGGCGCGTCGACGCTGGGCGCGTCGCTCGTGAGCACATCGCTCGTGCGCGCATCTTGGATCGACGCGTCGAGGCCGGACGCATCCGCGGGAGCGCCGGCCTCGAGGAGCGCGTCGGTCCCGCCGTCCACGATGCGTGCGTCGCTCGCGCGCGCATCGGCGGCGGCCTCGATCGACGTGTCGAGGACCGGAGCGTCCGCGGCGGGCGCGTCTCCGCCGGCCTCGACGGAGCCATCTTCTTCGATGGCCGTTCGATCCTGGATCCCGAGGATGCTCGCGCACGCGGCCACGCTGGCCGCGAAGGCCACGGTCCACGGCAGGGCGGCGAGACGCGGCACGGTCATCGACCGGCTACTCTACGGGCCTTGGGGGACGCCGGGCAAGGCGTCGAAGTCGCGACCGGGAGACGAAAAGGAGACCGCGCGCGACACCGACCCCCATTGCGGCCACGCGCGCTCTCCGGTGGGCTTTCGACATGAGCGCCGAACAGTTCCTCGGCATCGACCTCGGCACGACGAACTCCGTCGCCGTCCTCCTCGGCGGCGACCGCGCGACCCCTGTGCGCACGGCCGACGGAGGGGCCCTCCTGCCGAGCGTCGTCCGCTTCGACGGGCGCGGGAAGGTCGCGGTCGGAGCGCGCGCGCGGCGCTTCCTCGACGAGGATCCCGACAACACGCGGTCCGAGTTCAAGCGCCTCATGGGCTCGGGACGGCGCCTGGCGTTCCCGGCGGCGAAGCTCGAGAAGACGCCCGAAGAGCTCTCGGCGCTCGTCCTCTCCACGCTCCGCACCAATGCCGAGCGCGCCCTCGGCTTCGCGCCCGACGCCGCCGTCGTGACCGTGCCCGCGCTGTTCGAGCTGCCGCAGACCCGGGCGACGAGCGAAGCCGCGCGCCTCGCCGGCTTCTCTCGCGTGGAGCACTTGCAGGAGCCCGTCGCCTCGGCGCTGACCGCCGGATGGAACCGGGGCGAGGACGCGGCGCCGTGGCTCGTCTACGACCTCGGCGGAGGCACCTTCGACGTCTCCCTTCTCGAGACGCGCGAGGGCGTCCTGCGCGTCGTCGATCACGACGGCGACAACTTCCTCGGCGGCCGCGACATGGACAGCCGCCTCCTCGACCACGTCCTCGGCAAGTTGGCCGAGGTCCACGGCCGCGCCTTCTCGCGCTCCGATCCCGCCTTCACCGCGGCGCTCCGCCGGCTCCGCATCGCCTGCGAAGACGCGAAGATCGATCTCGCGGCGGGCGACGACGCGTCCGTTTCTCTGCCGGACCCCATCCGCGTCGACGGCGACGAGTACGAGGTCGACGTTCCGCTCCGCCTGAAGGAGCTCGACGCGCTCGTCACGCCGATCGTGGACAGGACCGTCGACATCTGCCTGCGGCTGCTCGAGCGGCAGGGGCTCTCGCCGGCGGGCGTCGCGCGCGTCGTGCTGGTGGGCGGACCGACCGTCATGCCGGTGCTGCGGACGCGCCTCCACGAACGGCTCGCGATCGCGTTGGCCCTCGACGTCGACCCGATGACCGCGGTGGCGGAAGGCGCGGCGCGCTTCGCGTCGGAGCGTGGCCTCGCCGCACGAGTCGCCGCGGCCCCGGCGGCGACCGCGAAGGGCGATACGGCGGCCGTGCGGTCGGTGAAGGCGTGGCTCCAGTACCCGTCGGTCTCCGGCGACTTGTTCCCCTTCGTGGTCGGGAGGGTGGAGCCGAGGTCGATCGACAAGGTGCGCTTCGAGCGCGAGGACGGTGCGTTCCGGTCGACCGACGAGACGATCGGCGAAGACGGGTCCTTCGTCGTGCAGCTCGAACTCGTCGCGCGGGCGACGACGACCTTCCGCCTCGTGGCGTCGCGCGCCGGCGAGGCCGTCCCCGTCGAGCCCGCGGCCGTCACGTTGCGCCACGGGATCTCCCTCGGCGATCCGCTCTTGTCGCGGACCATCGGCATCGCGCTCGCCGACGGCACCGTCGCCGTTTACTTCGAGCGGGGCGCGCCGCTTCCCTCGCGCAAGACCTTTCGCCTGCGAACCTCTTTCACGGCCCACCCCGGGCAGCAAAGCTCGGCCATCTCCGTGCCCGTCGTGCAGGGAGAGGCCGAGTTCGCGCGGCTGTGCCGTCTGGTCGGTCGCATCGACATCCGCTCCGAGATGCTCTCCGCGCCGCTGGCCGCCGGGTCGCCCGTGGACGTCGTCCTCGAGCTCGATCGGGGCGGAAGGCTCACGGGGACGGCCCACGTGCCCGACCAGGGGGTGACGTTCCCCGGGGTCCTGGTCCTGGCGACGCCCGACGCGACCGTCGACGAGCTCCGCGAGCAGGTGGGGCGCGTCCGGGCGAACGTCGAGCTGCTCTACGCCGACCCGAGCATCGCGGAGCTCGGCCAAAAGAAGCTCTCGGCGATCGACGAGCGGCTCCTCGACGTCGACGGCGAGCTCGAGGCGGCCGCCGGCGGCGACCTCGACGCGCTCGAGAAGCTCCGCCGCCTCCTCATCGACATGGACGCCCGCGTCGGCGAGGTGGAGGCGCTGCGCACATGGCCGGCGCTCGAGTCCGAAGCGCTCCGCGTGGTGTCGTGGGCCGTGCACTGGGTCTCTCGCGCCGGGAGCGACATGGAACGGCGGACGCTGGAGGAGGCCATGCGAAGCCTCGAGAGGGCGCGCGCGGTCAAGAGCGTGTCCGACTACGGCAAGCGCCTGCGGACCATCGAACGCCTGGGCGACGCCGTCGTCGTGCGCGACGAAGACGGGCTCCGCAGGCTCTTCGACGAGGCCACGACGCGGATGGGTGAGATGCGCGATCCGCGAGCCGGCCGGCAGCACGTCGAAGAAGGGCGGCGCGCCCTCGCCGCGAACGACACCGCGGGCGCCCGCAAGGCGCTCTACGCGGCGTGGAAGCTCCTGCCGCCGCCCGAAGAGGTCCGCGCGAAGGCGCACGGATCAGGGGTGGAGCGGTGAACGCGAAGAACTGCTTTTACGTCCTCGAGCTCGCGCCCGACGCGAGCGCCGCCGACATCGAACGCCAGGGCAGAAAGCTCCTCGGCATGCTGGAGCTCGGGATCGAACGGAGCGCGCGGTACGCATGCCCGGTCGGCGAGTTCGCGCGCGACGCGACGACGGTGCGCGAGGCCCTGGCCCGGCTGCGCGATCCGAAGGCGAGGCTCCGCGAGGCGACGCTCGCGCGCGCGCTCACGGGAGACAAGAGGCCCGGCGACGACGATCCGGACGCGCCCCTGCGCGACGGGTTCCTCGTCGGCGGGTTCCGGGGGCTCTGACCGTGTACGGCGGCCTCCCGGTCATCCTCTTCGTGCTGGTGGGTATCTTCATCCAGAGCAGGCGCAAGAGACGGTCGGCGATCGGCTTCGCGACGTCCTGGCGCGCGCGGGTGTGGCTGCTCCTCGTGGTCAGCTCCGCGGTCGGCAGCCTCCTGGCGGTCGCGGCGGGTCAGGGGTGGGACGGATGGCTGTGGGCGATCGGCTTCGCGACGCCCGGCGTTTTGCTGGTCACGGCGGCCCCGCTCTTGCGCGCGGCGGCGCGGCTGGGTCGACCGAAGCTCGTCTATGTCCTCGCGCAGGCGTGGATGGTCTTCCCTCGGAGCGGCGAGACGCAGGCCGGCGCGACGCTCTGGGCGGCCCTGGCGATCGCCCACAGGGGAGGGGCGACCGCGGAGGAGCGCGCATGGCTGCGGTCGCGACTGAGCCGGGAGACGCGACCGCTCGGCGCGTTCGGGTGTGCCTGCGCATTGCTTCGTTTGCTCGACGCGCGTGCGGCCCGCGACGAGGGGCGCGCCGGCGACGCGGAGGACGCGACGACGCACGCGCGCGCGCTCCTCGGAACGGTCACGTACGCGGCGCCGAACGCCGTGCATTCCACGGTTCGACGGCTGACCCACGAGCTCCTCGCGCTCCTGCACGCCTCGCGCGGCCAGTGGCCCGGGATCGCGACGATGCCGGACTTGGACGTCCCCGCGTCCGTGGTGGCGCTGCGGGCGTACGTTCACGAACGATTGCGAGAAGCGTCCACGTCGCCCAGGACGATGCGTGCCCTCCGGCGCGCGCGCTCACCGGCTCTCGACGCCCTCTTCGCGCGAAAGCCCCCGACGCCCACGATACCGACCGCGGAGGCCCTCGCGCGAGGGCGTGCGACGTTCGTCGCGATGTCGCGCCACGAGCCGGTCGGCATCAATGCGCAGATGAGCATGCTGTGGGCCTTCGACGTGCTGATGACCCCCGAATTCCCGGATACGGCCATTCCGGTCGAGGCGCGCGAGGACGCGGAGCTCGTCGCGGCGATGCAGGACGACGTGGCGAACGCGATGGTGCCGCTCCTTGCGCCGAACCCCCCGCCCATCGGCGCCCTCCGGAGGTTCGGGCCGGTCTCGGCGCGCGTGTATCAGAAGCTCGAGTCGCTCCTCTTGAACGAGCTCTCGCGGATGGCGTCGGGCGTTCGCGAGCGGGCGAAGGAGACCTGGCGTTACGACGCCGCGCGCGAGTGGACGGACGCGTCCATGTCGCGGATCGCGTTTCGTCGCATCGAGCAGACGTTCGGGACCGCTGCGGCGGCGCAGGTTTGGCCCGAGTACGGCCACGTGTATTGCAAGCTCGGCGTCCTCTTCGCGGAGACGCGGCCCCGCCGGCGCCCTCTCGCCCACGCGGTGTTCGAGAGCCTCCGGCAAGATGCGCAGCGCTTCGGCGACGAAGCGCACGCGGCGCAGAATACCCGCAACACCCTGGTCACGAGCGGCGTCGAGTGAACGCGACGACGCGGCCGGCCCGAACGGGCGCGCGCTCGCTCGTCAGGCGGCGCGGGGAGACAGCGCGAGCACGCGATGCGCCACGAGGCCGCCCACCGTGGCGAGCACGACGACCGGCAGCACGTGCCCGAGCACCATGTGGAAGGGCGACACGCACGAACAGAACGGCAAGTGCACGACCGCGCCCCACGCGCCCGCGACCGCGCCGAACGCGGCGCCCGATTGCCACGGCGTGACCGGATCGCGATGCTTTCGCACGGCGAGAAGAGCCAGGAGCGGGCCAATGGCATAGACGACGCTCATCAGCGCGCAGCCGAAATGGAAGCGCGCCGCGTCGTCGGTCATCGCTTCGAGCCACGCGTTCGACAGCACCGCGCTCCTCCAGGCGGAAGCGACGGCGAGCCAAGCCACCACGAGCGCCGCCGGCGTGAATAGAGCGACGGCCACCTTGCTCCCGGCCGACCGACCCAGCATCGAGCGCCCCCGCGTCGCGCCGAACCAAGTGGCGACGAGGGCGATGAGGAGCCAGAGCAGCTCGAGCGTCACGACGAAGGAGACCGGCGGGTCCTGGCTCGGAACCGACCCGTCGGCCACGACGTGCCACAAGCGCGGCCCAATGTGCGGACCGAACGGCTGGCTCCCGGGGAGCCCCAGCGCGAGCTTGGTGAGGGCGATTGCCCCCGCTACGCCGAATCCAATCGCGATGCGCACGGCGTGACGGCGCAGCTGAACCGGACGGGGCGGCGCGGCCTCTCGTCTTACGGCCCCCAGGACGCGCTCGCGGAGTTCGGCGGCGGAAAGCGGTCGTGTCGGGTTCATCGCGATGGAGGCAGGGCGAGGTCGACTTCGTTCGATAACGCGCCAATTTTGCAGGTCTAACGTGGGCCCGTAGGGGCACGTTGTCCCTCGATGTCGCGGCGTGTGCTCGCCTCGAAGTCGCCGGTCCATGCATACGTGAGTTTCCCAAGCAGGTTACGCATTTCCTGTCGGGAACCGATTGCCGGCCGTTTCGGGCTCCCCAAATGGAGGAGGAAAGGGCCGGCACCGCTTGCGCTGGGGTAGCGAATTCAAAGGAGAAAAGAAGGTTACTGCAAGATAGGAATCCGCCTCCGCAAGACTCAAAAGTGAGTAACCAGCCTCTCAACTCTACGTACTGTTGGACCTCCGGGGTGCGGTAGGTGTGCGCACCTCTCCCCCCGAGACGCGACAGCCACCCAGTACGAGATGATGAGAAAAATAGTCCCACTCACTCAGCCCGCTTCAGGATCACTCGCCGCAACCACTGCGGGACGAGCCAACACGGCCGTTCTCCCGGGGCATGGGACGAGGCGACCGCGATGGAGCACGGCATCCGGCTGCGCGGCCACGCCGAACGCGAGCCGAGGGGCAGAGAGGACCTTCCGCGGAGTCAGCTCGATGAACAGCCATCTTCCACGCCTTGGTCACTTGCATTCGCGCGCCTTTGCTTGGTCTTCGCTCCTCGCGCTCGCGGCCCTCACGGCCTGCAGCGACCCCACGGGCTTCGACAACACGTCGACCAACGGTGCGTCCTCGTCGTCGGGCAGCGCCAAGCCCGTCCCGATCACGGTCACGGGGATCCTGAACGAGGACTGCCCGGCCGGAGACGACTGGCTCCCGGTGCCCCCCGCGGTGCCGATGATCGAGCCGGCGCCGCACCCCGACAGCGAGTGCCCGTTCTATCGGGGCGCCTATCAGAACTTCCTCATCGCGACCGCGCCGACCGCGAGCGGCGACCCGGGCCTCGTGAACTACGCGGCGATCGACGATGCGTTCCAGACCCAGTATCCGACCGGCTTTCAGCGCAACACCGGCTCGCTCGACCCGACCCTCTCGTCGGATCCTTGCGTGAACAGCGGAGGGGCGACCGGCGCGGCGACCGCACGGAAAGGGCCCCCGAACGGAAGGGCGTGGCTCGGGGCAATCAAGCAGGCCGGCTTCCGAAACATCGAAATCGACCCGGACGGGCACTCGCTCTACTACGGCCTTCATATGAACCAGGCGTTCGTCCAGTTCCTGGTCGACAACAACCTCCAAACGAAGACGGGAATTCTGCACGCCGATCCGAACTTGCAATTTCCGCCGGGGGTCGCAGAATTCAAGACGGCGTGGAAGGACATCGATCCACGCGACTTCCCCGACGCGAGCGGTACCTATTGCCACACGGACCCGACACTCGTACCGCCCCCCACGGATTTCGCGTCGGACCCGAAGGACTATTCGAATTACATCACCACGATGGCGTGGATTCCGTGGCTCACGCAAGACCCGAATACGATGGCGATCACGGAGGACCCGGACCACCCCATCTTGCGCAAAGTTGCGCTCGTCGCGATTCACTCCGTGTACACGCTCCCGGGCCATCCTGAGTTCATCTGGGGGAGCGTCCAGCACGTGAACACCAAGGAGATCGACCCGGACCCGGTGACGTACGCCGGTGTGTCGATCCTGGGCATGCCCGATTCGCAACCTACGGCGACGGGTCCCAATGGTACGGCGGTGCTTCCAACGAGCATGGATCCGACCAATACGATGGCGACGTTCGCCGCCTCCGATCACAACTTCCTTCTCTACAATAAGGGGGTCTTCGAGAGCGCTTCAATGAAGACCCTCACCGACAAAGACCTGACGCTCAACGAGGCCACCCAGTCGTTCCCGCAGAGCCAGGTGACGAACGTCTACCGCGTGTTCCCGGGATCGAAAGCGGACCAGCTCCCGCCCGACGGCGCCGTGTTCTCGCTCAACAGCAATATCAATACGCTCTTTGCCAACGCCATTGCGGCCAAGACCATCAGTGCGAACGACCAGCGCCAGAACTACCGCCTCGTGGCGGCCGTCTGGATGGACAAGCCGGCGCTGTTCGGGACCGGCATTCTGAGTCAACAGACCGGCACCTATCTGGGCCTGCCGTTTCAGAACGACCAAACGAGTCCGCTCGTCGTGGCGGCGCAAGCCGGCGACCCGGTGCCGAGCGTGAGCCAAGGCGTGTCGTGCGGGACGCCCCTCGGATCCAACGGCGTCAGCGGCGACGTACCCGGTGCGACCGCCATGCAGAACACGGTACCGGGATGTGATACCCGGGCCGACGATCTCCACCTGCCAACCGCAACCAACCCGGCGCTCGCCTCCGAGCCGGACAGCGGCGCCCCCATCAACCCACTCAACGATTTCGCCGCTCACACCATCGGCACCGACAGCCCGTTCTCGCTGCTCGGCGGGGAGGATCGTCTCTCCAGCACGTCGATGGAGACATTCACGCAGAGCGTCCAGTTCTTCAATTGTTTTTCGTGTCACAATACACAGCCCATCAGCGCCGAAGGGACCGCCCAGGACCCGACGTGCTTGGCGAACCCCCCGCCCAGTAGCTGCTTGGCGACGACCATCCCCTTCGGGGCGAAGATCAACGTGAGCCATATGTTCTCCGAGTTCCTGCTTCGCGAAGACGACGCGTTGGCTCGACAGAACGGCAACTAGGCGAGTCAGGGAGGAGCAGCATCATGTCTCGAGGGAATTTCGTTCGGAAGGTATCGGCCAGTGGGGCCGCCTGTGCGCTCGCCGCGCTTTGCGCGACGTCGTACGCGGCGGGACCGAAGGTGAGCAAGAAGTCGATCTGCACGCCCGCGGCCGTCGCCTACAAGGAGGCCGTCGTAGAGAACAAGGAGGGCCACGCGCGCGAGGCGCGTGCCTCGCTTGCGACTTGCATGGAAGCCACCGCGTGCGCCGGCCTGATTCCGAAGTGCAGGGCCCTCTCGGAAAAGATCGCGGAGAAGATGTCGTCGGTCATCCCCGTTGTCGTCGACGAGAGCGGGACTCCGCAGTTGGACATTCAAGTCAAGGTCGACGGGGAGGTCTTGGCCTCGCACATCGACGGCATGGCCGTCCTCGTAGAGCCGGGCGCCCACGACTTCACGTTCAGCAACGCGCAGGGCGTGGTCGCCACGCAGAAAGTCCTCGTCCTCGAGGGACAGCGCGATCGCGCGGTGACGGTCACCATCGGCGGGCAAAGCCAGGCCCCAGTTGCGGCCGCTCCCGCGAAGCCCGCGCCCGAGGCAAAGCCGGAGCCGGCCGCCGAACCCGTGAAGACGGCCGAGACGGAGAAGCCGGGGGCCAGCGAGGAGCCTGTCGCGACCTCGCACGTCGAATCGAGCGGCGGTGGCCACTGGGCCATGCCCAAATCGGTGTTCCCGTACATCCTCGGCGGCGTGGGCGTTGCCGGCGTCGCCGCCGGAGCCGTGCTGACCTTCTGGGGAAACAAGGACAACAGTGACCTCGAGAGCGGCTGCAGCCCGACCTGCAAGCCGACGAGTCTGGATCACGTCAAAACCATGTACGTCGCGGCGGACATCTCGTTCGGCGCTGGCGCGGTCGCTCTCGCGGTGTCGACGATTCTGTTTGCCACGTCGCACTCGACCGAGGGGTCGCAGAAGCCCGCACCGCGGGATGCCCTCCGGGTCGACGTCGCGCCCACGCAGTCTGGTGCATTCGCGTCCGTCTCGGGGGCCTTTTAGGTTTTTCGTAGTCTACAGAGGATGAGTATGAATTTCCGCATCGCTATCGCTCTGATTCTCGGTTCGTCGGCCACCGTTGGCTGCTTTCAGACCATCGACAATGGCGTGGTCGGGGGCGGCTCGCAGCAAAATGCCACGGCGGTCGCGCCAACGATCGGCAAGCTGGTGGATGCCGGCTTCCCCACGGCGTTCGGCACCCCGAACCTCACGGAGCAGTGCGAGGCGGGCTCGGAGCTCTGCTATCAGCTCTGCGACTCTCCTGAGTGCGCCACCGACGACGGCGGTGGCGGCATCGTCCTTCCGCCGGTCCTGCAAACGCCGGCGGTCGTCTTGCCGGACGGGGGCGGTGAGTCGACGAACCCGTGCGATCAGCTCGAAGCAATGTCCATGCAGATTCGTACGAACTCCTGCTCGCAATGCCACTCGCAGTCAGGCGCGATGCTCACGTACACTTTCGTGTTGGACGACAACGCGCTCGTGACGCAGGTCCCGTCCGGGCTCAACAGTCCGCTCGTCATCCCGGGGAAGCCCGACCAATCGGCCATCATCCAGAAGATGGCTCTCGGACTCGCGGGGGGACAACTCGGCATGCCGCCCCAGCCGAGCCTGGCCAAGCAATTGTCGCCGCTTGCGTCAACGATCGTGTACCCGACGGCCGAGGACCTCTCGATCATGGACGCGTGGATTCTTGCCTGCGTCCCAGGCGCGGACGGCGGCACCTACGCGGCTCAGTACGGCGGGGGTAATTACGGCCCCGAAGGCGGAAGCACCGTCAGCGTCAGCGCCACCCCGGTGACGCCACCGCCGCCCGCGCCCGACGCAGGGAACTGATGGCGCGCGCTCGCGGCGAGACCATCAGCGACCGTGATTGTCCGGGTGATCGATCTTGGAAGGCTCGGTGGGGCCTCACCCTAGCGACCCTCTGCTCTCGTGACCCTCGCGGTCATCGATCTCGTACGGCTCGACGAGCGTTCACCCTGGCGACCATCCGCTCTCAGGATCGCTGGGGTGGTCGATCTCGGAAGGCTCGATGGACGTTCACCCTGACGACCATCCGCTCTCAGGATGGCTAGGGTGATCGATCTCGGAAGGCTCGAGCGGCGCTCACCCTGACGACCATTCGCTCTCAGGGTCGCTAGGGTCATCGATCTCCGAAGGCTCGATGGGCGCTCACCCTAACGACCATTCGCTCCCAGGATCGTTAGCGTGATCGATCTTGCAAGGCGCAAGGGAGCCTCCCCCGAGCGACCTTTACCTCTCGTAATCGTGGGCGTGATCGATCGTGCAAGGCTCGAAGAGCGTTCACCCTGACGACCATCCGTGGCGATGCTCGCGAGCGGGCTACGCCCACCTCAATCCGTACACCCCTTGTAACAGCTGCCCGCCGCGGCGGAGCACTGTTCGTTGTGCTTGCGCCGCGCGTCCGCGGGCAGATCCTTGCCGGCGACGAGGCACTTCATGAAGGTGACCCGGCAGTCGCCACAACCGGCGGCGTGAGGACCCAGAGAGCCGTGCGCGTCGTCGCCTCCCGAGGCAAACCGCGTGTCGAGAGGGGCGGCCGCGCCGGGAGCGCCGAGAAGGCCGAAGACCGAGAGAGCGAGGGCGAATCGGATCATGGGGGCTTGCTCAGCGGACCTCGGCGATGAAGTCGGGGCGCGGGTTGACGCTGCTTCCCTCGGTGAAGGTGAGCACCGTCTTCGCGCCGTTGATCACCTGGATCGCGCTGACGCTCATGACCGACCCGCCGCGCTCGTAGATGGCCGTGTTGTAGATCTTGTCGTCGGCCACCATGGGCTTCCAGCCGAGCTTCGGCAGCTCGCTCGCATAGAAAGCGACGACGTCGTCCGGCGGCGTATCGGTCTGATAGCTCTGGACGCCGTAGGGCGCGCCGTCGCTCGAGACGCTGAGCACGCGCCGGGTGCCCGGCATGCGGGGAGCGCCCGGCGGGTCGACCCCGGGGGGTTCGCCGCCGCGTCCGAGCACCCGATAGAGGTTGAAGCGTCCTTCGGTGAAGGTCGTGAGGACGTGCGACTTTCCAGTCGGCATGGCGCGCACGTAGGCGTAGCGAAGGTCGCCGAAATCGCTCAGCTCACCCGTCCGCGCGAGGCGCGTGAGGCGATCGAAGACGGCGTGAATCCCCCCTCCGCCGTGTTGCGCGACGCACATGACGAGGCCCTCCGAGGCGTCCTCGCGCCGGACCGCGCCGAACCGCAGGCCCCAGAGGATGGGCGCGCGGCGCTGGAGCTCTTCCTTCTTCGCCGCCGGCAACTTGTCGAACTCTTCGAAGAGCCCGCCCGACTGTTCGCGGCACGCGCCTTCGAACCGATCGAGGAGCTGGCCTTTGCTCTCGTCGGACACGGCGCTCGCGAGGTACATCGTCTCGCCATTGATCCGGACGGTGTGCGCCCCGGCGAGCAAGTCCGCGAAGGGAACGAGGTCGCGCCCGAACGAGAGCGCGCTCTCCCCGACCTGACCGTAGACCGTGCGCGCCACGACGAACGCGGAGAGCGCGAACACGAAGGCGCAGAACGCCGACGCGCGACCGAACGAGAGACCGAATCGCCACGCCCGATACACCGTCCAGGGCCGGCGCCGGGCTTCGCGCTGTTCGTCGCTATTTGCCATTGTCTTCATCGCCGGCGCCTCAATGAATCTGACCGAACAGCATTCCCCAGAACGTCGAGATGCCGACCGAGTGGTAAAACCACTTGATGACGCCCCCGAGATCGCCGCCCTCCGTCGTCGCGTTGCACGTGACGACGGCTTGCGAGTGAATGTCGGCGTGGAAATCGAGCGCGCCCGCCTGCGCGACGGGCGCGGGACCCGACGCGAGGATGGCGACGTTGGCGGAGTCGTTGCTCGTCCCCGTCGCGTCGCCCATGTTCGCGAGGAGGCTCACGTCGGACCCGGGCGCGCCGCCCATGTCGCTCGTGAGCTCGGGTTGAGGCGCCGCCCCGCCGTTCGGCGCGCAGTCGTTCATCGCCGAGTTCCAAGCCTGGTAGCGCGCCGCGAGCATCGTCTGCTGCGTCTTGGCCAGCGTGTGGTGGAGAAACAGCGCCCCCGCGAAGAGGACGATGAACACCGGCACGACCACGACGGCCTCGACGAGCGACGCCCCGCGCTCGCCCGCCCGCCCGCCGCTCCACCTCGAAGAACGTCGCTGTTTCATCGGTATCGCCCTCCGGCGTGCCTTCAATGGAACACGCCGGCGATGGGGGTCCCGTCCGGCGCCGTGCCGTTGATCTCGACCTCGCCGTTGCTGCTCGAACCGCCGGTGGAGAACGGGCACTGGGAGGGCCCGACGCGGCCGACCTTGCCCTGGTCCAGGTTGATGAAGCAACTCTTGAGGACGTCCGAGACGCCGTACTTCACGAGGACGCTCGATCCGTCGACGAAGGGCACCTTGCTCGCGATGGACTGGAGGATCGACTCCGCGCCCGACCCGCTCCACGCCGCGAGCAAGAGCGCCTTCAGGACAGGCAGCTCCGCCGGCTGCCACCGCACGAGGCGCGCCTTCCAGTACATGTTCCACATCGCGTTGAGCTTGCAGTCGTCCCAGACGCCGGAGCTGTCCGGGAAGAAGAAGTCCCCCATGACCGGCGAAGGCGAGCCGGGTCCGCAGTCGTAGTAGAACTCGGCCTCGGCGAAATCCATCGTCTCTCCGACGCCGGCGGCGGCCGGCGCGGCGGGGGTTCCCCAGGAGGCGACGTCGACGCCCGTGATGGCACCGGTGGTCGACGCGTCGTTGCCTCTGATGGTGGCCCACACTTGGCCGAAGCTGTTGCCGTTCTTGTAGAGGTCGAAGGCCTTCATCGGATACATCGAATACCGATAGAGCTGCCCGGGGACCGGCTTGCCATTGGCGTCCTTGTCGGGGCCGCCCACGCGGCTGGCTCCCTTGGTCGTGACGTCGATGAACCCCTGGATGGGTTTGATGAGCCACCTGAGAAAAGGCACCTTCCCGAGCGCTTCGGAGACGGTCTTGGCGTCCGACAGGCTCACCCCGACCTCGCTCTGCATCGCCTCCTCCGGGTCGACGCCGGAGCAAAAGATGCCGGGGAACGCGCCGACGAAGCTCCCGAACACCCAGCCGAACCCGTCCAAGATCGGGCCGAGGTGGAGCGCCTGTGCGATCCATCCCTCCGGCGTCAAGTCTTCGAACTCCTGCACGAGCTCGTGCGCCGAGTGTTCGCAGAGGACGCTGTACTTGTCGTCGGTGACGGGCAGGCCATAGCGGGAGACCGCGGAGTCCGCCTTGAAAGGGTTGATGGAGATGTTGGTGGCCTTCTTCAGCTTCTGGAGCGTCGGCAGCTTGTTCGTGAGCCAGTTCCCGAGGGCCCCCTCGCCGACGTTGAAGAAGAGCGGAAAGCGGGTGGGAAATAGCGCGAGGCTGAAGGGCTGGATGCCGGCCCCCGGTGCCGCCGACTTGTAGAGCGCGGGCTGCTCGTTCCCATAGGCCAGCGACGCCCACGGCATCAGCATGGCGTCGGTCCCCGCCGCGACGTTGATGGCGGCGATGGTCATGAACACCGGCTCCTGAACGTCGCTGATGACGTCGAACATGTCCGCGTCGAAGTCGATGAGGCCCACGCTGATGGGCGAAACGCCGCCGAGCGTCGGTATCTCGAGGAGGAGCGAGAAGAGCGTCAAGACGACGCCGATCAAGAAGATGATCTGGAGCAAGAGGAGGATCGAGAGCGCCACGGCCATCGCGATGTTGAGCATCGCGACGATGTTCATGCCGACGGCGTCGAGGACGGCCGAGCCGAAGGCGGTCGCGTCGGCCGCGGCGCGAAGCTGCTGCCGGTAGATCATGGCCTCGCCGAGGCCGAACATGTACCAGAGGCATCCGACGAGGCAGGCCGACATGAAAACGGCGATGACGACGACGTTTCCGCGCTCGTCACTACGAAGAATGGGTCGCGTCTTCATCGGTTTCTCGTCTCTCGGGTCCGTCCGTCAAAGCTTGTAGTTGGCGCCCTGGTTCGGCAGAGACGCTTCGCGCTTGAGGACGAGCGTCCCCCCTCCCGCGCCTTGCGCGGCCGTGTCGAGCGACAGCCCGCCGCACACGAGCGACCCCACGAGCGGGACGCCGCAGCGGTAGGTCGCGCTCACGGTCGCGGTGACCTTGCCGTTGCCGCTCGGGCTGGCGCCTTCGACGTCGACCGTGAAATTCGGCGGTGCGCCGAAGCTTCGAATGGCGCCGAGGGTGAGGTTCGCGGCCTCCCACGAGCAACCGCCCGACTGCTCGAGCCGGTCCTTGCTCTGCGGACCGCCGGCCGAGCTCACCTCGGAGTCGCAGACGATGGCGGCGCGAACGGCGTGCACGGCGGCGTGGCGCACGACGAGGTCGGCGAGGAGGAGGCCGTTCAGCTGCATGATGCCCCAGAAGAGGATCAGCATCGGCATGATGGCGATGATGAACTCCACGTACGCGGCGCCTCGATTGTCGCTGCGCCATGAAGGGCGGGGGCTCACGGCGCGATCCTCGGACCGAGGGGCGAGAGCAGGACGGCCGCGGCGGTCCCGGCGAGCACGAATGGACTGAAGCGGAGCGTGTCGAACGCCTCGTCCGGGAGCTGGGGCAGGCGTCGCTCCCGCGCCGCGTCGATCGGCGCTCGGACGGCGACCTTGGCCGCCGACCACGCCGCGCGAAGCAAGCGCCCGTCGAAGGCGAGCCGCGCGGGCACGAAGACCGCCGCGAGGACGAGCGCGAAGAGCTCCGCCTCGAGTCCGTAGTGCGGCGTGAGGAGCGCGCCGATCGTGGCGAGGAGCTTTACGTCGGCCCCTCCCATCCACGAGGCGCGAAACATCACGTAGGGAACGAGCGCGCAGAGAAAGGCCCCCGCGAGCGACGCCAGAGCGCCGAACACGGGCCCGGGGAGGCCGAAGGGGCCGTGGGTGCCCCGCGTGCCGTACGCATGAAGGAGCGGCGCGAGGGGGAGGAGGCTCAACGTCAGCCAGTTGGGAACGAGGCCGCGCCGGCAATCGAAGGCCGTCGCCACGGCGGCGAGGGCCAAGGCGGCCAGCAGGAGCGCCTTGCCGAGGGTCAGGTGCATCGATCGCCCGCCCATCGACGTGCCCGGGAAGCCTCGCGCGTCATGCCCGAGGACGGTGCATGCCATAGGCCAGCCGAGGTTCCGCCTCTGTCGCACGCGGTGTCCGCGGGCGCACCCGCGCGAGGACGGCGGTTTCTCGTCGTGGCGTGGACGGGAGCGCGTGCGACGAGGCTCGCGGGCAACCGTCACGCGCGTGGGTGCAACCGCCGGTTGTCACGCGGCGGTTGCGTCGCCGATCACATGGCGCCGCCGAGCGTCGTGAAGCCGGGCGCCTTTCCACCACCGCCACCCTCGCGGCCTCCGTCGACGGCGCCCCCGTCGGCGGCGCTCCCATCGACGGCGCCCGCGTCGGCCGGCCCGCCATCGACGACGGGCGGGCTCCCGCACCCAGGCGCGACGATGTAGATGGTGGCGCTCCGGTTCTGCGGATCGTCCTGCGCGAGCAAGTAGCCGAAGCCGTTCGACGCGGCGACGCCCACGAACGCGGGACCGACCGGGATGATCGCGCGCTCGCCGGCCACGAGGGCCCCGGTCGCGCGCGAGAACACCTGGACGCTCGTGTCTTCGAGGTTGCCCGACGCCGCCGCGATCGCGAGGCTCGTATCGTTCCCGAGGTAGACGGGCGGACCCACGACCGCGCCGGTCGTCGACGCGGGATAGTTCTCGAGGTTGGCGAACGTCTGCGCGCCGATGAGAGACGCCTCGGCCCCCCCGTCGACGACCGTCGAGAGCCAGGTGAGGCGGGCGAACTGCACCCCGCCCGTACCGCCGTCGGCCGTGAGCCGGAGCGGCGCGCTCTCCCACAGGGCGCTCACGTCGTCCGCCGGACCGAAGGCCGCCTGGTTGTCTACGGGCCCGTAGCTCGTGACCGCCTGCTCCGCCGACGCTTGCCCGCTGCTGTTCTCTACGTCCGTGACCAAGGCGAAGCCCGGGCGATGGTTGGCCGCGTTGTATCGGTACGCGAGGAGCTCTTGACCGCTCGACGCGACGAGGTCGGCGTCGGGCAGGAGGCCGTTGATGGGGGCGGGGACGATCATCGTCGTATCGCCGAGGGGCGGGTGGATCCACGCGGTCGGCCGGGAGACCGAGCCGTACTCGAGGTTCACGCCGCCGGTGCCGTCGGCGAGGACGTTCGCCAAGGCGTTCTGCGTCGTCCCGATCCACGCCGTCGTCGCGACGAGGGTCGTGAGAAACGGGTTGCCGGGCACGTCGATCCACGCGACGGCCTGCCGGTAGTTGGGACCGGCCCCCGCGACAGGCCCGACGAAGTACACGCGACGCCCCGACGCCACGACCGCGACCGGAATGAAGGGGACGCCCTGAACCGGAATCGCAGGGGGCGCGCTCCCGAGCGGGTTGACGACGTCGTAGGCCACGACGCCGTTGTTCGTCAGGACGAAGAGAAAGGGAAATGCCGCGGCGAGCGCGTAGCGCGGACCCCAACCGCCCACGCCTCCGTAGCCCACGGAGAAGAGGCTGATCTCGTACGCGAACGGCGTGGGCGCCGCGCACTGCTGCGAGAGCAGGTTGCAGCCCGAGGTCGCGCACACGCCGACGTCGCAGACGTCGTACATGCAGAGGTGCCACGCGAGATCGCAGTGCGCCGACGTGACGCACGCCCCGCCGGGCGAGCTCGCCTGGCAATCCGCGTCGCTCGAGCACCCCGGGCCGCCGGCGGCGGCGTCGCCCGTCTCGTCGGAGGCCGGAGCGTCGTCGCCTGACGCAGCGTCGGTCGTGAGCGACGGGGGCGCCGTCCCGAGGCTGTGCTGCGACATCAACGCCGGGTCGAGGCCGAGCGAGCACGCGACCAACGTGCCGCCGCCCGCGAGGACCAGCGCGAGTGCCCGCCGGATCTGCGTCGCGGGCGTCATCGAGAGAACCTCCCCTCGACGACGAGCGCGGCGGGCGATAGCCCGATCCGCACGAGCGGCTCCGGCCGCGTGCCGCTGGTCGAGGAGGTGCGCGGCGCGGGCCACAGCGTGAGCGCGAGCCCGGCGGCCATCAGGCAGCCTCCCGCCACGAACGCGACGTTCGTCCAGGTCTGGAGGTGCGAGGCATGATCGAGCGTGGCCATGGCAGGGGCGGCGTCGTAGGCGTCGCGGGCTTCGAGTGCCTCGACGCCTAGCAATCCGCCGGCCAAGAGGGCGCCCCCCGCGAGGCCCACGAGGACGAGGCCGACACCGCGCCGGAAGTCGGCGCCGCGAGAGCCCGACCGCGCATCCGTAGGCAGTCCACCGGTGGGCGTGGGCAGCGCCAGCGTGGTCGTCACGCCCGACCGGAGGACGATCGTGCTCCGCGCGACGGACCCGTCCGCCGGACGAACGCTCAGCGTGTGCGCCCCCGCCGCGCCGTGGAGCGTCGCCGGCGGCGCGACCTCCGTGTTCCCGTCGAGCTCGACCCGCCAACCCTCGGGGGCGGTCACCGAGAGCGTCCCCAGCGCGGCTTCGAGGGCGGCGAGCCGATCGCGCGCCGCCGCCACTTGCTCGGGCGGCAGTCCCGGGATCGCGACGGTGCGCGCGTAGTCGTCCGCCGCGCGATCGGGCACGTTCGCGCGCTCCCACGACATCGCCGCGGTATAGAGGGCGACGGCGTTCGGCTTCTCCGCGGCCGCGGCCTCGAACTCGAGCGCCGCTTCGACGAATCGACCCTGTCCGAAGGCGCGAGTCCCGGCGTCGTATCGCTCGCGGGCGCGGGCGACGGAGTCGGGCGGCCCGGGTGGCGCGGGTGGCGCCGGCGAATCGGCGGCCGAAAGCGTCTGCGCGAGAGCAGGCCGCGTGTACGCCATGCCCGCGACGATCGCGAAGGCTGCCAGGGTGGAGCGATTCCACATCGGTCGCATCGTCCTCGACGACCCGTCAGTACGGGTTCGCCGGCAAGACGGCGTGTCCGCTCGCCGTCGTGACGGGCGAGGCGCCCGTCGCCGTTCCGTGCGCGGGCACGAAGGCCGCGGGGTGTGCGATCGGGACCGCCGGCCGTCGATGCACCTCGGCGTCGGCCTCCGGTACAGCCGCCGGCGAGACGTCGGACACGGGCGCGATCGACGGAGCCTCGGAGCTGGACGGGGCCGGCGCGGGATGCATATCGATCGCGCGGGCGACCGGCGCGACCGGCGCCACCGCGGTGACCTCCACCGCGCGAGCGCTCGTTCGACGCGCCATCACGGCCTGCGCCACCGCCACTGCCAGGAGCCCCGCGGCCACGACGGCGATGACCTTCGACATCCCCGAAGAGTCCGACAATCGTGACCCCGTCCTCTCGTGCTCGGCGGAAATGTCCGGGGGCGCGGGGAGGGGCGTCAGCGGGGGCGGCGTGGGCGTGTTTCGCTTCGCGCCGGCCGCCGGCAAGACTTCGCGCTTGGCTCGAAACGGAGCGAGCGCTCCCCACGCCGGCGGCGGAGATTTGGGCCGCGTCGAGTCCCGTCGCCGCGCCATCGCCGCGCGGACATCCTGGGCACGACCATCGAGCTTGGCTCCGATGCGAGACCGCACGAGCGCCCCGAGCCGCGTCGGCGTCGACGCCGCTTGCTGCCCGTTCAGCCACTCCTCGAGCGCCACGCTCAGCGCGCCCGCCGTCTCGAAGCGCGACGACGGCTGCGGATCGAGGCAGCGCACGACGATCGCCGCGAGCTCGGGCGGATACCCATCGACGAGATCGCCCGCGGGCTCGTACGTGCCTTCCATGATGCGACGAATGACGTGCGCCTCGTTGTCGCCCGAGAACGGCTGCTGCCCGGTCGTCGCCTCGTAGAGGACGCAGCCCATGGCGAAGATGTCCGCCCGGCGGTCGACCGTACCGCCGTCGATTTGCTCGGGCGCCATGTACGCGATCTTGCCGCGCACCTCGCCGGTCCGCGTCGTCTCGTGGAGCTGGCCGTTGGCCTTGGCGACGCCGAAGTCGGCCATCTTCACGGCGCCCTCGAGGGAGACGAGGATGTTGTGCGGGCTGACGTCGCGATGCACGACGAAGAGCGGGCGCCCCGCGTCGTCCGACAGCTCGTGGGCCGCGTGGAGGCCCGCGCAGGCGTCGGCCACGATGCGCGCGGCGCTCGGCGCATCGATCGGGTCGCGCGGCGCCGTCGGCGTTTGCCGTAGCAGGTGGAGCAGCGAATCGCCGTTCACCCACTCCATGACGAGGTAAAGGACGCCGTGATCCTCGCCGACGTCGTACAGGTTGCAAACGTTCGGGTGGTGGACGTCCGCCGCGATACGGGCCTCGTCGAGGAGCATCCGCTCGATGTCGGCGCTGCTCGCGAGGTGCGGCAAGATCGTCTTGACCGCCACGAGCTTCGAGAACCCGCCGTAACCCTCGAGACGCGCCGCCCAGACGCAGGCCATCCCGCCGAAGCCGATCGGCAAGAGGAGCTCGTAGCGACCGAGCACCGTGCCGGGCCGGAGGAGGGCCGAGGCGTCGGACCATGCCTCCATCGGCTTTCCTTGGGCCCAGCGGTCCACGGTCAGCCTCCGGAGTCCGCTTCTTTGGGAGGCGAGGACGTCGACGCGGGGGTGCCCGCCACCGCGTGCTTTCGCATCAACTTCTGCAGCATCTGCCGGGAGACCTCGGCGACGCTGGCCGCACGGGAGACGTTGCCGCCCGTCCGCGCGAGGACGGCGCGGATGTACTTCAGCTCGAACGCGTCGTACGCCTCTCGCCGCGCCACCCTCAACGGCAACACTTCGTCCGGGGGAAGCTCGTCGGACGGCGGCGGCGCGGTCGCGCTCTTGTCGCGTCCCTGCGCGGCCACGCGCGTCTCCGAAGCGATGGGCCTCCAGGGGGTCACGAGGAGGCGCTGCACGGCGTTGCGGAGCTCGCGCACGTTGCCCGGCCAGCGGTGGGCGTGGAACATCTCCCATACGTCGGGCGTCACGTCGTGGCGGCTCCTCGGCGGCCGTTCGAGCGACATGAAGTGCTCGACGAGGAGCGGTACATCGGACATTCGCTCCCGGAGCGGCGGCACGACCACGTGCGCGCCCGCGAGACGGAAGTAGAGGTCCTCGCGGAACGCGCCGCGCGCGACCTCGGCGGCCAAGTTTCGGTTGGTGGCGGCGACGATGCGCACGTCGACCGAGACGGTCTTGCGGGAGCCGAGGCGCCGGAGCTCTCGCTTCTCGAGCACCCGGAGGAGCTTGGGCTGCAAGTCTTTCGGCAGCTCTCCGATTTCGTCGAGAAAGAGCGTCCCTCCGTCGGCCTCTTCGAAGACGCCGACCCGCGTCGCCACCGCGCCGGTGAAGGCGCCGCGCTCGTGGCCGAACAGCTCGCTCTCGGCGAGGTTCGGAGCGACGGCGCCGCAATCGAAGACGGCGAACGGTCCCTCCGCGCGGCGGCTCGCGCGGTGGACGGCTTCGGCGATGGCGTCCTTTCCGGTGCCCGTCTCGCCCTCGACGAGGAGGCTCATCTCGCTCGGGGCGATTCGTTCGAGGTCCGCGAAGAGCTCCCGCATGCGCGCCGATGCGCCGAGCACGTCTCCGAAGCGATCGGTGTTGGCCTGGAGGCGGTCGACCGTCTCGTTCAGGCGCCGGATCGTGAGGTGCGTGTCTCCGAGCGTGAGCGTGGTGGCGCTTCCGAGGGATGGATCGAGGGAGGCGTCGTGGATGCGAACGCCGCCGACGAATACGCCGTTGGTCGAGCCGACGTCGCGCACGCGCACTCCCTCGCGGGAGGATTCGATTTCGCAGTGCCGACGAGACACCGTATCGTCACGAAGCACCAAGTCGTTGTCTTCCGCGGTCCCCACGCGGACGAGCGACCCCGCCACGTCGAGCTGTTTGCCCGTGTCGGGGCCAGCCGTGACGACGATGCGGGTCTTGGCGTACTGGACGACTTGAGCCCTGCCGGATGCGCGCGTCTGTCCGCCGACCATCCGCAAACATGGGTAGCGAACGACCAACGCGGTGGCAAGAGTGGCCGGCTCGCGGGGATTCGGCGTGTTTGCGAATTCCCGCGTTACTGGAAACTACAATCGTGGGTTGTGCGATGGTCACAAGGGCGCACGAGAAAGTCACAAGAGCGTCGACGTGCGCTCAGGTTGTCCAGGTGGGAGTCCGTTCTCTCGCTTCGC
>DASYBG010000021.1:0-208031 GCA_036500865.1 Polyangiaceae bacterium
TGAGAAGGCGGCCATGGGGCGACAATCCGTCAGCGACTGTCCACGGTCCGGCGCACCTTGTCTCGCAGCCTTCGCGTCGCAGCCTCCTTCGCGACCGCGGCGCGCAAACGCCATCGCCCGAGGACAACGACGGGGTGAAGCACTTCTTGACGCAACGAACCCGTGATCACACCGCCACGCGAAATCGTTCGCCGATGGCCGAGCAGTACCGCTGCAGCGTGGACACTTTCACGTCGCCTCCAGCTTCCAGCTTGCTCACGACGGAAGCCGACGTGCCCATCCGAGCCGCGACGACCGTCTGCGACAAAGACTTCTTCTCCCGAAGGGCAGCCAACTTGCGAGCGAGCTTCCGGCGCACCTCGGCCTCAACAACCAGAGAAGGAAACTTCGGGTTGCGCTGCGTTCGCTCGTCGACGATCTCCTTCAAGAAGTCCTTGGTCATGCAATGAGTCTGCAGCGCCCAAGCCATAGCGTCAAGGCTATGGCTCCGCCGCTAACGCGCGTGACCCGCCGCCGGACGGCCCCCCGATCCCGCCAGTCACGAAGCCGGCTCTCCGCTTGTTCAAGCTAAAGGTGGACCGGCCCGGCAAATCCCCTGTACCTTGAAAGGTCGGCCATCAGTTGGAGGGGCAGTCCATGGCATTCGAGGACGAGATCACCCGTCACGCGGAACAGATCAAGGTTCGCTTGCCGCACATCAAGGGAGAGGAGGCCGCCAAGCAGTCGCTGGTCGTGCCCCTGCTGCAGGTCCTTGGATACGACGTGTGGGATCCACGCGAAGTCCAGCCCGAGTACATCGCCGACTTTGCGAAGAAGAAGTCGAACGGGCAGATGGAGAAGATCGACTACGCCCTGCATATCGGCGAGGCCCCTGCGGTCTTCATCGAATGCAAGTCGGCCGACAAGGAGCTCGACGACCACGACGGGCAGCTCGCACGTTACTTCAATGCGACCCCCTCGGTTCGAGTGGCGATCCTGACCAACGGCGTACGGTTGAAGATATTCACCGATCTGCTCCAACAGAACATCATGGACACCAAGCCGTGGCTCGACGTGGATCTTCGCGAAGTGAAGCCCGCCGAGATCGACGCCCTCAAGAGGCTTAGGAAAGCCGACTTTGTCGCGGACCAAGTCGTCGGGTTGGCCGAAGAGATGGTTTACTACAACGCCATGGTTACGTTCGTGACGACGCAGCTGAGCGATCCCAGTGAGGCGTTCGTCCGTTTCGTGGCCAACGAGATCCCCACGATCGGCCGCGTCACATCCAAAGTCGTCGAGCGTCTCACGCCTATCATGCGCAAGGCAATCAAGAGCGCGATCCTGCATCAGTTCGCGCGATCGCTCGATCGACCCGAGCCCGCCGTGAGCGAAGCGCCCGCAGCGTCGGGGGCCGCTCAGCTGGCACCGACCGCCGCCGAAGCGCCAGGGCCGCCCCCGGGAGAGACGCGCGAGGGCGTTGTCCCCACGAAGGAAGAGCTCGAGTGCTTCGGGATCATCTCGAAGATGATCAAGGAGGTGATCCCCGACGCCACGGTTGCCTACCGGGATTCCAAAAGTTACTTCACGGTCATTCAGAAGAACGTCCGAAAGTGGTTCGTACGGCTCGGCGTCAAGCGCCATCCCTACTGGGCCGCCTTTCGCCACGTGAAGGTGACCGAGGCCAAGCGCCTCTGTCCCGGCGTCGAGGTCACGGAAGGCGGCCAGTTTGGCGACTGCCGCTTTTTGATCAAAGAGGTCAGCGATCTCGCCAAGCTGCGATCTGTCGTGGTGGCTGCTTATGAAGCCGAGCAAGCCCGTCTGGCCGATGACGCAGACGCGAACGACCCCTCTCTACAGGACGCGCACGTAAGGCACTAACCACGTCGTGGTCCTCCAAAGGACACCATCGCCGGCCGCTCGGCTGAACGCGAAGCCGAGCGCCCGACGATGACACCGTGAAGCCTACTGAACGAGCGAAATGCTGCCCACCGTGACGTCGACCGGATAAGGGCTCGACTTCACGCCGCCCCAGTCGGTCCAGTCGAACGTCCAGAGCAAGCCCAAGATTTGAGACGGGTCGGGCGAGGCGACCGGATTGCCCCCGACGAGATCGGACCACAAGACGACAATGGGCGCTCCGGGCGTGGCCGGGATCGCGATGGTCTTCGACGGGCCCTTGCAGCTCGTCCCGCCGGTGCACGAGCCGACGTTGGTCTGACACGCGTTCGGCGTGGAGTCGGGACCGGTCGGGACGACGAGTGTCACCGAGCCCGAAGAGCCGACGTTCCCGGAAATTTCGAACGAGACTCCACGATAGGCCGACATGTCGACGGTGCACGCGCCGAACCAGAGCCCGAAGCCGGACCAATCGCCCACCGTGCCGGTCACATGCCAGTCGCCGTTCGTCGTCTGGGCAATGGGGAAGTCGGTTTGCTGCGGCGGGCAGACCGTGTTCGTCGGATAGACGTACGGCGACCCGTAAAACCCGAGCCACCAGTTCGGATTGGGCGCGCTCCACATGTCGTTGTCCACGAAGAGCCCCTGCGGGCTGACGTCGCGCCAGTCGGTGATGAGCGCGTTCGACGGTGTGACGACGCTGCACGTCGTCGGCGTGCAAGCGGTACACGATGTCGCCGCCTCCGGCGCCGCCGCATCGGGCCCGCACGACGAGCTCGCCGCGCCACTGGACGCCGACGTGGCGCCGACGCCCTGGGCCGAGGTCTCTTGCGCCGGCCGTATCGTGTCCGCCGCCGAGCATCCGGCGCCGACGAGGCCCACGCCCAACGCCGCGATCGCTGCCGCTACCAATGACGACTCCGAGCTTCTTTTCATGGACGTCTTCCTCCCGAATCAAGCCGATGGATGGCTCGTAATGTCCGCGACTCGCGCGCGCGATCACCATTTCCGCCCGGCAGTGGAACGGCGCGCCGTTGTGTGGGTCAGCCGTGGCGATTACGCTCGCCCTCCGTGCTCCCCGCGCCCTCCCGAGCGCAGCGTTCGCGAGAGCGTGGCCGGCGAAGGCGTTTGCAGGGCGTGCGGACGAGACTGTCGTGGGCGCTCGGGGTCGCGTGTGTGGTCGGCCCCTCGTTGTGCAGGGCCGCAGAAGAATCATCGACTGCGGTGGTCTGGTATCGGAGCGGTGCCAACTGCCCCGACGGCGCGGAGTTCGTCCGGCTCTTGGCGCGTCGTGGCGTGGCGGCTCGACTCGCCGAGGTCGGCGATCCGGTGCAGTTCGTGGTCACGCTGGGCTCGAGCGATCACGGCGGGTCCGGACGACTCGAGCGACAGACACGGCGCGGGACCGTCGCGATCAGAGACGTCACGGGCCCGAGCTGCAGTCAGGTCGCCGACGCGCTCGCGTTGACCCTCGCCGTCGCCTACGCGCCGGAGGCGAGCGGGTCGGCCGGGAACCCGGCGGTGAATCCAGCTCCCGCGGAGGACGCGGCGAAGCCCCCAGCCCTTGCGTCGAGCGCTGCCCCCAGCGAAGAACGCGAGACACCCACATCGACCCCGCCCGTGCAAGACAGCCCGGTCCCGGCCAGCCTCCCTCCATCGCTATCCCCGCGACACCGGCGGTTCTCGTTCGGCGTCGGCGGAGGGGTCGCGAGCGGCATCGCCCCGGGTCCGGTGGCGATCGGGATCGCGTTTGTCGCGTGGCGGGCGCGACCCTCTTCATGGTTCGCGCCGGATCTCCGCTTATCGGGACTCTACGGGGTCGGCGACAGCACGACGGCGCGCGGTGGCCTGGAGACGCAATTGGCCGCCGGGAGAGTCGACGGCTGCCTGGCGGGGTTCCGCTGGCAGCGGTGGGCGCTCGGACCGTGCGTCGGCTGGGAAATCGGACAGTGGTCGGCGAGCGGGAAGGGACCCGACGGCACGGAGGGACAAGGCCTCTGGAGCAGCGTGGCCGCGGGGGCTCGCGTGAGCTGGGAGACCGGATGGGGATTTTTCGAGGCACAAGGGGCCGCACGCGCCGCCTTGACCCGGTACGAGGTCGCCTTCGCGCGTCCGGACGAGGTCGTCTATCGCACGGAACTCATTGGAGTTTGGGTAGGCCTCGGGGCGGGGATCATGATTCCGTGATCGAGTTGCCCGCAGCCGGACATCATCCGCCAATGGCGGATCGAACCCTGCTCGGACCACGCGTCGTCCGAGAAGGCCCGGCGCGACCGCCCGAGTTACCGGTCCCGGTCCGCGCGCAGGAGGCAATGACCCCGCGGAACGAGCGCATCGCCGAAATCGTGAACGAGCATTTCGACTTCGTGTGGCGGCTATTGCGGCGCCTCGGATTCGAATCGAGCGCCGCGGACGACGCGGCGCAAGATGTCTTCGTGGTCGCGATGAATCGCGTCGAAGTGATCACGCGAGGCCACGAGCGCACGTTCCTTTACGGCACCACGCTGCGTGTGGCGGCGAACGCGCGACGCCGGATCAGGCGCCAGCGAGAGGTACCCCAGGAGATGCTCTCCGATCGTCGAGCCGACGGCGCACTTCCCGACGCCCAGACCGAGCGCGGACGCGCCTGCGCGCTTCTCGACCATATCTTGGCCGAACTTCCTCCCGAGCTCGCGAGAGTGCTGGTGCTCTCCGAGATCGAAGGTTTGGACGGCGCAGAGATCTCGGCCCTCGAGGGAATCCCGGTGGGCACTGTGGCGTCACGCCTGCGCCGCGCGCGCGAACGACTCCGAAAAAAGCTGGCTCGCTTCGAAGCGGGGATGCGGCTGGGAGAAGGAATTCCGTGAGCAAGACGAACCAGCGCTTGGACGAAGCCGAGCAGTCGCTCTATCGCGCGGCTCGAGAGGAGTCCGCCTCTTCCTCGGCGCGCGCTCGCACGCTCGAAGCGCTCCGACGAGCCCAGCTGAGCACGACGGCGACTTGGACGTCCGACGATCGGCAGCCTCGCGCTCCACGGTCGCCGTCTTCTGCGACGAGGCGGACGTCCTCCCTCCGGCCGGCCCGAAGAGGGACGCTGCATCTCGCCTTGGCCGCGTCGGTGGCGGCGTGCGGCGCGATCACGCTTGCGCTCCACTGGCACCACGCTCGGGACATCGCGACCCGGGACATCATCACGAGAGACGATTTCGCCGCCGGTACCGTGTCCCGACCCTCTCCGGTACCGCCGGCCGAGTCGAGCGCCGAACGCGAACCGGTCCCCTCGGAGCCGCGCCAGGAACCGCACCGGCACTCGCCGCCTAGAGCAAAGACCCCGCCGGAGCCCACGCTCGCCGACGAAACCGATGCGCTCGACCGCGCGCGAACCGCGCTTGGCGATGAGCAGCCGCTGCGCGCGCTCGCCACCCTCGACGACTACGATCACGTCCTACGAGGACACAGGCTGAGCGAAGAGGCCACCCTGCTTCGCATCGAGGCGCTCGAAAAGGCGGGTATGGTCGACGCCGCACGAACGCTCGCGGCGCGCTTCGCCGCGAAGAACCCGAACAGCCCGCTCGTCGACCGCGCCCTTTCTCTGGTCGGCGGCGCGCTCGATCAGGATTCTCCGACCCTACCCAAGGAGAACGCGCCATGAGATCGGCGAGACGAGACCGCATCGCCGGGAGCCTCGGCCTGCTCCTCTTCTGCCTCGGTGCGCCGGCATGTATGGAGGGTCGCATCGTGGTCGATACCGGTTCTGGCGATTTGCCCGACGGATCGGCGGACGGCGCGATGAACGGTCCGGGGACCGTCACCGGGATGCCAGGGGCATGCCCCGGCGCGACGCCTTGCACGCCGAGCACATGTCAAACCCTCCAGCCCCTCGATCCGGTGATCGCCGATTGGACGGGCTCGAGCACGGGCGGCCGATTCGGTGTCCGCAGCGGCGACCCCGCGGCCGTTCAAAGCCAACCGTGGGTCTACCCGACCTCTTGCCCGACGGAGCAGACGCCCTACCCGCTGTCGAAAACGTCGAGCGGCGTGCTGCGCATGACGGGCACGGTGGGGACGTGGTCGGGGTTTGGGCTCTGGATGGGGTGCATGGTCGATCTGTCGGCCTACGGCGGCATCTCCTTCAGTGTGTGGGGCGACGCCGGACCGAGCGGCGCCCTTACGCTCGAAGTGGCCACCAGCGCGGATTCGCCTCCGGACGCGTGCATCACCAACGTGGGGACGTGCGCGGGCGACGCCAGCGCGTGCTCGGCGCCCTCGGTCACGGTCCCGGTGCCCGTCGAGCAGGGAGCTCCGGTGACGCTTCGCTGGAGCGATTTCATGGGAGGATCGCCGGTGGCGGGAGTCGACCCAGCGCAAGTTCTGAGCTTGTCCTGGTCGTTCGGCTGGGTGGATTGGGGCGGCACCGTGTCGGCCCCGTACCCCATCGACGTCTCGCTCGGCCAGGTGCAGCTGGTCCCCTAGATTCCGCGTACGAACGGCGACTCCGCGGTCGCGCCCTATCGCTCACTGGAGCGGTGCGCACGTCGATACACCAGCGCCGGTGACATGTCCGTCGGCGCCCCCGACCTGCACCAGCATCCCGCCGCTCGGACGAAAACGCACGATGGCGCTTCGGGAGTAGTCGACCCCTCCGTCCGAGAGCGGCAGAAACTCCGTGAACAGGTAGAAGTCGCCGCCAAAGAACGCGATCGGCGAAGGCAGAGGAGTCCACTGCGTGAGCATGGTCGGCGTCGTGGGCACGGGAATCGTTTTCAAGGTCGCCCCTGTGTTCGGGTCGACCTGCACGATGGCGCCGTCCGTGAACAGGAACAGGCGGCCGTCGCCCGTGCCGCTCAGGCCACCGGTTCCCGGCGATCCTCCATCGCCGACGACACGGGCCGTCCCCCCATCGAGACCGATGATCGCGAGCGGGTTGCCCGAGGGCGGATTCGACGTGACCGACGAGAAGGATCCGAAGAGCTCCTCGCCGCCGTCCGGTTGGCCGACGAACGCAATGCCGATCGGTTCGAGATCGATGCTGCGCAGGGTGCGCCTCTTGTCCCCCGTCCACGGCTACGAAACCGACAGAGGCGCTCCGTCCACCACACCCGCACGCGAGCAAGAGGGCCCAACCGATAGCCGTGCGCCTTCGCGTGAGCACAGGGAAACCCTGGGAGCGGCTCGTCGTGGACAAAGCTGCGCAAGTCCTCCTTTGCACGGTGACCCATGACCGTCCGCCGGGGCGTGCATCGAAGGCTCCGACCTCCTCCACGCCCATACGTTTCCGTCGCGCCCCTTCCTTACTGCTTCGACCCGCACCTAATGGTCTCTCGTGTCTTGCCGTTCCAAACTGGTGAGGGCCGACGAGCGCCCCGAACGCGAACATGGTCAACCGCCCACCCTCCAAGCGACTCGCCGGGATCCCGAAGTTCTCGATGGGCACGGAAGCGGACTCGGAGAGCACCGCCATCGGCGTCGCGCCGAGGGCGCCGGCGTCGGTCGCGACGCGGGACCGTCCCTACCTCATCGTCATCGGCGGAGGGAGCGTCGGCGAGATGTTCCCGCTGCGCCAAGACGAGGCCATCATCGGCCGCGCGCGGGACGCGACCATTCGCTTCGAAGACGACGGGATGTCCCGCAAGCACGCTTGTCTCCGCTGCGCCGGCAAGCACGTGGAGATCAGCGACCTCGGAAGCGCCAACGGGACGTTCGTCAACGGCGAGCCGGTGACCGGCTGGCGCGCCCTGGTCGAGGGCGACAAGATCAGCGTCGGCTCGATCACCGTTCTCAAGTTCACTTACAACGACGAGCTCGACGAGGCCTTCCAGCGGCACATGTTCGACGCGTCGTTTCGCGACGCGCTCACGAAGGCCTACAACAAGAAATACTTGATGGAGCGACTCGACAAAGAGCTCGCGTTCGCCTGGCGGCATGGGACCGCCCTCTCGCTCATATTGCTCGACGTGGATCACTTCAAGCGCGTCAACGACACCTTCGGGCACCCCGCGGGGGACGCCGTGCTCGTCAATCTCGCGGCCATCGTCTTCGGGGCGCTCCGCAAAGAAGACGTGTTCGCCCGCTACGGCGGCGAGGAGTTCGCCATCATCTGCCGCGGCGTCGACCTCGCGGGCGCCGCCGATGTGGCCGAGCGGCTGAGGGAGCTCGTCGCGCAGACACACGCGGTGCACGAAGGACGGGATCTCGCGGTCACGGCGAGCTTCGGCATCGCCTCGTGTCTCGAGTGCGGCGCAAAGACGGTCGCGGAGCTCGTGGCGTCGGCGGACGCGGCCCTCTACGCCGCGAAGCGCGGCGGCCGCAACCGCGTGATCACCGCCGCGATGAGACCGTCCGTCTAGCTCCGCCCTCGTCCTCCGAACGCCGCGGACCGACCGCTGGCGCCCGTTTCCCGAGGGGCGTAGCATCGCGTGCGCTTTGGGCAGCGGCCGCTCATGACTGACCCCGCACCGTCCTTCGAGAACGCGAGCGTCGCGGCGCTGCTCGCGCGGCGCTGCCGGCAGGATCGAGAAACGCTGCTCGACGAGCTCGTGGCCGTTCTCTCCGAGGTCGTGCCCGGCGTGCAGGTCGAACGCACGCTGCTGCGGCGGCGCATCACGGCCGTTCGCTTGCCGATGGCCGGATTCGTCTATGTCTTGAAGAAGAGCCCACGGGCCTCGTTCGAGGCGACCCGGCAGCAAGAGGTGCGCGGCGTCGTGCTCCGGACGGTCCCCATGGAGATCGATGCCTTTCTCGAGGAGCTGGGCGTGGCGATCGACGCCGAGCTCCAGCGGACGGAGAAGGGCCGCGAAGCACTGCAAGCCTGGTTGAATCCGAAGCACTGATTGCGCATCCACGTTCGTGCGGGGTCATTTTCACGAAAAGGGGCATTCATGACGAATTACGTGCCTGGAGCCATCGCGGATTTGCCCAAGGGGGCGGCCGAGCGCCTTCGCGCCATGCGTGGCGGCGGAGACCGTCCGGCGTTCTTCACGAGCGACCTGTCGGTGGACGAATTCCTCCTCGTCGAGCAAGTCGGCTTCACGCCGCTCGGCTTGGTCATGGGGTCGTCCATCTATCATGTCGGCTTCCAATGGCAGAAATGGAGCGTGAGCCAGGAGCTCGGCGTCTTGACCAAGGCCATGTACGAGGCGCGCGAGCTCGCGATGACTCGAATGGAAGAAGAGGCCGACCTGCTCGGCGCCGACGGCGTCGTCGGTGTCCGTCTCGTGTTCAAGCACTATGCGTTGGAGGAAGCGGTCCTCGAGTTTCAGGCCATTGGCACGGCCATTCGTCATCGGGAATGGGCGGGCCGGTTGCGCACGAAGGACAACCGCCCTTTCACGTCCGACCTGAGCGGCCAGGACCTCTGGAAGCTCGTTCGCGGTGGCTATCGTCCCATCAGCCTGTCGATGGGCGCGTGCGTCTACCACATCGCGCATCTGAGCTTCATGCAGTCGCTCAAGCAGGCCGGTCGAAACCAGGAGATGAAGATCTACACCGAAGCGACGTATGCGGCGCGCGAGCTTGCCCTGGAGCGCATGCAGGCCGAAGCCATGGAGCGCGGAGGCATGGGCATCGTCGGGGCACGCGTCGAGGAGTCCAACTGGGGCTGGGGCGCGAACGCGATCGAGTTCTTCGCGGTCGGGACGGCCGTCGCACCGATGGGTGACCGGACGCAGAGGCCCCCGCTCGAGGCCGTGCAGCAGGTCGTGACGTTCAACGACAATGGCTGACGCGGCGGGCGCGCCCTCTTGCTCGAATAGGCACCGCGACGAGAAACGGCGCGGACGGCACAAAGAGGCGCGGGGGGCGCGGCAATTTCCCTCCGCGCGGTCTGCCGCGCCGGGTTGACCGACGCCAAGGACGATTTCCCACATTTGCGCCGGCGGGGAGACCAAGCGATGGTTACCTTCCACGCCTGCAAAGCGAATGCGCGTCGGCGGCGTGACCTGCTTCCCGCAGGCATCGCCGTAGGTCCATGCAAATACGCGTCGGCTGTGAGCTCGTGTATCAGTTCCCGCAACCGACACCGGTCATCCTGGTGTTGAACGTGCACTACAGCCGCGCGCCCGACATCCTCAAGCCCGACCCGATCGTCACGAATCCGAGCGTTCTCGTCACGTCCTATCGCGACACATTCGGGAATTATTGCGGCCGTACAGTGGCCCCCGCGGGTCGAGTCATCGTATCGACCGAAGGCGTCGTGCGCGACACGGGTGTGGCCGACGTGGTCGCCCGGTGGGCGCCGCAGGTACCCGTCGAGGCGTTGCCCGAGGATGCGCTCTTGTTCCTCCTGGGGAGTCGCTATTGCGAGACCGATCGCCTGCTGGAGACGGCGTGGAAGCTCTTCTCGGGATCGGCCACGGGCTGGGACCGCGTGCAGTCGATTTGCGACTTCGTGCATCGCCACGTGACCTTCGGATACGAGCACGCGCGGCCCAACAAGACGGCGTGGGAAGTATTCACGGAGCAGAAGGGCGTCTGCCGCGACTTCACGCATCTCGCCGTGACGCTCTGCAGGTGCATGAACATCCCGGCGCGGTATTGCACTGGATACCTCGGCGACATCGGCGTGCCTCCGCCCTACGGTCCGATGGACTTCGCCGCCTGGTTCGAGGCCTATCTCGGCGGCCAGTGGTACACGTTCGATCCGAGAAACAACGTCCCGCGCATCGGGCGAGTGCTCATCGCGCGTGGGCGCGACGCGGCCGATGTGGCGATCACGACGACCTTCGGGCCGAACACGCTCGAGAGCTTCAAGGTGTTCACCGACGAGGTGACCGCGTGAGCGTTGCGGCCAGAAGATCTGAACGGACGGGGCCTGCGGGCTCTCGATGAAGCGAAAGACGAGGCTCGAATGACGGACGCCAACAAGGCAGGCGGCGAGAAGGTGAAGAAGTCGGGCATCTACAGGGCACGTCATAAGGACGAGCACGTGGAGGACCACGAGGTCACCTGCGTGAGCGGCAGGACCTTTCCGAGTTGTCGGCAGTGCGGCGACGCCGTTCGCTTCGTCCTCGTGCGGCATGCACCGAACGTGGATCGTCACGAGCAATTCAAGGGCCACGCCCTCGCCCCTTGACCTGACGAGCGACGGCGTGCCGCGCCCCTGAGCCGGAGCGCGCGCGAGCACGCCTCCGAGGACTTGGCGGGGGGCGTGCAGCGCGAGGCCACCGGCAGCGCATTTCCCTTCAACGGCCCGCGTGCCTCGCGTGTTCTCTAGACGCGATGCCCGCCCCGTGTCTCGTCCATCCCGTCTCCGATCCGCTGCCGGAGCGCGGCGACGACGAGCTGATGGCGCTCGCGCAGGCGGGCATGCGAGAAGCCTTCGCCGTTCTCGTCGAGCGGCACGCCACGCGCCTCGTCCAAGCCTGCGCGCGCTTCGTGAACGACCCCGCCGTAGGCGCGGAGCTGGCGCAGGAGACGTGGGTGGCCGCTTGGGCGGCGCGTTCCCAGTATCGACCGGATGGGAAGTTCTTCGTTTGGCTCCTCGCCTCCGCGCGCAACCGGTGCAGAAACCACGCGCGTCACGAGGGCGTGGGGAAGGCCTTCGTCGAGCACTCGGGCAGACAGGCATCCAGCCCTCTCTCGCCCGATCAGATCGATCGGCTCCTCGCCGAGGAGCGGCAGCGCGGTGTGCGCGAGGCGCTCTCGCGGCTGCCGTCGCGGATGCGTGAGGCGCTGCTCCTGCGCTTCGCCGAGGACCTCCGCTACGACGAGATGGCCGCCGTGCTCCACACCGGCGAGTCCACGCTGCGATCGCGCGTCCATCACGGACTGCGCTTGTTGAAGAACCTCCTGGAGAAGAACCGATGACCGCCTGTCCCGACGACGACGCCCTCTTTCGGCACCTGGACGTCGCCCTCCTGGTGGAAGAGGCGGCGCGGCTCGATGCGCACGTGGCGGAGTGCGCGCGCTGCACGGCGCGGCGGGGGGCGTTGCGGAGGCTCGTCGCCGACCTGAAGGCGCCGGTCGGACCGGCGATCGACGTCCAAGCTCACGCGAGGTCGGTAATGGCACGCCTCGAGCAGGCTCCCGGCGCCGGGGGCCGATCGCGGCTTCCGTGGGTGTGGGCGGCCACGAACGCAGTGGCGGCGTGCGCGGTGGCCGTCGTCCTCCTGGTGCGCCCAAAGGTGGAACACGCCGTGTTCCAAGCGCGGGGCGAAGCGTCGGAGGCGACGATGGCGCGCGATGTCTTGGTGCGGCCTTGCACGGCGAAGGGGTCGCTCGTTCCTCTCGCGCGAGGTGCGGTCGTCGATCCCGATGTCCCGTGGACGGCGACGTTCCGCAACCTCGGTGCCTCGCCCGCGTTCCTCTTGCTCTTCGCCGTCGACAGCCGCCATGTCGTTCACTGGATCGCACCGCGGTACGCGCGGGCGGGCGAGGATCCGGCGGCAACGCCGCTGCCGCCGTCTTCGAAACAAGAAGCGCTCGGCACGACCGCAGTATTCGACGACGTGAGCCCGGGGATGCTTCGCGTCGTGACCGTGCTCTCGCCGTCGCCGACGCACGTGTCGAACGTCGAGGCGCTCGAGGGTGTCGCGTGGGACGAGGCGCTCTTGAGAAGGCACCTGCCAGACGGCGCGGACGTCCGAGAGACCGTCGTCGAAGTGCGCGGAGGACGGCAATGAGCGCCCGACGGTTTCTCCTTCTCGCGTACGTAGGCTTCGCGCTCCTCTTCCTTTTCCAGTCGGCTCGCGCCGACGCGCCGTCTCGTCGCACGTCCTTCGCCGTCGTCATCGGCAACAACGCGAGCCTCGATCACCGCCGCCCCGACCTCCACTACGCCGACGACGACGCGGCGAAGTACTTCGCGATTCTCGACACCATCGCGCCCGATCGCGCTTACCTGCTCGCCGACTTCGACGAAGACACGGCGCGGCTCTTCCCCGCCATGCGAACGCGCGCGACGGCGCCCACGCGCGCGGAGCTCGCTCGGGTGGGCCAGGAGATCGCGTCGCGCGTTCGGGCGGTGACGGGCGGCGGCGGGCCGGCGGACGTCTACTTCGTCTTCGCCGGGCACGGCGACGTCGACCAGGGCACCGGCTTCATCGAGCTCGCCGACGCTCGCTTCACGTCCGACGACCTCGAGCAGTGGCTGCGCGCCATCCCGTTCACGCGGGCGCACGTCATTCTCGACAGCTGCAACTCGTTCTTCATGCTGAGCGAGCGCAAACCCGGGGGCCGCTACTACGCGACTTCCGAAGACGCGGCGCGGTCGCTCGCGTCGAAGCTCCCCAACGTGGGGGTGTTTCTGTCGACCAGCGCGGAGGGCGAGTCGTTCGAGTGGTCGGAGATTCAATCGGGCGTCTTCAGTCACGTCGTGCGATCGGGTCTCCTCGGCGCCGCCGACGCGGATGGGGATGGAAACGTGAGCTACCTCGAGCTCGCCGCGTTCGTCGCCACCGCGACGGCCGACGTCTCGAACCCCAACATGCGGCCGCACGTCTTCTCGCGGGGGCCCGGGGGGCGCGACGACCTGCCGATCGTATCGCGGGCCGGACGAACGGGCGCCAAGACCTTCCGCCTCACCCACGCCGCGCCGATGCGCCTTCGCCTCCGCGACAGGGAGGCGGTGCCGCTCCTCGACGCGAACGAAGAAGCGGGGCTGCCGCTGCCGGTGACTTTGCCGAGCGACTGGACGGACGGCGCGGTAATCGAGCGCGCGGGCACCGGCGGAGCGAGCGCTTTGCTCGAGACGTTCGCGATCCCGGCGACGCCAGGCGACGTGACGCTCGCCTCGATGCAACCCATCACCCCGCGCGGTGCCGGGCGCGGTCCCGCCGAGATCTTTCAGCGGCTCTTCCAGCGGCCCTTCGGCCCGCGCGCGGTGGCGGCGTTCATGGCCGAGGCGAAGTCCGCGCCCGCGCCGGTCTACGGGGTCTCCGAGGAGGACGCGAAGCGCATGGGCCTCCTGCTCGATCAGATCGGCGCCGCGGAGCACGGCCGGCGCCTGGTAGGTGGATCCGCGTTCGTCGGAATCGCAGCGTTGTACGGCGCTCTCGGCGCGACGGCCTTCGCGTTCGACCGGAGCGACCCCGCGACCTCGAAAAGGTCTGCCGACACCGCGGGGGCCGTGATCCTGGGTTTGGGCGCCGTGTCGCTCGGCGCCGGCATCTACGAGCTCGCGCGCCCCTGGTCGAGCGAGCGCCTGGCCGCCGACTACCGTCTGGCCCTCGAGAAGGGCGACGACGCCCAGGCGTTCGCGCGGGCGAACGATCGACTGGAGAAGGTCGCGGCTGCGGAGCAGCGCGAGCGATGGATGCGCGGGATCGTGGGTGGCGTGGTGGCGCTCGGTTCGGCGGCTGCGATCGCGGGCGTCGAGCTGTCGGGGCCCACGGCGGCGGAGCGGCTCGACGGGCGCGCGATCGGAGGCGCCGGTGTCGTTTTCGGTCTCGTGATCATTGCGTCGTCGTTGTGGATGGAGACGCCGGTGGCACACTTGACGAAGGTCTGGCGGGAGGATCCGGCGCGGGTGCGCATCCTTCCCACCGTGGCGCCCGTCCAAGGGGGAGCCACCTTGGGAATCACGGGTGTCTTTTGACGTCTGCGCGGCCAGAGACGGTGGCGTCGGTCCTCGAACGAGGAGAGCTCGCTGGGCCGTCTCTCGAGCTTGGATGACGGGTCCTGGAGACCCGGGTCCACGGTCGTCGAGGCCTGCATGAACGGTCACCGAGCCCAGGGTCAAACCTCGTCGAGCCTTCCGTGAACGGTCACCGAGACGAGGGTCGCCGGTCTTCGAGACGAGCGTGTCCGTCCACGGAAACCCGGGTCCGCGCTCATCGAGCCCTCCGTGAACGGTCACCGAGACGAGGGTCACCGGTCTTCGAGACGAGCGTGACCGTCCACCGAGACCCGGGTCCGCGCTCATCGAGCCTTCCGTGAACGGTCACCGAGACGAGGGTCCACGGTCTTCGAGACCGGCGTGAACGGTCACCGAGACGAAGGGGGGCGGTCTTCGACCTTTACAAGAACGCTCATCGAAGCGTCGGAACCCGAAAGGTTCAGCGACTCCGCGTCAGGCGAGCGCCTTGCGGAAGTGGACGCACCGGTCCACCACCTCGAAACCGAGCGCTTCGTGGGCGCGCTGGGACGGCTCGTGGTCCGCCCACGTGTCCGACGCGACCTCGCGACAGCCTTGTGCCTTCGACCAGTCCTCGGCTGCGCGCATCAGCGCGCGCCCGACACCGCGCGCGCGATGGGCCGGCTCCACGTACCAGCCTTCGATGAACCCCACCGGATGGCGCGCGTCGCACCCGTCGGCGTGGGACCGGAGGCCCACTTCGATGACGCCGAGGATCTCCCCGTCTTCCCCGTCGGTGGCGACGAGCACGACGAGCGGCAGTGAGCTCGGCGGGGCTCCTCGAAGGATGGCCTCCGCGTCCGCCCGATGCTCGACGAGGGACCCTTCCGGCCAGAGCGCATGAAACGAGCGCGCCACGGCTTCGAGATCGCCGATCGTCGCTGCTCGAACCAGGATCGGACGGCTCACCCCGCGCCCTTAGCACCGGCGGCCTTACCCTGCCCTGCAGTTCGGCACGAACTTCGAGAAGAAGCACGCCGTGGAGACCGTCACGCCCAGGAAGGAAGCGGATGGGCACTGGCGCGTATCGGGCTATTTCATTCGCTAACTTCATGAACGAACGGATCCCGTCTTCGTCGCCCCCCTCGTTTGCCCTGACCGGAAAGGTCGCCCTCGTCACGGGGGCCGCGCGCGGGATCGGACGCGCATGCGCCATCGCCCTCGCGCAGTCGGGCGCCGACGTCGCGCTGGGTCTGCGGGATGCGCGCTCCGGCGCCTCGCTGGTGGAGGCGATCGAACGGCTGGGGCGCCGAGCGCTCCCCCTCCAGATGGACGTGACGAAGGGCGAGCAGATTGCCCGCGCGACAGAGGAGGCGCTGCGCGCCTTCGGCCACATCGATGTCCTCGTCAACAACGCGGGCATCGGCGCCCCCGCGCCCGCCGACCGCGTGACCGAGGCCGACTTCGACGCGACCGTCGCCGTCAACTTGAAGGGGACGTTCTTCGTCAGCCAGGAGGTCGCGCGATCCATGCTGGCCCGTGGGCAGGGCTGCATCGTCAACCTGAGCTCACAAGCCGGCTTCGTCGCCCTGCCGACGGAATCGGTTTACTGCATGACCAAGGCCGCCATCGCACACCTGACGAAGTGCCTCGCCGTCGAGTGGGGGCCGCACGGCGTCCGCGTGAACGGCGTCGCCCCTACGTTCATCCGCACACCCGGGACCGAGAAGTGGCTGAAGGACGATTCGTTTCGCGAAAAGGTCCTCGCGCGCATTCCCCTCGGTCGCGTCGGCGAACCGCTCGACGTGGCGGCGGCCGTGGTCTTTCTCGCGTCGCCCGCGGCGTCCCTCGTGAACGGCACGACCCTTCTGGTCGACGGCGGGTGGACCGCCCACTAGGACCGCCCGCGTTCGACCGCCGGCCCACGACGCGATAGCAAGGGGGCCATGCGCCTTCACGTGGTGGACGGGACGTACGAGCTCTTTCGGGCGCACTTCTCGAAGCGCCCCGATCACCTGGACCCGCAGGGTCGCGATCGGAAGGCGACCGTCGGCGTCGCGGCGTCGATGCTCTCTCTTCTCCGCGACCCGGCGGAACGGGCGACGCACCTGGCGATCGCGTTCGACCGCCCCATCCGGTCCTTTCGGAACGACCTCTTCGCCGGCTACAAGACCGACGAGGGCATGGCCCCGGAGCTGCTGGACCAGTTCGGCCCGGTCGAGGACGCGATGCGCGCGATCGGCGTCGTCGTCTGGTCGATGGACGCGTGGGAGGCCGACGATGCTCTTGCCACCGCGGCGGCGCGATACGGGAGCGAGGTCGAGCAAGTGCGGATCATGACGCCCGACAAGGACCTCGGGCAGTGCCTCCGCGGCGAGCGCGTCGTCCAGGTCGATCGGATGCGAAACCGGATCATCGACGAGGGCGCGCTCCTCGCGACGGTGGGGATCGCGCCCACGAGCGTGCCAGACTTCCTCGCGCTCGTGGGCGATACGGCGGACGGCATCCCCGGTCTGCCCGGTTTCGGAAAGAAGACGGCGGCGACCCTGCTCCACGCCTATGGTCACCTGGAGAAAATCCCCGAAAGGGCTTCCGACTGGGGCCCGAAGGTCCGCGGCGCCGACGTGCTCGCGGCGACGCTCCTCGAGCACCGTGAAGAGGCGCTCCTCTATCGCCACCTGGCGACGCTCGTCGAGACGGTGCCGCTCCGCGAATCACTCGACGACTTGCGCTGGAGGGGAGTGGCCGCCGACTCGTTCGAAGCGTGGTGCAAAGAGACCGGCGCGCCCGACGGGGTGCGTGAGCTCGCCGCGCGGACGATGCCCCTCGGCGAGGGCTCCTGACGAACGCCGGGCGTGCTACGCCAGGGGCCCATGACGTCGCAAGCGCATGCTGCCGTGTGGCTCGATCACCACGAAGCCCGAATCTTCCACGTCGACCTCGGGACCTTCGACGAGGCGAAGCTCCGCTCCCCCACCCACCACGTGCACCGTCATCCCAAAGGCCTGGGCGAGCCGCGTCCGCACCCCGAAGACGCGGCGCACTTCTTCGGCGAGGTCGCGAAGGCCCTGGCGTCGGCCGACGAGATCCTCGTCCTCGGTCCTTCGACGGCGAAGCTCGAGCTCGTCAAGTACGTCCACGAGCACGCCCGCGCGCTCGCGCCGAAGATCGTCGGACTGGAGACGGTCGACCACCCGAGCGACGCGCAGCTCGTCGCTTACGTGAAGCACTACTTTCACGTCTCCGATCTGCGCGTGAAGCCCCAATAGCGCCCGCTCATCGCGAGCGGCCGGTCAGGTATTCCTTCGGCGTCACGCCGAGCAAGCGCCGGAAGACGCGATGAAACTGCGCGTAGCTGCCGAAGCCCGCGTCGAGCGCGGCGGCGAGCAGGTTGCCGCCGCCGAGGTCGACGAGCCCGAGGAAGCGTTCGATGCGCACCCGGTTCCTGTAGCCGACGACGGAGACGCCGATCTGCGCGCGGAACTGCTTTGCGAAGCTCTTCGGGGTCATGCGGGCGCCCCTCGCGAGCTGGACGGACGAGACGCCGGCGTCGGCGCGGATTCGCTCGAGGGCCTGTGCGACCCCCTTCGACAGCGCCTTGGACGGCTTGCACGGGCGAGGGTCCGAGGTCCCCGAGAGGGCGGCGGCCCAGGGGAGGGCGTCGGCGTCGCGGCGTTTGAGCTCGAGGAGGTTGGCCACGATGGTGGCCAGGACGGCGAGCTGTACCTGCTTGCTCTCGTCGAGAGGGGCGAGGCCGAGGGCGGCGTCGTTCACGAAGAGGCCGACGGCGGCTCCGCCCGATCGCGCGGGCGTGATGGCGTTCCATCCGCGGCCGATGACGAGGGTACGCCCGTCGACCTGCGTGAGCAGCGGGACGTCTTTGAGGACGGTCCAGCGGCTCACGCCGGCGAGGGACTGGGAGATGGCCTCGCGGTGCGAGTCGCCCACGGCGAAGACGATGTCGCGCTCGTCGGTGGTCTCGCCGCGGGCCCCCGTACCGAAGGTGCCGTAGAACTGATCGTCGTCACCGAGGAGAAAGAGGGCGACGCGCTCGAGCCCGAGCCGATCGCGCGCGAGCTCCACGGCGCGCCGCGCGATGGTGTCGACGTCGCGGTAGCTCGCGAGCTCGTCGGCGGCCGCGAGGACCGAGACGACGCCCGAGGGCCGCCGATCGAAGGTGAACGGCAGCGCGGGGCCGATGACGATGGGCCAGTCGACACGCCGCATGCGAAGCTCTCCGTCGAGCGTAGCGCGGAGAGGCGCCCCGTGGCGGGCTAGAGCGGCGGGCTCGCGTTCTTCGCCAACGCGACGAAGTACGCATGAAACCACTGGCCGGCCGGAGGTGCGCCGCCGGCGCTGTCGGCCGCATGCGGGCCGCCGCACTGCGGGTCGAAGCCCGCGCCCCCTGGGTCGGATCCGCCGTCGGACTGGCCGGGTGGCTTGATCCAGAAGTACGCGTCGACGAGGTCGTCGGGGTTGGCGCGGGGTCGCTCGCCGAGACCGGCGCCGCGGACGTTGCACCAGCTTCCCGGGTCGGTGCGGAGGCCCGCGCGTCCGTTCCTCCCGGTGTCGACGACGAAGCGCTTGCCCGCGATGCCTACGGCGGCGAGCGACGCGTCGAGGAGCCGCACGTAGGAGAGCTCGCCCTTGGCCGGGTCGGACGGCGCGAGGCGAGCGAGGTCGCCCGTGTCGAGCGAATCGTAGTTCGAGACGTTGGTGACGAACCCGCGGATCTTGTCCGCGCCACCGGCGTCCGCGAGGACTTCGGCGAAGACCTTCGCGATGGCGACGCGGTTGCCGTTCCAACCCAGCCAGCCCGCGTGACCCGCGTCGACGTAGATGGACGCGTTGGGGAGCGCGAGCGTGCGAATGGCGTAGGCGATCGACGCACGATAGGCGTGCTCGGCCTGGGCGCAGGCCGGGACCTTGAGGTTGGTGGCGATGTTGGCGAGGGAGTCCGGCTCGACGAAGACGACGACGCGCGTCTTCGGATGCGCGTGGATGGCCGCCGCGATGGGATCGATGAACTCGGCTTCGTAGCGTCGAACGCCGGCGTCGTCCGCGGCGAGCTCGCCGTGGGAGGCCGCGGCGGAGCAGTCGCGGCCCGGCAGGTCGTAGAGGGCGAAGGCGACGACGAGCGGCTTGCCGGCCCGTCGCTCCTGCACCGCCGCGGCGTCCAACGTTCGCCTCGCGGTGGGCACGTCGCCGACGGAGGTGAGCCAGACGGCGGTCGGATACGCCGCGGCCTTGCGGAGGAGCGCGGCGTCCGAGGGCGACGCGGCCGCGCTCGACTCGACTTGGGCGGCGTAGTTCGCATCGATGTAGAAGGCTGCGTTCGCGAAGGGGTTGCCTCCGTCGCGCGGCGGGTTGGTGGCGTGGGCGGTGGGCGCCATGGTCGCGGAGGCCGCGATCCAGGTCGCGAGGGCGAGACATCGAGGGATGTTCTTCATGCGTCGACGATGCGCTTCCGCCGCCGCCGCATCCTCTCACTATCGCCCCTCTCGCTCTCACTTCGGCCGCGCGCGTGGCTCCGCGGCGGCGGAGAAGAAGTGAGGCTTACACGTAGCAGTCGACGAGGGCGTTGCCGTTCTTTGCGGGGGTCGCGCTCGGAGCGGCGGTATCCGTGGCCGTCTGGCTGCTGCTCGAGACGGGGGACACCGCCGCCTTTTGCTGCTGCTGGACGCGGGCGTCCAGCTGCTGCTGGATCTGCGTCATCGACCGCTCGATCGACTGCGTCTCCGAGTCCTTCGTCTTGCAGTCGATCTTGTCGTCCTTCTTGACGGCATCGAGCTGCCGCTTCAGCTGCGTGAGCTGCGCGCGCAGTTGGCCCGCGGAGTCGGTCGACCCCGAGCTGGTCTGTGCTCCCACGAATGCGGACGACGAGACGTTCGTGAAGACACCCCTTGTTCCCCCCCGGAACGGCGCGCGCCCGAGAACCTTGAGCTCCTGACGTTCACGCCGGCGCGAAGGTGACCGCCTCGACGTTGTTTCCGTCGGGGTCGAAGGCGAATGCGGCGTAGTAAGTGTCGGAGTAGTCGGGACGGGGGCCCGGCTTGCCGTTGTCCCGGCCACCTTTGGCGACGGCGGCTTCATGGAAGCCCTTCACGGCTCCACGACTCGGGGCCTTGAAGGCAAGGTGCACGGTGCCCGGCGCCGCGCCTTCGGCGATCCAAAGCATGGGGCTGCCCTTCGGGCCGAAGCCCGCGCTCTTTCCTGCTTCGTCGACGAACTGCGCCTCGTGTCCGAGGGGCGCAAGCGCGGCGCGGTAGAAGGCGAGGCTCTCGTCGAAGCTCGAAACTTTGAGGCTGACATGGTCGAACATGGGAAGTCTCCTTTCGGGGTCGGACGAAAAGCTAGGCCGCGACGGGCGCGGTGACTTGGACAATCTTGCCCTTGCCGGTGACTCTTCGAGCGACCAGACTTTGCCTCGGTGAGCGCCGGAACCTCGCCCACGTTGACCACGCTTCGTCGCTCGAAGGGGCAGGCGGGCGCTCTCTTCGACGCTCGCTGCCGCGCGGGCCGTCGGGACCGCCCGTATCCCGAGACCCACGGCGGATGGACGATCGCGATCGTGCGCCGCGGCGCCTTCGACTACCGCGCCGGCGCCACCAACCAGAAGCATTCCCTGCGGTCGGGTTGGCTCCTTCTCGGGGCCCCGGGTGCGGACTTCGAGTGCTCTCACGACCACGACGGCGGCGACGACTGCTTTGCCCTCGCGCTGGGCGAGGGCCTGATCGAGGACGTCGCGTCCGCGACGCCCGGGTGCAAGGGGCCGATCTTCCCGCGGCCCATCGTGGCGCCGGTGACGCGCGTGGCGGGGTTGCTGGAGTGCCTCGTCGCCGGCGCAGGGGACTTCGACGAGACGGCCTATGCGATCGCGGCCGAGGTCCTCGGTCATGTCCACGCGGCCTCGCCCTCTCCGGTTCCTCTCCACGCAACGCACCGCGCGCGGATCGATGCCGCCATCGCGTGCATCGAGTCGAGCTGCCGTGGGCCGCTCGCGCTCGCCGACCTGGCGGCGAAGGTCGACCTCAGCCCCTTTCACTTCCTGCGGGTCTTCCGGCGTGTGACCGGCACGACGCCCCACCAGTACCTCGTCGGCGCGCGCCTCCGGCTCGCGGCGCAGATGCTCGCGCACACGGATCGGCCCATCACGGCGGTCGCGTACGACGCGGGGTTCGAGGATCTGTCGAACTTCATCCGGAGCTTCCGCCGGGCCTTCGGGTGCTCCCCACGCGTCTTCCGCAAGCGCGCGTGATGGGAGGAGCGATCGCCGCCGACGGGACGACGTCCTCGTCGGGCTGACGAGTTCAGTGGCCGGGGCTGCGCTCGGCGATGGCTCTCGCGAGGCGGGCGATGCTCTCGGGGGCGCATCCTTCGGCCTTGTTGTCGACCGCAATGAGGGCGGGCGCATCGTCGAGTGCCGCCTGGATCACCATGTCCGCCACGGTTGTCAGGTTCTCGGGATCTTCCTCCGCGATCCGGTCGAACGGCTCGTACCGGGCGCGCGCGTCCTCGTACGCCAGCGTGCGGCGCATGAGCCACCGCACGACGAACGGCCGGCGGGCCCGCGGTGCCATGAGCTTCGCCTGCGTATGAAGGGACGGCATTCCCGTCCAGACGTTGTGACAGTGGACGGCGCCCGCGTCGGCCAGCGCGGCGGCGTACCGGGGCGTGAGAAGCTCCGTGTTGCGCACTTCGATGGCGTACGAACGCCCCTTGGGGAGGCGGGTGAGGAAAGAGTGGAGCTGATCGGCGAACGCCCCGTGTTCTGCGCTCGGCAGAGGCGGAAACTGAAAGACGAGCACCCCCGCCTTGTGCCCGAGGCCCTCGATGAACGGGGCCACGACGGCGTCGGCCGCCCACCCCGCGTCGAGATAACGGGGATTGAGCTCGCCCCGGCGCTTGCCGTAACGCGGGTGCGTCGGAAAGCGAGGCACGACGCACTCTTCGCTCGCCTTGGCTGTGAAGCGAAAGTCGTCGGGAACCTGGGCGGCGTACCCTTCGAAGACCGACGCCGTGAGCGGCTCGTAGTAGGTGCGATCGATCTCGACCGAGCGGAGAAGGGGGTTTTTCGCGTATGCGGAGAGCCCCCGCTCGGGAAGGAGCCCCCTCGGCGTGCCCGACGCGTAGACGAGCCCGATCCACCCCGCGTACGACCAAGACATCGTCCCGAGGCGCACCCCCTCGGGGAGGCGCTCGGCGAGGGCCGCGTGGTCGGGTCGGAGGGGCGCGGGCTCGACGGTTCGCGGCGAGAGGTCGAAGAGGCTGCCTTGCGCGTCGCGGGAGTCCATGAGGAGGTAGCTTTGCCCACTCTTATCCGCGTCGGCGGGCCGCCGCAAATCGGCTATAGACGGGAGGCGGGTGTCACCGAACCTCGCCATCTGCGACGCCATCCGCCGCCGTCGGCTCCTCGCGTTCGACTACCGGGGACGGCCGAGGGTGGTCGCGCCCTACTGTCACGGGTGGTCTGCGCGCGGAATCGAGCTCTTGCGCGGCATTCAAGTCGGCGGCGGGAGCCGGTCGGGAGGGTTCGGCTTCGGCAAGCTCTGGCACGTGACGCAGATGCAGGATATCCGCGTCACGGAAGACGCGTTCGAGCCCGACGATCCCGACTACGAGCCCGAAGACGCCGCGATGGCACGCGTCCATTGCCGCGTGTGGCTGCCGCGGGTCGTGAGCGCATAGGCCCTGCGCCCGAGCGAAGCGAGAACGCTCACCGGACAACCCTCGTGCGATGAACGATTGGTATTTCGTGTTCGAGATCTCGCGCCCGACCGGCGTGCTCGTTCGGCGGATTCGCGAAGGCCGGGGCGGCTGTCGCGTGGATGCGGAGTCCTACGTCACGAGAGCGACGCTCTTCACGAGGGCGTGCACCTCGAGGCCTTCACGGATCCCGAGCGCGTCGCGCGAGCGCCGGGTAATGCGGGCGAGCAGGGCCACGTCCGCGCCCACGGAGAGGCGGACGTTCACGCGGTCCGGACCGGCGTCGCGGAGCTCCGTCACGCGCCCCGAAAGCACGTTGAGGATGCTCGAGCGGCCGGGGAAGTCCCGCGCCAGGCTCACGTCGCGCGCGAGGACACGAACGCGCACGCGGGCCTCCGGAGGCGCCTTCACCCGGCCTACCCAGAGAACGCCGCCCCCGAAGTCGACCCTCGTCAATTGATCGGCCTCGTCGTGCTCGACGACCCGGGCTTCGATGACGACACCGGCGTCGTCGCCGGAGGCGAGCGGAAGGTCGAGCCGGGCGAGGATCTCGGCGGTGGGGCCGGCTCCCACGCTTCGTCCTGCTTCGAGGAGGACCACGTGCCCCGCGAGGCGCACCACTTCTTCGAGCGCGTGGCTGACGTAGACCATGGGGATGGCCAAATCGTCACGGAGGCGTTCGAGGTAGGGGACGATCTCGTCCTTCCGGGAGGCGTCGAGCGACGCGAGCGGTTCGTCGAGGAGGAGCAGGCGGGGTGCCGTGAGGAGCGCCCGTGCGATCGCGACCCGCTGTCGTTCGCCGCCGGACAGGTTCCGGGGGGATCGCTCGAGGAGTCCGCCGAGGTCGACGAGCTCCACGATGGTGCCGAGGTCGGCGCCCAAGGCCCGCGTCCCGCGACGCTTGCTCCCGTAGTCGAGGTTCTGCCGAACGGTGAGGTGTGGAAAGAGGCCCGCGTCCTGGAAGACGAACCCCACGCCGCGCCGGTGCGTCGGTACGAAGGTGCCCGTCTCGTCGTCCTGCCAGCACACGCCGCCCACGTGCACCCGGCCCCGTGCACGCTCGAGCCCCGCCAGCGCGCGGAGGACCGTCGTCTTCCCGGAGCCCGACGGACCGAACAGCGCGGTGACGCCGGTACCGGGCACGTCGAGGTCCACTCGCAGGCGAAACGTCGTTCCGCCGCGCGCCATGTCGAGTGCGGCCCGGATCCGAGGCGATTCAGATTGGCTTGGGCCGAGCACGGAGGGTGTGGAGGAGCGCGAGGACGGAGAGCGCGAAGACGAGGAGTCCGGCCGCGAGGCGGTGGGCTTCTGGATACTCGAGCGCCTCGACGTGATCGTAAAGGGCCACCGAAAGAACGCGCGTTCGACCCGGGATGTTGCCGCCGATCATCAGGACGACCCCGAACTCACCGACGGTGTGCGCGAAGGCGAGGACGGCGGCGCTGAAGAAGCCCGACGACGCGAGCGGGACGGCGATGGTGAAGAATCGATCCCATGGCCCCGCGCCGAGGGTCGCGGCGACTTCGAGCGGGCGAGCCCCGACGCCCTCGAAGGCGCCCTGCAGCGGCTGCACGACGAAGGGGAGCGAGTAGAGTCCCGACGCGACGGCGAGACCGGAGAAGGTGAATGGCAGCGTGCCGAGGCCGAGCGCTTCGGTGAGCCGTCCGCCGAGCCCGTCGGGACCGAAGAACACGAGGAGATAGAAGCCGAGGACGGCCGGAGGGAGAACGAGGGGCAACGCGACCACCGCCGCGACCCAGGCCTTCCACCGTGAGTGGGTGCGGGCGAGCCACCACGCGAGAGGAGTCCCGACGAGAAGGAGGGCGACCGTCGTTACCGCGGCAAGCGCCGCGGTCAAGCGGACGGCGGCGAGGTCTCCGTCGACGTCCACGACGCGGGGGCCCTATGGCACTCCGTAACCGTACGCGCGAATGACGTCCTTGGCGGCGGGGCTCTTCAGGTAGTCGCAGAGCGCCCGCGCCGCATCGCTCGCCGCGCCCTTCTTGAGGAGGATGGCATCTTGCACGATCGGCGCGTAGAGCGACTGCGGGACGACCCAGTAGGAACCCGAAGGCGGATCGCCCGCGCCCGCCACCTGGGACAGCGCGACGAAGCCGAGCTCCGCGTTGGCAGTGGCCACGAACTGCTGCGTCTGGGCGATGCTCTCACCGTAGAGGAGCTTGGGCCGGAGCCGATCGAGCACACCGAGCGCACCCAGCGCTTCGATCGCCGCCGCACCGTAGGGCGCGAGCTTGGGGTTGGCGACCGCCAGGTGCGCGAACCTGCCGACCTTGAGTACGGCGCCGCCGCCGTCGACGTACCCCGCCTTGGCGCTCCACAAGACGAGCTTGCCGCGCGCGTAGACGAAGCGACTGCCGGGAACCGCAAGGCCGTTCTCTTCGAGCTTCTTGGGCGTCGCCTCATCGGCCGCGAGGAAGACTTCGAAAGGCGCTCCGTTCTCCACCTGCGCGTAGAAGGTGCCGGTCGCGCCGACGGAGAGAGAGGCGTGGTGCCCGGTTTGCTTCGCGAAGTCATCGGCGATGCGGCGCATCGGTCCGGCGAAGTTCGCCGCGACGGCCACCGTCACGTCCGCGGCCGTCGCCCGCCCCGAAGCGAGGAGGAAGGCGAGCATCCATATCGCACCCCAGAGTCGCCTCACGGTCGGACCTCTTCCGTAAGGTGACTATAGCGCCTCTTTCCTCCCGCAAACGCTCAAGAAAGACGCGGCTTCGACCGTTCCATGAATAGTAGCTTGGAAATCGAGAGTTCCCCTCCCGCCGACCGGCCCCGACGAATTCTCATCGTCGACGATGACACGGCTCGTCGCGAGCTCTTCGCGAAGGTGTTGGGTCATGAAGGGTACGAGGTCGATCAGCTGCCCGACGGGTCGGAGCTGGTCGCGCGGGTCCGCGAGCGGCCGCCCGATCTCGTGCTTCTCGACGTGATGCTGCCCGACGTCTCCGGCTTCGAGCTTTGCGGCGACCTGCGGATGTTGGACGACACGCACCTCACGCCCATCATCCTTATCAGCTCTTCCTTTCAGGACGAGGAGAGCGCCGTGCGCGGTCTTCTCTCGGGCGCCGACGATTACGTCGTCACGCCGTCGCGGCTCGACGAGCTCCGGGCGCGGATCCGTGTACAGCTGCGCAACCGTCGCGACCGCGAGATGCTCGCGTGGGTCAAGGCGCAGCGCGCGACGCTCCACACCGCGGCCATGAGCGACGCTCTGACGGGCCTCGCCAATCGGCGCGCGGCCGACGAGTTTCTCGACCCGGCGTTGCGGAACGGCGAGCGACTCCTCGCGCTCTTGATCGACGTCGACCACTTCAAGCGGATAAACGACACGTTCGGTCACGTGACCGGGGACCAGGTGCTCGCACAGGTCGCGCGGGCGATCCGGACGTGCACGCGCGCGGGGGACCTCGCGGCGCGGTACGGCGGCGAAGAGTTCCTCGTCTTGGTCCGAGGCGCCGGGCTCGACGTCGCGCCGCGGATCGGCGACCGCTACCGGAGGGCGATCCACGCGATCGAGATCCCAGGCGCGGCCGCCACCGGAAAGATCACCGTCACCGTGAGCGTCGGCATCGCCGGAACTCCCGGTCACTCACGCGCCAACCGAACGGCCCTCGTGGCCGCCGCGGACCAAGCGCTCTACGAGGCCAAGCTCGCCGGGCGGGACCGCGTCGTCGTGCGCGAAGAGCCGGTCACGAGTGCGGTCGAAAGCTCCGGAGAACGGCAATGATGGCCACGCGACCGAGCCAGCCGCCGCTGGCGATACAACTCGAGCGCGATCTCGGACGGGGGACGAGCGACCTGCCGACGCTGCCGAGGAGCGTGACCGAAGCCCTGCGTCTCGCGCGAACGCCCGGCCTCGATTTCGACGAGGTGGCCAACGTGGCCGCAGGGGACCCGCCCCTCGCGGCGCGCGTGGTCTCGGTCGCGAACTCGGCGCTCTACTCGCGCGCCGGAATGCCGCGCATCGCGTCGGTGCGGAGAGCTGCGGTCCGCCTCGGGACGCAGGCGACGCGGGACGTCCTCTACCAGGTGGCGTACGCGTCGATGTTCGTCGACGCTCCCCGCTTCCGTGACCTCGTCGAGGCGACGTTCCAGCACGGCGTCCGCGCGGCACGCTGCGCCCGCCTGCTGGCGCGTGAGCGGAGCCTCGACACGGACGTCGCCTTCCTGGCCGGACTTCTCCACGACATCGGACGCGCGCGTTGCTGGAAGCTCTTGGCCCAGCGGCGAGGCTCGGTCGACGCGACCGAGGCGGCGGCGGCCGTCGCGGAGCTTCATACGGCGGCCGGCGCCGAGCTCGCAGCAGCGTGGCACCTTCCGGACGAAGTCATCGAAGCCTGCCGCTTCCATCACACGCCCGATGGGCGCCCGTTCCCGCTCCTCGTGATGGCGGCGGACGCCCTGTCGCGGCTCGTCGAGGGGCGCGAGACGCGGGAGAAGGCGACCGAACTCCTGGTCGAAGCCGGCGTGCGCGTCGAGGGGATCGACGACCTCTTGGCGCAGGCGACGAAGGAAGTCGCCGCGCCCGAGTCTCCCTGAGCACGGCTCGCGCGCGAGCGAAGCCCCTCAGACGAGCTCGACGCCGCGCTTCGACATCACGGACTCGAAGCCTTGGACGGGAAAGGTGACGGGCCCGCGCGGACCTCCGCTTCCGGCGAGGACGCCGAGCGCGAAGATGAGCACGCGGAAGTGACCCCCGTCGTCCGGGTGCGCAAGCTCCGCGGCCGGTGCCTTGTTCCGCCAATCGACGAGCGCGTCCGTGTCCTGTCGCGCGAGGGTTTCGGCGGCCCACCCGTCGAACTCGCGTGACCACGCGGGCACCTCGGACGACGCGGCCGTGGAGGGGTCGAGGCTCATCGCCGCGAGGTTGTGCGTGAGCTGCCCGCTCGCGACAAACAAGATTCCTTCGGCGCGGAGCGGAGCGAGCCTTCGTCCGAGGGCGAAGATCGCCGCGTCGTCTCGGTAGGGAAAGGACAGTTCGAGGAGCGGGGCGTCCGCGGCCGGGCAGAGATACGAGAGCGGCATCCACGTCGTATGGTCGAAGCCGCGTCGCTCCGGCCGCGCCACGGGTTCGAGCCCACCGAGGAGCTTCTCCAAGCGGTCGGCGAGGTCGGTGCTCGGCGGCGTCGGGTAATCGAGGTCCTGGGGAAGCTGGGTCTTCATCCAGCGCGGCATGTTGTACATGCCGAACCCGCGGCCCGTCGGCCCGAGCTCGAGCCCGCGCGAGGCGAAGTGCGGAGTCATGGCTACGATCCCGCGCACCCGCGGCAGGGTGGCGCCCCAGGCGCGAAGCTCGCCGCTCCGCACCGCGTCGAGCGGGAGCCTCGGCGATCCGTGTCCCAAGTAGACGACGGGCGGCATCGCCTCTTGCGCCGCCGCGACGCGCGACGTCGCGGCGGTCAGCGCGGCAAGCCCGGCCACGCCATGGAGGAACGCGCGGCGAGGGAGATCGCAGGTCTTCTCGGCGGTCATGGTCGGGGGCGCGTCACGGCCCGGTTGGATGGCAGGAGAAGCAGCCGAAGCCGCGGCCGCTTCGCGGGTCACCGACGGTGACGCCGAGCAGATTGGCCATGGTCGGCGTGACCTCTTCGAACATGAACTTGGCGACCTCGGCGTCCGGCCCGTCGTTCGCGTCCGGCATGTGGACCGGGTCGAGTGGCGGCAGCCCATTGGGCATTTTGTACTGCACTTTTTCGGCGTCGCTGCCGTGGCATGTGCGGCACGTGAGCTCGGGGTACGGCGTCTTCTCGAATCGCTGAAAAAGGCGGGACATCTGGGGGTGTATGAGCCATGTCATCTCGTCGTGGCGTTCGTCCCACGTGAGCGACGACCAGGCGTCTCTGCCGCCAATCCCCGCGGTCGTCGTGGTGGGGGCCGCCGCTCCACGCGACGCGACCGGGCGCCGGGCGCAACCGTTCGATTCGGCGGAGGCACCTGCGATCGCGAGGAAGATGGCGAGGCTGCGGATCGTTGCCTTCATGCGCGATGACGCCGCTCGTTCGGTAGACCCCGCGACGCGACTACAGTAGGTGTGACCGCCCAGGAATGGAACCCTTCCAGCGCCGTCCTCTCGTTGTCGCTTGCATGGCCGCCGCGGCCCTCTGCGCGTGTGCCCCCAGCGAACCGGCCGCGCCTCCTCCGTCGCCCTCCCCAGCCCCGCCGGTGGCCGTGCTCTCGCTGCCGGATGCCTCGGACGCGGTGCTCCCGAGCGCGTCCCTTCCGCCGGAAGAGCGCGCGAAAGAGATCCTCGCGAGGATGACGCTCGAAGAGAAGATCGACTACATCGGCGGCGACCGAGCTTTCTATATCCGCGGCATCGAGCGACTCGGCATTCCCGAAATCAAGATGTCCGACGGGCCCGCCGGATGCCGCAACTGGGGCCCGAGCACGGCCTACCCGGCGCCGCTCTCGAACGCCGCCGCGTTCGATTCCGCGGTCGCGGAGCGCGTGGGCAAGTCCATCGGGCGCGACTGCCGCGCGCGCGGCGTCCACATCTTGCTCGGCCCGGGGATGAACATCTACCGGTCGCCCCTCGGCGGGCGAAACTTCGAATACCTCGGCGAGGATCCTTTCCTCGCCGGCAAGACCGCGGCGGCGTTCATTCGCGGCGTGCAGAGCGAGGGCGTTCTCGCCACGGCGAAGCACTTCGCCGCCAATAACCAGGAGTGGGACAGGAATCATGTGAGCTCGGAGGTCGACGAGCGCACGCTGCGCGAAATCTACTTTCCGGCGTTCGAGCGGTCGGTGCGCGAGGGCGGCGTGTCCGCGGTGATGACCGCGTACAACCTGTTGAACGGCGTCTATTGCACGCACGACGCGTGGCTGCTCCGCGACGTGCTCGAGAAGCAATGGGGCTTCACCGGGTTCGTCATGTCCGATTGGGGGGCAGCCCACGACACGATGGGGGCGGTCACGGGCGGGCTCGACCTCGAGATGCCGTCGGGAAAGTTCATGAACCGGGGGACGCTCGTCCCGCTCATCAAGGAGAAGTCGCTCGACGTCGCGGCGATCGACGAGAAGGTGTTCCATATCCTTCGCGTACTCGCGGCGGCGGGCTTCCTCGACCATACGCAAAAGCGTGAGGACATCCCCCTCGACGATCCGAACAGCGACGCGACCGCGCTCGACGCGGCCCGCCACGGCGTCGTCCTCTTGAAGAACGCTGGGGGCCTCTTGCCGCTCGACCGCGCGCGCATCAAGCGCATCGCGGTCATCGGCGCGAACGCGGACCCCGCCGTCCCCGGAGGTTACGGGAGCGCGTACGTCACGCCGTTCCATGCCGTCAGCGTCCTCGACGGCGTGCGCCACGCGGCGCCCTCCGTCACGGTCGATACGCACCCGGGCGTGCGACAGTTCTCGGAGTATGGACGCATGGGCCAGCCGTGTTTCAACGGCCCCGTCACGCAGGTCGTCTTCGCGAACCGCGACCTCTCGGGCGATCCCATTTCCAAGTCGACCGTCGATCGCATCAACTACAAGCCCGAGGGTGGCCTCCCGACGCCGCCCGCACCGGGGGCGCCGACGGAGAACTTCTCCATACGCTGGACCGGCGAGCTGCTCGTGGCAAAGGCCGGTCCTTATCAGTTCATGACCAACAGCGACGACGGCGTGCGCGTCTACGTCGACAAGAAATCGGTCATCGACGATTGGACCGACCACGCCGCGAAGACCGACAAGAAGACCGTCGACCTCACCGCCGGAGGGCACGAGATCGTCGTGGAGTACTTCCAGGGGGGCGGCGGGGCGATCGCCCAGTTCGGGTTCGGCCCCGAGGCCGCGCCGAAGGTGACGTTCGAGGGCGGAGCCGAGGTCTCGGCGATGGCGCGCCAAGCGGACGTCGTCGTGGTGAGCGTCGGCTTCGGTCAGTCCGCCGACACGAACAGCGTGCATTCGCGCTTCGACGGCCGCTGGCCCCCCGCTTGGGCGCGCGAGAACGGACTCGTCGAGGCGGAGGACAGCGACCGACCGTTCACGCTTCCGCCCGCTCAAATCGAGACGATCCGCTTGGCCATGGCCGCGAACCCGCGCACTGTCGTCATCGTGACCGCGGGCGGCGCCGTCGACCTGCAAGCCTTCGTCGACCGCGTGCCTGCGCTGCTCTGGGCCTGGTATCCGGGGCAAGAGGGCGGCCGGGCGCTCGCCGAGGTCCTCTTCGGCGACGTCGATCCTTCGGGCAAGCTGCCCGTGACTTTCGCCAAGCGCTACGCGGACTATCCGAGTGCGCCCTATTACAACTTGAACGAAAACGGGAAGACGCCCTACACGGAAGGGATCTTCGTCGGCTATCGCGGCTTCGAGCAAAAGAAGGTCGCGCCCCAATTCCCGTTCGGCTACGGCCTGAGCTACACGGCGTTCAAGTACGACGAGCTCACGGCGACTCCCGCGGACGACGGCTCCGCGACGGTTTCGCTGAAGGTGACGAACGTCGGCAAGCGTGATGGCGAGGAAGTGGTCGAGGTCTACGTCGCGCCGCCGAAGGAGAGCGCGCCGCGTCCGCCGAAGGAGCTGAAGGGCTTCGCGCGCGTGGCCCTCGGGCCGGGAGAGACGAAGCTCGTCTCGGTGACTCTCGAGCCGCGCGCCTTCGCCTATTGGGATCAAGCGAAGAAAACGTGGTCGGTCGAAGCCGGCTCCTACGAAATCCTGGCCGCGTCCTCCTCGGCCGACGTGCGGGCGAAGACGAAGGTCGACGTCGCGGCGCGATCGATCGCGCCTTAGGGATCGCCGAAGCTCGGCGCGAACCGCCCGGTGCTGCGCAGGTGGCCGATGATCTCGGACCGCAGAGTCTCCGCGGGGCGGGGAAGCGGCACGTTGCAGACGGTCAGGCGTTCGAGGCAAAAGTCGAGGCCGGCCTCCACGGTGGGCGCGGCACGGAGCGGATACGGCGGAGTCCAGAACCATAGGAAGGCGGTGAGCGCGCCTCGAGCCGCCGCGCTGGGGACGACGGCCGCGGTACCGACGCACAGACGCCTCGACAGGTCGCTGACCCGCGGCCCGTTGACCCAATCACTGAGGATTTTCCGCTCCCGCGCGCCCATGCGGACGAACTCTCCCGGAGAGGCGCTGAGCACGGCGAAGCGCACGTTCCGGCGGAAGTATTCTTCCATGCCGTCGGCCATCGCGCGCATCTCGCCTTCGTCGAAGCGAGCCTCGTTCATCACGACGAGGAGAGGGAACGCGTCGTCCAGGAATCGCATCGGATGAGGCTCACCTCGACCTGCCAGGCGGGCCGCAATCCGCAGTGTATCGGTTTGGGAACGTGATGGATTAAGGCCCCCGGCGCACCGTCGCCGCGCATGATATGCGCACGGGTGTGAGCTCCCTCCGAACCCTCGCTTGTGGCCTGGTGCTGGCCACCGCATGCAGCACCGGGTCGAGCACCACGTATTGCTCGAGTGACATCGGCCTCGTGAATGCGCCCGACGTGCCCAACGTCGGCCCCATCGAGACGTGCACGACGCAATATCCCACGTGTACGCCACCCAACGCGATGAACGCGGGATGGGTATGCTGCGTCGATACTCCGGCCCCGGACGACGGCGGCTCCGTCGCCTGCATGCCCACCGGAAGTGCTGCGGATGGGGCGACCGAGTGAACGACGGCGCGGCCTGAAACCCCGGTGGCGCATGCTAGAGTGCGCGGGTGCGGGCCTTTCGCATCGGGTTGGCGGCGACGTGGATCCTCGCCTGCGGGAGTCCTTCCGAGAGCACCTCGGGTGAGGACGGCGGAAAGTCCGACGCGACGTTCGCCGGCGCGCCCGACGGCGCTGCGGAAGCGTCCGGCGATGCCGGGTCCCCGATCGATGCGACCACGGCCCCCGCACGGGACGGTGCTTCGGGCGGCGTTGCGGACAGTGGCCCGCCGAGCACCGACGCCTCCGCCGATGCGGACCTTCCCGGATGGACGCTGACCTGGTCGGACGAGTTCGACGAGCCCGACGGATCCGCCGTCGACCCCACCAAGTGGGCGCACGAAGTCGGCGGCACCGGCTGGGGAAACCAAGAGCTCGAGTACTACACGGACGGGACCGCAAACGCGGTCGTGACGGGCGGCAACCTCGTCATCACGGCGACGGCGGCCGGCGCGTCCTCGCTCTCGTGCTGGTACGGCCCATGTCAGTACACGAGCGCGCGGCTCAAGACCGAGGGCCTCTTCGCGCAGGCGTACGGACGCTTCGAGGCGCGAATCCAGCTTCCGGCAGGGCAGGGACTTTGGCCCGCGTTCTGGACGCTGGGCGACAACATCTCGAGCGTCAGCTGGCCGGCGTGCGGAGAGATCGACATCATGGAGGCGGTCGACGGCGAGCCGCTCCGAAACCACGGCAGCCTCCATGGTCCGGTCTCCCCCGGGTCGAGCACGAGCTACAACCTGACGGGCACTGCGCCGGCGACGACGACGCCGCTATCGACGTCGTTCCACACTTATGCCGTCGAATGGGATCCAGGCACCGTCCGCTTTCTCGTCGACGACGTCGCCTACGAGACCCAAACGACCGCGAGCCTCACGCAGAACGCCGCGAACGGCGTCTGGGAGTTCGACCACCCGTTTTTCATCCTGCTGAACGTGGCGGTCGGCGGAAACTTCCCCGGACCGCCCGACGCCGCGGCCGTCTTCCCGCAGGCGATGAAGGTCGACTGGGTTCGCGTCTACGAGCGCGCCGACTAGCGGCGCTCGGCCCAGCGAAGGTCGCGGAGCTTGCGCCGAGCGGCGCTCGTTTTCCTGGAGCCGATCGAGAGACTCCGGCGTAGGCTCCGCGCGATGAAGCTCGATCGCCTTGCCGGGCTGGATGTCCGCATCGCTGGTGGAACCGACGGAGAGGGCGCCGGCGAAGGGCCGGTCGTGGTCCTCTTGCATGGCTTCGGCGCCCCGGGCGACGATCTCGCGTCGTTGTGGCGCGTCTTGGCCGTCCCGCCCGGCACTCGGTTCGTCTTCCCTGCCGCGCCCATCGCCCTCGGTGGCGGATATGGCGACGGACGCGCGTGGTGGTGGATCGACATCGAAGGGCGGATGCGGGAGTCGACCGGGATCATTCGCGACACGAATGAGATTCCCGAGGGGCTCGCCGCCGCACGCGCGAAGGTGGACGATCTCCTCGGCGAGGTCCAAGAGGCCCTTCGGCCGCCCCCCGGCAAGCTCGTCTTGGGTGGCTTCTCGCAGGGCGCGATGCTTTCACTCGACGTCGCGCTGCACTCGGAGCGATCCCTCGCGGGCCTGGTACTCCTGTCGGGAACGCACATCGCGGCGCAGGAGTGGGAGACACGCTACGAGCGGCGACGCGGGCTCGCAGTCTTCATGAGCCACGGCGAAAACGACCCGCTCCTCCCCTTCGCGATCGCCAAAGACCTCGCGGAGGTGCTCCGCGCACGCGGGCTGGTGGTCGAGTGGATGCCCTTCCGCGGAGCGCACGGCATCCCGTCGAGCGTGATCGAGCGCGCCGGCGTTTTCCTCGTGCGCACCCTCGGCGGGGCAGACGGTCACTGAAAGGGGACGCAGATCGACGCGCCGCCGCAAACCGACGTGCACGAGGCGCTCTGTCCGAGGGCCGTGCAGTCGGTGCTCGCCTCGCACGGAATCGAGCACACGAGGGCGGGGGGGGTGTGGCAGGTCCCGTCCGGGCCGGGCGCGGAATAGCCGCAGGTCATGTTGTCGGGACAGAGCCACGCGGAGCCGTCCCCGTAGCTGACCTGCGCGAAGGTGCACGTCGGGAGGGCGGCCTGAGGCGACGAACAGGCCGCGAGGGAACCCGCGAGGACGAGCATGGCCGCCATGGTCTTGAGCATCGGGAACCTCTGCATGCCCATCTCGCATACGCCGCGGGTGGGTGTCCACCCAAACGAGCTATCCTCGTTTTATCCCGGCCATCGGACGTGCGGCCCGCGCCTGCCTGCATGCGCGCCGCCACTCGAATTACAGCCTCCCGGCACCCGACCAGACCCGGGCCTCGCTGAACATGCGAACGAGGTCACCATCGAGGTGCCCCTCTTCGACGTTGAGCTCGAGGATCTGGAGGGCCCGGTCGACAGGCATGGCCTTTTTGTACGGTCGGTCACTCGCCGTGAGCGCGTCGAAGATGTCGGCGATGCTCATCATCTTGGACTGAATGGGAATCTCGTCGGAGGAGAGGCGATTCGGATAGCCCTTCCCGTCGAGCCGTTCGTGATGTGCGCCCGCGATGTGCGGCACGCGTCGAAGTGCCTTGCCCCACGGAATGCGGGACAAGAAGCGGAACGTGTGGGAGACGTGCGAACGGATCTCTTCGAACTCCTGCGGCGTGAGCGAGCCTCGCGCCACGCGGAGCGACGCGAGCTCTTCGTCGTCGAGGAGCGCGCGCACCTCGCCGCGGAGATCGACGAACGTCTCGCGCGCGATGTCCTCGATGCGCGCGAAGTCGCCGCTCTTGAGGACCGTCGGCTCGTTGGCGGCGCACACTGCAGACCAGGAGGCTTCGAGCTCGGCGAGGCGCGACGTGAGCTCTTGGTCGAGCGCGTCGAGGGCTTCGCGAGCCGCCCCGGTCTCGAGCAAGCGCACTTTCCGGGCGAGCACCTCCGCCTCGATGGAGCGAGCGACATAGTCGAATCGCGCGCGAACGAGCTCGAGCCGCTCGTCGTAGAGCTTCTTCGCTTTGACGAGGACCTTCTCGCGCACGCCGATCTTGCCAAAGTCATGAAGTACGCTCGCGTACTCGAGCTCTCGCAACGCGTCGGCGCCGAAGGTCACGGCGGCATAAGGGCCGGTCGCCGTGCGGTCGACGACGCCGGCGAGCGACAAGGTGAGATCGGCGACGCGCCGCGAGTGGCCGCTCGTCGTGGGATCCCGCGACTCGATGGCCTCCACGCTCGCCCCGACGAATCCGTCGAAGAGCCGCCGGATCTCCTCGTAAAGCATGGCCGTCTCGAGCGACGCGCCCGCCTGGGCGGCGAGCATACCGAGGAGCTCCTCGCTGCGGCCGTCGAACGCAACGACCTGTTCGTCGACGTCGCTCTTGCCGTGGAGCTTCCGAGTCGGATCCCGCTTCTTGTTGATGAGTTGAATGACGCCGATGACTTCGTCGCGCTGGCTGATGAGGGGCATCGCGAGGATCGAGCGCGTGATGTACCCGGTGCGACGGTCGAAGCTCGGGTCGAAGTGAAATGTCGACTCGGGGCCGAGAGCGTAGACGTCGGGGATGTTGTGAGCCCTCCGGCGAATCGCGGCGCTCCCGGCGATCGAACGCTCCGAGAGCGGCATCGTGAACTCTCGCGAGTCGAACGCCGCGCTGTCGTTCTGCGTCAGCTTGAAGCGGAGCGCGGCCCGCTCGGGCTGCGCCTCGACGATGTAGATGCTCCCGGCGTCGGCGCCCGTCACGAATCGGCTCTTCTCGAGGATGAGGCCGAGGAGGCGGTCGACGTCCCGCACCGTGGTCATCGCCCGCGCGATATCCATGAGCTCTGCGAGGAGGGCGTCGCCCTCCGTTCCTCTGGCCGCGCGGAAGGGGTCGTCGCTCATGGCGATCCGATCATGGTAGCCGTCGCTGGTCCCTCGACCAATCTCGCCGGCCCGACGCCGCACGGACGCAACACCGCGCCGCCCGCGGTCGATGGGAGCGTCGATGGCTTCATTGCGTGATTCGCGTGGGTCGACCTGTCGGCGTTCGATGTCCCTGGCCGTACTCGCGGCGGCCCTTGTCGCAAGCGGAGCCGCCTGCACGGAGCCGCCCGGCGAGAGTTGCACGAGCGTGGCGTCGCCTTTGTCCGTGTGCCCTGCGGGGGCGGTCGCCCGAGGCATCGACGTGTCGGTCTATCAGGGCGCCGTGGACTGGAGCGCCGTGGCGTCCTCGGGGATCGCGTTTGCCTTCGCGCGCGTGAGCGACGGCGTCGGCTCGCCCGATTCGAGCTTCGCCGCGAACTGGGCGGGAATGCACGCGGCGGGGCTGACTCGGGGCGCCTACCAGTTCTTTCGTGCCGGCGAGGATCCGGCGGCGCAGGCGGCCTTGGTGCTGTCCGCGCTGAGCGAGTCGGGCGGCATCGGCGTGGGAGATCTGCCGGTCGTGATGGACGTCGAGACGTCCGACGGCGAATCGAACGAGGATGTCCGCGCGCACATGGCCACATGGCTCGGAGCGATCGCAGCCGGAACGGGAAAGATGCCGGTGCTCTACACGAACGCGGCGACGGCGGCGACGATCGGCTCGGCGTTCGGCGCGTACCCGCTTTGGGTGGCGGCATGGGACACGAGCTGCCCCAGCGTCCCGACGGGCTGGTCCAACTGGGCGCTATGGCAATACGCGGACACGGGCTCCGTCGCTGGAATCGAGGGCGCCGTCGATCTCGACGCGTTCAACGGTACAGGGAGCCAGCTTCTGGCATTCACGGACGGAGCGCCGCCCGACGCGGGCGGCGAAGAGGTGGGCACGACGACGGTCGGCGGCGACGGGGGGGCCGGCATGGCCATGGGCGGCGGCGCTGTCGTGGACTTCAGAGACGATTCGACGGGATGCGCACGCTGAGCCCGGCACGTATTCAGCGAAGAAGCCCTTTCGCGCGGCACCAGTCGACGGCGCCCTGCATCCCCGCCTCGAGGGCGATCGTGGGCGCGTACCCGAGCTCCGCGCGCGCCTTTTCGATGGAGAGGCCCACGTGCCAGTTGGCCTCGCCGAGGAGGTGGAGCGGCTGGACGTAGAAGTCCATCCACGAGAGGAATGCATCGAGATCGTAGGCCACCGTCGCGGCGAACGAAGGCAGATGGAGGTACCGCGGGGTGACGCCCAACGCCGCCGCCATCGCGTCGACGATGCGCCGCGTGGTGTAGGGCGTCTCGTCGGCGATGTAATAGGTTTGGCCGACGGCCTCGGGCCGCACGCACGCGAGGCGGGCCGCCTGCACGAGGTTGTCCACGTGAGTGACACTTCGCGCGAACCCGCCGCCGCCGACGAGGGGCATGCGGCCGGATTGAATCTTGCGATAGATGTCGACGTGGCGCGCGGGCACCGGAGCGCCGTAGAACATCGACGGCCGCAGCGAGACCGACTCGATCTTGTCCGCCAGCGCGCGGAGGGCCTCCTCCGCCAGCCACTTGCTCCGCGCGTATGGGCTGAGTGGGCGCGATGGGTCGCTCTCTTTGAGCACCGTGCCCGCGGCGGCGGAGCGACCGCCGGCCGCGTTGGTGCTGAGATAGACGATGCGGCGGACTCCGTTGGCGACCGCGGCGTCGGCGAGGTTGAAGGTGCCCTGCGTGTTGACGTCGAAGTAGTCGTGAATCCGGCGAACGTGAATGACGCCCGCCGCATGCACGATCGTGGTGACGCCGGCGGTGGCCTCGCGTAGGGACGCCGGGTCCGTGAGGTTGCCCCGCACGATGGTCACGTCTGCGCCGACGGACGCCCGAAGTTCCTTCTCCGTGCCGGGAAGATGGCTATCCACCAGACAGGAGACGCGCCCTTGTCCTGGCAACGGCTGCTCGAGGATCGACTGGAGAAAGCGCGACGTGAACCAGCCCGGGGCCCCCGTCACGAGAAGGGTGCCGACTTCCGTCATGTTCGTCCTGTCATCGAAGTGGTGTCGGTGGCGGGCCCGCGGACGCTACCACGTCAGGACCGCTAATCCAGCGCGTCGAGCGCGGTCCTTCCGACGTCGATACCCACGGCGGAGATCGCCCATACGGTCATCGCGAGTTGGCAAACGACCTGCATCGCGTACGTGAGAAAGACGAAGGACGCGCCCGGCCCGGTGACGACGACCGTCGGGTAGTACATCACCATCCCGGCGTAGAGGCCGGCCTGGAAAACGCCGAGGAGGCCCGGCGGGCCGGGGAGCATCACGGCACAGCCGAGCATTCCGAGGAGCGCGCACGCTTCGCCGAAGCTGCCGACGGATCCGTCCGCGTGCACGACGCCGCTTCCCCACGCGAGGAGGCCCAACCCGAGCGCGCTCAACCCCCAATAGATCGTGGTCTCGAAGAGGAATCCGACCGCTCGCGTGCGCGATCCGAAGACGTGGAGCCCATCGGCGAGCTGCTCGAACGTCCCCGCAACCTTCTCCGCGATCGGCCGCGACACGAGCCCGACGAGCTTCAGGGTGAGCGCGTGCGCCCAGGAGCGCATCCAGTAGAAAGCGGCGACGCCGACGAAGAGGCAGCTGAAGAGCCCGAGGATGCTGTACGCGTAGCCGCGCACCTGCCCGACCGTAATGGGCAGTCCGACGACCTTCTCCGGGAGCGGGTGGATGGTCGGCACGAGCACGAGCGACGCGGCGAGCACCAAGCTCAGATAGAGGCCGTCGATCACGCGCTCGGCCATGATGGAGCTCGTCGCCATCGCCATCGTGATCCTCCGAGGCCCGCGGGCCGCCTCCGCGGCGGGCGTTCTGGCGAGATACGGCCGGACGAGCTCCCCGATCCGGAAGGGCAAGAGCAGGATCGCCGTAAACCCGACGATCGAAATGGCGAATAGCCGCCGCTTGGTGAGGCCTGTGCCGGCGCCCAGGAGGAATCGCCAGCGCGTGCTCCTGAACCAGGTCAGCGTCACGAAGGCGGCGGCGTAGATGGGAAGGATCCACCAGCGCACCGTTTGGAAGTCGGCGCCCTTGGGGATGAGTTTCAGCCCGCCCCTTTGAATCGAATACACGAGGCCACAGGCCACCGCCAAGGAGAGGGTCAGCTTTGCGGCGTGGCGCCGCAGGAACGATCGACGTCTTGCCGGAGGGGCGCGTTCGCTGAGGTCGCCGGCAGGGCTACCGTCTTTCACTCCTTGCGCCCGGTCCAATAGAAGAAAAAGAGGCCCTTTCGATCGACCTCGGGCGCAAACGGCAGCGACGCGACGGCGGCGCGTACGCCCAACCAGCTATCGAGGTATTCGTACATGTAGGGCCACTCTTCCTCGTGCTGCTCGCGGAAGCTCCTCAGGCCCGCGGTCGGCCACGTGAGCCACGGCTTGCTCAGCCCCCAGAATGCGGCCCGCAATTGCGGTGAGTTGTAGTGATCGAGGAGAGAGAGCTTTCCTCCCGGCCGGAGCACACGAGCGCACTCCGCGAACGTCCGGCGAATCCGCTCGAGGCCGCCGAGGTGATGGAGCGAATGCATGCAGACGACGGCGTCGAACGAAGCGTCTTCGTAGGGCAGGCTCGCCGCGTCGCACGCGCGGACATCGACCCAGGGCTCGCGGGCGAGCTCCGGCTCGGCCGTGACGTCGCATCCGCTGAGGCGCGTGAAACCGGCGCCATGAAGGATCCGCAACGCTTCTCCCATGCCGCAACAGACATCGAGAATGCGCGCATCGCGTGGCAGCGAGAGAAGCCCGAGCCGTTCGAGCTTCCGCCCGTGCGACGACGTGCGGCGCGCGATGAGCTGGGCGTTACCGTAGGACTGGTGCCACCGGCTCGACTCGGCCCGCACGGTAGAGTCATGGTCCGACCTTTGAGCCGTCGAGTTGTCCGCCGCCATCGCGCCTCTCTCCCTGCTCTCGCTCGTGGGTGGCCCCGATGGAGCTGCGTGCTTCATACCGGCGCCGCGCGCGCCTTGCAAAGCGAGTCGACGGCGACGACGGAAGACGGGAGAGCATAGCGATGGCGAGCGCCCGATGCGGGGGACAAGACTCGGGCGCCCGAGGGTCGCGTTGCGACTTGTCCCTTGGCCTACGGTCGGTTACACTATATTGTGTTGAGCGCTCGTGTGCCCCAATTGGCGTTCGCAACGGCAGCGGCTCCCTCCGTCGACGGCCTCCATTCGAGTGAGCGCATCGTGTCCGACGCCGACCTCGCGGTGGATGTCTCCATCGTCATTCCGACGTATCGCGAATTTTCATTCGAGGACGCACTCGAGCGCCTCATCGGCCATCTGAAGACCGCCGCCGTCGGCGACACCGAGATCCTCGTCGTCGACGACAGCGACGACCTCGAGCGCGCCAAGCTCGGCGAGGTTCTCGAGAAGCACGAGGAAGACCTCGTGGGTTGCACCGTGCGGCTGGTGCCCGGACCGCGCCGTGGCAAGGGAGCGGCCGTTCGCGAGGGGGTGCTGAACGCGCGCGGCTCGATCATCTTCACGATGGACGCGGACCTCCCGGTGAACCTGCGTCACCTGGGAGAGTTCGCGGACATCCTCCGAAGCTCGGGGGCCGGCCTGGTCATGGCCGAGCGTCCCAAGGATCGCAATCGCAACGATCTCGGGCGCCGCGTCCTTTCGCAAGGACTCTATTGGCTCCAGCGCGTCGTCGTATTTCGAAAGCACGTTTTCGACGATACCCAATGCGGGTTCAAGGCATTTCGCGCCGACCTCGTCAAAGCTCTCGCGGAGCGGCAAGTCATCGAAGGCGGAATGGTCGATCTCGAGTACCTCTACGCCGCGACCCTCCGAGGCGAGTCGATCGTGCGGATCGCCGTCGACGTCAACGACGAGGTCAGGCCCTCGCGCATCAACGTGTGGCGGTGCCTTCGCGTCGACCCGCTCGACATCGCGCGCGTCGTCGTCCGCGGCCTCCTCGGCCACTACCGCTGATTGTTCCGGTCCCCGCGTGGGACGGGCAAGTCCGGTTCCCCTGGGGCACGAGGCGCGCTAGCTTGCGCGGCTGCCGATGATCGCACTCCGGTCGTATTTGCGCCCAGGAAACATCGTCCGGGCGCTGCTCGGCGTGATGCTCGTCTATGGATGCGCGCTCCGCGTCCACGAGATCTACATCATTCATCCCCTCGATCAGCTCTTCAGCGATCCGGGACGGCATTGGGAGCACGCGAAGCAAACGCTGTCTTTCTCTCCGTGGCAGCTCATCGACCCGCCCATCTTCCAGATGTGGATGTCGCTCGTCCAGAAGTGGTCGATGGCCGGCCGCCTGCTGACCGGCGCCTACCAGATTGGCCTCTCCCTCGTCACCCCCTGGGTCTGGTATCGCTTCTTTCGCCTGACGCTGCGCTCGCGCACCCTCGCGCTGGCGGGATGGGCCATCCTGGCGTGCCTCCCATCGTGGATCGCGATCTTCGGCTATTTCATGACGGAGACGCTGTTCCTGCCGCTCATGGGAGCGAGCCTCTGGCAAACGGCGATCGCCGAGCGAAAGCGGACCGTCGGGAGCTTTTCGGGAATGGTCGCGCTCTGGCTCGTGACGGGGCTGACGCGCGGAATCGCCCTGCCCCTGGGCGGCATCGCCGGCTGCCTCGTGTGGATCCGCCACCCGCACAAGATCCGTACCGTCTTTTGGTCCGCCGTCGTGACGGCGCTCATCGCGGTGCCGTTCGCCATTCGCAATCACGAGTATCTGGGCCTGTGGTCGCCCGTCGGCAGCGGATGGCCGAGCCAGATCTATACGGAGAGCGGCCGCAAGGACATCAACATCGATCTGTCGAGGAACGGCGCTTCGTGGGGCTATGGGTTCGGGTCGCCTTCGCTCTATACGGAGCCGCTCGCCCCACTTTCTCATTGGCATTCCCGGCGCGTCGGCACGGTGAAGATCTCGATCGATTTGACCCGAGGGGCGCGCGACTGGAAGGCCGCGTACGAAAGAAACGTCGTGCGGGGCTGGGCGCGCGCAGAGCTCCGCATGGAGAACGTTCTGCTCGTCATGATGGGTCCGTCATGGCCCGACTCCGATCCGAGATCCCAGGTCGCACAGGTCGCGAATGCGATGCGGTGGGTATGGGCGCCGCTCTTCCTTGTCGTGGTCGTCCTCGCGATCGCGCGGCCGCGGGCGACGCTGAAGCAGCCGCTCTTGCCGGTGCTCATCGTCATCTGGTTCTTCTTTCAGGCGTCTTCGCTGCTCGCCGTCAACGAGGGGCGGTATCGGAAGCCGCTCGAGGGGCTTCTGGTCGCCCAAGTGCTCGTGCTGCTCGACTCCTCGCGCCTGTCGTCTTGGCGCCCGCGTTGGCGACGACGCCGGGCCCCTGGGTCAGCCCCCGAAGGCGACGTCCCGCGGCCAACGGTCGAGGAGCCGGGGGCCGCCGGGTCCGTGGCGTAGCGGTCCGCGAGCCCTCTTCGCGGAAGGTCGTCGTCAGCTCACGCCGCCCCCGGCTGATTCCTGGAACCGACCCGGCTCGTCTCGAGCGCGCTACGTCAGGTCCATCACGCGCTGCTCGAGTCCGCGACCTTTGGTCACGCCGCTGATGCGGACTTGATTCTTGAGGAGCGCCGACAAGACCTCGCCGATGACCGTCTCCGCGTCGGCTTGTTTGCGCTCGAAGGAGACGACGATCTCGAGCTCCTCCTCGTCGAAGTCCACCGACCGGACCATCGGCAAACCCCGCAGCTCGTCCACGGACACGGCACCGGAGGCGCTCCCTCGGCGTGTCCCGCGGCCCACCTTGACCCGCACCTCATCGTTCGCCGCGGTGAGCTCCGCCATCCGCCCCGAAGCCACGAGCCGGCCGCGATCGAGGATGGCGGCCCCGTCGCAGATCTCTTCGAGCTCCTGCAGATTGTGACTGGAGACGACGATCGTCGCGCGGCCCTTCTTCCCCTTGATGAACTGGCGAATCTCCCACGCGACGCGCGGGTCGAGCCCCGCCGTCGGCTCATCGAGGAGGACGAGATCCGGGTCACCGAGGAACGCCTGCGCGAGGGCCACACGCTTGGCCATTCCGTGGGAGAGAGAGCCGCATCGCTGCTTCCACCAATCGCTCCCCTGAACCTCGGCGAGCGCGCGAACGGCGGCGTCGGTGGCTTTGGACTTCGGCACGTTCTGGAGGAGCGCAAGGTGCACGAGGAACTCGCCCACGCGATCGTTGGCCGGCAAGAGGGCGTCCTGCGGAAGGACCCCGACGCGGGAGCGGAGCGAGTCGACGGCGGTAGGCGCGAAGCCGAGGACCTCGAGCGTCCCGTGGGTCGGTCGCAAATACCCGGCCATCATCGAGAAGGTCGTGGTCTTCCCGGCTCCATTCGGACCGATGAGCCCGTACGCCATGCCGCTCTCGATCTGCAGCGACACGGCCTCGACGGCGGTCTTCGCGCCGAAGCGCTTCGTGAGCGCCACGAGCCGCACCGCGACGGCGGCCGCGCTCATACGTCCCTCCGCTGGAAGAGGAGCGTACCCGCGACCGCGAAGACGACGACAAAGCCGGCGAGCGTCCCGACCGCGAGCCACACCCGCACGGGCTCGGAGGACATGAGCAGCGTGTCGTACGCGTTGGGGTAGAGGTACTCGTACCAACCCATCTGCTGCGAAGGCAGGCCGGTCGCGCCCGCTATCGACTCTCGCTGGCGAGCGATGAAGCCCCCCGCGCCGCAGATCCACGAGACGAAGAACGCCCCGAAGGTCGCGAGGAGCGCCAAGATGGGCGTCTTCACGCAGGAGCTGATGAACGTCGCGATCGCACACCACGCGCCCGCGATGGCGAACGTCACCAGCCAGAAGCGGAGACCCCACGCGAAGAGCTCCCCCACCGTCACGTAACCGCGTGCGAGCGCCACCGTTCCTGCGAGGAGGTTCAGCGCGAGTGTCACGAGGCCGACGAGAGCCCAGAGACCGGCGAGCTTCGCGAGGAAGTACGACGCCCGGCGGGACCGCACCGTCCAGAACCGGACCTCCCGATGCTGAAGCTCGCCGGAGATGGCGTCGAACCCGAAGAGCGCGACGAGGAGCGGCGAGAACCAGACGGTGATTTTCACGAAGAGAAGGAGCGACGTAGGGATGGGCGCGAGAAAGGCCGCGAGCGTCGCGTCCCCCGTAGCCTTCTCGATGATGGCGCGTTTGAGCTCGATGTACGCTTGCGTCGACGCGGCGTTGCTCCTCACGCGGTCGGCGCCCTCGACCCAAACCGAGGCGAGCGACGCCACGAACGCGCCGAGGAGTGTGAGCGCCGAGAGGGCGATCCCCTTGGCGCTGCGAACGCTCCGGCGGAGCTCTCGGAAGGCGATGATTCGTATCTCGGCGAGCGGGCTCACGGAGACGAAGCTCGCCCGATCCACATGCGGATGGCAAACCCTTCCTCGCCGATTCTCCTCGACGGAGAGAAAAGCGCCCGCTACACAGTCGCCCGTTGCCGTCGAGGCACGTACGGCCCTGCCGACGTGGAAGCGTGAACCCCGCCAGGCCCGGAAGGGAGCAACGGTGGCGCGGAAACGTGTGGTGGGGCCTTCGCTTTGGTCCTTCCCGAGAGGCTGCGCGCACCGCGAACGCGGTGGTAAGGCCAATTTCCGCGGATGCCGACGCGAGGGGGGCCCGAGCGGCGGACTTGCGGGGCCCCGACGTTTCCGCTAATCGAAGTGTCCAGGCGACGCGTTTCGTCCCTCCGAGAGGGATGGGGCGCCAGCCGAAGGTTTTGCGACAACCCGTGCGAATACGGCTTGTCGCTTCGTAGTCACCACCAGCCGCCGCGGTTCGAGCGCTGAAAACGCTACACGAATCCCCGGCGTCAGCCTGAGGCCACCCATTGCTGCGTTCCGGCTTGCGCGTGTCGTCCTGTCGCGATGTGCTCGTCGCGACACGATGGCGCGCGCGCCACGCATGCGCGGCCCGTGCCCTCGGGCGGGAAGTCTTCCCTCCGAATGGCCAAGAATATCCTCGTCATCTCATGCGACATCGCAGAGACGCGCGTCGCTCTCATTGAGAGCGGCATCATCGCCGAGCTTCACATCGAACGTCGCGGGGCCCAACCGCGCGGCGGCACAGTCGGCGACATTTACCTAGGCAAGGTCACCCGGGTGCTGCCCGGGCTCCAAGCCGCCTTCGTCGACATCGGGCTCGAGCGAGCCGCGTTCCTCCACGTCGAAGATCTCATTCGCCCGAACGACTTCGAGACGTACCTCGCGGGCGGCCGCAAGCACGCGCTCGGGCCGGAGGGCAGCAACGGGACGACCGAGGGCCGCGCCCACGACGCCGACGATGACGACGACGACGATGAGCCGGTCGCCGACGTCATCGCACCCGAAGCCGGACCGGAGGCCACGGCCGAGCACCTCGACGACGACGCGCGGGAAGACCCGGACGACGAATCCGACGACGGCGGCGCGCAAGACGCGGCTGCGGAAGATGCGAACGCAGACTTCGGACCCATCGACCCGGCGAGCGACGACGAGCCCGGCGAATCCAACGCAAGCGTGTCGCCTCTCCCCGACGCCGACGCGGACGACTCCGACGCGGAGACCCCCTACGACGACGCCGACGAATCCGACGGCGCGCAAGAGGGCCCAAATGTCGCCCCGGCCGCGGCGACCAGGGAAGACGCGCCGCCGCCGCTCGCGAGGTCGGTTCGTCCGCCGGCAAGGGCGGAGATCGAGCCCATCGACGACTTGCTCGACGACCCCGACCTTCCCGGTTTCACGATGAGCGATCCGGGCGCGGCAACACCGACGCCGACGTCATCGTCCGCCGCGGTCGTCGGTGAGCGGAGCGGAGGGGATCGACGACGCAGGCGCGGACGCGGACGCGAGCGGGGCCGGAGCGGCGGACGCGACGCAGGCCGCGACGGTGCACGCGACGCAGGGCGCGAGGCGTCGCGACGCGAACCGCGACCGGATCACCGTGCACGCGCGAGCTCGACCGCGGGGCGGCTCTCGAAATCGACTCCGATTCGCGAGGTCGTCAAAGAGGGTCAGGAGATCATCGTCCAGATCACGAAGGAGCCCATCGGCACGAAGGGCGCCCGTTGCTCGAGCCACATCTCTCTCCCTGGCCGCTACGTCGTCTACCTGCCGACCCTCGACCACGTCGGCGTGAGCAAGCGGATCGGCAACGACAAAGAGCGTGCGCGGCTCAGGGACGCGATCGACGGAATGAAGCCCCCGACCGGCGGGCTCATCGTCCGAACGGTGGCCGAGGGCCTGACGAAGAAGCAGCTCAAACACGACGTCGGCTATCTCGTGCGTCTCTGGGGCGAGGTCGCGCAGAACCGCCAAGGGGCGCGGGCGCCGAAGACCCTCTGCAGCGAGCTCGACATCGTCCTCAAGACGGCGCGGGACCTCTTCACCGACGACGTGGACCAGATCGTCGTCGACGACAAGGCCCAATACGACCGCCTTTGCCGGTTCGTCGAGATGTTCATGCCCGACCGGCTGAAGGACGTCCTCTACTTCAACGAGGACGACCCGATCTTCGACGCGTACGGGATCGAAGACGAGATCGCGCGAGCGCTTTCGCGAAAGGTGCCGCTCGAGAGCGGGGGCTACCTCATCATCGACGAAGCCGAAGCGCTCACGGCGATCGACGTGAACACCGGTCGCTTCGTGGGCAAGGGTTCGAAGGACATGGAGGAGACGATCCTCCAGACGAACCTCGAGGCCGTTCAGGAGATCGCCTACCAGCTGCGCTTCCGGAACATCGGTGGGCTCATCATCCTCGACCTCATCGACATGGAGCGCCCCTCGAACCGAGAGAAGGTCCGAAAGACGCTCGAGGCCCTCCTCCAAAAGGACAAAGCGAAGACCACGCTGAACCGCATCTCGGAGCTCGGCCTCATCGAGATGACCCGCAAGCGGACGCGGGAGAGCCTGGGCCGGCTCCTCCACGAGCCGTGCTTCTACTGCGACGGCACCGGCCATCTGCAGTCGAAGGAGACGATTGCTTACGAGATCCTGCGGGAGATTCGCCGTCGTCGAAACGACCTTCCCGGCTATACGGTGGTCGTCAACTGCCACCCCGCCGTGTCGGACCTTTTGACCGGGAGCGACAAGTCGGTCTTGCACGAGGCCGAGAGCCGCTACATGCGCCGCATCCAGGTCAACTCGCGGACCGAGTACCACCTCGAACAGTTCGATCTGATCGGCAAATGACGGAGGCTGGTATGACCGACCCGAGCAAGCGCGGCGATGCGCGCGTCACCATCAACAAAGAGTTCGAGTCGTTCGACGCCTTCATCCAAGAGTACGTCACGAACATTTCGCGGACCGGGGTCTTCATCAAGTCGCAGAAGCCCCTCGCGGTGGGTACGCTCGTCAACCTTCGCTTCACCGTCATCATGGAAGACATCGAGACGATCGAAGGCGTCGGCGAGGTCGTGCGCGTCGAGAGGGACCCCGAGGGAATGGGCGTCGTCTTCCGGGAGCTCTCGACGTACTCGAAGGACCTCATCGAGAAGCTCCTCGTCCAGCGTGTTTGAGCGAGCGAGGGCGCGCGACGGCGATCGCGGCAGCACCCGGGGCGAAAAGCAGGCGCGGCCAGGAGCCGCGGCGCTTCGACGTTGACAGGGACGGGGCGCGCGGCAATCCATGCGTCATGGTCGACCGCGGGCGACCCCCCGCGCGCGGCCTCGACGAAAAGGAGAGATTCCCATGGCGTTTTCGCTTCCGCACCTGCCTTACGAGAAGACCGCGCTGGCGCCGCACGTCAGCGCCGAGACGCTCGACTTCCACTACGGCAAGCACCATCAGGCGTATGTCACGAACCTGAACAAGCTCGTCGAGGGCAAGCCCGAGGCGTCGAAGACCCTCGAGGAGATCATCCTCGCGAGCGAGGGGCCGTTGTTCAACAACGCCGCCCAAGTGTGGAACCACACGTTCTATTGGAACTCGATGAAACCCGCCGGCGGCGGGCAGCCGAGCGGCGACCTCGCCGACGCCATCAAGCGCGACTTCGGATCCGTCGAGAAGTTCGCGGAGGAGTTCTCGAACGCGGCGACGACGCAGTTCGGCTCCGGCTGGGCATGGCTCGTCCTCGGCAAGGACAAGAAGCTCTCGGTGACGAAGACCGGCAACGCCGACCTCCCCTTGAAGCACGGGCAGAAGGCGCTCTTGACGATCGACGTCTGGGAGCACGCCTATTACATCGACTACCGAAACGCGCGGCCCAAGTACATCGAGGTCTTCCTGAAGAGCCTCGTCAACTGGGACTTCGCCCTGGCGAACCTGAAGAGCGCATAGTCCGATCGGCGCGGCTCGCGAAGGACAAGTCGTCGGCGCGGGGAACACCCGCGGCCCGCGCGGGAACGCTGGCGGCTTGTCGGGCCGAGTCATGGCGGGGTCGTAGTGACCCGCCGCCGAGGCCCGCTCAAGGCACGTAGAGTACGACTCGGTTTCGTCCGTTGCGCTTGGCCTGGTAGAGAGCACCGTCGGCGGACGAGAGGAGCTCGGCCAGATCGCGAGCTCTCCATTGCTCATCGTACGTCGCCGAGCCCACCGAGATCGTCACGGGAACAGCGACGCCCTTGTCGCTCGAGACCGCGAGCGCCGCCACGCGATGACAGATTCGCTCGGCGACCACGAGCGCGCCGCTCGCGTTCGTCGCCGGGAGGATGACCACGAACTCTTCGCCGCCGTAACGACCCACGACGTCGAGCTGCCGCGTCGAGGCGACGACCGCACGCGCGACGGCCGCGAGGACCTTGTCTCCGACCGCGTGGCCGTGCGTGTCGTTCACCTTCTTGAAGTGATCGATGTCGCAAAAGAGGACGCTGAGCGCCCGATCGAACTGGACGGCGCCGTCGAACGCCTGGCCTAGCGTCGCCTCGAGGTAACCGCGCGCGTAGACCCCCGTCAGCGCGTCGCGCGCGTACTGCTCCTCGAGCGTGCGCTTCTCGGCCGCGAGACGCTGCACGTCCGCCTCGGACCGCGTCGCCACCTGGGTCGCACGCAGGCTCACCTGGACGAGCGTGTCCTTGGCCTGCGAGAGGATGCTCTTCATGTCCTTCGCGCTCGGAAGGGCGACTTCGAACGCTTCCGCATAGCCGCGCGCCGCGTCGGCCATACGTGTCAGCACCTCTTGGAAGGCCTCCGACGAAATCCCGAGCCACGTCTTGGCGGACATGGCCGCTTCCTGGGTCGCGCCCTTGTCGCCCGCCTTCAGCCAGATCGCCGACACGTTTCCCGAGACGGCGACGCATTTGCCCAGGACCGACGCGTTGGCGCCCTCGAGCGGCACGTGGCTTCCCATCACGGCCCGGACGAGCGCTTCGGGCAGGCCCCAACCAGTCGCGAGCCACGCGCCCACCTCCGGGTGCCCGGCGCCGACCTGCTCGCGTTCCAGCCGCTCGAGCCGCAGGTGATCTTGCTTGGCTTCGCGCACGATGTCGTCGTAGCCGGAGACGGCCGCGTTCAGCGCGAGGATGCCGATGTCTTGGAGAAGACCGGCGAGGAACGCCTCCTCTGGATCGATGCGCACTTGCTGCGCGAGGCAACGTGCAGCGACCGCGTTGAGCAGACCACGGCGCCAGTAGCCGGCGAAGTCGAACGACCCGCGGGACGCACGCTGGCTCACGAGCGAAAAGCTGAGGGCGAGGGCCGTCACCGCGCTCGTGCCCAACGCGAGGGACGCGCGCTTGACCGTAGTCACCGGACTGCCACGGCGGTAGGCAGGCGAGTTCGCCACGCCGACCACCTTCGCGGAGAGGGCCGGGTCGCGGGCCAAAAGGTCGCAGACGCGGTCGATGTCCACCTCGGGTCGGCGGCACTCTTTGAGTAACTCCACCGCGACCCCCGGAAGACTGGGAAGGTTCGGGGAGCTCTTCAGGAGCTTCTCGAGCTTGGGGACCACCTGACACTCAGGATGGCATCAATCCCCGCGACAGTCATCGGTGATGACGCCCGAACGAATTGCGTATTCCGCGCCTACGTGCGCGCAAAAAGACTCCGATGGTCCGCCTGTGCGCACGCGCGCAGTGGCGAAATGCCGACGTTCTCACGTGCTCCGCGCTCGGGCGGCAGCGCGACCTCATTGCCTTACAGTCTGCGCGCGAGCCCCCGGATGGCTTCGGGTTGCGACGCGTCCTCCATCAGCAAGGGCAGCGACACGAACTCGGCGCGGAGGTCGCGGGACAATCGATCGATGCTCTCTGCTTGGACGCGCTCGCGAATCCCCCGCGCCGCCGCGGCCAGGACGGCGGCGTCCCCGCGCGACACCAGGTCGAATGACGGGAGACCCTCGAGCACCTCGCGCTCCACCTTCGAGAACAACGTCGGGAGGACGCAATTGACGACCACGCGCTGCACCCGCAGCTTCATCGGCGCGAGCGCCCGGGCGAGCTCGATCGTTTCCGTCGTAGGCATCTCCTCGGGGACCGTGACGAGGACCACCGCGCACGTTCGTTCGTCCTGCAACAGCGACATCGCGCGTTCGGCGTCGCGCCGGAGGAGCCCGGGCGGTACTACCTCGAGGATCACCTGCGGGACCCGAAGCATGTCGAGCCCGTGCCCGGTGGCCGGAGCGTCGAGGAGGACGACGTCATACTTGAACGACCCGTCGGCGAGCCTCTCGGTCGTATGCCACCACGCCTTCCCGAGCATGGACCACTCTTGCATCCCGGGGACGGCGCGAAGAAACGCGCGCACGTATCGATTGTCGAAGAGGGCCCGGTAGAGCGCGCGGCTGTGAAGGACGAGGGTCCCGTACTCCTCGAGCGCGAGGTTCGGCTGCATATTGACCGCCCAGACGTTCTCCGCGACCGGCGAGACCCGCGGACCTACCGGCGCCGACCCGAGCATCGTGCTCAAACGCTCCTTGGCGTTGCACAGCGCGACGAGGACGCGCTTGCCCTGGCCCGCGAGGGCTATGGCTTCGGCGGCGCACACCGTCGTCTTGCCGACGCCACCCTTCCCGGTGACGAGAACGAATCGCTTGTCGGCAAGCGTCGACATCTCGTAGCGAGCCACGCATAGCACGACGGCGGGCCGCCGAGCGCGTGGTAAGCCAGAACGGCCCCCATGGCTCCGGTTCGGATCTTCGCGCTCGGTGGTCTCGGCGAAATCGGAATGAACTGCCTTGCCGTGACGCAGGGCGAGGAGGCGCTGGTCGTCGACTGCGGCGTCGCCTTCGATCACCGCGACCTCGGGGTCGACGTGGTGCACGCGGACTTCACGGCGCTCGAGTCTTTTCGGGTGGCCGGTCTCTTCGTCACGCACGGGCACGAGGACCACATCGGCGCGATCCCCTACTTCCTTCGCCGGTTCGACGTGCCCGTCTACGGACCACGCTACGCGCTCGGCCTCGTCCGAGAGCGCGCCGCCGACCACGAGATCCTCGACCACGTCGCCTTGCACGAGGTCGTCCCGCGCGAGCGCGTCAAAGTCGGGGGCTTCGAGGTGGAGCCCATTCGCGTCACGCACTCCATCGCCGACGCCACCGCCCTCGCCATCCGGACCGACGCCGGCCTGGTCATCCACACCGGCGACTTCAAGATCGACGAGGAGCCGTCCGACGGCGAGGCGTTCGACGTCGCGCGCTTCGCCGAGCTGGGTCGCGAGGGAGTCTCGCTTCTGCTCAGCGATTCGACCAACGTCGACGCTCCCGGGACGAGCGGGAGCGAAGCGAGCGTCGGCCGCGCGCTCGACGCCGTCGTGGGCGGCGCCGAACACGCCGTCGTCGTCGCCCTCTTCGCGTCCAACATCCACCGCCTTCGCATGCTCGGCGACGTAGCCCGCCGCCACGGCCGCAAGGTGGTGGCGCTCGGTCGCAGCGTGAGCACGCATGCACGCGTCGCCCGCTCCGTAGCTCGCCCCGGCGGCGAAAAGGCGGGCGCTCCTTACCTCGATTGGCCGAGCGATCTCGTGTGGCCCGCCGAGCGCGCGCGCGAGCTCCCCCGTCGCGCGATCCTCGGCATCGCCACCGGAACCCAAGGCGAAGAGTCCGCGGCCCTCGCGCGCCTGGCTCGCGGCGAGCATCCTGCCCTCGACCTCGGCGCGGGCGACGTCGTGGTCTTGTCGAGCCGGCCCATCCCGGGCAACGAAGTCGCGATCGTCCGCACGATGGGCGACCTCTTGCGCCGCGGCGTCGAGCTGCGAACGTGGTGGAGCGATCGCGAGGTGCACGTCAGCGGTCACGCCCATCGCGACGAGCAGCGCCGGATGATCGAGCTCGTTCAGCCCCGCGCGTTCGTCCCGCTCCACGGCACCTTGCACCATCTCCGCCGCCACTCGGACCTCGCCCGCTCGCTCGGCGTCGCCTCGGTCTCGACCCTGGAGAACGGCGACGTGGGCGCGCTCGACGAGACGGGCGTGAGGCACGTCGAACGGGTGCACGCCGGGCGGGTCCACGTGTTCGCGAAGCGCCCCCTGCCTGCCCAGGTCCTGCGTGAGCGAGCCGGCCTCGCGGCCCACGGCACGGCGCACGTCGTCGTCCCGGTCGACGGGCGCGGACGGGTGGCCGGGCCGATCGCCCTCGCGACGCGCGGCGTGCTCGACGAGGTGGCCGACGCGGGGGTCCTCGCGGCGGCGCGCGAAGACGCGTGGGCCGCGGTCGACGAGCTCGTCGACGGCGCCGGCGGCCACGCCGTCGAAGAGGGGCCCATCGCCGACGCCGCCCGGGCGGCCGTGCGAAGAGCGCTGGGCCGCGTCCTCGGGTCGAAGCCGTTGACGACAGTGACCGTGGTGCGGCTCGGGAGCTGAGGCCCGACGCCGAACCCGCTACGCGTTCGGGACCGTCGCGCTCCGGAAGATCTCGACCTTCTCGAGCACGACGTCCTGCACGGGCTTGTCGCCGCGAGCCGTCTTCGTGTGCGTGATCTTCTTGATGACGTCGACGCCGGCGACGGCGGTCCCGAACACCGAGTGCCGGTCGTCGAGGTGGGGCGTCGCCCCTTCGGTGATGAAGAACTGAGACCCGTTGGTCCCCGGGCCGGCGTTGGCCATGGAGAGAACGCCGCCGACCGAGTGCCGGAGCTTCGGGTGAAACTCGTCCTCGAAGCGGTAGCCCGGTCCTCCCGTGCCCTGCCCGAGGGGGTCACCTCCCTGAATCATGAAGTTCGGGATGACCCGATGGAAGATCGTCCCGTCGTAGTAAGGGGTGCCCTTCTGGACCTGCCCAGAGCGAGGGTGCACCCACTCCTGCGTGCCCATCGCGAGGCCCACGAAATTTTTGACCGTCTTCGGCGCCAGCTCTTCTTCGAGGCGCACGACGATGTTGCCCAGCGACGTGACGAAGCGTGCGTAGAGCTGCTCGGTCCCGGGGACCGTGATGGCGGGGAACGTGGCGTTCGGCATGGGGCGCCTACCCTATCAGGTTGCGCCTGGCTGCCGGGAGCCCACAAAAGCCCATCCGCGCTCATTCCCTTGACCCCCCGGGTGCGACGTAGATACTCGTGTGTCGCGCGAGAAGGTTATCGTCCGGAGGCGAGTGTGATCACCTGCCCGAAGTGCTCGAAGGACAATCAGGACCACTACAAGTTCTGCTTGGGGTGTGGCGCAGAGCTCCCGCGAGGGCCCGCGCCGAAGCCGTTCTCCCCGCAGACGCCTCCGCACGGCATGCGCTCGGCCGGCGCGGCTGCGGCCGCGGCTGCAGCGGCTCCCCAACCGGCGGCCGCGCTCGGTGGGACCGTCGCGGCGCCGCAAGCTGCGCTCGGCCTCGGAGGAACCGTGGCGATCGCCGCTCCGGCAGCTCCACAGCCGGCAGCACGAGCGATCGGGTCGGCGGCAACCGTGGCGGCGCCGATGCCGCCCATGGCACCGTTGCCACCCGTCGCGCCGATGCCGCCCATTGCCCAGGCCGCGCCGGTGCCCGTGACCGCACCCGTCCCCGCGGCGCCCCCGGTCCCTGTTCTTCCTTCGCTCCCGCCCCTCGGTCCGACGCCCGCGCCACCCGGTGTCGCGCCCGCGCCCGGAGCGTCCGCGGCGACCGTGGTCTGCCCGCAGTGCGGTCATATCAACGCGCCTTCGAACCTTTTTTGCGGGTCGTGCGGATTTCGTCTCGGCAGCGGAGTTCCGCGCGCCGCCCCGGCGCCCACCGCCGTCCCCGCGGAGGCCGTGCCCGGCGGCATGATGCTCACCGCCCTTCGCGCGGACGGGACCGAGGCGGGCACCTACCAGCTCGCCACGGGCAACGGGATGGTGGGCCGCGAAACGGGCGGCATCTTCGCCGGAGACAGCTACCTCTCGCCACGGCACGCAAGCTTCCGAAGCACGGGGCCGGGGCGCTCCGCAGTGAAGGACGAGGGCTCCCTCAACGGTGTCTACAAGCGCCTCGCGCGCGACGTCCCGACCGAGCTCAAGACGAGCGACATCTTCCGAATCGGTCAGGAAATCATTCAGTTCGAAGCGCTGACAAACCAGGGACCGACGGCCGACGGGGTCGAGCGCCTGGGCGCTCCGAGCAAGGGGTACATCGGCCGGATCGCGCTCGTCATCGGGCGCGAGGAGACCGGCAACGCCTTCCCCGTTCCCGAGAGCGGCGTGCACCTCGGCCGGGAGCGCGGCGACATCCTTTTTCCGGAAGACGGGTACGTCTCCGGGCTTCATTGCCGGCTCTCTTGGGACGGCCGAAAGCTCTTTTTGACGGACCTCGGGAGCTCGAACGGGACCTTCCTTCGCGTCTTGGAAGCCGAAGTCCGCTCGGGTGACGTCCTCCTCATGGGGCAGCAGCTGTTCCGAATCGCTCTCTGAGCGGGGTGGCTCGATGTCCGACCCATTTGCGCGGGGCGGACGGCGTGCGGTGTACGCACGTCCTCGGTCGCCGTGGGGCGTGGTAGGCTGCCGCTTGGGTCGATGAGTCGCGAGCGAACGATCCGCGTGGTCGCAGCCGTCCTGGAGCGTGACGGGCGCTACCTCATCACCCAGCGCCGGACGAGCGCCGTCTTGCCGCTCCTCTGGGAGTTCCCGGGCGGCCGGGTGGAAGAAGCCGAGACCGACGCCCACGCGCTCAAGCGCGAGGTGAGCCACCGGCTCGGCGCCGAGATCGAAGTCGGCAAGCTCATCTCCTTCGTGAGCCACCCCTACGAACACTACGTCGTGGACCTCTTCCTCTATGAATGCACGCTCCTCAGCGGGGCGCTGGCCGCGAAGAACGTCAACGCCTTCACGTGGGTGACGAGCGCGGAGTTCGACCAGTACCCGTTCACGCCGGCCGACGAAGCGTCGATGAACAAGCTCCTCGGCGTGACCTGACCGTCGACTGGTCCGCACCGGAAACGGCTGCTACGACGTCTGCATGGGTCGCGCCGTGCTCCGCGCCGTCGTATTCGCGCTGGCCGTCGCGGGATGCTCGCACGACAACGCATCGGGGAGCGCTCGCCCCTCGTCGTCCGCCGAAGCGCCGCACGCGACCCCCGCCGCCGCGCCCAAGGGAACCCTCGCGCTGGGTGAGCCCATTGCGTCCCCGTTCGTGGCCCTCGCCGAGATCGCAAAGAGCCCGTCCCGTTACCAAAACCGCGTCGTCACCACCCGCGGCAAGGTCACCTCGGTCTGCCAGGCGATGGGCTGCTGGATGGAGCTCGCCGACGACGCGGGTCACGCCCACGTTCGCATGCACGGGCATGCGTTCTTCGTCCCGAAGACCGCCGCCGGCCACGTGGCGCGCGTGCAAGCCACCGTGCTCCCGGGCGAAACGACCGAGTGCGAGGATTCGCCTGCGCCCGCCTCGGGCGCGATCGCCAAGGTGGAGCTCGACGCGACGGGCGTCGAGCTGGACCCCGTCTCCTCGAGCCTTTGACGTCGGCCGGCGCGCGTCGCCTGCAGGGCCGGGCGGACTTACCACGCGAGCCCGAACTAGTGTCCGGCGTCGCCGGGGGCCTCGACGTGGACTTCGGCCAAGGCGTGCTCGTCGATCTCCACGGGGTACTTTCTCCGGAGCTCGTCGAGAAGCTCGTCTTGGCGTGCGCGAATCTTGTCCTGGGCGAGGCGGACACGGATCGCACGCTCGGCCTCCGCGAAGGTGCGATCGTGCCCTTCCGTCCTGGCCGACCACCGCACGATGTAGCCGCGACCGCCGCTCTCGACGACGTGAGGCAGAACTTCTCCCACGGCCCCGATCTGAAAGACCGCCGCGCGCACCTCGTCGGGCACGCGGGAGTTCGACCCCCCACGGTCGTCGGGCGGGGCGACGAAGCCGAAATCCCCCGCGAGGTCGGGTGGGCCGGGGTCCTTGGCGTGCGCATCGAGCGACTTGGATCGAACGAGCTCGCCCCACTGCGTCGGACTCGCCTTCTTCGCCGCTTCGAGCACGACTGCGCCCGCGACTTTGTCCGTCACGACGATCGCGGAGACACGCCTGCGCTCCGGGTCGCGAAACTCCGTGCGATGCCCCTCGTAGTACGAGCGCACCTCGACCTCCGGGATCTCGTTCGGGGCGGGGACCTCGGCGCGGACGGACTTGAGCATCGCGTCGCGCAGAATCTCTCTCACCTCTTGTTGGGCGATCGGGTCCTGGTCGTAGCCCTTCTCGCGCGCGAGATCCGCAAGAAGCATGACGTCGACCATCTCGCCGAGGAGCTCCTGCCGGCGCTCGGGCGCCTGGTATCGCATCCGATCGAACTGGTCCATGTGCTCGAGCGCGGCGACGAAATCGCCGACCGTGATCGTGCGCGACCCCACGTGGGCCAGCGCTTGGGCTGCCTGCTCGGGCGTGATCCCGGTCGCCGCCACGGCGCCCGCCTCGGGCAAGGTGCCGGCGACCGTCTTGTGGGCGTGGCATCCCACTGTTGCCGCGGCCAAGGCAAAGGCGCCCGCCCAAGCCATCGGTTTGGCCCGCCATCCTGCATGGGCCAGAGCGGGATCACGCCTGGTTTCCATGTTTCGGTCGGGCTGGCTCTACTACGGCGCCGCGGCCTTCGCCAAGCGGCGTGCGGGCGCAGGAGAGGGAGGATAGAGAACGATGGCCATGGACGGCCAGGAACCGATGAACCTCGCGGCGCGGGGCGTTCCGCTCGTGGCGACGCCCGCCCGCTGGCTCGTGGCGACCGGGCTGCTCGTCGGCGCGATGATCGCCGCGCTCGCCGCATGCCTCGCCTTTGCGCACTCGCACAAACCGCTCTCGTCCTTCGCCGCGGTGCTCTCGGCCGCGGCGGCCCTGATCGCGCTCTTCGTCTGGTTGTCGCTTGGCGCCGAAGAGGCCCGCCTCGGCCGAGAGCTCAGAACGGCTCGGGCCGGGACGGCCGCGGTGCGCGCGTCGCTCGCCGCTCGGCGGCGAACGGGCACGCTGCTCACGCCACTCCTCTCCACGCCGCTCGGCACAGCCGCGGTGCTCCTCGCCCAAGGAGAACGCTCGAGCGCGGTCAGCGCCCTCGCCGGCCGCAAGCTGCTGATGGAGGGAGGCCACCTCGATGCCCTGCGCGCCGTGGTGACCGCCGACCTCGACCGGGACCTGGCGACCCCCGCCGCGCTCGACCAGAGCATCCGGGCCCTGTCGGACGCCCCGCGCATCGGCAACCGGGAAGCGGACCTCTATCGCACGCACGTCCTCGTCAAGGCGATCCTCGAGCGGGGCGATCCGGAGCGTGCCCTCGATCTGCTGCCGACCCTCGAGTCGTCCAGCGAGGGCGAGGAGCGGGTGTACGCGGTGTGGCTGCGCGTGTGGTTCGACTTGGACGGCGAGAGCGAGGGCGGCGGGGGCGAGAATGGGACCGGGCAGGTCCCCCTGTCGGAGGGCGATTTGCGCCTGGCGACCCTGCTCGCGCGCGCGCACGGCGCGGAGAAGCTCGTCGACAAACTCGGCGAGCGGCTGGCGGCCATTGCGCGGCCCCTGCAGGGAGAGTAATTGCCCCGGGTTATCCATGCTTCCTGTCGAAGAGCGTGACGACGAGACCATCGTTCCGCCGGCGCCCGACCCGTCCCTCAAGTACCGGCGCATCGTCCTCAAGTTGAGCGGCGAAGCGCTCTGCGGGCGCGAGGGCGGCTTCGGGATCGACGGCACCGTCATTCGGGCGACCGCCGCCGAGCTCGCAGAGGTGCACGCGCTCGGCGCGCAGATCGGCATCGTCGTCGGCGGCGGAAACATTTTCCGGGGCCTCAAAGGTGCCAGCACCGGGATGGACCGCGCGCAGGGCGACTACATGGGCATGCTGGCGACGGTGATCAACGCGCTCGCCATGCAGGACGCGCTCGAAAAGGCCGGGGTGCCGACGCGGGTCGTGACCGCGATCGAGATTCGGCAGGTCGCGGAACCGTACATCCGCCGGCGCGCCATCCGGCACCTCGAGAAAGGCCGGATGGTGATCTTCGCCGCGGGCACGGGCAACCCCTACTTTTCGACCGACACGGCCGCCGCCCTCCGCGCCATGGAGATCCACGCCGACTGCCTGTGCAAGGCGACCAAGGTCGAAGGCATCTTCCAGCACGACCCCGTCACCCACCCGGACGCGCAGATGTATCCGCGGATGACGTTCGACCGCTTTCTCCAGGAGCGCATCGGCGTCATGGACTCGACCGCGGTGACCTTGTGCCGCGACAACGCGATGCCCATCCGCGTCTTCAAGATGGCGACGCGCGGGAACATCAAGCGCGTCGTCCTCGGCGAGACCATCGGGACCATCGTCGAGGACTGAGGCCTCTTCAGGCCGTCCAGGCGAGCACCGCGAGGCAAACGACTTCGCTCAGTTGCTCGGTCGCGCCGAGAAAGTCGCCGGTGATTCCCCCCACGCGGCGCGCGTAGCGCCACCCGGTGATCGACGCGACGACGAGGAGCCCGCACGTCATGGCGACCGCCCGTGCGGCGGGCAGGTGTCCGGTCCCCACGGCCGCGACAAGGACGAGGGCGAGCCAGCCGGTCGCGACGGCGGCCTGCGCGACCCCGCCGCGGAGGAGGTGCCGGCTCTTCGCGTCGGCATCCGCGGTGACGTAGGGGAGCACGGCCATGAGCCAGATCGGCGCCGCGCGGGCGGCCGCGCCCACGATCGGGAGAGCCCAAGGCGCCCCGGATCCGAGCTGCGCGATCAAGGCCGCTCGCCCGCCGATCGAGAAGACGAGGGCCGCCCCGCCGAACGAACCGATGCGGCTGTCCTTCAAGATGGCGTGCACCCGCGGAGCGTCGGACGCGCCGCCGAGCGCGTCGCACGTGTCGGCGAGGCCATCCTCGTGGAAGGCGCCCGTGAGAAGGAGCTGCGCGCCGAGGACCAGAAAGGCGGCAGGCAGGGCGCCGAGAGGCGAGAGCCCGAGGTCGAGAAGCCCTAGCCCTCCGCCGAGGACGAGACCGACGAACGGCGCGTGCGCGGCGGCCCAAGCCCAGTCCTCGGAGCGGTACGGAAATCCGCCCACGGGGATGCGCGTGAGAAAGACGAACGCGGCGCGCACTCCGCGGAGAACCGCCGGCGCGGTCACCGTGCCTTCCCGAGCCCCGACCGCCCGACGATCCCGGCCGTCGCAAAGGTCGCCATCGACCGCTGCGCCTGGACCGCGGCGCGAAGGAGCGTCGTCGCCAGGGCGGCGCCCGTCCCCTCGCCGAGCCGCATGCGAAGGTCGAGGAGCGGCGCGCAACCGAGCGCGGAGAGCACCAACGCCGCACCAGGCTCGGGCGACACGTGGGACGCGACGAGGTGGTCGCGAAGGTTCGGGTCGAGCCGCGCCGCGACGAGGGCCGCGACGTTCGTGACGAAGCCGTCGAGAACCGCGGGGATGCGACGGCGAGCGGCCTCGAGCACGCATCCGACGATGGCCGCGATTTCGAGTCCGCCGACGGCGGCCAACGACCCGACGGGATCCGCCGGGTCGTGGCGACGGCGCGCGAGCGCGTCGGTCACGACGGCGATCTTGCGACCGAGGACGTCGTCGTCGATGCCCGTCCCCCGACCGACGACGGCCGCGGGCGGCAAGCCCAGCAAAGCGCTCGCGAGGGCGGCCGACGCGGCCGTGTTGCCGATGCCGATCTCGCCGAGCGCGATGACGGAGGCGCCCGCCGCGGCGGCGTCTCGCGCGATGCGCGCACCGGCTTCGATCGCCGCCACGGCGTCGGCGCGGGACATGGCGTCCTCCACTCGAAGATTGGCCGTCCCGGCGCGCACGCGTTCGCGCCGGAGCGGGACGACCGGCGTCGAAGGCAGGGTGCTCGTGTCGCCCGCGATGCCGACGTCGACGAGCACGAGGTCGACGCGCGACTCTCCGGCGATCGCGTTGATGGCGGCGCTTCCGGCCATGACGTTGCCGACGACGGCCGCCGTGAGCTGCGAGCCGTACGCGCTCACGCCTTCCACGACGACCCCGTGGTCCGCCGCGAAGAGCGCGAGGACCACGCTATCGACGGGCGACGGCGGGAACGCGCCCCGAGATCCCGCGTAGAAGACGGCGAGCTCTTCGAGCACGCCGAGGCTTCCCGCCGGCTTGGCGAGCGCCTCGTGGTGGGCGCGGGCGGCGGCGCGCGCGGTCGCATCCGCCGGCGGGACGCGGGAGCGCGAAGGCCCCGCGGCGGCGACCGGCGGCGCCACCCGGCCGGGACGCGGGTCCTCCCATCGGCCATCGGCGTGCACGGCGCTCGCGAGCGGCCGCCGCGACCCCCAGCCGGTCTCCTCGAGCATCGGCCGCTCGCGGAAGGCCACCGGGTGCCCGACGCACAGATACGCGATCGGCTCGACCCCCGCCGGCAACGCGAGCTCGCTCCGCAACACCTGCGGCTCGACGATGCTCACCCAGCCCACGCCGATGCCCTCGGCCCGCGCCGCGAGCCACAAGTTCTCGACGGCGCAGCACGCGCTCGCGCGGACGGCCTCGGGCTGCGCGGTCGTCCCGAGGATGGCTCCTTCGCGGTCGCGCAGATCGACGGCCACGCAAAGGTTGAGCGGGGCTTCGAGGATGCCCTCGAGCTTGTGCGCGAGGTACGCGTCGCGTCGACCCGGCGGAAAGCGCACCGACTCGGCTTCGCGGCACCGAAGGAAGCTCTCCCGGATACGGCTCCGCTGTCCGCGCTCTCGGACGACCACGAAGCCCCACGGCTGCGAGAGCCCGACGCTCGGCGCGCGGTGCGCGGCGCCGAGGATTCGCTCGAGCACGGCCGGGTCGACCTCGTCGGGCCGGAAGTGCCGCACGTCTCTCCGCAGCGCGATGACCTTGTAGAGGGCTTCGCGCGCCTCGTCCGGAAACGCGGCGATCGCTTCAGGCTCGAGGAGGGAAGGCGGCGGCGTATGCAGGAGCGGAGGCCGCCAATAGCATGCTCGGAGCAGACGCGCCTTGCACGGGCCGCCGTTCGGCCTCATGGTCGCGCCGAACGCCATGGTGGAACGTCGCGTCGCCCTCGTGGGCGGGGGGGTCCGGTCCGGCAAGAGCGCCTTCGCGGTCGAGCTCGCGCTCACCCGGGGGACCCGCCGCGTCTTCGTCGCGACCGCGCGGCCCTCCGACGACGAGATGAGCGCGCGCATCGATCGCCACCAGCGAGACCGCGGCGGCGCGTTCGACACCGTGGAGGCTCCCCTCGCCCTCGCCGAGACGCTCGCGTCGCTGCCCGCCTGCGACGTCGTCGTGGTCGACTGTTTGACCCTCTGGTTGAGCAACCTGCTCTTGCGCGGCGACTCCAACGAATCGATCCTCGAGCAGGTGGACGGCGTGGCGGCTGTGCTCGCGCAGCGCCGCCACGACGTCGTCGTCGTCACGAACGAAGTCGGCATGAGCGTCCATCCGCCGACGGCCCTCGGACGGGCGTTCGTCGAAGTGTGCGGCTGGGCCCACCAGCGCATCGCGCGGGTCGCCGACGAGGTCTATCTGGCGGTGCTCGGCGTCATCCTTCAGGTCCGCCCCGCCTTCCGATCGGTCGCACGATGAGCGCTCCCCGCGAGACGCCGCGGATCGTCTCGCTTCTCGCGAGCGGCACGGAGCTCGTCTGCGCCCTCGGCGCGGGCGAATGGCTGGTCGGTCGCTCCCACGAATGTGACCACCCGGCGTGGGTCAAGGAGCTCCCCGCGGTGAGCCGGCCCACGTTCGACGTCGGCGGCTCGAGCGGCGAGATCGATCGGCTCGTGCGCGAGCGCCTCCGCGCGGGCAAGGCCCTCTACGAAGTAGACGAAGAAGCCATCGCGGCGCTTGCGGCCAACGTCCTCATCACGCAAACCCACTGCGAAGTCTGCGCCGTCAGCCCGGCCGATCTCGCGCACGGCGCCGCCGCGCGTCTCGTCCGAGAGCAAGTCGTGGCGCTGCACACCGGCTCGCTCGACGCGATCCTCGCCGGGTTTCGCGACGTCGCGAAGGCCCTGGGCATCGAGGCGCGCGGCGAGGCGCTGGTCGCAGGAGTACGGCGGGAGCTGGCCGCCCTGTCCGAGTCGACGAAGGGCCTCGCGCGTCCGTCGGTCGTTTGCCTCGAATGGATCGATCCGATCTTCAGCATGGGCAATTGGGGACCCGAGCTCGTCGAGCTCGCGGGCGGCCGTCCGCTCATCGGGGCCGCCGGTGTCCACTCGACGACCCTCGCCTGGGACGAGGTCCTGCGCGCGGACCCGGACGCGCTCGTGATCGCGCCCTGCGGCTTCGGTCTCGAACGCGCGGCGGCGGAGATGCCGTCGCTGGCGCGCCGCGCTGGTTGGAGCGGCCTCGCGGCGGTGCGGGCCGGGCGCGTCTTCGTCGCCGACGGAAACCTCTACTTCAATCGATCGGGCCCGAGCGTCTTCGAGACCCCGGGGATCCTCGCGGAGATGCTGCACCCCGCCCACTTCGCGCCCCGGCACGAGAACACCGCCTGGCGGCGCTGGACGGACCGCTGACCGTCACCGCCGCGGACCTCCCCGGCGGGAACGCCGCCGTCAGGCGAAGCGAGCGACGTCGACCACCCCCGAGTAGACGAGCTTCGCGGGCCCGCGCATCGTCGCCGTGCCCCGCGCGTCGATCGTCACGTCGAGCGTGCCGCCCGGCAGCCGCACCGCCACCGGCGCTCCTCGCGCCAGGAGACCCTTCTCGCACCCGACCGCCGCCGTCGCGCAGGCCCCCGTGCCGCACGCGAGCGTGATCCCCACGCCTCGCTCCCACACGACGAGGTCCACGCGGCCGTCGGTCACGTGCGCGAAGTCGACGTTCGTCCCGCGCGGGAACTGCGGGTGCGTCGCGAGACGCGGGCCCAGGCGCTCGACGTCGCCCCGCGCGAATGCGCCGAACAGCACGGCGTGAGGGTTGCCCGCGTCCGCAGTCGCGAGCGTGACGCGCTGGCCGTCGATGTCGACGGTCACGTCGCCCGACGCACGTACGACGTCCATCCCCACCGTGACCATCCCTTGCCCGTGCGCGTCGTCCACGATGCACGACCGAGGTCCCGCGTCCGTGTCGATCGTCAGCGCTCCGGCGCGCGCCGCGGCCCGATGGCGCTCCGAGCGCGCCAGGTGGAGCGCGACGCAACGCACGCCGTTGCCGCACATCTCGGGGATCGACCCGTCTGCGTTGATGACCTTCATCCGCGCGACGGATCCCGGCAGCCGCGGCGGAAGAACGAGGAGGACGCCGTCGCCGCCGACCCCAAGGCGCCGATCGCAGAGGGCGGCCGCGCGCTCGGGCGGGATGAGACGCTCCTCCGCCAACTCGAAGACGACGAAGTCGTTTCCGAGGCCCTCGTACTTCGAGAACGGCACCGCGGCAGACATCGGCGCGAGCGTAGCACGCGACTTCCCAGCGGGAGGTTCCCTGCTAGCGTGTGCGGGCGTTATGTCACGCCTACGCTGGATCACCGCCGGAGAGTCCCACGGTCCGAGGTTGACCGCCGTGGTCGACGGCATCCCCTCCGGGTTGACGCTCCTTGCCGAGGACATCGACCACGACCTCGCGCGCCGCCAGCGTGGATACGGCCGCGGCGGCCGCATGAAGATCGAGACCGACCGCGTCGAGATCACGAGCGGCGTCCGCGGCGGAGAGACCCTCGGGTCCCCCATCACGCTCTCGGTCGCGAACCGCGACCACGCGAACTGGCTCGATCGCATGTCGCCGGCGCCGATGCCTGCGACCCCCGAAGCGCTCACGAGACCCCGCCCCGGCCACGCCGACCTCGCGGGTGGCCTGAAGCACGACCGGCACGATTTGCGCGACATCCTCGAGAGGGCCAGCGCGAGGGAGACGGCCGCGCGGACCGCGGTCGGCGCCGTCTGCCGCAAGCTCCTCGGGACGATGGGCGTCGATGTGTTCGCGCACGTCGTCGCGATCGGCTCGGTCGAGGCGGCCGACCACGCCCTTCCCCCCGAGGAGATGCGCACCCGCTCGCGGGCGAGCGATCTCGCATGCGTCGATGCGGGCGCCGAAGCTCGGATGAAGGAGGCGATCCACGCCGCGTCCCATGCGGGCGACACGCTCGGCGGCGTGTTCGAAGTCGTCGCATCGGGCGTTGTCCCCGGCCTCGGGAGCCACGTCCAGTGGGACCGCAAGCTCGACGGGCGACTCGCGCAAGCGCTGATGTCGATTCAAGCGATCAAGGGCGTCGAGATCGGGATCGGCTTCGGCGCGGCGCGCACCTCCGGTTCGAACGTGCACGATCCGATCGCATACGACGCCGACGCCCGGCGCTTTCATCGCCCCACGAACCGCGCGGGCGGCCTCGAGGGGGGCATCACGAACGGGATGCCGGTCGTGTGCCGCGCCGCCATGAAGCCGATCGCGACGCTGAAGAAGGCGCTCGGCAGCGTCGACGTACAGACGAAAGAGGCCTACGCCGCCGCGTTCGAGCGGAGCGACGTGTGCGCGGTCGCGGCAGCGAGCGTCGTCGGCGAGGCCATGGTTTGCATCGTCTTGGCCGACGCCGTGCTCGAGAAGTTCGGCGGCGATTCATTGCGCGAGCTCCTTCGGAACGTCACCGGGTATCGCGCCCAACTGGCGGAGTACTGATCGATGAAGCCGGTGGTCGTCGGCGGCTTCATGGGCACGGGCAAGAGCACGGTCGCGCCGGCCTTGGCCGCCCGCCTCGACCTCCCCTTCGTCGATACCGACACCGAAATCGAGCGAGCCGCGGGCAAGAGCATCCCCGAGCTCTGGCGCGCCGAAGGCGAGGCCGCCTTTCGGAACCGGGAGTTCGCGCTGATCGAGCGCTTGCTCGGCGACGGCATCGCGCGGGTCATCGCCGTCGGCGGGGGCGCGATGACGATCGACCGCGCGCGGCGCCTCGCGGTCGACCGTGCGCTCGTCGTCACCCTCACGGCCAGCCCGGAGACGTCCGTTTCACGCGCGCCGGACCTCGCCCGGCGTCCGAACCTCGCGGTGGGAGGCGACCCCCTCGCGCGCGCGCGGGAGCTCATCGCGGCGCGCGCACCGGCGTACGGAGAGTGCCATCTGTCCGTCGCGACCGACACGCTCGACGTGGAGGCGGTCGTCCGCGCGATCGAGCCGCTCGTCGCACGCGATCCGATTTTGGTCCCGCTGGGTGTCCGGAGCTACAGCATCGACGTCTGCGACGGCGAGGCTTCCCGCCTGACCGACGCCATCCAACGATGCGCCCCGTCGTCGCTCGTCCTGGTCACCGATTCGAACGTCGATCGCCTTCGTCACGCCGCGATCGAAGCCGCGATCCGCCCCGTCCACCTGCCGACCGTTCGTGTCACCCTGCCTCCCGGCGAGGCCCAAAAGACGCTCGCCAGCGTCGGCGCCATCTGGGACGCGGCGCTCGGCGCGGGGGTCGACCGCGGCACGCTGGTCGTCGCGGTCGGGGGCGGCGTCGTCGGGGATCTGGCGGGGTTCGCGGCGGCGTGTCTCCTTCGCGGCGTGCGCTTCGTCCAGGCGCCGACGACCGTCCTGTCGATGGTCGACTCCTCGGTGGGCGGCAAGACCGGCTGCGATCACCCGGCCGGAAAGAACCTCGTCGGCGCGTTCCACCAACCTTCGTCCGTCGTCGTCGATCTCGCCCATCTCGAGACCCTCCCCGCGCGGGAGCGGGCCGCGGGTCTGGCCGAGGTGGTGAAGATGGCCGTCTCGCTCGACGCCGCCCTCTTCGACGAGATCGAGGCCAACGCCCCCGCCCTCGCGCGCGGCGATCGCGGCGCGCTCCGGCCGGTCGTGCGGAGCGCCATCCTGGCCAAGGTGCGCGTCGTTCGGGACGACGAGCGCGAGGCGGGCCCACGCGCCATCCTGAACCTTGGTCACACCGTCGGACATGCGCTGGAATCGTTCGGCGGGTACGCCAAGTGGCTCCACGGCGAGGCCGTCGCGCTCGGACTGGTCGTCGAGATGAAAGCCGCAGAGCGGCTCGGTCGAACACCGCCCGCGTTGACGGAGCGCGTTCGCAAGGTCCTCGCGTCGCTCGACTTGCCGACGGAGGTCGCCGCGTCCGACGTCGCGGCTTCGTGGCGCTATGTGGGTGCCGACAAGAAGCGCGCAGGGAGCTCGCTCTCCTTCGCAGTCGTTACCGGCGCCGGGGTGTCGCACATCGAACGCATTCCGCTCACGGAGCTGAAAGAGGCCGTCCTTCGGGGCTGATTGCCGCGCGCGCGATTTTTGGCGCTTTCGTCGCGAGAGGGTTAGCCTTGCCGATAGCGTTTTGGGCTGTGCGGACGCGCGTGCATCTGTTGCACTAGCGTGCAGGGAGGCTGTTCATGAAGCGTGTCTTGGGAAGCATTCTTGCGGTCGGGTCGCTCGTGGGCGGCGCCGCGGTGGCCTTTCCCGCGTGCGTCCACGACGACAGCACGATGTTCATTTTGGACGCGCTCGCCCAGCCCACCGGCTCGACTTCCGGGCAATGCAGCTACACGTCCGATCCGACGCAGCCCTACCTCCCACAAGGCATCGTCGATTTCGCGCTTCGTCAGGAGTACGTGGCGACCTTTCTCGTGGGCAATCAAATGGTGCCCGAGGTCAACCCCACTCAGCTGATGACGGAGACCTCCTTCATCAATATTCAGGGCGCGGTCGTCCGCGTCACGAAATCGGACGGGACGCCCGTCACCTCCTTCACCCGCTTGGTCGGGGCGACCATTCCGCCGTCCACCGGGTCGACGCCTGGATACGGGCCCGTTTCCGTATTGATCCTCGACCCGACGACGATCTTGTCCGACAACGACGTCATCACGAACATCGAATCGGCGGCCATACCGGGGCCGTCGGTCGTTCGTTTCGTGACGTATACGAAGTTCTTCGGCCAAACCCTCGGCGGCAAAAGTGTGGAGTCGAACGAGTTCGAGTTCCCGGTCGACGTGTGCTCGGGTTGCTTGATCGGCTTCTCGAATGGGCCCGATCACCCGGCGCCCAACTGCGTTCCGACCGCCGGCACGACGACGACCGTCACCGCTCCCTGTTTGGCGGGCCAAGACTCCATCGTCCCGTGCGGCGGCGTGTGCGGCATCATTCCCATCTGCGCCGCGAACGACGCCTTCGACGGCGGCCCCTGATCGGCGTGGCGTGGTAGGCTCGCGCGCGATGAGCGAGCGCCGGACGATCGAGCTCAGCGTCGCCGGGCAGAAATACCGGGTCGTGAGCTCCGCGGGCGAAGCCGAAGTGCAGCGGCTGGCCGACGTGGTGGTCGCGAAGCTGAAGGAGCTCGGAGGGGCCTCTCGCGCGCAGCCGTCTCAGGCGATGCTGCTTGCGGCGATGGCGCTCGCCCACGAGGTCGAGGCCGAGAGAGGCCGACGCGAGGCGGTCGAGGCCCGCGCGCGCGACATGCTGCGCCGCGTCTTGGTTCGAATCGACGAAGCGCTGGAGTCTTGCGCCGATTCGGACGGGTGAGTACGCCCCGTTTCACGTGGAACAACGTACGCCACCGTCTCTATCCTTCCTTGACGAGGGTCTCGACGCAGCCCGGCGCGGGGCCCTGCTGCGCGAGCGCGGGGAGCCGGCGGAACGCGCACTCCTCTCGTATTGCTCCAATGACTACCTGGCGCTCGCGGGCCGACCGGGGAGCGGAGACCAGGCAGGGTGCGGTGCCTCTCGGCTGGTTTACGGCGACCTCGCGGTGCACGCGCGGCTCGAGCGGGCCTCCGCCGACCTCGTTCGCCAAGCGCACGCGCTGACGTTCACGAGCGGTTACGCCGCCAACGTCGGCGTCCTCTCCGCCCTTGCGGGGCCGGGTGACCTCATCGTGAGCGATGCCCTGAACCATGCGTCGATCGTCGACGGAGCAAGGCTTTCGCGGGCCCGGATCGTCATCGTGCGCCACCTCGATATCGCCAGCACCGAGCGGGCGCTGGAGGGGCGGCGGACCGGGCGGGCGTTCGTCGTCACGGAGTCGTACTTCAGCATGGACGGCGACTCCCCCGACCTACGCGCGCTCCGCGGGGTCTGCGATGCGCACGGCGCGGCCCTGGTCGTAGACGAGGCCCACGCCCTCGGCGTGCTCGGTCCGGACGGCCGCGGCCTGTGCGCGGAGGCCGGAATCCAGGCGGACGTCCTCGTGGGGACGTATGGCAAGGCATTCGGTGCGGCGGGCGCCTTCGTCGCGGGGTGTGCGGCGCTCTCGGCATGGTTGTGGAATCGCTCGCGACCCTTCGTGTTTTCGACCGGCCTGAGCCCGGTGGTGGCGGCTACGGCGCTCGACGGGCTCGATCGAGCGCGGCAGGAACCGGAGCGCCGCCGGCGGGTCTTGGAGGCGGCGCAGCGGTTGCGGAGGGGGATGCTGGGGCTCGGCATCACGCTGCGCGGCCACGGGCCGATCATGCCGTGGGTCGTGGGGGAGTCGGACGCCGCGATGGCGGTCGCGGAGGCGCTCCGGTCCGAAGGGTTCGACGTGCGCGCGATTCGGCCGCCTTCGGTCTCCGCGGGGTCCGCCCGGCTTCGGCTGACGGTCACCGCCGCTCATCGGGCCGAGGAGGTCGACCGTTTTCTCGAGGCCGTAAGGCGGCTTCTGGCGCGCGAGCGCGTATCGACTGGGGGCGTGGGTCGAGCGGCGGTCGCCGCCGCGCCCAGCGGAACGGCCAGCGGCGTTGTGTCCGTTCGACGGGGCCCGCCGGCTCCGCTCTGGGTCGTGGCCGGGACAGGCACGGGAATCGGGAAAACCCACGTCGCGGAGGCGCTCCTTCGGGCATGGGCCCAGCACCGCCCGGGCGCACGGCTGGTGGGGCTCAAGCCCATCGAGAGCGGGGTTTCGGGGGGAACGGCAACGGACGCCGAGCGCCTGGCATCCGCATCCACGTTTCACGTGAAACAGGAGGGCTATGCGCTGTCGGCCCCGCTGTCGCCTCATCTGGCCGCGCGGGAGGAAGGCCTCGTCATCGACCTGGACCACGTGGCCGCACTCGTCGCCCGCGCCCGTGACGGGTCCGACGGCGTCCTTCTCGAGCTGCCAGGCGGCCTTTTCACCCCCATTGCCCCCGGAAAGTCGAACGCCGACCTCGCGGCCGCGATCGCGCCCACCTTCGTGCTCCTCGTCGCGCCGGACCGCCTTGGCGTGCTCCACGAAGTCGCCGCCGCCACACGAGCCGCCGCGACCGTCCCCCTCCGCATCCACGGCGTCATCTTGGTGGCCCCCGAGACCCCCGACCCGTCCAGCGGACGCAACGCGGCCGAGCTCTTCGCGACGGCCGGTATCCCCGTCATTGCGTCGGTCCCCCGTGCCACGACGACCGAGATCGCCCACATGCCCGAGTGGCTCAGCCTGCTCTCCGGCGATCTATCCGTTACGCCGGATGGCCGGCAGTGACCGTCGACGGGACCGCTCTCGCGCCGTAGGGGCCCAGCTGCCTCCCGAGAGGCACGGGACCTTCCCCGATCGAAAGCTTTTAGCCCGTGCAGACCGGGAGCATGGCACCCGTGAGCTGGCTCGGTCCTTCGGGATCCGCCGCAAGACGGCGTACCGGTAAGTGTCACCAATGCTCCCGGTCCAAAGTGTTACCCAAGCTCCTGGTTCAAAACCTTCCCCTAGAGCTCCTGGTCGTTCATCTTCGGGACCACGCGCTCCTTCCGTTGGATGGCGCGCTCCTTCCTTGGGATAACGCCCTCCTTCCGTCGGATGGCGCGTGCCTTCCTCGGGATGGCGCGTGCCTTCCGGTAGATGGATGCCTCCTTCCTCGGGATAATGCCCTCCTTCCGCCGGATGGCGCGCTCCTTCCTTGGGACAACGCCCTCCTTCCGTTGGATGGCGCGTGCCAGCCGCGGGATGACGCGCTCCTTCCGCTGATGAACGACCGGGAGCTCTGGTTACAGATTGGACCGGGTGCCTGGGTTACACGTGCTTCGACCCCGGGTAGCGCAGACCACCTTCCTTCGGCTCGCAAACCGGGTGGCCGGGTGACACTTGCCCGGGCAGCCGGCGACGGAAACCAGGAGCGAAGAAGCGCGACCTGGTCGATCAGGGAACACGACCCCGGATAGCCGGTGGCCACGGACCCCCGGAGGCCAGGAGACACGACGGGCGAAACCCGTGGCGCCCCTCCCTCCCGGGCACCCGATCAGGTGGCTCGCGCTCCCGCGGCGTTGTTCGCTCCGGCGACGCGTCCCCGCTCGAGGACTACCGTCCGCCCGCTTAGGGCCGCCGCGAAAGCGACGTCATGGGTGACCATCACGATGGTGGTGCCACGTGAAAGCTCATCGGCCATGACCGCCGCGAGGCGGTTGCAGGACGCCAGGTCCAATCCCGTGGTCGGCTCGTCGAGCAGGAGCAGCCGCGGTTCGTTCACCAGCGCGCGGGCGAGGGCAATCCGCTGCCGCTGTCCTCGCGAGCACGTCCGCATCGGCCGGCCAAAGAACGCCCCGAGGTCGAGTCGCTCCGCCACGCGAGCGCACGCCGCCCGAGCGTCGACGGCGTGGAGATGGGCCGCGAGCTCGATGTTTTGTCTGCCGCTAAGGTCCAGGTAGCAGAGCGACTCATGCCCCACCCAGCCGAGGTGCCGCCGCACCACGGCCCGACCCTTCCCGAGGGCGCCATGGTCGATCGTCCCGGACGTCGGGCGCGTCAGCGTCCCCACGATCGAAAGGAGGGTCGACTTTCCCGATCCGTTGGGCCCCTGAATCGACGTCAGCGAGCCCGAGAGGAACTCGCACGATACGCCCACGAGGGCCCGCACCGGCCCATAGATCTTCGTCACGTTCCGCACTTCGATCGGGCGCATGCCGCCGCCATCGTCGCCGCCGAGCCGGCGAAAGTCCAAGGCGCCGCGTTCTCGCCGTCCGAGGCCACGCGGTCGTGTTTCAGCCGTGCTACTCTGGGCACCATGACGGCAGTTGCCGCCCGCGTCGCCGAGGAGCTCCCGACGCTCCAGACGCTACGCCAGGCTGTCGAGAGTGCGCTGGAGGGGAAGCACGAGGCGGTCGAGCTCTCGCTTGTCGCCCTCCTTGCGCGCGGGCATCTCCTCATCGAAGACGTCCCTGGCGTCGGCAAGACCACGCTTGCGCGCGCCCTCGCCAAGGCCGTCGGCGGCGAGCTTCGTCGCGTGCAGTTTACAAGCGATCTCCTCCCGAGCGACGTCCTCGGCGTCAGCGTCTACGACCAGCGCCGCGGCGAATTCGTCCTCCGGCAGGGGCCCATCTTCGCGAACATTCTCCTGGCCGACGAAATCAACCGGGCGAGCCCACGCACGCAATCGGCGCTGCTCGAGGCCATGAACGAGGGGCAGGTCTCGCTCGACGGGCAGACGCTCCCGCTCCCCGAGCCGTTCTTCGTCATCGCGACGCAGAACCCCCAGGACTTCGCCGGCACCTTCCCGCTGCCGGAGTCCCAGCTCGATCGGTTCCTCCTCCGGGTGCGCATCGGGTATCCGCCGTCGAGCGTCGAAATGCGGCTCGTCCTCGACGGACAGCACGACACCGCGCGTCACGTGTCTCCCGTCCTCGACCCGGCGCGCCTCGTCGTCCTCCAATGCGAAGTCGAGCGCGTCACGATCGACAGCTCCCTCGCGAACTACCTCCACGCGCTCATCATGGCCACGCGAACCTCCCCGCTCCTCTCGCTCGGCGCGTCGACCCGGGCGGCGATGGCGCTCGGCCATGCTGCGCGAGCGAGGGCGCTCCTTCGCGGGCGGCACTATTGCATCGCCGACGATATCCACGATCTCGCGGTCCCCGTCCTCGCGCACCGCGTCCGCCTCGTCAGCCACGCCGACGGCTTCGTTCCTACCCGCGACGAGGCCGAGTCGGCCGTCCGCGAGATCGTCGCCCGCATCCCCGTTCCGCTCTGAAACGTCAGGCGCCGTGGATCGCCCGCCCGCGCCCGTCTCTCGCTCGCCCCTTCGCCGGGTCTCGGCGTGGTGGAAGAACCTCCGCGCGCCCCGGCGCCTCAAGTTCACGCGCGAAGGGAAGCTCTTCGTCGGTATCACGCTCGGCGTCGGCTTCGCCGCGATCAACACGGCGAACAATCTCCTCTACCTCCTCCTCGGCATGCTGCTCGCGCTCATCGTCGTGAGCGGCGTCATGAGCGAGCTGTCGCTCCGCGACCTCACCGTCGTGCGGCGCCTGCCCCTCCGCGCCCAAGTCGGGCGAGCCCACCTGGTCGAGATCGAGGTCTATAACCACAAGGGGCGCGTCCCCTCGTACGCCATCGAGGTCGAGGATCTTCGCGCCGGGCAACCCGCGGACAAGCGCTGCTTCTTCCTCAAGATCAGCCCGCGATCGGCGCAGGTCGCGGCGTACCGGCGAACGCCTCCACGAAGAGGACGCGACGTGCATATCGGATTCCGTATCGCGACGCGCTTTCCCTTCGGGCTCTTCGAAAAGTCCCGCGAGGTGCCGGCCTCCGGGGAGCTCGTCATCTACCCCGCCGTCGACCCCGTGCAGCTCCCGCTCGCTCCGGCCGCGGGACGCCTCTCCGGCGCCGACCTCGTCGTGTCCCGCGGCCACGGCGAGGACTTCCTCGGCCTGAAGCTGATGCGGCCCGGCGAGGACCCGCGCGACGTGCACTGGCGCAAGAGCGCGGCCCTCGGCCAGCTCGTCATGCGCGAGCGCGCCCGTGAAACGCGGCCCGACGTGACCTTGGTGCTCGACACCATCCGCCCCGACGACGCGGGCGACGAGTGGGGCGTCTCCTTCGAGCGCCGCATTCGCGATCTCGCCTCGCGGGCCGTGGCGCACCTCAAACGCGGCGACCGCGTCGCCGTCGTCTCCACGGGCGGCGGCTCGGTCCGAACCGACCGAACCGTGGGCGCCGACCCGCTCCTGCGCCACCTCGCACTGGTCGAGTCCATCGCCCCGAGAGACGCGGCGCCTCCGCCGCCTCCGCCGCCTCGCCCCTCGTCGCCCCGGTCCATCGCTCGCGGGGCGTCGTGAGGTTCGGCCTCGTCCATCGGTTGATGATCGACCTCTTGTCGATCCTCGGCGTGCTCGCCGTCGTGAGCACCGCGTCCCTGAGCTTTTCGACGAACATCCTCCTGCTCGTGGGGCTCGCGGTGGCGCTCGTCATCCCCGAGCGCTGGCAAACGCGGCCCGCCCTCCGGCACTTCGCGACCGTCGCGCCGTTGACCTTGCTCCTCGTGCAGGCGGCGCGCCTCCTGGCCGGTCGATCGCCGCTCGACGTCGCCGTCGAGTTCGCGGCCCTCCTTCAGATCGTCCGCCTCGCGACCCGCCGCGGCGCCGCCCACGACCAGCAGATCATCGTGCTCGCGATGCTCCACTTCGTCGCCGGGACCGTCCTCGGCGGAGGCCTCGCCTACGGCCTCTGCTTTTTGGGCTTCCTCGTCGTCGCGCCGGGCGCGCTCGTCTTGAGCCACCTGCGCCGTGAAGTCGAGGGCAACTATCGGCAGGGCGCGCGCGATCGGACCGGCCTCCCGGTCGACGTTCCGCGCATCCTACGGAGCCGCCGCGTCGTCGGCCGGTGGTTTCTCGCCGCGACGTGCCTCCTGTCGGTCCCGATTCTCCTCTTCACGACCACGCTCTTCGTCCTCTTTCCGCGGGTCGGCCTGTCGCTCCTCCTCCTCAACCATCCGCGCGCGGGCCGCATGATCGGCTTCTCCGAGCACGTCGACCTCGGCGACGTCGGCGTCCTCCGCGACGACCCCACCATCGCGCTCCGCTTCGAGCCCAAGCCGACCCCCGATCCCCCGCCTTCACGCATGACCCTGCGCCTCCGCGGCACCGCGTTCGACGCGTACGACGGGCGCGCGTGGGCGCGCTCGCAGCGCGACCCGCGCCAGGGCGATCGCGGCCAGGACGTGGGCGACGTGTATCCGCTCTTCCGTGGACCCGACCCGGCGCGCGACCGGGTCGTCACGTTCGACCTCGAGCCCATCGATCCCCCCGTCGTCTTCCTTCCGCCGCGGACCATCGCGCTCCGGCTCAAACCGCAAAACCAGCTCATCTTGGGCGAACCGCTCACGATCCAGCACGGGTCCGAGGGAGAGCTCCGCTATTCCGGCTCCGACGCCCGCGGCCTCCGCTACGACGCCTACCTCGCCGGCGACGACGAGATCCTCGTCGAGACGCTCCCGGCGAGCGACCGGGTACGCTACCTGACCCTGCCGCCGGGCCTCCCCCAGCGCGTCATCGACCTCGCCCATCGCTGGACCGACGACGTCTCCACGCCGGACGCGAAGGCGCGGCGCATCGAAGACCACCTGCGGCACGATTTCGTCTACGACCTGCACTCTGCATCCCAGGGCCGCCCGCAGCCGGTCGACCACTTCCTCTTCGAATCCAAGCGGGGACACTGCGAGTTCTTCTCGACCGCGATGGCGCTCATGCTGCGTGCCGTCGGGGTCCCCTCGCGAAACGTGACCGGGTTCGTCGGCGGAACGTGGAACCGCTTCGGCCACTACTACGCCGTTCGCGAAGGCGACGCGCACTCCTGGGTCGAGGCGTACATCGACGCGGTCGGCCACCCCGGCTGGCGCACGTTCGACCCGACGCCGCCGAGCGGAGCGCAGCCCCTCGAGCCGCCGAACGGCACCTACTACTACCTCCGCGACCTCGTCGAGGCGCTCTCGCAGCGCTGGAACACGTACGTCGTCGGCTACGACCTCCGAAAGCAAGTGCGTCTCTTCGACGAGGTGAGCCAGCGCTACGACCGCCTGCGGTTCCTCGGCGCCGCGCACTTCCCGCTCTATGCCCTCGGGCCGCTCGCGGCCGCCGGCCTCGTCGCCTACATCCTCTGGAAGCGACGCGCGCGCTGGGCCCTCCACACGAAGGACCCCAACGCCGCCAAGCGCAACGACGCGACGCGCGTCGAAGCCGCGACCGCGCTCTATCGGGCCCTCGAAATCGCCATGCAAGCCCAGGGGCTGACGCGCCCGGCGTCCCTGCCGCCCCTTCGGCACGCCGAGGAGATCCGCGGCCGCAGGCACCCGCTCGCCGGCCAGGTCCTCACGCTGACCAACGTCTACCTGGAAGCACGGTTCGGGGGCCGCGCGCTGACCGACGACACGCGCCGCGACTTCGAGCGCCGCCTCGTCGAGATCCGCGCGTATCGCGGCGTCGCCCCTTCCTGAGCCGCCGCCCCGCGGGCACGCCGGATCAACGCTTCCCGCGGCCCTTGCGCGTTTGCCGCGCGAGCGCGGTCCGGCTCGTCGCGAGGAGATCCCAACCATCGCGCTCCCCGCGCGCGAGGCGCACGCTCCCGGCGTAGGCGATCATCGCCGCGTTGTCCGTGCAGCTGCTCGGCGGCGGCACATGGACACGCACGCCTCGCGCGTCGCCGAGTGTGGCCACCCGACGACGGAGCTCCCGGTTCGCCGCGACGCCCCCTCCCAGCACGACGTCGCGCACGCCCTCGCGCTCCGCGGCGCCGAGCAGTTTGCCCGCGAGGACGCCCGTCACGGCGGACTGGAACGCCGCGCACACGTCGGCCACCCACGCCCTCTCGCCGCGGCGCGGGTCCTCCGCGACGAGGCGCGCCACCTGCGTCTTGATCCCGGAGAAGCTCATCTCGAAGGAGTCGACCCCCGCCATGGGCACCGACAGCCTCACGCGTGGGGCGTGGCCTTCGGCGGCCATTCGGTCGACCACCGGTCCACCTGGATATCCGAGGCCGAGGAGCTTGCCGACTTTGTCGAAGGCCTCCCCTGCGGCGTCATCGCGCGTCGCCCCGAGCTCCACGATGGACTCTTCGCGCGGGGCGTCGACCCGGTAGATGGCGGTGTGGCCTCCCGACGCGAGCAGCGCGACGAACGGGAAGCTCGGCGGAGAAGGCGACGTGTCTTCGCCCCGGTGGAGGAAGATCGCGAGCAGATGCCCCATGAGGTGATCCACGCCCACGACCGGCTTACCCGCGGCCCACGCGATGCCCTTCGCCACCTGCACGCCGACGAGGAGCGCTCCGACGAGCCCCGGACGGTGCGTCACCGCCAAGCCGTCCACGTCCTCGAGCGTCACGCCCGCGCGTGCCACGGCCTCCCGCACGACGGCGCCGACGTTCTTCAGGTGATCGCGCGACGCGAGCTCGGGCACGACGCCGCCGTACGGCGCGTGGAGCGCGGTCTGCGATTGAACGACGTCCGAGAGGACCCGGCCGTCCGCGCGGACGACCGCGGCGCCCGTCTCGTCGCACGACGACTCCAGCCCTAGAACGAGCACGCACCCGGCTTTCGCGACAGGTCGAACACGGCGAACACGTTCGCCGGGGCGGGGGCCCCGTCGGTCGCAAGCAGCGGCGCGCCGCGGATCGCGCGAAGCTCCACGTCCCCCGACTGCATGAGCGAGAGCACGGCGAACACATCGTCGCCGCCGCCGTCGCCGAAGGGCAGCGCCGCGGTCGCCACGTACACGAGGTTCCGGAGCCGGCCGTCGCCAAACGAGAGCGTCGAGAGCGGGTCGTGCCAGATCTGCGGGATCGGCCGCAAGAGCGACGAGGCGAAGCGACCGTCGCTCGACGAGATCGCGCCGGGGCCGTCCTCGAGGTGATCGGCGTCGAGCGTGAGGCACAGGACCGTCGACGCATCCACCCCCACCCGGACGAAGTCCGCCTGCACGACTTGCCCTTCGTAGTGATCGCCGTGGTTCGAGAAGCTCGACAGATCGCGGCAACCCGCGAGCGCCGGCGCGACCCCGACGACGAAGAAGACCACCCGACCCGCGCGCTTCGACGACGTCGCGGGGGTCACGGCGAACTGGGCCGATCCGCGATCGCGCGCGCCGCCTCGCGCACACGTGGTTCCTGATCGTCGACGGCGACCTTCGCGGCCACCACCTGGGCCCGCCCCGGGTCGACACCGGCGAGCCCCTCGAGCGCTGCCTGACGCACGAGCGCGTACGCATCCCCGGTGGCCGCGGCCGTCAACCGCTCGACCGCCTCCGCGCTCGCCCCCGACGCTCCGAGCCGCGCCATCGCCCGCGCCGACAGGACGCGCATCGCCCAGCTCTCGTGCCCGCCCAGGATCCTCCCGACCGCCGCCGCGACGGCCGGGCTCGCGGGGCGCTCTCCTCTCGGGCGCTCGGCCGCCACGGCCCCGAGGGCCACGCGCTCCACGTCCTCGCTCGGGTCGCCCAGCGCCGCGGCAATCGCCGCATCGGCCGCGGGCGTCGCGAGACCCGCCGAGAGGACAATCGCCTTTGCGCGGATCCCCGGGTCCGGGTGTTGGGTCAACGGCACGATGCTCGGTCCGAGCGCGGCGATGATCGCGGCCGCCTTCTCCCTGGCCGCGGCGCTCGCGTCCCGCCCGACGAACGGCGCGAGCTCACCGTCCCCGTTCCCGAGCGCGTCGAGCACGGCCTGCGCGCGAGCGCCCGACGTGCGAAGCGCCGTCAGTGCGGCCCGCTGGATGGCGTCACCGAAGCGCGCGAGCGCCGCCTCCCGGTCCGCGCGGGAGACCTCGCGCGGCGTCAGCCAGCCGAGGAGCGTGTCGGCGTCGAACGCGCCCTCGGGCACCGGCATGGTCTCCTCGCGCGGAGGGTGCGGTCCGGGTCCGCTCCCGATCGCGGCCATCGCCGCGAGCGACGCGACGGCCGTCCGCGCGAGCGCTTCCGCGTCCTGTCGCCCTCGACGCCCGTCCTCTTCGCCCAGAAAGACGGCGTTCGCCATCGCCTGGACCGCTTCGGCCTGCCACGGAACGTCCCTTGACCCTGCCCGCGACCGCGCGGGATCGCCGGCGAGCGCGCCCTTCGCGTCGCCCTCCGACGCCGCGAGTCGCGTCAGCGCGAGGAGCGCCATCCGCTTCGAGAGCGGGTCACCCTGCTCGGCGATCTCGAGCAAGGTCGGCACCTCTTTCCGCGCGCCGAGGGCCCCCAGCGCGTACGCCGCCGCGGCGCGCGCGAGGCTCCCCGAGTCGACCGACGACGCCATCGCCGCCACGTCCGCGATCGACGCCGCGTCGTGCGCATCGCCGAGACCCACGGCGGCGAGCGCGCGCATCGCGGGGGTCCCGTCGCGCACGACACGGCGGAGCAGCGGCGCGGCCTTCGGGTCGCGCATGCGCGCGAGACCCCAGACGGCGGCCTCCGCCACCGCGTCCGCCAGGCCCGCTTGCGACGCCCCGTCTTTCGGGTAGAGGAGCGCTTCGTACTTGGGCACGAGCGCGCCGTCCGCGACCGCGCCGCACGCGATCATCGCCCGCGTTCGGAGCGTGACCTCCGCGGGCCCCGTCGCGTACGCGAACAGCGGGAGGGCCGTGTTCCGGTTCTGCACGTACGCGAGCACGTCGATCGCGGTGCTCTGCTGGCTCACCTCGGAGTCCGCGAGCGCGTCGAGCAACGGCTTGACGGCCCTCGCCCCGATCCGCGCGAGCGCCGCGCGTGCTTCGTCGGCTTCCGAGGGCGTGCCGTGGCGAACGCGCTGCACGAGCCCGAACGTGAGGTTGCCGTAGATCTCGACGAGGAGGCGCCGGTAGATCGGCTTCTGCGGGTTGCCGATGGCGAGGGGCAGGACGTCCTGCTCGAGCGATTCCAGCGTTCCCCGCCCGAGGTTGATCTGGATCGACAGGCGCGCGGCGCGAGCGACCAAGTCCTCGTCCGGCGCGCCGCGGAGCACGCGGCGGAACAGGCGGTCGGCCTCCGCGGCTTCGTCCTTCGACAAGAGAAGGTCGGCGAGCTCGAAGTAGACCGGAAAGAGCCGATCGTTCTTCAGGATCGCGGCGCGAAACTCGACGATCGCCCGATCGGTGTCCTGCTTCGACCGGTACATCTCGCCGAGGCGCCGGTGCCCCTCGGCATCGTCCGGGTTGAGCTCGACGGCGCGTGCGGCGTACTTGATCGCGTCTTCGTCCTTGTAGATCTGGAGCGCGTATTGAGCCATGCGCTCGAAGAGCTCGCGCGCCCGCTTCGGCTCTACCTGCGTCAACCGCTCGAGAACGGCGATGGCATCGGCGATCTTGCTCTCTTGCACCAGCACGCGCTCGAGCGCGAGATAGCTGTCGACGTCACCGGGCGCGAGCACGACGAGCCGCCGCAGCGTGGCCTCGGCGTCGGGCAACCGGCGCAGGTGAAGCTCCGCTTCGGCGAGGGTGCGGCCGGCGTCGAGGTCCGGCGGCGCGACTTCGAAGGCCTGGCGAAGAGCCGGGAGCTGCTGCTCGAGGACGCGCTCGAGGCCCCACAGCGTGACGATGCGCGTGCGGCACTCGTGGAGCAAGACCGCGTCGCCCTTCTCCTTGGCCTTCGCCGCCACCTCTTCGTAGAGCAGCCGCGCCTCGCGGTACGAGCGGTTTCGTTCGAACGCCGACGCGAGGGCCTTCTTGAACGCGAGGTTCGTCGGATCGAGATCGACGGCGGTCCGGTACGCGGCGAGGGCGTCGGCGATCATGTCGTGCTCGAGCAGGACATCGCCGTAGGCGGCCAGCCCTTTGGCCCGCGGTTGCACGACCGAGAGAATTCTCTTCCACGTCTGCATGGCGAGCGGCACGTCGCCGTCTTGGAAGTAGCGATCGCCGAGGTCGACGAGGTGGCCGGGGTCGCCCGTCGATCCTTGGGCGAGCCGCTGGAGCACGCGGAGCGACTTCTCGCTGTCGCCGATCCGGGCGTAGAAGTCGGCGACGCGCGTCATCACCTCCTCGTCGTTCGACGCGCGCGCCTCGAGCTCCGACACGAGCCGGAGCGCCCGCGCGCGGTCGCCCCGCTGCAGGAGGGCGTCGCACTCTTCGAAGACGAACTGCGGATTGTTGGGAGCGGCGCGGATGAGGCCCTCGTACTCGGTGATGGCCGCGTCGAGGTCCCCGTTCGCCTGGAGGAGGCGAATCAGCCGAAGGCGAATGTCGAGCTGCTGGGGGGCGCCGGCCAGCGCGCGCCGATAGACCTCGATGGCCTTCGACGAGTCGCCCGTTTCTTCGTACAGGCCCCCGAGGAGCGCGAGGCGCGCGAAGTCTCCGGGGTGTTCGTCCTCGAGCATCTTCACGAGCGCGGGAAGCTGCTGGTCGGCGCGGTAAATCTCGGCGATGGTCTCGTAGATCTGCGCCCGGAGCGCGCTCTGGTTGCCGGCGAGCGAGAGCGCGCGCTTGAGGGTCTCGAGGGCCTCGCGGCTCTTCTGGGCCTTCGCCTGCGCCCGACCGAGCTCGCGCAGGGCCGGCACGAGCGCGCGATAGTCGCCCGCCGCCGCCGCGACGACCGTCTTCAACTCTTGCTCGGCCCGCTCGTACTGGCCGCGGTCGAAGAGGGCGTGGCCGAGCTCTCCTTTCAGAAACAAGCTGGTCGGGTCGAGCGCCACGAGCTTTCCGTGAAAGTCCTCTGCCGCGGCCCAGTCCTTCTCGTCGAGCGCGATCGTCATCAGCGTCCGCAGCGTCTGCTCTTTGTCGGCGCGCGCCGTGAGCATCGGGAGGGCTTGCAGGTAGCGCGCGCGAGCCTCCGCGAGGTCGCCGCGGTCCTGGTGGAGGTGCGCGAGCGTGAGGATGGCGGTCGGGTCGGTGCCACCCAGGGCGATGGCCCGCTCGAGCGCGGAGACGGCAGACTGCGTGAGGCCGTTGACCTTGTAGAGGCCGGCCAGAGCCACCGTGGCCGCGTACTGGTCGGGCCCGGGCTGCTTGGCGCGCGTCTCGAAGTCGAGGACGAGCTTCGCGATGTCCCCGTCGCGATCGCGGTACAGCTGGCTCAGACGCTCGAGGGGGAACGCGGCGCCGGGCTGAGAGAGAACGACGCGTGTATAGCGCTCGATGAGTACAGCCTGGGACGGCGCGCGCGGCGTCCCGACGCCGGGCGTGGGAGGCGCGGTGGGGCGGGCCGCGGCGGGCGCGGGCGCGTGGTGACGATGACCGTGCGGGTCGAAGTCTTGCGCGAACGACGCCGAGGCGACGGCCAGCACGAGCGGCACGACCGCGGCGGCCACACGACGGAAGCGCACCCGTAGAAGCTTAGCCCGCCCGCGCGAGGAGCGCAGCGAGCAGGCCGAAACCCAGCAAAGCGACGAGGACGCCGACCGCCAGGTCCCACGCTCGACCTGGCCCCTCGACCGTGGCGGCACCCAAGGCGTCCGCGCGGAGCTTCGCTCGTCCGCGCATCGACGCCCGAGCGAGCAGCAAGATCTCGAGCAACACGGCGGCCGCGATCGCCCCGAGTCCAATCCCGAGGCCGGCGCCCCGCCGCCGTGCATCCCGAGAGCGCCGCTGGGCGAGGCCCTCGAGCGCCTGCCAACGCCGCACCGGCATCGGGTCGGTCAGGGCGAGGCACGCACCCATCGCGCGCGCCGGCGCGACCCCCCCCACGTCGGCGCACGCGTCCGGGTCGGACCCCAGCGCGAGGGCCGACGCGTCCGACGCGGCCACGAAGAACGGACGGGCGATCGTGCCCGGCCCCAACGAAGCCGCGCCCGCGGGTTGGCTCGATGCGACCGCCCAATAGAGACCCGGCGCGAGGCGTGGACCGACGACGCTCCCGCGCGGCATCGCGCCATCTTCGGCCGAGAGCGGCAGCGACGCTCCCCAGGCGCGGCCGGACGCGTCGTCGACCTCCACGTACGCCACCGTGCGGAGGTCCGGCGCGATCACTTCGAACGACGGCGCCTCGTCGCTTCCGTATCGATCGCGCGCGACGATCTCGGGCGCCCCTGGCGACACGAAGAGCGCACCGGCCCATTCGCCCGCCCGTCCGTCCGCGGCGCGCGCGTGAAGGAGGAGCGACGCGACGTGCCCCACTGGAGTCGCCGAGAGCCGCGCCCACCCGCGCGCGTCCGTGCGATCGGCGACGACGCGCGCGAGGCTCGGGTCGTCTTCGACGCCGACCTCCACGCCCGCGAGCGCGGCCCGCGTTCCCGCGTCGGTCGCGCGGACCCAGAGGACCGCGGGGAAGCCCGCGGCGACGCGCTGACCGAGCACCGCGACGTCGAGGGCGACGCCTCCTTCCCGTCGCGCGAACCGCGCCCAGCCGGCGGCGGCGTGCGCGGAAGACGGCGCGGGCACATCCACCCGCCCGGCGGCGAGGAGCGCGCCGCTCGCCCTCACGTCGACCTCGAGCGAGCCGGGGGCCGCGATTGGAAGACCCACCTCCGCGATCCCGTCCTCGTTCGTGGCTCCTCCCCAGTGGGCTTCTCCAGTCTCCGCGCGCGCCGTGACCGTCACGTCGGGCAGGGCGATCGGAGAAGGCGAGCCGTGGGCTTCTTCGAGCGTCTCCACCTGCCAGGCGAGCCCTGTGCCCGCGCGCGAGGCCGGGCTCGCGTAGACGATCGCGCTCCGCTCGTCGCGCGGCGCGCCGTAGTCCAACCCCGCCGCGACCGCCGCCAACGCGACGACCGGCGCACCCACCATGAGCGCCCACTCCGCGCGCACCTCAGGGCCCCCAGCGGACGTCGACCCCGGCCGCGGCCGGATCGTCGACCACGATGGGGGGCGCGGGATCGCGCGGCGACCCGAGCGCGCCGCGCGCGAGGACGATGGACCGTACGCCCTGGGCGCTCCGCACGTGCACGCCGTGGTCGTCGCGGGCGATGTCCACGAACGCGTCCCCCGAGCTCGAGGCCCGGACGATCCGGACTCCGTAGGCTTCGGTGTCCGAGGCCCGCACGCTCCGGTACGTCACGCGCGAAGGACCCCGCGGCACACGGCTCGACGCGGCGCGCGCCACGACTTCGGCGGCGAAACGCGCGACGAGCGCCCCCGAGTGCCCTTCCGCCGGCACGCGGTCGAAGCGCACGTCGAACCCCTCGCGGCCGAGCGCGGTCGCCAGAATCTCGCTCTGCCGGATGGGCGACGTGTGGTCCGCTTCGCCGTGAACGAGCCACACCGGAAGGTTCCTCGCGTTCTCGACGACGTCGGCCGCGTTGACCGCGTGCGCGGCGGCGTCGCTTCGGAGAATGCCTCTCACGTACGTCGCGCGATCGTACTTCGAGTCGCCGAAGAAGCTCGTCACGCTCGCGAACCGGTCCGGGCGATGAAATGCGATCGTCGTCGCGCCCGCGCCGCCCATCGATGCACCCCAAAGCGACGTGGCGCCCCGATCGACGGCGACGACGGCGGACAGGGCGTCGATGGCGCGCATCACTTCGTCTTCCGCGTCCGCCGTGTAGAGGGAATTCCCGAGGCCGCTCGGCATCAGCAGCAGCACGTCGCGCGCGCGAGCCTCGCGCAGGAGCTCGGCGTACGCGGCGTAGGTCCACATCGAGCCGTTCCAGGGATGTAGCCCGACGAGGAGCGGCCGGGGAACGGTCGCGTCGTGGTGGGGAGGGACGTAGACGACCGCGCGGCCGCCCCCGCGATCGGCCGACGGGCTCGGGAACGAGAGGACGCGCAAGCCGTCCGTGGACGGCGACGCGGCGCCGGCGCGCGGGCGATCGCCGCACGCGATGCGCTTCTCGTATCCCGACACGGTGACGGAGAACACGACCTCGTGCGGCCCGGGAGCGAGAGGCAATACGAGCGGTCCCGGCAGCGTGGAGACGGCGCGCCCGTCGACCTCCACACGCTCGCGGCCCGCACAGGAGGGAAGCTCGACGTGCGAGGCGCCCGACGGCGTCATGATGCGCACGCGATACGCGTCCGGCGCGAAGGGCGTGCGGCCGAGATCGTCCCACGCGATCGGGGTCCAGTTGCCGCGCGGCGATCGCACGGCGGCATCGGCGATCTCCACCCCCTGCACCTCGAGGCGCGGCTCCCAGGTCTGCGCGAGCGCGAGGCGCGAGAGACCGATGAGGGCCGCCGCCGAGCCGAGGGCCGCCGCTTGGACGCCACGCATCGTCCCTCCGGTGTACCTTGAAAACCCACCGCGGCGCGCCTACACGGCAAGGCGGGGTCGAGCCACCATGCAGACGCTCTCGCAGCCCTCCGCCGCCACGGCACGGTCGAGCTTTTTTCAGGCTCGGCTCGCGTCGGCCCTCGCCATCGCGCCCCTCGGCGTGTGGACGGTCGTCCATCTCTGGCACAACCTCTCCGCGTTCGACGGCTCGGACGCGTGGGAGCACGCGGTGACCGGCTACGCGCACCCCTTCGCCGAGGCCGCCGCGAGCATCGCGGTGCTCTTGCCCCTCGCCATCCACACCGTGTGGGGCATCGCGCGGCTCGCCTCCAGCCGCCCGAACAACCTTCGCTACCGGTATTACGGCAACCTCAAGTACCTCCTCCAGCGCCTGGCCGCCGTCGGAGTGCTCTTCTTTCTCGGAGCCCACCTGTGGCTCGCGATGATCCACCCGCGCGTCGTCGAGGGACACCCCGAGACCTACGCCGACATCGCGCAGCACATGCATTTTCATGGGCCGACGCTCGCCGTCTACATCCTGGGGACGCTCGGCGTCGCGTACCACCTGGCGAACGGCCTTCAGGTCGCGTGCATGGGCTGGGGCGTCGTCTCGAGCCGCCGCGGACTTCGCCGCCTCGTGTGGACCGCGATCGCCTTCTTCGTCGTCCTCCTGACGATGTCTTGGGCCGCCATCTACGCGCTCTGGGCGGCCGGCGCCGCCGCCCCGCCGGCCTGACCCTCCCGGGCCCGGCGGGGATCGGCGTGCTACGACGTCGACGCGATGCGCCTGCCTCTGTCCGTGGCGACGCCGACGTCCCAATCGGCGGAGTGGCGAGACTGGCGCTGGCAGCTGCGCCATGCGGTCGACTCGCTGGACGCCCTTGCCCGGGTCCTCCGGCTCACCGAGCGCGAGGCCGAAGGCGCGCGGCGCGCCGAGGAGCAGGGGCTGCCCATTCGCATCACCCCGTATTACCTCTCGCTCGTCGATCCGAACGATCCGAACTGCCCGATCCGACGGCAGTGCGTGCCCGACGCGCGCGAGTCCGACGAGGTCGACGGCGATCTCGTGGACCCGCTCGGAGAGGTCGCGCACGAGGTCGCCCCGCATCTCGTCCAGCGATACCCCGACCGCGCCCTTCTTCTTGCGACCGACCGCTGCGCCGTTTACTGCCGCTTCTGCACGCGGTCGCGCATGGTCGGCGGCGGGGAAGGGGCGGTGTCGACCGAGGGCCTCGAGCCTGCCCTCGCGTGGCTCGCGGCGCACCCGGAAGTCCGCGACGTCATCGTGAGCGGCGGGGACCCGCTCGCCATGGGCACCGATCGCATCGCCAAGCTCTTGGCGCGCCTCCGCGGCATCGCGAGCATCGAGACGATCCGCATCGCGACCCGCGTGCCCGTGACCCTCCCGATGCGCATCACCGACGAGCTCCTGCGCGCGCTTCGGCCCCATCACCCCCTCTGGGTGATGACCCACTTCAATCACCCCGCGGAGCTCACGGCCGAGTCCATCGCAGCGTGCACGCGCCTGGCGGACGCCGGCTTCCCCGTCATGAACCAGTCGGTCTTGCTCGCGGGCGTCAACGACGACGCCGGCGTCCTCGAGCCGCTCTTTCGCGGCCTCGTGCGCGCTCGCGTGCGGCCCTATTACCTCTTGCAGGCAGACCCTGTCCGGGGCACCGGCCACCTTCGCACGCCGCTCGCGCGCGGCGTCGCCGTCATGGAGCGGCTCCAGGGGCGCCTCTCGGGCATCGCGCTCCCGAAGTTCATTTGCGATACGCCGGGCGGCCGCGGCAAGGTCCCGGTGGGCCCGGAGTACGTGGTCGCGCGCGAGCCCGGACGGACGACGCTCCGCACCTTCCGCGGCGAGCACGTGGACTACGTCGACCCGGGCTGACCGGCGCCCGGTCGCCTACTTGCGGGCCCGTGCAACGGCCGGGGACATAGCGGGTAGACTCCTTCGCCATGTCCCTTCCCGCCAAGCCTTCGCCCTCGCCCCTCGAGCGGCTCGACGAGATGAACGCACGCGCGCTCGCCGGCGGAGGCCCAGAGCGAATTCAAAAGCAGCACGACGCCGGCAAGCTCACCGCGCGCGAACGCCTCGAGCTGCTCCTCGACCCGGGCACCTTCGTCGAGATCGGGAGGTTCGTGACGCACGCTTGCACCGACTTCGAGATGGACCGGCAGCGGGTGCTCGGCGACGGCGTCGTCACCGGCCACGGTCTCGTCGACGGGCGGACCGTCTTCGTCTTCGCGCAGGACTTCACGGTGTTCGGAGGGAGCCTCGGCAGCGCGTACGCGCGGAAGATCTGCCGCGTGATGGACCTCGCGATGAAGGTCGGCGCGCCGATCATCGGCCTGAACGACTCGGGAGGCGCGCGCATCCAGGAGGGCGTCGCCTCGCTCGCGGGCTACGCGGACATCTTCCTCCGCAACACGCTCGCGAGCGGCGTCGTGCCGCAGATCAGCTGCATCCTCGGCCCGTGCGCGGGCGGCGCCGTGTACTCGCCGGCGATCACCGACTTCGTCCTGATGGTCGAGGGGACCAGCTACATGTTCATCACGGGGCCGGATGTCATCAAGTCGGTCACCCACGAGGAAGTCACGAAGGAAGACCTTGGCGGTGCGACCACCCACGCGACCCGGAGCGGCGTCTGCCACTTCACGGCCCCCGACGACCGTGCCTCTCTCGCGCAAGCGCGCCGGCTCCTGTCTTACTTGCCGTCGAACAACCAGGAAGATCCGCCGATCGTCCCGTCCAAGGACCCGCCGATGCGCGAGGTGCCCGAGCTCGACACGATGATCCCCACCGACCCGGGCAAGCCCTACGACGTGAAAGGCGTGATCCGCGCGGTCGTCGACGACGCGAGCTTCTTCGAGGTGGCGGAGGCCTACGCGCAGAACATCGTCGCCGGGTTCGCGCGGGTCGGGGGGCGGGTCGTCGGCGTGGTCGCGAACCAGCCCGCGGTGTTGGCGGGCGTGCTCGACATCCATTCTTCGATGAAGGCGGCGCGCTTCGTTCGCTTTTGCGATTGCTTCAACGTGCCCCTCGTGACGCTCGTCGACGTCCCGGGCTTCCTTCCGGGAACCGACCAGGAGTACGGCGGGATCATCAAGCACGGGGCCAAGCTCCTTTTCGCGTTCGCGGAGGCGACGGTGCCGAAGATCACCGTGATCCTACGGAAGGCGTACGGGGGCGCGTACGACGTGATGGCGAGCAAGCACATTCGCGCGGACGTGAACCTCGCCTTTCCGACGGCGGAGATCGCCGTGATGGGCCCCGAGGGCGCCGTCAACATCGTGCGCCGGGGCGAGATCGCGCGGGCGTCCGACGCCGGAGCGGCGCGGGCCGAGTTCGTCGCCGACTACCGGGAGAAGTTCGCGAGCCCGTACAAGGCCGCCGAGCTCGGGTTCGTCGACGAGGTGATCCGACCGGGACTCCTCCGCGCACGCCTTCACCGCAGCCTCGAGGTGCTCAAGGACAAGCGCGACGAGAACCCGCGCAAGAAACACGCGAACATCCCTCTCTAGAGCGAGCGAGAGCGCAGACTCCCGCCCCGGACGGCCCGAGGCTCACTCGGCGCGTTCGAGGAGAAACCGCCGCCGGTCGACGCTGGCGGCGAGGGGCGCAAGGCGAGGTTGCTCGTCGATGAACGTCATCATCGCCTTGCCGAGCTCCTTGTATCGGTCGCGGTCGAAGGTGCCGCGCAGGAGCTCCACGCGAAGGAAAATGGCGGCCGTTTGGGCGACGTCGCAGAGGCAGTAGGTGTTGACCTCGTCGAGCTTGCCGGCGTGGACCAGCGGCAGGACCTGCGAGCCGTCGACGCCCATCTTGCCGGGGAACCCGACGAGCTTCGCATAGACGTCGAGCCGCGCGTTCTTCGCCGCGCCGAAATCCGCGAGGAAGTCCATTACGTCGAAGTGGCCGTCGGTCGAGTAGCGGTAGCGGGTGTTCCGGTCGGTGAACCACCAGGGCATCGAGATGCCGTGGCGGAGCGCGCGGCTCGTGATGACCGGCATGTCGAAGGAGCGGCCGTTCCAGGTGACGACGGTGGGTTTCTTCGCGTCGAGCCATTGGGCGAAGTCGGCCAGCATGTCGCCCTCGGCCTTGCCCTCGCCGACGACCCCGAGCCGCCGGGGCACGTGGTCTTCGAGGAGCATGCAGCCGAGCGTCACGATTTGGTTGAACGGCGGCGGAGGGACGCGGTCGCTGTCGTCCTGACGAGGCAGCTCGGCGTCGGGGATCGTCTCGATGTCGAGAATGAGATGGGTGGCGTTCGACATGACAAAACTTGGCCCTCCGGGGCCCGATTCTCTACGCCGTGAGTCGACGGAGGAAGAGATGAACACCGAGGATCGACGAACGCCAGGCATGGCGCGGGTAGCTTTCGACGGGGTCGTCGAGGTCGGAGGGACGCTGGGCCCCTCGTTCGAGGCGAGCGCGGTCGACGTCTCGGAGGAGGGGATGCACCTTCGCTCGGCGTATTTGCCCGAGCTCGGGCAGCAGATCACGTGCCGGTTCGAGGCCGGGCCGAACCGCAGCGTCGTCGGGTCGGGAGAGGTCGTCTGGTCCCAAGGCGCCGACAAGGGCGGCGAGTTCGGGATCCGGTTCACCGAGATGGACGCGGAGTGTGTCGAGGCGCTCAAGCGCGTGTGCGGGATGCAGTCGGACGCAGGTCCGGCGCCCGTGCCCGCCGGCGGCAAAGTCCGCCTGTTCATCGAGGGGCTCGCCTCTCCGATGCGCGCCAAGATTCGCGAGTCCCAGAGCGGGGCCCTCACGGTCGGGAGCGACCTTGGATTTCTGCAGGTCGGCAAGCGCCTGGACCTCGAGAACGCCCAGACCGGAGACAAGCGACCGGCCACCATCGACCGCGTGGACATCGACGTCGACCCGAACTCCCGGGTTCCGCAGCTCGTGGTGACGCTTCGGTACGTGGACGGAGCGCCGGTCATGGCCGGCGCATCGATGCCGCGAGACGTGTCTCCCTCGGGCGGCGATGCACACGCCGACGACTCGTCCGCGCGTATGCGCGGGGCGTTCGCCGAGCAGGCGGCGCGCCTCGGTCCGGCGGTCGACCGCGCGATGCGGCGGATGAAGACGACTGTCGGCCTCCTCGCCAAGGGCCGCGTGGGGGACGACGATCCGATGCCGCGGCGGACGACGGCCCCGGCGCCGGGCGGCGGTCTCCGCGCCGATGGACGGCGGGTGGTGCGAGGTGAGTCGGCGTTCGCTACGGACGGAGGCGTCCCGCCGGGCGCCCAGGCCAAGGCGGGCCATTTCGGCCGCAGGCGCGTGGCCATCGGCGCGGCGGTCATGGCCACCGCGGTGCTGGGTGCCTTTGCGATGAAGCACTCGCATCAGGATCCTTCGGCCGTCGTCGCACCCGCGCCCGGCGCGAGCGAGACGAGCCCCGGAGCCGCGGCAGCCCCGCCGGCCGCCCCCGAACAACCCGCGCCGGCGGCCCCGCCTCTCGGCCAGGTGGCCACTTCTCCCCCGGCGCCTCCAGGCACGACAGCTCCCCAGACGGTCGCCAACGCGGGAGCCGGCGAAGACAAAGACAAATCGGGTGCGTCGACGTCCGGGACCGAGGACGGCGCAAAGAAGCACGCGAGGCCCCAGCCTTTCGCGAACGGCCCGGTGCATCACGGGAACATCCTGCGGCTCAAAATGGATGGGCCCGTCGAGGCCATCGAGGGCGCCCAGGAGCCGACCGGGTTTCTCGTGAAGGTTCCGGGGAGGCGTTCGCTCGAGCCCGCGAGCCCACTCGCCGCGCGAGACGGCCGCATCCAGACCATCAAGGTCACGAACGGCGCGAGCGGCGCCGAGCTCAGCATCACCTTCAAGGACAGCGTTCCCAACTATCGCGTCAGCGCGCGCGGAGACTCGCTCGTCATTGCGCTGGCGCCGATCGGGTCTCTCCAGGACACCACCGTCGCCGATTCGGCGGTCGGGAAGCGGACCTCACGGGGTGGAAAGTCCTCTGGTCACACGGGCCACACGTCTACCCCCGCGGGCGTCGAGCGCTGACGCATCTGCCCGCAGGGCGAAGCGTGCCGCGGGACCCTCGACAGGGGGTGCCGGATGACGCGGCCGTCACACCCCGAGCTTGCGGTTCAGGCTGATCGATACGCTGCCTTGACCCGCTCCCCGCTTGGCGACGCCATAAACGCTGCCTCGGGCGGGGCGGGCGGTGCGCCCATCGAACTCGAGGTCGGGTTGACCTGCCTCGATCCATGCCACGATCACGGGCGACGCGGTCGGCGCTTCGCCCGCGCGGAGCTCGAGGAGGTCCACGTGAACTCCCTCGCGAAGCTCGTCGGCCGTGACGGCGCGCTGGACGCTCCCGACTGGCCTTTCGTCGGGTCCCGGAACGGTGCCATAGCGTGCGTCGTACGACTGCACGACGAGACGATAGGCGCCTCGGGGGGCGAGGCCGTCGGCCCGAACCTCGGCGTGGACGGTTCCCGCGACGTCGCCCAGGGTCGTCGCGGCAAGCAGCGCCATCCACGACCCCGCGGTCGCGGAGCGAGAGGGTCTCGATGCTTTGCGCGCGGTGTGGTTCATGTCCGGCTCAGCCTGAACCGTTGGTAAGCGAGATCCGTGCCGCGCCACGAGGCGCACGCCCACGGTGTGGTTCTTCACTTCAGATGGCCGGAAGGGTCGCGTACTTGCGCTTCGGACCACCAAAACGCGCACGTTCTTCGCGCCCCCAGGCGGACCCGTCCTGTCGGTGGCGCGCCACCTCTGTCGTTGAACCTACGAGGCGCGGCACGAATGCCACGCCTCGCAGGATTGGCGGAACGAGGCGGCCTCGTCCTGCAGATGTTCTAGTTCTGCATGCGCGTCGCGAAGGTGAGGTCGCCTGCAGGCCCGCGATCGACAACGATCCGCGTCCCGGACGGAAACTCCCCCGCAAGGACCTTCTTCGCGAGCGGGTCTTCGAGGTTCTTCTGGATGGCGCGCTTCAGCGGGCGCGCGCCGTACTGCGGATCCCACCCCTGCTCCGCAAGGAAGTCCTTGGCCCGGTCGGTCACGTCGAGCGTCAGCTCTCGGCGCGCGAGGCGGCTCGTGAACCGATCGAGCTGAATGTCGACGATGCGTCGAATCTGGGAGCTCTCGAGCCGATTGAAGATCACGGTCTCGTCGAGGCGGTTCAAGAACTCGGGCCGGAACAGGCGGCGGATTTCGTCGGTCACGGCGCGCCGTACGAGCTCGCGGCGGGTCGCCGTGTCGAGCCCCGGTCGGTCTTCGATGGCCTGCATCTGGGCGGAGCCGATGTTGCTGGTCAGGATGATGACGGTGTTCTTGAAGTCCACCGTCCGGCCTTGCCCGTCGGTGAGGCGGCCGTCGTCGAGGACCTGGAGCAAGATGTTCCAGACGTCGGCGTGGGCCTTCTCCACTTCGTCGAAGAGGATGACGGAGTACGGGCGGCGCCGCACCGGCTCGGTGAGCTGACCGCCCTCCTCGTAGCCCACGTAGCCCGGCGGTGCGCCCACGAGACGCGAGACCGCGTGCTTCTCCATGTACTCGCTCATGTCCAGGCGAATCATCGCGCGCTCGTCGTCGAACAGGAACTCGGCGAGGGCCCGCGCGAGCTCCGTCTTGCCGACGCCCGTCGGCCCGAGGAAGAGGAAGCTCCCGATGGGACGATTGGGGTCTCCGAGGCCCGCGCGTGACCGGCGAACCGCGTTCGACACGGCCTCGACGGCCGCGTCCTGGCCGATCACTCGCCGCTTCAAGTCGGCCTCCATGTGGAGGAGCTTTTGGGTCTCGCCCTGCATCATCTTGGCGACGGGGACGCCGGTCCACTTCGACACGATGGCCGCGATGTCTTGATCCGTGACCTCTTCGCGAAGGTAGCTGGTCCGCTCCTGCACCTTGGCGAGAGCCTTACGGCGCTCTTCGACCTTCTTCTCGAGGTCCGGGATCTTGCCGTAGTTGATCTCGGCGACCTTCCCGAGGTCGCCGTGACGCTGGGCCTCTTCGGCCTCGTGGCGGAGCCGCTCGATCTCGGGCTGCGCCTTGCGGATCTGCTCGATGATCTCTTTCTCGCGCTGCCACTGCGCACGCATCCCGCTCGACTTTTCCTCGAGCTCGGCGACCTGCCGCTTCACGTCGTCGAGGCGGGCGCGGCTCGCGGGGTCTCGCTCCTTCTTCAGGGCTTGCTGCTCGATCTGGAGCTGCATCAGCTTCCGCTGCACGTCGTCGATCTCCGCGGGCATGCTGTCGACTTCGATCTTGATCTTCGCCGCCGCCTCGTCGACGAGATCGATCGCCTTGTCCGGCAGGAAGCGCTCGGTCACGTAGCGGTCGCTGAGCGTCGCCGCGGCGACGAGGGCCGCGTCTTGAATACGGATGCCGTGGTGCACCTCGTAACGTTCGCGGAGGCCACGGAGGATCGCGATCGTATCGGCCACCGTGGGCTGCGACACGAACACGGGCTGGAAGCGCCGCTCGAGGGCGGGATCCTTCTCGATGCGCTTCCGGTACTCGTCGAGGGTGGTCGCGCCGATGCAACGGAGCTCTCCGCGCGCGAGCGCCGGCTTGAGGAGGTTCGCCGCGTCCATCGCTCCCTCGGCGCCGCCGGCCCCGACGATGGTGTGGAGCTCGTCGATGAAGACGATGATTCGCCCCTGCGATGCTTCGACCTCCTTGAGGACGGCCTTGAGGCGGTCTTCGAACTCACCGCGGTACTTCGAGCCGGCGACGAGCGCACCCATGTCGAGCGCGTAGAGCCGCTTGTTCTTGAGCGACTCCGGCACGTCTCCGCGGACGATGCGTTGGGCGATGCCTTCGACGATCGCCGTCTTGCCGACGCCGGGTTCGCCGATGAGCACCGGGTTGTTCTTGGTGCGCCGGGAGAGCACCTGCATGACCCTGCGGACCTCTTCGTCGCGACCGATGACAGGGTCGGTCTTGCCTTTGCGGGCCGCGTCGGTGAGGTCGCGGCAGTACTTCTCGAGCGCTTGGAACTTGCCCTCGGGGTCGGGATCGGTGATGCGCTGGGTCCCTCGGACGCTGGCGAGCGCCGATAGGAGCTTCTCGTGGCCGACGCCCCCGTGCTGGTTTAGCAGGGCCGTCACCTCGCGGTCGTGCTTCGACATGGCGAGGAGGTAGTGCTCGACCGAGATGTACTCGTCCTTCAGTTGCTTGGCCTCGTCATCCGCTTTGCGAATGACCTCGAGCGTGCGCCGCGACAGGCCCGGCTCCGCGCCCCCGGTCACCTTCGGCAGCGCTTCGAGCTTGCGCGCGAGCGCATCGCGAAGACCGTTCACGTCGGCGCCCGCCTTCTGCAAGAGCGGCGCGGCGACGCCCCCGTCTTGCTCGATCATCGCGGCGAGCAAATGCTCGGGCGTGAGCTCCGGGTTCCCGAAGCGGGACGCTCGATCGAGCGCATCTTGAAACGCCTCGCGGCTCTTCGTGGTCATCCGATCCGGACGCATACGGGTCTCCTCCGCGCGCGAGTTCTGGGCGCCGCTCCTCGGAGCGTTTCGCCCGGTTTCACGCTCGCGCTTGCCCAGGAAACCTAAGTCGCCGGTTATCCGGCGCAAGACGTGTGCCCGCACCCGGCCCTGCTTGCGCCGCCGACCCCGCAGGACGCCTGAGCCCGGTCAGATGTCGAGGTTTTTCACGTTCAGGGCGTTGTCTTCGATGAACTGCCGCCGCGGCTCCACCTGATCGCCCATGAGGATGGTGAAGATCTGGTCGGTCTGGACGGCGTCGTCGAGGCGCACCTGGAGCATCACGCGGGTGTTGGGATCGAGCGTCGTCTCCCAGAGCTGTTCCGGGTTCATCTCGCCGAGGCCCTTGTAGCGCTGGACTTGCGTGCCCTTCCGGCCGCGCGCGTCGATGTAATCCCACAGGGCGTCGGCGTCTTCGAGCTCGGTCTCGGCTCCCTTGCCGCTGCCCTTCTCGCCCTCCCGCACGAAGTACGGCGCCGGGCCGATCGATCGAACGTCTTGCTCGATGGAGTAGAGCTCCTCGTATTCGGCCGAGTCGACGAGGTTCCAATCGACGACGACGGGCCGTGAGGCCGCCCCGGCTCGGGGCGTGATGCGGATGAGGGCCGCGCCGTGCTCGACCTCCCAGTCGACGTCGATGGCGAGGGGCATGATGTCGGGCTTCTTCTTTTCGAGCCGAGCGCGGATGACGGGGACGGCGGCCTCGACCTTCTTCCGCTCGCGAAGCTCGTTCTTGCCGAGAGGCGCCGCGTGGAGCATCTGCCCGATGATCCCGGCGTCGGCCCGGCGATCGATCTTCGCGAGCACGCGACGGAACATCCGGAGTCGCTCGGCGAGCCGAAAGAGGACCTCGCCCGAGAGGGTCGGCCCTTTGCTGGCGCGAACCGACAGGCCCTCGACGCCGTGCTCGAGGAAGAAGCGGTCGAGCCCAGGCTGGTCCTTCAGATACACGTCCTTTTTGCCGCGCCGCGCGCGGTAAAGAGGCGGCTGGGCGACGTAGAGATAGCCCCGCTCGATGAGCTCCGGCATCTGCCGAAAAAAGAACGTGAGGAGCAGCGTCCGAATGTGGCTCCCGTCGACGTCGGCGTCGGTCATCAGGACGACTTGGTGGTAGCGGAGCTTCTCGATGTCGAAGCTGCCCTCGCCGATGCCGCACCCGAGGGCCGCGATGAGCGTCCCGATCTCGGCGCTCGAGAGCATCTTGTCGAGCCGCGCGCGCTCCACGTTCAAGATCTTGCCGCGGAGGGGGAGGATCGCCTGGAAGCGACGGTCCCGGCCCTGCTTCGCGGAGCCTCCGGCGCTGTCGCCTTCGACGATGTAGAGCTCTGCTTCGCCCGGATCGCGCGTCTGACAGTCGGCGAGCTTGCCGGAGAGCGTCGAGTAATCGAGCTGTCCCTTGCGGACCACCTCGCGGGCCTTCCGCGCGGCCTCGCGGGCCTTCGCGGCGACGATCGCCTTGTCGATGATCTTGCGCGCGGTGGGCGGGTTCTCTTCGAAGAAGCGGCCGAGACGCTCGTAGACCGTGGTCTCGACGATCGTCTTCACTTCGCTCGATACGAGCTTGCTCTTCGTCTGCGAGTCGAAGCTCGGGTCGGGGTGCTTGATGCTGATGACGGCGGTCAGGCCTTCGCGGATGTCCTCTCCCTGAAGCCCGTTCTTGACCTCCTTGAAGAGGTTTTGCGCCGTGCCGTAGCTGTTGAACACCTTCGTGAGGGCCGCGCGCAATCCCGTGAGGTGAGTGCCACCGTCCTTGTTGTGGACGTTGTTCGTGTAGCTGAAGATTTGCTCCGAGTAGCTCGAGTTCCATTGCATCGCGAGCTCGATGCCGATCGGCGCGGCGCCACCCTCGACGGGCTGCTCGGCGACGATCGCGATGACCTTGTCGTGAACCGGCTCCTTCGCCTTGTTCAAGTGCTCGATGAACTCCCGGATGCCGCCCTTGTACTGGAACGTTTCCGTGCGACCGCTCTCTCGCTCGTCGGTCAGCGTGATGATGAAGCCTGCGTTCAGGAACGAGAGCTCTCGGAGTCGGCTGGCGAGGACGTCGTACTGGAACTCGGTCGTCGAGAAGATGGTCGGGTCCGGTTTGAAGGTCATCTTCGTGCCGGTCTTGTCGCTGTTCCCGATGGCGGCAAGCGGAGCCACGGGCGCTCCCCGCCGGTACTCCTGGAAGTAGACCTGGCCCTCACGGCGGATCTCCATCTTCAGCCATTCACTGACGGCGTTGACGGCGCTGACGCCGACGCCGTGGAGGCCGGCGCTCACCTTGTAACTCGAATGGTCGAACTTCCCGCCGGCGTGGAGCACGGTCATCACGACTTCGGCCGCGCTGACGCCGCGATCGGGCATGATGCCCACGGGGATTCCGCGGCCGTCGTCGTCGACGGTGACGGACCCGTCGAAGTGAATCGTGACGTCCATCCGCGTGCAGAAGCCGCCGAGGTGCTCGTCCACGGCATTGTCGACGACCTCCCAGACGAGGTGATGCAGCCCCGAGCCATCGTGGATGTCGCCGATGTACATGCCCGGGCGCTTCCGGACGGCCTCGAGCCCCTCGAGCACCGTGATGCTCGCGCTGTCGTAGCTGGACGAGGCGGGGGGTACCGTGGGCGATGTGGTCACGTTCGACATCAGCTACTTTTTCTTTCGAGAGGAATGCTCGGGTGAAAGCTCGCTTTGTTTGTACGCGGGCTTTCCCCCATTGAGTTTCCGGCTTTGGAAACAGCTCACCATTATAGTTCCTTGGTCCTCTTTCCGCAAGCCAAAGCCATGCTCGTTTGCTTGTCATTTCGAATACTTACGCGGGTCTTCGGCCCGAGCTTGCCGCGCCCCGGTAAGCACGATCGACGGGGCAAATTCCCCCGCCGGCGTGGAGCGCCTTTTCCATGCGCCGAAGCGCCCGCAAATGCACCGTCAGGCGCGCTTCACGACGCCGCCGACAACCGCGAAATCGCGACGCTCCTCGCCTCCCAAAGAATCGATGCTGTCCATGAGCTCCGGCCGCGTCGTCGTCAGAATCACCTGGCCGCGCTCTTTCCGAAGGGCCTCGAAGAGCGCGGTGGTGCGTGGGCGATCGAGCTCGCTCGACACGTCGTCCAGGAGCAGGACGGGCCGCACGCCGCTCGCACCGCCGACGACGGCGATCTCCGCGAGCTCCAACGCCAAGACCACCGCCCGATGTTGCCCTTGGGACGCGATTCCTCGTACCGGTCGCCCCCCGAGCTCGAGGAGCAGGTCGTCGCGGTGCGGTCCGACGCTGGCCGAGCCTCTCGCGCGGTCTTGGGTGCGCCGTTGCGACAGGGCCGCCTTGTGCGCGTACGACTCCGCGGGCGCGCTCCGATGGTAGCGAGCGGCGAACGTCACCCCGGGCGCGCCGATGCCGGCGAAGGCCTCCAGCGCCGCCGCGCCGAGCAGCTCCGACGCCCGCGAGCGCACCGCGCCGATACCGAGCGCGTGCCTCGCCATCAGCTCCTCCCACTCGTCCAGATCCGGCGCGCTTTCTCCCCTCGCGTCGAGCACACGCTGTCGGGCCCGTGATGCCTGCGCGTATCCGTGGAGGTCGGCGAGGGACGTCGGATCGAGATAGAGAGCGATCCGGTCGAGCAGCCTTCGTCGCTCGGACCCCGACCCCGCGGCCAGATTCACCATTCCGGGGTGGAACACCACCACGGGCGTTCGCACCGCGTAGGCGGCGAGCGTCGGCGGCCGCTTGCCGGCGATGCGGACCGCGCGCGTACCCGTACGAAGACCGACGCTCTGCTCGCGCGCGTCGCCGTCTTCGTAGATCTGCGCGCGGAGGCTCGCGGTGTCCCCAGCGGCGCCGATGAGATCGGACATCTTCGACGTCCGGAAGCTCCGCGATGTCGCGACCACGTAGACCGCCTCGAGCAGGTTCGTTTTCCCCTGACCGTTGTCGCCGGCGACCACGTTGAACCGGGGCCCGAACGCGACGTCGACGTGCGCGAGGTTGCGAAAACCGCGGACGCCGAGCTCCCCGACCGCGAGCTCCCGCATGCGCCGATCAGATGCGCATCGGCATCACGACCGCGAGAAACTGCCGCTCGCCTGTCGGCCTGACCACGGCAGGATCCAGCTCCCCGCCGAGACCGAGCTGGACCTCGTCCTCGTCGAGCGCACCGAGCACGTCGAGGAAGTACTTGGCGTTGAAGCCGATCGTCATCGCGGGCCCGGTGTACTCGACGGGGATCTCGTCGAAGCCGTCGCCGGTCTCGGGCGATTCCGTCATGACACGCATGACGCCATTCCCAAGCGATAGTTTGACTCCACCGGTGCGCTCGTTCGCCGCCACGGAGACGGCCCGCAGCGCGTCCGAAAACGTCGCCCGCTGGACCCGCACGACTTTGTCGCTGTTCTGCGGAATGACCTGCGCGTAGGGCGGGAACTGCGCGTCGACGAGCCGCACCGCGAAGGACACGCCGCCGCCCTGGAAGAACGCGTTGGAGCCGCTCTGCGTGATCTGGAGCTGTGGCGCGGGGGCGTCCTTGCCTCCGTCTTTGACCTCGGATCCCATGTCTTCGCAGAGACGGCGGAGCTCTTGGATCGCCTTCAGCGGAATCAGCATCGTCGCCGACGCCTGACGGCCCGCGACCTTGACCTCCATCTTCGAGAGACGATGCCCGTCGGTCGTCACCATGCGGACCACGTCGCCGTCCCACTCGAACAGGGCCGAGTTCAGGTGGGCGCGAGTCTCGTCGCCGGAGATCGAAAAGTGCGTCTTCGCGATGAGCTCGCGCAACACGTCGACAGAGAGCGCCAGGGACGGCGACCCATCGGACGGCACCGGCAAGGGGGGAAAGTCGTCCCCCAGCATGCCGCGCAGCGTGTAACGGCGCGCGCTTCCTGCGGCCTTGATGCTCGTCGAACCGTCGTGCGAAGCGAGGTGGATCGGTCCGTCCGGCATCATCCGGATGCGCTCCAGCAGGTCTTTCGCGGAGACCGCGACGCTTCCGCCCTTGCTCACGTCGGCCGTCACGCGACCCACGAGGGCCAGGTACATGTCGGTCGCCGCGATGCGTAGCATGCTCGGACCGTCGACGGCCAGGAGCACGTTCGAAAGGACCGGCATCGTGCTCTTCCGCTCGGCGACTCCTTGCATCCGTCCGACGAGCTTCAGGAGATCCTTTTTGGGTACCGTAAGTTCCATCCGGGCGATCTCGGTAGCATCCATTAGATGAGATCCGTAGCAGTGTCGATAGAGCCTGTGGACGCGGTGGAAAACGAGAAAAGGTCAGCGATGCCGAGCCGAAGCGGCAGATGGACCATGTGCACGAACCAGCGGGGGCGATGGGTACGGCACGAGGACAACTGAGGCGCCTCGGCGATCGTCCCCGCGTTGTCCCGCGTCACGCACAGGCCTTCTCTTCACGTTGTGCACACCCGCGGGTTCCTTACGTGCCCTTACGTCCTCGCGAGCGTGCGGGCGAGCATGTCGATGATTTCGCGACGCATCCGCTCATGGGTTTTGGGACCTACCTCGCCCTGGCGACGCGCGCGCTCCAACTCGCCAAGCTCTTCGAGGAGAGCGGATTGCGCTTGCGACTCGGTGCGGTGCGAGCGCCCGCGTCGTGAGAGCGTGAAGACCAGGCCAGCCGCCACCCCGCAGGCAGCGAGCAGCGTCGCCACGAGCCGTCCTGGCCCCGGCGTGGGCAGGCCGTGGATGCCGACGGCAAGCGACGTGAGCTTGGTATCCTCGGGACGCATGCGCCGCTCCAGAACGATGAAGCGTTGGCCCTGCGCATCTCGGCGGATGTCGGGTGCGGGAAACCCCTCCGCCGTGAGGGTGAGGTCGGTCGCCGCGGGCATGAGAACCCGCGCGGCCGCCATGTGGGGCGGGACCCCGGCCTCGAACGAGATGTCCTTCTCGCCGGAGAGGGGGAGCTGCCAGCGGTATTCGACCGTCTGACGGCCCGGCGGGAACGTGCCGCGGAGTCGGGCCGCGCCGCTCACCTCGTCGACTCCCTGGTCGGTCATCGAGGCCTGGGTGTTGAACGCCGTAAAGCCCGTCGGGAGAGGCAACGCCACGCCCTCCGGCTGCCAGGCGACGCGCCCGAGGTTGTAGAACGCGAGCACCTCTTCAACCTGCAGGCGATCCTCGCGGATCTCGGCGGCGACCGTGCACTCGCTCACGATGAGGGCCTTGGTCAGGTCGTGCGTGACCGCATACACATGGAGGACGACCCGCATCGCCTTGCTCTGCTCGAGCTGGAAGGGCGTCGCGGCGAAGCTTCCGCCCTGGAACGGCGATCCGACCCGGTACGCGATGTTGCTGGCCACCTCGAGGTCCTTGAAGACCACGTGGCCCTGGTCGTCGGTCTGGGCTTGGAGGTGCTTTCGGCTGTCGCCCTTCGCGATCGAGTTGATGAGGATGCCGAGCGTCACGGTCTGCCCCGGCACGGGTTTGTCATCCGCGTCGCGGAGGTCGACGGCGATGGTGCCGGGCGGCAGGGTCGCATCGGCCTGCTCGGTGTCCTCGGGCGGCTCGAACATCGCCGGACCGCTCCCCGCGTGGGCGTGGGCGTGTGGGTCGGAGGAGCTCTCGGCCTGCCCGGCAGCGCGGGCTGGGGGGCCGGCCAAGGCCGCGGCCAACGCCAAGGCGAACGTCAGATGCTCACGCGCGTGCATCCGGTGCTTCCTTCTTGAGCGATGCGCCGCACTTCTTGCAGAACGCCGCGTCCGGCTCGTTGGATGTGCCGCAGGCGGCGCAGGCGACCCGCTCGATGGGCGGCGGCTCCGCGGGAGGCTCCTTCGCCAGGGGCGGTCGGGCCGGAGTTCCGGCCGCCTCCTCGTCGAGCCCCTGCTTTCTCAGATATTCGCGGGCAATGCGCTCGGCCTCTTCGCGGAACGGGGCGACCTCGCCGTCCATCCTCCGCATGACGACCTTCGCCTCGTTGCGGTACTTGGCGACGAACTCCTCGTAGTCGGCGTCGTCGATTTTTCCGATCTCGTGCTCGCTCTCCAGGTCCTTGAGAGCCCGGAGGAGGCGTCGCTTCTCCTCTTCGAGCGCGTCGACATCGCCTTCGGGCCGCTCCAGCGCCTCGAACCCGCTCGCGAGCGGCGCGTCACCGCTCAGCGTCCGCAGGCTCGCCCAGAACAAGCCCACGGCGCCGATGAGGCCTCCGGCGGCTACGATGAGCAGCCCGGACCCGACCCCCGCCAAGAACCCGACCGCGATCGCGACGAAGATCGTAGCGAGCGGCAGCACCCGGGCGACGACTCGGCCGAGCGCTCGTTCGATCTCGTCTTCCCGGGCACGTGTCGGCGGGGTGGTCGTCGCGGCCGTTGGGACGGCGACGCCTTGCACGTGGCGCTCAGTCATCGAGTCCCTTCAACTCGTCGTCGAGCTGCGCGTCGTAGGCGTCTTGCGGCTTGGACGTCATCGTACGCGGCTCGATCTCCGCCGCGCCGCCCGCCCTTGGGGGGCTACCGCGCCGCCAACGACGCATCATTTGGGCGAGGCCCGCGGCACCCAGGGCGATCCCCAGCACGGGGACGATCCAGATCGCCCGGAGCGCACCCCGGTTGGGCGGCACGGCCAGCGCTTGGACGCCGTATTGCGCCTCGTACTCCTCGAGGATCGCGTCCTTCGTCTCCCCCGCACGCATCTTCTCCCGGATTCGGTCGCGCGCTTCCTCGGCGGTCATGCATGCACACGTCGTCAGGAGATCGCCCGCGCAGCCACACGTGCAGCGGAGGGCGCCGAAGATGGCACGTTCCGCGTCGTTTTCTATCCGCACGACCCCGTGCATGTCTTCGGCGTGGGCGGATGGCGTCGCCGCCAGCATGATGCCGAAGAGCACGCTCGCCGCCACCGCGGTCGCTCCACGTGAGACCGCCCAGACGCGCGACTCGCCGAGCTCGAGCTGGGGCCACATGCAGACGATGCTTCCCGCGATGAGAACGAGGCACCCGAGCCAGATCCAACTGACGAGCGGGTTCACGTGGATGGAGAAGTCGGCCACGTTCTTGTTGGAAGGGTTGATGGTGCCGACCACGAGATAGAGGTCGTCGTGGAGATGGTGGCCGATCGCGACTTCGGTGACCGGCGATTCGCCATTCTTCTTGTAGATGAACTTCGCTGGGCTCAAGCGACCGTCGTAGGTGCCGTGCTTGTAGACGTCGACGTCGGCGAAGACCATCCGCTTGCTATTGTCGACTTCCATCCTCGCGCCGACGTACGTCAGGCTGTAGTCGCCGAGCTCGTAGGTTTGTCCGGGAAGGAGCGAGACTTCCTTGTCGTGGTTCCACGATTGCCCGGTGAACCCGATGAACATGAGCACGATCCCGAAGTGGACGACGTATCCCCCGTAGCGCCGTCGCGACGGCGGCGGAAGCGTGAAGAGCGTGTGTACGAGGCCCGGGAGCCCGCCCAGCCACCAGAGGATCTTCGGCGTTGCCTCGCCGCTGCCCGTCCGTGCGCGCGCGCGGAGCAAAAGCGCGAACTCTTGCACGATGACGGCAGCGTTGAACGCGCAAAGGGAGAAACCGAGGACCGGGGTGAACGCGTTGAACGTTCGGAGAGCCGCGCCGAGCGGCCCGTCGTAGACCGCCTCCGAATAGACGACCGCCGGGAACCCGAGCATGCGACCGAGCGCAAAGTGAAGGCCTGCCGCGATCACGAACGTGGCCACGGGCGCGCGGAATGCGCGGCGAAGCGCGTCCGTGCTGGTCTTCTTCCAGCCGAAGAGCGTTCCGATGCCCATGAGCAGAAGGAGGACAAGCCCCAGGGGCTGAACCCAGACCTTGTAAAAGGGCGGCCCGACGGTGACCTTCTCGCCGGTCAGCGCCTCGCTGATGAGCGGGAACGTGGTCGCGATGAGGATGAAGAAGAGAAGGCTGCAGAGGATCCAGTTGTTCAAGAGGAAGGTGAACTCGCGCGAGAGCACCGACTCGATGACCGGCCGCCTTGCCTTCACGTCGAGCCCGTGGGCAATCCTGCGGAACACAACCTCGAGCGCGACGAACACCGCAGCGCCTGCGATCGCCGCCATGAGGGTCACGCGGATGCCCACCGCGATAGGCAGCCGCCAGACGAGGTAGAGCCCCGGCAAGCAGGCACCGATGACGGTCCACCCGGCGGCGACGGCGGCCCACCGGAGCGCGCGCGCGGGCTTGATGTCGCGAAGCTCGGGCCAGCGCCAGAGCACCAACGTCGTCGTCGCGACCACCAGCAACAGCAGAAAGACGGCGAAGTAGGAGCCGATGGACGACTGCGCGAACGAGTGAACGCTCGAAATCATCCCGGAGCGCGTCAAGAACGTTCCGAAGATGGTCAAAAAGAAGGTGAGGCAAATGAGAAAGACGTTCCAGAGCTTCAAGAGGCCCCGGCGCTCCTGAATCATGACGGAGTGGACGTACGCGCTCGCCGTCAGAAACGGCATGAAGGCCGCGTTCTCGACCGGATCCCATCCCCAATAGCCGCCCCACCCGAGGACCTCGTACGCCCAGAGCATGCCGAGCGTGTTGCCGATCGCGAGGAACATCCAGCAAAAGAGCGTCCACTTGCGGCTCGCCACGATCCACTCGTGGTCCAACCGGCCGGTCGCCAAGGCCGAGATGGCGAACGCGAAGGGAATCGAGCAGCCGACGAACCCCGTGTAGAGGCACGGCGGGTGAATCACCATCCAGTAGTTCTGGAGGAGCGGGTTCAGGCCTTCGCCGTCGGGCCGGGGAGACGAGACCGTCGTCGCGAATGGGTTCGCCGCGAACGCCATGAGGACGCAGAAAAAGAGGATGATCCCCATCAGCGTCGCGATGACGTACGGCTGTAGCGCCACGTGTCGCTTGCCGAGCCAGCGGACGCAGATCCCCACGTACACGCTGAGGAGAAAGAGCCACCACAAGAGCGACCCGTCTTGCCCGCCCCACAGTGCGGTCAAGAGGTAGTGCAGCGGCATCGACCGGTCGGAGTAATGAAGGACGTAGCGAATCCGGAAGTCGTGCGAGACGAACGCGTACGCGAGGCACGTGACGGCCACTCCGATGAGAGCCACGGTGCCGTAGGCCCCGAAGCGGGCGGCCTGGAGGGACCGCGGGCGGCCGTTGGCGCCGGCCGCGAGCGCGACGGCGAACGTGTAACTTGCCACGATCATCACCCCGAGCAGAAGGCTCGTCCCGAACGCGGGGAAGGTGCTTCCGAAGACGTGAAGTATGCTCGGCATGAGGGTGCACTCCTCGGCGGGTGCGCCGACGCGCGAAGTGTAGGGCGGGTGCTCCGCGGAAGCCACGCCCGCGGGCGGCCTTTACGCAAGAGCCTTCAAGGCCGCCCGTGGCGTGTTCGAAGCACTTCCGTCAAGCGTGCGAGGCCTTCCTCGAGTCGTTCGACGGGCGCGGACCAGGCAACTCGGAAGCCGTGGGGCACGCCGAAGAAAGATCCGGCGGCGACGAGGACTTCGCGATCGCGGGCCGCGGCCTCGATGAGCGGCGTGATATCTGCGCGCTCGGGGAGCGTGACGAGCGCGAAGAGGCCTTCGGGGGGATCGGTCCACGTGACGCCTTCCGAAGACATCGCCGCGACCCAGGCGCCGACCCGGGCGCGCTTGCCGGCGAGGAGGCTCTTGGCGCGTTCGGCGAGGCTGCCGATGCGTCCGAAAGCGTGCACCATCATGTTTCCATGGGCCGCGGGCAGCGCGCCGTAGCAGGCGGTCATCGTGTCTGTCGCGCGGGCGATGATCTCGCTCGGCGCGAGCATCCAGCCCATCCGGTGCGGCCCCATCCCGTAGCACTTCGTCAAGCTCGAGACGGCCACGACATTCGGGGCGAGGTGCCGCGCGCTTCCGCGGAAGACGCCGCCTGCATCCACGAGCGAGTCGAAGGGTGCGTATACCTCGTCCACGATGACGTGTGCGCCTCCCTGCGCCGCCACCTTGGCGACGGCTCGCAGTGACGCGTCCGTGGCGCGGACGCCGGTCGGGTTGTGGAGGTTCGTCAGGCAGACCGCGCGCGTGCGCGCCGTCATCGCCCTCGCGACGCGCTCCGGGTCGAGCGCGAAGTTCTCGCCCGGGTCCCTCGTGAATCGGACCACCCGCGCGCCGATCCCTTCCGCGATGCGGATGAGCGGCTCATAGGCCGGGTCTTCCACGAGGATGTCATCGCCCGGGCCGGCGAGACAGGTGTAGGCGAGCCACAGCGCGTGGGTGGTGCCGAGCGCGGCGATCGCCTCATCGGCCGGGACCCCGTTGTGGATCGCGATCGCGTGGCGCGCGCGTTCCCCTCCCGCCGGGTCATCGAGCTCGCGCGGCGTTGGAACGCCGAGCTCGTCGAGGCTTACGATGGGGATTCCGCTCGTCGCGAGATCGAATCGAATCTTGCCGTAGAAGCGGCGTGCCCAATCGAGATAACGCGTCGGCGCGAACATCAGCGGAAGGCGGCTTTTCCCTCTCGTGCCATCGTGAATGTCGCCTTCCGGACGGCGCCCGCGAAGCCCGACGAGACACTCATCGTACCCTCCATCCGGTCGTTTGCGAGCGAGCCCACGAGCGTCCCGGCGAAGCCGCCGTCGGGCGGATCTTTCGGTGTGATCTGCGCGGTTACCTTTCCGTCGGCCACGACGCCGGCGAGGGTGGCAGGCCCGAGTGGCCCCTCGAGCGTCCCAAGCGCGCGGCCCGACGCACCGTCGACCTGCATCGCGACGGAGCCCTCCCCGATGCCGGTATCGGTCTCCTTGACCTTCCAGTGGACGTCCTTCCAATCCGGCGGAATGTAAAGAACGGCGGCCTCGCTCTTGTAGGAACCCCGCCAGGCTGAGGATGCCGCCGGCGCGGACGTGGGCGGCGCCGAGGAAGGCGGCGCGGAGGCCGTGGTCTCGGACGCGCTTGCCTTCGGACGCGTTGTGTCCGACGAGGGCTCACCGCGGGAGCGGTCGCAGGACGCGTTCGACCACGAGAGAGCGATCGCCATCGTGATCCATCGCCTGCTCAAAGCGCGGCTCCCTCTGCCGGGAGGCGCTCGACGACGCGCACCGCGACTTCTCCGTCGATCTGCACGAGCTCTCCGCGCGCCACACAAACGCCGGCGACCCGCAGGACGACGGGTTCCCCCACCCGCCGTCCCAACGGGATGACGTCGCCTCGCCCCACGGTCGCCCAATCTCGCGCCGACATCTGGGCTTCCCCGATCTCGACGCGCACGACCACCGGACAATCCGCCAAGACCGACACCAGGGCCGCGTTTGCATCGGGATCCATCGGCGCCTCCGCGTCCACGAGGGACTCGAGCTCGCCCGTTAGCACGAGCCGGCCATCGAGCGCGAGGTGTCCGCGGACGCCGAGCTCCGACGATGGGGGCGAAAGCCATACGGGAACGTTCGCGTGCGCGACCCGCGCGGTGGGCCAGATTCGCTCTCCCGGTCGCGGGACGATCGCGTCCCCCGGGCGCAGGCTTTCGACGTCGGTCCGGGTCATGCGCGTCACGGCGGCCACGATGGGGACGACGAGCGGGGTTGGACCGAGGGCGGCGAGCGTGAGCCCATTCCATGGCGGTGCTGGGCACGAAAGAAGGGCAGCCGACGACAGGACGACGCGCGCGGCGTAGGCGTCGTTCTCGAGAAGAACCGTCAGCGACAGCGCCCACGGATCGGAGCCGAGGCGATCGAGCGCCTCGGACGCCATCTCCCTCGCCGGACCCGCGCCGAGGACACGCGTCGCCACGCCAGCGTGGGCCCGCCGGAGAACCGCCATGAGCACGGCCGCGAGCGCCCCTGCGACTCGCGACAACGGCTCCGGCTGGTCGTTCAAGAGGACCGGCTCCGGACGCTTCAGTGCCCGCGCCACCACACGAGCGGCGAGCGCCTTCTCGGACTCGACGAGAACGGGGTATGCGCCGCTGTCGGCGCCGGCGATGAGCACGCCCACGTCGTCCGCCGCCGCGGGATGGGCGTCCGCGGGCTGGATCCGCCCGACGCGGACCTCGATCTCGGCGTCGAGAAGATCCCGGCATGCGCCGCCGATGGCGTGAGGCCTGGCGTGACGGGCGAGCCAGCGCCGCGCGTCGCGCAACGCGCCGGCCTCGGCGCGCGTCACCGTGTCGAGCGCCTCCCAGGGGAACGGGAGCGGACGCGGAACGCTCGCCGTCATTTGGCGACCAGAACGTCCCGCGTGAGGAGCGTGTCCGCCGAGCGCACGAACGTCCGCCAGCGCGCGTATTCGTCGCCCGGCTGAACGCGTCCGGCGGGTAGGTCGATGACCCGGTCGAAGTCGATCGCGTGGCCGTGCACGGCGTCGTGCGTCACGACGTAGGAGGTTCCCATGCGAAGCTCGCCGCGCGGAACGTCGGCCGGCATCGCCATAGAATCGGGAACGACCACGCTGAGACGCACCTCCGTGTGCCAGGACGCCGTCCGCAGCATGGGCGTATGGCGCTCCGGGAGCGGCGCGAGGGCCGACAGAGCCGGCGCGAAGGGAGGTCGTACCGCCAGGCGGCCTTCGACGGGCTTGGCCATCTGCGGAATCTCCACCTTCAGATTCATGATGAGCGGTCGATCCACGCTGTCGGCGCCTTCCACCTTCAGCTCCCGCACGTGTCCGCCGTCGAACGACGGCGCGATGAGCTCGCGCTCGACGAAGTCGAAGAGGCGCGCTTGCGGGATGCGATCGAGCGCGTTCCTCCAGGCGATCGCGCGGTTTCCGCTCAACGTGAGGACGAGATCGAGCATCGCCGATCCATCGTCGTGCATCGACGCCCGTCCCTCGTAGGTGACGCCGTCCACGACGCCGGGCGCATGCACCGTGTCGCGCGGCATGCCGGGCGCGAGCACGATCGCCGGTTGATCGCGAAGCTCCGCGGGGATGTAGCCATACGGCGCGAACTTGTCGCGAACGAGGACCCAGCGCATCCCGGCGTCGGTCGGGTAGCGCATCACGAGCGCGCCGTACTGCTCCACCTCGCTCAGCGGCCCGATTGATGGCGCCGCGAGCCCGTTTTTCACGAGGGCGAGCTGGCTGTCCACGCCGACGAGGCGCAGGAGGTAACGGAAGGCGGCCTGGCGGGAGCCCGCACCGCTCGTGACGACGCGCCGCCCGTCGGTCTCCTTGCCGTCCTGGACGTGTTCGGCGACCCATCGATAGAGGAGGCGCGCGCGTTCGTCGATCGCTCGCGCGGGGGCCCCGCGCACGATGTTCATCGCCAGGGTGCGGAGCCGCGGGTCGAGCGGCGTGTCGTCTCCCGCGAGGTCGACGAGCCGAGCGAGCGTCGCGTCGAGCGAGACGCCCCACCCCACGCGAACACTCGGCAAGAACTCGGTGATGGGCGGGCTGTCCGGTTCGCTCTCCGCCGGGGGGCTCAGGTCCACCCTCCACCGATGCTCGACGAAGGTGCCGAGCTCGCGCGTCTGCGGCGTAGGTACATTGCCGCGGGTCTCGATCTCCAGGTCCTTGGCCGACGGCGTGACGACGACGAACTCGCTTCGCCAATAGCCCTTGTCCGCCTCCCGGAAAAACCAGTGCGGGCCGCCGTACTGACGTCCCTTCGCCCCGTCGCCGGGCTGCGACGAGATGTGCTCGAGCTCGACGTAGTCGCCCACTTCGAGATGAGGCAAAGTCAGCGTGGGCTTGCCCGCGACGGGCTCGGGCTCGAAGATACGGCCGTCCGGCTTGATGACGCGGAGATGGAGTACGAGGCCGGAGGGCGGCTCGGTCTCCGACTCGGAGTTGATGGCCTCCTGCGACTGCAGCTTCTGGATCTCGTGCTCGAGCATTTCGCTCGAGCCGTCGTCGTGCACCCAGAGCGCCGAGTAATCGAGGACCCGTGCGGCGGTCCCGTCCATGTGGTGCCCGGCCTTCTCCCACGCCTCGAACTCGGCGATGACCGCTCGCCCGTCCTTGCGATACGGCTTGAGGTCGGTCGCGCCTTCGACCAAGACGAGCGCTGCGCGGAGCTCGTCGGTGGACGCTCCCGTTTGCAGCGCGGACGCGAGCGCCCGCTCGAGCGCCTCGCGATCGCCGCGCGCGTAGGCGCTGTCTGCGAGCCGGAAACGCGCGTGCGCGTCGAGCGGGTGCTTCGCGAGGGCGCTCTCGATTTCGCGCATCGCCGCGCTCGGATCGCCCGACCTCGCGAGCACTTCGGCGAGCCGCACCGCAATGTCTTTTCGATCGGGACGGCGCTTGCCGAGGCGCTCGAGGGCCGCGATCGCGCCCTTGTAGTCTTGCCGTGCCAGGGCCCGATCGATGTCGACTTCGGCGTCCGGGTCGAGCCTCACGATCCGGTCGGCGATCTTGTCCGCGACCCCCGACGGTCCGTCCTCCTCGAGCGCGTCGAGATACGCGTGGAGGGCCTCGACGTCGTCGGGGAAGCGCTGGGCGAGATCGGCGAGCGTGCGCAGCCGCTCCGGCCGCCAGCCGAGGCGGCTGTACACGTTCGCGAGTCGCTCGAGCACCTCCGGCTCTTGTCCCACCTCGGCGGCGAGCTTTCGCAGGGGGTCGACCGCGTCCGGGAGGCCATGCTGTTCGGCGTCGTCCAAGATGGCGACGAGCCGTGCGCTCCACAAGCGAGGGTCGCGCGCGAGCGCGCGGGCGCGGAGGGCCCGGGCGCGGGGCGTTCGGGCGTCTTCCGGGTAGGCCGCGTCTCCGAAGGAGAACCTCGATGCCATCTCCAGCGCGAGCCCGGGCGCGTCGCTCGGAGCCACGAGCGGTTCGACGAGCGCCGACGCCACGTCGTCCATTTGCTCGCCGTGGGCGGCGTCCGCCGCGAGCGCCGCCACGATCGGATCGGCCGTGGCGAGCGCCTGCGGATCGACCGACGCCGCGCGCACGATGCCGTCGAGCGGGTTCGGATCCGCGAGGGAGCTCGGCGGTACGACCGAGTAGGGCTGGCTCGCGTCCGCGTCCGTATCCAAGTGCGCGGCGCTCCCGTCCGGGTTGAGCAAGCGAATGCTCGCCGCGGGCGCGACGACGCGCGCGAGCACGCGGTGCCGCCCGTCCCCGACCAGGACGTGCGCGCCGAAGCGCTGCCACGAGCCCCAGTCTTCGGCGCCACGGGAGAGGACCTGCGTGTCGTCGACCCACACCGCGACCGCTCCCTGGACGGCAAGCACGAGGTCTCGCTCGCCGTGGGTCGAGAAGAAGGTCTCCGCGTAGAAGACGCCCTCCTGGACTTGCTCGTCCGCCACCGCAAGGCATCGCGCCTGCTTGACCGAGAGCACATGAGGAACGCTCCGCCGCATGGCGTCCGGTTCCCAGGCTGCCGGCCAGGGCCCGGGGCGTTCGGCGGGAAAGGAGTGCAGGCGATCGGGCGCGCCGCCGTGTCCGAAGGGACCCGCGAGGCGGACTCCACGAGCGCAGCCGGCGCGAAGTCGGACCTCTGCATCGAAGGCGTCGCCGGTCTTCTGGGCCTTGTCGTAGACCTCGGCCGCCCGCCACTCCTCGAGCTCCGCGACCGCCCGCCAGCCGAGCGCACCCGGATGCGCGAGCAGTCGGTCGAGGCGAGCGCCGTAGGTTCGATACAGATCGGCCACCGACGCCTGCAGCCCGACGAGCCTTCGGGCCGCGAACCAGCCGACCAGCGTCGACTGGGGCGCGGTGCTCACCGCAGCCGCCGTCAACGCTCCGACGTACCCGGCGGCCGAACCGCCGGGGTCTCCATGCGACTCGTCGGCCAAGGCCCGCGCCAAGCTCCCCCACATCCCGTCACTCGGAATGGCGCCGAGCCTGCGCCGCGCCGCATCGACCTGGGCTGCGAGCCCTCCCGGCGCCAGCATCTCGAAGAGCGCCCACCGACCCACGACCTCTCCATCGGTCGACGTCGGCCCGGTCGCACGATAACCGGCGAGGCCCCGCTGATCGGGCGCCCGAGCCATGGGCGCCGCGCAACCCGCGAGCGCCGCCGCGACGGCGACTGCGCAAAGACGTGTCCCGCGTCGCGGGTTCATCGCGGCGTCACCGATGCGCGCTGCCCGAGGACATGGTCGACCTCTTCGCACCACGCGCGAAAGGCCCGGTACTCGCCGCTCGGCACCCGCGTCTTCGACACCGAGACGGTCGTCTTCACGTGGATCGTCGTCGGCGAGCTCTCCACCTCGAGCGAGTACGATCCGAACGGTCCCGAACCGTGCACGGGCGACGGAACGCCGCGCGGCTTCGCGCCGGGGGGCAGGTGAACGGTCCAGTCGTCCAGTTCGGTGGTCTGGGCCGCGATCCGGACGTCGACCGTCCGCGCGGCGAGCGAAGCGTAGTCGCGGACCATGTGCTCCCGGCGGTTCAGCGGAACGCTCAAGCCGTCACCGTCGGATCGTGCGAGCTGCGAGGTCTTGCCTCGGATGTGGATCCCGACCTTCTGCTCGACGTCGTCGAGGTTGTTCGCCTCGACCGAGGTGACTTCGCTGCCCGGCAAGAACGCTCCCATCACTTCTTGAAGGCGGGTCTTGCGCGTCGACGTCGCGTGGAACCGAGCGCGCCAACCCGACGCCTCCACGCCGCTCACGTCGATGCGCCAGTCGAAGTCCGCGCTCCCGTCGGCCGCGAGCCATGCTTCGAGCCGGTCGGCGCTCACGCTCGCGCTCGCCGGAGGATCCGGCAGGTGGACGAGCTTGGCCGCCCCCTCGTTGACCTGGAGCGCGAGCGCGCCGCGGTCCATCGCGGGAAGCTCTTGGGAGCCCGAATACTCCGCGGTCCCGTCCAGGTAGAGATCGAGCGAGGGGACATACGCGATCATGTGATCGAACGGGGCGAGGCTCGCGGGGCTCGTCTCGATGTCACCCTTGTTCCCGGTCCGGACGATGACGGGCGTCGCCTTGATCCCGAGCGCGCCGAGCATCGTGACGATGAGCGTCGCCTTGTCTTTGCAGTCGCCGAAGCCGCGCGCGAATATCTGCGCGCAGCGATACGGCTTGTAGCCGTGGATCCCGAACTCGAGCGCGACGTAACGCGTTTGCTGAACGACGTAATCGTAGATTGCGCGCACCTTCGACGCGTCGTCCTTCAGGCCCACGGTGAGCGCGTCTGCGCGCCTCCGTACCTCGTCGTCGGGGACGAACTGGTCCTTCACGAGTCCCCAGTACCAGCGCCCCATCTCGTCCCAGGACCGGTAGGTCGACACGTTCACGTGCGCGAGGATCTCGGCCCACGCGGGCTGCAGCGGCTCGGGTTCCACCGCGGGGACGTCGCGTGAGACGAATCGAAAGATGCGCTCGTCGCCGCGCTCTTCGACCGTTCGCGTCGGACCGTGCGCCGACGGCTCGTTGAAGTAAAAGGCGCGGGACTTCGGCGTGACGAGAACGTACTCGCCGTAGACGATCGGCTCCGCGTGGCGCTGGGTGTAAACGACCTCGCCGAAGTAGTCGGCGAACTCGTTCCGCTGCGCCACGTCTTCCACGCGGTACTGAAGCTCGACGACGTCGCCCGGCTCGAGGCGCGGGAAGCGCACGTAGTACGAACGCCCCGTCGTGTACGTCGCGATGGAAGGGTCGTCGGCCATCGCGCCGGCGCCGCTCTCGACGGCTTCGTCGATCGTCCCGTCCTTCCGGTAGACGCGCGCGGCGCGCACCTGGACGGTCTGGCTGTCGGTCTCGTACTCGATGTCGTCGTACTCGCGCGACTCCGCCGCGGCCGCTTGGGTCAGCGGCTGATAGACGATCTGGTGGAAGCGGCTCGCGAGCCCGTTCGGGAAGACAGTCGTCACCTGCAGATCCACGAGCGATCGGCGCGCTTGGCCGGCCGCGGGAAGCGCTCGCGCGGCCAGGAACTCGCTCGCGGGCCGCGCGTACTGCTCGTCGGGGCGGGGCTTCGCGGGCTCGATGTGGGCGACCTCGTCGCGTACGTCCTTGGCCTGGGGCATGAGCTCGAGGACGCGCTTGAGAAGCCGAAGGCGCTCTTCGCTCTCTCCGGCGAGCCCGTACGCGGTGGCGAGCTCCCGCAGAAGGTCGGTGTCCTCCGGCGCCAGGTCGACCGCGGATCGGTAGACGGCGATGGCGCGCGCGCGTTCGCCGAGTCGAAGCCAGGCCTGCGCCGCGGTTCGCAGCGCGCCGACGCCGTCGGGGTTGGCCGAGACGAGTCGATCGATCCATCGCGACGCCCCGGCCATGTCGCGGCGCGCGACCGCGAGGTCCACGTGGGCGCGCGCGAACGACGGGTCGTCGAAGCGGAGCATCGTGTAGCGCTCCGCGAGCTCTTCGGCCTCGGTCTCGCGGCCCTGATCGCGAAGTGACGCGGCGGCCGCCCGGAGCAGCGCCACGCTTCTCGGCCTGCGTGCGAGGGCATGCTCCAGGAACGTGAGCGCCGTGTCGCGGAGGCCGACGTCGTCGTACGCGTCGGCCCTGGCGAGGGTGGCCGTGACGTTGTCGGGGTCGAGGGCGAGGACGCGGTCGTAAATGGGAACGGCGTCCCGCCAGTTGACGCTCGTGTGGGCGAGGGCGGCGCGAGCGAGCAGGGTGTCGATCTGCTCCTCGGGCGTCGCCGAGCCCTTGGCGACGAGCGCCTCGGCGCGCTCCACCCACGACATCCGCTGGTTACGGCTCTCCGCGAGCTCTCCGGCGAGGAGCATCCGTTCGATGGTCGGTTGCTTTTCGGCCGCCCTCCGCGCGAGCTCGCGCGCTCGATGCTCCGTCGGGTCGTCGGATCCCGTGGTGCCGAGGTACCGCGCGAACGCCTCGAGCATCGCGGGATCCTCGGTGCGGGCGAGTCGCTCGAATGCCTGCGCCGGACCTTCCACGTGGCGGGCAGGGGCCGCGAGCGGCGGGGCCGTTGCAGGGGCCTCGGCGGAGCGCGCCGGGTCGGCGTCCGCCTCGATGTGTTCGTCGGGGGCGCCGTCCTCGTTCCCGACCCGCAGCGAGAGCATGGGCCCGCGGTCGTCCCCGCAAACCTTCGCGGTCAGCCGGTTGTACCCGACACGGAGCACCACGGAGGCGGCGAAGCGATCGGAGTCGAGGTCGCGGTACTTGTCGTCTCGGAGGACGAGCGCACCGTTCCAGTAGATCTTGAGCGCCCCGGTCGAGCCTGCCCACAGCGTGACCGGCCGCGCCCCTGCCGCGCTGCCGCGCGCATCGTGCACGAAGGTCGTCGCGTAGACACAGGCTTGCTCGGATGGGCGCACGAAGGCCCCCAGATCCACCCAGCCGTACGGCGCCACCGGCGGGAGCGCCCTCCAGCGAACGAGCTTGTGCTCCTTGGCCTCGTAGTCGAAGGTCAGGCTGATCGGGCGAAGGAGCTCCTTCTCCGGCTCATACGCCTCGTCGAACCCCGACTTCCCGTCGTTCTCGAAGGGCCCGACCATCAGCCACTTGCCCACGTATCCGAGGTGCGCGATGCGGGCTTGCGCTCCGTCGAGGTCGCCTCGCCGGCGCCGCGCGTACGCTTCGAGGAGCTGCGCGTAGGCACGGACCGGCGGGGACACGGACTCGTCGACGCCGATCTCTCGCAGGGCCTCTTCGACCGCGCTCGGGTCGCCGCGGTCCCACTCGCTCCAGAGCTTCCGGAGATTCAAGTACGCCAGCGGTCCGTTCGCCGCCGCGGCTTGGGCGCGGAGCGTCGCCACGTAAGTCAGCCGATCGGACACGTCGGCGCGTGCGAGGCCCGCCATGGCGGCAATCGCGACGATGGATCCGGCGGCGAGGGATCTCGCGACGGACCTCGACGCGATGCGCGCCGCAGGCGGCGACCGAAGGGGGAGTCCCATCAACCGCCCGGACTTTCTGCGGCGACAGGCGCGCCGTCAAGCGCATCGGGAGGTCGCCGCGTCGTTCGGTTTCGGTGGCAACGCGCTACGGTCGCGCTATTTATGCGACCAGCCGCGCCATGGTTTCTCGCGCGCGCCGCAGATATGCATTCGCAGCCCGAGAGTACCACGCAGACGATCGGCGCGCCTCTCGGCGGCGCGCCCGCGCGTGACGGCTCCGGCGCCCCCGGCAGCTTCACGCAGGCGGAAGCCGTGATCCACGCCGACGTCCTCTCGGGCCTCGTCAAGACCCTGCGCCCGCACCAGTGGGTGAAGAACCTCTTCGTCCTCGCGCCGATCGTCTTCTCGAAGGACGTGCTCCTTCATACGTCGCAAGGGCCGGCGTTGAACCTCCTCGTCGCCGGCCGCGTGCTCGCGGCCACGGGGGTCTTCTGCCTTCTCGCCGGCGCGGTGTACACGATGAACGATCTGGCGGACGTCGCCGCGGACCGGCTTCACCCGGTGAAGCGCGATCGGCCGATCGCGAGCGGTCTCGTGCCCGAGGGCATCGCCCGCGGCGCGGCAGCAGCGCTCGTCCTCGTGAGTTTGGCGGCGGCCTATTTCATCGCGCCCGCCTTCGCCCTCGTCGCCCTCGTCTACTTCGCCGAGAACGTCGCCTACAGCAGCAAGCTGAAGAAGGTGGCCTTTCTGGACGTCGGGCTCCTCGCCTTCGGGTTCGTTCTCCGCGTTCTCGGCGGAGGCATCGCAGCCAACGTGCGCGTCTCCTCGTACATGATCGCGTGCACCGCCCTGCTCGCGCTCTTCCTCGGCTTCGGCAAGCGCCGGCACGAGGTCTCCCTCGAGAGCGCCGCCAAGCACCGCGCCGCGCTCGACGTGTACACACCGCGGTCGCTCAACGTGGCCCTGGCCGTCACCGGCTTCGCGACGCTCGCCACTTACGTCGCGTACACGCTCGATCCGGCGACGCGCGCCTTCTTCAACTCGAACCACTTGTGGCTCACGACGCCGTTCACCGCCTACGGCATCTTTCGCTTCCTGAAGCTCGTCCGCGGACAGGCGGGACGTGGGCTCAAGGCCGAGTCGCCGACGCAGGAGATGTTGCGCGACGTACCGTTCGTGCTCAATCTCGTGCTGTGGATCGCAGTGGTCATCGCGGTCGTCTATCACCTTCGGCCGAACTGAAGGGGCGATCGCCGCGCGGCGGCCTCGCGGGCAAGCCCGGCGCCTGGGGCGATCTGGCGCTCACCCTCCCGGTCTTTCTCACGTACCAGTTGGGCGTCGTCTTCCTTCATGTCCGCAACGCGGCCGACCTCGTGACGGCGCACTTGCTGGAGCTGGCGCGCGGCGATCGGCTCACGTACTTCGGCCTCACCGCAGCGATCGGCGTCGCGATGGTGGCGTTCTTCGCCGTCGCCGGACGCGGGCAGGCGCTCCGCGCGGGCAAGCTCCTGCAGATCGCTGTGGAAGGCGCCGTGTACGCCGTCGTCATGGGCATCGGGACGTCCTGGGTGGTGGGGAAGATGTTCGCAGGCAGGTCGGCCATCGGTTCGGAGGGGCCGCTCGCCGGCGTCGTCATGTCCCTAGGCGCGGGCTTCTACGAGGAGCTCGCGTTTCGCGCCGTGCTCTTCGGCCTCGGGGCAAAGCTCCTCGTGGCGCTTCTCGGTGGCCGGCGCACCGGAGGACGCGCGATTGCGATCACCGTCATTTGGGCCGTGGCCTGCGCCGCGGTCTTCAGCGGGATGCACTACGTCGGCCCGCTCGGCGACGCGTTCGACGCGCGCTCGTTCGCGGCGCGAATGGTGCTCGGTCTCGCGTTGACCACGGTCTACGCCGCGCGAGGGTTCGCCGCTGCGGTTTGGACGCACGCGCTCTACGACGTTTGGGTGCTCGTGGTCTGACGAGGGCCGTGGCGGCTCACCCTGCCACGATGCCGGGCGCGCTCCCCACGCGCTCGGTGACGGGCCGCAGGCAGAGGTCACGGAGCATCTCGAGGCCCGCGTACGCGGCGAGCGTCTGCACGCGCAGGCGATCGCCCGGGAAGACGCGATGCTTGACCTCGATCGTCCCGTCGGGTCGCGCGATCGCGATGTACACGGTACCGACCGGCTTGTCCTCGGTGCCGCCGCTCGGTCCTGCGATACCCGTGAGCGAGAGCGCGACGTCGGCCTCCGACACGCGCTTGGCCCCCCCCGCCATCGCCGACGCGACCTCGGAGCTCACCGCGCCGTGCCAGCGGATCGTCTCCTCGTCGACGCCGAGGACCCGGGTTTTCGAGCTGTTGGCGTACGTCACCGCGTCGAGCAGGAGAAAGTCGCTCGCGCCCGGCTCGCGCGTCAGCATGTGACCGACCAGACCTCCGGTGCACGACTCCGCGATGGCGACCGTCCACCCGCGGGAACGGAGCGCGCGGCCGACGACGCCGGCGAAGGTGTCCTCGCCCTCCCCGAAAACATGGACCCCCAGCCGGGTCCGAACCTCGCCCGTCGCTCGCTCGCAGACATCGCGGGCCGCGGCGAGGGACGCGGCGCGGGCGAGCACCTTCACTTCGATCTCCGGAAAGTGGGCGCGATAGCCGATGACGGTCCCGGGGAAGGCCTCCTCCACGCCCGACAGCCTCTCGCCGACGACGCTCTCGGGGACCCCGAATGTACGGAGCCGAAGCTGGAACGTGTTGTTCGGCGCGAGGCCTCGGATGCGCGGAGCCACTTGCTCCTCGAACATCTTTCGCATCTCGGCAGGTACGCCGGGCATGAAGTAGGCGACGCATTCGCCGAGGCGCACGCCGAAGCCGGGCGCGGTCCCGATGGGGTTCGGCAGGATTTCGGCGCCGTCGGGGAAGTCGGCTTGCTTCGCGTTCGACGGTGACATGACGCGGCCCAAACGCTCGAAGCGACGGCGAATGTGCTCGAGCGAGGTCGGATCCCGCGTGAGTCCCACGCCGAGCGCGCTCGCCACGGATTCGGTGGTGAGGTCGTCGGTCGTGGGGCCCAGCCCTCCGGTCGACACCACGACGCGAACGCGGTGCTTCAAGCCGTCGAGCGCCGCCACGACCCGCGCTCGGTCGTCGTCGACGACAAGGTGTTCGGCGACGTCGAAGCCGAGGGCCGTGAGCTCTGCTCCGAGCCATGCGGCGTTGGAGTTCACGAGCTCTCCGCGCGTCAGCTCCGTGCCGATGGAGAGCACCGCGCACGTCATGGGAAACGGCAGCCTACTTCACCGCCCGCGATGCGCCATCCCCAGCTCGCTCTCTAGGGCCCGGGTCCGACCGGGGCCGCCCCTCGAAGGGAGTACGCGCACCGAACACCCACACGGGGGTCGCGGGCGTCGGGTGAGAGCTCCAGCCGCGCCCACACCCGCAAGTCCGTCGCCAAGCTGCTCGCCCACGAACCGCCCTTGGCGACCCCCGTTTCAGGCCTCCGCGCGTCGGGCGCGACCCACTCGGCCACGTTCCCTGCGAGGTCGTGCAGCCCCCAGGGAGAGTCGCCGTCCGGGTGGGCGCCGACCGTATCGGCGCCTTCGCCGTCGCGCGCGCAGGGGCCTTCCGCAAGGCCCCACGCCGCCCGGCGACAGACCGCCCCGGTGTCCCCCCAGGGATAGCGGCGGGGGGGGTTGGCCGCCGACGCGGCGGCGACGATCCATTCGTCCTCGGTGGGAAGTCGTCCGCCGCGCGACGCACAGAACGCCGCCGCCTCGTCGCGCGTCATCGCCGATGCCGCGCGTCCGGCGTCGCGGCCGGCCTGTGCCGCACCCCAACGTCCGCGCGTGACTTCGAACGCGTCGACGCGAAATCCCTCGACGCGAATGGCGCGAGCCGAGATCCGGCCTTCCGCTTCCCAGTCGGATGGGCCCACCAAAAGGGACGTTGCCGGCACCTCTATTTGCCGATCGGGCGCATCGCAGCCGCGCGGGGTCGACACGAGCGGGACGGGGCAGTTCGACGGGTCGGGAACGAGACACCGTGCCCCGCGAGCGACGAACCCGGCGCCGCACCGGGCCCGCTCATCGCGCCCCCGCAGCGCGATCGCGACCATGACGGCCACGGCCACCGCGGTCGCCACGATCGAGGCCGCTGCCGTGCGTGCGGGGGTGGGGTTCATCGCGGTGGGGGGCGCCTGGCCGCGCCCTTCGGCCCTCGGGAAGGAAGATGGTACTAAGGAGCACCCTCGCACATGACGCGCATCCGCCTCGCGTTCTCTCCGGACAGCGACGACCTCTTCATGTTCTGGCCGCTCCTTGCCGGCAAGGTCGACGCCGAGGGCCTCGTGTTTTCGCCCGAACGCGCCGACACGGAGGCGCTCAACGCGCGCGCGGACGACAGCGATCTCGACGTCGTTGCGGTCTCCATCGCCAATTGGCCCTCCATCGCCGATCGCTATCTCCTGCTCGCGCACGGCATGTCCGTGGGCCGCGGATATGGGCCCGTCGTCGTGGCCCGGAGTCCGCGAGACCTCGCGTCCCTTCGGGGTCTGCGCATCGGCGTCCCCGGCCTCCGGACGACGGCGTACCTGGTCTTGCGCCTTCTTTTGCCGGAGTTCGAGCCCGTCGTCGTTCCCATCACGCCGTACGCGCGCGTCTTCGAGGCACTTCGCGCCGGCGAGGTCGACGCGGCCATCCTCATCCACGAAGGTCGCCTGACGTACGAACGCGAGGGTGTCGCGCGCGTATGCGACCTCGGCGAATCGTGGCAAGACGCCTCGGGCGGACTGCCGCTCCCACTCGGCGGCAACGCCATCCGTCGTGGTCTCGGGCCGCCCCTCGTTGCGCAGGTGTCACGCCTTTGCCGCGCCTCGATCGCGTGGTCGCTGTCCCATCGTGACGAAGCGATGGCCGCGCTCCTGGCGCGGGAGGCGCGACCTGGACTTGCGCTCGATCGGTCGCTTCTCGATCGATATCTCGGCATGTACGCGAACGCCGACACACTCGAGCCCGCGAGCGATGTCCGTGCGGCGATTGACGAACTTTACAGCCGCGCGCACACAGCGGGCCTCATCGACCGACCGCTTCGCGTAGAACTCGTGGCGTGACGAGCGTGGCGGCGACCACGTGATACGATTTTTTCCGCACTTGCGGGAGGTACGGGCTTGAGAAGGCCATTGGTTGTCGGAACGGTCGTCCTTTGTGGGTGGGCGGCCGGATGTGGCAGCGGCGACGCGTCTTCCCAGTCGACCCAAGATTCCCTCGGTCGCTCGGTCGAGCCGATTCAGGGCGGCGCGAACGACGTGAGCCACGATTTTGCGGTCGCGGTCATTCAAGTCAACGGCAACAACGTGGCGATTTGCTCGGGCGTCCTCCTCGCCCCCAATCTCGTCGCGACGGCCCGCCACTGCGTGTCCCAGCTCGCATCGACCCTCATCGACTGTTCCACGTCGAGCTTCGTGAAGACGCTCCCCGCATCGGACATGTTCGTGACCACCACGCCGAACGTCGCGACGGCCAACATGTCGAACGATTTCATTTCGGTCGTCGGCGGCGACAGCGGCGACGACGGCATCATCGTGCCCGCCGCGTCCGGCGTCTGCGGCAACGACCTTGCCCTCCTCATCCTCTCGCAATCGATCGATCTGCCCCAATACGTCACCCCGATCATCTCGCCGCCGATGACCGACCACCAAGCGTATACGACCGCGCTCACGGCCATCGGCTACGGCGTCGACTCGCCGACCGACAGCACCGGAGCCACCGCAGGGGTGCGTCGGATCCTCGAGAACATCAACATCGCGTGCATTCCCAACGACCCTGTCCCCTTCGACTGCTTCAGCGACCCGAGCGCGAGCCAGTTCATCTCGGCCAACGAATTCGAAGGCGGCGATGGAACCTGCGAAGGTGACTCCGGCTCCGGGGCGTACGATCAGGGGAGCTTCAACAACGGAGTCTGGAAGGCGTTCGGGGTTCTCTCGCGAGGAGGGGTGAGCGCCGAAGGCGGCACCTGTCAGGGCTCGATCTACACGCGCTTCGACGCATGGGGGTCCCTCATCATCGATGCCGCCAACCAGGCTGCCGCGCTGGGCGGATACACCCCGCCCGCATGGACCAACCCGTCGTCGCCTCCCTCCGACGCATCGATCTCCGTGGGCATACCGCCCGCGTCCTGCATCGAGAATGACGCGATGTGTAGCCAGGACAGCGACTGCTGCTCCTTCAATTGCATCGAGTCCGGGACCGACGGCACCACGGCGTTCTGCCGCGTCTGCAGCCCGGTCGACAACTGCTCGTCTGGATACGGATGTCAGGAGGGGGTGTGCGTCTTCGGAGCGGCCAACGCCTACGGCACGAGCGGCAACGGCTCGGCTGGGGCCAAATCCGGCGGGGGCTGCAGCATGGGATCAGCTCCCGGCGTACCGGCAGGGCCCGCACAGGCGGGTGCCGTCTTTCTGGCCGCGGTCGGCCTGGGGATGACGCGCCGCAGGCGGAAAATGAAGCCCTGCCGGAGCCTACTCCGCGCTCGCTGAGCCTCCGCCGTGCGGTCGGGCTGCCTCGCACCCATCGAGAGAATTTTCGAGAGGCCGCGATTCTACGGCCGGTCGCTGCATCGAAATGGGCACAGTGGCTGGCGCACGACCGATGGTTTTGCTCCAATTTCGGGGATGGACGCTGCAATGACGAACGCGAAGATGCGCGAACTCCAGGCGCGCGCTCGCTTCGAGGCCCTCCGCAAGCGCGTCTTCGACGAAATGGGTCGAACGTCGACGCGGGCGCGACTCGCGTGGATCATTCCGTTCCATCTCCTCGTCATCTCCGTCCTCGTGGTGCGCGGAGAGTCCACCACACGCGCCATCGTCCAAGTCGGCGTGGTCATGGCCCTCGGCGTGATTCACGCGAGGCGCATCGCGTCCGACGATTGGCGTCTGCGCATCGGCTGCTTCGTCGCCAGCGTGTTCGGTTACCTGATCATGCTCGGGACGACGGGCGGCCTCGCGAGTCCGCTGCTCGTGTGCGGCGCCGTCATGATGGCGGCCGTCGCCCTCAAACTCCCCGATCCACCGTGGCTGCGGAAGGTCATCTTCGGGCTCCTCCTCTGCGGCTTCGTGGTCCTCGGCGTCCTGTCACGCACATCCGTCGGGCTCGCGGCGGTGCCGCTGTTCGTCGCGGGCGCCCAGCCAACGCCCGAGTACATCGCGGTCGCCCTCCTGGCCGCCGTCTTCGCGATGACGGGCGTCTATGGCATCGGCTGCGCGATGACGCGCGGGTACGAGCGCGCGGCCGTGGAGCTGGCATCGCGCCGCGAGGAGCTCTGCAGCGTGAACGAGGATCGGACGCGAGCGCTCGAGGGCCTGGCGGCGCGGCTCGCGCACGAAGTGAAGAATCCGCTCGCGGCGATCAAGGGATTGTCTTCGCACATGGCGCGCACGGCGGCCGATGCTCGCACCGCGGAGCGGCTCGCCATCGTGGCCGCGGAGGCCGATCGACTCCAGGCGATCGTCGACGGCTTCCTCACGTTCTCGCGCGGCCTCGACGAGCTCGAGACCGGACCGGTCAACCCGTACGACGTCGCCCACGAGCTCACCGTGCTGCTCGAGACGCGCGCCGCCGAGGCCGAGGTGGCGCTCGAGGTGAGCGGCGAGCGGATGCTCGCGCTCGAGGCCGACGCGAGAAAGCTCCGCCAAGCGCTGCTGAACGTGGTGCTCAACGCCATCCAGGCCTCCCCCAAAGGCGCGATCGTCAAGGTCGCCGTGGGCGCCGACTGCGGCGGCGCTCGCATCGCCGTGCAAGACGACGGCGTCGGGATGACGCCCGAGGTCATGGAGCGGATTCGGCGTCCGTATTTCACGACCAAGGAAGGCGGCACGGGGATCGGCGTCGCCGTCGCGCGCGGGCTGGTCGAGCAGCACGGCGGGCGAATCGAGTTCAAGAGCGCACCCGGACGCGGAACGACCGTCGTCCTGAGCCTCCCGATGAAGGCCAAGCTGTGCGCTCGCCTGCCCAACCCACTTCGCCCGCCGAAGCCCGAGGGCGAAGCCGACGCGTCCGAGCCGGCGATCGCCGGCGCACGCTGAGCTCCGCGCCATGAGCCGCGTGCTCGTCATCGACGACGACGCCTCGCTCCGGTTCACGCTCGAGGCGGTCCTCAGCGACGCCGGCTTGGTGGTCGAAGCGTGTGACGGCGGCGCCAGCGGGCTCGCCGCGTTCGAGGCACGGGGAGCGGACATCGTGCTCACGGACCTTGCGATGCCGGAGCTCGACGGGATGCAGGTCCTCGAGCGCATGCGCGCGAGCGACCCCAGCGTCCCGGTCTTCATGCTCACTGCGCATGGATCGGAGCGGGTCGCGGTGGCCGCGATGAAGGCCGGCGCCTTCGACTACATGCCCAAGCCGTTCGACCCCGACGAGCTCGTGCTCGCCGTGCGTCGCGCGATCGATTGGCGCGATCTTCGCCTGCAGAACGCGCGTCTGCGTACGGAGGCGGCGCTCGGGCGGACCATCGTCGCCGAGAGCCCTGCCATCAAGCGCCTGATGGACGTGGTCGCGCGGGTCGCTCCGAAGGACGTGACCGTTCTGCTGAGCGGCGAAAGCGGCTCCGGAAAGGACATCCTCGCCTCGGTGCTGCACGCTCACTCTCGACGCGCCGACCGTCCGCTCATCCGCTTCAACGCGGCTGCGATCCCGGGCGAGCTGGCGGAGGCCGAGCTCTTCGGACATACCAAGGGCGCCTTCACCGGCGCGCAGACGGCGCGCCTCGGTTACTTCCAGCAGGCCCACAAGGGCACGCTCTTCATCGACGAAGTCGGCGAGTTGCCGCTCGCCATCCAGGCGAAGATCCTTCGCGCCATGCAGTCGGGCGAGGTCCAGCAAGTGGGCGGTCGGCCCGAGATCGTCGACGTGCGCCTCATCGCAGCGACCAACCGTGACCTCGCCGCCGACGTCAAAGCCGGCCGATTCCGGGAAGACCTCTACTATCGACTCCACGTCGTTCCGATCCGCGTGCCCTCTCTCCGGGAGCGCCCAGAGGACGTGGAGCCCCTCGTGCGGACCTTCGTCCGACGTTACGCCGACCGATACGGGATGGGCGCGGTCGAGGTCGAGCCGTCGCTGGTCGACGCGCTCCGAGCGCACGCTTGGCCCGGCAACGTTCGCGAGCTCGAGAACACGGTCGCTCGTCTGCTCGCGCTCGCGCCCGACGAGCGCATCACGCTCGCCCTTTGGCGGTCGCTCGCCGATGGCCCGGCCGTCTCGTCGGCGCCGCTCGTGGCGACGGGAGATCCCGGGCCGGGCCACCCTCTGCGCGCCCGCGTCGAGGCCTTCGAGCGGGCGCTCATCGCCGAGGCCTTCGAGGCCGCGAGCCACAACCAGAGCGAGAGCGCCCGCCGGCTCGGCGTGTCCCGCCCGGCCCTCATCGAAAAGCTGCACAAGTACGGCCTCATCGCTCGATGAGCGCACGGCCCGTCATCGCGATCGTCCTCGCGATCGCCGCGGCTTGCTCTAGGCCCGAGGTCACCGACGTCGGCCCGAGCGGCGCCCACCGCGTCGTGTCGCTCGCGCCGTCGACGACGGAAGCTCTCTTCGCCATCGGTGCAGGGGACCGCGCGGTCGCCCGATCGCGATATTGCGACTTCCCCCCCGAAGCGCGGGCGCTCCCCGTGGTCGGCGACGTCGAGCCCGACCTCGAGGCCGTCCTCGGCTTGCGCCCCGACCTCGTCGTCGGCCTCGGCGGCTTGACCTCGGACCACCTCGCCGGCGAGCTCCGCGCTCGAGGGATTCCCACCTGGTTTCCAACCTCGAGCTCGCTCGCGTCCATCGACGATCTCCTGGTCGGCCTCGGCGAACGGACGGGCCACGCCCAGGACGCGCGCCGGGTGACGGCGGCGCTCGACGCGCACGAGCGCGCCATCGAGCACGCGGTCTCCGGCGAGCCGAAGCCCCGCGTCGTCCTGATGGTCTCCGTCACGCCGCTCGTCGCGGCCGGACCCAAGAGCTTCGCCGACGAGCTCATCGCCGCCGCCGGAGCGCAGAACGTCATCACCGAGGGGGGGCCGTGGCCCACGCTCGGCTTCGAACGCCTCTTCGACCTCGACCCCGACGTCGTGCTCGACGCGGTGGAGGTCGACGGCGAGCGAGCGACGCTCATTGCGCCCGACGCTCCCGGGTGGGGAGGTCTCCGCGCCGTCCGCGCCGGGCACGTCATCCGCATTCGCGACGAGCGTGTCCTTCGCGCCGGGCCACGGATCGCCGAAGGCTTGGCCGTCCTCGCCCGCGCCCTGCATCCGCGGGCGAGCATTCCCTAGGACGAGCTTCGGACGGCGATGGGCAAGACCCGACTCGACCAGCTCCTCGTCGCGCGCGGCCTCGCTCCGACCCGCGCTCGCGCGCAGGCTCTCGTCCTCGCCGGCGACGTCCGTGTCGCCGGTCATCGCGTCGACAAGGCGGGCGCGCTCGTCGCGGACGACGCGGCCGTCGAGCTTCGCGCGGCCGACCACCCGTACGTATCCCGGGGGGGCGTCAAGCTCGCTGGAGCGCTCGACGACCTCCGGGTCGACGTCCGCGGCCTGCGCTGCCTCGACCTCGGCGCCTCCACCGGAGGGTTCACCGACTGCCTCCTCCAGCGCGGCGCCGCCCGGGTCGTCGCCGTCGACGTCGGGTACGGGCAGCTCGCTCACCGGCTTCGCATCGACCCCCGCGTCGAGGTGCGCGAGCGCACGAACGCCCGCACCCTCCACCCCACCGAGATCGGGGGTCCCGTGGACCTGACCGTGGTCGACGCCTCCTTCATCGGCCTCGGCAAGCTTGCCTCGGCGATCGCTCTTTGCACCCGGTCCGGCGGCGACCTCGTCGCGCTGGTCAAGCCCCAGTTCGAGGTCGGCCGCCACGAGGCGTCTCGAGCCCGAGGCGTCATTCGCGACGACGAGACGCGGCTCGACGCGGTCGCGCGTGCGGTCGAGCAGGTGCGCGCGGAGGGCTTCGACATCGTGGCGCAAAGCGAAAGCGCGCTCCCCGGCCCGAAGGGCAACCGGGAGGTCTTCGTCCACGCCAGACGGCTCGACCCTCGCTTCTGAGGGCGCGCGGGGGAGCCCTCGCTATAGTGCCGCGCCAACGCCCATGAAATCGGCCCCGAGGCTCGGAGCGATCTTCCTCACGGTCTTCGTCGACCTCCTCGGGTTCGGCCTCGTCCTCCCTTTCCTCGCGAAGGAAGCCCGCGACGCCTTCGGCGTGAGCCCGTTCGTCGCGACCCTGCTCGGGTCCGTGTACTCGCTCATGCAATTTCTCTTCGTCCCCGTCTGGGGCCGCCTCTCGGATCGGGTCGGCCGCCGCCCGGTGCTCCTCTGGTCGATCGGAGGCACCGCGCTCGCCATGGGGGGCCTCGGGGTCTCGCTGGCGTGGGGGAACAGCATCGCGTGGCTCTTCGCCGCGCGCATCTTCGGAGGCATCGCCACCGCCAACCTCGGGACCGCCAGCGCGTACATCGCCGACATCACCAAGCCCGAGGCGCGCGCCAAAGGCATGGGGCTCATCGGCATGGCCTTCGGCCTCGGCTTCATTCTGGGGCCGGCCTTGGGCGGCTCGCTCGCCCGGATCGCGATCGCGGGTCGCCACGGCGCCGTCCCCTGCTTGGTGGCCGCCGGTCTCAGCCTGGTCAACCTCGTCTGGGTGGCGTTCGGCGTCGGCGAGTCCCTTCCGCCCGAACGACGCGCGCGCACCCCCCGCCGAAGCCTCGCGCCGCTCAACGTCGAGGCTCTGCGGGCGTCCTTTGCGCTGCCCGGCGTGGCCCTCGCCATCGGCGTCAACTTCCTCGTCATCCTGAGCTTCACGAACCTCGACCAGACCTTCACCTTCTTCTGCGGCGACATCTTCGGCATCGACGAGCGCGGCACCGGCTACGTCCTCGCGTTCATCGGCATCGTCGCCGCCGCGGTCCAGGGCGGCCTCGTCCGGCCTCTTTCCAAGCGTTTCGACGAGCCGACCCTCATGCGTGCGGGCGCGTTCGTCCAGGCCCTCGCCTTCGCGTGCCTCGCGGTCGCGGGTGGCTCCCGTGCGCGCCCGCTGCTCTTTCTCGGGGGCGGCCTCCTCGCGCTCGGCAACGGCCTGACGCAGCCCACCACGTCGGCCTTCATCTCGCGTTGCGCGCCCGCGGACAGGCAAGGCGGCACCCTCGGCACCAATCAGTCCTTCGCGAGCCTCGCGCGGACCTTCGGGCCCGCCACCGGCGGTTGGCTCTACGCGAACGTGGGTGCGCTCGCCCCGTACACCGCCGCGTCGATCGGAATGGTCGTCGCGCTCGCGTTCGCCTTCGGCCTCCGCAGGGCCGACGAGGGTGCGCTAACGTGACGCCGCGATGAACCGCAGCGACGATGCGGTCGACACCTTGCCGCCGTTGCCCAAGCGCACCCCTTGGACGCGCCTCCGGGACTACTTTCTCGCGGAAGACCCGTCGCTCCTCACGGCGCTCGTCCCGATGTGCTTCCTGTCGATGTTCCTCTTCACGAGGAGCCCGACCACCAACTTCATCTTCGACGAGCAAGAGGCCCTCCTCGCCAACCCGTACGTGCGGGCCGCGAGCGACCCGTCGGCCCACATCGGCTGGCTCTCCGCCTTTCACCGTGACTTCTGGGGCCTGACCCCCGAGCGCACCATCGGCTCGTACCGGCCGCTCCCCGACATCCTCTGGCGCGCGCTCTGGAAGATCGGCCTCCGCGAGCAGAGCGCGTTCCCGCACGACTACGTCAACGTCCTCCTCCATGGCTGCAACGGCGCGCTCGTCGTCCTGCTCGTCTTCCAGTGGACCCGCGATCGGCTCACCGCGTGGCTGGCCGGGGCGACCTTCGTCGCCACCGCGGTCATCACGGAGGCCGTGAGCGGCGTCGTCGGTATCGCCGACATTCTTGGCGGGGCGGGCGCGCTCCTCGCTCTCCTCGTCCTCGGGCTGCGCCTTCCGCAAATGGCCCTGGGCCTGCTCGGCGCGACGCTGCTCGGGCTCTACTCGAAAGAGAGCGCCCTCTGCATCGTGGTCCTCGCGCCCATCGCCGCGTTGCTCACCGCCCCGCTCACCCACCCGCGGAGGCCGCTCGCCTGGACGCGCGCCGCGGTGGCCGCCGTCGTCACCGGCGCGGCGTTCGTCTTTTACGTCGAGATGCGGCGCCGGTGGTTTCCCGTCACGACGCCCCAAGCCCTCACGGCCCAAGCCAACGCCGGCACGCCCTTCCTCCACCGGGCCTTCGCGGCGGCGCTCCGGTGGTACGCGCAGCCGGGCTTGCCTCACGATCCGCTGAACAACCCGCTCATCGAAGCCTCGTTCCCGTATCGCCTCGCCGGAGCGCTTCGGGTCTACGCACGCGGCCTCGGGCAAGTCGTCTTCCCGCGTGTCCTCTCCGGCGATTATTCCGCGCCCCAGGAGCCGATCCCCGACCACCTCGTCTTTCCCGAGAGCGTCATCGGCGGCCTGGCGATGGTCCTCCCGCTCCTCGCCGCGCCGGTCCTCGCCGTGCGCTCCACGATGCGCGCCCGGAAGGGCTTCCCTCGATCGGTGGCGATGCCCATCGTCGCGTTCGCCCTCGTTTGGATCGTCGTCTCGTACTTTCCGGTCTCGAACATTCCCGTCGTCCTGCCGACCGTCCGGGCGGAGCGCTTCTGGTACTTCCCCGCCATCGGCACGTCCATGCTCATCGCGCTCGCCGTACGGCGGGCGCTCGCGGTGCGGCCGCTGCTCCCGCTCACCGTGGCCGTCTTCCTCCTCTTCTTCGGATTCCAGTGCTTCGCCGCCCGCCGGCACGCCTTCGACTATACGAACGACCTCGCTTTCTGGGACGCCACGCGCAAAGCCGTCCCTCGGAGCGCGAAGGCGCACCTCAACTACTCCGTCATGGTGGGCGCGCGCCAAGACCTCGAAGGCCGCCTCGCCTCGAGCACCGTCGCCCTCGAGCTCGCCCCCCAGTGGCCGATGGCCAACATCTACGAGGGAGACACGCTCTGTCGCCTCCATCGCGCGCCCGAAGCGCTGCCCCACTACCTGCGCGGGTTCGCCCTCGGGCCGAACGATTTGAGCCTCGTCGCTCTCGCTCTTCAGTGCCTCTGGGACGAGCATCAGCTCGAGGCCGGCTCGCGCGTGCGGGGCGAGCTTCAGGACTTCGGGGACCAGTACCCAGGGTCGTGGGTGAAGTACTTGATCGACGACACGCTCGGGAACGGCGAAGAAAACCAGGGCGTGAATCCCAAGTACCGGCCGCGCGGGTACAACGAAGGACCGAAGAAGGACGAGTGAGCCGTGGCGGAATCATCACGAAATCGCCTCTCCGGTCCGTGGGATTGGAACGGCATCGTCGGCACCGGACAGAGCCTCTCGGTGGGCACCCCGCCGGTGACATCGGTCACGCAGCCGTACGGCAACCTCAAGCTCTCTCTCGGAGACCGCGGTCACGCCGCGGCCCCTCCGTGGGACCCGTCGGCGGCAGGGCTCTCGATGGTTCCGCTCGTCGAGCCCATTCGCGACCTCCAGACCGGATACCCCAGCGCGTATCCCGGGAACGTCTACGGCGAGACGCTGCACTCGGCGATGGCGCGCCAAATCACGTTCCTCGTGCGCGCGGTTGCGGCGAACGCCGATCACGTGACCGTCCACACCGTCGTCGGCGAGAGCGGCCAAGGGATCGTCGCCCTCGAGAAGCAACGGGGCGCAAGCGACGGGATCGTCGGCCGCGCCTACGCCGCGACCCTCTTCGAAGTCGCGGCCATCGCGCGCCTCGCGCGCGCCGCGGGAAAAACCTATGGGGTCGCCGCCATCGTGATGACCCACGGGGAGACCGACTCGGGCAGCGCGACGTACGCGGCCGACCTGTCTCGTTTGCTCGCGGACTACAACGCGGACCTTTGCGCCATCACCGGGCAGCCCGACGCGATTCCGATGTACCTCACGCAGCAACACGCCTTCCCGAACGGGCCCGCCAGCGCCGGCGGCCGCGCGCTCGCGACCCAGACGCAGTGGCGGCTCGGGACCGAACGCAAGGGCGAGTTCGTCTGCGCGGGCCCCAAATATCAGATGAACGGACACGAGAACGGCGACGGCGTTCACCTGTCGGCCGTCGGCTATCAGCTGCTCGGAGAGAAGCTCGGTCAGGTCCACGCCGAGCGCGCCGTCTTCGGCAGGGACTGGCAGCCGCTCCAACCGACGAGGGTCGAGCGGTCGGACCAGGCGATCGTCGTTTCCTTCCACATGCCCGTCGCCCCGCTCGTCTGGGACGATTCGTTCGACGCTCCCGCCATCGGAGAGTGGGTGCGCGGGCGCGGCTTCGAGCTTCGGGTGGGCGACACGCGCGTCGCGATCGACTCCGTCGCCATCCTCGGCCAGAGCGTCGTCGTCCGCGCCGCGCGCGCGCTGCCGGCCGGCCCTCTCGTCGTCGGCTATGCTACTGCGAGCCAGGGAATCCAGATGTCCACGGCGTCGAACGCCGTTCGGTGGGGTCAGCTCCGCGACTCGGATCCATTCCGAGGCGAGACGACGAAGCGGCCGAACCCCAATTACTGCGTATCGTTCGAGCTCCCCGTTCCGTGATCGCCGTGCTCCGAGTCGCGCGATGCGAGTCGCGCGATGAGGGCCCCGCAAGAGCACTCTCGAACGATCACGACGACGTCGACCGGCCATCGCACGACCACGCCGGACAGCCCTTCGCCGTCCACCCGCGCCACCCTGCGCAGCGAGGACCACTGCTCCTCGCTGCGGATCGTTCGACAGCGACCGCATGCGATCGTCTCGCGCGTCATGCTCCCTCCACCCCGCGAAACCTTCGCCTTCGACGGCAGGCAACGACTTTCAAGCGTCATCGGGTTTTCACCACCTGGCGCAAGACACGTGGGCTTGCCTCCTTCATGAAGACGTTCGAGGCGGGCCGGAATCGACACCGCGCTCTACTTTTTTGTTCCCCGCGCCGCCGCGGCGCTCACGTTCCGGTCGGAGTGGACGTCACGAGCGCGCGCCGGAGCCTCGCTTCTCGAACGGCGCCCGCGGACCGCGGAGGCGCAGCGCGACGAGGACCATCCACAAGAGAAAGAATGAAAACGCACCCTTCTGCACGAGCGCCATCCACGCGAGGCCGACGCGCGTGACCCAAATCAGGTAGTTCGCGACGACGAAGGCGATGGCCGTGCATGCCGCGACCTCGACCGTGCGCGTGCGGTGCGACCCCGGCGCCGTCATCGTCCCGACGAAGCCGATCACGCCCAAGAGGCCCGCCCCATGGATCACGGCGTCGTGCGCCCGCGTCGCCACCCACGGCGTCACGAGGCCCGACGCGAGGCCCGACGCGCGCACGACCGCGGCGCGCACGCGAGCTCCGGGGAAGAGCTTCGGTACGCTCCACCAGAACACCGAGATTCCCACGCACAAGACGACCATCGCCGCGATGGCGACCGGGCGCCCGGGGTTACCGCGGCCGGCCTTCGTCTGCGCGTCGAGCAGGTCGCAAAAGTAGTTGTCGACGAAGCTATACCCCGAGCGACTGGGCTCCTGGTACGTGCCTCCGGGGTAGAGGACCGCCGCCGTCGCGTAGAGCCCAACGAACACGAAGGCCGCGACGATGGGGACGCTCCACACCGGTGGCAAGCTTCGACCCGCCTTGCTCCGCTCGTCGAAAGAAGGGGCGTCGCTCATGGGGCGCGCGTCGAACGAAGCGCGCTCGCCAACGTATCACCCACCCCGTGCGCCACGTAGGCGCGCCAAGGCCCGGCTCGGACCGGGACGCCCCTCGCGTGGCCGAGGTGCGGCACGTGCCCGCAGCCCGCCCGCTGGTCGGAATCGCGGCGCGCGTCCAACGCCCGTCGACTATCGCATGCATGTACCGATTGCCCCGGCGCCGACGCGCCATCTCCCCGGAGTCATCCCATGCATCGATGGTCGCGCTTTGCCGTGGTCGCCGCCTGTACGATCATCCCCGTCCTCTCGCTCGCGCAGAGCAGTTCCGCCGACGACGAGCACAGAGGCCCGCATCCCGAGGCCATCGCCGCTTGCAAAGACAAGAGCGAGGGCGACGCCTGCGAGTTCGACGCGCCCCACGGCCACGTCGCCGGCACGTGCCACAAGACGAAGACGGGCGACCTCGCGTGCTGGCACCCGCACGCGCACCACGACGGCGGCGCGAGCTAGATTTGGACTCGGTTAGAAGACCACGCCGCGCGGCGTGATGGCGATGCGGCCGGCCGGCCCGAGGATCTTCGTCTTCGTGAGGATGGCGACGGGAATGCCCACGCCGAGGAGGATGATGCCCGCTCCTGCCGTGATGAAACCGGCCGTCCGCGCGGCGTCCTCGTCGCCAAAGAGCTTTTGTGCTCCGACGAGGGCCCCGCCGACGATGAGGGCGGTGAGCCCGATGGCGCTCGCCGACACGGCGATGTGATTCGCGAGGGCGCTCCCCGGTTCGATCTTGATCGAGAGGCGGTCGAGTCCTTGAGGAAGGGTGAACGAGCGTGACGCGAGGACGCCGTTCACCTTGCCCACGCGATATGTCGAGTACTTGTCGAGGTCGACCGAGCACGGGGTCACGCAAACCTGCTCCCAGGTCGACTCGGTCGACCGAAATGGCAAGAAGAAATAGGCCCCGCCGCTCTCGCTCAGGGAGATGCGCCGTTCGACGACCGTCCCCGGCATCGCGGAGTCGATCTCGGTCCTCACGCGGCGCTCGCGGATCTCCTGCGGCGTCGGCGCTGGAACGGGGCTGGGCGCGGGTGCGGTCTGCGAGACCGCGGCCTGGGCGGGGCCCGGTTGCGGCGCGGGCGCGGGAGTAGGAGCGGACTGGGCGCCAGCGACCGGAGCGCAGGTGAGCCCGGCGGCGATGGCAAGCACGCCGACGGCGGACGATCGAAGGGCCATGACCTTTCCTCTCGGCGAAATGGACCGCCGAACGTCGCCCTTTGCACACACCGATCCCTCGAGCGAAAAGGCTCGCCGAATGCTTTGCACGCAGCTCGAGGGCTCACCTTGGGGGTCCCATCGAAGCTTCTCGCGTGAGGCGCTCTTGCCACAGGCGCCCAGAATGGGACGGCACGATTTCCCCAAAGTCCGCGCTCACCAAGAGCTCGCTCATTCTCAACGACCGACTCCTCCAGCGCCTGGACGCGGGGGGAAACCGTGTGGGGAGAAAAAGTGGCGCTCACGGCGATCCGCGCGCGGCCCGCGCGCGTAGTGGTCTGCAGTTGCGCGAGTCTTGGGGAAAGGATGCGATCATCATGAAGTCGACCCGGTACGTGAAGCTTCTGGTCCGCGGCGCGCTCGGCGCGAGCACGGCCGTCGCGATTTCCGCGGCGCTGTCGCTGGGGTGCAGCTCGGACGACACGTCGACCCCCGTCGACGGTGGAACGTCCGCGACGACCACGGATGGCGGGACCCTCTATCAGCGCCTTGGCGGGCACGCGGGAATTCGGGCCGCGGTGAACCAGATCGTCGCGGCGGAGCTCACGCACATGGACATCGCGAGCTACTTCTTCTTCCAGGCGGGCGCGCCGGCGAACGGTCACCCCACGGAAGACCAGGTCGAGGAGTGCTTCACCGATCTCGTCGCCAACGCGGCCGGCGGAACCGAGACCTATCCGACCACCATCATGAGCGATGCGGGCGTCATGTACACCTGCCGCGATCTGACGACCCTTCACGCACCGCTCCTCATTTCGGGCGGTACCTTCGACGAGTTCGTCATGATCGCGGGCGCCGAGCTCACCTCGTTGGGCGTCTCGTCGACCGACGTCGGCACGCTCGCCAATGCGCTCGCCTCCACCAAAGGGGCGGTCGTGACTCCCGCGCTGACCGACGCCGGGGCCCAAGCCTATCCCGGCGACGGCGGCTGATCGGAGTCGGCGATGGGCTGGCGAAGGCCATTGGGCACGGGCGTGGCGGTCCTCGCGGTCGCCACGGTCGCCGTCGGAGTCCTCCACATGCCGTTCGCGCGCGGGCTGCTCGTGTGCGCCGGCGGCTGTCCGTTCGGGCGAGCGACGCTCGCCGAGCTCGAGCCCGCGCGCCTCGCGGCCATCCGCAGCAAACGAGGCACCGAGGCGGCGCCCTCGCGGCCCGCGCTCGGCTTCGATCTGGATCGCACGGCCCGCAAAGACGTCGACGCGTGGGCCGAGCGCGTGCACGTCGCATGCGAGGAGGTCCGCGAGGGCCTCCTCACGTGCAACGACGTACCCGCCTCAACGCTCGGCCTGCCCGCCGCCGACGGCCCCATCCAGAAGCTCTCGCTCGGCTTCAACACCCACGGCCACCTCGTCGACGTCTCCACGATGCGCATGCACCTCGCGCGCACCGAGACCGTCCGCGACGTCGAGAGGAGCCTCGAGGCGCAGGTCGGCGTCCCCCACCAGTCGAGCGGCGCGTTCGACGACGCGCACCTCACCGCCGAAGGCCCCGCCAGCCTCGCGAGCACGCGATATCGTTATCGGGATTACTTCGCCGAAGTGGTCGCGGCCCGGTTCTCGAGCGACGGACTCGTGCTCCGAGAGCACTACATGTCCGCCAACGACTGAGCGAAGGCGCGCGCCCGGTCCGCCGGGCGCACGCGTGGGTGCAACCCGCCGACGGGAGCACTCCCGAATTCCCCGTTGAAACCGCCAATCTCCGCCAGCGCCTTAATCGCCGGCCTCGGCGCACCGTCCGAAGTCTGAAGTTGTTCGCCGGATTTCGGTGGGCGCCTTCGCTCGACGAACATCGAGGCGTACGGCGCGGCCGTCCTCGGCGTCTCGAGTGAGGGAACCCTCGACCGGCGGCTGGGTGGGACCGTCAGGCGTCATCGCGCAGGGGATTGAGGCATGACTCGTCGACACGTGTGGGCCGGAGCATCGGTCGTGGCCATGGCGGCGCTCTCCGCGCCGGGCGCCGCGCGGGCGGACGACGCGTCGGACACCGCCGCCGCCCGCCTCCTCGGAGAGGACGGCCTCGCGCTCGCCGACGCGGGCAACTGCGAGAAGGCCGCCGAGAAGCTCGAACGAGCCGACAAGCTCCACCACGCGCCGACCACCGCGGGGCGCCTCGGCGAATGCGAGATTCACCTCGGCAAGATCGTCGCGGGCACGGAGCGCCTCCACCGCCTGCTCCGCGAGTCGCTCCCCGAGAACGCGCCGCCGATCTTCGTCGAAGCCGTCGCCCGCGCTCGCGGGGTCCTCGAGCAGACGCTCCCCCGCATCCCGATGCTCCGCGTCTCGCTGAAGATGCGGCCGGGTACGAAGGCGACGGTCACCGTCGACGGCGACGTGCTCTCCGACGCGCTCCTCGACAACGATCGGCCCGCGGATCCCGGCAGCCATGTCGTTCGCGCGACGGCCCCCGGTTTCGTCCCGAGCACCAAGAGCGTCACCCTCGCCGAGAGCGAGACCAAGACCGTCTCGCTCGACCTCGAGCCGGACCCGCACGCCCTAGTCATCCGGACGCCCGAGCCCGCGCCCGTCGACACGCCTCCGCAGGCGCACACCGGCGGGTCGTTCGCACCGGCGATCGTGGCGCTCACGATCGGCGGTCTCGGCCTCGCGACCGGCGTGGCGGCGGGCGCCGTCGTCGCCGCCAAGTCGTCCGATCTCGCGTCGGCCTGCGGTCCGACCAAGGCGTGTCCGTCCGACAAGCAATCGGAGATCAGCAACGCGAAGACCTGGGCCACCGTCTCCACGGCGGGCTTCATCGTCGCCGGCGCCGGCGTCGCCACCGGCCTCGTCCTCCTCCTCGCGCGGCGCGGCGAAGATCCTCCCCCCGCTTCCGCCAAAGCGGAGCTCACCCCCGTCGTCGGCCCGACTTACCTCGGGATCGCCGGCGGCTTCTGACCACGAAGGCCCATGCGAACGACGCACATCCTTGCTCTCGTCTCCGCCGCGACGGCGGTCTTCACCGGCTGCGCCTCCGTCTTCAGCCTCGACCAGTACACGACGGCCGACCATCCCGACGCGAACATCGCGAACCCCACGAGCGAGGGTGTCCTCCCCGAAGCCGGCGACACGACGGCCGACGCCGCCGACGAAGCCGCGCTCGAGCCCGGGTGCACGACCAACGCCGAGTGCACCGACCTCGCCACGATGGAAGGCCCGCTCGACGCCGGCGTCCTCGAAGCCTCCGCCGACGGCGCCACGCCCGCGCCGTTCACCGGCGAGATCGACGGCGGCGCCATTCCCGCCCTCTGCGTCCAGTCGGTCGGCAAGTGCGCGCGGCTCCTCACGCCGGACTGCCCCGTCTTCTACGGCGACTACACGAACGACAACTCCATCGTGCTGGGTTCGTTCTTCGTGACGAGCGGCACGAGCGGCGCGTCCAACGTCTCGCGGCAGCAGGCCGCGATCCTGGCGGCGAGCGAGATCAACTCGTCGGTCGCGGGCGGAGGCTTGCCGGCCACCACGCCTCACGGTCCGACGCGGCCGCTCCTCGTCGTCGAGTGCGACCCCTCGCAGAACACCGTGCGCACGGCGCAGCACCTCGTGAACGACCTCCACGTCCCCGCCATCGTCGGGCCGAACGCGGCGCAAGACGTCATCGACGTCACCCAGCAGGTGAGCGCCATGGGCGGCACGCTCCTCATGAGCCCCACCGCGCTCGCCTCGCCCATCACGTACCTCGTCGACGACGGCCTCACCTTCCGGGACGTCCCGTCGGACGACCAGCGCGCGAAGCTCGTCATCGAGCAGATCAACGAGATCGAGACCAATCTCCACGCCACGCGCGGTCCGACGCTCAAGCTCGGCGTCGTCTACCGGACCGACGCCCTCGGCCTGAGCGCCCTCGACTCCATCAGCGGGAGCCTCATCTTCAACGGGCACTTCCTCTCCGACCCATCCAACGCGTCGCAGGTGAGCCTCGACCACTACGACCTCGCCAACGACGTCCCGTCGCAGACCGTCATCGCGACGCACTACGCGTCTTTCCTCCCCGACGTCGTCTTCGTCACGGCGCAGGAACAGGTGGCGGACGTCGTCATCCCGCTCGAGCAGCAGCTCACGATGGAAGGCGCCACGACCCGCCCGTACTACGTCTGCTCCGACGCCGCGAAGACCAACGCGTTTCTCACCGCGTCGGCCGCGAGCCCACCGGCCGGCGTGCCGGCCGACTTCGCGTCGCGGGTCCGCGGCATCGGCGTCCGCCCCGACGGGGACTCGGCGCCCGTCTTCGCCGCGTTCAACACCGCCTTCACCACGCGTTACGGCTCGAACCCCGGCACCTCCGGGATGGGCTCTTCGTACGACGCCATGTACTCCGTCGCCTTCGCGATCGCCGCCATGCCCGGCGTGCCCGTCACCGGCGCCAACGTCGCCAAGGGTCTCGGGTCGCTCGGGACCGGCGCGGCCATCAGCGTCGGGCAGGGGCAGGCCGCCGTCGCCTTGCAGACGCTCGCGGCCGGACAGTCGATCGCCCTCCGCGGAAGCTACAGCGCGATGCTCTGGGACGTTCACGGAGACATCGTGGGCGGCACGGCGGAGGTCTGGTGCGTGGGCTCGGGGGGAGGCACGCCGGCGTTCGGGAGCTCCGGGCTGACGATGGACGTCGCCAGCCAGGTCATCAGCGGGAGCTACACGCAATGCCCGTGAGTCGAGCGTGCGCTCCGCGCTTGCCGTGCCGCGCGCGCCGCCGCGGCCGACCTTTGCCCGCCCCGCCGAGGAGCGCATGACCCCGACGCCGAAGCCATCGCAACCACCCACCCTGCGTTTCGAGCCCACGGCCTCGGGCGACGTGAAAGTCGGCGACGACGACCGTGTGTACGTCACCGCGGGCGACGTCATCGCCGACAAGTACATCGTCGAGCGCTTGCTCGGCGTCGGGGGAATCGGGTTCGTCGTGGCCGCGCGTCACGTCCAGCTCGGCGGGTACTTCGCGCTCAAGTTTCTCAAGCGGCGCTACCTCCGACAGCCGAACGTCGTCGAGCGGTTCACCCGCGAAGCCCGCGCCGCGTGCCGCCTCCAGAGCGAATACATCGCGCGCGTCTACGACGTCGGCACGAGCGACGGCGTCCCGTTCCTGGTCATGGAGTACCTCACCGGCCGCGACCTCGCGGTGGTCCTCGCCGAGGGTGGCCGGCTCGGCGCCGACGACGCGGTCGAATACGTCATCCACGCTTGCGTCGCGCTCGCGTCGGCCCACGCCCACGGGATCATCCATCGCGACATCAAGCCCGAGAACCTCTTTCGCGTGGAGCACGACGGCTTGTCGTCGATCAAGCTGCTCGACTTCGGCATCTCGAAGGTCGGCATCTCCGACGGCGTCGCGACCACTTCGGCGAGCGCCCGCCTCACGGGCTCGCACGTGCTCGGGACGCCCTTCTACATGTCGCCCGAGCAAATCCGCGCGACCGCGCAAGCCGACGTCCGCTCGGACATCTGGTCGCTCGGCGTCGTCCTCTACGAGCTCCTCACCGGCAACGTCGCCTTCCCCGGCGACGGCGTGACGGAAATCTGCGCGGCGATCCTCGAACGCGAGCCGGCGCCGCTCCTCGAGGTCCGGCCCGAGCTCGAGCCCGGCCTGGCCGACGTGCTCTCGCGCTGCCTGCAGAAGGACCCCGCGGCGCGTTTCCGCAACATGGCCGAGCTCGCGATCGCGCTCCTGCCGTTCGCGCCGCTCCGAGCGCTCGCCGTGGCCGAGGGTTCGTCGTCGATCCGCCGCGCGGCGATCCACGCGATCGGTGGAGGCTCGGACCCGAACGCCCGGGCGTCGGGATCGATGCGCATCTCGGGGTCACTGGCGCCGGTGGACCCGGTCGTCAATTCGACGCGCCCCGCGCAGTCCGTCATCACCGGGCCGATCCTCGAGACGGCCGCCGCGCCCCGCCGTCGAGGGATGGGGCTCATGGGCGGCGCGCTCGCGGTCGTGGCCGCGGTCGCGGTCACCGCGGCGCTCGTGCGCCGACCCGTGCCGATCGGATCGGCGACCGCGGCCGCTGCGCCGCGCACGGGCGTGCCCACCCCGTCGGCTCCCTTTGCCGGCCCCGTAACCGCGGCGGTGCGCCCCGCATCGTCGCCCGAGCTCGAGCCGTCTGCCCCCGTTCCGAGCGACGCGCCGCGCGCGAGCGTGCACCCGGTCGTGTACCGCCCGCAGACGTTCCACGGGGCACCGCCCGTCCCGAAGCCCTTGGCGGCCGCGAGCCACTCCGCGGCCGCGGTCAAATCGGCGGCTCCCACGATCGAGTCGGTCGCCCCCCCGCCGCCTCCGCCGGCGCCGACGCGATCGCGCCCCGACGTCGGCTACTGACCTTCTTCCAGCCTCGCTGTCCGGGCCCCCCGGAGTGGTCCAATGGCCAGGCGGTAAGGCCAGTCGCGACGCGACGGAGACTCCGCGGCCGCGACCAAGGTGGCTACGGTCCCCGCCATGAAAATCATACGGGGACTCTTTTTCGTAGCGCTTGGCGTCGGGAGCACCATCGTCGCCTGCAGCAGCGACGACAGCTCCAACAACACGCCGGACTCGTCGACGAGCTCGAGCAGCAGCTCCAGCAGCGGGTCGAACAGCAGCTCCAGCAGCGGATCGAGCAGCAGCGGGTCGAGCAGCGGGTCGAACAGCAGCTCCAGCAGCGGGACGACCCCCACCGACGGTGGCGCGGGCACCTGCCCGAACTGCGCTTCCGGCAACGTGTGCTGCCTCACGCGAACGGACGCCGCCGCGGGCAGCGCTTTCACCTGCGAGCCGACCGGCTCGTGCATGGCGGCGGACACGGTGACGTGCATCACGTCGGCCCAGTGTTCGAGCGGGCAGGTTTGCTGCGGCGCCGGAGGAAGCGCCACGGGCGCCCTCGGCACGGCATGCCTGACCGTCTGCCCGTCGAACCAGCGGATCACTTGCAACATCAACACGCCGACCGACTGCCCCGCCGACTCCGGCCTCACCCAGTGCACGGGCGGCGGTTCCGCGGGCGGCACGGGCAACACGCTGTATGACACGTGCCGCGTGGCCGCGGCCCCGGTGGACGCCGGCGATGCGGCGACCTCCGACGCGGCGGGCGGCGGTGACGGCGCGAGCAGCGAGGCTGCCGCTTCGGACAGCGGCGGCGACGCGACCGTGACCGACGCGGCCGGCGGCGACGCGGCGGACGCGAGCGGCCAGTAACGAGGCAGCGACGCGGCGAAGGCGCGCCTCTTCACGCGAAGGGGCGCGACTCGCTCGCGCAACGGCCTCCTCGACGCGGACGGAGGCTTCCTTGCGTCGAGAAGGCGCACGTCTCTTCTCGGCAGCCGCGCGTTCGCGGTGGACCGGGGCTTCCTTGCGTCGAGAGAGCGCCCGTCGCGTGAAGACGCTCGCCCGTCTGCGTCGAGCGGAGGCTTCCTCGCGTCGAGAAGGCGCGTGTCTCGTCCGGACGGTCGCCCGTCTTCCACGGACGGAGGCCTCCTCGCATTGAAGGAAGGCTCCCTCGACGCGGACGGGCCCTCGCCCACGGAAGACGAACGCCTCCTCGCGTGGAGGAAGGGCGCCCTCGACGCGGACACACGCCCGCCCGCCGCCGCCGTGCGGCTCCTCGCGTGGACCAAGCGCCTCCTCGAGACGGACGAGGGTTCGTCCGCCGCCGGCGCGCGCTTCGTCTCCGCGAGGAGGCCGTCGTCCTCTCAGATGGCGTGCTCGGCCTCGCCGATGCCTTGCTCCGTGAAGCGGATGGCCTCGTCGATGTTGCCGAGGCCGCGCCCTCGCGCCGCTCCGGCCGCCCCGTTGTCCTCCTCGTGGGCGAGGTCGTTTCGCGCGGCCTTGAGCGCCGCGAGCGCCTTGCGCAGCCGCCCGACGCGGCGCTCTTTCGCGTCTACCGGCGGATGGTCTTGGAGGCTCTTGCCGTCGTCCATCGCGGCTTGCCGGACGTCGACGATGGCGCGGTCGATGGCCTCGACGGCTCCGTGCTCGTCCCACTTCATCTGAGGATCGCCCCCGCGCCGTGCCAGTTCTTCGCGGGCCTCGCGCAGATCGCTCAGCGCGTGGAGATACGCGGGGTGAACCTGCGGATGCACCGGAGCGGGCGGCGGGGGCGCCGTCGCGACGACCTGGACCGGAGGCGGCGGGGCCGCGGCGGGCCTCGCCATCGCGTCGGCCTCGCCGATGCCTTGCTGGGTCACGCGGATGGCCTCGTCGATGTTGCGGATGCCGCGCGCGCGGAGGCCGTTGGCGAAGACGTTGTCCTCTTCTTGGTTCACGTCGTTTCGTGAAGCCTGGAGCGCGAGGAGCGCCTCGTGCAGGCGGCCCGCGCGCGGCTCGCGCGCGTCGATGGGCGGATGGTCCTGAAGGTTCTTCCCGTCGTCGATCGCCGCGCGGCGAATGTCGGTGATGGCGCGATCGATGGCCTCGACCGCGGCGCGCTCGTCCCAGCGCATGGCGGGGTCGCCGCCGCGGCGCTCGAGGTGCGCGCGCGCGTTGCGCAGATCGCTCAGCGCATGGAGATACGCCGGGTGCGCCTCGGGCCGCGCGGGTGCCACGGCGGTCGCGGGCGCAGGCGCCGGGGCGGGCGGCGCGACCACGACGGTGGCGGTCGCGACCGGCGGCGGGGGCGCCGGGGGAGGAGGCGGCGGCGCGGGCGGAGCCGGGGGCCCCTCCGCGGTCGAGGTCGTTGCGTGCACCGTGCACGCAGAAAGCGAGGCCATGAACGGCGCCCCGAGGGACGCGGCGACGAGCAAGCGAACGAGTCGACTCATGTTCCGGCTATCCTCCACTGGGTTTTCCCGGCGTATCACGATACGCCGTTCGACGTGTCTGCGAATCCGGGCATTCAGTCCCGTGGTGAGCGGAGCTGCACGCGCGCTTCTTTTGGCCCGCGCCCACATCCAAGGTAAAGGAACGCCCATGACGCGAACCACGGCCCTCGGACTCCTCGTTCTCGCGGCCGCCGCCTGCGGCGGATCGCAAACCTCGACGCAGGCGCCCGTCGCCGCCGCCCCGGCCCCCTCGGCGAGCGCCCCCGCGCCCGTGGCCACGGCGCCGGAGGCCGTCGCGGCGCCCCCGGCCGCGTCCAACGGTCAGCCCAAGATCGTCACGCAGGTCGACGTGCCCCCGGCGACGGCCGCGATCGTCGCCGCGAGCGATCGAAGCGACGAGGACAAGAAGCTCGACGCGGGACGCCACCCCGGCGAGATGCTCGCCTTCTTCGGAATCGCGCCCGGAATGAGGGTCGGCGAGATCGCCGCGGCCGGCGGCTACACGACGGAGCTCTTGGCGCGCGCGGTCGGCGCGAACGGCGTCGTCTACGCCGAGAACCCGAAGTTCATCCTCGAGCGATATGCCCAGAAGCCGTTCAGCGCGCGCCTCGCGAAGCCGGTCAACGCGCACGTCGTCCGCTCCGACCGAGAGCCGTCCGACCCGTTCCCCCCCGAGGCGCACGACCTCGACGTCGTCGTCGACGTGCTCTTCTACCACGACACCGTGTGGCTCGGCGTCGACCGCGACGCGATGAACGCGGCCATCTTCCGCGCGCTCAAGCACGGCGGCGTCTACGGCATCATCGACCACGCCGCGAAGGACGGATCGGGGACCAACGACGTGAAGACCACGCACCGCATCGAGGAGCGCGTCGTCCGCGAAGAAGTGGAGAAGGCCGGCTTCCGCCTCGACAGCAAGGCGACCTTCCTCGCCAACCCGTCCGACACGCGCGACTGGAACGACTCGCCGATGGCGGCGGGCGCGAAGCGCGGCACGAGCGATCGCTTCGTGCTGAAGTTCGTCAAGCCGTAGGGCCGCCCGAGCGGCTCAAGGCATGCGGGGGCTGCGCAATCCGTAAATCGGTCCGCCGCGGCGGGCGTACTCGTTCAGCACGGCGCGCGCTTCGTCGCGCCGCACGCGAAGGTTCACCGCGATGCCTCGGCGCTCGAGGGTCTCCGGCCAGGCGTCGGGCTTGGGGCCCTCGTCGAAGCCGATCGCCTCGGCGTCGTCGGTCGTCGCGCCGCACACCAGACGGTCGATGCCGGACCACACGACCGCGCCAAAGCACTGGCAGCACGGCTCGGTCGTCGTCACGAGGGAGAGGCCCGCGGCAAGGTCGCCCGACCCTCCGCCCGCGGCCGGGCCGTCGCCGCGACCGCGGTGCTGCGCGCGCATGAGGGCGACGATCTCGGCGTGCGCGATCGAGAAACCGGTGTCGAGGACGCGGTTGACGCCCGCCGCGGCGATCCGCGTCCCGGCGAAGACGACCGCGCCGAACGGGCCGCCGCCTCGCTCGATGTTGAGCCGGGAGAGCGCGACGGCGAGCGCCATCCGGTCCTCGTCCGTCTCGAGCGGGCCGGAAAAGTCGGCGACCGCCGCGTCGATCCAGCCGGGCACCGAGAGCACGAGACTCGTATCGGGTCTCGAATCCATATCCTCACGATACTGTCGGCCCGGCGCCCGCGCACGGCTCCATCGACGCATTGCGTTCGCCGTCGCCCGCGAAACGTCGTCGAAATTGACCGGGATTAGCCTACACCGTCCATCGTCATGTGGAGGTTGGAGCTCGCGGACATCACGAAACGCTACGCGCGGGTCGTGGCGAACGACGGAGTCTCTTTGCGCATCGCGCCCGGCGCGATCCACGCGCTGCTCGGAGAGAACGGCGCCGGCAAGTCGACTCTGATGAAGATCATCCACGGGTCGGTCCGTCCCGACGCGGGCGAGATGCGCTGGGACGGCGCGGTGGTGCGCGCCGGCAGCCCCCAGCAGGCGCGCGCGCTCGGCGTCGCGATGGTCTTCCAGCACTTGTCGCTCTTCGAGTCGCTGACCGTGGCCGAGAACGTATGGCTGGGGGTGGACCCGCGCGTGTCGCTCGACGCGGTGACCGATCGGCTCTTCTTGCTCGCGGGCGAATACGGGCTCGAGGTCGACCCCCATCGGCCGATGCACGCGCTCACCGTCGGCGAGCGCCAGCGCGTCGAGATTCTGCGCGGCCTCTTCGCCGACCCCAAGCTCCTCATCCTCGACGAGCCGACGAGCGTGCTCGATCCCCAGTCGGTGACGAAGCTCTTCGTGGCGCTCCGGAAGCTCGCGTCTCGGGGTTGCTCCATCCTTTACGCGAGCCACAAGCTCGAAGAAATTCGCGCCCTCTGCCAGCGCTGCACGGTGCTCCGCGCGGGCCGCGTGACCGGAGAGTGCGAGCCGGCGAACGAGACGAACGCGAGCCTTTCGCGCATGATGATCGGCGCCGAGCCGGCCGTCGTGGAGCGCGCCCCCCCGCGGCTCGGCGACGTAGCGCTCGCGGTCCGCGGCTTGAACCTCGTGAAGAGCGATCCGTTCGGGGTCTCGCTCGCCGGCGTCGACTTGTCGGTGCGCGCGGGCGAGGTCGTCGGCGTCGCCGGGGTCTCCGGCAACGGGCAGGCCGAGCTCCTCGCCGCCATCTCCGGCGAGGACGCGCGCGGCGATCCTGGCGCCATCTCGCTCTTCGGTCAGGACATCACGCGCGCAGCGCCCCGCCGGCGGCGCGCCCTGGGCCTCCGCTTCGTGCCCGAAGAGCGCCTGGGCCGCGCGGCCGTCCCTTCGTTCTCGCTCGCGAAGAACATGCTGCTCACGCGCGGCGAGGGGGTCGACCGCGCCGGGATGCTTTGCCCGCGCACGCTTCGCGGCGAGGCGAGGCGCGTCATCGAACGCTTCTCCGTCAAGGCGAGCGGCCCCGATGCCGCGGCGCAGAGCCTCTCGGGCGGCAACCTGCAGCGCTTCATCATGGGCCGCGAGATCGACGCGAAGCCGCGGGTCTTCGTCGTGGCGCAACCAACGTGGGGCGTCGACGTCGGCGCGGCGGCGGTGCTTCGCGGAGAGATCTTGAAGCTTCGCGACCACGGGTGCGCCGTGCTCGTCGTCAGCGAGGAGCTCGAGGAGCTCTACGAGATCAGCGATACGCTGGTCGTGATGGCCGCTGGAAGGGTGTCGCCGCCGCGCAAGCCGCAGGACCTTTCGGTCGCGCAGCTGGGCGAGTGGATGAGCGGGGGCTGGGCGGCCGCCGCGGCGCCCGCACGGTCGCACGGAGACCAGCATGCTCCGGGTTGAGCTCAGGCCGGAGATATCGAACCTCCGGTCGGCGTCGGCGCCCGTGCTCGCTCTCTTCGCGACCTCCATCGTCGGCGCGATCCTCTTCGTGTGTCTCGGCAAAGACCCGGCGCGCGGGCTCGAGCTCTTCTTCGTCGAGCCGGTGTCGAGCGCGAGCGCCCTCAGCGAGCTCGCGTTGAAGGCCACGCCGCTCCTCCTCATCGGCGTCGGCCTGTGCATCGCCTTTCGCGCCAACGTGTGGAACATCGGCGCGGAGGGCCAGTTCGTGCTCGGCGCCATCGGCAGCGGCGGCCTCGCCATGCGCATGCCGGCCGGGGCGGGCCACTGGGTCATCGTGCCGATCCTCCTCGCGGGAGCGCTCGGCGGGATGCTGTGGGCGGCGATCGTCGCCGAGCTTCGCGATCGCTTCCACGCGAACGAGATCCTCGTCAGCTTGATGCTCGTCTACGTCGCCGAGCTTCTCCTCGATTACCTCGTCTACGGGCCGTGGCGCGATCCCCAGGGCTACAACTTCCCGCAGACCATCACGTTCCCGCCGAACGCGGCCGTCCCTCGGCTCTTCGACGGGTACCGCGCCGACGCCGGGGCGGTCCTCGCGCTCGTCGCCGCGGCGGCGGCCGGCCTGTTTCTCTTTCGCACCTACGGCGGCTTTGGCCTGCAAGTCGGCGGCGCATCGGCGGCGGCCGCGCGCTTCGCTGGCTTCTCCGCGCGCGCCTCGCTGTGGACGGCGCTCCTCGCGTCGGGGGCCGCCGCGGGCTTGGCGGGAGGGCTCGAGGCGTGCGGGCCGGTCGGTCAGCTCAACCCCTACGTCCCCGCGGGCTACGGGTTCGCGGCGATCATCGTCGCCTTCGTCGGCCGCCTCCATCCGGTCGGGGTCGTCCTGTCGTCGATCTTGATGAGCATGTTCTATCTCGGCGGCGAGCTCTGTCAGTCGCGCCTCGGGCTCCCCAAGGCCCTGACCGGCGTCTTCCAGGGGCTCCTCCTTCTCACGCTGCTCGTGTGCGACGGGCTTGTCCGCTATCGCGTGCGCTGGCTCTCTCCGGTTGCCGCCGGCGTGCCGGCCCCGTCGCCGCCCGTCCCCGCCGGCGACGCCCTCCCTTCGACCGCGGCCAGCGTCGCGTCCGACCCCGAGCACTGAGGCCTCGTGGTGGAAACGCTCGCCCTCCTCGTCGCCGCCTCCATGAACGCAGGGACGGTCCTGGCGCTCGCGTCGATGGGCCTCCTCATCAACGAGCGCGCCGGAGTCCTCAACCTGGGCGCCGAAGGCATGATGCTGATCGGCGCGGTCCTCGGCTTCGCCGTCGACGTACACACGGGGAGCGACGTGCTCGCCTTCGTCGCCGCCGCGGCCGGTGGCGCCGCCCTCGCCGCCGTCTTCGGCGCGCTCGTCGTGGGCCTCGACAGCAATCAATACGCGACCGGCCTCGTCATCAGCCTGTTCGGCGCGGGCCTCTCCACGTTCATCGGCATTCCGTACACCAAGGAGCGCCTCACCGAACGGCCGCACTACGAAGTCGCGGGCCTCTCTCACGTTCCCTTCTTCGGAAACGCCTTCTTCAAGCACCACCCGCTCGTCTACGCCGTCATCGCGCTCGCCATCGCCACCGGGTGGTTTTTCCAGAAGTCCCGACCGGGGCTCGTCGTGCGCGCCGTCGGCGACTCGCCCCACTCGGCGCAGGCGCTCGGCCTTCCCGTGGGCGCCGTGCGACTCGCGGCGGTCGTGGCCGGGGGGGCGCTCGCGGGGATCGCCGGCGCTTACGTCTCGGTCGCGTACACGCCGCTCTGGGTCGAGGGGATGGTGGCGGGGCGCGGTTGGATCGCGCTCGCGCTCACCACGTTCGCGGCGTGGAGGCCCGGGCGGGTGCTCCTCGGCGCGTACCTCTTCGGGGGAGTCACCATGATTCAGCTCCGCCTCCAGGCGGGCGGCATCCAGTTGCCGAGCCAACTCCTGGCGATGTTGCCGTATCTGTCCACCATCGTGGTCCTCGCCGCCATTTCGAGGAACTCCACGCGAATGCGTGTCAGCATGCCCGCATCCCTGGGCAAACCCTTCCATCCCCGAGCCTGACCCCCGAGGAGCGCCGACATGAAATGTGATCGCCCGTCTACCGTCGCGTCGCGCGCCCGTGTCCGGTTTGCGCTGGCCGGTGCCCTCGCGCTCGGCCCGTGTCTCGGCGCCTGCAACAAGGACAAGCCCGCCCCTCCGGCCACCGCCGAGTCGGCCGCCCCCGCGACCGCCGCGGCGCCGAGCGTCCTCAAGGTTGCCTTCGTCTACGTGGGACCCGTCGGCGACGCCGGCTGGACCTTCGCGCACGACTCCGCGCGAAAGGCCGCCGCGGCGATGTTCGGCGCGCGCGTCCAGACGACGTTCGTCGAGAACGTGCCCGAGGGCGCCGACGCGGAGCGCGTGATTCGGGACCTCGTGAGCCAGGGCAACAAGCTCATTTTCGGGACGACCTTCGGGTACATGGAGCCGATGATGAAGATCGCGCCCGACGCGAAGGGCGTCTACTTCGAGCACGCGACCGGCTACAAAACGGCGCCGAACCTGAGGACGTACGACTCGCGCACCTACGAGGGCGCGTACATGGCCGGGGTCGTGGCGGGCTCCGTCACGAAGAGCCACAAGCTCGGCGTCGTCGGGTCGATCCCGATCCCCGAGGTCATTCGCAACATCGACTCGTTCACGATGGGGGCGCGGACCGTCGACCCGAAGGCCGAGACGAGCGTCGTCTGGGTCAACAAATGGTTCGACCCGCCCAAGGAGAGCGAGGCCGCCCAGACGCTCATCGATCAAGGGGCCGACGTGTTGATGCAGAACACCGACTCGGCGGCCGTGCTGCAGACGGCGGAGAAGAACGGCAAGTACGGCTTCGGCTGGGACTCGGACATGAGCAAGTTCGCGCCGAAGGCCCACCTCGCGTCGGCGGTCATCCGGTGGGCGCCCTACTACGAGAAGGCCATTCAGGACGTGCTCGATGGAAAGTGGACGACCGGTCAGGCTTGGTGGGGCGTGAAGGAGGGCGCGATCGACCTCGCCTCCATCGCCGACACGGTACCGACCGCGGCGAAGGAGAAGATCGCGACGATCAAGGCCGGCCTCAAGGCCGGGTCATTCGCCATCTGGACGGGTCCCATCGTCGACTCGTCGGGCAGGGAGATGCTCAAGGCCGGGGAGACGGCGGACAACAAGTTCCTCCACGGAATCACGTTTTACGTGAAGGGCGTCCAGGGCAAGCCGCCGACGAACTGAGCCCGCCGGCGAGCCGAGCCCTACGAGCGGGACGGCGCCGAGGGCCGGACGCGGGTGCGGCGCGATTGAAGGATCTTCGCGAAGGACCGGAGCGCGATCTCGTCGCGCGTGAGGCCCGTCACTTCGATCTCGTCGAGCCCGATCGCCCCGCCGTAGAGCGCGCGCAAGAAGTAGTTGAGGAGGCCCTGCCCCGTGGCGGCGTCGTCGAAGACGTCGCCCACGAGGGTGGCCTGCGCCGCCTTCTCGACGAAGTTCCGCAGGCGCTCGGCGGCGGCGACGAAGCCCTCGAGGAAGAACGAGTAGTACGTGGCGTAGCGCACCGGGAGCTGCGCCGGGTGGAGGTCCCAGCCCTGATAGAGGCCGCCCTGGAGCGACCGGCGAATGTGCGCGTGCGACAGCCTCCACGCGCGGTGCACGCTCGCGCGGTTCTCTTCGACCTCGTCGGCCGTGAGGGAGTCGCCCTTGTGAGGACCGACCGGCATGACGTTCGTCGCGCCGTCGGAGAGAAAGACGCCGGTGCCCGCGTACGCGAGCACCATCATGCCGCGTGCGAGGTCGCACATCGGATGATCCATCGACTGGTACGCCGCGGTGATGTTGCACGACGCCGTGAAGTCGTACGTGCCGAGATGGGCGCCGACGCAGCGCCCCCCGCACGCCTCGAGGAAGTCGCGCAGCGGCGACCGCCCGTCGCGTCCGAGGAGAGCCTGGGTGGCCTCGATCATGATCTCCATCTTGAGGCGAGAGGCCTCGAGGCCGTGGCGCTTCTCGAGCAGCTCGAGCAAGAGCGCGAGGGTGCGCGGCTGCTCGGCGACGGTCACCTTCGGGAGGGTGACGACGAACAAGGGCGGAAGGCGCCCGCGCGTCTCGGCGACGAGGGTGTCGACGAAGATCTCGAGCGTCCTCGCGGCGCGCTCGGTCCACTCTTCGTTCAGCGACTTGATGCGGATGCCGACGAAGGGCGGGGCGGTCTGCTCGGCGGTGGCCCGCGCGAGCTCCTTCGCGGCGCCGCGCGCGAACTCGTCTTCTTCCTCGAAGGGCCGCGCGCCGAAGCCGTCTTCGAAGTCGATGCGAAAGTCCTCGACGGGCTCGCGCTGGAGCTTCGCGCGCACGCGGCTGTAGACCGCCGTGGCGAGCCAGCCGGAGGGGTCGTCGTCGCGGAGCGCCGCGGGGTTCCGGTCGAAGGCCGCCTGGAGCTCGCGCGCGTTGTTCGCGCGGAGGTCGGCCTCGGGGACGAAGCCGACCGCGCGCGCGAACTCCACGGCGTCTCGCGCCCACGCGTCCATGGAGCGGAGCGCCGCGACCCCCAGGCGGCGGGTCGTGTCGGCCTTGTAGAGATGGGCGCCGCCGTACACCGTGTGGACGGGCTGCCGCGATCCCGGCTCGCCGGGGTAGAGGAGGGCGGCCGCGCGGTTGGCGAGCGAGAGAACGTGCACTTGCTCTGCGGCTTCGTCGAGGATGCTCATGCTCGATGGCCCTCAGCTTCCCCTGTACGTCGAGTACCCGAACGGAGCGAGCAAAAGTGGAACGTGGTGGTGCTCGGCCGCGTCCGTGACGCGAAAGACGACGTCGACCTGCGGGTAGAACGCCGCGAGGTTCGCCGCCGCGAAGTACGCGCCCGTGTCGAACGTCGCCCGGTAGGTGCCTGCCTCGAGCCGGCCTCCCTGGAGCAGGTCGGCGATCCGCCCGTCGTCGTCGGTGGCCGCGTGCGCGAGCGTCGTCCACGCGCCGGCGGCGTCGCTTCGGTCGAGGCGCACGCGCAAGCCTTTGGCGGGTCGGCCCGAGGACGTGTCGAGGACGTGGGACGTGATCGGACCGCGGAGCGGCGCCCCTCCCAGTTTGTCGAGCCGCAGAAGCGTGATCTTGGCTTGCTCGGCCGCGGCCACGCGGAGCTCCGCGTCGGCCTCGTTTCTCATGCGCGATTCGAGCAGATCGATGATCTCCGGCGCCGTCTTGCCCGTCGCGCACACGAGGAAGACGAAGCCGAAGCGCGCCTCGTACGCGGCGTTCGCGAGGCGGAGGCCGGTCAACACCCCGGGGGCCCCGCGCGCGGCGACCGACTGCTCCTCCCGCGACCAGTCCCCGGCCGCGTGGCCTTCGCTCGGCGCGTCGCCGATGCGCGGGTGATGCGCGAACGCCTCCAGGAAGTCGTCGCGTCCGAGGCGCGACCAGACCTCGCCCGCCGCGGCATGGAGGTCCGCCCGCGACGCGAACGGCCGTCGCTCGAGCATGCCCGCCACCCAGCGCGACGAGCCGCAGCAGCGCGAGAGGAGCTTCGCGGCCTCTTCCGGCGGCGCCGCGTTGAGCCGGTCGTTCGTCTCGGTCATGAGCGTGTCCCCCAAACGCGGAGCCGGCTGATGCCGCCGTCGGGGAAGATGCTCACACGAAGGTGGGTCGCGGGCGAGAGCGGCCGGACCAGCGCTTCGTCGAAGAAGTGCCGCGCGTGCGCGCGCAGCTTGGTCTCGGCCACGAGGGGTGCCCAGTCGGCGCTCGCGACGAGGTCGGTGATGCGCGCCGAAGGGGAAGCGTCGATCGCGTCGATCGCGCAGCGGTCCGGGTAGTTGCCGATGAAGTGGTTCGTGTCGACCTCGATGGTCGAAGCGATCCCGCGCGCCCCGAGCCGCACGACGATCCAGTCGTGTCCGGGCCCGCGCTTGCGGCGCGTCTCCCAGCCGCCCGACATGTTCTCGGCGCGGCCGGGGAGCAGGAGGTCGTTCATGGGGCCGAAGAAGGCGTCGGAGCAGGCGAGGGCGAGGCCGCCGTTCTTCACCGCCGCGAGGTCGACCGAGCCCGCCGCGACGCGCCCGCGCGTCTCGTCGTCGAACGCAGCCGCTTCCCAGCTCGGCTGAACCTCTCCGAAGACACGGAAGCGCGCGACGCCGCCGTCGGGGAAGATGCGGAGCCGCACGTGGCTCACGGGCTCGATGGCGGTCGCGGCGAAAAGGTTCTGCGCGTCGGGCCGCACGGGCGACTGGCGGAGCAGCTCGACGCCCGGCAAGGCGGCGAGGTCGCCGACCGACATGCCCGGTCGCGCCCGCAGGCCGTCGATCGATACGAACGAGGGAGCGTTCCCGACGAAGTGCTGGGTGTCGACGTCGAAGCCGAGGACGCGGCCCGCGACGCCGAGCTCGAGGACGCACCAATCGTGTCCGGGGCCGCGCTTTCGCCGGCTCTCCCAGCCGTCCATCCACTTGCCGCGATCGGTGTACTTGCCCTCGATGAACACGGCGCGGCCCGGCTTCACCAGGTTTTGGGCCGGCGCAAAGAACTCGTCGCTCGCGTCGACCGCGCGGCCGCCGAGACCCTCGGCGGCGAGATCGACGAGCCCCGCGAAGGCGGCGGCGTTCGCGTCTTTCATGTGGCGATCCTCGTCGATGCCGAGCGCCGATGCAAAAGGTGGCGGCCGACAGGTCCGGCCGGGTGCCCTCGCCCGTCGAAGACGACGGTGCCCCGGACCACGGTCTGATGCACCTGGCCGACGAGCGAAGCGCCGACGTACGGCGAGACCTTGTGCCGAAAGAAGAGGCCGTCGGCGCGGGTCGACACCGGCGCGTCCGGGTCCCAGACCACGAGGTCGGCGTCGAAGCCGGGCTCGATGCGCCCCTTCTTCCCGGTCAGTCCTGCGAAGCGAGCGGGTCTCTCGCTCATCCAGCGCGTCAGCCGCTGGAGGTTCGCCCCGCGCCGCCTCGCTTCGGTCCACACGGCGGGGAGGCCGAGCTGGAGCGAGGCGATGCCGCCCCACGCCCGGTGGAAGTCGCCGACCTCGGGCAGTTTGAGGTGCGGCGAGCAAGGGCTGTGATCGGTGATGACGAAGTCGATGACGCCCTCGAAGAGCGCCTTCCACAGGGCTTCGCGGTTCTCGGCCTCGCGGATGGGAGGAGCGCACTTGAAGTACGTGGCGCCGTCTGGGATGCGCTCGGCGTCGAGGCACAGGTAGTGCGGGCAGGTCTCGACGGTGATGGGCAGACCGTCGTGCTTGGCGGCGCGGAGCGTGTCGACCGCGGACGCCGAAGACAGGTGGACGATGTGCACGGCGCACCCGGTTCGCCGGCAGAGCGAGACGAGCAAACGAATGGCGGCGTCCTCCCAGGCCCGAGGGCGCGACTCGAGGTAGCCGCGGTAGGAGCGCGGGTCTCGCTCGGTGACCTGCGCGCCGAGGTCGAGCTCCGCGTGCGCCAGGAGCGGCACGCCGTGGTCGCGCAGGACCGGCATCGCGAGGAGAAGGTCGGCCTCGGTGGCGTTCGGGAACTCGTCGATCCCCGAGTGCACGAGGAAGGCTTTGCACCCGAGGACCCCCGCCGCGACGAGATCCGGCAGGTCGCGCGCGTTGCCCGGCACGACCCCGCCCCAGAACCCGACGTCGACGAAGCACTTGCCGCGCGACGCTTCGAGCTTCGCTCCGAGGGCGTCCGCGCGGGTGGTCACCGGGAGGCTGTTGAGCGGCATGTCGACGAGGGTGGTGACGCCGCCCGCGGCCGCGGCGCGCGTGGCCGTCTCGAAGCCCTCCCATTCGGTGCGGCCCGGCTCGTTCACGTGGACGTGGCAATCGACGAGCCCCGCGGACACCACGCGGTCACCGCAGTCCGTCACTTCGGCGCCCGCGGGCGCTTCGCCCACCACGTCGACGATGACGCCGTCTTCGACGAGGACGACGCCGGGCCCGACGGATCCCTCGCGGACGACGCTGCTGCTCTTCCATGCCGTGAGCGGCATCTAGAACTCCACTTCGTCGTAGGCGCGCAAGGCCTCGAAGTGATGGTCGCGGTCCTCGACGAAGAGCGACCCCGTGACGCCGGAGACCAGCCGCGGGATCGAGTACTTCATGCCCGAGATGCTCGAGCCGCCGAAGCCGAGGCTGAGCAGACCGCCGAACGTATAGTTGTAGAGGTACGCGAGGTGCGGCGCGGCGCCGGGCGTCCGCTCGGTGAACTCGAAGCTCGGGCCGAGGTACGGGTGGCGCAGGAGGTCCTCGTGCGCGTCGCCCTCCGGCGGCGTGAAGCGATCGGCCCACCGCGCAATGTCCTTCTCGATCTTGGCGAGCTCGGGGCGGAGGCGCAGATCCGTGACGAAGCCCGTTCCCACGATGACGAAGTCGCACTCGAAGACGCCGTCGTCGCCGGTGGTCACGCGGACGGTGTCGCCGTCGACGTCGAGTGACTTCCAGGCGGCGCCTGCATGGAGGTGAAACCCCGCGTGGCGCGTCGCGCGCCGGTAGGTGTCGGCCGGCGGCAGCTGTCCCATGCGTAGGATCTGCAGGATGAAGCGCCATTTGTCCCGGTCCGGGAGATCGCCGAAGTGCCGCAGGAACCCGACGAACTCGGCCCACCGGTAAGGGTTCACGTGGACGAGGTCGCGGCGGCGGCAGAAGAGACGGACCTCGCGCGCGCCCTGCTCGAGGGCCGTCGACGCGTTGTCGAACGAGGACGCTCCGGCGCCGAGGACGGCGATTCGCTTGCCGGCAAGCGCGGCGAAGTCGATGTCCGCGCGCGTGTGCGCGTAGAGACGCGCGGGCAGTCGATCGCGGATCAACGACGGGACGTGCCACTGGCCGCTTCCGTCGATCCCGGTGGCGAGGACCACGCGGCGCGCGCGAAGGACCTCGCTCCCTCCGTCGGTACCGGCGCAGGGAACCTCCCATACGCGCTCGGCGGCGTCCCACGCGAGCGCGCCCACCCGGGTGTTCGGGCGGACGGGGATGCGAAGCGTGCTTCGGTAAAAGCTCAGATACGCGGCCCAACTCTCCTTGGGAATGAGGCCGAGCGCCCCCCAGCTCCCCTCGCCGTGCTGCGCCTCGTACCAGGACCGGGGCGTCAGGCTGGGGACCCCGAGGTCCGGGCCGATGACGTGCTTGGGCGTGCGGAGCGTGAGCATCCGCGCGAAGTTGAGCCACGGCCCCGCGCGGTCGAGGGGGTTCTCGTCGACGACGAGGAGGTTGTGGACGCGCTCGCGCATCAGGCCGAAGGCAGACGCGAGCCCGCCCTGGCCGGCGCCGACGATGATCGCGTCGTAGACGTGCTCGCCGCGGGAGGTCGCGCGCGTGCGAAGCCAGTCTCGGCGGGGATAGTCGAGGAGCTCGAGCTCCCGGTGGATGCGCTCCGCGAGTCGATCGAGGTCGCTCAGCGACGCCGCGGAGAGCGCCGGCGGGTGCGTCGCGGTCACTTCGCGGCCTCCCGCGCGATGCGCAGCGCGTGCGCGAAGCGCGCGTCGTCCGCCACCCGGAGGTGGTTCGCAGGGCGGCCGTGACGGAGCGCCACGAGCTCCGCCACGATGCTCACCGCGATCTCTTCCGGCGAAGCGGCGCCGAGGTCCACGCCGACCGGCGCGTAGAGGTGGTCGACGGCGAAGGGGCCCCGGCGCGCCACGATGCGCTGGACGATGCGAATGACCTTCCGCTCGCTCCCGACGAGCCCCACGTACCGAGGCGCGTGGGCGAGGGAGTGCTCGAGCGTCTTCTCGTCGAGGGCGTGATCGTGGGTCGCGATGAGCAGCCAGTCGCAATCGCCGAGAGCGTGGGAACGGAGGAATTCGGGGGGCTCGACCAGCGCGCGCTCGCAGCCGGGGAACCGCTCCTCCGTGTTGAGCTCTTCGCGGTCGTCGACGACCGTCACGTCGAACCCCACCGTGCGCGCCATCGGGGCCGCGGCCTTGGCGACGTGGCCGGCGCCGCAGACGACGAGGCGTGGGACCGGCTCGATCGGCTCGATGAAGATCTCCATCCGGCCGCCGCAGCACATCGCGAGGTCGTACCCGAGGTCGCGGGCGAACACCTGCGATTGGCCCGTGCGGACCGCCTCTCGCAGCGCATCGAGCACGGCGAGCTCGATGGCGCCGCCTCCAACGGTCCCGATGGTCGTGCCGTCGGGCAGGAGGAGGAGGCGCGAACCGGGCTTCTGCGGCGTCGACCCCGAGGACTGCACGACGGTCGCGAGGGCACCGCGCTCGCGGTTCGCCAGCAACTGAAGGAGCGCCTCGGCGATGTCGCGCAGCAAAACCGGCATGGTGCCTGCCTAATTCGATGAGGATACACGGCGTTTGCGGGCCGCGCCGACTCCTGGGAATGTCGCGCCCTCGCGGTGCGCGTTTCTTCGCCGTTTCGTGCGTGGCCGCTGGAAAGGAGCCGCTGTCCGGCTCTGCCGCTCGCGCTTGCGTTCGCCGCCGCCCTCGGCGTGATGGAGGGAGCGCATGCCGGTATACTGGACTCGTATGGGCGTCCGCTTCACGGTCAACGGCGAGCCCGCGACCGTGGACTCCGCCGACGGCGTCGATCCACGAGCGACGCTCCTTCAGTGGCTTCGCGCGAGCGGGCGCGTGGGCACGAAGGAAGGGTGCGCGGAGGGCGAGTGCGGGGCGTGCGCGGTGGGCATCGTTGCGCGCGACGCGCGCGGCCGGCTCGCGCTTCGTCCGGTCAACAGCTGTCTCGTGCCGCTATTCGGGATGGCGGGGCACACGGTGGTGACGTCGGAGGGCATCGCGGCCGGCGGGGAGCTCCATCCGGTGCAGAAGGCGATGGTGTCCCAGGGCGGCTCGCAATGCGGATATTGCACGCCGGGATTCGTCGTCAGTTTGTTCTGCGAATACTATCGGCCGGGCCGCGCCGAATACGACCCCGAGTCCATCGGGGGCAACTTGTGCCGGTGCACGGGCTATCGGCCCATCGTCGACGCGGCGCGATCGCTGCCCGCGCCGTCCCTCGACGACCCGTGGCTCGAGACCATCCGGCGCTCCGCCCCGGCGCTGGAGGCCTTCGAAGAGAACGACGGGCAAGCGCGCTTCGTGCGCCCGACCACGCTGCGGGCCGTCTTCGACGTGCTCGCGGCGTCCCCCGGCGCGACCCTCATCGCGGGCGGGACCGACCTGATGGTCGCCGCGAACCAACGCTTCGCGCGATGGCCCGTGCTGGTCGCGCTCGACGCGGTCGACGACCTCCAGCGCATCGAGCGGAGCGACCGCGAGCTCACCATCGGCGCCGCGGTGCCCCTGTCCCACCTCGAAGAGCGGATGCACGACCCCGACGGGGTCGCCCTCCTTCGGCAGCTCCTGCCGCTCTTCTCGTCGAGGCTCATTCGAAACCGCGCGACCCTCGGCGGCAACCTCGCCACGGCGTCGCCCATCGGCGATTCTCCGCCCGTGCTCCTCGCCCTCGACGCGGAGGTGACGCTCGCGCGGGCGGAAGGCTCGCGCCGGCTCCCGCTCCGCGAGTTCTTCCTGGCCTACCGAAAGACCGCGCTTGCCCCCGGGGAACTCATCGCGGCCGTGCACGTCCCGCTGCCTTTGCCCGAGCACCAGCGCTTCTACAAAGTCAGCAAGCGCATGCTCGACGACATCTCCACGGTCGCGGCGGCGTTCGCGCTGGAGCTCGATGGGTCGGGCCGGGTGAGAGAGCTTCGCGCGGCGTATGGAGGCGTGGCCGCGACGCCGCTTCGGGTCACCGCGGTCGAGCAGTCGGCCGCCGGCAAACCGTGGACGGCGGAGACGCTTCGAGGCCTCGTGCAGGAGATGGATCGGGCCGGCACGCCGATGACCGACCACCGCGGCAGCGCGGCGTACCGGCGTGCGATGTTGCGGACGCTCCTCGAGCGCTTCTATTTCGAAACGCAGGCCGCCGCGGGGGGCGAGCCGTGAGCGCCTCCGAGCGGGCCCGCGATCGCGCGAAGCTCGGAGCCGCGGCGCACCCCCCGCCGGGGCCCTCGGTCGGCCAGGCGGTCAGCCACGAGTCGGCCGAGGAGCACGTCACCGGGCGCGCCAGATACGTCGACGACCTGTGGCCGAGCATGCACGGCGTGGTGCACGCCTGGCCCGTCATGTCTCCCTTCGCCCATGCTCGCGTCATCTCGATCGACGCGACCGAGGCCCTTGCGCAGCCGGGAGTGCTCGCGGTTCTTTCGGGCGCCGACGTGCCCGGCGAAAACGACGTCGGCGCCGTTCGTCGCGACGAGCCGCTCTTTCCCTCGGTCGTCAGCTTCCATGGCCATGCGGTCACCTGGGTCGTGGCCGAGACGGAGGACGAGGCGCGTCGCGGGGCCGCGGTCGTGGCGGTCGAATACGAGGAGCTTCCCGCGATCCTCTCGGTCGAGCAAGCCGCATCGCCGCCGGGAGCTTCTTGACGGAGCCGGAGCGCATGCGACGCGGCAGTCCGGAGGAGGCGATCCTCGCGGCCCCCCATCGCCTCGAAGGGGAGGTCGCGATCGGTGGCCAGGAGCACTTTTACCTCGAGACGCAGGCCGCGCTCGCGTACGTCGACGAGAGCGGAAGCGTGTTCGTCCATTCGTCGACCCAGCATCCGTCGGAGACGCAAGGCATCGTGGCGCGGGTGCTGGGCCGTCCGGAGAACGAGGTCGTCATCCAGTGCTTGCGCATGGGAGGGGCGTTCGGCGGCAAGGAGGTGCAGGCCAACGGGTACGCCGCGGTGGCGGCCCTCGCCGCGACGAAGTTGAAGCGCCCGGTGCGCGTGCGGCTCACGCGGTACCAGGACATGGTGATGACGGGAAAGCGCCACCCGTTTCTCGCGCGCTTTCGTGTCGGCTTCGCCGACGACGGAGCGATCCAGGGCCTCAAGCTGGAGCTCTGGGCCGACGGGGGATGGAGCCTCGATCTCAGCCACCCGATCCTCCTTCGTGCGATGTTCCATTCGGACAACTGCTACCTCCTCCCGAACGTCGAGATCGTCGGCCGTGCGTGCCGGACGAACCTCGCTTCCAACACGGCCTTTCGCGGGTTCGGAGGTCCGCAGGGGATGGTCGTCGTCGAAGACATCCTCGATCGCATCGCGCGGCACAACGGGCTCTTGCCCCACGATGTCCGCGCGCGGAACTTCTACCGGCCCGGCGACACCACCCACTACGGACAAGCCGTGCGCGACGCGGATCGCATCTTGCGCATCTGGAGCGCGCTCCGAGAGAGCAGCCGGTTCGACGAGCGCTGGGCAGAGGCCTCGGCGTTCAACGCCCGGAGCGTTCACGTCAAGCGGGGGCTCGCGATGACGCCCGTCAAGTTCGGTATCTCGTTCACGACAGCGGCCTTCAACCAGGCGGGCGCGCTCGTCCTCGTGTACCGCGACGGCAGCGTGCAGGTGAACCACGGCGGCACCGAGATGGGGCAAGGCCTCCACACCAAGATCCGGCAGATCGCCGCCGATTCGCTCGGAGTCCCGCTCCAGGCCATTCGCATCATGCCGACGCGGACCGACAAGGTGCCGAACACCTCCGCGACGGCGGCGTCGAGCGGATCGGATCTCAACGGCGCGGCGGTGCGCAACGCGTGCGAGTGGATTCGCGCGCGCCTGGCCGAGGTCGCCGGCAGACGCCTCGGCGTGGCCCCCGAGGAGCTGACGTTCGCGGCAGGATTCGTCGCCACGCTCGCGCCCGGCGGCCCGAGCGCCACATTCACCGAGGTCGTCCAGCAAGCGTACTTCGAGCGCGTGCCGCTCTTCGCGACCGGATACTACGCGACGCCGGATCTCCATTTCGATCGAGAGAAAGGGACGGGGAAGCCGTTTCACTACTTCGCGTACGGCGCGGCCGTGTCGGAGGTCGAGGTCGAGGGCTGGTCGGGTCAGTACCGGCTCCGTCGGGTCGACATCCTGCACGACGTGGGCGAGTCACTCTCGCCGCTCGTCGATCGCGGCCAGATCGAAGGCGGCTTCCTCCAAGGGATGGGCTGGCTGACGATCGAGGAGCTCGTCTGGACGGGGGCGGGCGTCTTCGCGACGAGCGGAGCCTCGACGTACAAGCTGCCGAGCCTGGGCGAATGCCCGGAGGACTTCCGCGTCGCGTTTCTGCCGCGGGCCCGCGAGCCAGGTGTCGTCCACGGGAGCAAGGCGGTCGGCGAGCCTCCGCTCATGCTGGCGATCAGCGTGCGCGAGGCCCTGCGCGCCGCGGCGGCCGCCTTCGGGAAGGACGCGATCACCTTGCTCGCGTCGCCCGCCACGCCCGAGGCTGTCTTCTGGGCAATCGAGCGTGCACGGGGCGCGCGGCCCGGCGCGTCGTAGACTCTCTTCATGCAGCGAGAAAGCGGTGAACCCGGCGAGGGCGAAGAAGAGCATCGCGGGGAAAAGCCCTTCGGAGCCGTGGGGATCGTGGTGTTGATCGTGCTCGTCGGAGGGGGGATTTTCCTGGTCCTTCGATTGAGCGATATGTCGAGCGTTCAGGACTGTGTTTGGTCGGGGCGTCGCAACTGCGCGCCTGTCGACGTGCCGAGCGGGCGTTGAGTCCGCCCGGCGTCAGTCGGCTTCGCAGTATCCGAGGTTGCAGGCGGGGCGGCCCGCGGGGCAGGTGCCCGAGGCCGTGCACGGCTGGCAGGTCGTGACGCCGCTGACCTTCGCGTCGTAGTAGCAGCCGCACTGGAAGGTCGGCGTGAAGGCCTGGAGCGGCCCCATCTCCTCGTTGCGTGATACGTGCATCGCGCATACGGGGACCGCGCCGCCTGCGATGGTCGCGTCGATGAGCGCCTGGTTGGGGACGGTGAACGGCAGGATGAACGCCGCGGCTTGGGCCGACGTCTGACCGGCGACGAGCTTCGTGTAGAGGTGGATCGGCCCCCACGGCGAATAGTGACCGTCGCGCACGTTCTGCTTGTCCGACGCGTTGGGCGTCGAATCGGGCAAGAAGCCCGCGAGCTGCCCGGTGGCCTGGAAATAGAGGATACGGAGGCCATTTTTGACCGGGTCGGCGTAATCGACCGACAGAGTCCCGATCGTCCTTTCGGCGTCGGAGGTGCTCGACGTGACGATCGTGGTCTGCATGGCGGACGCCGTGACCGTGTCGATGCCCCACCACTGTCCGCTCGCGAGGCCGATGGCACGCGACAAGATGATGTTGGTCCCCGTGCCGGGGCCGCGGATGAACATGCGGTTCGGATCCGTCCACGGAAGGGACACGCCGTTGTCGCCGCCGGTGCCGAAGACCAAGCGCGCCGCTTCGGCGCTGATGGCCTCTTGGGTCGAAAACGCCGGGACCACGAAGACCATGGCTTGGATGGGTCCGAGGTAATGGCCGACGTCGGGGTACGCGGCGGAGCCCGGATCCCAGGCTTGCTGGCCGGCGGGGGCCGGGCAGCTCTCGGCGAACACGTCGGACTCGCCGATGTCGGTCACCTCGGACATCCCGTCGGGCGACCGAGGGCTGTTTCCGAGGAGGCACGGCGTGGCGGTGCCCGTCGCGTCGTAGAACGACGCGTAGGTGCCCGGAAGCGTCGTCGGGTTGGTCATCAGGTCTCCGCCGGTGGTCGTGTCGAAGCCGCCTGCGCCGGCCCCCGCGCAAGACGCGGTGGGCTGCCACACGACGACGTACCCGCTCGTCGCGACGAGGGGCGCCATGGCTTCGATGAACGGCGTGAAGTTCGTAGACCCCTGGATGAAGAGGAGCTGGGGCCGGGCCGCGGCGTCGTAGCAGCCGACGGTGGGCCGCGACGCGGCGGCGGGAAGGCCGGCGTCCGTCGAGGGGGCAGGCGGCGGGACGAGGGCGGGGACCTGCGCCGTGCAAAGGCCGACGCGCGCGCAGTTGTCGAAAGCCTCGAACTGTGAAGTCGTGCACTGGTTGAAGAAGTCCGAGTCGGTCGCAGGGACGCCGCGAAAGCATCCCGGGGGTCCCGCCTCCGTGCCCGCGTCGCCGGTCACGTCGGTGCTGTCGCCGGAGACGGGCGCGGGCGCGAGGCCGTGATCGTCGATGCCGAGCAGCGTGTTGCAGCCTACCGCCGCGAGGATCGCGAGTGACGCGAACGCGCGCCTCACCACTGGGCTCTCATCTCGAGGCGACCGGGACCGACGCCCACTTGCGCACGCGACGCCGGCGAGCCCGGCGCGGTCGCCCAGAGCACGATGCCCGTCGCCGCGAGGACACCGCCCGCGATGAACGTGACCGTGGACATGTTGCCGTCGGTCTTCGCGTCGGACCACGCCGCGACCCCGCTCGGATCGGCGCAGAGTCCGGGGCACGCGCGCTCCGCGTCGTCGCGCTTGGACATGGCGGCGAGCCCGAACGCCGCGCCGACGCCCAATCCTCCGATCCCGATCCCGAGAACGACGAAGGCCATGGCCTTCTGAGCGTCGAACTCGGAGCGCGGCGCCGCGGGGAGAGGCGTCAGACCAAAGGGCGCTTCGAGCGGAGGGAGAGCTGGCGGACCCGCGAACGTGATCGCCTCGACGCGGCCCTTCTCGCCCACGCGGATGACGAGGCGCTTCTCGACGGGCGGGCGGTTCGGGGCCTCGAAGACGAACGCGTGCGGCCCCGGGTCCACGGCGAGCGGGACGCCGTCGAGCCGATCCGCGAGCTCCTCTCCGTCCATCGTGACCTTCGCCGCGCTGATGTCGCTGCCGTCGGCGTCGCGCGCCTCGAACAGGACGGTCGGCATGTCGAGCGTCACTTCCTCGATGCGCCGGATGCACTCCTTGCGGATGTCGGTGGGGCAGGCCGCGGAGGCGCACACGAGCAGCTGCGTGCGCTCGGCGCGTAGCTGGTGCGCCGCGTCCGTCCGCAGCGAGGCGTCGCTCGCCATCAGGCACTCGGTGGTGGTCGGCGGCGCCGCGGCGGCCGGAGCGGTGACCGCCCAGCCGACCGCCGCGAGGGCGATCGTCAGGGGCGCCGTTCGGGGGACCATCCGTCGTCTACGGGCTCGCATTGAGGAAACACTGTGGTTTGAAATGCTTTCGACCTTGGTCATCGAGGTCGTAGTTCGGATCGCATGCCGCCTTGGCGGAGGCCGCCGGCGAGAGCGACGCCTGGACGCCGGTCACGCACTCCGGCTTGAAGTGCTTTCTGCCTTGGCTGTCCAGCTCGAAATCGACCTCACAGCCGGGACGCGCGGCGCCCGCGGCGACGGCCGAGCGGCGGGCGGCCCCAGGGGACATGTTCCCGGGCGCCGCGGGCCTCGCCGTGGGCGGGACCGCCGGAAACTCCGCGACCGACCAGGAAGAGTCGGAGGGCGAAGACGCGACGGCGACCGTCGTGGGAGCCTCGGAGAGGGCGTTCGTCACCGCAGTCGGCGAGGCCGGTGGGGCCGTGGTGGCAGCACCTCTCCGCACGGCGGCGACGCCGTCGATCGGCCGCGCCCGACGGGTCGACGCCACCGAGATCGTCAGAGTCAGCGCGGCGGCTATGGCGAGGGCCGCGGTGAACGCGTTCCACCTTCGGTCCCGCGCGTGGCGAGAAGGGAGCGTCGGTCGACCGGGGTTGCCCCCGTCGTCGTCGGGGAGAGTCGTCGGATGGGTCGATACGGAGGATGTCCCACCGGTCGACGAGAGGACGCTCGCGGCGACCGTGTCCGTGACGCCCATGGCAGGGGCGGACGACACGGGAGCGATCGACGAAGAAGCGACATGCGCCGACGCGAAGGGCGCGATCGCCCGTGCGAGCTCCGCCACGTCGGCGTAGCGCTTCGATCGGGCCTTCTCGAGGCACGTGGCGATCGCGCGGGCCAAACCTTCGGGCACCTCCGGGCGAACGTCGCGGATGGGCACGTGCGGCCGCACGGCGATCTTGATCGAAACCTGCGGCAGCGTATCGCCGACAAAGGGCGTCTTCGTCGTGAGAAGCTCGTAGAGAATGACGCCGAGCGCCCAGATGTCGGCCCGCGAGTCGACGGTGTCGGGTGTCTCGATTTGCTCGGGCGACATGTAGAGAGGCGAGCCGACGAGCGACGATACGAGCGTGAGCTTTTGGTCCACCGAGGACCCCGGGGTCGACACCTTCGACACGCCGAAGTCGAGGACCTTGATCGCGCCCCGCCCGTCGGGCCGCCGGCACAAGAAGAGGTTCGCCGGCTTGAGATCGCGGTGGACGATCCCGAGCCCGTGCGCCTCGGCGACCGCTTCGCACGCCTCGACGACGTAGTGGACCGACTCTTCCACGCCGCAGGGCCCTTGTCGCTGGAGGAGGGTCGCGAGGTCCTCTCCTTCGAGGAGCTCCATCGCCATGTAAGGCGCGCCGTTCTCCAGCGTCCCAACCTCGAAGACACGCGCGACGTGCGGACCTTTCAGTTGAATGGCCGCGCGCCCTTCACGGGAGAAGCGAGCGTGCGCCTCCCGGTGCACCATCATCGCGGGCCGCAGGAACTTGACTGCGACCCGCGTGTCCTTCTCCGCGTCGTGCGCCGCGACGACGACGCCCATCGCGCCGATGCCCAGCACGCGCTCGACACGGTACTTTCCGGCGAGTACGTCCCCCACCTTCACGCCGGTCAGATCGTCTCGACCCTCCTCGTCCACGACGTCCTCGCTGGGCGAAAGCACTCGGAAGCATTGGGGCCACATCGCCGCCCCAACGCAGCGTGGAGTCTTGTCGGGCGGAGTAACGTCGTCAAGCGTCGCTTGCTCCGCGCACCGGCACACGCTGTCAGGTGGGCGGCCTGGCCCCATCGTGGGCGGCTGGTAGGCTGCGGACCCGCGTGAACGCCCCAATGCCCTTCTTTCGCCAAGCCTCCGTCCTCGAAGAGCACGAGATTTGATGCCCGTCCTCAGTGCGCGCGGCTTATCGAAGGCCTACGGGCCGCAGACGCTCCTGTCGGACGCATCGATCACCATCGTGCGTGGCGAGCGCGTGGGTCTGCTCGGCGTCAACGGCACCGGGAAGTCGACCTTGCTGCGCATCCTGGCCGGGAAGGAGCCCGCCGACACGGGCACCATCGACCGGCGTCGCGACGCGACCGTGATCTTCCTCGAGCAAGAGCCCGTGCTCGACCCGGACAAGACCCCACGTGAAATCGTCGAGGAGGGCCTCGCCGACTGGAAGGCCGCCACTTCGCGCTACGCCGAGCTCACCCACCTGATCGCCGGAAGCCCAAGCGAGGAGCTCGTCCGGGAGCAATCGCTCGTGGGGGAGCGCATCGAGCAGCTCGGCGGTTGGGCGCGGTCGCACATCGCGAGCGATATGCTCGGCAAGCTCGGCGTTCTGGATGTCGACCGCCCCGTCGGCACGATGAGCGGCGGAGAGCGTCGGCGCGTCGCGCTCGCGCACGTCCTCGTCGCGCGCCCGACCTTGGCGGTCCTCGACGAGCCGACCAATCACCTCGACGCCGACACCATCGACTGGCTGGAGACCTACCTGAAGACCGAGCACACCGGCGCGGTCCTCCTCGTGACGCACGATCGGTACGTGCTCGACACCGTCTGCGATCGCATCCTCGAGCTCGATCGCGGCGCGCTCCAGTCTTACCGCGGCGGTTACTCCGATTTCCTCGAAGAGAAGGCGGAGCGGCTAGCGCACGAGGAGCGCGTCGAGCAGAACCGCATGAACTTCGTGAGGCGCGAGCGTGTATGGCTCATGCGCCAGCCCAAGGCGCGGAGCACGAAGCAGAAGGCCCGCATCGATCGGGCGGAGACCGCCATCGCGCTCGTCCCTCAGCGACCCCCCGACGCGATCGACCTCGTCGGCCTCGAGCGGGGCGCCGCCGACCTCGGGCGGAGCATCCTCGACATCGAGGGCCTGGGGGTCACGCTCGCGGGGCGCGAGCTCGTCTCGAATTTCGATATCCACCTCGTCGTGGGCGACCGCATCGGCGTCGTCGGCCCGAACGGCGCGGGCAAGACCTCCCTCTTGCGCGTCGTGACGGGTGAGCTCGCGCCGACCAAGGGACGCGTTGTCCTCGGGCAACGCACGAAGGTCGCGCTCTTCGACCAGGGGCGCGCGGAGCTCGAGGATGACTGGTCCATTCTCGACAACGTGGCCGAACGAGAGGGCGCATCGCGGACGGGCGCCGGTGTCGTCACGTTTGGCAAAGAGACGATGGAGCTTCGGAGCTACCTCGAGCTTTTTCTCTTCGACGGCGCGAAGCAGCGCCAGAGCGTCGGTTCCCTTTCGGGCGGGGAGCGGGCCCGGGTGGCGCTCGCGAAGATCTTGAAAGGCGGCGCGAACCTTCTTCTCCTCGACGAGCCGACCAACGACCTCGACGTCGCCACGCTCTCTTCGCTCGAAGAGCTCCTCACCACGTGGCCAGGCTGCGTCATCGCCGTATCCCACGACCGGTACTTCCTCGATCGCGTCGCCACATCCATCGTGGCGTTCGAGGGCGCCGGAAGCCTCGTGCGTTACCCGGGCGGGTACACGAGCTACGTGAGTCGCCGGCGCGCGCAGGTCGACGTCGCGACGGCGCGCGCTGCGCCACGGGCCGCGCCACGAGCTGCTGCGGCCGCTCCTTCGGCGGCACCCGACGCGCCGCCGCCCGCCAAGCCGCTCACGTACGGCGAGCGCATCGAGCTCGACAAGATGATGGACGTCATCGCCGCCGCCGAGGCGCGCGTCATCGAGCTCGAAGGGGAGCTCTCCGACCCAGGCAGGTACGCGACGAAGCGGCTCGATGGGAAGGCGATGGCCGAAGCGCTCGCGGCCGCGCAGACCGAGGTGTCGCGCTTGGTCGAGCGCTGGGAGAACCTCGAGTCGAGGCGCGGCGCCAAGAAATAGTCGCTCTGCGCGCGCGTGAGGTATCGCCATTGCACGGGGAAGCCCATGGAGGTTCTCCCATGAGGTCTCTCAAGAGCTCGTCTTTCGCCGTCGTGGTCGTCGCGGCCGTCGTCGGGGCCGCCTGCGGCAGCAGCCAGCAGCAGACGCCGCCGAACACGCAGGCCGCCGGCGTCCACGGCGATGCGTACGGCAGCACCATGAACCAGGCGGCTTCGCCGGCCGAGCAGCCGACCATGACCGCGCCCACGGGTGGACAGGGTCCCGGCCGGACCGTGGAGTCGGCCAATGCGAGCGGGTCGATCAACGAGTCGAACCCAGGCTCCGCAACCGATGCCGCCAACCTGGAGGGCCAGCTCGGTAGCCCGCCGGCCGATACGGTCGGAACGGTCCCACCGACGACGGGTTCCGCGGCCACGAGCAGTCACGCCGTGAGCCGCACCCAGGAAAGCACCGCCGATGTGTCGAGCTTCCACGACGCGGACGTCGCCGCGGTTCTCCACTCGGTCAACCAAGGCGAACTGGACGAGGCCAAGCTCGCCCTCGCCAAGTCGAAGAACGCGGAGGTGCGGCGGTTCGCCCAGCACATGATGGTCGACCACCACGACATGATGAGCAAAGACAAGGCGCTTTTGTCGCGCATTCACGTCGCGCCGTCCGACAACGGCGTCAGCCATCAGCTCAAGACCGACGGTCGTCAAGAGCTCTCGACCCTCGACGGCGACACCGGGCGCGACTTCGACCGGGCTTACATGGCCGCGCAGGTGAAAGGCCATCAGCATGCGCTCGAGCTCATCGACCAGATGCTCCCGCGGGTAGAGAACGCCGACTTCAGGGCGGCCATCCAGGCCGCGCGCGAGAAAGTGGAGCATCATTTGCGCGAGGCGGAGCGGACCCAAGAGACCGTCGACCCGGGCTCGGCGAACAAGCAGAACGGCATGTAATGCGCGAGCGCGCGGCACGACGTGCAAGGCCGCGGAGAACGCTCGATCGCGGTCGGCGATTGCGAGTCGCTCCCGACTTCGCCAGCGCACCGCCTCCCGAGGATGTTGATTCCACCTCGACGGCGGTGCACTAGACTCGCGCCGCATGAAGACCTCGCGCGTCGCCGGGCCGCGAACCCTCGCCATCGATATCGGCGGAACGGGACTCAAGGCTCTCGTCCTCGACCGAGTTGGCCGGCCCATCACCGAGCGGCAGCGCGTGGAGACGCCGCGCCCCGCGACGCCGCGCGCCCTGCTCGGCGCGCTATGGGGACTCATCGCCACGCTCGGCCCGTTCGATCGGATATCTGCCGGCTTTCCGGGCGTGGTCTTCGCGGGCGTCGTCAAGACCGCGCCGAACCTCGACCCCGCGTGGCAAGGCTTTCGTCTCGCCGCGCGGCTCGAGCAGCGCCTCGGAAAGCCCGCGCGCGTCGTCAACGACGCCGGCATGCAGGGCTTCGGCGTCATCGAAGGGCACGGCCTGGAGATGGTGCTGACGCTCGGGACAGGCCTCGGCTGCGCGCTCTTCTATGAAGGCACGTACATTCCGAATCTCGAGCTCGCCCACCACCCGTTCCGGCACGACCGGACGTACGAACAGTATCTCGGCGATCAGGCCATGAAGGCCGACGGCAAGAAGAAGTGGAACCGCCACGTCGTCGAAGCCATCGGTCAGATCGATCCCATCTGGAACCCGGACCGCATCTACGTCGGAGGCGGCAACGCGAAGCACCTGAAGGCCGTGCTGCCGCGCCACGTGAAGATCACCCCGAACGTGGCGGGCCTCCTCGGAGGAATCGCGCTGTGGGAGGGCCGCGAGTCCCACGAGCGCACCGGCGCCCGGTCACGGTCCAACCTTCGTCGCAAGAAGCGCGCATAGGCCGCCCACGCGACGGCGGGCCCGGAAAGGTCACTTTCCGGGTGACGCTTCCTGCCCGGCCTGGGGAGGCTGAGAGACCACTTGCACCACGTCTCCATCCGCGACTTCGACGGGCACTCCCAGGCCTATCGTTTCCCCACCGGCGAGCCCGCGTAGGACGCGCACGCTGCGACCATCGTTGTAGCCGAGGTCGACCTCCACGTAATGCACACGGTCTCCTTGAACCTCGGCAACCATCGTCTTGCCGTCACGGATGACGAGCGCGTCGGCGGGCAGGAGCGGCGTCTTCGCCTCGGCGACGTGGATCTCCACGTGCGCGAACGTGCCGGGGAGCATGCCCCACGGGCGGTTGTCGAGGTCGAGCTCCACTTGCATCGTGCGCGTGCGCGGGTCGAGGGCGCCGGCCACGTGCGTCACCTTCGCCGGAATCCGGCGATCCGGCAGCTCGTCCTGCCATATCTCGGCGCCGTCGCCGGGATGCACGAAGGGGGCGGCGTCCTGTCCGAGGTAAACGAAGATTCGCAGCTCGTCGATGCTGGCCAGGTCGACGATGGGCAGGGAAGACTGGGTGCTTCCGGTCGCCGCGGGTACGAGCGCGCCGGGGTCGACATACCGCGCGGTGACGATCCCCGAGAACGGCGCGCGAATACGCGTATAGCGCTGGAGTGAACGGGCCCGTCCGAGCTCGGCTTGGGTGACGTGCTGCTGCGCCTCGGCATTGTCCTGCTCCTGACGAGAGACGACTCCGGCAGGTGCGAGGCCGTCGTATCGGGTGGCGGTGATCTTGGCGATTGCCGCGTTGTGCTCGGCGGCGACGACGTCGTCCTGAGTTTCGGGCGACCAGATCGTGGCGAGCAGTTGCCCTTTCGCCACGTGGTCGCCGCGGTCGACGCGGATGTCCTCGATGTACCCGCTCAGCTTTGCGTAGAGTGTCGTCTGGTCGAAGCCGTGCACGTCCCCGGGCAGACTCAAGGTGCGAGGCTCCTTCGTCGTCCCGACCTGCGTCACCCGAACCTTCGGCCCGAGCGCGACTTCTCGCGAGAGGGCGGCGCGCTCCGCTTCTACGCGACGGTGATGGTGAACGTAGAGCACCGCGACCGCGATCGCGGCGATCGCCACGAAGACGACCGCGAAGACGACGAACAGCGTGTGCTTGCCGGCCGGTTCGGCCGGCGCGTGGTGGGCGGCCGGCGCCTGCGCGTGGGCAGTCATGTGGTCGCTCCCGCGGGTGAGCCTTTCCGGTCCTCGCGCTCGGCCTCCTCGACGAGGCGATCGTGGGCTTTCGCCGCGGGGTCCTTTCGTCGGAAGACCGAGTAGGCGCACGGGATCACGACCAGCGTCGCGAACGTCGATACGAGGAGCCCGCCGATGACGGCACGACCGAGCGGTGCGTTCTGCTCGCCCCCCTCGCCGAGACCGATCGCCATGGGCGCCATACCGAGCACCATCGCGAGCGCCGTCATGAGGACCGGCCGAAACCGCGTCCGCCCGGCATGAACCGCGGCGTCCACAGGCGAGACCTTCTCCTTCTCCGACGCCTCCGACCTGCGATCGTTCGCGAAGTGGACGAGCAAGATGCTGTTGGACGCGGCGATCCCGATGGCCATGATGGCTCCCATGAGTGACTCCACGTTGAGGGTGGTGTCCGTGACGGCGAGCATCCAGAGGACGCCGCTCAGCGAAGCGGGAACCGCGAGCAGGATGAGCAGCGGATCGATCCACGACTGGAAGAGGACGACGAGGAGCAGGTAGACGAGGGCGACGGCGACCAACATTCCGAGCCCCAGCCGGCCGAACGCAGTCGACATGGTCTTGGATTGACCGGCGACGGCGACCTTCACGCCGGCCGGTAGTTTGCCGAGGCGACGGACTGCGGCGTTCACGTCGTCGGAGACACCCCCGAGATCGCGTCCCTGCACGTTGCACTCGACGTCGATCGTCGGTTGAACGCTCTCGTGGTGGATCGACGCACGAGTCGCTATCGGTCGGATCGTCGCCAAGCTGCCCAGGTAGGGAGCGATGGGGGTCGCCATCGGCGGCGGCGTCTGCGTCTGCGGGTCGTAGCCGGTCGACGCGGGAGAACCCGACAGCGCGTCGGTCGCGCCGGTGACCGGCATCGACATCAACGTCGGGACGTCGGATACGTGGAAGTACGGTGCGCGGACGACCACGCTGTAGTTGACGTTGTTCTGCGGATTGACCCAGAAGTTCGGCGACGAGAGGACGCTCGAGCTCAAGGACGTGAGCAGGGTGCTCGCCACGTCTTGCTCACGGAGCCCCAACTGCATCGCGCGCTCGCGGTCGACGTCCACTTCGAGCGAAGGCCGGCCGAGCACCTGACCGATACGAACGTCGGTCGCGCCGGGAATGCCCTCGAGCTCGCGCTTCAGCCGAAACGCGAACGGCAAAGCCTCCTTGTATTCCCGCGCCTGGACTTGCACGTCGATGGGCGCAGGCAAACCGAAGTTGAGCACCTGACTCACGACGTCGGCCGACTCGAAATACATGTTCGACCCGGGGAAGTCGGCCGCGATTCGGCTCCGGATGCGCTTCATCATCTTCGCCGGCGGGTCGTGCTTCGCCTGCAGACCGACGGTGACCTCGGCGTCCGCCTCGTCGGCATTGGCGCTGTCGACGAACCCCAGGTTGTAGAACACCGGGACGCCGATGTTGTCGTCGATGGCCTCTACGTGTTCGGGCCCGATCACCTTGCGAACATCCTGCTCGATGCCGTCGACGATGCGCTCGGTCTCCTCGATGCGGCTCCCCGCGGGCGCCCGCACGTGGAAGCGCAATAGGCCGGCGTCGACCGACGGGAAGAAGTCGAGCCCCACGTAGCCGTACAGCGTCACGCTCGCCGCCACGAACAGGCCCGCCAGGACCAGCACCGTGCGTCGCCGCGCGATGGCCGCGTCGAGGACCGTCTCGTACCGCTTCGCGAGCCACTCGAAAGCGCGACGCCGCCGTCGATCGATGCGCGCGAAGAATCCGGGATTCGCTTCCCCGCTCTCGTCCTTCTCGCGCTCGTTCTCCGGTTTCTCCTTCGCGAGGAGCATCGAGGACAGCGTCGGTACGAGCGTGCGCGACAGGAGATACGACGCCAGCATCGAGAAGACGACAGCCAGTGCGAGCGGGAAGAACAGGTACTTCGCCGGACCCGTCAGGAGGACGACGGGGAAGAACACGATGCAAATCGACAAGGTCGCCGCGAGCGCCGGCAACGCCACCTGTCGCGCGCCGGTGAGGATCGCAGGGAGGATCTCTTTGCCTTCACCGCGGTTCCGGTTGATGTTTTCGATCTCGACGGTCGCGTCGTCGACGAGCATTCCGATGACGAGCGACAAGCCGCCGAGCGTCATCAGGTTGAAGGTCTGACCGGTCAGCTTGAGGCCGCAGATGCCCACCATGATGCTCATCGGTATCGAGATGACGACGACGATGGTGCTGCGCCAGCTGCCGACGAAGGCGAGGACCATCAGCGCGACCAGAGACGCCGCGATGACGCCTTCTCGAAGGACGCCCGAGACGGCGGCGCGAACGAAGCGAGACTGGTCGAACTCCATCTTGAGCTCGACGCCCTTCGGCGCGATGGCCCGCAAACTCGGCAGCATGTCGCGCGTCGTATCGACCACGGCGAGCGTGGACGCGTTCTGCTTCTTGAGCAGTGCGAGATAGGACGCGCGGTTGCCGTCGACACGCACCACGTTCGTCTGCAGCGCATACCCGTCGTACACGTGGGCGACGTCGCCCAGATATACGATGGCGCCTTGGTTCGAGGCGATCGGGATGCGGTTGAATGCCTCCACGGTCGGCGGGCTGCCGTTCACCAGGACGTCGTACGTGGTGTCGCCGAAGCGCGCGGCGCCGGCCGGAAGGATCACGTTCTGTGACAGCAGCGTCGTGACGATCGTCTGGGGCGACACGCCGTGGGCTTGCGCCCGTGCCTGATCGACGTCGACCACGATCTGCCGTTGCTTTCCGCCATAAGGTGCGGGGGTGGAGAGGCCCGGAATCGTGAAGAGGCGCACGCGCAGGAAGTTGAGGCCCCAATCGAAGAGCTGCTCCTCCGAGGCCGACCCGGACAGCGTCAGCTGCGCCACCGTCACGTTCGAGGCGTTGTATTGGAGCACTACCGGCGGCTGCATCCCGGGGGGCATGACGCGGGACGCGCTCAGCGAGGAGGACACGATCTGCGAGATGGCGCTTCCGATGTCCGTGTTTTGCTCGAAATAGACGCGCAAGACCGCCGTGCCGTCGATGGACTGCGAGTCGATGCGGGAGATTCCTCCGACCGAGGTCGACATCGAGCGCTCGCTGATGAACGTCACGCGCCGCTCCATGTCTTCGGCGGACATGCCCGGGTAGTTCCACACGACGATCACGACGGGGATGTCGATCGACGGAAAGATGTCGACCGGCATCGAGCCGCCGGACAAAACTCCCAGGAGGAGCACCACCAGACAGAAGGCGGCGACGGTGAAGGGTCGGCGGAGTGCGAGCCGAACGATCCACATGGTGCGCCGGGGACCGCGAGTTCTCTCTCAGGCCGAGCTTGCGGCCCCCGCCGAGACGACGGAGACCGCGCCCTTGTCGGGCCGGATCCGGTTGCCGAAGCGGCGCGCGAACACTTGGGTGAACTCGGCTCCCAAGAAGACGATCTGGCTCGAGTAGTAAATCCAGACGACGAGGGCGACGAGCGAACCGGCGGCGCCGAACGAAGACGTCATGCCGGAGCGTCCGATGTAGAAGCCGAGTCCCCACTTGCCCAGCGTGAAGAGGATCGCCGTGACCAGCGCGCCGACGAGGACGTCTCGCCAGGCGATTTCGGCTTCAGGCACGACCTTGAAAATGAGGCCGAAGAGAAACGTCGTCGCGGTGAGCGAGATGACGAAGTTGGCGAGGAGCCAGATCGAGGCACCGCCGGGCAAGTATTGGTCGAAAAACTTGCCGGCCGCCTCGAGGCCGGCGCTGACCACCAGCGACACGAGCAGCAAGAACGCGACCGCGAGCACCATGGCAAACGAGAAGAAGCGATCCCGCACGAGGCCGCCGAAGCCACGACCCGGCTTCGGCGCGACTCCCCAAATCGTGTTGAGCGCCGACTGCAGCTCGTTGAATGCGCCGGAAGCCCCGAAGAGGAGCACCACCAGTCCCACCACCGAACCGATGACGCCCGACGACGGCGCGCGCGCGTTCACGACGATCGCCTCGATGGCGTTCGCGGCGCTCGCCCCGACGACTTTGCCTATCTCACGCGAGATTTCTCCGCGCGCCGCCTGGTCCCCGAACGCGACCCCCGCCAATGCCACCGAGAGCACGACGAGCGGCGCGATCGACAGCAACGCGTAACAAGCGAGGGACGCCGCCAGGCGGGACGCGTTGTGCGCGTCCCAGTCTATCGCGGTTTGCTTGAGCGTCGGCCAGAGGTCCCGAAAGCCGAAGCGCGGCCTGGATGGGGCGGGCGGCTCTCGGTTTGAATCCACGCAATGCGTTGTGCAAAGCGCGGACCCCATTTGGCGACCTCATGCCTCACCGTCCGACGCAATGGCGTTCGCCGCGTGCTCGTTCGTGGCGAAGGCGCGCGCGGCGGTTCGGCGCGGCGTAGCTGCTGTGGGCTTTTGGCACACGACATGCTCTTTCGTCGCGCCATGGTGCCAGAACAACGATGCCCGCAATGCCATGAGGTGTCGCTCCGGAGATCGCGAAGGCGGGGACTGGAGCGGGTCCTTTCTTGGTTTCGAGTCTTTCCGTACCGCTGCGAACAATGCCGGGAACGCCTGTGGCTCTACGCTCCCCGCGAGGCGCGTCGCTACTGAGCGCGACGCCCCGCCCACCGCACCCCGCCTCGCGTCACGCGCGGTTCGTGGTCTGACGGCGTCGCCATAGCGAAGGCGTCGAACGGTTTCCGGAAGGCCGCCGGCGGCGGGCTCCCTTGCCCCAGTGCGCCTCCGCGGACGCCCATGGCGATTGCGCGGCGTGGCTCGCGTCGCCACTTGCCGCGTGGCGACTGCGTCCGCTCACGCGCAATCGCCACGGTCAATGTGTGGCTGAAGCGTGGCCTCCGGCGAAAAGCGGACGCGTCATCGTCGAGGCATGGCACAAAGCGGCATGAGCTCCAGCTCGAGCGTCCGCCCGCGCCCGGTAAACCCGCGCATGGTGCTCGCCACGTGCTGCATCAGCCTCTTCCTCGTCACGATGGACGTGACGATCGTCAACGTCGCGCTGCCGTCGATAAGGCACGACCTTCACTCGTCGGTGTCGGGACTCCAATGGTCGGTCGACGGGTACACGGTCGTCCTCGCGAGCTTCCTCCTTCTCGCCGGGTCCACAGCCGATCGACTCGGCCGGCGCCGTACGTTCCAGGCCGGCCTCGCGCTCTTCAGCGCGGGGTCGCTCCTGTGCAGCCTCGCGCCGACCACGCTCGCGCTCGTCTTGTTCCGCATGGTGCAGGCACTCGGGGGCGCGATGCTCAACCCCGTCGCCATGTCGATCATCGTCAACACGATCACGGACCCGCGCGCGCGGGCTCGCGCGATCGGCATTTGGGGGGGCGTGTTCGGTCTCTCGATGGCCATCGGCCCTGTCGCCGGTGGAATCCTCACCCAGCACGTCGGGTGGCGCTCGGTCTTCTGGATCAACGTCCCCATCGGACTCACCGCGATCGCGCTCACCGCTCGCTTCGTCCCCGAGTCCCGAGCGCCGACCCCGCGCCGTGTCGACCCCGTCGGCCAGCTCTTCGTCATCGTGGCGCTCGCCGCCCTCACCTCCGGCGTCATCGACGGCAGGCGCTTTGGCTGGTCCTCGCCCTACATCTTGATCTCCTTCGCGACGTCCGCCCTCGCGGTCGCGGCGTTCGTCGTCTACGAGTCCCGGCGCCGCGAGCCGCTCGTCGACCTGCGCTTCTTCCGCAGCGCTCCGTTCTCCGGGGCCACGCTCACCGCCGTCGTCGCGTTCGCCTCGTTCAGCGGCTTTCTCTTCCTCAACTCGCTCTACCTGCAGGAGGCGCGTGGACTCTCGCCGTCCGCCGCGGGGGCATGCATGCTGCCTACCGCCCTCGCCCTCGTCGTCTGTTCGCCGCTCTCCGGCCGCCTCGTGGGCGCGGGACACGCGCGGTGGGCCCTCGTCGCCGCGGGATGCGCCATCGCGCTCGGTGCCCTGCTCCTCACGGGTCTTCGGGTCGATACCCCGCTGCATCACCTCGTCGCCGCGTACGTCCTTCTCGGGATCGGACTCGGCATGGTGAACGCGCCCATCACGAACACGGCCGTCTCCGGCATGCCGATCGCGCAGGCAGGCCTCGCGGCGGCCGTCGCGTCGACCAGCCGGCAGGTCGGCGCGTCCCTCGGGGTCGCATTGGCGGGGAGCATCGCCGGGAGCGGAATTCGCATGGCGCGCCTGTCCGCCTTTGCGTCGTCGACGCACCCGGTATGGTGGCTCACGGTCGCGTATGGAATCGCGATCGTGACCATCGGTTTCGCCTCGACGGGCGCGTGGGCGCAGGAAAGCGCGCGCCGTATCGCGCCTCTTCTGGGTGTACCGCCCCGCGCCGACGCCAAGGCCGTCGGCGCTGCGGCCCCCGAGACCGCCGCCGCCGGCAGTCCCTGACCAGGGCTCACGCGCGCACCGGGCGCCGACCCGCGCCCGCGCTCAGTGCTTGTAATGATAGTGGCGCCGCGCTTCCCAGTGCGCACGTCGCTGGTGAAGGTAGGCGGGCTCGTGGCGGTAGTAGTTCCAGGCGCCGCGCCCGTCGCGATAATACCAATTGCCGTTGTAGAGGTACGTCGCGTGACCCTGATAGTACTCGGGCGGGTTCACGGCGATGTACGCGGCCGGGGGCGCCGGCGGTGCGACGTACGCGACCTGCGCGAGCGCGTCTTCGCTCGTCGACGCGCCAACGACCATGGCGGCCGGCACGAGCACCACGAATGCCTTCGACACGATGGATGCGAATCGGTTCATGGCTGGCCTCACGTAGCCGTCTGGCTGGTGGAGTAGTTTGCGTGGCGGCGGAGGATGTCCGCAAGCCGCGCCCGCTGGTCGGCGGACAGCACCGGGCCGACCGCTTCGTAGAATCGCGACATCCGCGTCGCGCCCCAGGTGGCGATGTGAGCGTTCGCGGGTCCGCTCATCTCGAGCGACTTCGCGTCGAAGTGTTCGCTCGTAAATGCGGTTCGGAAGGCCTCGAGGCTCGCCTGCCCCTCCTTCCAATCGTACTCCCCGCCTCGCGCCATCGACGAGGCCAGGCTCGCCCGGACCTTCTCGACTTGATCGGGGGTCAACGCGAGCGACCTTTGGAGCTCGGCGAGACGGCCTTCCCGCGAGTCCTTCGTCGGTTGTCCGTCCGAGTTCGCCTCGCGCCACACGTGGAGGTGAGCCTCTACTTTGTCGACGAGCGCGGCGCGCTGCTCGGGCGTCAGCACGTCGTGCAATTGATTGAGTGAGGCCGCCACCGCATCGTGCACGCCGGCCGCGGCGGACGACACCTGGGACACGGCCGCGTCGACCTTGCCTTGGTCGATGTTTCCGGCGGCCACGCCGTCCGCCAGAGTGAGCATCAGGTTCTTCTCGGCGTCGTGCGCGGGCTGCAACTTGGCGCGGATGTCGGCCTGGATCTTCGCGAGCGTCGCGTCCTCTTCGGGAGAAGTCCCGAGCGAGACGAGGCTCATGGCGATGAACATCGCGAAGCCGCCGTGATGGTGGTGCCGGTCGTGATCCCTGAGCTCGGCGGTCGAATCGTCGTCGTAGGTGGTCTCCGCCGTCCCCGCGGGCGCGACATCCGTCGCTTCGGCCGCCGTCGCCGGCGTCGCGGACTCTTGAGCACCACCGCCACAGGCGCCCGTCGCTGCCAGCCATGCGAGCACGGGAACACTTGCCCATCTCATTCGATTCATCGACGAACCTCCATCACGCTGCACGCGCGTTCGTGCGCGCGACCCCGGCCGGACCAGGAGCGGCCAAGCGCCCCGCCGCGATGCAAGCCATTCGCCAAGCGGGCGGCCCCGGCAGCGAGGGCGGGGGTCGCCGCTACGGGCTCGGCCGGCGGGCGAGACGGATGGCGTCCTCGGGGCACGCGGCCACGCATTTCCCGCAAGATTGGCAGGCCGACGCGCGCGGGGTGTAGGCCGTCATTCGCCCGTGCACCGTGCTCTTTAGCTTCGCGAGGGCTCCGAGGCGCACGAAGTCTGCGTGGTCCATGCGGCGCACCTCGAAGACGTCGTAGGGACAAACTGCGACGCACTCGGCCTTCCCTTCGCATCGAGACCGATCGATGAGGGGCGCGAACTCGCCGGGCTCAGCGCGGCAATCGGCTGTGCTTGCCATGATCGCTCCGATGCACGGCGCACAGGTTCGGTCGTGGCGTCACAGGCGGTCCGCCAGCCCCCCTAGTTTTGCACGAGCGTGAAGTCGTCCATGTCGACCCACTGATTCGCGCTGGCCGTGGTCTCGACCCCGAAGACCGCGGTCCCGTTGCTGACCGCGATGCCAGCGATGGTCACCTGCGTCCACGTGCCGATCGCGGTACTCACCGACGCGTCCTTCTCGGTGCCGCCGAAGTTTCGCACGAACAGGTGCGCGACGGACTGTCCGCCGCTGCTCTGGATCCAAGCCGTGAGCGTGTACGTGCCGTTCGGCAGCGCCGTCGCCGTCTGCGCGGGTGGGCTGCACGTGGTCCACGGTGAAGGCGCCGGTCGGCGTGCTGCTCGTGGCGAAGAGCTCACCGCTTCCCTGCGCGCCCGTGTATTGCGAGACGAGCACGTACTTCTTGGTCGTCGCGTTGTACGCGACGCCCATTCGCCCGAGCCACGTGGGCGCGAGATTTCCCGGCGGAAGGACGTTGTTCTCGAACTTCCAATGAACGAGGTCGGTCGACGAGTAGCAGGTGACGGCGTCGAAAGTGGTGTCGCTGTTCAGTCGCGTCGGCGACGCGGCGTACGTGACCGCGCCTCCGTACTTCACGCCGTACCAGTAGTAGACGCCGCCCACGAGCATGACGCCGCCGCCCTGGGAGTAGATGGGTGTGCCCGTCGTATCTTTCCAAAAGACGTCGTTTTGAATCCAAGCGCCGACGGCGCCAACGGCGTGGACTTTCGTAGCGGGAGACCCCTGCGATCAATCACGAGAGGTGCCGAGCGGCACCATTTGGGCGCCCGTTTCATCTGTCACTGCAAAAGGCTGGTTCCGGCGCCCGAGCGCCCTTTTGGGCTAGGATGCGCGCCGCGGCGGCGCTCCGCGTCCCATGTTTCATCGCGTCTATCTGTCCCCCGGCATGTTCGGCTTCGGGCGCCTCGCCTCGTACGACTACTTCGTGCACCTCGAGAAAGCATTCCGCGAGCGCTTCCGAGCGGCGGGCGACGAGGTGGAGATTCACGTCGCGCACGTCACGCCGAACGCCTCCATCCGGCGTCGCGCGCTCAAGCTCGCCGAGCTCGTATCGACCACCTGCGGCAACGACCGCGGACCGATCCACCTCGTGGGTCACTCGACGGGCGGCCTCGACGCGCGCCTCGTCGCGTCGCCGACGGTGTCCCTCGGTGCCGGCTGTTCCGCGCAGACGTGGCTCGACCGGCTCGCGAGCGTGACGACGATCAACACCCCTCACTACGGGACCCCTCTCGCGAGCTTCTTCACCACGGTGAGCGGGCAACGGGCCCTCCGGGCGCTCAGCGCGCTGACGTTCGTGGCTCTCTCGATCGGAGCGCCCCCGCTCGCCGCGGTGGGGGGCCTCATCGCCGCGTTCGGTCGCGTCGACAAGACCCTCGGGCTCGACCTCAAGATCCTCGATCGGGCGACCGAAGCGCTCATGCACCAGATCGACGACGTGAGGAGCCCGGAGATCCGCGAATACGTCGACGCCGTTCGGGTCGACAACGGCGCGATGGTGCAGCTCATGCCCGAAGCCATGGACCTGTTCCTGGCGGGCGTCGAAGATCGGCCGGGGGTCGTTTACCAGTCGACCGTCTCGACGGCGCCCTCGCCTTCGCCGAGGACCGTCCTTCATGCGTTGACCGGCCCGTGGCGCGCGCTGAGCGGCACCATCTTCGCGCTCATTTACGGCATCACGGCGAGGTACGACCACTGCTATCCCTGCGCCGCCCCCGAGATGCCCGACGTGGGCCCGAGCACGCGCAGCGAGAACGATCGCGCGCTGACCGCGGCGCTCGGCCACCTGCCCGATTTGCGCGCGAACGACGGAGCGGTGCCCATCCGGTCACAGATTTGGGGGCGGCTCGTGTGGGCGGGATACGGCGACCACCTCGACGTCCTTGGACACTTCGACGGGTCGGCGGCCGGGGCGCGTTTCCAGCGCCCAGCCGATCCTTCGGGCTTCACCCCCCACGTCGACTGGCTCGCGAGCGGCAGCGGCTTCGATCGCGTGCGTTTCACCTCCTTGATGGATGCCATCGTCACCGGGCTCCTCGACAGCGTTCGAACGCCCCGGAGGGTCACGGGCTCCACGCCCTTGTAGGCGGCCCGGCATGGAGCCAGGCTGACATGCCGTGGGAGAGCCAACTTCGAGCTTGTGACCGAGCACAGCATTTCGGAAGAGGAGCGCGCGAAAGCGCGGCGGCGGCGTTGGTTCGTTCGTCTGCCGGTCGCGCTGGTCTTACTCGCCCTGGCTGCTCCGATCCTCTACGCGGCTGCCATCAATGTCTTCCTGTCGACTTCGCTCTTCGAGCGGGTCGTCGATGGGAAACCGCAGACCATCGACATCCACTACCGGCGCGGATGGTCGTGGGTCCCGGGGCACATCCACGCCAAGGACCTGTCGATTCGCGGACGCGACGGATCCGTCGAGTGGGTGCTCCGCCTCGACGACGTCGAGTTCGACGTGCACTTCGCCGCGTTCACCCGCCGGGGCTTCGAGGCGGACCACGTGCACGGCCGCGGGATCACGTTCCGCCTTCGCCAGCGCCTCGCGTCTCCTCCGAGCTCGCCCGACGAAGTGAGCGACCTGCCGCCCATCGACGGCCTCCCTCCTTATTCGATGAAGCCGCCTCCCGAGCCCGACCCCGGCTACTACGACGACTCCCAGTACCGCCTTTGGCACGCCCACCTGGAAGACATCGTCGCCGACGACGTCCGCGAGATTTGGATCGACCACGCGCGCTTCGAGGGGAACATGCGAATCGGAGGCCGGTTCGACTTCCACCCGCAGCGGAGGGTCGACATCGGGCCCGTCCGCATCGACGTGCGCGAGGGGAGCATGCGTTCGGGGGTCGGCGTCCTCGCCGACAAGCTCGCCGGGGCCGCCGTTCGCGTGACCGAGCGGCCGTTCGACGCGAGGGTCGCCCACGGGATGGACATCGTGAGGGCGTTCGACGTGTCGGCGGACCTCTCGGCCGTCTGCCCCGACGTGGCGCATATTCCCATCACGTGGCCCGCCGGCGTGACCGTCGCGGGAGCGGTGGATATCCATCGACTCGGCGTCGAGCTTCGCGCCGGGAGGCTCGAAGCCGGCACGCGGATCGACGCGGAGCTTCCGAGCGCGGTCGGCTCGCGCGGCGAGCATCGATTCGTCGGTTCGCTCGTCGTTCAGGGCGCGGTGGCCGCGGACGCCGCGGGCTCGCGGCTCGACTTTCACGCCGAGCTCGGCGGCGTCGACATCGGACGAGAAGCCGCGCCCACGCGGGGCGGCCCCCGCCCGTCGTGCGTCTTTCTCCACGTCCCGCGCGTCGCGGTGACCGGTGACGGCCGCGCCCTCGATCTTGTCGACTTGCTCTCCGACCTGCACCTGCTCGTCGACGTGCCTGACGGGGAGCTCCCGGACGTCCAGGCCCTCTCGGAGTTCGTCCCGGCGACGACCCCGCTGATCCTTCGACACGGCCGCGGGCACGTCGCCGCGCACCTCGAGACGTGGCGCGCCGAGCAGCGCGCCGCGGGACACGCGCACCTCGGCGTCGATGGCCTCGACATGACGCTCGCGAGGATGAGGATGAGCGGCCGGGCCTCCGCCGATGCGTCGATCGGCTCGTTCCCCTGGTCGACGTCCCACATCACGGACGCGCGGCTCTCTTTCGGCATCGAGACCGGCGCCGTCGCCGCGGAGCGCGCCCCCGGTACTCCGCTCGTCCGCATCACCGATCTCCGCATCGATTCTCGCGCGTCCGACCTCGACGTCACCCACCCGCTCCACGCGGTCCGCGCGCGAATCGTCCTCGGCGCGGGCGACATCGTCGACCCGAACCTCCTCCGCGCCTACCTGCCCGGTGGCCCCGACATGACCATCCTGCCCGGGCGCGCGCGCATCCGCTTCCTCTCGGAGCTCGCCGTGAACGACCACCTCGCGCGCGGCACGCTCGACGTCGCGTCGACCGGGCTGGGCGTCGCGTTCCGGGACTTCCAGGCCGCGGCCGATGTCCACGCCGTCGCCGACGTCCACGCTTGGCAATGGGAGCGGGGAGTCCTCGCGCTCGACCGCGCGCGCGTCGACGTCACGGGAATCACCGTCTATCGGAAGGACGGCGCGAACGTGCCGGGCGGCGGCGGCGTTCCCTGCACCGGCGGATCGCCGCGACCGGCGTGCCTCGCGCTCACGTTCGACCGCATCGCCCTCGGCGCCAAGAGCCGACGGTTCGACGTCGTCGACCCCCTCTTCGACGTCGCCCTCTCCGCCACGCTGGCCGACGCGAAGGTCCACGACCCGGAGATCGTCAACGCGTTCCTCCCATCCGGCGCGCCCTTCGGCTTCGTCGCGGAAGACGGAGGATTCTCGGCGGGTGTCGACGCGGAGGTCCACCAGCACGTGCTGTCGGGGACGCTCGTCGTCGAAGCAACGCGCATGGGCCTCGGTGGAAAGGACATTCGCCTCGGCGGCGATGTCGACGCGCTCGCCCACGTCGCCGCGTGGGACTTCGCGCGGCACACCATGTCCGTGCGAGACGCCCACCTCGCCTTCACGCACGTCACCGGGCGTTTTCGGCCGCGCGGGGCGGGCGACGACCCTTCGTCGGGCGGCGTGCGCCCGGATTTCCGCGCCAAGAGGGTGGAGCTGTGGGCCAGCATGCCGGACTTCGACCTCCTGGCGCCGTCGCTCCACTCCGTGCAAGGCCACCTGGCTATCCGCGAAGCGGAGCTGCCCGACGCGCGGACCTTGCAGCCGTTCATCCCGTCGCGCCCGGTCTTCGTCCTCGAGTCCGGCGAGGCGCGCGTCTCCGGTGATCTCGCGATCTCGCCCGCGGGGACCGCTCCGCGCGGCGCGCTCGACGTGGCCCTCGACCACGCGGGGTTCGCCTTCCGACAGACGCACTTCGCGGGCGACTTCGACGTCGCTCTACGGCTCGGCAGCTATCGGCCCGACCCGACGCGGTTCGACATCGCCGGCACGCGGCTCCTCATGCGGGACGTCCAGATCACCAACGCGTCGACCGACACGTCGCGGTGGAGGGGCGACGTCGCCTTCGAGGCGGGTACCTTCCGGCTCGATCCGCAGCCCGAGCTCGACGGCGACATTCGCCTCGAGGCGCGCGACGCCAGCCCAATCCTCGCCATTCTCCTCGGCAACGGCCTCCCCAAATTCCTCGCGGGGCTCGCGAGCATGCCCCACCTCACGGGCATCGCGCACCTGACGATGGCGCCCCAGCGCGTGGCCATCCACGACCTCGACGCCCGCGGAGGCGATCTCTCGCTCGAAGGGCTCTACGTCGTCGCACGCGGGCATCGGGCGGGCGCCTTCATCGCGAGCAAGGGGCCGTTCTCCGCGGGCTTCCACCTGGACGATCAAGGCGTCGGCCTGCGGTTCTTCGGGCTGCAAGGTTGGCTCCGCGATCAGACGGCGAACGACCTGCGCCTCCTCGGGCCCGACCCTGCGGACGACCCGCCGCCTCCGCGCCCTTCGGAGTGAAGGGCGGGCGGCCTCCGCGACGAGAGGCCCCCGCGCGGCCCGACGGATATCAGCCGTCTTGCTCGTCGGGAGGCGGCGACGACGTCCGCCGTTGATGGTTGCTCACCAGCCGCGCCATCACGACGAGCAGCTCGGCCGGGTCGATGGGCTTCGCCAGGTGCATGTCGAAGCCCGCGCGGAACGCCGCAGTGCGGTCTTCGCTCCGCGCGTAGGCGGTGAGCGCGAGCGCCGGGATTCGACCTCCGCGGCTCGACCGAAGCATCCGGACTTTGCGGATGAACGAATGCCCATCCTCTTCGGGCATGCCCACGTCGCTGACGAGCACGTCGAACGGCTCGCGCTCCAACAGGGCGAGCGCATCGCGCGCACGTTCGGCCGTCGTCACCCGGGCGTCGCACTGGCGAATCACGAACTCCAGCAACGACAGCGTCTCCGGTTCATCGTCGACCACCAAGACGTGCAGGCCGCGGAGCTCGGCCGGGCACTCGAACGTCGGCACGTCCGGGATACCGGGGCTGGGGCTCGGGGTGGAGCGACCCATGTCGACCCGGAGGGGCGCCGTCGGCAGGCGCACCACGAACGTCGCCCCGCGGCCGGTCCCGTCGCTGCTCGCCGTGACCACGCCGCCGTGGAGCTCGACGAGCTGCCGCACGATCGACAGCCCGAGGCCGAGGCCCCCGGTCTTCCTGGTCGCCGAGGCGTCCGCCTGGCGGAACCGATCGAAGACGTAGGGCAGAAACTCGGGCACGATGCCCTGCCCGTCGTCCGCGACCGCGATCTCCACGTGCGAGGCCTGCCGCCGGAGGCGCACCTGTACGCGCCCACCTCGCGGCGTGAACTTGATGGCGTTCGTCAGCAGATTCCAGACGACCTGCTGGAGGCGGTCGGCGTCGCCGATGATGGTGGCGTGTGAGTCGAGGACCGGCTGCAGGCGCACGCCCTTGGCGTCGGCGGCGGGCCTCACGGCGTCGATGGCCGCCTCCATGACGCGCACCATCTCGAGGGGGCCCACGTTGAGCACGAGCTTGCCCTGCTCGATACGGGACAGCTCGAGGAGGTCTTCGATGAGGCGGGCCTGGATGCGCGCGTTGCGCTCGATGGCTTCGAGCGCTCCGGGAAGCTGCGCGGGCGTCATCGTCCCGCGGAGGAGAAGGCTCGACCAGCCCACGATCGCGTTGAGCGGAGTGCGGAGCTCGTGGCTCAAGGTGCTCAAGAACTCGTCCTTCGCGCGGCTCGCTTGCTCGGCTGCCACACGGAGGGCCTCGATGCGCCGCCGTGCGAGAACGGCCTCGGTCACGTCGAGCACCACGAGCATCACGCCCGTCATCGTGCTCGACGCGTCGCGGAGCGGGCGCGCGACCACGCTCAGGTAGACGTCTCGCAGGACCGAGCCGCCCGACCCGGGCACCTTCACCTCCGCCACGCGCGCTTCCTCGCCGCTCGCGCGCACGCGCGCGAGCACGGCCAAGATGGGATGATCGACCGGCTCGGAGAACATCTCGACCGCCGTTCGCCCGACCAGATCGCCGCGCTCGGCCATCGCGCAGAACGCCGGATTGGCCACGGTGAAGCGCTCCTCCGGGCCTTCCAGCACCGCGACGGGCACCGGCGCCTGCATCAGGAACTCGTGGAGCTTTTGCCGCTCGGTCTCCGCGACCTTTCGCAGCCGCGAGATCTGCAGGTGCGTCGTCACGCGCGCCACGAGCTCCCGCGCCGAGAACGGCTTGACGAGGTAGTCGTCGGCGCCGCGTTCGAGTCCCTCGATCCGCGCCTCCTCGCCCGCGCGCGCCGAGAGCATGATGACCGGGATGCCTGCCGTCTTCGGATCGTCGCGGAGCACGCGCATCAGGCCGACCCCGTCGAGGCCCGGCATCATCACGTCGGTCAGCACGAGGTCCGGCGCCTCCGCCTTCACCGACTCGACCGCGACGAGGCCGTCGCCGACCGCCTCGACGGTCCAGCGCTTGCGCAGGAGCCGCGCCAAGTAGTCGCGCATGTCGGCGTTGTCGTCGACCAAGAGAATGCGCGTGCTCGGATCCAGCGGCACGCGCAGCTCCCGCTCCGATCCACCCGCGTCGGTCGGTACGAGGCCGTCGATCGCCCCGGCGTCGTCGCCCGGCAGCCAGCGGAGCGCTTCGGCCACGAACGGCGCCGCCCCCGTCGACGTCGCCGACCCGACGCGCGTCGCGGCGACGCGCTCCTTCGGCAGGTGCGCCGTCCCCGCCGGGATCGTCACCCGGAAGCTCGTCCCGTAACCGACGCGGCTCTCCACGTCGATCGTGCCGCCGTGCAGGCGCACGAGCTCCGAGACCAGCGCCAGCCCGATGCCCGAGCCCTCGTGGGTCCGCGCCCGCGCGCCCTGCACGCGGTGGAACCGTTCGAAGAGGTGCGGGAGCTCTCGTTCGGGGATGCCCGTCCCCGTGTCGGCGACCGTCAGCTCCGCGCCGCCGGCCCGCGGCACGAGCCGCACGGAGATCTCGCCTTCGAACGTGAACTTGAGCGCGTTCGAGAGCAGGTTGAGGACGATCTGCTCCCACATGTCGTGGTCGACGAAGATGGGCTCGGGGAGCTCCGCGCAATCGACTGGAAACGCGAGGCGCGCGCGCTCGACGGCCGAACGGAAAGCGCTCGCCAGGTCCCCGGTGAGCGAGGCGAGGTCGGTCGGCTCGTAGGACGCTCGCGCGCGCCCCGCCTCGAGGCGCGAGAAGTCGAGCAGCGTGTTGACGAGCTTGAGGAGGCGAAGCGCGTTCCGGTGGACCGTCCTCAGGCTCTCGCCCGAGAGGCGCTTCTCCTCGGACGCGAGCGCGTCCTCGGTGGGGCCGAGCATGAGCGTGAGCGGCGTCCGAAACTCGTGGCTGACGTTGCTGAAGAAGGCTGTCTTCGCGCGATCGATCGTCGCGAGCGCCTCGGCGCGCTTCTTCTCCTCTTCGTAGGCGTGCGCGTTGCCGATGCTCGCCGCGAGGTGCCCCGCGACCAGCGTCAGGAAGCCGCGGTAGTCGTCGTCGAAGAGCCGAAATGGATTGAGCCCGACGACGAGCACACCGGCGCGGCCCGCCGCCGCACCCGCGATCGGCAAGGCGACGGCCCTCTTCGGGGGCCGCCTCCAGGCGCCGGTCGGCAGGTCCGCGAAGCGGCTCGCCAGGTCGTCGACGACGATCGCCTCGTGTCTGCGCAGCACTTCGTCGAACGGCCACCCCCCGAGGCCGCTCGCCCTCCGCTTGCCCTCCGCGCCGCCGAGCTCCACGACCTCGGGAGCCGCCGGGTGGCCCTTCGGAACGCCGGAGCTGCCCGCGAGCACGAGCCGCTGGCCGTCCCCATCCGCCTCGAGCAGGTAGACGAGGGCGAACGGGAGGTCCCGCGGGTTGGTCGCGAGGGACGTCGCGGCGATCGCAGCGGCGTCGTCCACCCGCCGCGCGTCGGCCACGCGGGCCGTGAGGTCACCGAGCAGCGCGAGCTGCCTCTCGCCGAAGATGCGCCGCGTGTCCTCCGTGTTCGCGCAGATGATGCCGCCGACGCCGCCGTCGTCGTGGGGCACGGGGCTGTACGAAAACGTGTAGTACGTCTCTTCGGGGTAGCCGTTGCGCTCCATGATGAGGAGGAGCGCCTCGTCGTACGTGCCCTCGTTGTCCCGCATCGTCTGCGCCGCGCGAGGCCCGATCTGCTCCCAGATCTCGCGCCACACGACCGACGCCGGTTCGCCGAGGGCCTCGGGGTGCTTGCCGCCGACGATCGACTTGTAAGCGTCGTTGTAGATGTTGACGAGCGACTCGCCCCACCACACGAACATCGCTTGCCGCGACGTCAGCACGATGCGCACGCACGTCTTCAGGCTGAGCGGCCACGAAGAGGGCGCCCCGAGAGGCGTGACCGACCAGTCCTTCGCGCGGATGCGCGCCCCCATTTCTCCGCCGCCCACGAGAAAGTCGAGCGCGTCTTCTTGCATCGGCCCTCTTTCGATCCCATGGGGTGACGCGAGACGCGGCGACGCCCGAAGGGACCTTCCGCAGTAACGCACGGCCGCGCCTCTCACAAGTCACGTGCCGCCGGAGTAGAGTCGGCCGCGCGATGATCTTGGCCCACGGTCAATGCCAAAAAGGGTTGTGCGCTCCGACGGACGAGCCCGGTGGCGCCGCGTGGGTCGACCTCTTCGATCCCACGCCGGAGGAAGCCGAACGTGTCCGCGCGGCGACGGGGCTCCGGGTACCGACGAAGGAGCAGGTGAGCGAAATCGAGTCGACGAGCCGCCTCGCCGTCGAGGGGGGCGCCTACTACCTGTCGACGCCGCTCGTCGCGCTGCGGGACGACGGGCAGCTCGTGTTGACCCCCGTCGGCTTCGTCTTCTCCACCCACGTCCTTCTCACGGTGCGCTTCGCGTCGATCGCGTCGTTCGAAGTCGCCCACGGGACGTGTCCCGCCACGGGGGACGCGGGCGCCGAGTCGGCCTTCCTGCGAATCCTCGAGATCGTCGTGGACAAGTCGGCCGACGGGCTGGAGAAGGCCGGGAGCGAGTGTGACGCGCTCGCCGACGGCGCGTTTCACCGGGGCGACAAGTCCGGCCGCGCGCTCCGGGCGACCCTCGGCGGCATCGGCCATGTCGCCGACCGCACCTCGCGCGTCCGCGATGCGCTCCTCGGCGTCGGCCGCATCGTGGCGTTCGTGTCCGAAGCCCAGTTCGAGGGCGCTCCCCGCCCGAGCGCGGCCCGCATCAAGGCCATCCGCGCCGACATCGCGTCGCTCACCGACTACGAAGCGCACCTCTCGAGCAAGGTGCAGTTTCTTCTCGACGCGACGCTCGGCTTCATCAACGTCGAGCAAAACGACATCGTCAAGACGCTCACCGTGGCCTCCGTGGCCGGCATTCCGCCGGTGCTCATCGCCGGGATCTACGGCATGAACTTCCGCGTCATGCCGGAGCTCGGCTGGGCCTGGGGCTACCCCCTCGCCCTCCTCGTCATGGTCGTCAGCGGGGCGCTGCCCGTCCTGTGGTTCAAGCACCGCGGCTGGATGTAGCGGGCCTCAGCGCGCGATCGCGGGGGCGTCGAGGGCGTCCGCGCCGGCGTCGGGCGTCGCCGCGCCGCAGTCCCCCGTTCCGTAGAGGAGATACTTCTCTCGTTTGGCCACGAACGCCGCGAGCTCGGCGGCGTACGTCGCCATGACCTCGTCGAGCGGCAAACCGGCTTCCAGGGCGCGCATCGCCGGAGGGTGGGCGAGGAGGCGGTCCAGCTTTGGAAAGTCCCACGCGCGCGGGTAGAGGCGGTGCAGCGTTCGGGCGATCGCGAGGCCCGTGCGCACCGGTTCGAAGCGGGTCCGGTCGACGACGACGAAGTGCAACCCGTGGCAAGCTTGGTGCGCGTAAGGCTCGCTCGCGGGCGTGAACGTCTCCGCCGTCATCGCGATCCCCGGCAGGTTCTCTGCCGCGACGGCGCCCGCGAGCGCGGCGCCGTCGATCCACGGCGCGCCCACGCGCTCGAACGGCGCGTCGGTCCCGCGGCCGACGGACAGATTCGTGGCCTCGAGCAATCCCACGGCCGGATAAAGCAGCGCCTCGCCGACGCTGCGGAGGTTCGGCGACGGGTCGGCCCACGGCAGCCCCGTCTCGTCTCCGTAGAGGGCGCGCCGCCACCCGCGCACCGGCACGACCGAGAGATCGACCCCCAGGTGATCGTCGGCGTCGAACATCGTCGCGAGCTCGCCGATCGTCATCCCATGACGGATCGCCATCGGGTGAAAGTTCACGAAGGACCCGGAGGCCGGCATGCGCACCGGTCCGGCGACGTCGACCCCATCGATGGGGTTCGGTCGATCGAGGACGACGAAGCGCAGGTCGTGGTCGCGGGCGGCCTCCATCGCGCGCCGCATGGTCGACGCGTAGGTGAAAAACCGCGTCCCGACGTCTTGGATGTCGAAGACGAGCGTGTCGATGCCCGCGAGCGTCTCCGCTTTGGGCGCGAAGGTCTCGCCGTACAAGCTGAAGACCGGCAGGCCGGTCCTCTCGTCGTGGCCGCTCGGGATGCGGCCCTGCTGGTCCGCGCCCAAGCCGTGCTCGGGCGTGAAGAGCGCGGCCAAGTGGACCCCGTCGGCGCGCATCAGGAGGTCGACCGTCGACGTGCCGTCGCGCGCGCGCCCGCTTGCGTTCGTGATGAGTCCGACCCTCCGGCCGCGGAGCCGCTCGAAGCGCTCGCCTCGCAGCACGTCGATCCCGGCCTCCACGGCTCCGGTCCCTTCGACGCACGCGTCGACGCGCCCGACGGCCGGCCCGACGGCCTCCGCCACGAGCGTGTTCACCGCGGCGACGAGCGGCTTCGCGTCGCCCCTGCCGTCCGGGTGGACGCGATTCGTGAGCACGACGGTGAAGACATCCTTTTCGGGGTCGATCCACAGCGCGGTGCCCGTGAACCCGAAGTGGCCGATCGCGCGCGGCGAGAGCCCGCGTCCTCGCCAGGAGCTGTCGACGTTCCAACCGAGCGCGCGCACCCCCTTGGGCACGTCGTAGGGCGCGATCATCGCCGCCACCGTGCGGGCCGAGAGAACCCGCCGGCCGTCCACCTCGCCGCCGCCGAGGATCGCCCGCGCATACGTCGCCAGGTCGTCCCCGGTCGAAAAGAGCCCCGCGTGGCCGGCGACCCCTCCGAGCAGGTACGCCCGCGGATCGTGCACCACCCCCACGCGCCACGCGCCGTCCACGAACTCGGTCCACGCCGCGCGCGCCTTCATCGCGTCGGGCGGTTGGAACATCGTGTCCTTCATCCCGAGAGGGCCGAAGACGGCCTCGCCGGCGAACGCGGGCAGCTCGCGCGAGGTGACCCGCCGAATGACCTCTTCGAGCAGGATGAAACCGAGGTCGCTGTAGATGGACGTCGCGCCCGGCGGCCCGCGGAGCGCCGTGCTGCAGATGCGCCGGATGGCCTCGTCGCGCCCGTGCGCGAAGTCCGCCTTCGCGATGTCCGAGGGGAGCCCCGAGACATGAAGGAGCAGTTGCCGCAGCGTGATGGCTTCCTTGCCGTTCTTGCCGCACTCGGGGACGTATCGCGCGAGGCGATCGTCGAGCGCGACGGCGCCTCGCTCGACGAGGACCATGAGGCTCGTGGCGGTCGCGATGGGCTTCGTGACGGAGGCGAGGTCGAACAGCGTGTCTTCGGTCATCGGGACGCGGTCGGGCAGGAGCTCCCGGAACCCGTACGCACGGCGGAAGAGGACGCCGTCTCTTCGTCCCACGACGATGACCGCACCCGGCACCATCCCGCCCGCGATCGCCTTCGCCACGGCCGCGTCGATCGCGGGACCGGGGAAGGCTTCTCGGCGCACGGACTCGACGCCCCCTTCGACCGGCGCGCCCGTGCCCACTCCGGCTTCGCGCGCCGTAGCCTCGCTCGTCGACGCCGCGGGCACCGACGGAAGGACGGGCGCGCGACCTCCGCATGCCTCGAACCATCCGACGACCCCGGCGACGCTCAGAGAGGCCAGGGCGAGCGCGCGGAGCCGAGCGCGCGTGAAGAACGCCACACATTCAGCGTAGCGCAGCTCGCGTGGTAAGCGTCGCATCCCCCTCCTACACTGTCGCGCGTGAATCGCTTCGAGGTCTCCATCGCCGTTCTCGTCGCGATCGGCGCTTCGCTGAGCGGCTCGGCCTGTCGGAGGGAGGAGCCGCCGCTTCCGGGCCAACCCGTTTCCGCGGCCGCTCCGGCGACATCGGCGGTGTCGGTGACATCGGCGGTGTCGGCGACATCGGCGGTGTCGGCGACATCGGCAGAGCCCGAGGCGGCGGGCCTGCGCTTCCTCGAGCGCGTCACTGGGGGCGCCCGCGCGAGCGACGCGCTGCCGCTCATCGTCGGCATCCACGGTCGCGGTGGCCGCCCCGAGCATTTCGGCCACGCGCTCTCGCTGCTCACGATCCGCGCGCGCGTGATCCTCCCGTATGCGCCCACCCCAGCCGGAGACGGGTTCACCTGGCTCCCCGATTGGACCAACGACGCCGACCTCGCGCGAGAGATCCGCCCGGTCGCCGACCGCATCGCCGCGATGATCACCGATGTGGTCGCGAAACGGCCGACGGTCGGCAAGCCGGTCGTCACCGGGTTCTCGCAAGGTGGGATGCTCAGCTTCACCATCGCCGTGACCCACCCGGACGTCGTCGGCGCCGTGTTTCCGATCGGCGGCTTCCTCGCGCCGCCGCTCCTTCCGAGCGTGTGGCCGCCGGGCGCGCCGAAGATCCCCGTCCACGCCTTCCATGGCGCGGCCGACGAGCGCGTGCCGGTCGAGGGCGCGCGGAGCACGGTGCGCGCCCTGAAAGCGTTGGGGCTCGACGCACGGCTGACCGAGTATCCCGGCGTGGGACACAGGGTGGTCCCCGAGATGCAGCGCGACATCGTGCAAGCGATCGAGGAAGCGCTGAAGACCCCGTAGAGCTACGGTTCTCGCCATGCGCCGCGCCGCATGCGTCCCCATCCTTCTGCTCGCGATTGGTTGCGGGGGCGCCGTCGCCGGTGGGGAACGCGACGGCGGTCCTGATGGCCTGCTGACACCGGACGCCACGGCTTCCGCGGACGCGACGGCGAACGCCTCGAGCGACGCACCCGCCGATGTCGAAGACGACGCCTGCTTCGTCCTCGCGTCCGACTTCGATCTGTCCTGCGCCGCCGACAGCGATTGCGCCATGGTGACCACCGGCAACTACTGCGGCGGCAGCGCCTGTTTGTGCGCCGTCTCGGCGATCCGCGCGACCGCCATGGACGCATTCCAGGCAGCCGTCGCGAAGACGCCCGTCGGCTCGGGGCGCGCCACGGCCTTCGGGTGTCCGTGCACGGCGCCGCTCGGGCCGTGCTGTCGCGCGGGCGCTTGCACGGTCGAATGCTGGTCGCCCTCCGATACGCTCGCCGCGTGCGCGGATGCCGGCGGGAGCTGCCTTCCCCCGGGCGCGACCTGCACCCGGGACTTCTCGGGCGGCGCCGTCGGGCCGCCCGACGCGTGCGCCTTCCCCGACGAGGCTTGCTGCCGGTAAGTCGCCGGCGAGCGGCCCGTGGACGACCGGGCTAAGAGCGCGCGCGTGCCGCGGCCATCGGTTTCGGATCGCATCCGCGCGACGACGACCGAGCTCGAGCCGACGGCGCATCGAGGCGGCTACGCGGCGGCGCTCGCGGCCTGCGCGGCCAACCTCCTCTCTTACTTCGCGATCGGCACGGTGGTGCCGGTCCTGCCCCTCTATATGCGCGCCTCGCTCCACGCGAGCGACGTGAGCATCGGCGTCATCATGGCGTCCTACGCGGTCACGACGCTGTTCTGCCGGCCCCTCGGCGGGCTCTGGGGAGATCGCGCCGGCTACCGCCGCCCCGCGATGGTCGGCGCGCTTCTCATCCTGGCGGGGACGGCGAGCTACGGCGTCGTGCCGAGCGCGCTCTGGCTCCTCGCGTGCCGTCTCGTCGTCGGCGCCGGCGAAGGCATGTCGCAAGCCGCCTGCGTCACCTGGGCCGTGTCGCTCGCGCCCGCGCGCCGCCGCGCCGCGGTCCTCTCCTATGCGGGCGTTTCGGGCTGGGCGGGCGTCGCCCTCGGCGCGCTCGCGGGGGACGCCGTGCTTGCTCGCGCGAGCGCCCAGGGGGCCTTCCTCTGCGGCGCCGCGGGACCGCTCCTCGGCCTGGGCGTTCTCGCGTGCATGCCGAGCGCGCGCGCGGAAGCCAAGACGCGTGCGTCGATGCTGCGGCTCGGGCGCGCGCTCGGTCGCCAGGGCGCCGCGTACGCGCTCGTGACCGTGGGCTATGCGGGCGTCCTGACCTTCGGGGTGCTGCTCCTGCAATCGAGCGGCGCCGCGGCGGCGCCCAGCCTCCTCTTGCGCGCGTTCGTCGGCGGCGTCATCGCCGGGCGCGTGCTCTTCGCCGACCTCCCGGGCCGCCTCGGGCCCGCGCGGACCGCGGGCCTCTGCGCCTTCGCCCAGGCCGGCGGAACGTTCGCCGTGGCCATTTTCGCCGCGCACCCGTGGTGGGTGGCGACCGGTGGGGCGCTCGCCGGCACCGCGTTCGGTCTCTCCTTTCCATCGCTCGCGCTCGACGCGCTCGGTCGCGTGTCGGGGAGCGACCGCGGCGTCGCCATCGGCATCGTGTCCGCCTTCTTCGACGTCGGCATGGCCGCGTCGGGCGTCTTGCTCGGGTGGATCGCGAAGGGCCACGGCTACCCGGCGGCGTTCGTGTTTGCCGCGGCGTGCGCGGCGGCTGCGGGCGCGCTCGTGTGGCGTCCTCGCTCGAGACCGTGAAGAGCGCGCGAGCGACCGCGCGCGCGCCGTTCTGCAAACCCCTCAGGCCAGCGAACCTGGGTCCTTGTCGGTGACCTCGTGCGCGCCCTGTATCGGGTTGCCGAGCTTGTCGGTCGGCACGAGCTGCTGCGTGAACGACGTGAAGTACGCGCTCCACTCCGGCTCGCCCGAGTCGATGAGCACCGCGCCGTCTTGCCAGACGTCGTTGTGGTCGTTGTCGTCGTTGCCGCGGTTCAAGAAATCCCCGGTCGACCCCTGGTTCATGTGAACGTCGTGGATCCCGAGGTCGCCCCCCTCGTAGCTACGTCCGAACACGTAGACGTCCGCCTTCTGTGATCGCGCCTTCGTGAGCAGTCGCGCGAGTGTCTTGTACGGCTCGCGGTCCCCTTCGCCGTCCATCACGTCGCTCGTCCGCCATTTCCCCGTCTCCGCGAGGATGTTCGACCGCAGGAAGTCGAACGACGGCAGCTCGCTCAGCCCCGTCAGGTCACGAAAGCCCTTCGGCGCGCTCTTCAGCGACGCCAAGATCGGATGATGGAAGTCGAGCACGAGGCGATAAAGCAAAAGATCGTCCGCGTCGTTCGTGCCGATGTTCACCGCCACGTCCCACGCGTCCGTCGATCCCGATTGGTTGGGGACCGCGAGGCTGACGTGCAAGTGATACTGGACCTCTCGTTTCCGCCGGCTGCTCTGGATGCGAGGCTCCGACGTCACCTGGGCCTTCACGTAGCCGTAGGTCTTGGCCATGGACTCCCCCTTTCGACGAGTTGGACGAGGAAGCAAACCGCAGGCTTCGCTCGATCGCAAGAGGGCCAAGGTACGCGCGGGTCGCCGCCATGCTCCCTTCCGGATGCGCGCTCCCCGGGCTGCGACCCGCGATCGAGGTGATGCGGCGCAGGCTCGATGCCCGCGGCGGGCGCTCGTCAAAGCCGCCGCGTGGTTCGGCGACATCGGCGCGGCAAAGGCGCGAGCGGTCACGCGCGCGTTCCGTCGTTACGCGGCGTTCCTCGGGCGAGAGCCGCTCTGACCGCCGCGGCCGTCGAGGACCGAGATTGTCCGCGAGGCTTGCCATACTCCGCACATGACCGAGAACGACCAAACCACATCCACGCAATCCCACGTCCGCAAACATACCGGCGGCTGCCACTGCGGCGCCGTCCGCTTCGAAGCCGTGCTCGACGCGAGCGCGGGCTCGCGCTGCAACTGTTCGGTTTGCACGAAACTGGCGCAGCTCGGCGTCATCGTGAAGCCCGCGGAGCTCGTTCTCACCCGCGGCGAAGACAGCCTTTCCTTTTACGAGTGGGGCACGAAGTCCGGGCGTCGCTTCTTCTGCAAGCACTGCGGCATCTCGTGCTTCGGGCGCGGGCATATCCCCGAAATCGGCGGCGACTATGCGTCGGTCAACCTGAATTGCCTCGACGACTTCGACCCGGCCGAGGTGAAGGTGACGTACTGGGACGGCCGGCACGACAACTGGCAGGCGGGCGCGCGCGATAAGCCCTGGCCAGTCCGGCCCTCGGGCAACGCGTGAAAGGATCTGCAATTCGCCAGCGGCCGGCGATCGCCGCGCCGACCATGTCCGAAAAGCGCGAGCGGGGGGCGGCGCGCCGCCTTACGGTCTGTCTCACGCGACGTGCTGGACCCCAAGGTTTGCTACAAGGCGCTTCAAACGCGCGACGAGCGGTTCGACGGCCGCATCTTCGTCGGCGTGACCTCGACGGGCATCTACTGCCGGCCCGTCTGCCCGGCGCGAACTGCCAAGTTCGAGAACTGCCACTTTTTCCCGTCGGCGGCGGCCGCGCAGGAGGCCGGGTTCCGTCCGTGCTTGCGATGCAGGCCGGAGACCGGCCCCGATCTCGCGACGTGGCGCGGCACGTCGAACACCGTGACGCGCGCGCTCGGGCTCATCGCCGAGGGCGCGCTCGACGGGGAGGGCGCGGGGGTCGAAGAGCTGGCGGACCGCGTCGGCGTGGGCGAGCGGCAGCTCCGCCGTCTCTTCCAGCAGCACCTCGGGGCGTCGCCGCTGGCGGTGGCGCAGACGCGGCGGGTCCTCTTCGCGAAACAACTCATCCACGAGACGCGGCTGCCCATGGCCGAAATCGCGCTCGCGGCGGGGTTCGGGAGCGTGCGTCGTTTCAACGAGACATTTCACGACCTCTTCGGCCGGCCGCCGCGCGAGCTCCGCAGCAAAGCGATCTGCGCGCAGCCCGACCGCTCGCTCGCCGCGGCCGGGGTGACCGTGAAGCTTCGCTACCGGCCGCCTTACGACTGGAGCGCCCTGCTGTCGCATCTCGAGGCCCGCGCGATCGACGGGGTGGAGCAGGTCGAGGGCGGAGTCTATCGGCGCACCGTCTTTCTCGACGGCCAACCAGGGATGGTCGAGGTCGTCCATGAGCCGGCGGCAAGGCGGCTGGCGGCGACGCTGCGCTCCCCGTCCGTCCGCGCGCTTCCGGGCATGGTCGCGCGCATCCGGAGGGTGTTCGATCTCGGCGCCGACGTGAAGGCGATCGGCGCGCACCTCGCGCGGGACCCGCTGCTCGCGCCCCTCATCGCGGCCCACCCCGGTCTTCGCGCGCCCGGCGCGTGGGACGCGTTCGAGCTCGCCGTCCGCGCCGTCCTTGGCCAGCAGGTAACGGTGTCGGCGGCGCGCGCGCTCGGGTCGCGGCTCGCCGAGATCGCGGGGACGCCGCTCGCGGGGCTCGACGGTCCGCACCCGTCCTTGCGTCGCGCCTTTCCGACGGCGGAACAGGTCGCCCGCGCGGACCTCGGCGCGCTCGGGATGCCGGGCGCGCGCCGGAGAGCCCTCGCGGCGCTGGCGGCGGCGGCGTCTGCGGATCCGCGCTTGTTCGAGCCGCTCGCCACGGTCGAGGAGACCGTGTCGAAGCTCCGCGCGATCGCCGGGGTGGGCGACTGGACGGCGCAGTACATCGCCCTCCGCGCGGCCCGCGAGCCGGACGCATTTCCGGCGACCGACCGTGGTCTCCTGCGAGGAGCCGCCCGCGTTCAGGGCGAGCCGGTCACCCCCGAGCAGCTCCGCGGCCGCGCCGAACACTGGCGGCCGTGGCGGGCTTATGCGGCGCAACACCTATGGACGGCGGTGGCCACGGCGCACCGCCAGGCTGGAGGCACATCATGAATCCGTCGCTCTGGATCGATCACCTCGAGACGCCACTCGGCCTCTACGCGCTCGTCGCCGACGCGGACGGGCGCCTGCGCGCGGCCGGCTGGACCGAAGAACACGCACGCATGGAGCGCCACCTGGAGGGCCGCGCGGGCTCGGACGTCGCGCCGAGGCGGGCGTCGAATCCTGCCGGACTGACGGCGGCGTTCCGCGCTTACTTCGCCGGCGACCTCCGCGCCCTCGACGGCGTCGTGGCCTTCGCCGAAGGAACGGAGTTCCAGTGCGCCGTGTGGCGCGCTCTCCGCGAGATCCCCTGCGGCGAGACGCGGTCGTACATGCAGATCGCACGGCGCATCGGGCAGCCGGCGGCGGTTCGCGCGGTCGGCCTCGCGAACGGCGCGAACCCGATCAACATCGTCGTCCCGTGCCATCGGGTCATCGGCGCCGACGGCTCGCTCACGGGATACGGAGGCGGCATTCGCCGCAAGCGCTGGCTGCTCGCGCACGAGGGGATGCGCGCGGTCCAGGGCGAGCTGTACGCGGCGCAGCAGGCGTGAGGCGTTGTCAGGGCGTGGCCGGTCCCTCCCAAGGCGTCGGTTCGCGATCCTGAGCCCTCGGGTCGCGAACCCGAGCCCTCGGACTGCGAACCCAAGGATTCGGGAAGCTCACCCACGTCGTCGGGTCGCGAACCCACGCCGTCGGGTGCCGATCCCAAGCCCTCGGGTCGCGAACCCGAGCCCTCGGACTGCGAACCCAAGGATTCGGGAAGCTCACCCACGTCGTCGGGTCGCGAACCCAAGCCCTCGGGCGACGAAGCCTACGCGTCATCCGACGCCAAAGAGCCGCAGGGGCCCCGATCCCGACGCCTCGGGTCGCGAACCCGAGCCTTCGGGTGAGCGCAAGCGTCAACCACCCTCACCCAGACCGGCGTCCGCGTTCGACTCGCCCGGCGCGGTGTCCGGCGGCGTCCCGACGTCGTCCCCGGGCGCCACGCTCGCATCGGCGGGCACGAGCGTCCCGCCCATCTGACCCGGCAGCGTCTCGAACCGACCCCCGCCGGTATACGCGTCGGGGTCGGAGCACGCCGCGAGGGCCACCGCGACCGCGGCGCCGACTATCCTCCTCCTCAGCACGTCCATACCCCGTTCGTGCACGTGCAGGGATCGCCCAGGGCATCCGCGCAAACGCTCCCGGCCTGCACCCACCCCGCGCACGCCACCCCGGGCGCGACCGGAGGCACCGGACAAGCCGGGAAGCGCACGGTGAACGGCGCCGAGGTCACCGTCTCGCCGTCGAGCATCACGTCGCACACGAAGTCACCGACCGGGTAAGGAATGCTCTGGGTGCCGGCGGAGCCACCGTCGGGCGAGGCGAGCATCCACTGGAAGCCCCCCGTATTGCCGGTCCCCACCTGGCCGGCGATCTCGCCGTTCGCGAAGACCGCGGCGACGGGGACGAGCTGCTGCGCGGCGTCGCTCCAGAGCGCCGTCGATCGCAGGCGCACGTCGATCGTCACGTCGGCCCGGCCGCTCGAGTACTCCACGTCGCAGTAGATCGCTTGAGTGTCCGTGAAGAACGCCGTTCGCCTTCGATCGCCGGCGCTGTCGAGCGCCGTGTACGCGCGGTCCACGCCGGCGGTCGCGCAGGCTCCCGCGCACGCGGCGGCCACGGCGAGGGCGGCGAAGGGGAATCGCAGAGACATCAGTTGATGCGAATGGGGAGACGGCGCTCCGAACGATAGAGCCGTGCCTCGGGTTCGACCTGGAACGGGACGCTGAAGACCTTGAGGTCGCTCGGGTCGCTCGCGAAGAACTTCATCGACGGGTTCTGGGGCCGCAGGCGCTGGTTTGCCGCGTCGACGGTCGACAGGGAAATCTCGACGTCTTCCGAGGCCGGCACGTCGAGGAGCGCGTGCGCCGCTCCCGAGTCGTCGGTTCGCGCGACTTCGCGGCCCAGGTACATCACCGGCAGGTTCGGGCCCCGATCGGCCCGAACGACGACCACGATCGTCCGCCGGAGCGGACGGCACTCGACGTCGTACTCCGGCTTTCGCGTCGGATCCTCCAGCGCGTGCAGCACGACGTCCGCCGCCTTTCCCGTGGCCACGAACCCTTCGGGGCAACGGATGCCGATCGTCACGTGCTCCCCCTCCGCGCCGCGGACCGAAAGCGTCACCGTGCCCGCGTCGTCGGTGCGCCCGACGCTGCGCCCTTGGAACGACACCGAAGCCCCCGGCACGGGCTGACCCGGCTGCGACTCGACCCGAATGACCAGCGGGTACGACGCGGTTCGCCGCTCTTCCCGCGCGCATCCCGTCGCCGCGCCGATCGCGGCGAGGGCGGCGAGCGCGCCGAGGCACGCGCGGCGGATGACGGGGACCGAGCGTCGGCTCTTCGTTGTCTTCTTCATGGGACCCGAATGGGTCCACGGCTCACGCAGAAACGGTGCCAGACATGGAACCAGCGGCGATCGCGGCGGCCTTCGCGCGATCGTGACCGAACCGCAACCGCCGGCCGAGCCCCGGCAACCAGACGGCGCCAACCGCGGGTTGGCACCCGCCCCCCGCGTGGCGCGCGAATTCGGCCGAATCGCCCTGCGCCGCCGCTCGGTACGCCGGCTGCTAGGGCACGCTCGCATGAAGGTCGTCGGCGCTCTCCATCGCCCGTTCCGCGGGCCGGCCTGGCTCGACGCGCGCGGCGCCATCGCGACCGAGTACGCGGTCGTCGCGGCCACGTGCGCCCTCTTGATCGCCGGCGCGCTCGCGGCCCTCGGCCCGCCGCTCCTCGCTTCGTATCAGAGCAGCCGGAGCACGCTCATCGCGCCCGAACCTTGAGGCGTGAGCCACACGGAAACACGAAAACGAAAGGAGACCCACGTGATGAAAAAGAAGTTCTCTTCCATGATTCGAGAAACGCGCGGCGGCGAATTCATCGAGTACATCATCATCGCCGGTGTCGTCGCGCTCCTCGCGGTGACCGCGTTCACGACCTTCGGGCAGGACGTCCAGCAGAAGATTCAAGACGAAGGCTCGAAGGTCAGCGCCATCCAGGACGGTTGAGAAAATGGCGACGGGCAGCACCGCGGGCCTTACCGCGTGGCGCTCGTGGCCCCGTCGCGCCGCGGGCAACTCCCGCGGCTCGGCGGCCATCGAGTACGTCGTCCTCGTCGGGGTCGTGGCGCTGCTCGCGCTCCACGCCTTCACGGTCTTCGGGACGGACGCGTCCAACACCGTGCGCCAGGAAGGCGCCGACGTCAGCAAGCTCGGATTCTGAACCTCGCTCGGGAGCCCACCGTGAACGCTCATCAAGTCTTCTTGGCCGCGATGGTCGCCGCGTGCGCGGTCGGCGCGCTCGTCGACCTCCGGACCGGCAACATCCCGAACTGGCTGACCCTCGGCCTCGTTGGGTTCGCGCCGCTCTGCCACGCGGCGCTCGCCTGGTCGCGGCATCACTCGTGGCCCGCGGCGTCGATGGCGCTCGCGGCGTCGCTCGGGGGCGCCGCCGTCTCGGCGATGCTCCCGGCCTTCCTTTATCGCGTGGGCGGTCTCGGCCTCGGCGACGTGAAGCTCTTCGCCGCGATCGGCGCGACGTGCGGCGTCTTCGTCGGGCTCTACGCGCAGACGTACGCGTACGTCCTCGCGATGGTGTACGCGCTCGTCCTCGTCGCGTGGAGGGGCAAGCTCGCGGCGACGCTCGCGAACGTGAAGGGCCTCGTCACCGCTCGATCCGGGCGCGACGGCGCCGGGGAGCCGGCGCGCGCGAGCTTCACCGAGGTGCGGTTCGGGCCTGCCATCGCCGCTGGAATGTGCGTCGCCGCGTGGGCGCAGTGGAGGCTGCCGTGAGCGCGCCCTCGGTGCGACACGGGGCCCCGCGGCCCGCGAGGCTCTCGTGAATCGCCACGCGCTCCTCGGGGCACTCTGCGCGGCCATCCTCGGGGCGGCGCTCCTCGTCCTTTACTTGCGACGCTTCGAGCAAGAGAAGTCCGGCGGCGAACCGGTTCGGGTCCTCGTCGTGACCAAGGCGGTCGCGCGGGGCAAGCCGGTGACCGAGCAGGCGCTCTCGGTGCGCGACATCCCGGTCGCGTACGTCGATAGCCGCTTCATCAAGGCCTCCGAGAAGGACAAGATCGTGGGGCTCACCGCCATCGAGCCGCTCGAGGCGCAGAACGTCCTCACCTGGAGCGACCTCGCCGTCTCCAGCGAAGAGCACCGCGACTTGAGCTCGCTCGTCACCCCGGGCTTCCGCGCGGTGTACATCCGCGCGATGCGCGAAGACCAAGGCGCGCCCCTCATCACCCCGGGCGACTACGTCGACGTCATCGCCACGCTGCCGCAGTCCGCCGATGGGCGGTCGGAGCGAGTGATCTCGGTCGTGCTTCTCCAGAAGGTGCTCGTCCTCGCGAGCGGCGGCAAGACGTCTCCCGAGGACACGGCGGCCTCCTCCGAGAAGCGCGCGCCGCCTTCGCGCGAGCAAGGTCTCACGCTCAGCCTGAGCCTGACGCAAGCGCAGCTCATCGCCATCGCCTCCGAGCGAGGCCACTTTTCCGTGGCCCTGCGAAACCCGGACGACCAGCGCACCTTCGACGGCATCCCGGACATGAACGAATCCGCGCTGACCGACCCGCGCACCGCTGCGGTATCCCAGGCCGCGCTCCGTCCGGCCGGTCCGGTGCGGCTCAAGGACACGACGGTGGGAGGGGCCGCGCGGTGAGCCGAAACCGGAAGCTTTCGGCCGCCGTCCTGTGCGCGCTCGGCGTGTGGGGGACCGCGAGTCCGGTCTGCGCGCAGCGAGCGAGCGCCGCGCCGGCGGCGGGGGGCAACGTCCGCGTCGATCGCACCGACGAGCTCGACCTCGCGGTCGGAGAGAACAAGACGATCAGCGCGTCGGACGTCGTCAATTACTCCGAAGGATCCCCCGGCATCGCCGACGTGAAGCTGACCACCGACGGGGGCCAGTTCGTCGTCGTCGGGGTCAAGGCGGGGACGACGACGCTCCTTCTCATCTATCGCGACGGCTCCCACAAGAACTGGGTCATCAACGTCTTTGCGCGGTCCCCCGGCGAGGTCGAGCACGAGCTCCAGGCGCTCCTCCAGGGGAGCGTGGGCGTCCACCTGCGCCGCATCGGCGCACGCTTCTTCATCGAGGGCGGCGTCTCGACCGAGGCCGACCAGAAGCGCTACGACCGCGTGGCCGCGCTCTATCCCGGCCAGGTCGAGTCGCTCGTGGAGCTGGGGTCGGTCGCGCAGGACCGGCAGTTCAACATCCGAATCGACTTCTTCTTCGTCCAGTTCGACCGGGACTCCGGCTACAACGTCGGCGTCGGCTGGCCGTCGACGATCGGCGGCGCCGTCGTGACGAGCCAGCTCACCTTCGACTTCATCGCCAAGGCGATGACGACGGCGACCGCCAGCGTCGTCAACCAGCCGCTCCCGTTCCTCGACGTCGCCGCGCACCACGGGTGGGCGAAGGTCTTGCGCCAGGCCACGCTCATCACGGGCAACGGCAACGAGGCGAAGTTCTCGAACGGCGGCGAGCAGAACTTCCCCATCGCCGAGAACCTCACCACGAACATCCGGCCCATCACCTTCGGCCTCGATCTCGCCGTCTTGCCCCGATACGACCGCGATTCGCACGACATGGAGGTGAAGGTCAACGCGGACATCGGGGACCTCACCCCTCCCGCCGCGTCGACGACGTTGCCCGGCCGGAACACGGCGAAGGTCGAGACGATCGTACACCTCAAGCTCGGCCAGTCCATCGTCCTCTCGGGCATCAGCACGCGGACACAACGGCACGAAGTCTCGGGCCTCCCGATCTTGAGCGAGATTCCCATCTTGGGCTTGCTCTTCGCCGGCCACCAGCGGGAGGAGGCGGACACCGAGGGCGCGATCTTCATCGTCCCGAGCGTCGTCGACAGCTTGCCGCTCGCGTCGTCGGGGCTCATCGAGGACGCGCTCCACACGTACGAGCGTTACGCCGGCGGCATCGAGAACACCCGCGCCTATCCGCGGACTCCGCCGGTCATCGGCGGCCCTGCAGAGGCGCGCTGAGGGCGCGCGGGCGAGGCAAGGCCATGGAGCTGACGGTCGACATCGAATCCCCCGGTGACGGGACGCGGGTGCAGCGGCTCTCGGGGAACGGGCCGTTCGTCGTCGGGCGCCACGAGGCTTGTCACGTGCACTTGCGCGGCGACCTGGTCTCGCGAAACCACGTGGTCGTCACGCCGCTCGAACGCGGGCTCAAGATCCGCGACGTCTCCTCGAACGGCACGCTGGCCGGCGCGCGCGTCCTCCGCGGCGACGAAGCCGAGGTCGCGCACGGCACGCCGCTCGTCGTCGGGACTCACCGCCTCGTCATCCGGCCGGCCGCCGTCGATGCGGAGGCCACGCCCACCACGAGCGCCGTCGGGCCGGACGCGTGCAATAGCGCCACCCCCGAATCGGTCGAGGCCGACGGCGCGCTCCGTCGCGAGATCCACCGCCGCCTCCTCGATTTCTTGGACCTCGCCCAGCACGACGCCGGCAAGCCCGACGACCCGTCCACGCGCCCCCGCGTCCTCTCCGGCCTGCGGTCGATCATCGCGTCGCTGTCCGACCGGATCCCCCCCGGCGTCGATCGCGACGGGCTCCTCGGAGAGCTCGCCGACGAAGCGCTGGGCCTCGGGCCGCTCGAACGCTTCCTGGCCGACCCCGCCGTGACCGAGGTCATGGTCGTCGACGCGAGCACGATCTACGTCGAAATGGAGGGCCGCATCGTCAAGACGAACGCGCGCTTCACGGACGACGAGCGCGTGCGTTCGGCGATCGAGCGCATCGTGACGCCGCTCGGCCGCCGGATCGACGAGTCGTCTCCGCTGGTCGACGCCCGCTTGAAGGACGGCTCGCGCGTCAACGCGATCATCCGCCCGCTCGCGATCCGCGGCTCGTGCATCACGATCCGCAAGTTCGCGAGGACGCCGCTCACGATGGACGACCTCGTCCGGTTCGGGACGCTCGACGCGCGTATGGCGCGATTTGTCACGCGGTCGGTCGTCGCGCGCAAGAACATCGTCATCTCCGGCGGCACCGGCAGCGGCAAGACCACGCTCCTCAACGTGCTCTCGGCGGCCATCCCCGAGAGCGAGCGCATCGTCACGATCGAGGATGCGGCGGAGCTCCGCCTCGGGCAACCCCACGTGGTCTCGCTCGAGGCGCGTCCCGCCAACATGGAGGGGAAGGGCAGGTACACGATCCGCGACCTCGTGGTGAACGCCCTCCGCATGCGCCCCGACCGCATCGTCGTCGGCGAGTGCCGCTCGGGCGAAGCGCTCGACATGCTCCAGGCGATGAACACCGGCCATGAAGGGTCGCTCACGACGACCCACGCGAACTCCCCGGCGGACGCCGTCGACCGCCTCGAGACGCTCTGCTTGATGTCCGGCGTGGACCTCCCCTCTCGCGCCATCCGCGAGCAGATCGCGAAGGCGATCGACCTCGTCGTCCAGCAGACGCGGTTCGGCGACGGGACCCGCCGCGTGACGGCAATCAGCGAGGTCGTGGGGCTCGGCGACGAGGGGCAGGTCGAGATGCGGCCCCTGTTCGAGTTCACGCGGACGGGCGTCGACGCAAAGAACCGCGTCCTCGGGCGCTTCGTCGCCACCGGATATCTGCCGTCGTTTCTCGACCAGTTCATCGTCATGGGGCTCGTCGAGCCGGGGGAGCCGTACCTGTGATCGTCGCCCTCGCGTCGAAGTGGGCGGCGGTGACGCTGCTCGCGGCCGCCCTCGGCGTCGTCGCGTGGTCGATGATGGTCGACCAGGACGGCGTGGCGCAGGTGGCGTGGGCGCGTTACTGCGGGTCCCTCGAGGGCAAGCTCCGGCGCGGCTTCGTCTTCCGTCCCGCGTACCCGATCGCGCTGGCGCAGCTCGCGGGCTTGGTCCTCATCGGCGCGGCGGCCCCCTTCGCGCGGGCGTCGTGGACCGTGGTGGTCGCGCTCGTGGTCGTCGTGACGCTCGGCCCGTCGTTCGTCCTCGGCCGCCGCCTCGCGAGGCGCCTCCGCCTCATCGACGGTCAAGTCGAGGGCTTGCTGATGGCGATATCGAACGCGCTCAAGTCCCGCCCGGCGATCGGAGACGCGATCGCGTCGGTCGTGGCCATGTCGCCGTCGCCGCTCCGGCAGGAGCTCGATCTGACGGTGAAGCAAATGCGCCTCGGGAGCAGCGTCGATCAGGCGCTCCTCCACATGAGCGGACGCGTCGGCAGCCGCCAGCTCGACACCGCGCTCTCGGCGATCCTCATCGGACGGCAAGTCGGCGGGAACCTGTCGACCATCCTGGAGACGACGGCCGAGACCATGCGGGAGATGGCGCGGCTCGAGGGCGTCGTCCGCACGAAGACGGCGCAGGGCAAAGCGCAGATCTGGGTGCTCGCCTTCTTCCCGTTCGTCCTCATGCTCGGCTTCAACCTCGTCAGCCGCGGGTACTTCGAGCCGCTCACGTCGTCGGCCATCGGCTGCGTCTGCACCGCGATCGCGCTCGCCCTGTGGGCGGGGTCGCTCGTCCTCGCGCGCAAGATCCTGGCGGTGGACATATGACCTTCCCGCTCGCCGCCCTCCGCTGGCTCTCGATCGCGGCGATCGCCGGCGCGGGCGCGTGGTCCGTCCACACGGTCTTGTGCGCGCCGTCGCGGCCCGCGGAGCGGCTCGGCATCCGTGGCCTCATGCGTCAGCGCGCCCTTTCGGACCCGACGTGGCGTCGCGTGGAGCCGGCCGTTCGCTGGCTGGGGGTCCGTCTCGGGGGCGCGCTGTCGGAGAAGCAATATGCCGCGCTCGACCGGCAGCTGCTCCTCGCGGGCGACTACCTCGGCCTGACGCCGCCCGAGTACGTCGCCCTGAGCGTCATGAGCTTCCTGGTCGGCATCTTCGTGGGCCTGGTCGTCGCGCGGATGACGCAGATCGGACCTGTCGTGGTGCTGGCGTCGGCGCTCCTCGGCGCGGGACTGCCGTACCTCACGGTGAGCGGCGAAGCCGAGAAGCGCCTCAAGTCGGCGAGCCGGCGCCTGCCGGGGGTCGTCGACCTCATCGCGCTGGCGATGAGCGCGGGCCTCGACTTTCCGGGAGCGATCAAGCAAGTCGTCGAAAAGTCGAGCGATCCGTACGAGCCGCTGACCGAAGAACTCGGGTGGATCCTCCACAAGCTGGGCCTCGGAACGACGCGGCGTCAGGCGCTCGAGGAGCTCGCCGAGCGCGTCCCGACCGAGGTCGTCCTCGAGTTCGTCGGCGCCGTGGTGCAGGCCGAGGAGCGGGGACACCCCGTCGCGGCGGTGCTCCAGATCCAGGCGACGACCTCGCGCCAGAGGAGGAGCGTGCGGGCCGAAGAGTCGGCGGCCAAGGCCGGCGTCGCGCTCGCGGGCCCGCTCGTCCTCCTCTTCGTCGCCATCCTGCTCCTCATCATGACGCCGATGGTCCTCCGCCTCAGCCAGAGCGGCGTCTTCGAAAGCTGAATCATGGACACCATTCGATTCCGAGTGCAGCACGCGGACGGACGGATCGAGGAGCTCGTCACGGAGTCCTCGCAGGTCCTCGTCGGGAGCGGGCGGCACTGTGAGATCCGCCTCCCCGTCGACCAGGCGCGCGTCGAGCACGTGCTCATTCAGGTGGCCCCCGCGGGCCTCCGGGCCACGGCCCGCGCGTTCGACCCGCCCCCGAAGCTCGACGAGGTCGAGTTCACGCAGGCCCCGGTTCGCGCCGACGCGGTTCTCGCGATCGGCAAGACGCGGATCACGATCTCCGCCGCCGCTTCGATCGAGGGGCGCGCGCACGTGCTGCGCGCGGGGGCGAAGCGTAACCCGCGCGTCTACGCGTATCTCGTTCTGGGCCTGGCAGGCTGCATCGCGATGGTCGTCGCGCGCGGGCGGCACGGGTCGGGCCTCAACGAGCCCGCGAAGGTCCCCGCGCTCTTCGAGACGTCCGCCGTGCGATGCCCCGAGACCGCCGAGCGTGCCGACGCCGTCGCCCAGGACCGCATGAGCCTCGCGGTCGCCAAGCAGGAGCGGAGTCCATTTCATCCGGAGGACGGCGTCGAGGCCGTGCCCCTCTACCTCACCGCGGAGTCCTGCTTTCGCGCGAGCGGCGACGTGGGCGACGCCGACGAGGCGGCCGCGAACGCGGAGCGCCTGAAGAAGCAGATGACCGAGGAGTTTCGCTTTCACCGCGTGCGCCTCCAGCGATCGATCGCTCTCCAGCGGTGGAACGTGGCCGAGCGCGAGGCCGGGCTGCTCCTCTCGTTTCTGACCCGCGGCGGCGAATACGCGACTTGGCTCTCGAACCTCCGTCGCAAGATTTTGCTCACCTACATCAGCAAGAAGGAACGATGAGAGCTCTCCACGCGTTGTTTGCAGTGGCCCTCGCGCTTCCGGCCTGCGCGGCGAGCGCCGGGAGCAGCGCACGCCCACCGGCGGAGGCGGCGCCCGCGCCGTCGGTCGCGGAGCTCCTCGACCGCGGCCGAGGCTTCGCGCTCGTCGGCGACCTCACGCGCGCGGAGCAGTACTTCTCGGCCGCGCTCGAGGCCGGCGCCGACCCCCGGCGTACGGTTCCGCTCCTCGTGCACGTCTGCATCGAGGCGAAGCGGTACCGCGTCGCGAGCGACTACGTCTCCGAGGAGCTCCGCCGCGACCCGGACGACGCGTCGCTTCGACTCCTCCACGGCCTTCTCGAGGCCTCGGTCGGAAATCGCGCGGTGGCGCTCCGCGAATACCAGCGGGTCCTCGACGGGCAGCCCGACGACTCGGAGGGTCACTACGCGATGGCCGTGCTCATGCGCGACGGGCTCGGCGACACGGCCGGCGCGAGCGAACACTTTCGCGCGTACCTCCGCTTGTCGCCCGACGGCGTCCACGCCGGAGAGGCGCGCGCGTCGCTCCTCGAGGGCCGGCCATGATCCCCGATCGCGTCTTCGCCGAGACGCTCGTCCAGTTCTTCGCGCCGATCCGGCCGTACCTCGAAGACCCGGCGGTGACCGACATCTGCATCAACGGCCCCGATCAGATCTTCATCGAGCGCCACGGCCGGCTCGAGGAGACGGGCGCGACGTTCGAGACGCGCGAGGCGCTCATGTCCGCGCTCCGGAATCTGGCGCAGTTCGTGGGCAAGCACGTCGACACCGAGCGGCCGATCCTGGAGGCGCGCCTGCCGGACGGGTCTCGCGTCGAGGCGGTCTTGCCCCCGGCCGCGCCCGACGGGCCCCATATCTCGATCCGGAAGTTCCCCGAGACCGTGCTCGACATGGCGCGCCTCGTCGCGACCGATTCGCTGACCCCTCTCTGCGCGCGCGCGCTCGACGCGCTCGTCCGGGCGAAGCTCAACGTCCTCGTCGCCGGCGGCACCGGGACCGGCAAGACATCGATGCTCAACGCGCTCTCGGCGTACATCCCGCCCGACGAGCGCGTCGTCGTCATCGAGGACTCGAAAGAGGTCCAGCTGCAGCGGCGCCACGTCGTGCAGCTCGAGGCGCGCCCTGCCGACGCGAAGGGGAGGGGCGAAGTGACGGTCCGAGAGCTCTTTCGCGCGACGCTCCGGATGCGCCCCGACCGCATCGTCGTCGGCGAGATCCGCGGCGGCGAGGCGCTCGAGATCATCCAGGCGATGACGAGTGGCCACGGCGGCTGCCTCGCCACGCTGCACGCCACCTACCCGCGCGACGCGCTCACGCGCCTCGAGACGATGGCGATGATGAGCAAGATCGACATCCCGCTCGCCGCGATGCGGATCCAGATCGCGTCGGCGGTCAACGTGATCGTCCAGGTCAAGCGGCTCCGCGACGGGTCGCGGAGGGTCTCGCACGTCTCGGAGGTGCTCGGCTTCGATCCGGTCGCCGGCCAGTATCGCATTCAAGACGTGTTCGTGCGCCGCTACGCCACCGGGGAAGGCGAAGAGGGCCACTCGGAGCTCGCGTTCACGGGAGCGCGGCTCAAGGCGCTCGGCGACCTGGCCGAGCACGGCGTGGCGTGGCCGGCGGAGCTCGCGCCGGCGCGCGGCGCCGAGGGGTTTGCGCAAGACGGAGGAGGCGCGTGATGGGCAGCTCGATCGGGATGACGGTTCGATCCAAGACGGCGGGGCCGCCGCGCGTGCGCTTCGTGCGGTCCGACGCCGTGGCTGCCGGCGCCGTGTCGGTCACGCTCACGGGGGCGGAGGTCCTCGTGACCTACGGCGCCGCGGCGGTCGTCGGCGCGGGGGGGCCGATGGCGCCGAGGGGCGGTGGTCCGGCGACGCCCGCGCTCGTCGTCACGGCGGGGGATCTCGAGCTCGCCGTGAGCGGCGAAGCGCGTCTTGCCGAGCCGGATCCTGCCGCCGACTTCGAAGCGATGTGGCGTCGCGCGTCGGCGATGGCGGTCGACGAGGGCGCAACGGAAGTAAGCACCGCCCTCGTCGTGCACGAGGCCGAGTGGGAGCCCCTCGCCGACGACGGTCCGACGAGGCTGCTGCCGCTCGTCGAGCTCCCGGTCGTGACCGCGCCGCCGCGCGCGGAGCGCACGAACCCGTCGGCCCGGAGCGCGAAGGTCATGTCCCGAGAGCGCCGCCGCATCATCGTGCGCCGGGTCGCCCTCGTGTCGATGCTGGTGTGCGCGTTTGCCCTCGCGATGCACGCGCGGCGCCTTCACGCGCGGCGTGTCGCTGCCATCGAGGAGCCGCGTGGGCCGGCGCTCGCGGTCAAGCCCGCCAGCTCGGCTTCCGATTGGGGCCCCGCCGCGGAACAAGCCGCGCTCACGACCCTGCGCGACGCTCCGTCGGAGCGCATCGCCCATCCGAAGCCGAGCCTTGCGGTCGCGGGTGGCGGATCCAAAGCGCGGGCCGCGGCCGACGCGCTCGCCAACGGTGCCTACGCCGAGGCGCTCGCGCTCTATCAGGATCTCGCCGCGGAGAACGAAGCGAACCCGGCCTATGCGCGCGTGATTCAGCTCCTGCGCGCGCGCGTCGATTCGAAGAGCGTTCATGCGCCGTAGTCCGCAGGCTCGAGCGAAGC
>DASYBG010000022.1:0-235311 GCA_036500865.1 Polyangiaceae bacterium
TGGGACCCCACGGCCAAGAAGTACGTGGCTATCTGCGAGAACGACCTTCCGACGGGCGGACTCTCCGGCCGCATCGCGATCGCCCCCAACACGACGACCATCTACCCCGAGGACCTCGCCAACTCGAACCTCGGCAACGTCCTGGTCGATCCGGCGGGAGGCTACTGGGCCATCACCACGAACACGCGGACCGGCCAGACCACGGGCGCCGCCGCGCTCGCCGATGTGCTGCTCCTGCACTTCACGACCGGCGCAACCAGCACGCCGCTCACGGTCGCGAGCGATACGGGCCTCAACGACCGCGCTCCGCACCTCGCCGGCTTCGGGAACAATCGAATGCTCGCCGCCTGGGAAACGTCGACCAAGACCGGCGATCTTCTGGCGAGTGACACCTCGCGCAAGCTCTATGTCCAGGCTCTCGACGCCTCGACCGGTGCTCCGCAAGGCGCGCCTTTCAATATCGCCGGCGTCCTCGGCAGCCGATACCAGGACTTCCGCTCGTTCCCGGACGGCAGCGTCGCCTATCCCTCTCCCAGCAGCACCGCTGCCACCAACACGAAGATCAAGATCGCTCGCGTCATGCCCTGCCCGTGACCCCCGAGGCCGGTCGCTCCTGACCATGCCGGCGGGTATCCCCCGCCGGCCACCGGCAACGCACGAGTCAGGGCTGGAATATGTAGAGATGCGCGGGCGCGATCGTCGCGACGACGATCCGACCGTTCGCATCGATGGGCGTGTTCAGGTGATCGATGGAGCTCGCCATCGGCATACTCGTCCCGTCGAACACCTTGGCCCCCGTATCGGCGTTATAGCCGAACAGGTGATTGTTCGCGTTCCACACGATCACGTCGCCTGCGCCCGACGTCGTTGCCATCGGCGAACCGAGGCCGGTCTCGGCCGAGCACCAGACGACGGTCGGCGCGGGCGGATTGCCCGAGATGCGTGCGACACCGATGCTGCGCGCTGCGCCGCCGGATGGGCACCCGGTCCCGGGGCCGGAATTGAGTCGATACGCCACGTAGGTCCCGTTGGCCGTCGTGTACGCGATAGGGCCGCCGTTGAGTGCCCCCGTGAAGGTCGTCCCTTGCGGGCCGACCGCCGTCTTCGAGAGTTGCGCGCCGGCGCCCCCGAGGTTCGACGGGGTGAGCAGGTACATGAAACCGTCTTTGCCAAGGGACACGATGAGCTGCTGGGAGGTCCCGCCGGGCCCCGGCAGATTGAAGAGGACCGGATTGGCGCCCCCAAGATCCGAATCGTTGCCGTCGGCCGTGACCCAGTCGCTCATGTGAAACTCGTTGCCGGCAACGTTGTCGAAGACCGGCCCGGGGTCGAGCCGCAGCACGGCTTCTCCTCCACTCCATACGTTGGGCGCGTCGGTGTTGCCGGTCGCGACGAAGAGGGAGGTCCCGTCCGAGGCGACGCCGCCCGCCGCCCAGATGCCGCCCTGGGTCGCTGTGCCGACACCGAGCGAACCCGTCGAGAAAGCGGTGACGGAGGCGGGGTTCGTCTCGCTCACGCCGATCACCCACCCATGATACTGGTTCGGCGCCGCGTTGCAGTCGCCGTTGTGACCGCCGTACGGGACGTAGACGACGCCGCCCACCAGCGCGAGCGCGCCATGCTGGTGCTGGGCGAACGAGTTGAAGCCCGGAACGGCCATGTTCACGTCCACGGGCCACCCGGCCTTCTCGACGCCGGTGTCGAGCGAGACGGCATGAATGAGGTGCTTGCCCATCGTGGACCCGGCGACGACGACCATGGTGTCGAAGAAGATCGTTCGGGACGTGATGTCGATGACTGGGGTGCCGGTGATGCCGAGCGGGTGGATGGTGCCGCAGGGCGTGTTGTTGGTCGCGGCCGGCGTTCCGAACGTCTGATCCCAGAGAATGTTGCCCGACGCGTCTACGGCGATGACATGGTTCATCTCGGTCGCGACGATGAAGGCCTCTTGCCCGCGGCGCGGCCCGTCGGTCACGTAGAGGGGCTGTGCGTAGGGGTCGCCCGTGATCGCGGGGGCGAAGGCCGCATCGAGCTTCAGCGAGGCGGCGCGCGCGGCCGTCATCAGCGGGTCGGTCGAGAGACCGTCGCGGGCTGCGTTCTTGTGATGCTGCAGGACATCCAGGCTGGGAGAGAGAGCACCTCCGTCCCCCGTCGAGCCGCCACTGCTCGATGAGCTGGACGAGCTCGAAGCGCCCCCACCGCCGCTCGACGAGCTGGACGACCCGGTGCCGCCACTGCTCGACGAGCCAGATGACGCGGCGGGGCCACCGCTCGAGGAGCCAGACGACGCGGTGCCGCCGCTGCTCGACGAGCTGCCCGAGTTTCCGCTCGACGACGCCCCGGAACTTCCGCTGGATGAACTCGACCGGCCACCGCTCGATGACCCCGACCCGCTCGAACCGCCGTCGGATGGCGTCACCGATGCGTCGATGTCGGACGGACCGGCGTCAGGCGGGCCTTCTTCGTTCGTCCCACAAGACGACAACGACGGCGCGACAGTGACGAGGAGTGGAAAAAGGAAGTAACGACGGATTCGTATCGTCATGGGCTGCCTATTCACCCGTAGGTGATACGGCAGCTTCAAAGCGGCTCAGAAAGCTCCAAAACGTTGCCGCAGCCAAATGTTCTGGGCCCACCGAGCGCAAGCGAGCCGGGTGCGACATGAAGGGTCGGATTGTCCTCGATTGCGCGGGCGCGCGCGCTCAGGACGACGCCGCTCGTCGGTGCGGCGCACTCGGGTTCCACGACGGCGGCGATAGCGCGCGGCTTCTGTCGCATCTGCCGGCGGGCCGCCATGAGTCCTCGGCGGAAATCCTCCGCGCTGGCGGTTCGGGCGCGCGGGTCCTTCGCGAGAGCGCGCAAGATCACCTCGTCGATCGCGGGGGACAGCCCGGGCCGCAATGCGCTCGGGGCGACGACCGTCTTCACGGCGTGCTGCAGGAGCATTCCCACGTTGCCGTTCCCGTCGAACGGAGGACGACCGGTCAACAGTTGGTATGCGACGCATCCGAGCGCGTACACATCCACACGGGCACGCAGCGCCGGGTCGGGTCCTCGCGGAAACGCGACTTCGGGCGCCATATACGCCGGCGTTCCAACGAACTCGCGCGCACTCGGCTGCCCGGCGCGCTCGACGACCGCCAGTCCGAGGTCCGCGATGCGTGGGCGGAGGTTCTTGTCGAGCAGCACGTTGTCCGGCTTGATGTCCTGATGGATCGTGTGCGCGGCGTGAATGGCCGACACTCCACGGCAAATCCCATCGAGGATTCGAAAGACGACATCGAGATCGGTCGGCCCTTCGCGGTCGTCGAGCCACTGCTGCAGCGTTCCCCCCTGCACGAACTCCATCACGAAATACGGAGATCGCTCATGTTCTCCAAAAGCAAATATCGACAGCACGTTCGGGTGTTTGACGCGCGCCATCGCCCGCGCCTCCGCGAGGAAGCGAGCTCGGAACGACGCGTCCTTGAGATGTGGGTGGGCGAACTTGACGGCGACGGGCCGGTCGAGCGTCTCGTCGTGGGCGAGATAGACCGTGCCCATCGAGCCGGAGCCGAGCGGCGCGACGATCCGATATACCTCGTCGACCAATGTCGCGGTCGCCAGCCGGGACTCCACGCCCGAAGAGGGGGCATCGGTATCCTCGGGGGACGACGCGTCGGCATCGCCGTGGGGCGAGAACCGTTCATCGAGTGCAAGCATCGGCGCCATGGTCGAGTTTTCGCTTCCGTTGTGCTTTGCCTCAGCAGAATACGTGCCATCGTGTCTGCGATGACGTGGCGTCGCGGTTCGACCCGCAGGCTTGACGAAAAGAGCGCGACAAATGCTCCGCAGATTCGCGCACAGCTTTGACGCTCGTGTGGCGCATTGGCCCTCCCGCAGCATTACCAGGGCGAGTTGGAAACGGACGCCCCCGCTCGGCCCGCGGGATCAAGCAGAGAAGACGAGCGAGACCGCGGGCGCGCGAAGCCCCACGGCCTCATGCGTGGCCCAACTCCGACGCACGCCAAGTCGCGCGGCTCGCGGTTTGCCTTGGCGTAGGTGACACGCTCGGCAGGCGCCGATCGTCGTCTCATCAAGGAGAGACCACCATGTTGCACTGGGCCGCAGTGTTCTTCGTCATCGCCATCATCGCCGCGGTCTTCGGATTCGGGGGGATCGCCGCAAGCGCAGCGGGAGTCGCGAAGATTCTCTTTTTCGCATTCGTGATCTTCGCCGTCGTCGCGTTGCTGATGGGTCGCCGCGTCAGGAGCTGACCTCAGCAGCCGATCGTGGAAAGGCGACGCGGCGTCACGACGTGTGACGCACGATACAGCGCGCGATCCTCATCGCCCCCTCTCGGACGATGTCCTCGGGGGCGATGAGACTCACCACGGCGTGCGCGCCATCCTCGATGTCGAAAAAATAGCCGGGATGCAGGTACACGCCCTCTTCCTCCAGCAGCGAAAGAGCCCACGCCTCTTCGCCCTGCGTTTTCGGCAACCGGATCGTGGCGTACCAGCCGCCTTCGACGTCGAGCACCGACGCGGGGCAGAGTTCCAGCGACGCTCGCAGGCAAGCGAGGTTGGCCCGGCAGCGACTGCGCAAGAAGCCGGCAGCCATACCTCGCGACGCCATCAACCGCGGCGCGGCGTGCTGGACCGCCGTGCCGACCGACAGGAACGCGTCGGCGATGAGCTCGAGCCGCGCCAGCGAACCGTCGACCTCGGAGGTCGACCCGCCGACCAAAATCCACGCAAGCTTCGCCTGCGGAAGCGCGGCCGCCTTCGATAGACCGCCGAGCACGAAGACGAGCCGAGCGTCCGATGGGTCGAGCGCCGAGCGCGCGCGGCGTGGGTCGTCACGCAGCGGAAACTCGGCAAAAACTTCGTCGCTGAGGATCGGGAGCCCCAGCGACGCGAGCGCGTCGAGCTCGTCTCGCTTCAAATAGGAGCCAGTGGGATTGTTCGGACTGACCGTTACGACGGCGCGCGTCCGAGCGGTCACCGCCGCGCGCAGCGCGGGAACGTCGATGTGCCATGCGCCGTCGTAAGCGAGGCGGTAAGGGACAGCGCGGACGGACTCGAGGCGCGCCAGGTGTTCGAAGAGCGGGTAGCTCGGCGAGGGCACGAGGATATCGTCTCCCGGGTCCGCGAGGAGCTTGAACAGAAACGCGTACGCCTCGCTGGTGCTCGCGGTGAGCACGACACGGGAAGCATCGACGGCGAGGCCACGCTCCGCATGATCTCGCGCGATCGCCTCGCGAGCCGACGCGAGACCAAAGGGCGACGGCTCATAGCGAAGCGACGCCGGCGCGGCAATCGCATCGAGGATCGCCCGCCCGTCGTAGGGGACCCCGGCACGCGTCGGGTTCGACTCGGTGAGATCGAGGACGGCACGATCCTCCGCGCGGGCGCGACCCAGCGCGAGGGTGACCGGATTGGGCGAGAGGTCCAGCGAAGCCCGGGTCGAAAACATATGTGGGTAGATACCGCTTCGGGTGCCCGAACGCTCACCGACCGAGGCGTGGCGCGCCGCTCGCAGGCATCCTCGGCGAGGTGCCCATGCGCGTCGTTTCCGTCATGTCGTCTTGGGTGGGAATCGGTCTTCTTTGCGCCGGGTGCGGTGGGGACGCGGGCAAGGACAGCGCGGATGCCGCGCCCTCCGCGGCACCTGATGCCGCGAACTCCGCGGATACGCACGCCGGCACCGCGACGGAAGGCGGGGGCACCGTCACAGCCGCCGATGGATCCCAGACCGCTGGCGCCGTCCCCACGCAGGGCGGATGCGCGATCTTTCCCGCGGACGACGCCTGGAACACGCGGATCGACGACCCCCAGATGTTCCCGGTGCATCCCGAGTCGGCGACCTACATCGCGAACATGAGCCCGACGACACACCTGCATCCCGACTGGGGCGATTGGTCGACCGACCACTATGGAATTCCCTGGCAGACGGTTCCCGGCAGCCAGGCCCTCGTGCCCATGACGTTCACGTACGCAGACCAAAGCGACCCAGGACCGTATCCGTTCCCTCCGAATGCGCTCGTCGAAGGGGGCGCGGGCTCCGGCGGGGACATGCATGTTCTCGTCGTCGATACCGGCAGCTGCGCTCTCTATGAGACTTGGGACAGCACCTTCGCCAACCCCGGCTGGAGCTGCGGGTCCGGAGCAAAGTTCGACCTGACGTCGAACACCCTGCGGCCCGACGGATGGACCTCGGCCGACGCCGCGGGCCTCCCAATCCTTCCCGGCCTCGTGAAGGTCTTCGAGGTGCAGGGCGGCGCCATCCACCATGCGATGCGCTTCACGATGGACAACACACAGCAGGCCTACGTTCACCCGGCCACCCACGCCGCCGGCAAGAGCGACGCGACGCTGCCTCCGATGGGCCTGCGCCTCCGGCTCAAGGCGTCGTTCGACACGTCGACCTTCACGGGGGCAGCAAAGGTCATCGTGGTCGCGATGCAGCAGTACGGCCTCATCCTCGCCGACAACGGGAGCAACTGGTACGTCAGCGGGGACAGCGACGACGCGTGGACGCCGCTCATGGACGGTTTGCTCCAAGCGCTCGGCGGGATCCACGGCAGCGACTTCGAAGCCGTGGATACCGGCCCGCTGTCCACCGCCGGGCTCTGAGGCGCGGCCGGCCGCGTTGAGGGCTCCACCCCGCGGACGCGAGGGCACGGCCCTGCAGGCCGCTGCACCTTGCGCCTATGTGGTCACCTCGGGTGACGCTGCAGGCTCATAGTCGCCTGCTACGGTGGCGTCCTTCCCGTTGAGCGACCCGACGGCGTTCAGGATGGCGCTCACGACGACGCTGACGCCGAGGTTCACGAAGAGGGCCCAGAGCGCGGTGTAACCGTCGACCCGGAGACCGCCGATCGTGATCGGATACACGTTTCCCTTGAAGCCGAGGTCGTACGCGCAATAAGTGCCCACGATCATCCCCGCCGCCCAGCCGGCGAGCAGTCCCCATCGGTGGAGCCATCGCGTGTAGAGACCGAGGACGACGGCCGGGAACGTCTGCAGGATCCAGACGCCGCCGAGAAGCTGGAGCTGGATCGCGGACTGGCGCGGGACGAGGAAGATGAAGACGAGCGCGCCGAGCTTCACGACGAGCGAGACGACCTTCGCGACGCTCGACTCCTCCTTCCCAGAGCAATCGGGCCGCAAGAACTCCTTGTAGACGTTGCGCGTGAAGAGGTTCGCCGCGGCGATCGACATGATGGCCGCCGGGACGAGCGCGCCGACGGCGATGGCGCCGAACGCGAAGCCGACGAACCAGGAAGGAAAGACGTCGAGGAATAGGGCGGGGACGGCGAAGTTGCCTCCGTACCGCTTGAACCCGGCGGCGTACTCGGGGGCGTGGTCCACCTTTGCGGCGATGGCCATGTAGCCCAGGAGCGCGATGAGCCCGAGCAAGAACGAATAGGCAGGAAGCATGGCGGTGTTGCGGCGAATGACGCCGCGACCGCTCGAGCTCAAGACGCCCGTGACCGAGTGCGGGTAGAGGAAGAGCGCGAGCGCCGACCCGAATGCAAGGGTCGAGTACGCGCTGAACTGCCCGAGGGTTCCCGGCTTGGGAGCCGACAGAACGAGCTTTTGGGCGGGCACCGCGTCGAACACCGCGCCATAGCCTCCGAGCTTGGCGGGCACGGCGATGACGGCCGCGATGACCGTGATGTAGATGACGGCATCCTTGACGACCGCGATGAGCGCAGGCGCCCGAAGCCCGCTTTGATAGGTGTAGACGGCGAGGATCACGAACGCGATGACGAGCGGCAGATCGGCCATGAAGCCGGTGCCCTCGACGCCCATCGCCGCGAGGACCACCTGAATGCCGACGAGCTGCAGCGCGATGTACGGCATCGTGGCGAGGATGCCGGTCGCGGCGATGGCGAGGGCCAGGGCGCCGCTGTCGAAGCGGCCGCGGACGAAGTCCGCCGCGGTGATGTACCCGTGCTTGTGCGAGACGCTCCAGAGCCGCGGCATCACCACGAACACGAAGGGGTACGTGATGATCGTGTAGGGCAAGGCGAAAAACCCAATGGCGCCTTGCGCGAAGACGAGGGCTGGAACGGCGACGAACGTGTAGGCCGTATAGAGGTCGCCGCCGAGCAAGAACCAGGTGACTACTGTGCCGAACCGCCGCCCGCCGAGGCCCCACTCGTGGAGTTGCGTGAGATCGGCTCGTCGCCAGTTCGCGGCCACGAACCCGAGCACCGTGACGATGAGGAAGAGCGCGATGAAGACGGCGAGGGCGACGGAGTTGACGCCGCTCATGGCTCACGGCCCTTGGTCGCGAAGTACGTGATCGTCGTCAGGCAGACGCTGATGCCTATCCACAGGAACTGGTACCAGTAGAAATACGGCACTCCGCCGAGCTTGGGATCGACCGCATTGTAAAAGGGGACCCAGAGCGTACCGATGAACGGTATGACCAATAGGAGATACCAGAGCCATTGGCCTCTCACGGCGGCGTACTCTAGGTCGGGTCCTCCGTAGAAGCCACGACGCTTTTCGCCGAGCCACTTCTGTGTTCGGCTGCCCGCCCATGAACCAAGCCAGCCCGCGCTTACTCTCTCCTGGTGTGGCTCGTACTTTGGCCGCAGTCGCGGTCGCGGCGGCCTTCGCCGGATGTGCGTCGGCCAAGGAACGGCCCACGGCGCTCGGCGATACGTCCTGTGCCGAAGCCGACGCGAGCGAAGCCTCGTGCGTGGCCGCGTCGGGCGCAGCGGGCGCCGGGGGGGGAGCGACCAGCGGCGGCGCTGCGACTGGCGGAGGCGGATGGTGACGGTCGCGGGACGCGATCACCCTCACGACGCCGTCAGCGCGGACGACTTTTGACGCGCGCCTCGACGGCCCGGGCGTGGGCCTCCAGACCCTCCATACGCGCCAGCGCCGACACCGCACGTTCGTGGCGAGCCAATGCATCGGGCGAGTACGAAATGAGCGAAGTACGGGTCACGAAGTCGTAGACGCCCAACGGGGACCCGAAGCGGACGGCCCCCCCGGTAGGAAGAACATGCGAAGGGCCGGCCAGATAGTCGCCCACGGCCTCCGGCGTCGACGACCCGATGAAGGCCGCACCTGCTCGATGGATGTGCGCCAGCAGGGCCTCGGGATCGATCACATGGAGCGCGAGGTGTTCGACGGCGAGACGGTCCGCGACGGCCGCCATTCGGTCGCGTGAGGAGACTACGAAGGCCGCACCGTTGGCCATGGCCGCGCGCGCGATCGTCGCCTTCGGCAGGGTCGCGAGCTGCTCTTCGACCTCGCGCCGCACGCCGCGCGCCATGAGGTCCGAGGCGCAGACGAGCATCGGGTAAGCGGCTTCGTCGTGCTCTGCTTGCGACAAGAGGTCCGCCGCGACGATCCGAGGGTCCGCCTCGTCGTCGGCCAGGACGAGGATCTCGCTTGGGCCTGCGATCCCGTCGATCGCGACGGCGCCGAACACGAGGCGTTTGGCGCAGGCCACGTACAGATTGCCCGGCCCGACGATCTTGTCGACCCGCGGAATGCTCGCGGTCCCGTAGGCGAGGGCCGCGATGGCTTGCGCCCCCCCCGCGTCGACGATGGTCCCGACGCCCGAGAGGTGGGCCGCGGCGTAGAGCGACTCGTCGCTCTCGTCACCGGCGAGCGGAGTCGCGACGACGATGTCCGTCACGCCCGCGACGGCCGCGGGAATGGCCGCCATGAGGACGCTCGACGGATAGCGGGCCTTGCCGCCCGGCGCATAGACGCCGACTCGCCGGATGGGGAGCACACGTGACCCGACGGAGATGCCCTCGCTCGTATAGCGAAAGCCGCTCTCCTTCTGATGCTCGTGAAAGGTCCGGATGCGGGCGGCCGCGAGTTCGAGCGCGATCCGCTGCTCGGCGGGGAGCCGAGAGAGAGCCGCAGCGCCCGGGTAGTCCCGCAGGACGAGCCGGGGGGCACGCCGGCCGAAGCGCTCGCTGTAACGCTGAACGGCGGCGTCCCCCTCGCGACGGACCGCGTCGATGATTTCGCGGACCGCGGGCTCGACGCGCTCGAAGTCGGCTTCCCCGCGGGCTTCGAGACGCGCGAGCGCCGCCTCGAAGCCGGGTGAGCCTTCCAAAAACGTGGGGAGCATGGCGACCAATCTCTAGCACGCGTAACGTCGGCCGCGATGACAGCCCGGCCGCCGGACCGCGTGCGCCGCACCCGGACCTCCCCCGCCGTCGTGCTCGCGGTGATCACGGCGTTTGCGCCGACCTCCGCGTGCAGGGCACACGCCCCGTGCGACGGGATCGCTTGCGCGCCCGCGTGCCCCCGCGATGCCGAGCGCGACCATTCGCGGAGATGCGCTTGCGTTCAAGGGACCCTGCCGGTCCTCGGGGCTTGCGTCCCTCCCGCCATTGCCGACGCGTATTGCGGCGCGGCCGCTCGGGCGACCGAATCCGGGTGCATACCTCGCACCTGCCCCGCTGGGGAAGGGATCGACGTGTCGACGGGCGCCTGCAACGGCGTGGCGGGAAATGCGTCGCCCTCGGCATGCGGCGACGGAGGTGCCGCGGTGCTTTCGAGCGGTCACCCCGCATGCGTGCCGGCGGCAGCGACCTGCCCCCGAGGCACGATGCGCGCCCATGCGTCCGTCTGCGAGCGGCTCGCCACGTGCCCTCCCGGCACGTTGGCCGAGACGGTCGGCCCCGCGGACTCGGGAGCGAAGGCGTGCCGCACCGTCGTCACGGCGGGCGGGCGCGAAGGACTCACGCGTGTCGACGTCGGCGCATGGACCGCCATTGCCTTCGGCCCCGACGGAGGACCGGGATCGGACGACCTCTGCGCACCGCTTTTCTTGCGGCCCGACGTGTTCGCGCTGCCGGAGAGCGGTCCTGCGTCCATCGCCATCCGAATCGTCGTCTCGTCGCCCGACGAGGACCTTACGCGCGTGCACGCCGGTGTGCAGGCCTCGCTCGCGAGCGAGGCGGGCGATCGGCCGCTCTCCCCCGAAGGATCGTCCCTGGTGGAGCTCTCGGTCGCGACGATGCTCGAACCTCTGCGAAGCCTGGGCGGCGAAGCAAGCACCGCGGCGGTGGAGCTAAACGTGATCTGTCGGCCGAAAAGTCTTTAGAGGTTCGTCTTCCGCAGCAAGGATGCTAGCGTGTGAACGCATCGTTTATAGCCAAAGAGGGCGTGAGCGACCCTTCGTGCGAGGCGACCTACGTGGACAGTGATCTTGCGGACGCGGTAGAGGCCCTCAAGGCAGTATTCACGAAGCGCAAGCTTCCTTGCTCCTTCGGCAAGGCGCCGCAGGCGCTCGTGGACGAGCTGCGCAAGCAGCTTCGTGTGCCGTCTCGGTACCGCAACTTCCTCCTCGCGGCGAATCCCGAAAAGGTGGAGACCGTCACCCCGGTCGAACGCGTCCGGCTGATCCCGGCCGAGGAGCTGACGAAGGCGCAGGGCCTCGTTCAAGCGGCAGGCGAGAGCGGGACGGCCGCGGCCGACTGGAAGTCGTCGTGGGTGGTGGTCGGCGAGAGCTCGCTCCTCGGCGATCCGTACTTCCTCGACGTGAGCAAGCCAGACCCCGAGGGCGACTGCCCGGTGTACACGGCGATGAGCGGGCAAGATCGGTGGGTGCCCACGCTGGCGGCCTCGAGCTTCGCCCAGTTCTTGCGCATCGTCTCCACGGCCATGGAGATCGCCGCCGGCTTCGGCGACGCCATCATGGATGACGAGGACGAAGATGCGTTCCGGGAAGCCCTCGGCCCCAAGGTGAAGACGATCGACGCCGCCGCGCTCCGCGCCGGCCACTGGACCTGAACGACCGCTGACCCTCGCGCAGGTGAAGGGCATGAGCCAAGTGCGCTCCGCGTGGTCTTCATCACTTGCGCCTTCGGGCGTTGTGCGCGTCGACGAGATCCACGTAGTCGGGCGGGGGACGTAGGACTCGCGCGCTGCGCTGAACCGCGGCACGCGCGACGTCGGCCATCGGCGGGAGTCGCATGACCATCGCCGCGAGCTCCCCGGCGGCCGGGACCGGACCTTGCGACCGCCAGGCTTCGAGCGCTGCGGCGATCGCGTCGACACGGGTGCCCGCGAGGTGGCCCCGCCGCGCGAGGTCGAGGTAGCTCCGAGCGAGCGCGTCGCCGTCGAATCGATGCTCGGTGACGAGCTCCACGGCCACGCGGAGCACGCCCTCCGCGCCGAGACGTCCGTCCTCGTGCACGACGAACGCAGCCTGGAGGTAATTGTAGAACGGGACGACCCGTAGACCGTAGGCCGAAAAGTCGTCCGGCGGCGTCTGCCGCTCGAGGTGGATGAGGATCCGCTCGACGGCGGCGGCGTGCTCCACGGCGCGCGCCGTTTCCATTGCCTTGGCGACGACGTCCTCGTAGACGCGACCGCGCTCGAGGACGTGGAGAAGCACGTCTTCGCCGACGGCCCCCGCCACGAAGTCCGCGTAGAGCGAGTAGACGTACGCGTCGGCCTCCGCGTCGTCGCCGAAGAGCGTTTCGGTGAACGCCTCCGGCGGCTCGCCCGACTCGGCGAGCTGCGCGCGCGCCCGCAGAAGCGCGGGCAGCTTATACCCCAGCTGATCGCGAACGGCGCGAAACCGCAGCCGTAGGAGGTTCTGGAGGTTCGGCTTGAGCGTGAAGGTGTCCCACCGAACGCCGTCGAGCCGGAGCTTGTCTTCGAGACGCCGGCGCATCTGCTCGGGCGAACCCGAGAGGATGTGCACGCGAACGTGGGCGCGGACCATCTCTCGGAGCAAGGTCGACGCGCCCGGATTGGTGCGCTTCTGGTCCGGCCGCTCGAGCGCGGTCTTCACCAGATCGCGCAACGAGTCGAACTCGGTGCGCAGATACGTTTTGTCGAGATCCCAGCGGGCGATGTGGGTCGTCACGCTCACCCCATGCGCACCCGGCGCCGATCCTCGGCCTTGTGCTCCGAGACCCGTCGCTGAGACGCCGCGTCCTCGACGACCCACCAAGCGTCGTGCTCGCGCGAGGAGGCGAGGTAATCGAGGGCGAGGGACACCGCGCGTTCGGGCTCGATTGCGTCGCTCGCCCGGCCTGGCAATTCGACGACCGCGCGCCGCACCTTGAGACCTTCGAGGGCGGCTGCGATGGCCATCACCGAACGCCGGAACGTGACGTCCCCGAACTCGTTCCTCGCGCCCAACCCGACCACGAGCACCTTCTCGAACGGAAGCCACGGCTTGCCCGGGACGAGCAGCGTCTCGCCGAGCCCCCCCCGGATGAAGTCCGCCTTGAGCAACGCGCTCAGCCGGCCCCCGAGGCGCCAGTCGAGCAGCCCGGCAAAGCCGCGCATGGGTCGCTCGTCGGTCCAGATCGCGCACGCGCAAAGCTCCACGTTGGCTTCGTCCAACCGGCGTAGCTCGGGTGGCAGGAAGTGGAGCTCCAATCAGCCCGCCTCTCCATCGCGCGCCGTATCGCTCCGACCGAGCGTCTCGGCGATGCGGTTCAGGACGCCGTTGACGAAGGCGCTCGACTCATCGCTCCCGTATGCCTTCGCGAGCTCGACCGCCTCGTCGAGCACGACCGCACGCGGCACGTCCTCGCGATGGGCAAGCTCCCACGCTCCCAAGCGCAACACGTTCCGATCGACGCGCGCCATTCGCTCGACGCGCCAGTGCGCGGACGCCGCCGCGATCAGCTCGTCGAGCCGGCGCACTTCCCCGCCGACTCCGCGCACCACTTCCTCCGCGTAGCCGCGCCCCTCGGGATCCGCGTCGACCCCGAAGCTCTTCCAGAACGTTTGCACGACCTCCTCGGCCTCCCCGCCGGACGCCTCCATCTGGAACAGCATTTGGAGTGCGGCTTCGCGGCCCGAGTGTCGCGCGCCCATGGTTCAACCTCGCCTCGACCGAGAGCGTGCCTTCAGAGACCCGCGTCGTCCAGCGCACGGGCGAGCGAGACCATCTCGATGGCGCCGACGGCGGCGTCCCAGCCCTTGTTGCCGCCCTTCGTGCCCGCGCGTTCGATGGCCTGCTCGATCGTGTCGGTCGTGAGAACGCCGAAGATGATGGGCACCGTGCTCGTTCCTGCGGCCGATGCGAGACCTTTTGCCGCTTCTCCGGCCACGTAGTCGAAGTGAGGGGTGGATCCGCGGATCACAGCGCCCAACGCGATGACGGCGTCTACCTTCTTCGAGGCCGCAATCCGACGGGTGACGATAGGGAGCTCCCAGGCGCCCGGCACACGCACAACCGTCACCGCCTCGGCCGGTACGCCATGGCGGACGAGCGCGTCGAGCGCGCCCTCGACGAGGCGATCCACCACGAAGTGGTTGAAGCGGCTCGCGACGACGGCGAAGCGCGCGCCCTGAGGAGCGACCAGAGTGCCTTCGATTACTCGTGTCATGCCCATTCGATCACCCCGCGCCGCGCCCCATCGAGTGGAGGGCGACCCGCTCTACGACGTTCAAGCCGAACCCATGGATCCCGGCAATCTTACGCGGACTGTTCGTCAGAAGGCGGATGTCGTGGAGGCCCAGGTCCACGAGCACCTGCGCGCCAAGCCCGAACTCGCGCAGCGGTGCGTCGGCCGCGGGGGGAGGCGGCGCGCCGTCCCGGGCGGAACGCAGCGCCTCGAGCTCGCGCTGGAGGCTTCCCCGCGGCGCGATGTAGACGAGCGCGCCGCGCCCGGCCTCTTCGATCTGAAGGATGGCCTCACGCAGGTGCCGTCCGCCGTCGCGCGGCGTCGCGGCGAAGGTATCGCCGAGCGTCGACCCTGTATGAACGCGGCACAAGGGCGGCCCGCCGTCTTCGATGTCCCCCTTCACGAGCGCGAGGAACTGGCGGTCGTCGACCGTCGTCTCGTAGACGAACGCGCGCCACTCGGTCCCCGTCGCTTCCAGCGTGAGCCGCGCCTCCGACACGCGCCGCACGAGTCGCTCGGTGAACAGGCGATACCGGATGAGGTCCGCGATCGTCACGATGGTCAGCGAGTGCTTGCGGGCGAACCGCTCGAGGTCCGGCATGCGCGCCATGGTGCCGTCCTCGTTCATGATCTCGCAGATGACCCCCGCCGGCGTCAGGCCGGCGAGGCGGGCGAGATCGACAGAGCCTTCCGTCTGACCGGTGCGCACGAGAACCCCTCCTCGCCGCGCGCGAAGGGGAAAGACGTGGCCCGGCGTAACGATTTCGTCCGGCCGCACCTCGGGGCTCGCCGCCAAACGGATCGTGTGCGCGCGATCGGCCGCGCTGATGCCCGTCGTCACGCCGTGCCGCGCCTCGATGCTGACCGTGAACGCCGTACCGAGCGCCGGCCCCGCGCGGCCCGGCGCGCGCATCATGGGAAGTTTCAGGCGGTCGACCTGCTCTTCGACGAGCGCGAGGCAAATGAGCCCGCGCCCGTGGGTGGCCATGAAGTTGATGTTGTCGGGCGTCACGAACTGCGCCGCCATCGTGAGGTCGCCCTCGTTCTCGCGGTCTTCATCGTCGACGAGAATGATCATCTTGCCGGCGCGGACGTCCGCGATGGCCATGGCGATCCGCTCGGTGAGCTGCGGATCGATCAAGTGGACCGGCGGAAGCCGCGGGCGCGACTCGGGTTGAGCAGGGGGCTGCGTCATGACCCTCGCTCTGCCGCCCGGCCGCCATCTGCTTCGAGAAGGCGAGCCACATATCGGGCGACCAGGTCCACCTCGAGGTTGACGCGCCCGCCCGGCGCGAGGGAGCCGAGATGGGTCGCCGCGAGCGTAATCGGGATGAGCGTCACGTCGAACCGCCCGCCGGCGTCGACCGAGTTGACCGTGAGGCTCACGCCCGAGACCGCGATGGAACCCTTCTCGGCGACGAACTTCGCGAGCGCGGAGGGCGCCGCGAACGTCATCGCGACCGCCTCGCCGACCGGGCGCCGCGCGACGAGCTCCCCCACCCCGTCCACGTGGCCTGTCACCAGATGGCCGCCCATGCGGTCGCCTGCGCGGAGAGCCCTTTCGAGGTTAACGGAGGCCCCCGGCGGCACGCGCCCCAAAGTCGTGCGCGACAACGTTTCGGCGGTGGCGTCGGCCTCGAAACCGTCCCGCTGGATCGCGGCCACCGAGAGGCAGCATCCGTCGATCGCGATGGACTCGCCGAGCTCGAGGGGGCCACCGTCGAGCTGGGCCCGAAAGACCAATCGCGCCCCCGGACCCCGGTCCACGCGGCGCGCGAGGACGCCCATGGTGGCGACGAGTCCCGTGAACATGGCCCTTCGATGTAACGGCGACGGGCTCGAGCGTCCAGGGCGGTGATGGGAGCGATTGTCGAGCGGGCGAGTTGCTTCCCGACTTGCCGCATTCGACACTGGGTTCGGTGATCCGCCGCTTGCTTTCCGCGCGCCTCGCCTTCTTTTCCGCCACGCTCCTCGTCGCCGGCGCCGCCGCGTGCGGTCCGAGCTTCCAGGCGGTCTACGAGTGCGACGTCCGCTTCGAGCACTGCTACGCGATGGACGAGAACCCCGTCTCGCGCGAGGCCAAGCGCGAATGCTGGCGCACGTGGCTCGGCGCGTACACCTACGGGCAGTCGCGCGACCGCGTCGACTATGCGACGACGCGCGTGACGCAGCTTTCGCTCGATCCGTCCGCGCTGGCCGAGGCCACCGACGATGGGGGCCTCTCGCTGTCGCCCCTCGCCGCCGTCGCCCCGGTCCCGACGAACGCCTTCGCTCCTCCCCCGAACGTCGCGAGCCCCGACGCAGGGACGCCGGCACGGATCGCGGTGGTCGATGCGGGGTTGCGCGCGCCCGACGCCGATTGTTCCGACGCGTGCACGAGGCACTGGGCGATCTGCCACGATGGGTGCGGCGACGCCGGGCCGGCGGCGCGAACCGCACGCGGATCCAAGACCCTCACCTGCGGCGAATGCGACCGAGCGTACAAGATATGCGTCCCCGCGTGCTTCCGCGACGGCCCCGTCTCGACGAACGCACGCCCGCGCACCGTCGAGTAGTCGCCTTCACTCGGCCGACGCGTCGTCCACGGAGGCCTGCGGTCCCGGGTCGTACGGCCCCCCGTCGAATACTTGCACGTTGCACGGCACCCCAGCCGGCGTCCCGGTCACGATGACGTTCAGCCCGTATTCGCCGCACGTGGAGCTGGTGATCGTGATGCCTCGATAGAGCCCGGCGTCGTCGGTGACGAGGCGCGAGTACGGCGCAAGCCCGGCCACCCCGACGATCGCACTGGGTACGGGATTGTTGACGTCTGCCGATAGCTCCACGCTGGGCACGGGGAGCTCGCAAGCGAACGGCTGCGGGAACGTGAACACGAACGTGCGATCGCCCAGGAAGTCGAGCCACGGCCCCTCGTTCGGGCTGCTCTGCCAGATCATCTGACCGCCCGCGGTCATCTGCAGGCTGCTTCCAGGGGGCTGGCCCGCGTCCGCGCCGCCGTACACGACCGTGCTCGAATCGCACTGATGCGTCTCGCACTGCGCCGATGCCAGCGCCGCTGCGACCGCCGCCGCTAGAACGAGGATCCGCTCACGCACCGAGCGCCTCGGCAGCCTCTATCGCATGATAGGTCAGGATTCCTTCTGCTCCCGCACGGCGGATCGACACCAGCACCTCGAACATCGCCCGCTCGTAGTCGATCATTCCCGCCGCCGCGGCGGCCTTCAACATCGCGTACTCGCCCGACACGTTGTACGCGAAGAGGGGAAGCGTGGAGTCGGCCCGGACCGCGCGGATGACGTCGAGGTACGAGAGCGCGGGCTTCACCATCAGCATGTCGGCGCCCTCTTCTTCGTCGAGGCGCGCCTCGCGGAGCGCCTCGCGCCCGTTGCCCGGATCCATCTGATAACCCGAGCGGTCCCCGAACTTGGGAGCGCAGTCCGCGGCCTCACGGAACGGCCCGTAGAACGCGCTCGCGTATTTCACGGCGTAACTCAGGATCGCCGTCGTCACGAGGCCGGACTCGTCGAGCGCGCGCCGGATCCGCCCGACCCGCCCGTCCATCATGTCGCTCGGCGCCACCACGTCGGCGCCCGCCCGGGCGTGCACGACCGCCATCTCGGCAAGCACCTCGAGGGTCGCGTCGTTGTCGACCTCCATCGTTCCGTCGCGGCGCGCCCGCAGGATCCCGCAGTGCCCGTGGTCGGTGTACTCGTCAACGCAGACATCGGTCATCACGACGAGGTCCGGTTCCGCGCTCTTCATCTCCGCCACCGCGCGCGGCACGGGACCCGACGGATCGAGGCCGCTCGCGCCCCGCGCGTCTTTGGTCGCAGGCAGTCCGAAGAGCAAGACCCCACCGAGGCCCCGCCGCACGGCCTCCCGCGCCGTCGCCGCCGCCGACCGCACCGGGAGCTGGAACACGTCCGGCATGGTGGCCACAGGGTGCGGGGCGTCGATGGACGCGTGGAAGAAGAGGGGCCATACGAGGTCACCCGGCGACAAGGTCGTCTCGCGCACCAGGGCCCGGATCGCGGCGGTCGTCCGGAGACGGCGAGGGCGGGAGGTGGGGAAAGTCATGACGGGCTGGCGTTACTTGCACGAGGGATAGCATGCGTCCCAGGGCACATGCGCTTGACGGCCGCACCCCGGTGCGGGCATCCCGAAGGAGCATGGGCTCGGGCATCGTCTCGTTCGTCGGCGTCGGCCCGGGAGACCCGGGGCTGCGGACGGCGAGGGCGATCGACCGTATCGACCGGGCAGACGAGGTCTTCGCCGAAACGACGAACGCGCCGAGCGAACGTCTGGCGGAGCTCGCGCGCGAGGGCAAGCGCGTGGTGCGCCTCGTCCAAGGCGACCCCCTCGGGTCCGCGCCCGCGATCGAAGACGTGCGAGCGGTGGCCCGTTCCGGGGTGGAGGTCGAGGTCGTCCCCGGGGTCGAACCGCAGGCTGCCGCGGCCGCTTTCGCGGGCGTCCTCGGGCCCGCGGTCGGCGTCTCCGCGGGCGAGGTGGGCGCCCTGGTCGCCCGCTTGCCCGGCGACACGCCCGTGACCCTCGTCGTGAATCCCGGGGAGCCGACCCAGCGCGTCGCGGTGACCGGTTCGCAAGCCGCCGGCGCCCTGGCCGAGGCCATCGCGGGCGGGCCCGACAGGCACCTGCTCGTCGTGTTCGGAACGCCCGACCCGGACCTTCGCTGGTTCGAACGCAGGCCACTCTTCGGCAAGCGCGTCCTGGTCACCCGCGCCCGCGACCAGGCCGGCGGCACCCGCGCCTTGCTTCGCGACGAAGGCGCCGAAGCGGTCGTCGTCCCGACCATCGTCATCGCGCCACCAAGCGATCCTGCCCCCCTCGCGCGCGCCATCTCCGAGCTCCGTGCAGGCGGTTACGCGTGGGCCGTCTTCACGAGCGAGAACGGCGTCGAGCGGACATGGGACGCCATCCGCGGTTCGGACGGTGACGCGCGCGCGTTCGGGAACACCCGCCTCGCCGCCATCGGCCCTGCCACGGCGCGCGCACTCGAGCGGCACGGTCTGCGCGCGGACATCACCGCAAAGGAATTCAAAGGCGAAGGACTGGCGGAAGCGATGCTGCCCGCGCTCGCCGCGCCCCCCGCCGGCCCCGGCCGCGTCCTCCTCGCCCGGGCTGCAAAGGCCCGTGACGCGCTGCCCGACGCACTGCGCGGTGCAGGGTGCATCGTGGACATCGTCGCCGCCTATGAAACCCTCCCACCCTCTCCGTCCACCGTCGCGACGCTCCTAGCCCAGCTCGAGGCGGGGCGGATCGACGCGGTGACCTTCACGTCGAGCAGCACGGTCGACAACCTGTGTGATCTGCTGGGCACCGAGCGAACGATCGCGCTGCTGGAGCGCTCGCCGAGGGTCCTCGTGGCGAGCATTGGCCCGGTCACGACGGCCACCGCCCACGCCCGCGGCCTTCGCGTCGATCTGACGGCGACGACCTATACGGTCCCCGGCCTCGTCCGCGCCCTCGCGAACGCCTGGGCGGCGCCAACCGGCGTGCGTTGAACGCGCTTCGCGGCGGAGGCCGAAAGACTGTAGCCTCAAATGGGACCACGCCTCGCCCCGCCATGACCCTGAGTTCTCTCCTAGTCGAGCGTGATGTAGCGACGATGCGCCAAGTCGAGGAGGCGCTCGCCCGGCAGGTCATCTACGGAGGCGACCTCGCCACCAACTTGCTCGAAGTCGCCCTGGTCGACGAAGCCGCGCTCACCCGGATCGTCGCCGAATCGTGGCGTGTCCCCGCGGCTCCGTCGGGCGAGCTGCCGGTTGCGCCGGAGCCCGCGCAGCTCATCGCGCTCGACGTCGCGGTCAAGCGGAGCATCGTCCCGATCGGACTCGAGGGCGAGATCCTCGTCTTGGCCGTGGTCGAGCCGATGACCGCCGACCTCGAAGAGCAACTCATGTTCGCGCTGGGCGTCGCCATCGAACAGCGGGCGGCGCCGGCGGTCCGCGTCCATCAGGCCATCGCGCGCCTCTATGGCCAGCCCCTCGACCCGCGGATGCGTCGCCTCGTCGCGCGGCTCTCGGGACATTCCCTGCCCGCCGGGACGACGCCGGTTCCCTTGCCCAACCTCACCAGCAGTCCGCCGCGAGCGGCGAGCTCCGTCCCGCGCAAGCCGACGACGGGGACGCCACCGCTCGGCATGCCCCTCGCGCGGATCGTGCTGGCGAGCACCGAGCGCGTCGACCGGAGCAGCGACAAGTCACCCGCATCCCCCTCGTCGAAGCCACCCAGCCGCCGGCGCAATTCTCCGCTCTTTCCAGCAATGCATGCGGCGGCCCTCTCGGAGGCCACGGCCCTGCTCGAGCCGAGCCCCACGGCCGAAGCGGAGCGAGAGCCGGAGCGAAGGCCCCTCGAATCCGTTGCACCGCCGACGCCCGTGCTGCCGGAGCGACGCGCCGGCCTCTTGCAACGAGACGTTCCCTCCGGCGTGCGGTCGGCCCGCCGGCGCAGGGGCCCGATCACCCTCGAGATCGCCAAGCAAGATGTCGCCGACATCGCGGATCGCGACGTGCTGCTCGGCCTCTTCTTCGACTTCACCCGGCAGTTCTTCGACTACGCCGCTCTCTTCCTCGTCCACGGAGACATCGCCGAAGGACGCGACGCCTTCGGCGCGGGCGCCACGCGCGAGCAGGTCGTGGGCATCGGCGTACCGCTCGACATGCCGAGCCTCATGGCGACCGCGCGCGAGCAGCGCCGGCCCATCATGGGCGGTGGGACGGCCGACGGCCTCGACGCGGTCCTGCTGGCCGATCTTCAGCGTCCGCGCGACGCACGCATCACGGTGGTGCCCGTCGCCGTTCGAACGCGGGTCGTCGCGCTCGTCCTCGGGGATTGCACCGACGGCGCCATCGACTCGGCCGACCTCGATCAAGTGACGGCGCTCACCGCGGTGGTCGGCAAGGCGCTCGAGCGCATCATCGTGCAGCGAAAGCGCGGCGGTCTCTCCACGAGCGCCATGCCCGTGGTCCCGTCGCCCACGGCGCGGAGCGCCACGCCCCCCGCGGGCCGGAGCATGCAAGCAGCCCCCGTATCGGAGTCGCCTCCGCCCTCGCAGCCTTCATCGGTGCCGCCTCCGACCCCCGTCCACGTCACCATCGCCATGTCATCGATGCCCCCGCCGCCGGCGAACGTCGTGACGGTGCGGAAGATCAGCGGACCGCCCATCCCGCGCGAGGAGCCCGACTACGTGGCTTCGTCGACGATGAGCCCGTTCCCCGCGTTTGCGCCGCCCAGCATCGAACTCTCCATGCGCATCACGGCGCCCTCTCCGAGCGAAGCCGAGAGTCGCCCCGCTTCCGCCCTGCCGCCCGCCGCGCCACCGAATGACGACGAAGCCCCTGGGCCTTCCTCCGCGCCACCGCCACGCCCACCCGCAAACGACGTCCACGACGCGACGCGAGCGCCCCAAGGGCCAATCGACGCAGGACCCATCTCGGAGGAGCTCGACTCGCGCGCGCTCTTCGAGGCCCTCGGTTGGGAGACAGGCGCGGAGGAGCCCGAAGCAGCGCCCCCCTCGTCGGCGATTGCCGTCCCTCCGCACATTCCGCCGGTGCGCCACGCGAGCAGCGCCGATGCCCTCCCTTCCGTGATCGTCGATCTGGATCAGGAGCTCTCGGCCATCGTCGACCGCGTCGTCAAAGGCGACACCGACGAGACCGCCGAGGGAGAGCTGCTCCGCCAAGGCGAGCGCGCGATGCCCGCCATCATGGCGCGCTTTCCTGGCCCCGTGACCATCGACCGTGAGCGTGTCACTTCGGCTGCTCTCCCGCCGCGCGCGAGCGAGTGCGGGCCGATCTTGCGCCTCGTCGCCCGCGAGCGGAAAGTCGCCCTGCCCTTCGTCCTCGACCGACTGACCTCGCCCGACCGGGAAATCCGCGGTTGGGCCACGCACCTGCTCTGCGAAATGCCCTACGCGGAGGCCATACCCCACGCCCTCGACCGCTTGAAAGACAGCGACCCCGGCGTCCGCACCTCGGCGGCCCACGCCATCGCCGTTGTGGGCAAGGCCTTCCCCGAGCTGACCCGAGACGCCATCCGCGACCTCGTCACGTCCCCTAAGTCCGCGGATCGCGCCGCCGCGATGCAAGCAATCGCCCGCCTTCGCCTTACGACCCTCGGCCCGGAGCTCATGGGCGCGCTCGAAGACTCCGACGCATCGGTCGCCCTGGCCGCACACCAAGCCTTGGTTCACGTCACCTGTCAGAATTTCGGCAGCGACCCGAAGCCGTGGCGTAAGTGGTGGGAAGTCAACGCGTCTCGTCACCGGATCGAGTGGCTCATCGACGCCCTCACGCACGACGTGTCCGAAATCCGTCGAGCCGCCGGAGAGGAGCTGCGGGCCACCACCCGCGAGTACTTCGGCTATTCGAGCGAGCTCCCGCCACGCGATCGCGACCGAACCCAGCAGCGTTACCGCGACTGGTGGATCACGGAAGGGCGCGTCCGCTTCCGCCGCCGGCCCTGATCGACGCAAAGAGACGTCGGCCCGTGGGGCCCCGCACGCCTCGTCCGAAGCTTGCTTTCGGATTCGGAGGTGACGGACGGTTCGCGTGCCTCGGCTCGGTTGCATGCTACACACTCGCTCAGCTGGGGGGACGCATGATGAGCGGTCATGTCTTGCGCGCCCTGGTGCGCGATGGGGGCCCGGCGATGAGGCCCGGCGCGGAGAACCGAAGAGGGGGGCGTATGAGGCCAGGCCGTCTCGCGCGCCGCCTCGCGTGGCTGGTGCTCGCACTCGCCGCGCTCGTGACGACGCCTCGGGTGTCGCGCGCCGACGAGCGCGATCCCGACGCCGTGCGGATCGCGGCAGCAGGGCACTCCTTGAAGTGGAACTGGACGCCACCGGGTCGATCTGACCGCTACGGCCACGCCGAGACCCTCGTTCACGCCCCAGTCGCCGCCGTGCGCGCACGCGTCCTCGACTTCGGGCGGTACCACGAGATCATGCCCGACAAGTTCCGTGCGTCACGCGTCATCGCCCATGGCCCCGATGGCTCGGCGGACGTCTACGTACAGATCGCGATCTTGCACGGCATGGTGCTCCTCTGGGACGTGACGCGCTTCGCGCCAGCGCACTCCATGGCGCCCGGACTCGACGTCATCGAAGGCCGCATGGTGTCCGGCAAGGGCAACATCGAAGACCTCAGCGTCGTCTGGACCCTCCACGCGCTCGACGACGATTGGACCGTGCTCAAGCTCGATCTCTTGCTCAAGCCCGGCCTGCCGGCGCCCCAATCCGCCGTCGACGAAGAGCTGCGGGACTCCGCGATGAACGCGGTCGACGCGATTCACGATCGCGCGCAAGGCACACAAGGAATCGACGCCTGGTAACGCGCTTGGCAGCGCGCCTGGAAGCGGCGTCACGTGTCGCCGGCGGAGAACGGGCGCGGGAGAGGGACTGATCTTTCCGTCCCAGATAGAACGCGCGATCGCTTTTGGTGAGCCGAGCCGACGGACACCGAGCGACCAGTACACACAACCGTGGTAGACCGCCGCGCGGTCTCGAAACGGCATCTTCGCGAGCTCGTTCGACGACCTGCTCGCCGGACACGCGTCCGAAAATCCGACCACCGATCTCGATCATCCTGGAGGCCTTCGCAATGCGTCGCTCTTCAACAACGCTCACCTGCCTTGGCTTGGCAGTGTTCGCTTTGCCCCTCGCCGGCGCATGCGCGTCGAGCCAAACCCCCGACCAAGGTGATGGTGGCGGTCAGACTTCCAGCAGCAGCAGCGGAAGTGGCAGCGGCGGAAACGGTGGAAACAGCAGTGGAAGCGGAAGCGGAGGTACCAGCAGCGGCAGCAGCTCGGGGAACAGCAGCAGCTCCAGCAGCGGTAGCGGAAGTGGCGGCACCGCGAGCTCCAGCGGCGGCTCCGGCAGCGGCGGCACCGCGAGCTCCAGCAGCGGCTCCGGCAGCGGCGGCACCGCGAGCTCCAGCAGCGGAAGCGGGGGCAGCACGTCGAGCTCCAGCAGCGGAAGCGGCGGCGGCGTCATCGATGCCGGACCGAGCACGTGCGGAACCCCGGGACCCAACGTCCTCTCCGACTTCGAAATGAACACCGGCGACCTCGTCCCCCAGGGCGGACGCACGGGCTGGTGGTACGTGTTCTCGGATCCGAGCACCGGCGGAACGCTCCTGCCGGCCGCGAACGCAAACGGCCCCATCGTCACCGTGGCGGCCCCGGCCGACGACACCAAGCTCGCCACCGGCGACACGTGCAACAAGTTCGCCCTCTATTCGAAGTCCGCAGGCCACCCGATGTACTCGGGCGTCGGCGCGACCTTCGTCCCGAACGGGACGAGCAAGACGGCCTTCAACCTCTCCACGTTCGACGGCATCCAGTTCGACGTCAAGAACGTGAGCGGCAACCAACCGCTCTACCTCGAGATGCTCACGCAGGAGACCCAGCCGACGACCCTCGGCGGTTCGCTGGCCACCAACGCCAACGCCACGGTCGCTATCAACAACAACCGCGGTTACTACCTGACGGGCGCGGGCGGAACGGTCACCAGCACGAGCACGGTGCTGCCCGGAACGATGTCGACGGTCTACGTGCCGTTCTCGCTCCTCATTCCACGCCACTTCCCGACCCTCACGGGTTGCGGCACCGACAATTGCCAGGCGCCGGCGTTCAACCCGATGCACGCCCTCGGCTTCCAGTTCTCGGCATACCCCGACATGAACAACGTCGGCGGCACCTTCGAGCTCGACATCGACAACGTCTCTCTCTACACGGGCGACACGGGCCTCAATCCCGCCGGTGCGACAACCGCATCGCCGACGTTCAACGACGGGGTGAGCGGGTTCACCGGGTGCAAGGCGGCCATCCCGACGTTCGCCGGGACAAGGACGGCGGCCGGCAAGTATCTCCAGTGGGCGTACACCAACTGGAAGAAGCGGTTCGTCGTCAGCGCCGGCACCAACATGCTCAAGGTCATCCGGCCCGAGAACGGTAACGACACCGTGTCCGAGGGAATCGGCTACGGGATGATCCTCGCCGTCTACTTCAACGACCAGACGACGTTCGACGGTCTCTGGAACTACGAGCAAACGCAGAAGGCCGTCGGCAATCTGATGACTTGGTGCATCCCGGCGGGCGGCGGATCATGCAACCCGAGCGGCGGCGGTACGGCGACCGACGCCGACGAGGACATGGCCTTCGCTCTGTACGAGGCCGGCAAGCGCACCGCGTGGAGCACCGCGAGCACCTACGCCGGCTTGGCGCCGGGCGCGATCAATCAGATTTGGATGTCGGAGATCGACACGACGGCGATGCTCCCGGCGGGCGGCAGCAACTACCAGCAATCGACGACCGCGCGGGCCACGAACCCCTCGTACTTCGCGCCCGCGTACTACCGGAGCATCTTCCAGACGGTCGACTCGGCGAACGCCGGCGGCGCGAATGTCCACAATTGGACGGCGGTCGCGAACAAGAGCATTTCCGTGATCGCGGCCTTGAGCGCGTCCAATGGCCTCGTTCCGGCGTGGTGCGGCAACGCATGCACGCAGCCGGCGATGAACGCGGCGACCACCGACGAGATTTACCAGTACGACTCGCACCGCGTGCCCTGGCGCGTCGGCATGGATGTCTGCTGGAACGGCGCGAACGCCACCGGCGCTCAGGCGTACCTGTCGAAGATCACCAGCTTCTTCAACGGCGTCTACGCGACGAGCGGCACCGGCATCGACAGCATCTTCGACCTCTACAACCTCAACGGCTCGGCTTGTACGACCAGCCCCTGCGGGGTCAATGGGATCGCCGGCGCCGTCAACAACTCCGCGTCGGCCATCGGTACGGCGGGCTTTGGCGCGATGGCGGCGGGCGGCGCCGCGGGCTTCGTTCAAGCGTCCTGGCAGTTCGTCCTCGACGAGGGCAACCGCGCGACGCTCGACGTGAACACGACGATGCCCACCGCCTCCATCTACTCGTACTTCAACGCGACCGTGGGCCTTCTCACGGCGCTCTCGATGACCGGCAACATCTATCCGATGTGAGCCGGGCCGGCCGCGCCCCGCGGCCGCTCGCGACTTGAACGGCAAGGGCGCCGACGCATACAATTCGCCGCGCGCCCTTTCTGCCGCAGATTGGTCAACCCATGCTTTCGAGACGCATCGCTTTCGCCGTCTGTTCCCTCGCTGCTGGAGTCGCTTGCGCCTGGGCCGTCGGTTGCTCCTCCAATAACTCCAACCCGACGGGCGCCGACAGCGGTCCGGGAGGTAGCAGTAGCAGCAGCAGCGGGGCTGGCAGCAGCAGCGGAAGCAGCAGCGGGGGCCCAAGCGACGGCGGCATCGTCGACGCAAAGAAGGTGACCGGGCCCGGTCTCCTCGTCGACGACATGACGAAGAACATCGAGGCGGGCCTCGGCACGCAGATCGAGCTCGAAGTGCCCGACGGTGACGTCCCCGGGTCGTACTACACGTACGCGGACACCTTCTCGAACACGCAGGTCATGATGACCCGCGTCAACACCAACATCTTCGACATGTCCGTGTTGCCACCCATCACGAACTCCGACGGAACCAAGATCAACGGCGAAATTTGCTTCAACGGTTCGGTCGTCAGCTACGCGGGGCTCGGGCTCACGTTCGCCTACGGACAGAAGCCGCTCGACGCGAGCAACTCGCCGCCCACCCCGTTCGACGCGAGCCAATACAGCGGCGTCAGCTTCTACATCTACGTCGATCCCGAAGCTGGAGCAGCCCCGTCGATCCGCGTCGGCATCCCTGACACGCAGACGGCGGACCCTGCCGCGTGGCCTACCGCGGTTTGCTCGGAGACCGAAGGCGGCGTGTGCGACGACGATTTCGGCGGCAACGTCGCCGCGGTACCCGGCACGTGGACTCCGATCTCCTTCACGTGGGACCAGCTGGGGGTCGTCGGCTTCGGGATGCCGACGTTCAACGCGATCATGCAGAACGGCCTCATTGGCATGAAGTGGCAGGTCAACGGACCGGGCCTCGAGGCGTCGATCGAGCCGTTCAGGTTCTGCATCTCCGACCTCTATTTCACGCCGTAGCGACGAGGAGCCGCGAGATCCGCGCCGTCTCCCCCGCGGGGACGCTCGCCTTCAGCTCGCGCGCCCAGTCCTCGGGTCCCGTGTCGCTCTCTACGTCGAAACCGACGGCGCGAACCCGCGACGCCAGGTCTTCGCGGCTGCGCTCGCCGATCTGCGGCTCTCCCCAGAACCGCAGCACCGTCTTCTTCACGTAAGAGAAGCGTCCGTGCCCGCGCGGCGGCTCGTGGTAGTGCACGATGAGCCGACTCCCGCGCGCGGACGACCGAGCCACGGCGTCCAAGGTCGACGCGAGCGCCGCGCGGCTCAAATACATCACGACCCCCTCCCAGACCCACGCGGTCGGCGAGGCCGCGTCGTGGCCGGCATCCTTCAAGCAGGTCGTCAGCGCATCGCGCTCGAAGTCTACCGACACGAAGACGACCGACCGCGCGCGTGGACGCATCGAGACGGTCCGCCGGCGCTTGTCCGCTTGCGTCGCCGGGTGGTCGACCTCGTAGACCGTCGCTTCCGCCAGCGAGCGCATTCGAAAGGCGCGTGTGTCCAGCCCCGCGCCGAGGACCACGACCTGCCGCACCCCGGCGTGCACCGCCTTCTCGAGCTCGAGATCGATCGCGGCCACGCGCATCGGGATGACGTCCAGCTGCGCGATCACGCGCTCGCGCTTCGCTCGATCGAGCCGCTCGAAACGCTTCGTGACGACGCGGACCGCCGCGGCCCAACGCGGCGAGAGGAGCGAAGCGACGACGGGGTCCGAGAAGCTCGGGATGCTCGTGAAGCCAGCCGCGGCGATCGCGCGCGCGAACGCCACGAACGACGCCGTCTGACTCGCTCGCTTGGCCCTCATGACCCGTCACAGGCTACTGCGCGTCAGCCGACTCGCTCGACGCGCACCGCCGTGCCGTAGGCGAGCACTTCGGTGACGCCCTGCAAGAACTCGGTCGCGTCGTATCGCATCGCCACGATCGCGTGCGCCCCCATCGCCTCGGCGTGCATCACCATCTGGGCGTAGGCCTCGTGGCGCGCCGCCTCGCAGACATCCACGTACTGGCTGATGTTGCCGCCCACGATCTGCTTGAACGCGCCGACGAAGGACTGCCCGATGTTGGGCGATCGCACGACGATGCCGCGGACGACGCCGAGGTACTCGATGATCCGCAGCCCCGCGAGGTCGTTCCCCGTCGTCACGAGGACCTTCACGTTGCGTTCGGTTCCGGCTCGGTAAGGATCGGTCGTCATTTTGCGCGCTCCACGTGCATCGTCATGGCCATCGAGATTCGCAATGGGTGCACTATGCCGTTCACTTCGAAGCTCATGTCATCGTCGGACGTGGTCTCCATGTCTTCCGAGTACGGGACCGGGAGATGCAAGTCGAAGCGCCGTGTCACATGGCCCTTCGACGCCATCGCGTCGATCATGACACGTGGGCCGCCCACGGGCGTTTTCATCTGCTGCGGCGGCGCCGTCAGGATCATGGCCACCTCGACGGTGCCGCCTCGGTCGTCGAGCTGCGTGAGCTTGTAGGTCAGCTTGCTATCGACCGTCATCACGGGTAGCTCGAGGGTGCGCGTGTACGTCCACGTGGCGCCGACGCCGATCGCCTCCTCCGGGAAGAGCGTGGACAGACTGCGGATGCTTTTCTGCATCTGGTCCGCCATGCCTGCGACGGTGGGATCCAGCCCCTCGGGAACGGTGAACGAAACGCGAAGGACCTCTCCGCGGTCGGTCACCTCGTAGTCGCCCGTCATGCCGACCAACTGGCCCATCCGCCGGCCCAACTCCGCCCGCGTCGACGGATCGCCGCCGTCGGCCGCGTCGGTCGAGTCCACTTGGAAGTGAAGGATGACGTGTCCGTCCGGCGTCAGCCGGACGGCCTCGAACGTGCTCCGCATCTGGACGGCAGGCAACTTGGGTGGCGCGACGCCCTGCGCCGGCCCTGCACCGGTCATGCGCATGTCCATGTGCATGTTCATCGCGAGGGTCTCCTTGGTCCCGACCTGGACGGCGTATCGGAATGCACGCCGCGGCTCCGTTCCAAGCGACTCGACGACGACCTTTCCCGTGGCTGCGACCTCGCCCGAATCCGCCGAACCGGCATCCCCCGGCGCGACCGCAATCCCACCTTCCGGCGACTCCACGATCGCAGGCTTGTCCGTCGCGTGAGCGCCCTCGCTCCTCTCGCTTCCGCAAGCGCACGACCACGACGCCGCGATCGCCGCGGCCCACAGAGACCACCCGTGCCGCTTCCTCTGCCCGCTCCCACCCATAGGACGAATCGAAGGCTCGCCGGGGTGGCTCGTCAAGCAAAGTTCGACCGAGAGAAAGTGGCTTCTCGGTCACGGGGCTCGGGCCGCTGAAATCGCGCAGTCCCCCCGGCGCCGCGGCATTGCCGGCAGATCGTTTCAGCGGAGAGGGCGGGATTCGAACCCGCGGCGGGCTTTTGACCCGCGCCCGCTTAGCAAGCGGGTACCTTCGGCCACTCGGTCACCTCTCCTCGAAGCCGCGGAAAACTACCACCAATTGGCCCGCCGACAAGGGCGGCGAGCCGTCGCCACCCGTTCGACACGCCAAATCCCACGGGGAACGCGTATCGTCGGCGGTCCTGCTTTCCCGCGCCAAAGGCTCCGAAATGGCCACGATCGCGGCGCTCCTCGTCGCGTACGCCAGCCTCTATCTGTGCCGCTCGAACGTCGAGGCGGCGACGCCCTTTCTCCGGCTCGAGGGTCTTTCCTTGGAGCAGCTCGGCCTCCTCTCCACGGTGGCGACGCTGGCATACGCGGTGGGCAAGATCGCCATGGGCGGCCTCGGGGACATCGTCGGCGGCAGGCGCCTCATGTTGCTCGCGATCGCAGGGTCGGTCGTCTGCTCCGTGTCGTTCGGGCGATCGCACTCGTTCGCGGCCTTCCTGGGATTCGCGGCCGCGAACCGGCTCTTCCTGGCCGGAGGCTGGCCGGGTCTCGTGCAAATCGTGTCGAGGCGGTTCGAGCCTGCACGCTACGGGCGCGTCATGGGGATCTTGTCGACGAGCTACGAGCTCGGCAACGCTTGCGCGCTCGTCTTCTCCGCGCAGGTCGTACGCTGGGGGTGGCGCGCGCTCTTCGTCGTGAACCCCGTCCTCCTGGCAATCGTCGGAGGGATGGCGGTCCTCTCGCTCCGGGCGCCGCCGCAAGACGCCATCGCCGCCACGCCCGATCGCAAGGTCGAGACGGCCGCGGACAGCGACGAGCAGCCCGTGACGCTGAGAGAGATCCTGCCGAAGCTCGCTCGAAGCGGCGCCTTCTGGACGACGCTCGCGTTGAGCGCGCTCCTGACGTTCATTCGCGTCGCCTTTCTCTCGTGGACCACGCTCTACCTGTCGGACCTCGCGCACGCGACCGGGCGCGCGGAAATCTCCGGGGCCATCGTGAAGTCCGCGCTCTTCCCTGCGGCGGGCGTCGTGGCCGCCGTCAGCGTGGGCGTCTGGAGCGATCGCCTCGGTCCCGGCAGGCGCGCGCCGATCATCGCGGCGTCGCTGGCGGTCGTGGTCCTGCTCGTCGAGCTCCTCGGACGCGGCGGCGCACACGGAACGCTCACGGCCGCGCTCCTCATCGGGGCCGTCGGCCTCTTTCTGCTCGGCCCTTATTCGCTCTTGGCGGGCGCCCTCGCGCTCGACGTGGCCGGCCCGCGCGGGAGCTCCACCGCCTCGGGCGTCATCGACGCCGCGGGATACTTCGCGGGTGCGGCCGCCGGGATCGTCCTCGCGTGGCTCGCGGACAAGAGGGGGTGGTCCGCGGTGTTCGACCTCATCGCGGCCATGGCGCTCGCGGCGACGCTCATCGCCTTGGGGTGGGCCCTGGCGACTCGGAAGAGGTGAGGGGTCCGCACCCTCGCGCCGCTCGGGCATGCGGGTTTCCCACGCGCGAGTCCGCACCCTCGCGCCGCTCGGGCATGCGGACTACCTTACGGCGCCTCCATGCTGCGCCTCGTGTACTCGAATCGCGCCGAGGAGCTCGTGTCCGATCTGGCGGAGCGCGTGCGAACACAGCAGGAGCGAGACGGTGCCCTCGTGCCCGTCCGCATCGTCGTGCCCAACGCGGCGGTGGAACAGTACGTGCGCCAGGGTATCGCGCGCGAACGCGGCATCGCCGCGAACCTCGAAGTGAGGCTCGTCACGCGCTTCGCGGGTGAGGCGCTCGGCCCGCGGCCGATCGCGTTCGCAGACGCATTCGAGGCCATGGCGCTTACGCTGCTCCTCGACGACGCCTTCCTCGCGAGCGAGGACATGGCTCCGGTTCGCGCGTACGTCGGCGCGGGCAAATCTCCGGACGGCATGGGCATGCGTCGCGTGCAGCTCGCGGGGCGCGTGGGACACCTGTTCGAGCAGTACGCGTTCTCGCGGGGCGCGATGCTCGACGGCTGGGTCCGCGGCAGGAGCCTCGGCGAGCGGCACGCGGAGGTCGAGGGCTGGCAGCGGCGGATGTGGCTCGCGATGTTCGGCGTGGGTGGTCTCGGCAGGGCGCGCGGGGTCGTTCCCTTGCACGAGGCCATCGCGACGACGACCGGCCACGAGAACGCGGGCGCCGCGCACGTCTTCGGCTTCGCTCACTTCGCACGCGCCTTCCACGACCTCTTCGCCCGCCTCGCGCGATCGAGCGACGTCGTCCTCTACTCGATGAGTCCATGCGAAGGCTTCTGGGAAGACTTCGATTCTCGCGACCCTCTGCCGCTCCAGCTATGGGCGAGACCGGGCCGCGAGCACGTGCGCGCGCTCAACGCCGCCGCCGCGTTCGACCACGAAGAGCGGTTCGTCGAGCCCGTGGGCTCATCCATCCTCGCGCGACTGCAGCGCGATTGGATGCATCGCGAGGCCGCCCGGGAGCCCGACGACGTGCCCGTGCGCGCGGACGACGAGAGCATCCTCTTTCTCGAGCACGCGAGCGTCCGGCGCGAGCTCGAGGCCGTGGCGAGCGAGATATGGAGCGCGCTCGAACGCGACGAAGCACTCCGCTTCGACGACATCGCCGTGCTTATCCCCGACGGCAGCGCGGACGCCTATCTTCCGCACGTCGGCGCGGTGTTCGGCGAGGCCCACGATATCCCGCACCAAATGCTGGACCTGCCCTCGGGCGGGCTCGGCGGAGTGACCGAGGCGGTCCGTCTCGTGCTGTCCTTGGCGCTCGGCCGCTTCACGCGGCACGAGGTCCTCTCGGTGGTCCGTCACCCGTGTGTCTGCTCGGTGCTCGACGGCGTCGACCCCGCGCGCTGGCTGGCCTTTTGCGACGGGCTCGGCGTCGTGCACGGCGCCGACCGCGAAGACCACGCGGGCACGTACATCGAGCGCGACATCCTGCACTGGGACCAGGGTCTCCGGCGCCTCGCCCTCGGCGCCTTCATGGCGGGCGACGCGAGCGGGGAGCGCACGCCCTTCGAGACGCTCGGCGAAGCGTACGTACCGCACGAGGTGGCGGCGTCGGAGCTCCACGACGCGGCCGGGATGGGGCTGCTCGTCCGGTCGCTCGTGGCCGACGCGCGGTTCGTCCAAGGCTCGACCCTCGCGATGAAGGACTGGGCGGCCCTCCTCGCCGCACTCGCCGAGACCTACGTCGTACCCCGCGGAGACGGGGACGCCGAGGAGCTCACCCGCTGCCTCCGGAGCTTGCGCGCGCTCGGCAGCCTCGACCTCGGAGACGCGGTCGTCCCGTACCGCGTCGCCCTCGAGCTCGCCCGCGCCCGGCTCACGCCGCCCGAGCGAGGAAGGAGCGCCGAAGGAGTGCTGGTGGCGCGCTTCGGATCGGCGCGGCCGATGCCGTTCCGGATCGTTTTTGCCTGCGGGATGGGCGAGGGCAAGTTCCCATCGTCCGAGGCGGAGGACCCGCTCGACCTCCGCTGGACCGGTCGCGCCGAGGGCGACGTCACGCAGCGCGAGCGCGACAAGTACGCCTTCCTCGAGGTGATCCTCGGGACGCGCGACCGCCTGCTCCTCTCTCACGTGTCGCGCGACCCGCTCACCGGAGACCCGCTCTCCCCCGCGTCCGTGGTGGAGGAGCTGCGCCACGCGCTGGCGGCGTACGGCTGCGACACCGCGTCGCTCGTGCGGCGGCATCCGCTGCGGCGCTGGGACAGCCGTTACTTCCCCGACCAAGGCTTCGCGCACCCGGCACGACCAGGGCCCCTCGGGACGATGCGCCTTCGCGAAGCGCGCGCGGAGGCCCAATCGCTGGCGCTCCGCCGAAGCGCGGAGCGGTCCGGCGCCCGGATCGATCGCGCGACGATCGAAGCCCGCGCCGCCGGTGACCCCGATTGGGCCGCCCTCGCGTCACACCTCCGTATCCCGACGCTTCCGGCCCGCGCGGCGCCGGCCGAGGGCCGCCTCTCGCTCTCGATGTACGCCGTCGTCCGGTTCCTCGACTTCCCCCTTCAGGGCTGGGCGCGCTTTCGCTTGGGCCTCGACGAGATGGAGCAAGACGACGCCCTGGCCCGCGAGGACGAGCCCTTCGAGACGAGCCCACGCGAAGAGACATTGCTCCTCCGGGCCGTGTTCCGCGCCGCCGGGGCCGGTCCCTTCGATCGCGCCTACGACGAGGTCGCACGCGAACGCGAGCTCCGGGGCACCGGCCCCACGGGCGTATTCGCCCAAGGCGAGCGGGCCTTGCACCTCGAAGTCCTGCAGTCGTGGAGCGAAGAGCTCGAACGTCATTGCGTGGCGCGCGACGCCCTCGAGGTCCACAGGTTCGGGCGCGCCGGCGAGCAGTCGTCCGCGGACCACGCGCACCCGGCGGTCTTCGTGGACGTCGACGTGACCGACGCGCAGGGCGTGACCCGCATGACGCGGGTCGAAATCAACGGGAGGACCCGGCCGATCGGGCAAGCGCCGACGGCGGAGGGCCAGTCCGCCCTCTCGGTGACACTGGCCAAACGCGGCAACGAGACGCGCGAAGACTGGGCGCGCGCCGGACGGCGGCGCGAAGTGCTTCACGCGTTCGTCGACCACGCGATGCTCTCGGCGTCCGGTGTGGCCGAGGGACGCACGCACGGATCGCTGACGGTCTTGGCGACGCCCGACAAGACAGTCGCCGAGCGGTGCGCGTTCGCGCCGATGTCGCGCGACGACGCCACCGTGTGGCTCCGGAGCGTCGTGCGCGAGCTCCTCACGGGACAGCACGCGTACTTCTTCCCGTCCGAGGCCGTCTTCCTGTGGCAGGACAAGGGACCCGGCGGGCCGATCAGCCCGTTCGTGGAGGACGCCCACGACCTCATGGGAGACGGCGATGGCCCACCCGCCCTGCGGTCGACCTACGGCCCCATCCCCCGCACGCAAGAATATCCGCTGCCCGACGAGGACAAGGCGCGCGCGATGGTCGAGGCCCGCTTCGCGACCCTGTTCGAGAAATGGCGCCTTCTGCCATGAGCACCCACCGCGTGGCTCGCCCCGCCGTCCTGCGCAGCATCCCCGTCGACCGCAGTGTCGTGCTCGAAGCCTCGGCCGGAACCGGCAAGACCTTCACGCTCGAGCACATGGTCGTCGAGGTGCTGCTGACGACGGACGTGACCTTCGACGGCATCCTCGTCGTCACCTTCACGGAGAAGGCGACGCAGGAGCTCCGCCAGCGTCTCCGCGCCAAGCTCGAGAGCCTCCTCGCCGATGGGAAGGAAGACCCGCTCGCGCGCCCCATCGACGGCGACGCCTGGGTGATCGACGCCGCGGCGCGCGCCCGGATCGACGCGGCGCTCCGCTCCTTCGACGCCGCGACGATCACCACCATCCACGCCTTCTGCCAGCGCGTCCTCCGCGAGAACGCGTTCTTCAGCGGGCGGATGTTCGAGGAAGAGCACGTCGACGGGCTCGACGCGTTCACGCGCGCGTTGCCCGAAGCCCTCCGGCGGAGCGTCGCGCGGGACCCCGAACGTGCGCCGTGGCTCGAGAGCGCCTTTCACGGAGGCTGGTCGATGGATCGGATCCAGCGGCTGCTCTGGAAGTGCGTCGAGTCGCACGGGGAGCTCCGCCCCGAGGTAGACCCCGCGGAGCTCCGGCGGGCGATCCGCGCGTTCCCGGTCGAGGTCGCGCGCCGGCGTGAGGGCGTCGACGAAATGCGCGCCTGGGGCTTCCATCCAGCGACCGCGAAGAAGGCCGCGCGCGAGTGTTACAAGCTCGCCGACGCCGTCGAGCAAGGCGCCCCCGGCGGCCTGCCCGGCTACGCGCTGGCCGCAAAAGACGTCGAGATGACCTATCTCCGCGACAAGTTCGCCGCGCTCCCCGCGTCGGCGGGCCGCGGCGCCGCCACGCTGGCGATGTGCCGCGCGGCGCTCGACCTCGCACGCGCGACGCCGACCTTCTCGGGCGGCCTCGCGCAAATGCTCCTGCCACCGGTCCGCGAAGAGCTCTCGCGACGCAAGTGGGAGGCCGGACAGTACGACTTCGACGACATGCTCGCGCTCGTGGACCAGGCCCTCCGAGGATCACGTGGCGACGAGCTCGCGAAGGCGATGCGCGGTCGCTGGAGGTACGTCTTCATCGACGAGTTCCAGGACACGGACGAGCTCCAGTGGGCCATTTTCCGCCGCGCCTTCCTCGCCGAATCGCCGTCGAGCGTCCTTTGCCTCGTCGGCGACCCGAAGCAGTCGATCTATCGCTTTCGCGGCGCCGACGTCGACACCTACCTCCGTGCCTGCGACGAGGTCACGCGCGGAGGCGGCGCTCGTGTGCGGCTCGATGAGAGCTACCGGGCGACGCCCTCCCTCGTCCTCGCGACGAACGCGATCTTCGCCGACGACGCGAAGCGGCCCATCTTCGACGGACCGCTCCGATATACCCCGGTCACCTGCGGAAGGCCTGATCGCACGCTCGTCGACGGCGACGGCCGCGAGGTCTCCCCCGTCCACGCCATGCGCGTCCGCCTCGCGTACGACAGCCTGACGCACGTCGGCGCGTGGATCGCGTCCGAGGTGCAGGCCATCGCCCATCCGGCGCGGCCCTGGCGCCTCGACGGCCGCCCGCTCGGACACCGCGACATCTTCGTGCTGACGCGCACCTCGCGGGAGGGGAGGCTCGTCGGCGCGGCCCTGCGCGCGGGCGGCGTCCCGCACACGTTCTACAAGCAGGACGGCCTCTTCCAGACCGACGAGGCCGAAGCGGTGGTCGCGCTCCTCGCCGCGATCGACGAGCCGGCCCATCGGGCGCGCCGCCTCGCCGCGTGGCTGACGCCCTTCTTCGGCTTGTCCCTCACGGAGATCGACCGCGCGCGCGATCTGCCGGCGTCGCACCCGATGGTCGCGCGCCTCCACGCGTGGAAGACCATCGCCGACGACCGCGACTTCGACCGCCTCTTCGAGGCCATCGTCCACGACTCGGGCTTCGTGCGGCGCGAAATCTTCTTCGCCCGGGGCGAGCGCGCGACCACGAACTACCTCCACGTCTTCGAGCTCCTGCTCGAGTACGCGCACGGCAAGCCGTCCACGCTGGGCGACCTCGTCCAGATGCTCTCGCGCCTCGTCCGCGAGACGGAGCGGCCCCTCGAGATGGAAGGCAACGTGCAACGCCTCGAGAGCGAAGAGCCGGCCGTGCAGATCATGACCATCCACAAGGCCAAGGGCCTCGAGGCGCCGATCGTCTTCGTCGCGGGCGGCTTCTCCCCCGCGCCGAACGACGAGAAGCCGCGCGTCTACCACGACGACGGTCGGCGCTTCGCGTGGGTCGGCACGATCGGCGATCCCGCCGTCGAGGAGCGCGCGAAGGCCGAGGAGCGCCAGGAGGACGAGAGGCTCATGTACGTCGCGCTGACCCGCGCGCAGGGACGCCTGTATCTGCCCCACGTCACCAGCGAGCGCGAGATCCGCGGTCCGTATCGCTTCGTCCAGCGGCGCCTCGCGGACCTCCTCGATCAAGGCGCGCCCTTCGTCACGTCGAGCGACGTCCCGCCCGCCACCGCGCCCGCCGCGGCGATCGACGCCCTCCCCGCCCCGTGGATCCCTCCCGCGGAGCTCCTCCGGCTGCCGGACGACGAGGCGGTGTTCGACTCGTACCGGAGCCGCCTCGGCCCGTTCTTGACGTCGTACACCCGCATGCGAGGCGACCCTCCGGGCGCGCGCCCGCCCCCGCGCGACGAGCCCCGCGATCGCGACGAAGAGCCCGCGGCGGGTCAGCTCCGCGGCGCCCGTACCTCCGGCGTCTTCCTGCACGAGCTCCTCGAGCGGATCCCGCTCGAATCGTTCGCAGGCTCCACGTTCGACGGCTGGCGATCTCGCCCGGACGTCGCTTCTCTCTTCGACCACGCGACCCTCGCACACCGCATCGATCGCACGCAGCGTCCCCACGCCGAGCGCCTCGTCTGGTCGGCGCTGACGACGCCGCTCCTCCTTCCGGGTGGAGGACGCGTCGAGGGCGTCGCCGCCGCCGCGCGGGTCGTGCGCGAGATGGACTTCGTCTTCCCGATGTCGGAAGGACCGAACGTCTGGTCCCGGTCGGAGCGGCCCGCGGGCTTCGTGCGGGGAGCGATCGACGTCGCCTTCGAGCACGACGGAGCGACGTACTTCGTCGACTGGAAGAGCGACTCGCTCGCGTCCTACGCCGCGGAAGACCTGCGCCGTCACGTCCACGACCACTACGAGACGCAAGCGCGGCTCTACACCGTCGCGGTGGTGAAGCTGCTCGGCGTCGACGGCCCGGACAGGTACGCCCGCTTCGGCGGCCTGCTCTATTGCTTTCTTCGCGGCATGGGCGAAGCCGATCGCGGGATCTGGTCCGCGCGGCCGACCTGGGACGAGGTGTCGACGTGGGAGCGCGAGCTCCGTGCCCCGCGCCAGCGACCGGCGGGAGCGAGCCCGTGAGCCCCCTCTCGCCGACCGGCACGGCAAAGGCCCGATTTCTCGAGGAGCGCGCGGGGGCCCCCAACGAAGCCGTCGTGACCGACGCCGGAGACCCCGACGACTTCGAGGCGCCGTACCTCGGCTGGGAGATCGCGCGGTGCGCCGCCGGCCTCTCCTCCGCCGAGACGCGCGCGCTCGAAGCCCTCGCCGCGGCTTGCATCGTCGCGGTCCGAGCCGGCAGCACGCGACTTCCCATCGACCCACGCGGCCTCGCCGCCGCGTTCGATCCGCTCGGTGCAGCCGACTCGATCGCGGCCGCACGGGCCCTCCTCGAGCAGGCTCGCTCCGGCGTCGCGGGCGGAGCGTCCGCCGTCCTCGGCCGGGCAGGAGAGCGCAAGCCGCTCGTCGTCGAGGGAGAGTGGCTCTACCCCGAGCGGATGCGCGTCTTGGAGGACGGCTTTTGCGCGCGCGTCCGCGAGCGGCTCTCGCGCGGGTCGCCACCCGCGGACGCACGCAAAGTGAACAAGGCGCTGTTGGCCGCGGCGAGCGGTCCGCCCACGCTGACAGAGGAGCAAAAGCGCGCCGTGCGCGAAGGCCTCGTGGCACCGATGGCCCTCGTCACGGGCGGCCCGGGCACGGGGAAGACCACGATCGTGCTCGCGTTGCTCAGGGCGGCGGCGTGGATGGGCACGCCGATGGAAGCCATCGCGATCGCGGCGCCCACGGGGAAGGCCGCGCGACGGCTGGAGGAGTCGATCGCGTCCGGCCTCGCGGCGGCGTCGACCGACATCGGTGAAGCGGCGCTGAGGCTCGGGCCGCCCGTCCCGCAGACCCTCCATCGCCTCCTCGGCTGGTCCCCTTCGGCGGGCCGCTTCGGGCGCCACGAGAACGACCCTTTGCCCCACGGGCTGGTCATCGTCGACGAAGCCTCGATGGTCGACCTCGCGATGATGGACCGCCTCGTGCGCGCGCTCGCCCGCGACGCGCGTCTCGTCCTCCTCGGCGACGCGGACCAGCTCCCCTCCGTCGAAGCCGGCGCCGTCTTCCGCGACCTCTGCGGCAGCCTCCCCTCCGTGCGCCTCACCACGAACCTCCGCGTCGCGGGGGACGAAGGCGCCCGCCGCATCGTCACCGCCGCCGCGGCCATCAACGCCGGCAAGATCGACGCGCGCTTCCGCGACGCCGTCGACGAGCGCCGTGCCGTGCGCGAGGTCTCCTTCCGCGGCGTCGAGCACGTCGCCATGACATGGTCCGACGCGGGCGACGATCTCCTCGATCGGTACTGGCGCGAGCGCGTGGCGTCCCCGTCGCTGGTCCGGCGCGCCTTCCGCGTCTATCGCCCGCTGGACGGCGTCTTCGAGGACGCCGACCGCGCCGAGCTCGAAGGTCTGTTCGCCGAGCACGCGCGCACCCGCATCCTGTGCGCGACGCGCGTGCGTGGCATCCCCTCGAGCGCGGACGCCATCAACGACCAGATGCTGGCGCGTCTCCGGTCCGTGCCGTCGCCTGGGCGGCCCTGGCGTGCGGACCGCCGCTCGCGCTTCGCGCCGGGCACGCCCGTGATGGTCGAGCGCAACGACTACGAACGGCAGCTCTTCAACGGCGACCCCGGCGTCGTCGTGCGCGTCGACGACACCGTCACCGGCGACGGTCCGGAGCTCATGGCCGTCTTCCGTCAGGGAGCGACCTTCCGTGCCTTCCCCGCCGCCGGACCCGTTCTCTTCGCGCCCACCTTCGCGATGACCGTCCACAAGGCTCAGGGCTCGGAGTTCGACGACGTCGTCCTCGTCCTGCCGGACACCGACCTGCCGCTCTTGACCCGGGAGCTGCTCTACACCGCCGTCTCGCGCGCACGCCGCTCCGTGCTCATCGTCGGGCCGCCCAACCTGCTCGCGCGTGCAACCTCGCGGGCCGTCGAGCGGCACAGCGGCGTCATGGACAAGCTCTCTGAATCACCGAGATAATCGCGGGCGGCCCCGACCCATGCTATACAGGTGCGCAGGGAGGTAGCGAGCATGGAGCAAGCGGTGAGGGCGCTCGGCGGCATGCCTCTCTTCGAAGCCGTGCGGGCCCGTCCAACCCAGGAAGGGCCCGCCCTCGTCCTCACCCTCGAGGTGCGCGACCCCGAAGTCCTCGCCGAGCTCCGCCGCTACACCGACGCGGCCGAGCGAGACCGTCACGCGCTCGCCGCGCTTCGCGTGGGCTTCCTCGCCTTGCGCGCGGCGGCCGGGCAGATCGATGCCGCCTCCATCCGCGAGGCAGGACAAAACCTCATCGCCGAAGTCCGCGAGCTCCTCTCCACCCGCGCCACCGAGACCACCGAACGCATCTCCTCCGCGCTCACCCAGTACCTCGACCCGCAGAGCGGTCTCCTCCCGCAGCGACTCCAGGCCCTCGTCCGCGAAGACGGCGAGCTCGAACGGATGCTCCGCGCCCACGTCGGCGCCGACGACTCCATCCTCGCCCGATCCCTGGCGACCCATCTCGGCGAGGGCAGCCCGATCTTCAAGCTCCTTTCCCCCACCGATGCGAACGGCCTCCGCGCCCAGCTCGGGAAGACGCTCGAGCAAGCCCTCGCCGACCAGAACCAATACATTCTGCGAGAGTTTTCCCTCGACCACAAAGGCTCGGCCCTCGCGCGCCTCTTCGCCGAGTTTTCGCTCGACGACGACAAGTCGGCGCTGAGCCGTCTCTCGAAGATGCTCGCGAGCACCAGCGAGCAGATCGGCAAAAACCTCACCCTCGACGACGAAGCATCGGCCCTCGCGCGCCTCAAGCGCGAGCTCCTCGGCACCATCGACCAGATCGCCCGAGGCAACGTCGAGTTCCACGCCCAGGTGCGCGAAGCCCTCGCGCGTCTCGACACGCGAAAAAAGAGCGACGCGAACACCCCCCGCCACGGAGTCACTTTCGAAGAGCGGCTCGGCGCGCTCCTCTCGGAGGAGGCGCAGCGACTCGGCGACCTCCACGAGGCGACCGGCGACACCACGGGCGTCATCAAGCAATGCAAAAAGGGCGACCACGTCATCGAGCTCGCCGCCGATTCCGCCGCCGCGCACGCGCGCATCGTCTGGGAGGCGAAGGAGAAGCAGGGCTACTCTCTCCGGTCCGCGCTCGAAGAGATCGACGAGGCGCGGAGGAACCGGCGCGCTCAGGTCGGCGTCTTCGTCTTCTCGCGCAAGACGGCGCCCGAAGGTCTCGAGCTCCTCCAGCGCTACGGAAGCGACGTGGTCGTGGTCTGGGACGCCGACGATCCCATGAGCGATCTCACGATGCGCGCCGCCTACAGCCTCGCGCGCGCCCTGGTCGTTCGGGAGCACCGCACCGACCAGGAGTCGCAGGAGGCCATCGCCGAGATCGAGCTCGCGGCGCGCGGCGTCGAACGCCAGATGGGCTTCCTGTCCGAGGTCCGCCGCTGGGCGGAGACCGTAAAAGGCCACGGCGAAAAGATCGTCGATCGCACGGGGCGCATGATGGAGGAGCTGAAGCAGGACGTCGCGCGGCTCGACGCGCAGGTCGCGCAGATGCGAAGCGGCGGTTAGCTACCGCTCGTCCTTCTGTACGTCGACCACGATGCAGCGGTGGTCGGAGGCGAGCGACGACCCGACCTGAAAGCCCACGAAGCGCAGGCCCTCGCCGGCGAGGACCCGGTCGATGCGCATCCAGGGGCTCCGGTTCGTGTTCGGGAACGTGTAACCGAGCCCGCCGCCGGCCTGGTCGAACGCGTCGTGGAAGCGCGAGAGGTCGCGGTAAAGGATGTAGCTCAGGCCCGGCAGGTTCGTGTCCCCCGCGATGAGGACCGGCAGTGTCTCCTTGGAGGCCATCTCCGAGAACGTGTGGACCTGCATCGCGCGGAGGCCCGCGTTCCCCTCGAAGAGGGCGTTGCTCCCGGGCGACACGAGATCGTGCAGGATGCCACGGCGCAAGAAGTCGCTCCGCGTCGCCGTCCCGCGAAGCCCGTAGAAGACCTCGCGCGGCGAGATCGGGTGGACGTTGTAGAGGGCGATCGGCCCGAGGGGCGTGTCGAGCACCTGCTGCACGAACCGCGGAGAGCGGAGGCGCCCGCCGCTCTCGACCTTCTCCGGGTCGATGGTGGAAGATATCTTGAAGCGCGTCGCAAGCAAAAACTGATTGCGCATGTCGACGATCGGGTAGCGATCGCGCATCCGGGCCTGGAGAAGCTCGGGCGAGCCGATCTCCTGGAGCACCACGATGTCGGGCGAAAACCGATCGATCTCCCCCAGCACCCCGTCGATGCCGTTCACGATCGAGTCGACGTTGTAGCTCAGGATGCGGACGACCGGCGCGCCCTTGGCCCGCGGCGTCGGCCTTGGAATCACCAGGCCCATGAGCGGGAACGCGAGCAGTATCGCCGCCCCGAGCTGCGTCCAGAGGAGCCGACGCGGACCGACCGCGGCCAGCGCCAGGACGACGATCGGGAGCGGCACCGCGAAGACGAGCCGAGGTGCATAAAGGGCGACCCCCGTCATCCACCAACGCTCTCCGACGTACCGCATCGCCAGAATGGCGAAGAGGAGCCACCCTACGTAGAGCCACGCAGACAGCGCGACGAGACGCCGGAGAAGCTTCATCGGCGCGCCCCGAGGCCGCGCCCCTGGAGCGGCGCACATGCTAAAGTCGACGCGCGCAAGACCGCGCCGAACATGCCTTTGCGCCCCTTCGTCGACATCGCCCTCATCGCAGCCTCGGCGCCGGTCGTCGCGTGGACGGGGTACCTCTTCACGCTAACGGTCATGTCGCGCCGCGACGCCCCCGAGCCGCCCCCCGAGCCTCGACTCCGCTTCGACATCGTCGTCCCCGCCCACAACGAAGAGAAGAACATCGCGTCGACCGTGCGGAGCTTGCTGGCGACCGACTACCCGCCCGAGATGCGCCGGGTCATCGTCGTCGCGGACAACTGCTCCGACGCCACGGCCGAGCGCGCGCGCGCGGCAGGCGCGACCGCCATCGAACGAAAGGACCCCTCTCGCCGCGGCAAGGGCTACGCGCTCGCGTTCGCCTTCGAGCACATTCTCCGAGAGGGCGTGGCCGACGCGGTCGTCGTGGTCGACGCCGACAGCGAAGTGTCGCCGAACTTTCTCCGCGCGTTCGCCGGAAGATTTCAGGCCGGCGCGCCCGCCGTGCAGGCCCGCTACGGCGTGCGCAATCGCGAGGCCTCCTGGCGAACGCGGCTCATGGCGATCGGCCTCGGCGCGTTCCACGATCTCCGGTCGCTCGGCCGAGAGCGGCTCGGCGTTTCGTGCGGACTCCGGGGGAACGGAATGGGGTTCACCCGAGCGCTGCTGAGGGACGTGCCGCACGATGCATTCTCGATAGTAGAGGACGTCGAGTACGGTATTCGGTTGGGCAGACTCGGTCATCGCGTATGGTATGTCGATGAAGCAGAGGTCCTCGGCGAGATGGTAGCGACGGAGGCCGAATCGCGCTCGCAGCGGTCCCGCTGGGAAGGCGGCCGATGGCAGCTCGCTCGCAAGCACGGCCCGAAACTTCTCCTCGATGCGCTCCGTGAGCGCAAGCCCCTGCTCCTCGACCTCGCGATGGACATGCTCGTCCCGCCTCTCTCGTATATCGCGCTCGCCGCGGCCGCGGGCACCGCCGTGACCGCCGCCGCGGTCGTCCTCGGCCTCGCCCACCCCGTCGTCCTCGTGCCCTGGGGCATGTCGGTGGTTTTCGTCGGCGCCTACGTCGCGCGGGGCACCGTCCTCTCGGGCGCCGGGTGGCGCGGCTTCGTCGACCTCGCCGCCGCCCCGGTCTACGTGACGTGGAAGGTCGCGCTGGCGGCGCGCGGAAGCAAGAAGAAGAGCGCCCCGCAAGGCGAGTGGGTGCGCACCGCGCGCACCGGCGAGAGGGCGCCATGACGAGCAGCGCCCTCGTCAAACGCCACGGCGACTTCTTCAACGACGTCCGCCTCCAGCAGCTCTGGCTCGCGACCCAGCGGCGGGCATGGCGCTCGCTCGCCGTCGTCAGCGCGAGCGCAGGCCTGCCCACGATCGACTCCGCGAACATGCTCGCGAAGATGGCGTGGCGTTACAGCGGCGAGCCCACCTCCGTGTTCGACCTCCGCGACGTGAGCCTCCGCCTCGTCGAGCACCAGCTCCGCGAGATCGCCGTCCAAGTGGCTGCGGGCGATCGCGTCTTCGTCGCGCTCCGCTCCGTCACCGAAAACCCGGCCGCGGTCCCCATCGCGCGCGCCGCCGACGCGCTCATCTTGTGCGTCGCGCTCGGCAAGACCGACATGAAATCCGCCCACCGAACGATCGACGCCATCGGGCGCGAGCGGTTCCTCGGCAGCATCCTGGTCGAAGCCGAGCCCCCTAGCCCCACCCACGGCTACGACGGAGACTGACCGCTGGCTTCCTCCGCCACCACTTCGCTCGAGCGAATCCGGATCGGCGGTCTTCCGATCGATCGGCTCACGTTCGCGCAAGCCCTCGACGGGATCGATGCGCTCGTCTCCGCGCGGCGGGGCGGCTTCGTCTTCACGCCCAACGTCGACCACGTCGTCCAGTTCGCCGAGAACGCCAGCCTGCGCGAAGCCTACGAGCGGGCCGATCTCTCCCTCGCCGACGGGATGCCCATCGTGTGGGCGTCGCGGTTGCTCCGAGCGCCGGTCCCGGAGAAGGTGTCCGGCTCCGATCTCGTCACGCCGCTCCTCGAGCGGGCCGCCGGCCGCGGCTGGCGCGTCTACTTCCTGGGCGGCAACGACGGCGTCGCCGACGTGGCTCGCCAGAAGGTGACGGCCACCTTCCCGCGTCTCCAGATCGTCGGCACACTATCGCCTCGCGTCGACCTCTCGCAGCCGCCCGAAAGCCGCGCGCCGATCGTCCAGGCCGTCAAGGCCGCCGCGCCCGATCTGGTGCTCGTCGCGTTCGGCGCCCCCAAGCAGGAGCTCTTCATCGCCGAAGTGGTGGAGGCGCTGCGGCCCGCCGTGCTCCTCGGGATCGGCGCGTCGCTCGACTTCCTCGCGGGCTCGGTGCCGCGCGCGCCGGTGTGGATGTCGAAGCACGGCCTCGAGTGGGCCTATCGGCTCGCCCGCGAGCCGCGCCGCCTCTGGAAGCGCTATCTCCTGCGCGACCCGAAATTTGCCGTCATCCTCCTTCGGTCCCTGAGCAAGGCCCAGCGCTCGTGACCCACCCGGAGCCCGCGCCCGACGCCGCCGACGGCAGCGGCGCGCGCGAGACGACCGGCGCGAGTTCGCCGCCGATCGAGCCTTCTCCCCCATCGGCCGGTGGGCGGACCCAGGAATTTGCGACCGCCGGGCGAAACGCGATCAAGCTCGCGGCCTCGCTCACGATCTCGTGGACGGTCGCGTTCTTCGTCCGCTTCCCGTTGCCGCGCGACCTCGGCCCCGCGCGCTACGGCATCTTCAACTTCGCCGACAACTTCGCCGCCACCTTCTTCTCGCTCATCGACCTCGGCGTCAGCACGTACATTTTCCGGGAGATTCCGGTCCGCCCCAGGCATGCCTCCGAGTTCTGGGGCGGCCTGCTCGTCGTGCGGATCGCCGCGAGCCTTCTGCTCTTCGCCGTCATGGCGATCACCCTCGCGGTCTCCCACCACTCCCTCGAAGTCCAGGAGACCGTCCTCGTCTTCGGCCTCGCCCAGTTCGTCACCACCTACACGACGTCGGTCGGCGCTCTCCTCCACGCCGTCACCCGCGTGGACCGCGTCGCGATCGCGAACGTCGCCGCGAAGTGCGCATGGGGCCTGGGCCTCCTCGCGGCGCTCAAGTTCTGGAGCTGGTCCCTTCCCCTCGTCGCCCTGCCCCTCTTCATCTCCGAGAGCCTGAAGCTCCTCGTCATTTACCCCGAGGCGCACAAGTCGCTCGACCTCAAGCTCCGCGTCGACCGGGCCGTCACCAAGACCGTCCTCCTCGCGTCGCTTCCCTTCTTCATCAGTACCGGCGCGATCAACATCGGCGGCCGGCTCAACGTCGCGGTCCTCGAGTTCGTCATCCACGACGAGCGGGAGGTTGGCTGGTTCGGTGCCGCGCAGAACCTCGCCAGCCTCACGATGCTCCTCTCGCCCCTCTTCTCGTGGGTCCTCATGCCGCTCCTCGCGCGCGCCAAGGCCCGCTCCGAAGAGGAGGTCTACAAGATCCTCCGGCGCACCATCGAAGGGCTCTTGATCACCGTGATCCCGATGACGCTCATCGCGAGCCTCGGCGCGGCCTTCTGGGTGCACCTTGCCTTCAAGGCCGCCTTCGACCCGGCCGCCCTCAGCCTGCGCCTCCTCGCGTTCGGGTTCATCCTCATCTACCTCGCCATCGCGCTCTCGACCCTGCTCATCATGACCGGCCACAGCTGGTCGGTGTCGATGATCTCGCTCGGGTCCGTCCCGATGCGCCCCATCCTCGTCACCCTTCTCGCGCCCCCCTGCGCGCGGCACTTCGGGCCGGGCGGCGGCGCCCTCGGCGCGGCCCTCGCGGAGATCATCACGAGCATGGGCATCGTCGCCGCCCACTTCATCCCCATCGGCGGGCGCGCGCTCGATCGGCGCCTGCTCGTCGCGGGGGGCAAGTCGCTGGCCGTGGCCGCGGCCGTCACGGTGCTCGATCACACCGTGCTGGCACGTTTGGGCGCGCCGTTGCGCCTCTTGCTCGACTGCGTCCTTTACGTCGTCCTGGCCCTCGCGTCGCGGACCGTGCAGATTTCCGAGATCAGGAGCCTCGTTCAGGGACTTCGGGCGAGCCGGGCCGCGAAGGCGTGAGCGCCGTCCGTGCGAGGTCGCACGCGAGCACCGAAAGATACGCGTCGATCCACGCGATCCACTCGAGGCTCGCGGGGGGTCCGCGACCGATGACGGGCGCGAACGTCTGCGGCGCGTGGTCCCCGCGGAGCGCACCCGCGAGGTCGCGCGCGTGCCGAGCGGCCTCCGAGGCCGCCGCGACGACCGTGCTCGTCGCTTGCTCCGCTTCGTGCGGCATCGCCGCCAACTGCCTCGCGAACGCGACGGTCGCGCCCAGCCGCTTGACCTGGCGCCGGAGCGGCTCGTTCGCCATCCGGAAGAGACCCTGCGTGAGCGGGCTCGCCGCCTCCTCGAGCGCGCGGAGCGAGCTCTCGAGCGAGCGCATGCAATCGCGCCGGGTGTCGGCGTCGGCCTCGCGGACGACCGCCTCGAGGAAGCCCGCCAGGCGCGAGAGCAGCTCGCCCGCGTTCTCCTTGGCTCGAGCGTGCGCGTGGGACGGCAAGAGGAGGGCCGCCGCGAGCGCCCCCGCCATGCACCCCGCGAGCGTCTCCGCGAGGCGCAGCCAGAGGATCGCGTCGCTGAACCGGCCCAAGAGGTCGTAGAGCGCCGTCACCATGAGCGTGACCGTGAAGACGAACACCGCGTAAGACACCTGCATCAGGTAGGTCCCCACGAAGACGCTCGCGAACGCCACCGCCACCGCGACCCACGTGTGCCCGCCCACCGCCGTCCCGATCATCGTGCCGCCCACGACCCCCGCGAGCGTGCCGACCACCCGCGCCCAGCCGCGCGCCACCGTTTCGCTCACCGTGGAACCCCGAACGAACATCACGTACGCCGCGAGGATGGCCCAGTACCAGCGGGTCTCCGATATCGCGCGCCCGGCGATCGACGCCACGCCGACGGCCACGACGGCTTGCAAGGCGGCCCGCGTCGCGGGGTGCAGCGACGCCGCCGGCGAGGGCGAGGGCGACGCGCCTGTCCACGCCGACGCCGGCGAACGCAGCTCCGCGAAGGCTCGGCGAAGGTCGGCCTCGGACCGCCGCACCTCCTCGAGCGTGCTCGGGTCGTCGGTCCGGGCCCGTTCGATCGCCGCCTGGAGCACGAGCGCGTGGAGGCGCGCGCGTCGCGCCGCGGGATCGCTCGATCCCTCGAGCTCGTCGTCGAGCGCGAGCGCCACCCCGTGGAGCCTATCGAGCTCGCGCTTGCTCGGGCCGCCCCGCGCGACGGCCCCCACCGCGAGGCCGACCGAGCGAACGTAGGCCTCGAAGATGCTCCGAAGCCGGTGCGCGGGATCGTCGCGCAAGAAGACGAGGGCGCCCACGTAGGTGACGACCATCGCCGCGGCCATGTCGAGCAGCATCCATGGAAGCGACGCGAGGGAGGCGCGGAGGAAGATCGACGAGAAGTAGGCCAGAAAGGCCGCCATCCCCGCCGCGGATCCCCGCGCCCCCCAGCGGCGCGCCGCGACCGCGGCGAACACCACGCCGAGGACGGCGACCGTCTGGAGCCACGGGCGCCCCCACAGCGCGGTGCCGAGGGCGAGCGAAGCGCCGGCGCAGCCGAAGACCACCGCGAGCGTCTTCTGCTCCTGCCGCGCGTTCGGCTCTCGGACCATGCGCGACGCGCTCATCGCGACGGAGATCGCCGCGAGAGACAACGAGGGCGCCTCCCGGAAGGCGCGCGCGAGCCCGACGCTGACCGCCGCCGTGGCCGCCGACGCCACCAGCGCACGACACGCGATCCGGAGCCGGCTCCAGTCCGGATCGAACGCACGAAACACGCTCCACCACCGCGCCGCCGCGCTGTGGGCGTGGAGCGCCTCGAGCTCCGTGGGGTCCTTCGCTTCGCTCAGAATGACAGGGTTCTACAGCAGCTCCCACGTGGTCCGAACGATCTCGAACGCGCGCTGGGCGCGCAGGGCCGTCATGGTGTCGTCCTCGCGGGTGGGGCCGAGCATCGAAAGCGAACAAACGACGCCCGCGCGGCGCACGAAGCCCGTCCGCGCCACGACCTCCGCGCCCGCCAGATGCCCTCGCCCGACGAGCCCCCCGAGCCAGCCGTCCGTGGCAGGCGCCCGCGGGTCTTCATCTTCCCCGAGCGCTCGCATCGGTGCCGACGGGGTGAAACCGGCGTGCTCGAGCTTGGCGAGGGCACGTCCCTGCAACGCGTCCAGGGGCGCAGGCTCCTCGTCTCGCTCTTCGCGCTCGGCCTTCACCTGCACGTAGGCGAGGAGCTTGTCCTTGGCGGCGTTCAGCAGCCGGAGGTCCACCGCCGATACTCCCTCCGGCGCTCCGAGCACGGATTCGGCGGACCAGCTCCTCGGATGGGCCACCTGGAAGTCCGGGGTCTCGGCGCCGGTGGAGAGCCAGGGCTCGATCCGGGTCGAGTGGGTGCTGGAGAGCAGCTCGAACGTCGAATGCGCCGCCCAGAAGATCTCCTTCGCCGCGTCCCACCCGTCGCGCCCGCACATGCAGTTGACGCAAAAGATGTTGGGGCCGTCGTTTCGCGCCGTCGTCCGGCGAACCTCTTCGACGTCGTCGACCACGCGCGTCCCGGTGATGTCGAAGAACGGGCCGCTCGGACCGGGAAACCACTTCGCGGAGACCGTCGTCCAACCCTCCGCGATCATCGCATGGACGGCCCACGCATCGATGGGAATCTCGAACAGGAGGGACGTCACCGTCACGGCGATGACCGGCGAGCGGGGCGCCGTCGAAATGGCAAAGAAGCCGAGCCCCCGCGGCGCGAGCGGCTCGCGCGCCACGGGGCCGAACTCTTTGGAGTACGCCCAGCTCTTCGGGACCGCGATGCCGTACGCCAAGGCCGGCTCGCCCGAGGGCGTGATCCTCGCGTTCACGTGCGTCTGCTTCATCGTCGCGAGAACGTGCGGCGCCGTCACCGGAACATCGAGGGCTGCGCGAGGCATCTAGGATTCCCTCACTTCGACACGTCGAGTCCAAAGTTGATTCCCACACCACCGATGCCTGCCCCCACCTTGGCACCGCCGTTCAAGTCGAGGAGCTTCCCGTGTGAGTTGACCGTGGCGTGGCCTCCAGCCTCGGCTCCCGCGCTGAGCAGGCTTCCGTGCAGCGTAACGCCGAGCCCGAGGTAGTACGACGTGAAGGGGATCCGCAACCGGAGCTTGAGGGGCAGGTCTCCTTGCAGAACGGCCGCCTCGGCGCCCGCCTGGCCCGCCAGCTCCAGTTCGCGTTTCTTCACGTCAGCCTCGGCGATGAACTTGGCGTGGGCTTCTCCGTGCAAGAAGTCGCCTTTGCCGGTCGCCTCGAACTTCACCCACGGCGTTTCCGGGGGGGCGGGAGGACGCGGTGAAGGCGGGGGCGGAGGTGCCGTCGGTCCAATGAGGACCGTGGGGCATCCGAGCAGGATCGGGTCCGGGCCGCCGACGGCCTCCATGACGCAGTCCCCGGCGCGCGCGGCGGGTGCGCCGTTGATGAGCACCGTGGGCGCGCCAGGAATCGTCGGCCCCGGCCCGTCGGGCGCAGGCCCCTTGGCGAGCGGGCAAATGTGAATATCGAGTCCCGCCCTCCAGGCCGGCATGCCCCCGATGAAGACGTTGGGGCTGCCCGGACCGCCCGTCAGCGGCGCGCCGTGCGTCGTCGGGTCGCCCACGCGGGCCGCCATGGGCGCGGGCGGCGGGCCGGGCGGCGCGGGCTTCGGTGGATCGTGAAAGAGCAGGTGCTTGATCTTGTCGACGAAGTCGAACTCCCCATGAACGACGGTGCCTTCCGCCTCGGCATCGACGACGGTGAGCATCCCCTTGCCTTCTCGGAGATTCACCGATCCCGAGAGCGCCTCGACGGAATACTTGCCTTCCAGAACCGTGACGAAACTCTTGTCGTCGCCACCCTTGTCTTTGCTGCTCCAGACGTGCCCTTTGCCCTCGGTCTTGACGAGAGGGCCGAAGGCCTTCTTCTCGTGCTTCTTGTCGGCGGCCTCGAGCTCCTCTTGGTCGCCGGCCTTTCGCTCGACCTTGGGGCCCTCCACTTTCCCGAGCTTGACCGGCTTTGGATGCCAGCCGCCGCCCTCTCCTTCGCCGCCCATGGGACTACCGAAGGCCCTTCGACGGTGACCCGGCGACGTTCATGTCAGGGTCCCCGGTCCGTCGGCGAGGCGGAGTCGTTCTCGGCCTCGGGTCGCAAGGCATCCCTCACGGCCAACCACGGCAGAACGAACAACGACGAACCGAAGAGCGCGACGAGGATGCAGAGCCAGGGAGCGATCGGATCGCCCGTCTGGTGCGGGCTACCTTGCCCGGCGGCCACGAGGAGAACAGTCGACGTAATGACCAGCGTGATGGAGACGCCGAAGCTCGAGAACGCGATGGGATAGAGCCAGAAGAGGGGCCAGTCGCCGCGCTTGGCAATCTCCCGCAGCGTCTGCCCATTGAAGCGGAAACCGATTCCGTAGCCGGCGCCCTTGCCGGTCGCGGTGTAGTACCGCGCGTCCCTCATCGGAAAGACGGCCACTCGTCCGGCCTCGTCCGGGTCCAAGCGACGCACCCTGACCCCCAGCCGCCTGAACAAGGCTCGCCAGATCAGCACGGTCACGCCGCCCATGAGCAGCCCGGCGACGAACATGGAAGCACCGAGCTGCCAGGGTGGATGAAAGGGACGAAAGAGCCACATCGCGTACCTCCCGAGGACCTTCGATCAGTTCAAGCGAATCGCCCCACCGCGCACGACCACGTCGTCGTCCGCGGCCTCGTGCGAACCTCGCCGGTTCGCGCGCGAAGCTCGATCGCGTCCGCCTCGATGCGGAGGGCGCCCGGAAGGTCGATCCGCGCCGCCGCTTGCAAGAGGCGCACGACCGGACCGCTCGCCTCACGCACCACCTCGAGCAGCGGTTCGCCTTCCTTCGTCATCACCCGCAAAATGCCACCGACTTCGAGACCCACCGAGAGGTTCACCGAGGACGCACGCACGGGCGCATCGGGCAGCGCGGGGACGCTCGACAGGCGGCGCACCTGCACGGGCGCGCCGGAAGAAGGCGCGGGCACCCTCGGGGGCTTCGCTCGACGCGGGACCATGGACATGACGACTGACCTCTCGAAGGTAGGAACCGTTTTCGTCTCGCCGCCGTGCGCGGCCATCCACATCAATTGATCTTGACCAGCGCCCCCGTGACCGTCACCCCGTCGGGGCCGACCTTCACCTCGGAGCCGCCGGCGGAGATGTCGATCCCGGTCACGCCCTTGACGTCGACCTTCCCGCTCGAATCGATCGTCACCTGATCGTCGGTCACCACGATCTTGGTGCTCCCGCGCACGAGGGTCACGCTCTGCCCGCCGGGCGCGTCGATCACGATCGCGCCGCCGTTCGCCAACTGCACCTTCGCGTTGCCGCTGTTGGAGACGTTGACGTCGCCGCTCGGGTCGAGCAACGCGAACGCCTTCTCGGTCGCGACGAGCACCGACTTGCCCTCGGTGATCGTCATCTGGCTCGTGTCGCGGAAGAGCGAGATCTGCCCGTTGTGGGACTGGACGGTGTAGTCGTTCTCGATCGTGGACCGCTTGGTGTCGCCGACCCGAACCGTCACGTTGTGATGGAAGTCGTGGTTCGTGTCTCCGTCGACGACCGTGAGCTTCTCGTTTCCGCCGATCTTGGTCGTGCGGTTCTTCGCGACCGCGTGGTCCTCGTTCACGCCGACGGACCACGCGCGATTGCCGTCGACCTGGATCGATTGGCTCCCCTTCACCCAGGTCGTCTGCTGCTTCTCGGCCTGGATGTAGAGCTCTTCGTGACCCTTGCGGTCTTCGAAGCGGATCTCGTTGAAGTTCACCGGCGTGCCGTTCGGCGTGCTCCGCGTCCGGATCCCGCTCTGCGTCTGCTTGTCGGGGAGCGGGAACGGCGGGGCGTTCGCGCCGTTGTACACGCAACCGACGACGATCGGCCGGTCAGGGTCCCCTTCCAAGAAGTCGACGATGACCTCTTGCCCGATGCGCGGGATGAACTGCGTCCCCCAGCCGGCGCCCGCCCACGTATGGGACACGCGCACGAAGCACGAGCTGTTCTCGTCGAAGACCCCGGCCCTGTCCCAATGAAACTGCACCTTGATGCGGCCGAAGCCGTCGGTCCAGATCTCCTGCCCCGACGGCCCGACGACGCGCGCCGTCTGCGGCCCGCGCACCACCGCTTTGCGTGCCCGCGCGGGGGCGCGAAACGTCTGCGCGGCGAGCCGGGCCTGGAAGGCGCAAGTGAACGGCTGTCCGTCGACGTGCTTTCCGCTCACGACGTCGTGGCCGACGAGGTGATGGCGCGCGGAGGTGACCAGGTACTTCGCGTTCTGATCGTCGCGCGGGTGATCGATGAGCTCGAACGTGGCCCCCACCGCGAACGCCCGCGCGTTGGTCTCGCCGGAGAACTGCGTCACGTCTTGCCTGCGCTGTTCGAGCCCGATCTGCGCGTAGGTGTCCCCGACCGACGGGTCCACGTAACCGCCCGGGTAATCGTAGACGTCGAGCGTCGGCGTATCGTCCTGCCCGTAGACCTGTCGCATCGTGTAGAGGTCCATGCGCGGGCGCGTGAAGTCGTAGTCCACGAGGGCGACCCGCGTCGGGTGAACCGACCCCTGCGTTCGCCACGAGGTCACGTACTCGAGCGTCTCGTCGCGATGCGCGTCGGGCGGGGCGTAGGGCAACTGCTCGGCCCCCTCGGCCGGCTGCGGCGTCTCGGCGGAGTCGGCGAGGACGAGCGTGTGCTTTCCGTCGTCGTGGCCGAAGAAGTAGTAAATGCCGTCGCGCTCCATGAGGCGCGACACGAAGTTGAAGTCCGTCTCCCTGTATTGGACGACGTAGTCGCGCTGCGGATACGTCTCCCAGAGCTGGAAGTCGAAATCGGTGAAACCGCCGCCCTTGAACACCTGCGAAATGATGTCGGGCACCGTCATGTTCTGGAAGATCCGGCAGTCGGCGCGCTGGGTCAGAAACCAGAGCCACGGCCGCATGGTCATGCGGTAGCGCGTGTACCCGTCGTCGCCCGCGCCGACGTACTCGAACGCCGTCACGACCCCGTCCCACTCGCGCGTGTCGTTGGGCGAGTCGCTCCGGGCAAGCTGCACGCGGACCGAGGCGCCCCACCAGTCGCTCGGCTTCAAGTCCGCCTTCCGGCAGAGGACGTCGATCTCGTACGCGAAGAGCTCCGATATCCCCTCGGTCCCCGTCATCGAGACGAAGGTCACGTCTTCGTCGAGCGACGTCGCGATCGTGATCGGTCCCTCGGCCTGCGCGTCCATGGCTCACCACCCGTCGTTGTCGTCCGCGCCCGCTCGTCGCCGACCTCGCCGCCGCGCAGGGCGGGCGCTTCCCACCCCGTGTGAAGTACGAAGTAGCACCGCTTCCGGGCGCCAACCTGTCACCCAAACGCGTGGGCGTCTACGGGCGGGCGGATGCGCGGGTGTTACGGCATCATCACAAATGCGCGGCGCCGAACGTGTCGCACTGGTCGAGGGCCCCCGACTGGAACCCGCGCTTGAACCAGCGAACGCGCTCCTCCGAGGACCCGTGCGTCCACGACTCGGGGCTCACCGTGCCCGTCGCCTGCCGCTGCAGCCGATCGTCGCCGACGGCGGCCGCCGCCGAGAGCGCGGAGTCGATGTCGCCTTGTTCGAGGATGTTGCGCTGATCGGTCGAGTGGGCCCAGATGCCGGCGAAGCAATCGGCCTGGAGCTCGAGCCGCACGGACGCGCCCTCGGCGCCCGACGTGTGCCGCATCGAGTCGACCTTCTCGCTGATGCCGAGCAGCTTCTGCACGTGGTGCCCGAGCTCGTGCGCGACCACGTAAGCCTCCGCGAACTGCCCGCGCGCGCCGAGCTTTCCGGCGAGCTCGCGGAAGAAGCCGAGGTCGATATAGACGCGCTCGTCTTGCGGGCAGTAAAACGGCCCCGTCGCCGCCTGGCCGAAGCCGCAGCCGGTCTGCGTCGCGTCCGTATAGAGGACGAGCTTCGCGTGCGGGTAGTCGCGGTGCTGCTTCGCGAACTCCTGCGTCCAGACGCTCTGCGCGTCGTCGAGCACGAACGCGACGAAGTGCTTTTCGGGCGTCTCCCCCGGGGCGGCCGACACGGGGATGTTCCCGCCGTGCGTTCCCTGGACCGTGGGACCGCCGAACAAGAACCCGCGCGCGGCGTACCAGATGACCGCGCCCAGGATGACGACCCACCCATACGGGGTCCGCATGAGCCACGGCAAAATGTAGAGCAGGCCCCCGATGTTCCCGCCGCCACCGCCGAAGCCGCGCGCGGGCGCCTCTCCGCGCCGGTCGACGACGTCGGGACTCTCGTGCGATTCGTCGTAGCGCATGGCCTTTCTTACCACGAGAGGTTCGCTCCGGCCGCCAGCCACGCGGCCGGTCCGCGGTGCCGGCGTGAACGACGGCGCATCCACAGGGTGACCGTTCGGAATACGCACTTCCAAGATCGATCACGGTAGCGACCCCCACCGCCCATGGTCACGAGGGCCCGCGCTCATCGAGCCTTCCAGGCTCGATCACGGTAGCGACCCTCATCGCCCATGATCGCCGAGGTCCGCGGCCATCGAGCGTTCCAAGGTCGTTCTCCCTCACGACCCTCACCGCCCATCATCGCGACCCTGAACGCCGATCGAACCTTCCAAGTTCGTTCTCCCTCACGACCCTCACCGCGCACGATCCCGAACGTGAACGCGGATCGAACCCTCCAAGTTCGATCCTTCTGAGGACGCTCACCGCTCATGGTCGCGAGGGTCCCTCTTGGTCGAAGCGCGGGGGACCGGTCATCGAGCCTGGGTGGACCGCGCACCGAGCCTTCGATGCTCTGCCACCGAACGGACCAAGGACGCGCAGGCAAGCGACTATCCCCGTTTTTCCCCGCAAATCGCGCCGAACGCCGACACTATCCCACCTATTTTTCTCGGAAGTGCCCTGCTGACCGGGCATAGGGGGTGAGGGGTCGACGCGAAGGGATGGGCCTTTCGCCGAGGCGTCCTCGTGTCTTGCGGGTCGATCGAAAGGAATGGGTACGGCCATGGGAACCAACACACCGAAGAACAATCGTAGAGACCTCGTGTCCGCCGACCAGGCACTGGCCGACGGCTTGGGGAAACACGCGTCGGCGATCACGAGCATCGTGATCGGCGGCGTGTCCCAGACCACGGCGGACATCGTCGCCGTGCTGCAGGCACGCATCGACAGCGCCAACGCCGCGCAAACCACCTGGGCAACCTGGCGGAACGCGGTCGCGGCGGACAGGGCGGAGCGCACGAAGACGCAAGCCTACGTCTCGGGCGTGAAGCAGGCGCTCCTCGTCGCGTTCACCGGACAGGTGGACGCGCTCGCGGACTTCGGGATGACGCCGCGCAAGCCCCGCGTCGTCACGCCCGAGGAGAAAGTCACCGCGGCCGCCAAGGCCAAGGCGACCCGCGCGGCGCGCCACACGATGGGCAAGAAGCAGAAGGCGGCGATCAAGGGGGCGCTTCCGCCGACGGATGCCACCCCGGAGGCACCCGCGTCGCCATCGCCGGCTCCCGCGCCCGCGGGGTCGACGACCGTCACGCAGTCCTCCTAATCGAAGTACGTCGTCATCGTTTCGTCTGAAGTGGCTTGTCTTGGATGTTCATCGAAACGGCTCCCCCTCCCGACCTCCCCGCTCCGGGGAGGCTCGGGAGGGGAGCGCCCCCACCACCCAAACGCTCCTCGTGGAAGCCCGCCTCGCGCCCAACGGATTCGAGGACGCGTGCGAGGCGGACGACCTTTGCGCCACAATGCGGCCACCCGGAGGCTCCCGTGTTCGACGCCGATGCGCCCTCATCGAGGCTCGCCCTCGAACAGCTCGAGGCCCCGCTCACCAAAGAGCGGCTCTTTCGGATCGCCCGAGGGCGCACCGGCACGGACGCCGACGCCGACGATCTCGTCTCCACGGCGCTCATGCGCCTGTTCGATCCGGAGGACGCGCCGTGGCACCCGGAGCAGACTCCGTTCCTCACGCACGCGGCGGGCGTCATGCGACAGACGTGGCACAGGATGCGGAGGAAGGTCGCGCACGAGCGAGAGGTGCCCCAAGGCGACGTCGCCAACGACCCCGTCGCGCAAGCCCACGAGCCCGCGGCCGACGATGAGTTGCATCGCCGGAGGAGCGTCGCCCGGTGGAGCAAGCTGCTCGAGAAGGTCCTCTTGAAAATCGGCGACAAGCACCCGCTCGCAAAACGGCTCGTCGACCTCTGCGTGCGCGGCATCGAAGAGCCCTCGGAGCAGGCCGAGCTCCTCGGGTGCAGCGTGCGGGACGTCGAGCTCGCGCACAAGACGCTGCGCTACCACGGTCGGGTGGCGCTCGAAGAGCGGGCCGCCATGGAGAACTCGCGGATGCAATCGCTCCGCGAAACCACTACGAAGGACGAGGTGACGCCGTGAGCACGAACAACGAACGTGACGACGAGCGCGCCGCCCGCTTCATGAAAGACCTCGCCGCGGAGGTGGAGGAGGAGCGCATTCTCGGCTTGAGCGACGAGGAGTTCCTCGCCGAGATGAAGCGCGAAGGGTGGGATCCGTCGCAGTTGCCGAGCACCGAAGCGCTGCTCGCGCGCGTGAAAGCTCAGGCAGAAGCAGAGGGGCGAGGGCGTCCGGCGGAAAGCGTGACGGCGGAAGCCGTCAAGGGTCCAACGAAAGCGTGGCCGGCGACCGTCGAGGGACCGGGACGCGTGCTGCCGTTGCGCCGGCCGTGGCGCGTCTGGGCAATGCTCGGAGCGGCGGCGGCCGTCGCGATGGTCGCCGGGACCATGATGCACGTCACGGAACCCCTCGGCGGCAAGCCGCACGACACGCCGGCGGACCTCCGGCGCGACGCGCTCGAGAGATGCCGGGCCGCGGCCTGGAAGGAGTGCAAGCAACTCCTCGATGAAGCGGCGCGGGCCGATCCGGCGGGAGAACGAGACGAATCGGTGAAGAAGGCCCGGGAGGCGATCGCGAAAGCCCGGCTCTAGCCGTGCCGCGAAGGATGGCGCCGGACCTGCCGGCGATCGCTCGGTCGCCTCGGCAAGGTCCGGCCCCCCCGGTCTCGGTCCGTTACTCTATTCCCAGCGAGGCGCTTCGAGCTTCACGCGCCCGATTTCGGCGTCGAGCACCATCGCAGCTTCTTCCCGCTCACCGGGGCCCGCGTCGATGCGCTTGCGGTAAGCGACGAACGCCAAGTCCAGCGCCTTGACGGCCTCTTTGATCGCTTCGCTCGTCGCGATGACGGCAGGTGCGCCGACGAACCTTCCCCCGGCCAGCCGGTTGGCCGAGCCGAGGCGGTCGAGGAGCTGGCCCGCGCTTCGGTAGAGCGGCTCCGGGATCGGTTCCCCGGCAGGCTCCCACCGCGCCATCCGCACAGTCGCGTCCAAGGACTCGATGAGTGACTCGAGCGTGCCCCGAAACGTGACGATGCGTGGATCCTTGCCAGGTCCCCGGCGTGCGGGCGCGCTCACCAGCGCTCCCGCTTCGCACCCCCACCGCCGCCGAAGCCGCCGCGTCCGCCACCGCCGCCGCCGCCGCTCTGGCGCTCTTCGGCCTCGTTGACGCGGAGCGCGCGCCCTTCCAAGGTCGAGCCGTTCATGCCGGCGATCGCCTGCTGGGCGGCGTCGTTGGTGCCCATCGTGACGAAGCCGAAGCCGCGCGCTTGCCCGGTCTCGCGATCGGTCACGAGATGAACGTCGGTCACTTCGCCGAAGCGGGCGAAGGCGTCGCGGACGGCGTCGCTGGTCGTACGAAACGAAAGATTGCCTACGTAGAGTCGATTGCTCATGTGATTGTCCGTGTCTTTCCGTTGCAGTGGTAACCAAGCCGGCTACCGTTTCCAGAATTCAGTCGTTCGGGCCGCGCACCGGCTTCTCGCGCGAAGCGACGTGCGCCGGGCCGCCGCGGGGCGGGCGCATGCTCGGGGCGACCCTTCTCACTAGATCGCGCGGACCACGGTCATCGCGCGGGCCACCGACTCCCAGTCGAACGCGGGGAGGTTGCTCGCGATGCGCTTCTCGCCCCAGGAGCGGGCGACCGCTCGGAGCGCTTCGGCGCGCGTCGTGGCCCACTCGGCGACGACGACGCTCTCGGGCGAGCTGCTCGTCGATGCTTCGATGCACCACTCGGCGGGCGGTCCCTCGTCCCCACCGCGACCGCTCACTCTCAAGGTCAACCGCCCGGCGCCGCCGCGGAAGTCGTAGACCATGGACTCATTGGAGCGAAACTGCTGCGTGATCCGCAGCGCGTCTCCATCGATTTCTTGTTTCATTCCGCTGTGCGACCCTCTCGCGCACGTACCGACCTCTCGGTGCGTAATCGAAGCCGTTCCTCGCTGGCGCGCGGTCGAGAAGGGCACGACGGGAGCCTGGACGGCCGCGTCGTCACAGCCACACGAGGAGGCCCCGAACCAGTCGAAGCCGCGAGCGCGAGAGCGGTGAGGGTGACAGCTATAGCGCACCCCAGAAGGAGTCGCCAGGCGCACGCGGGCCCTCTCGCCCGCACGCCGGCGCGCTGAAGGTCCTCCGAGGCTTACCGTTCATCCGAACCAAGGGGGCCCGAACTTGCGTCCTACTTCGTCTCGTCCGCCGCCGGTGTCGAGTACGCATGCGCTCGCCCGCCCGGACTCTCTCGCGATGCTCGTCGCTTGCATCGTCTCTTGCCTTCACCCCGAGGACACCCGCGTGATGGCCGACATCGTGTCCGCGGGCCTCTCGCTCCGCATCACGTGGTGCGGCTTCTGCGGGGCGATGGCCACGGACGCCGGCGAGGGCCCACTCTGGCAGCCCGCGGCCGCCGCGTCGTGCCTCGCGAGGTCGCGATTCGAGGAGCTCTCGCGACTCCTCCACGCGCTCGTGGAAGGAAAGGGCATCGCGGACATCACGGCGCTCCGGCTCGGTCGCGAGCTGGCGCAGCTCGACGCGGCCATCGCCCGAATGCCGCCGGATGCCTGAGGTTCACCGCGGCGCGCGAGGCGCGGGAACGAGAGGCAGGCCACGATAGCGAAGGAGCGCCGCCAGGCGTTCGCGCGCGCGGCGCTCGTCCCGCGGGCCCTCGATGAAGAGAGACACCACGTCGATCGCACGACCGCGGCACAGCAGGTCGTCGCACTTTGCTCCGATGTGCTCGCGCAGCTCCGGGCTCTCTTTGAAGAACCGTCGCACGTCATACGTCTGCGCCCGCGTCATCCGGAAGGCGCAGGCCTTCTCGAGCCGCGCATCGAGGGGGGCGCCGATCGTTCGAAGCATGTCGTCGCTGACTCCATGAAACGACGCCGGCACCCCGGAGAGCTCGCGCCGCACCATACGGAGCACCCGCAGATCTTCGAGCGACAGATCGGTCAGGCACATCAGGGGTGCCCCCGACGCTCGAACGAGCGCCTCGAGTACTTTGCAATAGGCCTTCCCGGGAACTCCGGCCAAGACGAGGACGCCGACCGTCGGCGGCATGAGCGCGTTCTGCCGCCAGTACTCGGCGATCGCCCTTCGTGACGAGGAGCCACCGTGGTGGCCTTCGCGACGAGTGGAAGAGCTCGACGAACAGTCGCTCCAATGGGGCGCCCCTCGTCGTCGTCCAATGCGTCTCCCTCCGAGGCATTTCGCTCCAATGTACTCGTGTCCGGGGAGATGTCGCTCTTGCGCGAGAGACGCGTGTCCAGTCGCGCGCGGGGGCGCCCGCTGCAACGTCCAGATCGGGGACGTCGCTCCCTCGGGCGGTCGCCTCAAGCCCTGCTGAGCGACGCCACAACCAGCACGTCTCGCGTCGATCGGTTCACCACGTGCGCCGCGGTCGTTCCGAGGAGTCGATCGACGAGGTGGTAGCCATGGCTGCCGATGACGATGAGGTCCGCGCCGTACATGGCCGCAGCATTGAGAATGGACCGAGGCGCCTGCTGCGAGTCTTCGACGAGGATTTCGCAGGGCACGTCTTTGATGTCGTCGGCGAGTCTGCGCAAGCGTTCGGTGGCGAGCTTGTTGAGGTGAGCGGGCAAAGGGTCGCCGGTCTCGGTCGCTGCGGCCGGCGGAAACTCCGGGGGAATCGCGACCGCATGGTACAGGCGGATAGAGGCGCCCATGCTTCGGGCGACCTCTACCGCCTTCGCGACGACATGCGTCGCGCGCGAGGAGTCGTCCACGGCGGCGAGAATTCGGCGAATCACGACCGAAACCCTAGCCCAGCACCTGTAATGACGCCGCCGGGCAGCGCGCATCCTCCGCACGCGTCGTTTTCGGCGACCCGGCGTCCTTCGCCGAGCTCGAGCGCTTCGCGGTGCGCGCCGAGTCGCGTCTAGCGGGGAGGCGAACAGTCGCACGGGGACGGGCGGGCGGCGGTTGAGCCGGCGCGGTGGTTGTCCCCCCAGTCCACGCGCAGTCCGTAGGCTTCGACGTCCGTGACTCCGGGGACCCAAGCGTCTGCCACCGCCGCGTCGTGTTGGAACAGACTGCCGACCAACCCGGACAGGGAGACCGCACGTCCGTGGACCACATCGAGCACGCGCGTTGCGTCGAGTCGTGCGTCTTCGTCGAGCCTGTTCCTCACGTCGGCGGCAATCTCCTCGTCGCGGCGATTGGCACGGGGAAGGTCGACGGCCACGACCACGCGCCTGACTCCCGGGACCGCCGAGGCGGCGTCGGAGAGCGCCTCGCGCTGGCTGGCGGAGGCCGCCGAACCGCGGATCGTGACGACCGCGCCGCTCGAGGTCGCGTGGGCATCTGCAGCGCGCGTCGCCGGGTCCTTGCGGATCGTGTCGTTCACATCCTTCGCGATTTCCTCGTCCCGACGCTCGGGCCCAGTCACCTCGATTCCGCTGTCAAGCGCGCTTGCGCCCTTGAACGTTGCGACCGAATGTTCGGCCCGCTGCTTGGCTCTCAGGTCCGCTACGGATCCGGAGAGTTGGACTCGGCCATGGGTGACGGACACGCGAATAGGCTGCGACGCGAGGACCGCGTCGCGCTCGAAAGCTTGCTCTATCGCGGCCGCGAGCCTCTCGTCCGCGACCGGCTCGACTACCGCTACAGCGGGGGGCCGCGCGGGAGCACGATCACACCCGAGCGCGGCGATGGCCGCGACCAGAAGGACCGGGAGCCATCGGTGCATGCGTTCGCCCGACGTGATGGACTCGTGCACGTGGCCTGGCCTCATGACGGACCTTCTTCTCACCGTCCGTGTCACGGCGCGTCGCCCGTGGGCTCGCCATCCCGTACGCCCGGAGCTCGCCACTCGGCAGCGGTCCCTTGCGCGGCGGGCCTTGCTGGGCCCATGCGCCCATACGCGAAAACCGGCGAGCCGGGTGCGCGGTTGCGCGTTCACACCGTTTCATCGGGCATGAACGGTCACCTCGGAAGCCTTCGCGCGGGCGAGAATTCCTTTGGCTTGCTCCAGCTCGGCCGCGCTGCCTTGGGCAATGAGCAAGAACTTGTTGGCTTTGAGGCTGGCTTCGTAGCGAATCACGCTGTCTTTGGGGATGCCGAGGTTGGTGAGCGCTGCGGCAAATACGCCGCTTCCACCGCCCACGGCCGCTCCCACGGCGGCGCCTTCCATCGTGCCCATCAAGGCGGAGCCCAGAAGTCCACCGGTGAGGACGGGGCCAATTCCGGGAATGAAGAAGAACGCGGGCGCGAAGAGGATGCCGAAGACCATCCCCCAGAAGGCTCCGTGCTTGCCCCAGTATCGGACCCGATCGCCTGCATTGTAGAAGCCGACGGCGTGCTCTTCGGTGTGGTAATCGCGTCCCACGATCGAGAGCTTTTTCATGTCGAAGCCGGTTCGTTGCAGCTCCCGAATGGCGGCTTCAGCGTCCTCGTGGCGATTGAATATCGCGACACAATTGCTGTCTCCGGTGCTCGGCATGGCGTGACCTCCGTGTAGAAGAGCAACGCGCGCCTCGTCGGCGCTGTTCCTGGTAGGGCTCATAGTCGCCGGGCCAAGGCGTTGCAAGCATCGACGGGCTTGCGATTGAATACGTAACAGGCCCCTTCGACTCGAAGATACACCCCGAGTTCGGCCGAGGCGTCTGGCCCCTTCGCGTTCTCTCGAGCGTGGTGGGCTGGCGGCCACGCTCCGCACGTCTGCGGACCGACCTCGACTGGATGGCTGATATTTTACGCGCGAATCGGTCGTTCGAAGCCTCGACTCCGGCCTCGACCGCATTGCCTAATCCGGAACAATCGTGAGAATCGTCGTGCCGGTCTTGGCGTTGGGGGTCGCCGCGGCCGCTTGCTCCCCGAGGTACTCCTATGTTCCGGTATCCAACGCCACGTCGGCGATCGGCGGTCGGCTTGCGGCGGACTATCCGGTGCCGCCCGACCAGGCCGCGGGGACGTGAGGATCGCCTCGTTCGGTTTGGCCGACCTCACTCCGCACGGCGTTCCGGACGACGAGGACCACGCGCTTCATCTGCGACTCGTCGTAGCCTCGAGCGGCTCACTTCCGCGTCGTGGCGCCGAGCGAATCGAGTGGACGGTGCAGGACCGCGGGCGGCCCGATGCCGTGTTCGCGGAACGCCCTCGCAACGCGAAGGTGCACGTCCGTTTCGAAGGGCTTCTCGTACTTGGAATCGAAGACGTACGGACGAACCTTGAGGTGCATGACGGCATAGTCCTGCAGAATGAATTGCCTCGCGAACACGGGCACGGGGCGCCCGAGGAATACGTAGGGACTGGTCAGGCAGGCTTCGCGGATCAACTCGGCGGCGAGCTCGGCGTCTTGATCGACGCCGATGTAGAAGTCGAATGGCGTCTGCATCTCGAGCGCGCCCCAGTTTCCGCTCGATGGCACTTCGGTGAGGACCTTGCTGTTTGGTATCGTGATGATGTTGTGATCGAGCGTGTTCATTCTGACGCTGCGCAGGCCGATCTTGAGGATATCGCCGTACTCGCCCGCGAACGTCACACGATCGCCGACCTGAAAGGGACGATCGAACATGATCGTAATCCCCGCGATGAACGACGCGACGAGGTCACGCATGGAAAGGCCCACCGCGACGGCGAGCGACCCTCCGATGACCGCCAGCGTCGTCGTGTCGAGCTTCACGCTGAGCGTGAGGCATAGGCCAATCGCGGCGATATAGATGCCGAAACGACTGACGGACTCGAACTTCTGAATCGTGGGTCTTCGGTTCGCGAACTGCTTGGAAAGGCGCTCCGAGGCGCCGGTGATCACGCGCAATACGATCGCCGCGCCGACGATGACGAACGTCGAGAGCAGGACGCCGCCCCACCGAATGACCCCCGCCAGCTTCGCGACGTCCGGCGCGGTCTGGGCGAGCGCCGGCGCCGAGATCAGGAGGTATGCGGTCATGCCGGCAAACGTCGTGAGCATTCTTTTATTCATCGTGTGACCAGCAGGTGCCTTCGTTGGAGGAAAAGGGTGACGGCGCGGAACCAGGTCCAGGTCACGCGATATCCCCCGTCGCGCTCCTCGACGTAGCCGCGTGATTCGGCGTAGCGCAGCGCATCCGACACCTCCGAGGGGCGCAACAACGTCCCTCGGGCGATGTGCTCGGCTTGGGCCGGGGCGAGCTGCAGCACGGCGCGGAGCACGAACACCGTGGAGTCCGGGAGGCGCTCGAGATCCGTCGTATCGAGTGGCATGAACACGCGAACCGCCGTCTTGTCGCTCGTGTCGGTACCGAGCGAGCGTCGCCACATTTGGAGCGCGACCCCGGGATTGCCGGTCGCCGAGTCCCAGAGCATGCGGTAGTAGTCCGCTGCGCGCTGTGCGAGGGCCTCTTGGATGTCGACCTCGTCGGCGGTCACGGGCAGAGGGTCGAGCAAGTGCTCGAAGCTCGGGGACAGGGCCGCCTCCTCGGTGCGCGCTTCGAGGAGGTGGACGATGCTTCGTTCGTTCCACGGCTGGAGGCGCAAGACTTCGTCGAAGAGCGGCCGCGCTCCGCGCGCGCGTTCCAGAAATGGCCAGACGACTTCGTCCAAGGCAAAGACCCAAGTGGTCGTGCTCGTGTGGCGGCTTGCCGCGGCGAGCAGGGCGTCGAAGCCGGCCAGTCCGCCCATGACGGGCTGGACGAAGCGATGCGCGTCGTCGAGGAGCAAGGCGTGAATCGCCTCCGACGAGGACAGCGCAGCGGCCACGCCCTCGAACTCCATTTCGTGCGGCGGAGGAAGGCCGAGTTCCTCGGCAAGGCGGTCGCGAAGGCCATCAATGCCGGTGAGAGGCGAGTCCACCAGCAAGGCGTCACCGGCATCACCGCGAAGCCTCTTGAGGACCGCCGTCTTTCCCATCCCGCGCTCGCCGATGAGAGCGATCACTCCGCCTCGTCGCTCACGAATGCGCTTGGCCAGCCGATCGATGGACTCGTCGGAATCCGTGGCGATCCAACGTCGGGAACTTTTCTCCGGCCCGAGCGACTCGAACGCGGCGGCCGAGAGAGGGGCGACCACGCGCGCGTCCCCGCCGAGCTTACCGAGCTGACGGCGGAACAAGTACGCGAGGATGCGACGGGTGATGACGAAGCGCCCGATCCAGTTTCTCGCGCTGCGCGCCGCACCACTCGCGAAGAGATTCGCGGCGCCAACGCACGCCGCGACGAAGCTGGTCCATCCGTGCTTGTTCGCGAGTACCCAGCGCTGGATTCTCGACGGCCGGCGCACCTGCTCGGTCCGATCGAAAACGACGCTACGCCACCAGCGTACCAAGACCAGAAGGATTGGAATCGAAGCGAACCAGCAGAGAGAGAAGACCCAATCGTAAATCGTGCCGCGACCGACGAGCATCGCGCCGATGGAAAGAATCAACCCGAAGGCGACGACGACACGCCCGACGAGCCGGAGCGACCGCAGGCGCAGCGCGGCCGTGTCGCGATCGACACGAGTGGAGGCGCTCGTGCGCTGCGCGCCGGCGATCGCGTTGATGACGTCGACGCCGAGCGTGCCACCGTAGATCCAGGTCAGCAGCACCAAGGGCAAGCGGACTTCGAGGAGCTGCTGCGTTGCCGACGCAAAGAGCCATCTCAGAACGAAGAGCAGTGCAAGCCACTCCGCGGGACGATGCACCTGTACGAGCAGCTGGACCGTGCGAGTCACGGGACCGGGCGCGGGGCGCCGCGCGCGCCGGTCGTCCTCCCGAGCGCGCCCGAGCGCCATCACGAGCAACGGCGTCGACCTTCGCCGCCACCACACGAAGACGCCCATCACCAGCAGCCACTCGAAGATCTGAAGCGCCCCACCCGCGACCACGGGCTCCAGCGCACGGCCCGGATCGCGAAAGGTCGCAAGCCGCTGTCCGATGATGTGAGCGTGGTAGCGGAGAATGAGCGTCAGCTGGCGCCCCTCGGATGCGGCCTGGTCCCACCCGACCGAGGTGAAGCCCATGACGGCGCGGCGCTTCTCCGGCGACAGTGCGCCGAGGAGCGCCAATCGCTCGTGATTCAACGCATCGATCTCGTCGAACAGCGCGGCCGCGCGCTCGCGGCGGATGCTCTGTTCCTCGAGCGCCAGCCGCCGCGCCTCCGTCTCGACGCGTTCCCGCTCCTTTCTCGCCGCGCTGGTATCCACATCGACGCGAAGATGGGGGAGCGCGTCCGGGCCTGCCTCCGGGACCTCACTGGCCGCACCGGCGAGCCGGTCGAGCGCAAGGTCGAGAGAGGCGCGCGCCGAACGTAGGGCACGCCGAAGATCGTCGTACGTCCCGTCGGCCGAGGATCCGGCGTCCGCCCACGCCTCGAGCGCCCGCTGCTGCCAGCCGATCGTGACGTCTCGCACGTCCGCGGTCGCACGTCGCCGTCGTGCAAGTTCGACATCGAACTCCGACTGCGCATGCTCCACGGCCAGGAGCCGGGCGAACTCCGTCGACACGAGACGCTCGGCGTCCGAGCGGGCGACCTTGGCGGCTACGAGCGCGGCCCGGCGCTGCTCGTCGGCCGTGCGTTCGCGAAGATCCTCCGCCGAGGGTGCAGCCTCGGCGTCGGCTTGGCGAAGAGCATGGGAGGCGAGAATCTCGCGGCGGCGGTCGGCCGGGAGGTCGTAAAAGGACAGCCGCGCGCGGTCCAAGTCGATCCTCGCGTCCCAGAGCCTGGGGTCAATCCCGGCCTCACGCTCTGGACCATCTGCGGCGGTCCCCGAACGCGCGCGAGGCGACGCTGATCGCCGCTGGGTGGGTGCCGCATCGACGTCGTGCAGAAGCACTCGCAGACGCAGGGCGTCCACGCGAACGGCGTCCTCGTCGTCGAGCGAGACCTCGAAGAGGCTCGTCGGATCGACGGCGGCGTCGAGACCGCCCGAGCACAGGGAGCGGACTTCGTGCGCCGCCCGCACAAGTGCGGAGACACCCTGATCTTCAGCAGCGTCGACCTCGATGGCCGCATCGGCCGCGATGTCACTCGCCGCCGAAGGACCGGCGTCCGGAGCGCTCGCCGCCAAGCGTGCGGTCAGCGCGAGGGCGAGCGCGGCGACGCAGACGAGGGGCCGGTTCAATGGGCCGTCGCCCTCAAGTTACGGGCCAGCGCCCTTGCTCGCCTCGTCCCGGCGCGTCTTTCGCAAGAACGCGCGGAACGCGCCGATGGTCCTTCGGAGGGACCCCGCCTCTTCGCGCACGCCGCGGAAGTACTCCATCCCGAACACGACGCCCGCGCCGCGGAGCGCTAGCTTCTCCATTCCGAGTCGGTCCATCGCCGTGGCGGTCTTCCACACGACGCCCGAGACGATCTTCGACAGGCCCGGCGAGACGAGGCTCGTCGCGACGAAGGGCAGGCCCGCCTTCGGAAGCTGGAAGCAGTAGCGCCAGGGGTCGGCGTGGGCGGCCCAGTCGTGCTTGATGGCGAGGCGCGAGTCGTAGATTCCGTAGTTGTGGTTGCGCCGCAGCCAGCGACCGAGATCGGTGTGGTCGGATCCGTGGAGCACGAAGGCGCTCTCGGAGAAGACCATGGTGACGCCGATGCGTTCGAGCTTGAGGCCGAGGTCCGCGTCTTCGTCTTGCTTGAGGGAGACGTCGAAGCCGCCGACGGCGAGAAAGTCGTCGCGGCGCATCGAGGCGTTGCCGGTCGACAGCATCGTCCCGTGGACGGCGAGGGCTCCGCGTCGCACGCTCGCGGAGAGCTTGTCCCACATGTTCGCGTAGTAACGCTCGAAGAGCGGCATCGACGAGATGCCCGGGTCCGACGCGTAGCGGCCGATGACGCAAGCGTGACCGCCGGGCGTGTCCTGGTGGATGCGCGCGTGCTCCGAAATGAAGTCGGGCCGGACCTGCATGTCGTCGTCGAGGATGACCAAGAGGTCCCCCGAGGCGTGCATGACCGCGCGCTGACGCGCCGCCGCCGCGCCCGCGTTCACCTGGGTGAGGACGAGGAGGCGATACGGGAGCTCCGGCCTCAGGGCCTCGAGGACGGGCGCCGCGGGCTCTCGGGACCCATCGTCGACGACGACGACCTCCATGTCCTCGGCCGGGAAGTCCTGCGCCGCGAGTTGCCGCAAGAGTCGGACGAGGATGGGGCCGCGGTTGTAGGTCGCCAGGACGACGCTGACTTTGGGCGAGGCCGGCGAACGATCCCGCGGGGCGAGTCCGTTCCCCGTCGGTCGCTTCTCCTCGGGAGAGAGCTCGTTCATGGGCGACCCAGGAGAAATACCTTGCCCCCTCGTCGGGGCGCAACGGAAGGAGCGGGTGAAGTCGCCGGCCGTTGCGGCCCGAGTCCGCGCGCTGTAAAAGTCACCGACGTATGGGACGCTCGTCGGTTCCGGTTTGGAAGCGCGGCGGTATCGCGCTTCTCCCTGCCCTCCTCCTCGTTCAGTGCGCTTCGCCGGGCGCCTACGTCTGGATTTCGAACGTGCCGAGGGAGAGCGCGGTCTCCGACTACATCATCCAAGATGGGGACGTCGTCGAGATCCGCGTGTTCAACCAGGAGCCGCTCTCGACGCACGCGCGGGTGCGGGCCGACGGGCGCATCGCGATGCCGATCCTCGGCGACGTCGAAGTCCAAGGCAAGCGGCCGAGCGACGTCAAGGCGGAGCTCGAGGCGCGGCTCAAGGACTACGTGAAGGAGCCGAGCGTCACCGTCACGATGATAGAGTCCCACCCGATCACGATTTCGGTGCTCGGCGAGGTCAATCACCAGGGGGTCTTCCCGGTCGACTCGCGGACGAGCTTGGCGGAGGCCCTCGCGCTCGCCGGGGGATTGAACGACTACGCGAGCCGTGATCGCTTGTTCGTCGTGCGGCAGGGGTCGCCGCCTCTGCGTATACGCTTCACGTATGAGGACGTCTCGCGTGGAAGCCCCTATGTGTCCGCCTTTCCGCTGCATCAAGGCGATGTGATCGTCGCGGAGTAGGCGAGCGCCAGGTTAGACTCGACCCATGTCGATCGGCGTCTGCATCACGACGAGGCACCGCCCGGATACGCTGGAGCAGTGCCTCGAGCACCTCGGGAAGAGCACGCAACGGCCGGTCAGCATCGTCGTGTCGGACGACTCGTCGAAACCCGAGATGCGTGAGGCCACGATCGCCGTCGTCGCGAAGTTCCCCGCGGCGACCCTCGTTCAGGGACCGCGCAAGGGCGTGTGCGCGAACCGCAACAACGCGTTCGCCCACTTGGGCCCGGTCGACTACGTGGCCTTCCTCGACGACGACGCCCTCGTCTCGCCGACCTATTTCGAAGTGGCCCAGGCGCGGTACGACGCCATGAGCCCGGAGCGGCGAGAGCGCACGATTTTGACCGGGACGCGGGTCGACGCGTTCAAGCCCCGCATCGAAACGATGTGCCGGCTCGACTTCGCCTGCAACTTCACCGCCTCGGAGACGCCCGAGGTCGCTGGGGCGAGCTACGCGGTGTACCCGCGCACGTTCTTCGAACGCCATCCGTGGGACGAGCGAATCTATTTCGGCCTCGAGGACGCGGAGCTGAGCCTGCGGGCCATGAAGGCCGGCTACGAGATCGTCTTCGTGAGAGACATGGTCTTGAGCGACGTGGGCCAGGGAAAGTCGACGCTCCTCGAAAACCCCGGCAGGGTGTCGGAGTACGCCTTCAACGGCGAGGCCGCGCGGCTCTACGTGGGGGTCAAGCGGTACAAGGACATCGAGGCGAACTACGCGAAGCTTGCGCTCTTCGTGCCGCTCTTCTTCGCGCAGACGACGTGGTCGCTCGCAAAGCGGCGGTCGCTCCACCGGATGCCGGAGCTCGTACGGCTCTCGAACGTCACGTCGCTCCTGCGCGGGAACTGACGGCGCGAGGTCTCGGCCCCGGGAGGCGGCTGCGCCGAGGGGCGGTCTTCTCCTGCCATCGGGCGCACGGCGAATGGTAACCTGCCGCGCCCAGGCACGATGATCGCTGCCCTCGCCCTCGCCGCGGATCTGCGGACGCTCACCCTCTCCGATTGGAGCGAGGCGCGCGTGCGGGGAGACACCGGACAGCCGATCGCCTTCGACTTGACGACGGCGCCGAACGCGACGCTCGCCCTGGCCACTCCCCGGTGGCATCTCTCGCTCGCGTATCAGCCCTATCTCGGCGTCACCGATCTCGAGTCCACGAGCCCCGGCGCGATCTACCTCAATACCGCGTCGCTCAACGTCGGCTGGCACAACCGAACCGTGGCGCTCGGCCTCACCGAGACGGGCAGCTACGGCATCCAGAACACCTCGCAGCTGCTCATCCAGGCGCCCGCGGCGGGCATGCAGCAGACCGTGAGCAGCGGCGTCCCCATCAGCAACATCGAGTATGCCGGCTCGATCACGAACGCGACGCTGGTCTACACGCCGAGCCCGTACTGGCAGCTCGCCCTCCGCGGCGGGTTCTTCGCCAACGGCGGCGTCCGCGCGGTCGATCAGCAATCGATTGCCTTCCAGCACGGGCCCACCGCGGAGGTCACGCTGACGCACACCGTGAGCCGAGAGGATGCCGTCTTCTTCCGCGCGAACGGGGTGCGTACCGAGACGGTGCCCGCTCCTTGCTTCGGCCTCGAGGGCATCACCACGGGCGATTGCCAACCGGACAGCTACATCGGCACGGCCGTCGCGGGTCTGCGGCGCGCGTTCTCGCCGACCACGGTCGGGTCGTTCGGCGTCGGCGCGGGCGTCATCCGCGCGCGCATCGGCCCTCAGTTTCTCTACCAGACGACGCCGTTCCCCGTCGTCACCGCGTCGTACGAGTACACGTTCATCCGCGACGAGCACCGGATCATCTTTCGAGCCGACGCGAACGTCTCTCCGTTCATCGATACACGCGACGGGGCCGTCGACGACCGCGCGCAGTTGACGGGCACGGGCACGTGGACCCTGGGGAAGCTGTCGCTCACGGGGTCCTTCGGAGCGGCGACGACGCTCGTCGTCGTGGAGATCGAGCCGAGCACGATCCTCTTCGCGACGTCGCGGCTCGACGATCACCTGACGAAGAACCTGATGGTGAGCTTTGGCCTCAGCTACTTCTGGGAGAGTCAGGAGGGAGCGGACGTCATCTCCTCGGCGATCGCCTCGCTCTCGATGACGGTGACGACCTTGCCCTGGCGCTTCTGAGCCGCCCGCGCGCCCGAAGGCCAGACCCCGCACCAGACGGCCATGCGCGACGACGCGGCGATGGCCGCGGACATGATGATCATGCCTTGGGGCGCGTTGATGCCAATGTCGCCCCACATCTGGTTGGTGTGGATGATGACGACGCAAACGCTCGTCATCGCGATCGTCTTTTCGAGCGGCGTCGCGGCGACGGCATACGTGCGGGCCCCGAAGTACGCCGTCACCGGGAAGACCATCCATATGCCGATGAAGCCGAGAGCGCCGGTGAACGCGACGAGGCCGAGCACGCTGTTGTGCGGGACGTACCGGTACTGCGGGAAGACCTTTGCACCGACCGAATAGATCTCGGATATCTCGATGTACTTGTGGCCGAAGCCGGTCCCGATGAGGGGGTGGCCCTGGAGCGTGATGATGAGACCCATGTCCTCGAGGATTCGAGACTGCGTCGATGGATTCTTCGCGTCTCCGACCGACTGCAGCGACGCGATGGGCTTGAAGATGCCCTTCGGGTGCGACCAACCGATCGCCACGTAGAGGGCGAGGACCGGCGCGGCGTAGAGGGCCAGCCGGTGGACCTTGCGCCGGACGGGGCCCGTGCGAAGGAGCGCGTACATGGTCCCGAGCGAGAAGACGAGGCCCACCCACGCGAGGCGCCGCGCGTTCATTTGCATGCACCACGCCATGAGAATGGAGATGACCACCGCCCGAACGATCGACCGGCGCGACCGCACGTGGAACGCGTTCGCCACCACGATGACGATGCAGGTGACGAAGAGGACGGAGTCGCCGTGGTCGGTCACTTCCTCCATGTGCTCTCTCAGCGAGCGCATGATCGCGATGTAAAAGACGAAGATCATGGCGAAGCGAAAGAGGCCCGCGTAGACGATGGCCTTCGCGATCATGCGAAAGTGCTCGGGCTTGCGCATGATGTTCAGCTGCGCGAACGCCGCGACGAAGACCATCACGATGATGTGGAGCTGGAGGCGCATGTCCGAGATGCTGCCGCTCGCCAGCGCGCCGTAGATCGCCCAGAGCGCGAGGGAGCCGAGCGAGAGCCACATGGCCGTCTCGACGGGGCGCGCCCGACCCGAAGACGCGCCGCTCTGCGAGCGGCCCGCGACGAGGATCGCCACGATGAACACGTCGAGCCACGGGACGTGGATGAACGGGATTCCCGCGAAGAGGACGTCCTGGATGTAGTGCCAGGGCGTCGACCAGTGCTTCTCGAAGAGATGGGGGTACTCGGCTGTGAGAACGAGAAAGACGAGCACGCACCAGAGACGCCGGAGCACGGTGACGAACGGTAGCACACGCGAATGCGGCGCCTCACGGGCGGGGCCCGGATTCGAGCGAACCGATGCATCGGCGTTGACGAAGGGCGCAGGCCGTCCGAAATAGAGAGACGATGGTCGATGCACTCACGCGGGCGAGCGTCGAAGGCGAGCGCAAAGAGTCGCGTCCCGCGGAGACGGCCAAGGCTCGGGCTGCCGGCAGCGCGTATATCCCCACGCTCGACGGGTGGCGGGCCATCGCGGTGGCGCTCGTCGTCGTGTGTCACACGGTGGGGCCGGAGACGCCGTGGCGCGATGCCGCCGGTGGCCTCGGTGTCAGCATCTTCTTCGGGATCAGCGGCTATCTGATTTGTACGCGTCTCCTCGAAGAGGAGCGGCGCGCGGGGGCCATCAGCCTCTCCAAGTTCTACGTGCGCCGCGCGTTCCGCATTCTCCCGCCTGCGTTCGCTTACCTCGCGGTCATCGTGGTGCTCGGGCTCTGCGGCGTCTTTCGCGTCACCATCCTCGAGATTCTCGCCGCGGCGTTCTTCTTCCGGAACTACGCCCCGGGCCACTGGTACTCCGGCCATTTCTGGTCGCTCGCCGTGGAGGAGCACTTCTATCTCTTCTTCCCGGCGCTCCTCGTCGCGCTCGGACGCCGGCGCACGCGCTGGGCGGCAATCGCCATTTCGCTCGCGACCGCCGTGTGGCGCGTCGTCGATACGCGCTACGGCATCCTCACGAGCCACTTGCCCGAGGGCGTCTACGCCGCCGCGCGGACGGACTTCCGGCTCGACGGGCTCATGCTCGGCTGCCTCGCGGCGCTGGTCTTCTTCGAGCGGCCGCCGACGCGTGGCCATCGCCTGTTCGCCTTCCTGCCGTGGATCACGGGGGCCCTGCTCATCGCGAACATGGCGCACCTCTGTCCGCTGCCGGAGCTCTTCAAAGCCGTCGCCATCGTGGTGATGCTGGTCTCGGCGGTGTGGACTCCGGGGACTCCCCTCTCGAAGGCGCTCGAGCTCGCGCCGGTCCGCTGGGTCGGGCGATTGAGCTACAGCCTTTACCTTTGGCAGCAGCTCTTCTTCGTCAAGTATCCGGGCACCGAGGCGCCTTCACTGGCGTGGCTCCAGCGCTTCCCGCTGAACCTGGTCTTGCTGCTCGCGGCGGCGACGGCGAGCTACTATCTGCTCGAGAGGCCGATGGTGAAGGTCGGACATCGGCTCGGCAAGTCGCCGGTTCCCGCCCGGCACTAGGCGCGCTCCCCCCTTACCCCACGACGACGCGGTCCCATGGCGAAGTATCTTCTCTTGTCGATCTTGATCGCGACCGTGGGCCTTCCCATCTACTGCTCGCGCGCGAAGACGACGCGGGCAGGCTTGCGACGCCTCGTCTGGAGCATGTCCTTCTTCATCTTCGGGTGGGTCTTCTTCTGCGTGTACCTCTTCTTGCGCATGGGCGGCGGGTACTGAGCCTCGCCTACGACGGGGCGGGCAGCTCCGACAGCCAGTCGACGACGTGGTCCTGGATGGCGCCCCACGAGAAGCGATCGCGGACGAGGGCGTAGGCGTTCGAGACGAGGCGGTCGGCGAGCGGCAGATCGCCGTTGATGCGGAGGATGCACTCGACGAACGCCTCCGCGGTCTCGGCGATGAGCACGTGCTCGCCGTGTTTGACCGAGAGGCCCTCGGCCCCGATTCCGGTCGTGACGAGGGGCACGCGGTGGGCCATGCCGTCGAGGACCTTCAGCTTGGTGCCGCCCCCGAAGCGGAGCGGCGCGACGAGGACGTCGTACTCGGCGAGGGTCCCGTGGAGGTCGTCGACGAACCCGCGGAAGCGGGCCTGGGAGCGATACTGCTCGACGAAGGACGCGGGAGCGCCGGGGCCGATGACGTCGAACGTCGCCCCGGGCGCGCGCGCCTTCACGGCCGGGAGGACTTGATCGACGAAGAAGCCGATGGCGTCGGCGTTCGGGGGATAGGCGACGTTGCCGAGGAAGGCGATGCGCAGCCGTGACCCGAGAGGGAGGCGACGGCTCGACGGAAGATCGTCGTTCGAGAGCGTGTCGTCTTCGCGGAGGCTGACGCCGTTGGGGACGGTCATCGTGTTGCGGCAGCCTTGGCGTTCGAGGTACGCGCGGTCTTCGTCCGAACAGACGAGGAGCGCGAGGACGCTTTTCGACCACGAGAGCTCGAGGTGGCGGTAGAGGGCGTACCGATAGAGGTTGTGGGCGAAGGCGTTGGCGCCGCGTTGGAGCTTGAGGAGGCGGCCGATCTTGATGTGCTCGATGTCGTCGAGGTCGAGGATGGTTCGGTCGCGAAGGTTCGCGCAGAGGGCCGCGATGTGCGGGCGCTCGGCCCATACGAGGTCGAACGTTTCCGGGCGAACGTCCTTGAGGGCGGCGGCGAACGGCGCGTACTTCCGGAGGCTCGAGAGGCGAGGCAGACCGGGAACGACCTTCGCGGCACGAGCGGCGCTGGAGACGCGACCGACGAGAGAGCTCGGCGTGTCGGGCAGGAAGTGGGTGGCGACGCAGTGCTCCTCGACCTGGCTCCCTTCCACCGCGCGAGCGGGCTGGGGGCCGACGAAGGTCACGTCGCAGGCGCGACCGCAGGCGGCGAGCAGGTTGCGAACCCGTACGCGCTGGCCGCTGTCGGGCGGGTACGGGAAGACATCCGTGACGAACAAAAGCTTCTTACGTTGGGGCATTTCTGTTGTTTCCGAAGACCGCGCAGGGCCGGAGCCAAGAATGCAATTTACCCGGATAAATGCGCCGTCGTTGTTTCATCTGAATGGACGCGTTCGACGTGAGCGAGAGACCCTCGGGAAGCAGGCTCTGGCGGGACGCACTCGCTGACGACGAGCCTCCCCATTGCGACCGGCGTGCCGCATCGCGACGCAGTTCACGGTGGGAGAAGGCCAATGTGCGCCGAGCACGCAGGGCGCCAAGAGAGGGGAAACGCGGCCGGTGCCGCGCATCGCTCGCTCCTAAGCGAGCTCGGGCTCGTCGGTTGACTCGGCTGTGTGGCTCATTTTAGCATTCCGAGATTGGCGAGAAGCCGAAACGCGCCGGGCGGAAACCATCGACTTCATTGCCCCACCCCATGCAAGCAGACGCACCGCTGGAGACTGCAGCGAAAGTTTCCGTCACCAAGGAAAACGCCTTGGAGATGTTCGAGAAGGCCGCTCGGGAGACGCCCGACCCGCCGAAGCTCGAGGGACGCGGCATCATCATCACCGCCGGCGGCCCGTTCGTGCCGAGCGCCTACGTGGTCGTGCGGCTGCTCCGCCGGCTCGGAGTGTCGCTGCCGATCGAGATCTGGCACGCGGGCGAGGACGAGATCCCGCCGTGGGGGCGGCGCGCGCTCAAGCCGTGCGACGTGTCCTTGCACGACATCATGCCGTACTGCCCGGACCGCCCGCTCGCCCAGATGCGCGGATGGCCCATCAAGCCTGCCGCGCTGATGGCGAGCAAGCTCCGCGACGTGCTCTTCCTCGACGCCGACTGCTTCCCGCTCCGAAACCCCGAGTTTCTGTTCGACTCGAACGAATACCGGCAAAAAGAGGCGCTCTTCTGGCCCGACAATCGATTCCACCGGATGGTGCCGGGCGGGCCCATCTGGGACCTCACGGGCTTGCCCTTCCGCGGCGACACCGAGTTCGAGACGGGCATCTTCCTCGTGAACAAGGAGACGCGGTGGCGCCACTTGTGCCTCGCGCAGTGGATGAACACGCACTCGTCGTTTTGGTACGACTACACGCTCGGCGACAAGGACACGTTCTATCTGGCCTGGCGCAAGCTCGCGACGAAGTACTTCATCGCGCCGCCGTGCCGCCGTTTCAACGCGGTCATCACCCGCCACTATTGGCTCGACGGGGCGCCGATCGCCGACCACCGGACGGGGGCGTCGAAGTACAGCCTGCCGCGCCGCAAGGGCCCCTTCACGGTGCACCTCACGCCGTACAAGTGGCGGACGACGACGAAGAACGTCTACGACGAGCTGATGCAGCGCTTTCTCGTGAAGGAGTTCCGCCTCCACGTGAAGTACCTCGACGAGCTGAAGGCGTTCCACGACGCCGACGCGGCGTAGGCGCGGTGGCCACTCGCGTCGCTCATCCGCCCGCGATGACCCGAGCGATGACGCCCGCCGCGTAGGTCCCCGCCGGGATGTTTCCGGAGACGACGCTGTGGGGCGCGATGCGCGCGCCGCGCCCGATCGTGCTGCCCTTGAGGATCGTCACGTGGCTCCCGATGACGGCGTCGTCGCCGATGACCACGGGCGACGTCGTCGAGGCGCCCATGAAGTCGTCGGTCCCGTGGAAGTTCGTGTCCATGATCATCGCGACCTCGCCGATGCTCACGCGATGGCCGATTTCGATGCGCTCCTCGGCGTCGATGGCGGCGCCGCTCGCGATGGAAACGTCGTCGCCGATGAGGAGGCGGCCGCGCGGGCCGGTCACGAGGTGGGACTCCTCGGGTGAAGATTGGAGACGGAAGCGGCTCCCGATGGCGAGCGTGCCGAGGTTGTGGATGCGCGTGTGGCCTCGCACCGAAGGATCCGCGCCGACCGAGTCGGCGCCGTGCAGCCGTGCGCGCCCCACGGTCGCGTCGATCGCGCCGCCCGCCAAGCGCGCGAGGCCATGAAGGCGCGACGGCGGGCCGTTCTCGGGGGCTTCGCTCGCGCCCTTCGGGTCACGCGGCTTGATGACCCGCGCGGGGACGCCGCCGGCGATCACGTGCGCCGGCAGATCCTCGGTGACGACGCTGCCCGCGGTCACGATGGTGCCGGCCCCGATCCGCACGCCCTTCTTGACGGTGACCCGGATGGTCAGCCACACATCGTCCTCGAGCACGACGGGCGCAGGACCGCCCGCGGGCTCTCCTTCGTAGTCGCAGACGCGCGCGTAGGGCCCCAGGGTCACCCGGTCTCCGAGCTCGATGCGCGCGTCGCTCGCGATCGACGCTCCGTAGTTGAAGATGAAGTGCCGGCCGATCGCGATCTCGCCGCGCGGGCTGGTCGAGAGGCGGACCGCGAAGGGAGTCGAGTTGATGATGCCGTCCCGGCCGAGCGTCATCCGACCGAGGTTCTGGATCGACGGCCTCCCGACGGTGCGCACGCGGCTCCCGACCTCGTCGCAGTCGCGCAGGTAGACGGGCGCGATGGCGATCGCCATCGCGAAGCGGACCGCTTTGGCCGCGACCTCCCCGGGCGGCAACGCGCGGTCACGCGTGAGCGCGCGCTTGACCTTGTCGAGCGTGGAGGCGGGCCGCTCGCTCATCGGGCGCTCCCCATGCAGCCGCTCTGGAACGAGGCCCTGCGACTAAGCGCTCGGCCCGGCATCCTGCGCGGGCGAGTGATGGCTGTCTCCCGGCGGCAGGACGCCGAGGAGGGGGATCTTGAGCCCATCCTCGACCTGCCACGGCTCGAGGTATCGCCCCGTCATGAGGTCGCGGGCGCCGGGCGCGACGAACGCGAGGAGCAACGCCAAGACGAATCCGCCGACGACGATCGCGAGGACGTTGGGCTTGCGCGGCTTGACCGGGACCTCCGCGGGACGCACGACCTGGTAGGTCTCTTTGAAGGACTCGCGCGCCACGTCGAGCTCGATCTTGGCGAGCTGCATGCGACTCAAAACGTCGTTGTACTGCTGGGACGCGGACTGGAGCTTCGAGCGGGCGTAGGCCGTCGGTGGGTCGTCGCGGTTGAGGAGCATCTCGCGAAGCTCCGGGGGGACCCCGGGGACCGAGGACGACGAGGCCGAGGAACGGTACACGGGCGCCGGAGCCCCGCTCGGCGGCGGCACGTCGGCCGCGAGCTTCGCGACGAGGTCCTTCTCCTTTGCGCGAAGGGCGTCGAGCTGGGGGATGGGCTCTCGAGCGGCGTCGGCCTTGCGCTTGAGCGCGAGGACCGTCGGGTGGAGGGGACCGAGGCTCCCTTGCGCGTCGGCGAGCTGCGCATCCGCGGCGGCGACGCGACGCTGCTGCTCCTCTTCGAGGGCGCGGATCTGCGCGCGCACGTCTTCGAGGGCGTGCGCGAGATCGTCCCCCGTGGTACCGCCCGCGGCGGCCGCGGATTGCGTCGCCTGTCCGGGCGGCGCGGGCTGGGCAGGCTGCGCTGCCTGGGCGGGAGGAGCAGGCGGCAAGAGCGCGCCGGCCGCGTCGGACGGTGCCGGCAACGGTTGCCCTGCTTGCCTTCGATGCTCCGCCTCTCGCTTCGTCAGCTCGGCGATGGCCGCGTCGACGTCCTGTGCCGAGACTTCGGCTCGCCTCTTCAGCACGGTCAGCCGCTCCGTGTAGAGGTTGACCTCCGATTCGGCGCGGTTGTCGAGGAAGCTCTTGTACGCGTTGGTCACGAGGTCGTACGCCATCTGCGCGTCGGGCCAGTCGACGCTGATGGTGATGGCGGGCGCTTCGACGGTGACCTGGAGGTTCTTCTCGAGGGAGCCGATGATCGCGCGGGCCATCGTCTCGTCGGGGTTGGCGGTGCGGCCCATGCCCGTCGCCCAGTCTTTCAGCTTGAGCATCGGCGGCCGCGTCGCCGTCCAGCGCGGCACGAGGTCGAGGTTTTTCACCAGGGCCTCGAGGTTGTCGCGCCTCATGATCTCGTCGACCACGCCGGCCGTGGGCTCGGGCGTCGCCGCCGAGTCGCTGTGCTCGGGGAGCACCGCGCTCTTGTGGGCGATGACGCGCATGTCGGCGGTATACGTGCGCGGCATCCACGCAGCGAGCGCGAGCGCGAGCGCGATGGGGACCACCGGCGCGATGATGGCGAGCGCCGGCCTGCGCTTCGGGGCTCGGAGAAAGAAGCCCAGAATCATTTTGACCTTCGCGAGGTCGATTCCCTCTTCCGACTCGTCCCCGTCTTGGAGGTGGTCGACGCGATGGTCGCTTTTCGCAGTGGGCATGGTGGCGTCGTGTCCGGCCTACGAGTATGCCTGATACCGTGCCGCGTTGCGATGGTGAGGTGGGTGATCGTGCCGTCCTTTCGTAAGGTCCGCTCCGCTGCGGCATCGCTCGTGCGAGGGCTCCGCGCCGACCACGCGATGATGCAGCGGTCCCATCAGAGGTACCGCGGCGCGCGAGAGGGCACGCCGTTCGCGACCGACGTGATTCAGAAGGTCGGCCTGCAGTTCATGTCGGCCTATCGGGTGATGCGTTTTCTCAGCGAGGTCGACGCGAAGCTCCCGGCGCAGGTCGTGTCGCGGATGATCCGCCATCTTTACGGGTCCGACGTACATTGGGAGGCCGACCTCGCGCCCGGCGTGATGATCGTCCACGGCATGGGGATGGCCATCAGCGGAAGCGCGCACGTCGAACCGGGTGTCACTCTCTTCCAACACTGCACGATCGGCGAAGGCCGTCACCCCGATACCCAAGAGGTGGGCGCGCCGCGCATCGAGGAAGGCGCGGTCATCGGCGTCGGTGCGGTCGTGCTCGGTCCGGTGACGATCGGAAGGCGCGCCAAGGTGATGCCCGGGTGCGTGATCGTGCGGTCGGTCCCCGCCGAATCGATCGTGGAGTCGGTCCCTTCGATCGTCCGGACGCGGAGCCCGGGCGTGGACGGGCCGGTAAACTCCCACCACGAGCGATGACGATGCGCAGACGCTGGGTCGGTCGGGTCGTGCTCGGTGCCATGGCCACCCTCGTGGCCGCCGCGTGCGCGTGCCCTTGTCTTCGCAGCGTGCCCGGGTCCGCGCCGGCGCCCACGCAGGCGAGCCCGACCCCGGCGAAGGCCGGCGGCGTCGCACGGAGCGTGCCCTCCGAGTCGGTCACCCTCTCGGTCGCGTGCGGCGCGCGGGCGACGCGGATCAGCCCCCTCATCTACGGGCTCGCCTATTCGCACAATGACGACGCGCAGCCGCAGCAGTGGCAGATGGGCGCCACCATCCGTCGCTGGGGCGGCAACAACATGAGCCGGTACAACTGGGAGATTCACGCGATGAATCTCGACAGCGACTGGTTCTGGGAGAACGTCGAGGTCGCGCCGTATACGAAGTTTCTCGACGAGGACGCCGAGCACGGGATCGAGAGCGCGCTCACGGTGCCGATGATCGGGTGGGTCGCCAAGGACGGGACCTCGGTCAGCTTCCCGGTCTCGGTGGTCGGCCCCCAACAGAAGACCGATCCGTGGAAGGCGGAGGCCGGCAACGGGATGACGGCCGACGGCAAGGAGATCCCCGCGGGGCCACCGACGCGAACGAGCGTCGAGGCTTCGCCCGAGTGGATGAAGCGATGGATCCAGGCCATCCGCGCGAACGACGCGAAGACCGGCCGCCGCAGCGTCCACGAATACATCCTCGACAACGAGCCGGCGCTCTGGAACCACACGCATAGGGACGTTCGCCCCGAGCCGCTCGGCTACGACGAGCTCGTCGACCGCACGATCCGCTATGGCCGCGCCATCCGCGAGGCGGATCCCGACGCCGTCATCGCCGGGCCCGCGGAGTGGGGCTGGCTCAATTACATCTACTCGGCCAAAGACACGGCGCCCGGGTCCGACAAGGCCGACCGCAAGGCCCACGGCGACCTGCCGCTCATCGAGTACTACCTGCGAAAGCTCCACGAGTACGAGCAGCAGACGGGGACGCGCATCCTCGACGTGGTCGACCTCCACTATTACCCGGAGGCGCAGGCCCACGGGGGCACGAGCGAGGCCGACAAGGACGCATGGCGCATCCGGTCGACCCGTAGCCTCTGGGACCCGGACTACACGGACGAGTCTTGGATCCACGAGAAGATCCGGCTCCTGCCGCGCGTGAAAGAGTGGATCGACAAGGACTACCCGGGCCGAGGCTTCTCGATCGGGGAGTGGAACTATGGCGGCGAAGGGCGGATGAGCGCGGGGATCGCCACGGCGGAGGCGCTCGGGCGGTACGCGCAGTATGGCGTCCGCTCGGCCTTCTACTGGACGTTCCCGCCCGCCGGCTCGCCCACGATGCTCGCGTTCGTCGCGTATCGGAACTTCGACGGCAAAGGCGGCCGATTCCTCGACTGGTCGCTGCCGACCACGCTCCCGGCGGGGAGTCCGGCGTCGCTCTTCGCGTCGCGCGACGAAGAGGGGAAGCACGTGGTGCTCGTGGCGCTCAACACGTCGCGCGAAAAGGCGCTGGCGGCGCACATCGACTTGACGGGCTGCGGAGACGCGACGACGCGCGAAGCGTACGCGGTCGTCGAGGGCGCGCATGCCGTCGCCGACGTGGGAGCCGTGGGTGGGAGCGCTTCGGGGGTCGACGCGGTCCTGCCCCCGTATTCGATCACGGTGATCGACGTGCGGCTCGCCGCGCCGATGAGCGGCAGCGTCGCGCCTTAGCCGGGCCCCGACGGGCTGCTTTCAGCCGCCGTTCTGCAGCGGGTGCTCGACGGACACGCCCATCCGGCGCACCTCGTCGGCGAGCGTCTTGAGTTTTTGCTCGCGCGCGAGGACGGCCTCGGAAGGCGGGATGCCCGCAATCTCGAGGATCGTCCGCAGGCGGTGCACCCAGTCGTGCCGCAAAAGCGCGTTGGCGACGGATTCACGGCGTATCCGAGCGGTGCGCGCGACGTCCCCGTCGAGCTCGCGGATGACACGCGCGACGTCGGGAGCGTGGAACCGGATGGGGAGCACGGCGTCCGTCCAGCTGAACTGCGAGCGGAAGTCGTCGCTGTCGGGCGGTTCGCCGATCATGAGCGCGCCGGCGGCGGCGCCCTCGTAGAAGCGCGCGGCGATCTCCTCTTTGCCCTGCGTGTGGTCCGGCTTGTCGGCCCACGCCCGGTTGGCGATGAAGTAGCGACTCCGCTTGAGGAGGTTACTGAGAAGGATGCGGTGCTCGCGCGCGTTGCTCACGCGGAACGTGAGGTGCTTCGTGAAGCCGCGGACGAAGCCCGACTGGATGGTGTCGTAGTAGTAGAAGCGATCGTTTTCGAGGGCCCAATCGAGGAGCGCCTGGTGCGTGACGGGGGACCGCCGGCCGATGCCGCAGACGTCGATGGCGCGGCCGCGCTCGTCGAACTTCGGAAGGAACCGCAGCGCGTCGACGCCCATCGGGAGATACGAGCACGGCCGCCCGCACATCTTCGCGACGGCGGGGACGGTCGATCGGACGCCGACGAAGACGTGGTCGAAGCTCCGGAGGAGCTCCATGAGATACTGAGGGAGCTGCCCTTCCCACGCCTCGCAGATGTAGCAAGCCGCGAACCGCGCGCGCTCCCGCCAGCCTTCGATGGTGTAGAGCGCGAAGAGCTCGTGCGGATGATTGAAGACGGGCAAGAAGAGATCGTATTTCGCCTTCGGAAGCACGGTGCCGCGAATGGGCCGCGCGTGGCTCGCGATGGTGAGCGAGCCTGTCACCCGTCGCGCGAGACGATAGGCCTGCCGCGAGATGTCGAGCCCGTCGAGGCTCGCTACGCGGCCGAACTCGGCGCCCGTCGCGTCGAGGATGATGTCTTCGAATTCGTAGAGCCCGCAGTACCCGACGAGGTCGGCCACCTGTCGCATCGACAAGAGGAAAATGCGCCCGTCGTTGCCGGGCGTGAACTCGACCCGAGGTCCGGTCGGGATTTTGGGGATGGAAACGAGCGGCATGGTTGCTTGCGGTTCAGAGGAGAAGGCGCCTCTTTCCCCTTATGGCCGAGAATACCGTCCGTCGTCCAAAAGACCACCGGGCGACGAGACGATGAGGCAGGCTCGCGGCACGCGCCCCGCGGCGGACGTTGAACGCCCTGGGGCGTTGCGCTAGCTGTAGATTTGCATGGATCGTCGCTGGTCGTGCCTTCGTGCTCGTCTACGACGCCGGGGTCGATGAGCGCGAACGGCAAAGCCGGGGGAGCGGCAGCGGGCGACGGCGAACCCGGCCTGCGCTTCGCGATCGTCACGCCGAGCTACTACGTCGACTTCGAAGCTTGCCGCTGGCTCTGCGAGACCGTCGACCGCTACGTGCCCAAGGAAGTGACGCACTACCTCCTCGTCGACCGAGCCGATCAGGAGCTCTTCGCGCCGCTCGTGTCTTCGCCGCGGACGCGGCTCGTCTTCAAAGAGGACATCCTCGGCGGCCGGCTGAAGCAACTGTCCTTTGCGCGGCGCTGGTGGGTGGGGCCGAAGGGCTTGCCCGTGCGCGGCTGGATCGTCCAGCAGCTGACGAAGCTCCTCGTGACCGAGGTGGCCGACGAGGACGTCCTCGTGTTCGTCGACTCGGGTTGCTTCTTCGTCCGGCCGTTCAATCCGCGGGTCACGGTGCAGGACGGACGCGTGCGCCTCTTCCGCGAGCAGGGTGATTACTTCCGGAACGACGTCGTCCGCCGCTGGCACAGGATCGGAGCGAAGCTCCTCGGCATCAAGCCGTCGCGCAACTACGACGTCGGCTACGTCACGCAGCTCATCACGTGGCGGCGCGACAACCTCGTGCGGCTCCAGGATCACCTTCAGCGCGTGTCGGGTCGCTCGGCCTTCGACTGCCTCGTGGGCCGGCTGACGCTGAGCGAGTATTACCTTTATGGCATGTACTCGGACCTCATTTTGGGGGACCGATCGGGGCACTTTCACACGTCGGTGATGGCCACGCTCTGCCACTGGGACGTGAACTCGCTCACGCGCGAGGACCTCCAGCAGATGCGCGCGAGCCTTCAGCCCGAGCACGTGCTCGTCCTCGTGAACGAGAAATCCGCGACGTCGCTCCAGGCCGTGCGCGAGACGTTCAGCGACGGCTGAGGCCTACTTCGCGACCTTCAGGACGCCCGTGCCGTCGCTGCCCGTGTAGTAGACCGCCGTGGCATCGACCGCGATGCCGCACGGCTCGCCCGGGTCGCTCGGGACGAGGGTCGTCACCGTGCCGCCGCCGATGGGCGCTTTGAACACGCCGCGGCCGGGACGACCGCTGCCGCCGGCCCCCTCGTCGACCCAGTACACGTTGGCGGCATCCACCGCGATTCCGCAGGGCAGGCCCACCGTCATCGACGCCAGGGTGATGGGCGAGCCTCCCGCCTTCGGCATCTGCACGACGGACTGGTTGGTGAACGTGGTCATGTAGATGTTCTTTGCGTCCAATACGAACGTGCCCTGCGTGTTGCCGCCGCTGACGAGCGGCGTCGTCGCGCCGCCCCCGATCGGAACCTTCGAGATGCTCTCCGCGTCGAAGTTGCTGAAATAGACGCTCGTCGAATCGGCGGCCACCTGGATTATCCGTTGTCCGTTGCTCTGGAAGAGCGGGGTCTGAACGAAATTGCTCAAACCGATCTGGAACACGCCGAGGAGCTCGTCGGCGAAGTACACGTTGTTGGCGTCGACCGCGACCGATACCGGGAGAGAGGGATTGGTCGCCAGCGCGACGATCGTTCCACCGGTCAAGGGCATCTTGCTGACGGTCGGCGGAAAGGCGTTCGGATCCGCCCAGTAAAGGAACGTCGAATCGACGACGAACTGGGCCGGAATGGCGCCGGGCACCAACGTCGTGGGCGTCCCCCCGTTCAAGGGGACCTTCAGGATGCCGACCATGTTGTCGGCGAAGTAAACGCTCGTGGCGTCGACGACTGGCCCGGTGACGAGGTTGTCGCTCGAATAGAGGGAGACGGTCGAACAGAACCCGTTCGAGCAGGTCGAGCCCGGAAACAGGCAGCTGTGACCGCAGGCGCCGCAGTTCGCGGTCGACGTGAGCAGGCTCGTCTCGCAGCCGTCGGTCGCGGTACCGTTGCAGTCGCCGAATCCCGCGCTGCAGCTCTGCACGGTGCACTTGCCCGCGGCGCATCCCGGCGTGCCGTTCGCGATCCCCGGGCACGGCGAGCACGAGCCGCAATGCTGCGGATCGCTCGCCGTGCTCGTCTCGCAGCCATTGCTGGAGTTGCCGTCGCAGTCGCCGAAGGCTCCGACGCAAGATTGGACGACGCAGGCGGACGATAGGCAGCTCGCGGTCGCATTGGCCAACTTGCAGATCGCGCCGCACGCGTTGCAGTTGTTCGTGTCGTTCGTGAGGTTGGTCTCGCATCCGTCGGTCGCGGTGTGGTTGCAGTCGCCGAACCCCTTGCTGCACGCGATGGCGCAGTTCGAAGCGGCGCAGCTCGGCGTGCCGTTGGTGGAGTTGCAGACCTTCCCGCACGACCCACAGTTGGTGGGGTCGTTCGTGATGCTCGCTTCGCAGCCGTCGGCCGGCCTGCCGTTGCAGTCGAGGAAGCCGGTCTTGCATCCGGTGACCGAGCAGGCCGAGTTGACGCAGCTCGTGGTCGCGTTCGGGAAGCTGCACGTCGCGCTGCACGCGCCGCAGTTGTTGATGTCGTTCGTGACGTTGGTCTCACAGCCGGCGACCGTCGTATTGCAGTCGGCGAAGCCGGCGTTGCACGCGCCCATCACGCAGCTCGAGCTCACGCACGAGGCTGCGGCGTTCGCGAACATGCAGCCGGCGCCGCACGCGCCGCAGTTCTTCACGTCGTTCGTGAGGTTGATCTCGCACCCGTTGGTCGGGCTGTGGTCGCAATCCATGAACCCGGCGGTACACGCCGAGACCGCACACGCGGAGCTGCTGCAGACGGACGTCGCGTTGGCCAGGGTGCACGGCTTGCCGCAGCCGCCGCAATTGACGACGTCGCTCGTCGTGTTGACTTCGCACCCGTTGGCGGGCTTCGCGTCGCAGTCGGAAAATCCCGTGTTGCATTTGCTCACCGCGCAGGCGGAGCTCACGCAGCTCGACGCGGCGTTCGAGAGCGAACAGGCGTCGCCGCAGGCGCTGCAGTCGTTGGCATTGCTCGTCGTGTCGACGCAGCTCGTGCCACCGCAAAGCGTGGGCGTGGAGGCAGGGCAGCCGGAGACGCAGCCCGAGGCCGAGCAGACCGGCGTCGCGGCTCCGCATACGGTCGGCTTGGCGGCCGTGTTGCAGCCGCCGCAGTTGGCGGGCTGGGTGATGTCGGTCTCGCAGCCGTTGCTGGCGAGGCCGTCGCAATCGGCGAAGCCGGCGGCACACGCGGTGACGACGCAGGCCGAAGCGCTGCACGCCGAGGTGGCATGCGCGAGGTTGCAGACTTTGCCGCAGGCGCCGCAGTTGTTGGTGTCGTTCGTGACGTTGACCTCGCACCCGGTCGACGCGAGCAGGTCGCAGTCGGCGAAGCCCGCGCTGCAGGCGGCGACCGAGCAGCTCGACGCGGCGCAGGTCCCGGTTGCGTGGGCGGGGCTGCATGGGAGGCCGCATCCGCCGCAGTTGGCTACGTCGTTCGTGACGTTGACCTCACACCCGGTCGACGCGTTTCCGTCGCAGTCGGCGAAGCCCACCGCGCAGGCGGCGACGACGCAGGCCGACGCAGTGCAACCCGCCGTCGCGTGGGGGAGCACGCACGGCGCGCCACAAGCGCCGCAGTTCACGGCATCGCTCGTGAGGTCGGCGCAGGTGCCGTCGCAGTTGGATTGGCCGCCGGCGCAACCGCTCGTGCATGTGTACGCGCCGCCGTCGACCGGGTGGGCGCAGACGGGGGTCGCTCCCCCGCAGGTGACGCCGCACGCGCCGCAGCTCGTCGTCGAGCCGAGGTGGGTCGTGCAACCGGCGCCGGCGTCCGCGCAGTCGGCGAAGTCGCCGGCGCACGCATAGGTGCACCGTTCGCCCGTGCACGCGACGCCGGTGGCGCTCACGTTCGGAAGCACGGTGCAGTCGTTGTCGCAGGACGCGCAAGCGTGGAGCGTGCCGAGCGTGCCACATCCGGCATCGGGTTCGCCTACCTCGCCCGCCTCACCCGCCTCGATTGGTTTCGCGTCGCCTCCGGTATCGGCGGCCTCGGCGTCGGCGTGGTCCGGCGTCGCGTCGCTCAGGGTCGCGTCCTGAAGACCCGCGTCGTGGACGGCCGCCTCCATGGACTCGCTCGTCGCGTCGGTCCCGCCCTCGGGTTCCGTGGAGTTCTCCTGCGAGGGATGGTCCTGGTTGTCGAGGATCGCGTTGCAGCCCACGCCCGCGAGCGCCATCGAAGCGATGATCCATAACCTTCGCAGTTGCATCACGAACCCCTTCGAAACGAGTAGCCCCCTTGCGCAAGGACCCCAGGGCGAGCCTCGCGGCGCCGGTGTCCGAGCGCGCGCATGCATACCACTCTCCCCAATCGATGAGCGCTCTCAATCGCCCAAACGAACGACAGTGGCCGGCGCGTCGAGCGGTCGCTGTGGCGAGTCCCGCCACTGCGGCCATGGCTCAAATATTTTCTCTCGAGCTCCCCCGCTCAGCCGGCGCCGTTGCGCGACTCCGGCAACGTCTTGGCTCCGCGAAGCTGCACGATCGCCGGCACGCCGACGGCGAGCGCTCCCGCGGGGACATCGGTCAGCACGACGGCGTTCGCGCCGATGACCGCGCCATCCCCCACGACGACCGGGCCGAGGATGCGAGCCCCCGCGCCTATGGTCACGTCGTTGCCGATTCGTGGATAGCCGTTGTCCTTCGCCGTCCCGATCGTCACGTTGCCCATGATGCGCACGCGGTCGCCGATGCGGGCGTTGCCGCCGACGACCGTCCCGAGCGTGTGGACGAAGATGACGCCCTCGCCGAGCTCGACGTCCTTGCCGATTTCGATGCCGTAGAGGGCCATCTGCGCGAGGCGCAAAGCGCGATTGACCCCGACGACGTGCAGCGCGCGGGCGGCGCCACGGACCCGGCTCATCGCCAGCACCGCATACCCGTCGTGGAGGAGCACCTCCCCGACGCCGCGCGGCGAGACCTCCCCGTTGCCGTAGCTTCGCGCGATGGAGATCGCGTCGCGGACGACCATGAAGAGGGAGCCCGCCCCGTGGGCCGGCCGCCTCCCCACGTCGCCGCGCTCGACGCTCATTTCTTCTGCCAGACCTGCCAGGGCGTTCGGCCCTGCGCGACGAGCTCGTCGAGCTGCATCTTGTCCTTGAACGTATCCATGTTGCGCCAGAACCCGTCGTACGGGACGGCGAGGAGCTGTCGCTTCTCGATGAGGCGCGTGAACGGCTCGAGGACGAGCTCCTCGCCCGGCCGCATGTGGTCGAAGATCTCCCGGCGAAGAGCGAAGAAGCCGCCGTTGATGCGAACGGGAGACTGCGCCACGTGCTCGAGCTTCGTCGCGTTGTGCTCGGCGTCGGCGTGGACGATGTGGAAGGTATGCGGAGCGGGGACGCTCACGAACGACGCGATCTTGTCGCGCTTGCGGAACGACTCGACGTACGTGCCGAGGTCGAGGTCCGATACGCCGTCGGCATAGTTGGCGAGGAACATCTCGTCGTCGGCGAGGAACTTGCGGACGCGCCGGAGCCGCTCACCGATGTTCGAGTGAAGACCGGTGTCGACGAACGTGATGCGCCAGTCGGCGATGTCCTGGTCGAGGAGCTCGATCTGCTTGCCCGACGCCGTGAGGACGAAGTCGTTCGAGACGCACTCGTCGTACTTGAGAAAGAAGTTCTTGATGGCGGTCGCGCCGTATCCGAGACACAAGACGAAGTCCTTGTGGCCGAAGTGCGCGTAGTACTTCATGAGGTGCCAGAGGATGGGCCGGTGGCCGACCTCCACGAGCGGCTTCGGGATCTGATCGGAGTAGTCGCGAAGGCGCGTGCCTTGACCACCGCAGAAGAGGACCACTTTCATCGTTTCCCCTGACCCTTCTTGCCTTAGCGCATCGAACTCTACGCGAAAAAGGAAGCCGCTGAAACGCGGAGCAGTGGCTACCCGGGACCTAGGGGCGTAATCTCGCGCTCGGAGGAATTCGACCGTGAACTTCACCCGCTCGCGAGAGCTCCAGGAGCGGCTCCGCAAGGTCATTCCCGGAGGCGCGCACACCTATGCCAAGGGCGCCGACCAGTTCCCCGAGCAGTTCCCCAGCGTCATCGCGCGCGGCTCCGGCTGCCACGTCTGGGACGCCGACGGAAACGAGTTCATCGAGTACGGGATGGGCCTCCGGGCCGTCACGCTTGGGCACGCCTACCCGGCCGTCGTCGAGGCCGTCCAAAAGGCGCTCCCCCTCGGGACGAACTTCACGCGTCCGTCGACGATGGAGCTCGAATGCGCGGAGCGCTTCCTCGAGATCATCGACGGAGCGGAGATGGTGAAGTTCACCAAGGACGGGTCGACCGCGGACACCGCGGCGCTCAAGCTCGCGCGCAAGCACACGGGACGGGACCTCGTCGCCATATGCGCCGAGCACCCGTTCTTCTCGTACGACGACTGGTTCATCTGCACGACGACGATGGACGGCGGCATCCCCGAGCGCTTCCGCGAAGAGACCGTACGCTTCAAGTACAACGACGCCGAGAGCCTTCGGGCCGCCTTCGCCGCGCACCCGAACCGCATCGCGGCGGTCTTCCTCGAGCCGGCGCGCTCGGGGGAGCCCGCGCCCGGGTTCCTCGAAGGCGTCCAGGCCGCGTGCCGCGAGAACGGGGCGGTCCTCGTCTTCGACGAGATGATCACGGGCTTCCGCTGGCACATCGGCGGCGCGCAGAAGGCGTACGGCGTCGTGCCCGACCTGTCGACGTTCGGGAAGGCGGTCGCGAACGGGTTCTCCCTGTCGATCCTCTGCGGCAAGCGGGAGTTGATGCGCCTCGGCAGCCGTGAGCGAGAGCAGGACGACGTTTTCTTGCTGTCGACGACGCACGGTGCGGAGACGCCGTCCTTGGCCGCCGCCATCGCGACGATGGCGATCTACCGGAGCGAGCCGGTCATCGAGCACCTCCATCGCCAGGGCGACCGGCTGTCCAGGGGCGTCAACCAGGCCATCGGCCGCCATGGCCTGCAGAAGCACGTGGAGGTGAGCGGCCGCGCGTGCAACCTCCTCTTCGGGACACGCGGGCCCGACGGTAAGCCGTCGCAATCGTTCCGCACGCTCTTTCTCCAGGAGACGCTCCGTCGGGGCGTCATCATGCCGTCCCTCGTCGTCAGCTATTCGCACACCGACCAGGACATCGACCGGACGATCGACGCGATCGACGGCGCGCTGGGCATCTATGCGAAGGCCCTCGAGGGTGGCTCCGCCGCGGAGCTCGCGGGAAGGCCTTCGCGCACGGTGTTCGACCGAAAGTGACCCGAGGGAGATCGGCCGCCAGGACGCCGAGGACGCTCCGGTCTCGCCGCTAGCCGCCTTTGGGCCGAGCGACTTCGATGAGGTTGTGCTCGAGGAGCGCGTCCGCCGCGGCGCGCACCGCGCGGAAATCCATGTTCGCTCGCTCCGCGATGTCGAGGAGCGAATGCCCGCCGTCCGAGAGGTTCAAGACCCAGAGGAGCGCGAGCTGGAGATCGGGGATGTTCGTCCCGCCGATGGCTCGATAGAGGCCTCGCTTGCCGAGCTGGGGCTCGCCGAACGGCTCGAGGTTGCGGTAGGTCGCGTTGCCCTGGAGTAGCTCGAGGATGCCCTCGCAGACCCGCAGCGATTCGAGCATGCGGTCGCCCGAGACGAACCGCAGGTTGTCGGCCGACGTGTGGTACTCGGGGAATTTCCCGTGGCGACCGCGCATGACCGACCCGACCGGGATGCGGAAGCCGGGCGAGTTGTATTGCCGCTCGTCGTAGCCGTAAGGGAAAAAGTCGATGGCCTGGTGTTCGAGTCCGCTCTTGGCGAGCACGTGCTCCGCGGCGCGGTCGACTTCGCTCTTCCCGTCGACCGTTCGCTTGTACGTGAACGGGTGGCTGTCGCCCAGGCAGGTGAGCGTGAGCCCGTGGCGGATCCGGCGCGCCTCCTCGCGGTGCTCCGCGAGCCAGGCGATCGCGCCGATGGTCCCCGGCGCGTAGACGAACCGCATCGTGTACCGGCGGTGCGGGAGCGCCGCGAACGCGCGCGCCAGGAGGACCGAGACGGCGATGCCGGTCAGGTTGTCGTCGCAGAGCGACGGATGGCACACGTGCGTCGAGACGAGGATCTCTTCGCTCGTCTCGCCGGGCAGGACGAGCTCGCCGTAGGTGAGCGACCCCGGGGCGAGGGTGGAGTCGATGCAAACGTCGTAATCGCCGTCGGGGAGCGCGTCGAGCTGCTTTTGGCTGAGACAGAAGCCCCACGTCTCTTCGTAATACGACGTCCGGTATGGGACGAGGTCGGGCCGATCGGGCAGCGTATGGAGGTGCAGGCGGAGCGCCCTCAGCGACATGCGCGCCCGCATCGGCACGCTGTAGTTGACGACGTGAAGGTTCGACGCCTGAAAGTCGACGACGCGCTTGCCGCTCGCATCGGCGATCCACGCGTCGCTGATGTTCCACTCCTTCGGGATGGTCCAATCGAGGACTTGTGTGTCGGTCGGCACTTCGCGCACGACGACCGGGATGTAGCGGCCGATGATCTCGAGCGTCTTCCGGACGCCGTCGCCCGTGATGCTCCGGCAGATCGGGTAGAGCTTCGAGACGAGCGCGTAGAGCGCCTTCGACTCGTCTTCGTTGACGGCGGCGGAAGCGATGTTGTCAGCCATCGAAGTGCGCCGGGTCGAAGTCGGGGTAGGTCGCGTCGCGTTCGGCGAGCACGCGCGGCTCGACGGGCCACGCGATGCCGAACCGCGGGTCGTTCCAACGGGCGCCGCGCGCGCCCTCGGCCTGGAAGAAGTCGCCCATCTGGTAGAACACGTCGGTCGCGTCCTCGAGGGTGATGAAGCCGTGCGCGAACCCCTCGGGGATGAAGAGCGCCCTACCGTTCTCGGCGGTGAGGTCGATGCCGATCCATTCGAAGCGCGTCGGCGACCCGGGCCGCAGATCGACGATGACGTCGTGGATGGCGCCCGACACGCAGCGAACGAGCTTCGACTCGCGGTGCGGCGACGCGTGGTAGTGCATGCCGCGGAGGGTTCGCGCGCGCTTGTTGCGCGAGAGGTTGCACTGCGGAAAGCGCACCGGCAGGCCCTTCTCCGCGAACTCCCGCTCGCAAAAAGTGCGGGCGAAGAACCCTCGGTCGTCGGCATGCGGTTGCAGATCGACGACGACGGCGCCCGCGAGCTTCGTCTCGCGAAAGACCATGTCGGCCTACTCTAGCGTCAAATGGAGGAACTTGGGGTGACCCTGTCGCCCGATCCGGCCTCTTGATGCGGCAGAGGCGAGGCGGGTACCCTGTCCCAACCATGAAATCGGTCCAGTGTCGTTTCTGCGGTACGGCATTGCGGGACACCGTCGTCGACCTTGGGATGTCGCCGCTCTGCGAGAGCTTCCTCGAGGCCGACAAGCTCGACGCGATGGAGCCCTTCTACCCGCTCCACGTGTGGGTCTGCAGCAAGTGCCTCCTCGTGCAGCTCTCCGAGTACGTACGCGTCGAGGAGATTTTCACCGAGTACGCATATTTCTCCTCGTTCTCCTCGGCCTGGCTAAAGCACGCCGAAGAGTACGTGAGCATGATGACCGAGCGCTTGTCGTTGAACGACAAGAGCCTCGTCGTCGAGCTCGCGAGCAACGACGGGTACCTCCTCCAGTACTTCGTGAAGCGCAGGATCCCGAGCCTCGGCATCGAGCCCGCCGTCAACGTCGCGAAGGCCGCCCGCGAGAAGGGCGTCGACACGCGCGACGTCTTCTTCAACGAGCAGACCGCGAAGGAGATGCGGGACAAGGGCGAGATGGCCGATCTCGTCCTCGGCAACAACGTCTTCGCGCAGGTCCCCGACGTGAACACCTTCGTCGGCGGCATCCCGATCATCTTGAAGCCGACCGGCACGGTGACGTTCGAGTTCCCGCACCTGATGCGCCTCTTCGACGGCAATCAGTTCGACACCATCTACCACGAGCACTTCTCGTACTTCTCGCTCCTCACGACCGAGGCCATTTTCAAGAAGCACGGCCTCACGGTGTTCGACGTCGAAGAGCTGTGGACGCACGGCGGGTCGCTCCGCGTCTTCGCCCGCCACACGGCCGACGAGAGCCGCCCGGCGACGGCGCGACTGCGCGAGCTCCGCGCCCGTGAAGAGGCGCAGGGCTATTCGAAGCTCGAGACGTACACGCGGTTCGAAGACCGGGTGCGCGAGACGAAGCGGCGGATCCTCGACGTCCTCATCTCGGCGAAGCGGGCCGGCAAGGTCATCGCCGGATACGGCGCGCCCGGCAAGGGCAACACGCTCCTCAACTACTGCGGTATCCGGACCGACTTCATCGATTTCACGGTCGACCGCAACCCGTACAAGCACGGCCGCTTCCTGCCGGGCACGCACATTCCGATTTACCCGCCGTCGCGCATCGACGAGGTGAAGCCGGATTACATCTTCGTCCTCCCCTGGAACCTCAAAGACGAGATCGTCGCGCAGCTCGCCCACGCCCGGAGCTGGGGCGCAAAGTTCATCATACCGATCCCCGAAGCGACGGTGATCTGATGCTCCCGCTCGGACTCCGGGGGGGCTCCTCCGCGCCCCTCCGGATCTTGTGCCTCGGCGCGCACAGCGACGACATCGAGATCGGCTGCGGCGCGACGGTGCTCCGCCTGCTCGCGGACCACCCCGGGTCGACGATCCACTGGGTCGTCTTCTCTGCGAACGAGGCGCGGGAGCTGGAGGCACGGGGGAGCGCGGCGGAGTTCACGGCCGGCGCGGCCGAGGCGCGCGTGGTCACGAAGACCTTCCGCGAGAGCTTCTTCCCGGCGGTCTGGAGCGACATCAAGGTGTTCTTCGAAGAGGTGAAGCGCGAGTCGGCGCCCGACGTCGTCCTTTCCCACCACCACGCCGACCTCCACCAGGACCATCGCGTCGTGGCCGAGCTCACGTGGAACACGTTCCGGAGCCACCTCGTCCTCGAGTACGAGATCCCCAAATACGAGGGCGACCTCGGGAAGCCGAACTTCTTCGTTCCGGTGCCGCGCGCGGTGGCCGACCGCAAGGTCGACTTGCTGATGCGCCACTTCCAGACGCAGGGGGTTCGGGGCTGGTTTCGCCCGGACACGTTCCACGGCCTCATGAGCATTCGCGGGGTCGAATGCCAGGCGCCCGAGGCGCGCGCCGAGGCGTTTCATGCGAGAAAACTCGTTCTGTAGCGAGAACGCGAACGACACAGAGGTGATGGTCATGAAGGTCTTGGTCACTGGACATCGCGGTTACATCGGCGTCGAAATGGTCCCGGAGCTCCTCAAGGCGGGCCACGAGGTCGTCGGTCTCGATACGGGTCTTTACGACGAGTGCGACTTCATGGCGCCGCCCGACGACGTCCCGAACCTCGGCACGGACCTTCGTGACGTGAAGGCGTCGGAGCTCAAAGGTTTCGACGCCGTGATGCACCTGGCGGCGCTCTCGAACGATCCGCTCGGCGACCTCAACCCCAACATCACGTACGACGTGAACCTCCACGCGTCGGTGACGCTCGCGAAGGCGGCGAAGGACGCGGGCGTGCGTCGGTTCCTCTTCTCGTCCTCGTGCAGCCTTTACGGCGCGGGAGGCGACGTGGCGCTCGACGAGAACGCGGCGTTCTACCCGGTGACGGCGTACGGCGAGTCCAAGGTGCGCGTCGAGCAAGAGCTGGCGGGCCTCGCGGATGCGTCGTTTTCTCCGGTATACCTCCGCAACGCGACGGCATACGGGGTCTCGCGGCGCCTCCGCGCGGACATCGTCGTCAACAACCTCGTCGGCCACGCGCTCACGACCGGTAAGGTCCTCCTCCAGAGCGACGGCACGCCGTGGCGCCCGCTCGTCCACATCCGCGACATCATGAACGCGTTCGTCGCGTGCCTCACCGCCCCGATCGACACGATCCACAATCAGGCGTTCAACGTCGGACGAAGCGCGGAGAACTTCCAGATTCGCCAGGTGGCCACGATGGTGGCCGAGGTCGTCCCGAACTGCGAGGTCGCCTTCGCCCCCGGGGCGTCGGCCGACGCGCGAAACTACAAGGTCGACTTCCGGAAGGCCGAGACGAAGCTGCCCGGCTACAAGCCGACGTGGACGCTTCGGAAGGGCATCGAGGAGCTCTACAACGCGTATTCGAAGTGGGGCATGACCAAGGACCTTTGGCTCGGTCCGAAGTACTACCGCCTGAAGACGGTGCGCGGGCTCCAGGAGCGGGGTCTCCTCGACGGAGACTTGCGCCGGATCAAAAAGTAGATGGCCAAACCGCCTCGGATCGCGTTCTGGGGGAACTTCGGCACCGGCAACTGGGGCAACGAGTGCACGCTCCAAGCGATCGTGCACAACGCCCGCGAATGGATGCCCGACGCCGAGCTGCTCTGCGTGTGCTCGGAGCCGACCGACACGGAGAAGCGGCACGGCTTGCGCTCGTTTCCGATCAGCTACGTCCGCCGGCAGGTCGGCGGACTCGGGGGGGCGAAGCGGCTGCCACTCCCGGCGCGTCTTCTGAGGCGCGTGTGGAACGAGACGATCGAGTGGGCCAAGACGGTGCAAATCACGCGCGGGCTCGACGCCGTCGTGATGACGGGCACGGGGATGCTCACCGACGACAGCGAGGGCGCGTTCGGGCTGCCGTACGACCTCTTCAAGTGGGCCCTCGCCGCGAAGGCGTCCGGGACTCGGGTCCTCTTCGCGAGCGTCGGCGTCGAGCCGATCGACAGCTCCATCGCCCGGTTCTTCATCGTCAACGCCTTGCGGCTCGCCGACTACCGATCGTACCGGGACGGGCAGTCGCGTGACCGGCTGGCCAAGGCCGGCTTCACGTCGGAAGACGACCACGTCTACCCGGACCTCGCGTTCAGCCTGCCGCGCGCGCGAGGAGGGGACGGACCGGCCGCGGGGGCGGCTCCGAAGATCGCGGTCGGCGTCTACAACTACGTGGGCCGGGGCCAGCACGACGCGGCGGGCGCTACGCGGTACAGGGATTACCTCGAGAAGCTCGCGTCGTTCGTGATGTGGCTCCTCGAGCGTGACTACGGCGTGCGGGTCATCATCGGGGACCTCACCTACGACGAGGCGGTCGTCTTCGATCTCCGCGAGGTGCTCCGAGCAAAGGGCGTTTCACGGTACGGCGATCGGTTCGTCGACCAACCGGCCGCTTCGGTCGACGAAGTCATGCGGCAGATCGGCGAGGTCGAGGTCGTCGTCGCGAGCCGGTTCCACAACGTTCTTCTCGCGCTGCTGCTCGGAAAGCCCGTCGTGTCGATCGCCTACAACGAGAAGAACGACGCGCTCATGGGCCAGATGGGCCTCGCGGCGTATTGCCAGTCGATCGACGCGCTCGACCTCGACCGCCTCATCGAGCAGTTCAGCGACATCCGCGCGAACGCCGAGACGCTGCGTGCAGCCATCAGCCGGAAGGCCGCGGCCTACCGCGGAGAGCTCGACGAGCAGTACCGAGCGGTCTTCGCCCGTGAGCCCCGCGCGAAGCACTCCGACGGGGAGCGCCTAGACGGAACGCCGGCGGCGTAGCCACAAGGCAGCCGACAAGAACAGGAGCGCGCCGGCGCTCCCGCCCGGAGCCGAGCGACCGCCGAGTGCGCACCCGCCGCTCGTCTTCGCTTCTCCGAAGCCGTCGCCGCCGTCGCCGGACGAGCCGCTCGAGGTGCCAGCTCCGGTCGAACCGGAGCTGCCCGCCGCACCCCCGCTATTGCTGCCGCCACCGCTCGATCCGTTCCCCTGGCCACCCGATCCGCTGCTCGAGCTCGCTGTGCCCGTGCTGCCACCGCTCGAGCTCGTCGTGCCGGTGCCGCTGCTGCTGCTACTGGTGGTGCTCCCGCCCGAAGAGCTCCCGGTGGGCGCGCCGCCGTCGCACGAGCGCGAGATGGCGAAGCCGGTCGCGGGCGCGTTGTTGAGGAGCGCCACATGGGTCTTCAGGAAGGGGAGGTTGTCCTTCCAGAGATCGGTCGCCGGCGTGTCGCCGTCGTCGCTCGATCCGAAGAGCATCCCGATGACGCCTGCATTCGCGAAGTTCGTCACGTGCTGATCGCGGATCGCCGTCGACGCCGGGCTCTCGACCTGAAAGAGGTACTCGGCCTTGTTGTCCTGGTATCCGGAGCGCGCCGATCCGTCGAAGGGGACGTTCTTGTGCTGGCTGTTGCCGAGCGGCACCTGGTGAAGGAGCCAGTTGACGCCCGACGTCTGGTTGAAGAGCGACAACCATTGGATGTACCGGTTGACGCTCGGCGTGTTCACCGAAGCGGTGTCGCTCGGGTCCCAGCAGGGCCGCCCGTCGGTGTACGCGGCGCAGTCCGACGCATCGGGGCAGCTCGCCGTGAAGTCGAAGCGATCGCCCGTCGCATTGGCGCCGACGAAAGAGCCGAAGAACGTCCACTGGAACGCGACGTGCGGCGCCAGCGCCGCGGTGTCGGTCGGCGCGAAGTTCATGATGTCGCCCTGCGCCGCGTAATACGGCGTGTCGGGGCCCATCGCGACGTTGTACGCGCCGGCGGCCTTGCGCATGGCGAGGTAGGCCATGCCGAAGCCGGCGACGGTGTTGGGCAGGCTCGCGAGCTCGGGGAGGCCCGTCGACGCGACGGCGGCCATGGTGTTCGGGTTGTTGTTCGTCAGGTTCTCGAGAAAGCCGAAGCTGTCACCCTCGAGCACGATGACGACGGGCTTGCCGAAGGCCTTCGCCTTCTGCATGAGCACCTTGAACTCGGTGAAGTACTCGGTCGTCCAGCTCACCGTCTGGATCTCGGTCAAGATCCCGGAGTCGCCGCCCGAGTGGCCGGACCCCATGTTGTAGAGGTGAAAGCCGGGGATGAAGCCATATCCGTCGAGCGTCGACATGACGCCACTGATCCAGGAGCCGTTGGCCGGGCCGGAGTTGAAGTTGTTGTACCAATTGTTGCCGGCCTGCCCGGTCAGGTACATCCACTGAACGTCCCACTTCGTGCCGCTCTGCTGGGCCCACGTGTCGTCGGGCCCGTCGGATGCGATGCCCAACAGCATGCGCGAGGGGAACGCGGAGGGCAGCACGCCGCTCGCGGTGCAACCCGGGGTGGCCGCGTGGGCGGTGGCGCTCGTCAGCACGGCGGCAGCGGCCAACGTGGAGCCAAGACCAATCAACTTACGGAACATCGCGACCTCCGACGAACTGCGAGCCAATCGAGCGAGCTTTGGACCGCCTACACGGGACGGCCGTGCGTCATTTCGCGAACGCGAAACCGGCACCATGGTTCGAGCGAACCGACATCCGGCCAGCGCCCCAAAGGGCCATCAGGATTGCAACGACCCGGTCGACCGATCGGTTAACGCCGCGCAGCGCGCGCCCGAGGTACCCAGAGGTGGTCACTACCATGTGGCCTCTCTCAGTGCGTCCGGCGACGGCCCGAGGGCTCAGGAATCGCGCGGTCATCCCGTTTCGCCGACGCCCGCGGCTCCTCACCCGCCTCGCCGGCCACGAACATGTCACCCGGATGCGGGCTTGACGCACGGGGGGATTCGAAAGATAGCTTCCGGAGAGTGGGAGTCTGTCGGGAATCCGTATGGCTGAGGTAACAAGGGGGATCAGCGCCGGCGACGTCCTCGCGGGCAAATATCGAGTCGACCGCGTCCTCGGCGCCGGTGCGATGGGCATCGTCGTGGCCGCGCACCACCTGGGCCTCGACAACCGCGTCGCCATCAAGCTCCTCGTGCCCGACATGCTGAGCAACGAAGACGCGGTGGCGCGTTTTGCACGCGAAGCACGTGCCGCGGCGAAAATCACGAACGAGCACGTGACCCGAGTGCTCGACGTGGGGACGCTGGAGAACGGCGCGCCCTACATGGTCATGGAGTTCTTGGAGGGCGTCGATCTGCACCAGCGCCTCCAGCAAACAGGGCCGCTGCCCGTCGAGCAAGCGGTCGACTTCCTTTTGCAAGCGTGCGAGGCCATCTCCGAAGCGCATGAGTTGGGAATCATCCACCGCGACTTGAAGCCCGCAAACCTCTTTTGCGTGCGACGCCGGAACGAGGGCACCTGGATCAAGGTCCTCGATTTCGGCATTTCCAAGATGACGACCGTCGGCAGCTCGGGTCCGGCCGTCGCCATGACGCGGACGTCCACGATGATGGGCACGCCGCTCTACATGTCACCCGAGCAGATGGACTCGTCGCGGAACGTCGACGCGCGGACCGACATCTGGGCGCTCGGCGTCGTCCTCTTCGAGCTCCTGACCGCGAAGGCGCCCTTCCATGGCGCGACGCTGCCCGAAGTCTGCCTCAAGATCACGACGCAGCCCCCGCCCCCGCTTCGTACATTGCGGCCGGACGCGCCCGCGCAGCTCGAGGCCGTGATCCTGAAGTGTCTCGAGAAGGACCGGAACAACCGGTGGTCGAGCGTGGTCGAGCTGTGCGCCGCGCTGGCGCCGTTCGCGCCCGATCGCGCCGAGTCGGCTGCGCCGGTCCGGCGGTCCCACGGCTCGAGCGCGCGCGTCGAGACCGTCATGGCGAGCAGCAGTCTCCACGAGTCGCAGCGCACACCATTCGCCCTGAGGACGAGCATCGACGGCGTGGGGAGCACGGCCGCGGCGACGCGCCGGAGGAAGGGAGTCGTCCTCTGGGCGATCGGGGCCGCGGTGACGCTCGGTGCCGTGGGTTCCATCGCCATCGCGTGGCACGCTCGCTCCGCCCCCGAGGCGACGTCGTCCGCCTCGCTCGTCACCCCTCCCCCGGCCACCGCGGCGACCGCCGCCCTCGTGCAGACGAACGCAGCCCCCGCGCCCGCTCCCGTGAACCTGGAGCCCCCGTCGCGCGCGGCGCCTGCCGAAACGACCGAGCCCATCGACGAGATGGACGCGTCGGCCGTCGCGTCCGAAGGGCGCCCGATCAAGGCGCCGCACCGCCCGGCGCCCGCCCCGCACGTTGGGTCCGAACCCCGGCCCTCCAAAGCTACGCCGAAGGCACCCGGCAGCACCACCGAGCCCGCCGCCGGAGCGGGCGCATACGACGAGAGGCTATGAGCCGATGAAGCCGATCCGATGGGGAATCACCGCAGGCGCCGTCCTGCTCGTCCAGAGCGCGGCGTCGACCGCGCACGCGGACGACGGCGCCGCCGCACAGGCGCTCTTCGACCAAGGCAAGAAAAGCCTCGCCGCGCACGACTATGCCGCGGCGTGTCCGAAGTTCGAGGAGAGCTATCGCCTCGAGCCGGGGCTCGGTACGCTCCTCAACCTCGCCGACTGCTACGAGCACGAGGGAAAGCTCGCGACGGCGTGGAGCAAGTTCCTCGAGGTCGCGTCGAAGGCACGGTCGGCGGGACAAACGGCGCGCGCCCAGATCGCGAAGGACCGCGCGGCGGCCCTCGCCCCACGCTTGTCGAACCTCGTCATCGCGGTTCCGGGCGGAGACAAGACGCCGGGGATCGACGTGAAGCGTGACGGAACTTCCGTCGGCACGGCCGAGTGGGGCACCCCCATTCCGGCCGATTCGGGCGCGCACCTCATCGAGGCCGCGGCCCCAGGCCGGCAGCCGTGGTCGATGACCGCGAACGTCGACGAGGGCGGCAAGACGACGACGGTGACCGTGCCCGATCTCGCGCCCGTGCCGCCCAAGCCCCTGGAGCGAGCGGAGACCGAGAAGACGACGCCGAAAGACGCCGCGACCCCCGCGCCGACGGCCCCGGACACGGGCGCCCACGGCGGCGGATTCGGCGCCCAGCGGGTCCTGTCGATCGTGGCGGGCGTGGTCGGGGTCGCCGGTATCGGCGTCGGGACGTACTTCGGGGTCGTGTCGATGGGAAAGCACAACGACGCGCAGAAGCTTTGCGGTACGGCGACGTGCATGGGGCCCGGCGCGCAGGAAGGAAGCAGCGACTGGAGCGACGCGACGACGGCAGGCAACTACTCGACGATCGCTTTCATCGTCGGCGGCGTGGGCCTCGCGGGCGCCGCGGTGCTCTGGCTTACGGCTCCGAGGTCGGCGGAGCAACCGGCGGCGAGCGCGCGGCTCGGCGTGGGGCCGGGGAGCGTTCGCTTGGAGGGGACTTTCTAGGCGGACCGGGGCCCGCGATATGGCCGCGGTCCCCAACCCCGCGACATCACACCAAGTTCCGGCGTAGAGATTCGAACTCCAATAAGCGGGACCAAAACCCGCTGTCCTGCCATTAGACGACGCCGGATCGCGCGCCGGCCACCCGCGGGGGGCTCGCCGCTCGGCCCGAGCCTACGCAAACACACCACGAACGCAACCAGGTCGGGGCGATCACGCGGAACTTCGCGACTCGGCCGCGGTCCCATGAGCGATGGGGCGCAGCTCGGCCCGAGGCGGTCCGCGCGTGGATTCTCCTCCTCGCACGCCCCCGGATCGACCACCATACGAGGACGTGCCGTCGACAGGCGAACCTGCCCTCCCGATGCCGGCCGACGTGCGTCCCTCGGCCGAAGGCCCGGCGCCGGCTTGGATGGAAGACGAAACGCTGTGGGTGAAGCGGCTCGTCGCGCGCGACGAAGCGGCGTTCCACGCCCTGGTCCGCGCCTACGAGCGGCGCGTCTTCGCCCTCGTCGTCCGCATGATCGGGAGCCGGGCGGAGGCGGAGGACCTGGCCCAGGAGGTCTTCGTCCAGGTGTTCAAGGCCATCGGCACGTTTCGAGGCGAGTCGAAGCTCTCCACGTGGATTTACCGCATCGCGATCAACCTGACGAAGAACCGCACCAAGTACCTGACGGCGCGGCGCTCGAGCCGGCAGGACCCGCTCGAGAAGCTCGACCTCGCGCCCGGAGACGCCCGTCCGTCGTCCCCAGCCGCCCACCGCCCCGACGAGGTCGCGGCCGGAAGGCAGCTCGAGCAAATCGTCCAGGACGCGATCGTGAAGCTGGAGCCGACGTTCCGCGAATGTTTGGTGCTCCGCGACGTCGAGGACATGAGCTACGAGGAGATCGTGGCCATCACGGGCTTGCCCGAAGGGACGGTGAAGAGCCGCTTGCATCGGGCGCGCGCCCAGCTCAAAGAGCTCGTGGAAGCGGCGCTCGGAGAGAAGATCACATGAGCGACCCGCCCGACATCGACGCGCACGAGAGCGAGAAGGTCCGCGCCTTCGTCCGCCGTGCCCTGTCGAACGGAGCGCTGGTCCACCCTCCGCCGGACATCCTGCGGGGCGTCCAGCGGCGCCTCCGCAAGAACGCGCGCGACGAGCTCCGCGGGCGGGGGCTGGGCAAGTCCCAATCGCGGCAGGCCTACGTCATCATCGCCGCAGCCGTCGTGCTGCTCGCCGCCATCGCGTATTTCGGCCTCCTGCCGCTGATTCGCTGATCGGTTCACGGGCGGCCGCTTTCGTGGTACGGCCCGCATCGATGCATGTCTTCGTCGCCGGCGGCGCCGGCTACATCGGCTCGGTCCTCGTACCACTCCTCCTCGAGCACGGCCACCGCGCGACGGTCCTCGACAGGCTCTACTTCGGTGACACGCTGGGCCGGGCGCAGGCTCGGTTCGGCGAGCGGCTCCGCGTCGTCCGTGGCGACGTGCGCGCGTTCGATCGCTCGCTCCTGCAGTCGATCGACGCCGTGGTCGACCTCTCGGGGATCTCGAACGACCCGTCGTGCGAACTCGACCCCGAGCTCACCCGCAGCGTGAACGTCGACGGGGCCAAGCGCCTCGCCGTCGCGGCACGCGAGCAAGGCGTGAAGCGATACGTGTTCTCGTCGTCGTGCTCGGTCTACGGCCACGGCGACGGGCTCGGCCTGGTCGAGACGAGCCAGCGCCGCCCCGTGTCGCTCTACGCGCGGGCGAAGGCCGAGGTCGAGGACTTCTTGCTCGAGATGGGAAAATCCAGCCGCGGCGAGATGGAAGTGTGCGCGCTCCGCCTCGCGACGGTGTTCGGCCTCAGCCCGCGCATGCGGTTCGACCTCGCCATCAACGTGATGACGAAGAACGCGTACGTCGGCCGGCGCATCACGGTCGACGGCGGCGGCCGGCAGTGGCGTCCGTTCGTCCACGTGCGCGACGCGGCGGGCGCGTTCGAGCTCGCGCTGACGAGCGACGCCGCGAAGGTCGCCGGCGAGGTGTTCAACGTCGGCTCGGATCAGAACAACGTGCAGATCCTGAACCTGGCGTTCCGCGTCCGGGACGTGGTGCCCGGGACCGAGGTCGTGCACGCGCCGACCGACCCGGATCTTCGCGACTACAACGTCGCGTTCGACAAGGTCGGGGAGCGGCTCGGGTTCCGCGCCGACAAGACGCTCGACGACGGGATTCGCGAGGTGCTCGGGGCGCTGCGCGAGGGCGTGGTCGACCCCGACGACCGCCGCTGGTACACGCTCCGCCAGTACCTCTTTCTGCGAGAGGCGGAGCGAGCGCACGTCGACCTCGCCATCGAGGGCAGGCTGCTTTCGACCGCCCCATGAGCAAGGTCGAGTTTTACCGGCACCAGCTCGGCGACGGCGAGGCCGCGTCGTGGCGGAAGGTGCTGGACACCCTGTTTCTGACGCTCGGACCGCAGGTGGCCGCGTTCGAACGGGAGCTCGGCGAGTTCCTCGTGCGCGATCGGCCCGGCGCGACGGCGCCTCACGTCGTGGGTGCGAGCTGCTGCTCGATGGGCATTCTCATGGCGCTGAAGGCGCTCGACGTCGGACCGGGCGACGAGGTCATCACGACGCCGATGACGTTCGTCTCGACGACGAACGCGATTTTGCACCTCGGAGCGAAGCCCAAGCTCGTCGACGTGGAGCCAGAGACGGGGCTCATCGATCCGGCGGCCGTGAGGGCAGCCATCGGAGACCACACGGCCGGCATTCTGCCCGTGCACCTCTACGGGCAGCTCGCCGACATGAAGGCGCTCCGTTCGATCGCCGACGCGCATGGGCTCTTCATCGTGGAGGACTCCGCGCACGGCATCGAAATGGAGCGGGACGGCGTGCGTCCGAGCGATCTCGGCGACGCGGCCGTCTTTTCGTTTTACGCGACGAAGAACATGACGAGCGGGGACGGCGGCGCGATCGCGACGCGTGACGCGCGCCTGGCCGAGCGGCTCCGGCGCCTCCGAAACCACGGCGTGTCGAAGGCGGCCTCCGATCGCCACGGCGGCCTCTACGTCCATTGGGATCTCCTCGAACTCGGCTACAAGGCCAACCTGACCGACCTGGACGCCGCGCTCCTCCGACCGCAGCTCGCGTCCGTGGAAGAAAAGCGCGCCCGCCGCCAGCGAATCGCGGACAGGTACGAGACGCAGCTCCGCGCCCGCGTCGCGGACGTCGCCTCGCCGGCCCCGACGGTGCACGGCGTCCCGTGGCTCGTCGCGCGCCGCGGGCAGAGCACGCACCACCTCTTCACGATGCACGCGCCGCCCGGCCGTCGCGATGCGCTCTTGTCACGGCTCGGCGAGGCCGGGATCGGGACGGCGGTGAACTACCGCGCGATCCACCGGCTCACCTACCTGGCGGAGCGGCTCGGCATCCCGCACGGTGCGCTGCCCGTGGCGGAGGAGATCGGCGAGCGCACGCTCAGCCTGCCGATGTACCCGACGTTGACCGAAGAGGAGCAAGATCGCGTCGTCGACGCGGTCGCGCGGGCCTGGACGGTGGGCTGACGACGCGTCGTCCGGACTTGCCGTGCGAACCGCCCCCTCCGTCCTCTTTTGGCTTCTCTGCGCCGCCTGCAACCGGCACGCGGGCGCGTCGGGCGATGCGCCGGCTCCTTCGGCGAGCGTCATCGGCATCGGCGTGGCGCTCGGCGTCTGCGACGATCCGGAGGTGTGCGAGCGCGAGTGCGCGTCGGGCTCGGCGGACCGATGCCGCCGCCTCGGCGCGACGTACGCCATGGGCCACGGTGAAGGTCGCGACGAAGCCCGCGCCGTCGCGCTCTACGCCAAGGCCTGCGAGATGAACGACGCGCCCGCCTGCGTCTTCGAAGGGCAAATGCACGAGTACGCGCACGGCGTCCCGAAGGACGACGCGCGCGCGGCTAAGCTGTACGACCGCGCCTGCGACCTCGGCTGGCTGGCCGGCTGCTACAACCGCGCCATCATGCTCGAGAACGGTCGCGGCGTGGACGCGGACGTCCCCCGCGCCGCGGAGCTCTATGGGCGCGTGTGCGAGGCGGGCGCGAACGCCGGCTGCACCAAGGCGCGTGCACTCGAGGAGCGCGGGCGATGACGCGGTCGTCGGTTCAAAAGAGGCCGATGGCGAAGTGGAAGGCGCCGAAGTCTTCGTAGAAGCGGCGGGTGACGTTGATGCCGTAGTCGAAGACGAGCGGGCCGACGGGCGTCTGCAGGCGCACGCCGGGCCCGACGTCGGCGCGCAGCGTGATCGGGCGAGTCTCGATGTACGTAGGGTCGACCCACAGGTTGCCGAAGTCGGCGAAGAGCGCGCCGTCGAGGGAGCCATAGATCGGGAAGCGCAGCTCGACGCGCGGGTTGATCATGAGGTTGCCCCCTCGCAGCGGGATGAGGCAGTTGCTGCTCGAGCTCAGGCAGAGGTCGTGCTTGACCGCGATCTGGTCGGCGTAGTCCTGCGGCATGAACGTGTCCTGGAGCCAGCCGCGCATCGAGTCGAAACCGCCCATGAAGAAGAGACGGTCGGGGTAGGTGCAGAGGACCGGGTCCTGCGCGTTGCTCTGGCCCGCCGGGTTGACGTACCCACATGGCGCGACGCGGACGTTCTCCCCGAGGCGAAGCTCGAGGGCGAGCGAGACGTCGCGGAAGAGCGGGATGTATCCGCCGAACGTCTGCGTCAATCGGACGAAATGCGCGTACGCCTGCGGCGCGGGCTGGAGGGCCAGCTGGTTCTGGTCGGGGATACTGCAGGTCGTCGCGAGGTTGCCCGGGTTCGGCTTGATGGCGGAGCCTTCGGGGACGGAGTTCACGAGCTCCGCGCCGAGATAGACGAACGTGCCCCTGTGGGCATTGAACGCGCTGTCGCGGCGATCCCAGGTGAAGGCGGCGCGCTGGGCGATGACGAGGCTCTCGCCGTCGGGAACGCGAAGCAGCGCGGCGAGCCCCGGGCTGAACGTGTTCATCTCCGTGGCGCAGGCGAGATACGCGGCGAGCGAGTTGAACTGGAAGAGGCGCACGTCGTTGTCTTCGACGCTCTGGCCGAGGGTGACGGTGACCTCACGCACGGGGCGGTAGATGAGGCTCCCGAAGCCCGAGACCTTGTCGAGCGCGAAGTCCCGCTCGAGGTCACGCACGTAGATGGCGTCGGCCTGGGCGCGGACCTGCGGGCCGAGGCCGACCTCGGGGAAGCTCGCGCTCGCGGTGATGCGCCGCGCGAGCCGGTCTTTGACCGGCTGGTAGTTGGTCGCGACTTGGGGATCCAGGATGAGAAAATCGGGGAGGTACGAGAGCTGCGCGCGAAGCACCGCGCCGATGGCGTACCCGAGGACGTTCCGCTCGTCGTACTCGATCGTCCCCCGGACGCCTTCGCCGGTGGAGAACCCGGGCCGCACCTCGAGGTACCGCGGGAGGCGCTCGACGACGTCGATGTAGACCGTCTTGTGGGCCTGAGGAACGTACGGGTCGCTGAGCGACAGGGTCACGCTCGAGAAGACCCCGAGGGTGTCGATGCGCTCGCGGGTCGCGTCGGCGTCGCTCGTCCGGTACGGACCGCCGACCTCGAGCTTGATCCGCCGCCGGACGACGCTCTCGCGCGTGTCCTTCAGGCCGCGGATGACGATGTCGCGCACGACGACTTGCTCGCCCTCGGTGACGTCGAAGCGGAGGCGCGCGCGCGTATTGTCGATCGACGGCTCGAGCGCGTACTTGACGTCCGCGTACGCGTAGCCCCGTTCCTTGTACCAATCGACGATGCGGCGGCGGGCGGCGTCGAGCCGGGTGTTGCTGATGGGGTCTCCGAGGGCGAGCTGCGCGGCCGCGGCCACCTCCGCTTCGCTCGCGCTGCGAACGCCCGAAAAGGAGACGTCCCATAGGTCGGTGCGCGGCCCGAGCTTGATGGGGAGCACGAGCTCGACGGAGTCCGCGCAGGCGATGCCGCGACCGGAATCCGGACGGCACGTGTACGAAGGGTCGAGCGCCGTCGCGGGCGTCGGCAGGCCGCTCGGCCCGTAAGCGCAGACGTTCTCGGGGAGCGCCGGAACCCGAAGAGCCTTGCAGCGGCCGGGCGGCGAGCGCGGGTCGCACCGCGCGCGGAGCACCCCCACCGGACCGACCTCCGCGTGCAAGAAGCCCTCGTTTCGATAGAGCTCACGGACGTGCGCGACGGCGCGCTCGTAGGTGTCGACGACGTACGTCGCGTCGGGCTTCAGATCGATGGGCGACGGCCGCGCACCGGTCGCGACTTGCCCGGCCCCCGAGCCGATCGTGGCGCTCAGGCCCTTCGGATCGGGATCGACGAGCAGGTCGGTGCCCGGGAGCTCCTCTTCGAGGAAGCTGTCGATCTCGGTGCCTATCTCGCCGGGGGACCGAGGACCGCCGTTGGAGAGGTGCGCGATCGCGTCGACCTTGAGGCAAGGGTACTGCCGACCTTTGACCTGCACGCGCACGTGCTCGCGGACGTGGAAGACGACGACCTGGAGCGGCTCCTGATCGCCGCCGCGCACCTCGGGGCGGACCTCGACGTCGAGGAAGCCGCGCTTGCGGTAGAAGGCGACGAGCTTCTCCGCGAGGTGGGTGGGCGAGCGATCGGTCTCGGTGTCGAGGGCGAGCGACGCGGTGAGCACCTCGGGATCGTAGTGGTCGTTTCCTTCGAAACGCGGCACCTGGCGCGGGCCGGCGTCGATGCGGATCCGCAGGACGACGAAGGAGCGTCCGCCTGGGCCGGCGACGGCGACGAGGTCGTGCGAGACGCCCGCGCGGTACCAGCCCTTGCCGTGGAGGGTCCGCTCGAGCGCGGCGTCGGCGGCGTCGAGCGCGGGTTCGTCGGCGCGCTCCTTGGGGTGCACCGCGTAGGCGTCGGCGAGCGGAAGGAGCGCCTCGGCGTCGGGACCGAAGACGTAGGCGTGCCGGTCGTTGATGATCCGCGGGGCGCCCGCGTCGATGTCGATGACGACGAGCGCGCGGAAGAGGTCGACGGTGTCGCGCGTCTCGATGTCGACCTTGGCGGACGGATAGCCGTGGATGGCCAGGTAGCGCGCGACGCGCGTGGTCATGTCGCCGATGTCCGCGGCGACGATCTCGTTGCCTTCGGAGAGGTTCGCCTCGCGGAGCAGCTCCTCGCGGTCTATGGGGGCCCCGCGCGTCTCGAGCACGAGGTGGCTGACGAGCTTTCGCGGAGCCGCGTGGAGCAGGAGCGCGACCCCGCCCGGCTCGAACGCCGCGGTCGCGTACGCCCGCGCGAATCGGCCCGTCCCGAGAACCTCCGCGAGCGCCCTGCGGGCCGCGCCCGGGGTGAGCGGCTGACCGAGCGTGACGTCGTGGATCGCGGGGATCTCGACGTCGCCCCACACGTTGCCTTCGAGGAGGACGCCGATGCGCACGATCGGCAGCCCGATGAATCCGGTCAGATCGGGCGCGGGCGCGATCGACGGCGTCTGCGGCGCCGGAGGCGCGAGCGTCGGCCGCGGGATGGGCACGGCGACGGGAGGATCGGCGGCCCTCGCCGCCCCGGAAAAGACCGAGAGCACGGCGAAGACCACGAGAGCGCGGACCCAAAGGCGCGTCGGTCGCATCTCGACTTTCGACTGCTACTCGAACTCGAGCCGCCAGCGAAGATCCACGCCGAGGTTGCCGAGCGTCGAGGACGACACGTCGTTGATGTTGTCGTAAGAGCCCTGAACGCTCAATCGGTTGTTGAGGCGCCACTCGATATTGGATCTCAGCTCCCGGTCCTCCGAGAGCCCCGCCGTCACGCTGGCACGGAAGTCGTTGGAGAGGCGCTTGCCCACGGTCAGCTGCGGCTCCGTCTTGCCGGTCACGGTCGAGTAGGAGCTCCCGAAACGGAAGTCGTCGATGATGGGCAAGGCCTGCTTGACGGCCCGGTCCGCCCCGCTCGTGGCCCCGAGGTAGTTCAGCGCGAGGCTCGCCCCGAGGCTGCTCGCCTGGAGTTGGTCGAGCTCGGCGCGCGTCATACCTACGGCGAGGAGCAGCACGATGTCCTCCTGCGACAGCGTCGGCTCGCTGGTCATGTCGACGCGGAGGTTGTCGGCATCGCCGTAGGCGTGGAGCGTGATGCGCCAGAGCGAGCCTCCGCGGGTCGACCCGATGGAGGCCGCCGTCGGCCCCCCGCCCGTGTCCACGCCGGCGGCGGCCGCCGAGCTCGTGTCGGTGTACCGCCGGTACTCGGTGACGGCCGTCACGTCGACGTTGGGCGCGACCCGCGTCGGATCGTCGAAGCGGATGCGCCCTTGCTGCACCTCGAAGTCGCTCTGTTGGAAGTGGAAGCGGCCTCCCGGGAGCGTCTTCAGCGCGCCGCGAAGCCCCACGCGCTGGTTGGTCCCAGTCACCTCGAGCGTGCCCGGATCGATGGCCAGCTGCACCTCGACGAGGTTGTTCTTGATGACCATCGGCGCCCTGGAGCGGAGGCGAAGATCGAACGTGAGAAAGTCGAGCGACGGGTCGTAAGAGTCTACCTCGGTGCGCTTGGCGCGCGTCCCGAGCTGGGTCAGGTCCGTCGTGAGCGCGATGGGGCGCGAGTAGTCGAAGGACGAAATCACGACGTCGCCTGTCACGCGAGGAAGCGTCGAGCCGTCGGCGCGACCCTTCGGTTGGTAGGTTACCTCGAGATTGGCGTCCAACATCGCGGCGATTCCCTCGGCCGGCGCCACGCGGATATCCTGGGCGACGACGTGACCCTCGAGGGCCCCGAGCTCCAGCCCGCGGATGGGCATCGCCCCGTCGAGCTCGACGGAGCCACCTCCGAACTTCCCGGCGCCGGTGAGTGTCAAGTCGCTGGCCGTGGCCTTCGCGTCGACGTGGAAATCGGTGATGGCGCTCGGCAGGCCGTGGATCTCGAGCGCGTCGCCGCTCACGGTCAGCTCGCCGGCGACGACCGGCGAGGCGGCACGCCCCTGCACGTGCACGCTCCCGACGATCTTTCCGTCGGCGCGCGCCACCTTCGGGATGAAGCGCTGAAGGATCGCGAGATCGATCGGCTCGAGGCGTCCGTCGATGGCGAGCGTCGGGTCGGTCGTCGCCTTGGTCACGTCGCCGGCGAGGACGAAGCCGCCGCGAAAGCCCTCGGGGGTGTCGAGCGTCAGGTGCAGTGGCGGGACCGTGAGCGTGTCGTCCTTCAGCTCGAGAGGGTCGCGCGGGGGCTGAAGGATGACGCGCTGGCCGCTCCGCGACACGACGGTCGGTCCAAGGAAGAAACGCGCCCTCGACCTCGCCGGGTGCTCGACGTCGATGGTGTCCGCGACGAGCTCGCCCCACAGCTGTCCATCCATCGAGCTCTCCGGGGCGGCGCCTCCTTCCGGATCCGCCGGCGCGGCGAGAAAGATGCGGCCCAACGTGCGAAGGTCGAGCCCGCGCAGCGACGCCCTGCCGGACACCTCCGGCGACTTCGCGCGCGTCACGACCACGTCGCGGAGGAGCACCGTCCCCCCGAGAAGGTCCCCGCCGACGGTCCACTCTCCGCGCGACGACGTATCGGCGAGGTACGTGGCCTTGTCGAACGGCGGAGCGATGGGCGCGCCGCAACCGGTTCGCGCCACGGACCGCTTTTCTTGTTGAAGGTGGTGGGTCATGCCGACGTCGAGGTGCGACCCGGCCACGGCCACGCCGCGCGCGCGCATCGCCGATAGATCGAGCTCTGCGCGGGCGACGAAGCCGGCATTCGGGTGGAACGCGTCGAGGTCGCCGGTCACGTGCGCCACGCCCGACACGCTCCCGTCGACCTGTCGGGCCAGGCCGCCCAGCGCGTCGACACCCGAGAGCGGCACCCCCTCGACGATGAGGTTGGCCGACAGAGCGCCCCCCCTGCGGACCGACGCCGAGCCGAGCACGGTGCCATTGACCTTCGCGTTGGCGCCGGTCCCCGATTGCGTCTTCTCGAGCACGAACGACCGGATGTCGACGTCGGCGCCCGCGATGCCCTGGTCGCGGTCGTACCATCGCAGCGACCCGTCGGCACTCCCTCCCGCGAAGCGCTCCCCGTACGCGACGACGTCGCGCAAGCGCCCCTTCACGTCGACGGCGAGGTAGCCGCTGCCGCACGTGTCCTCCGCGCCGCCCAGCGCGACGTGCACGTCGGCCCGGAGGGCGACCGTGGCGCCGAGGCCCTCGAACCGGGGATCGTCCTCGAGCGAGAACATCGACAGGAGATCGCGAAAGTCGAGCCCACCGCTCGCCCCCACGGCCTCGACGACGAATCCTCGCGCGCCACCGAATCGGAGCTTCGCGGTGGGCACTTCGTAAGGGCTCTTGTGCTGCTGCGCGTGTACGCCCGAGAAGACGACCTCGGGCTTGTGGATATCGACGACCACGTGACCCGCGCTGACGTCGCCGAACGAGACGCCCGCGACGACCAGGCCCGCGATCGACTGGATGTCGCCCTCGGGCTCGGGATCCGCGAAGAACCCGCCGACGTGCGCGCTCACCTGCGCCTTGCCGCGAATCTTCACCGGGCCGAGCGGCGACAGATCGTCCATGTCGGCGAAGACGCGCGGCGTGTCCACGCGCAGATCGTTGTGGAACCCGAGGGAGACCGTGGCGCCATCGACGTGCGAATGCGGCAGCACGGCGTGGACGTCGAGGAACTTGACCGCGTCCGGCCGGACCGCGAGGTGCGCGGTGACCTGCGCCTCGGAGAAGCCGAAGAGCCGCTCGCGCGCGGGATCCTCGGCGGGCCGGTCATAGACGCCGAAGGTCCCGGTCTTCGCGGTCAAGTCCCCGTCGAGCCGGAGCGGATCGAACGTGCCCGACACGAGCGGTGCATGGAGCTCGCGGATGTCCCAGCCGACGTGCGCGCTCTTGTGAACGCCGAGGTCGCGCATGAGCGCCGTGAAATCGATGCCGGTCGCGTCGAGGCGCGTGTGCTCGAGCGTCCCGCCGTGCGCCAGCGGGTCGACGACGGTGTCCACGAGTGTCAGCGTGCCGCGCGCCAGGCGCAGCGTCGTCGTGGGGCTCGACACGAGATTGTGCCGGATGCGGATTTCGCTGTGGAGCTCCTGCGCGAACTCGTACTGGCCGAGGCGCACGTCGTGGGCCTCGATCGTCCCGCTCACGTCGGGGAGGATGGTGTCCGGCCCGTACCGCACGTCCGCCTCGACGCGGATCCATCCGTCCGTCTCCGGCAAGCTCGCCGCGCGCTCGGCGAGGGCGATCGGCACACGCAAACCGAGCCGCCCGTCGACGGCCGCGAACCCGCCCGCGCCCGGCAGGACGACGTGCACGTGTCCGAGCGACAGCTCCACGCGGCGCTTGTCGTCCTGAGGCAGATCGCAGGCCGGCGTGGTCCCCGGGGCGGGGTCGAGGTCCGCCGAGCCCACCCCCTCGAGGCGACGCACCAGGATCGAGCCGGGCCTCACGCTCAGCCGACTCTCGATCGAGCACAGCACGTCGTCGTCGGTGACGGCGGGTCCTCCCTCGACGGCGCGCGATCGCTGCACGGTCGCCCGCCCGGCATGGAGCGACACTTCGAAGGTCGAGCCGTCGGGGGCGTCGTTGCCGGTCGTCAGGTCGAGGTCGAGCGCGCTCGCGCGGATATGGGCCGATCCGAGATCGAGGTCGACGGCGCCGTCGGTGACCGCGAAGGACGCGAACGGCAAGTGGAGCGTGCCGTCTCCGCTCGCCGGCTGCTCGCGGTGCAGCCCCGCGACGTTGGCGACGGCGCCGTCGCGCATCACGATGCGGACGGACGGTGCGTCGAGCTCCACCGCGTCGATCGCGAGCTTGCCCGCCAAGAGGGAGAAGAGCTTCGGCCGCACGCGGGCGCGCGGGCACTCGACCGCGCTGGACCCACCGTCGGTCGAGTCGACGCGCAGGTGGTCGAGCTCCACCGCGAGCGGCCATAGCCGAAGGGACATCTCGTAGGTCGCGACGATCCCCTGCTCCCGGAGGGCGCGCTCCGTCTCCCGGGTCGCCCACGCGCGGACCCACGGCGACCGAACGAGGACGACCGCGGCGTAGGGAAGAAGCCCGGCGGCCGCGAGGACCAAGCACGCCGCCCACGCCACGGCCCGGACCCAGTCGCGCCGCCCGGTCGGGGTGAATTGCTCGATGTGCGCGCTCGTCATGACGTGTGGTGGCGGTCGCCGCCCCGCGTGCTGCAATGGCCACTCTAACCCGCAGGACGCGGTCGGTCCCGTAAGGCACTAAGGTGGGCCCATGCGACGCACGACGCCGGGGGTTGAGGTCACCTTGTCCCGAGCGTGCGCGGACCTCGAGCGCGATCCGGCCCGCGTGGTGCGCGCCCTCGAGCCGCTCGTCACCGAGACCCGGCGCGCGCGCCTCACCGAGGTCATTGGCCGCCGGCTGGGATCCATCGCCGTCGCGTTCGACGCGCCGTACGACCCTCACAACGGGGCGGCCGTGGCCCGGTCGTGCGAAGCGTTCGGCGTGCAGGAGCTCCACGTGGTGGAGCGGACGAACACGCCGTTCGCGGTGGCGTCGTCCGTGGCGCGGGGCGCCGAAAAGTGGATCGACGTCGTTCGGCACGGCGACGACTCCTCCTTTCTGACGTGGGTCCAAACGGAGTCGACCACGCTGGTCGCCGCCGACGCGACGGGCGAGCTCGTGCCCGAGGACCTCGAGCGCATGCCGAAGCTCACGCTCGTCCTCGGAAACGAGCGAGACGGGATTCGCGCGAGCATCCTGAACGCCTGCGTGGCGCGGGTGCGCGTTCCCATGCGCGGCTTCGCCGAGAGCCTCAACGTGAGCGTCACCGCGGCGATTCTCCTCCAGGCGGCCACGCGGGGCCGGCGGGGCGACCTCGCCGCGGAGACCCGGCTGCGGCTCTATGCGCGCGGCCTGTATCTTTCGGTACCGCACGCCGAGGACGTGCTGGCCGCGGGCTGAGAGCCCGCATCCGGGCCGAGGCAGCGCCGTTTGCATTGCCACCCTCGCCGGCTCGACTTACGTTCGCGACGCGATATCGATGGCCGACGCCGACCTCTACGCCGTCCTCGGGGTGCCCAAGAACGCGGACGCAAACGTCATCAAGAAGGCGTACCGAAAGCTCGCCGCGCACCTGCACCCCGACAAGAACCCGGGGAACAAGCCCGCCGAGACACGCTTCAAGTCCGTCAACCACGCCTACGAAGTGCTGAGCGACCCGAAGAAGCGTGCGCTCTACGACGAGTTCGGTGAAGAGGGCCTGCGCGAAGGGTTCGACGCCGACCGCGTGCGGACCTACCGGGACTGGTCCTCGCGGCAGGGTCGAGGCGCTCCCCACGGGCGAGACGGCGCGCAGGCGTTCGACCTCGAAGACGTGCTGGGCGGCGGCGGCGCGGCCGGGGGCGGCTTCGGCGACCTGTTCGGCGACTTCATCGGTCGCGCTCGCCGTACGCGCGGCCCGTCGAAGGGACCCGACCTCGAGAGCGAGACCACGATCGACTTCGCTTCGGCCGTACGCGGCGCCACCCTCGAGCTCCGCCCGCAGGGGAGCGGCGGATCACCCGTCACCGTTCGCATCCCGCCGGGGGCCGACGAGGGCAGCCGAGTGCGCATCCCGGGACAAGGGGGGCCTTCTTCGAACGGGGGACCGAGCGGCGACCTGGTGTTGACCCTCCACGTCACCCCGCACCCGCACTTCCGGCGCGAAGGAGACGACCTTCACCTCGACCTGCCCGTGACGGTCGCCGAGGCGTACCACGGCGCGAAGATCAAAGTGCCCACGGTCGACGGGAGCGTCACCCTCAAGGTTCCCGAGCGCGCGCAGAGCGGGAACGCCGTTCGCCTCCGGGGAAAGGGCGTCGTCAAGAAGGGACGCGAACCGGGTGACCTTTACGTTCACTTCCTCGTCCAGATCCCGCGAGACGCCGATCCCGAGCTCGCCAAGGCGATCGACCGCGTCGCTTCGTTTCAGACCGAAGATCCCCGCGCGGACATTCACCTTTAGACCGAGACCACCGAAGGAACGGCTCGGCGCTATCGCCGCTTTTTGCCGCCGCGCTTCTTCGGGGACGGCCCGCGCTTGCCGCCGAACGTCTTCTTCGGCGGCGGACCCTGAGCCTTGCGCTTCTGCGGCTTTCGCCCGGGCCGCTCGGGGGCGCGCGCGGCGGCGTCGCTCGTGACCCGCCGTCCGTAGACCGTCCGCCGGAGAATGCCGACGTCGGAGATCTCGATGGGCATCCGATCGCCGAGCGCGATGACCTGACCCGAGCGCGCGGCCACGACGCGCAAGGTGTCGTCGTCGAGCTCCCAGCGATCGCCCCCGAGGTCCTCGAGGCGGACCAGGACGTCGACGAACGGCGCGTCGAGCTGCACGAAGACGCCCGAGCCCACGACCGCCGTGACCGTGCCCTCGAAGCGGGCTCCGATGCGGTCTTTCATCAAGAACGCGCGGTAGAGGTCCACGATCGCGCGCTCCACTTCCATGGCGCGTCGCTCGGCGATGCTCGATGCGAGCGCCGCCTCCGCGAGCGGCGAGCCTTCCTCTCCATCCGGCTTGCGCCGCGGCGGCTTCCCCGAGAGGACCTCGTGCACGATGCGGTGGACGATCAAGTCCGGGTAGCGTCGGATGGGCGACGTGAAGTGCAGGTACGCCTTCGACGCCAGGCCGAAGTGTCCGATGTTCACGACGTCGTACGTGGCCTGCTTCATCGACCGGAGGAGCAGGGAGTTGAGCACCGCGGCGAGCGGATGGTCCGAGAAGGACGCCAAGAGTTCTCCGAGGCGCTTCGGGTCGCGCGTGTCTTCCGCGTCGAACGGGATGCCGAGCGTGTCGCACATGGCCGCGAAGCGATCGAGCTTCTGCTCGTCCGGCGGCGCGTGCACCCGGTAGATCGTGGCGACCTTGCGCTCCTCGCACCAGCGCGCCACCGTCTCGTTGGCGAGGAGCATCAGCTCCTCGACGAGCTGGTACGCGCGCTTGACGCCCGGGTCCTCCGCGCGCTTGACGACGTCGACCGGCTCGCGCGACTCCTCGTGCAGGACGATCTTCGCTTCGGGCAGGTCGAAGTCGAGCGCGCCGCGCTTCATCCGGTTGGCACGCAAGACGCGCGAGAGCTCGTAAGCGACCCGGAGCGACTCGACCATCTCCTCGGCCTTCGTGCTCCGCTCCGGCTTGTCGCTCAGCCCGAGCGCCCGGGCCACGCCGCCGTAGGTGAGCTTCGCGCGCGAGCGCATGACGCCTCGAACGAGGCGGCTCTTTCTCACGATACCGGCGGCGTCGATCTCGGCGTCGAGGCACAGGCAAAGCCGGTCCACGTCGGGCAAGAGCGAGCAAAGGTTGGACGAGAGAGCGCGGGGCAACATCGGGATCGCGCGCTCGGGCAGGTACAAGCTGCAGCCGCGGTCCTTCGCGTCGCGATCGAGCGCGCTCCCGGGCGTCACGTAGGTGCTCACGTCCGCGATCGCGATCCAGGCTCGGTAGCCTCCCCCTTCGGAACGCTCGACCCATACGGCGTCGTCGTGGTCGCGCGCGTCCTCGGGGTCGATCGTGGGGAGGGGCAGGTGCCGGAGGTCCTCGCGGCCCTCCATCATGGCCGGCGGCACCGTGTCGCCGAACGACCCCGCCTCCGCGAGCGCCTCGTCCGAGTGGACCTCGACCACGCCCTCCAGCACGAGGATCTTCGCGGCTTCGACGCCGAGCACCCCGGGTCGCCCGAGCACCGTCTCGATCGCCCCTTCGGGGTTCTCGCCCGCCGACTCCGGCCAACGCGTGATGACGACGACGACGGCGTCTCCGTCGTTGCCGCTGTTGCCTTCGCCGGCCCGCGCGTCGATCGCGCCGGAGAGCACGATGGGACCGCGGACCCTCGGGTCGTCGGGCTCGAGCCAGACGCCCCTGCCCTTCCGGCGAAGCGTCCCGGCGACGCGCTTTTGGCCGCGCTCGAGGATGCTCGCCACCTCCCCTTCCGCGCCCCGCGCGGTGCGCGCGCGAACGCGTACGCGAACCCGATCTCCGTGCATCGCGCCGCCCATGGCGTCGGGCGGGACGAACACGTCGTCGCCGGACTCGCCGAGGCTCGCCACGAACCCGAAGCCTCGGGGGTGGACCGTCAGCAGCCCTTCCCGTTCCGCGTTCCGCGACGGCGTCGGCCGGGGCGAGAGCTTGAAGCGGCGGTCCGGGCGGGCGGCGAGGACGCCCTCGAAGCTGAGCTCGTCGAGCAGGCGCTGGAGCGCGAGGTAGTCGACCTCCGAGACGCGCAGCCGGGCGGCGATTTCTCGGGCATCGAGGGGGCGCGGTTCGGACCCGAGGAGCTCGAGGATCTCGGTGCGCATGGGGACGGACTCGTGGGCGGCCGTCGGGGCGCCCTTGGAGCGTGAGGGGGGGCCTGCGGCCATGGGGGTGCCCTCCGTAGCATGGCCGGGGGGGAGGGGGGGGCGGCGGGAGGTCCGGCGGGCGATCGTGAGCATGCTAACGATCTCCCCCGCGCGATGCGGAAAAACCCCCTCCGGGATGAAACAGTGGCGCCCCCCTCCGCGTTGGAACGAACGGTGACACCGGTGACCCCGAACCGCGCGGGGGGCCTCGGACTCTTGGGCTCGATCGTCCCGGCTCTTTGCGGCCTGCTCGCGAGCGGCGCACTGCTCGTGGACCTGATGCGCGCGAGGCCCGTCTTTTGCGCCGAAGGCGGCGGCTGCGACGCCGTCAAACAGAGCGCGTTCTCCGCGCCGCTCGGTATTCCCCTGCCGCTGATCGGCACGTTGGGCTTCATCGCGATCGGGGTGGCGGCACTCACGCCGGGCCGGCGCGCGCGGCTGGCGCAGCTCTTCCTTTCGGGCGCCGCGGGCCTCGTCGGGCTCGCGCTCATCGCCGAACAGGCGAAGCTTGGCGACCTCTGTCCGTTCTGCTGCGTGGTCGATGGGAGCGCGATCCTCGGGGCGCTCGTCGCGGCCACGCGGATGGCGGTCGACCCGGACGCGGTCGCTGGGCGCGGGTACGTCTACGCGGCAATCGGGACGCTCGGCGTCGGTCTGGCGGCGCCCCCGCTCCTCGCGTTCGCCATGAACTCGGTTCCCAAAGCGATCCGGGACGAGATGGCGCAAACGCCCAAGGGCGCCGTGACGGTCGTTGACTTCGTCGACTTCGAGTGCCCCTACTGCCGCATGACGCACGCGGAGCTCGACCCCGTCGTGGAGTCCCACAAGGATCGCGTTCGGCTCGTGCGCGTGCAGGTGCCGCTGCGAAGCCACCCCCACGCGCTCGACGCGGCGCGCGCCGCATGTTGCGGCGAGCAGCTCGGCCGGGGAGACGAGATGGCAGCAGCCCTCTTCTCGACGCCGGTCGAGAGCCTGACGCCGCAAGGATGCGAGGCCGTGGCCCAGCGGATAGGCGTTCCCATCGCCGACTATCGCGCCTGCGTCGCCGACCCGTCGACCTCGGCGCGCATCGAGAGCGACCGTGCGCGGTTCAAGGCCGCGGGCGGCCACGCACTCCCGACCATCTGGATTGGCGATCACGAGCTCATCGGCGCCCAATCGCGCGCGGCGCTCTCCAAGGTGCTCGCGGACGCCCTCGCCCGAGCGGGCTCCTGACATGTCCGCGCCGGCGATCGACGGGGCGCTTTACGTCGCGTCTCGGCGCATCGCCGAGGGCCCGTCCGCGGTCGTCCGCGAGCCATGGTCCGGGGACGAGATCGGCCGCGTCGTCCTGGCCGACGACGCCCTCGCGAGCGAGGCAGCCGATGCGGCGGCCCGCGCCATGGAGCGGCTCGGCTCGCGTGCGGCTTACGAGCGGAAGGCCATCCTGGTCGGCATCGCGCGCGAAATCGACGCGCGAGCCGGGGTGTTCGCCGAACTCATCGCGCGCGAGGTCGGCAAGCCCATCACGATGGCGAAGGGCGAGGTCCAGCGGGCGATCGCGACCTTCACGCTCGGCGCCGAAGAGGCCACGCGCATGACGGGCGAGGTCCTGCCGCTCGACGGAGTGCCGAAAGGACGGGGGTACACGGGGACCTGGGTGCGCGTGCCGTCGGGCCCCGTCATCGCGCTCGCGCCCTTCAATTTCCCGCTCAACCTCGTGGCACACAAGATCGCCCCCGCGCTCGCCGCGGGCTGCTCGGTCGTGCTGAAGCCACCGCCTCAAGCGCCCCTCACGTCGCTCTTGCTCGCGGACTGCATCCGTCGCGCCGGCGCCCCCGAAGACGCGGTGCAGGTCCTTCCGTGCGAAGTGGCGGTCGCCGAGCGCCTCGTCCGCGACGACCGCTTCGCCACGCTGTCGTTCACGGGCAGCGCGCGCGTCGGGTGGCACCTCAAGGCGATCGCAGGAAAGAAGCGCGTACTCTTGGAGCTCGGAGGCAACGCCGCCGTCCTCGTTCACGACGACGCCGCGCAGGAGGACGCCGTCGCGCGCGTGGTGGCCGGAGCGTTCGGGTACGCGGGACAGGTCTGCATCAAGGTCCAGCGCCTGTACCTGCACCGGCCGATCGCCGACGCGTTCGTCGCGCGCCTCGTCGAGAAGGCCCAAAAGGTGACGCCGCGGTCACCCCTCGACGACGCGGCCCTCTGCGGTCCGATGATCGACGAAGAAAACGCGAAGCGCGTGGAGCAGTGGGTGGACGAAGCCGTCCACGCCGGCGGGACGGTGCTTTGCGGCGGGCGCCGAGAGCACAACCGCGTATGGCCGACGATCGTCGCGTTCGAGGGCGCGGGGACGGGGACGAAGATCGTGGACGAAGAAGTGTTCGGCCCCGTCCTGACCGTGCACCGCTACGACGCATGGGACGAAGGGCTGGAGATGGCCGACGCGACGCGATACGGGCTGCAGGCGGGGGTCTTCACCGACTCGCGCGCCCGGGTGGCCGAAGCCTTCGCGCGCCTGCACGTGGGAGGCCTGATCGTGAACGACGTGCCCACGTTCCGGGTCGATTCGATGCCCTACGGGGGAACGCGCGACTCGGGCATGGGGCGAGAGGGCGTGCGCTTTGCGATCGAGGAGATGACGGAGCGAAGGCTCCTCGTCGTCCGGGAGGGGTAGCCCGCGAGCTCGAGCGGACCGAGGGCGGACTCGCCGCGGAACGTCGAGCGAAACGCCCCCTTCGGCGGCCCGGGGGCCCCGCCGAAGGGATAACCATGCTACCCGTCCCGTCTTCATGGCCTCCGACGCAGAAACGCCGCGCGAAGATCCCCCCGCGCCGCCGCCGCCCGCGCTCCGCACCCGCACGATCGCGGCCGACGATCCGCTCCCGACCGTCAACAACATCGTCCTCGTGATGAGCGGCAAGGGAGGCGTCGGCAAGAGCTCCGTCGCGACGAACCTGGCGATGGCGCTCGTCCGCGCGGGGTACCGCGTGGGCCTCCTCGACGCGGACATCTACGGGCCCTCCATCCCGACGATGCTGGGCGTGTCGGGCCGGCCCGTGTCGCTCGACGGCAAGACCATCCAGCCGCTGTCGCGGTTCGGGCTCAAGCTCATGTCGATGGGCTTCTTGCTCGAAGACCCGAAGGCCGCCGTCATCTGGCGAGGGCCCATGCTGCACGGCGCCCTCCAGCAGTTCATGAAAGACGTGAGCTGGGGCGAGCTCGACTTCCTCGTCATGGATCTTCCGCCCGGGACCGGGGACGTCGCCCTCACGCTTTCGCAGCGAGTCAAGGCGACGGGCGCCGTGATGGTGACGACGCCGCAAGCCGTCGCGACCGACGACGTCTACAAGGCCGTATCGATGTGCAAGAAGGTCGGCATCCCGATCCTCGGCGTCGTCGAGAACATGAGCTGGTTCGTCGACAGCGCGGGGGTGCGGCACGAGCTCTTCGGCAAGGGCGGAGGCGAGGCCGTCGCCGCCTTCGCGGAAGCGCCGTTCCTAGGGCAGGTGCCGCTCGAGCCCGTGGTGCGCGAGTGGGGCGACAAGGGAACGCCGGTCGTTCAGGCGGCCCCGTCGACGGAGGCGGCGAAGGCGTTCGTGGCCGTCGCGGAGCGGGTCATCGAGCGATGCGAAGAAGCCCACGAAGACGACGGCGAGCTCGTCATCGATCGATCGGGCGGCACCGGCGGGAAGAAGCGACTCCCCGTCACGCGCTGAGCGTACGGCTCCGTGCGCGGCCGGCCATGCCCGGCGCTTCGCTCGCGCGGACCGGCTAGCGAGGGGCGCGCTCTCTCAACGACTCGAGGATCGTGGCCGCGGTGTCCTCGATGGCTCGCCCGGTGACGTCGATGGTCGGCCAGCGGTGCTGCGCGAAGATCTCCTTCGCGTGGTCGAGCTCGTACTTGACCCGGTCCCGCAGCCCGTGGCTCGCGTCCTTCGGCATCCCGAGCAGCCGGAGGCGCGCCCTGCGGATCTCGACGAGCTCGTCGAGATCGATCATGAGACCGACGACCCGCTCCTGGGGCGCCTCCTCGAGCTCGGGCGGTATGCGGACGCCCGGCAGAATCGGGAAGTTTGCGACCTTCAGTCCGCGCTGCGCGAGGAGCGTCGACAGGGGCGTCTTGCTCGTCCGGCTCACGCCGCACAAGATCACGTCGGCCTTCTTGAAGTTGCCCGGCGCCTTGCCGTCGTCGCTCGCGACGGCGAACTCCACGGCGTCGATGCGGCGAAAGTACTCTTCCGTGAGCGGCCGCGCGGCGCTGGGGGTGTTGAGCGGGGATCGGTCGAACAAGCCCCCGAGCTTGCCGATCAGCGAGCCGATGAGATCGACGGTCTCGACGCGGAGCTCCAAGCCTTGCGCCTGAATGTATTCGCGGAGCTCGGGGCTGACGATCGTGAAGACCACGACGGCGCCGTCCTGCGCCGCGGCCTCGAGGATCGCGCGGACCGCCTCCCGCGAGCGCACGCGTGAGTGCAGTCGAACCTGGCTGCTCGCCTGCGGGAACTGCAGCATGGCCGCGCGAAGGACCCGCTCCGCCGTTTCGCCCGTCGAGTCGCTGAGAATGTCGATGCGTCGTGTGTCCAAGCTGAGCTCCGCGTCGCCGGACGCCCGCGGAGCATAGCGCTCGGTACGCACCCCCGCGCAAGCGAACGAAGACGGCGCAACGCGCCAACACCGCGACCGTGCGTCAGCGCTCTTTGCGCTTCGCGACTTGGCCCTTCACTTTTTTCAAAGCCGGCACCACCGGGGGCGGAGGGCGCCGAGGACCTGCATTCGCGCTGGAGTTGTTCACTCCACTCGGAGCAGAGGACGGCTTGCTCGCAACGGTTGCGACGGGCGCCGCCGCGGCCGCAGGCTTCGGAGCCGAGGCGACCGGGGGCGCCACCCGCGCGGCCACCTGAGGACGCGCGACCTTCGCGGGCACGCCGTTCGAGTCACCGGTCTCGACGAAGCCGCGGACCAGCGCCCCCGACGCGATCGCGACCCGAGGAGCACGAACGTCCCCCACGACGCGGGCGCCCTCTTCGAGCAGCACCGCTTCTTCGCCGACCAAATCCCCTTTGACCGCGCCGCGCACCACGACGCGCCGGCCACGCACCCCCGCCCCTACCATCCCGTGCGCGTCGACCGTCACGTCGCCCTCCACGGCGACCTCACCGTCCACGAAGCCGTCGACCTCGAGGTCCCCGCCTCCGGTGACCCGACCGTGGACGCGCGTCGCCCTTCCGATGACCGAGACCTTCGCCGGCATGGCTCACACGTCCATGTCGACGTTGCCCTTGAACTGGGCCCCGTCGGCGATCGTCACGCGGGCGGCCTTCACGTTGCCGATGACCCGCGCGCCGGATTGGAGGTCGACGCGTTCGGTCGCGTTCACGTTGCCCGTGAGCGCGCCGGCGATGGCGAACGATCCCCCCACAACGTCGGCTTCGACCGTCGCGCCGTGCTCGATGGTGACGCTCTCCTTGGTCGAGAGCTTTCCCCGCACCGTGCCCGCGACGACGATGTCCTCGTCGGCCGTGACGTCCCCTTCGATGGTGATACCCGCCCCGATGACCGTGCCCGCCATGGGTGTTTCCGCCTTTGCCTTCTAGCGCCGCGCCGACGTGCGCCCGCGCGCATCGCCCCGCGACTCGCCGCCGAGCTCCGGCGGCAGTTCGAACTCACAATCGAGCCGGCCGGAGTATCGCGCACCGTCCTCGATCGAAACAGAGGTCCCCCGGATATTTCCGCGAACGCGCGCGCCCGACCCGATGCGCACGGCGCTCGTCGCCGACACGTCGCCCTGCAGCGCGCCCGAAATCGTCACGGCGTGCGCCTCCACGGCCTCGCACGTCACGACCGCGCCTTCGGCGATCGTCAGGTCGCCGCGAATGGCGAGCTCCCCCTCGATCTGGCCCTCGACGAGGAGATTGCCTTCGCCCTGAACGCGGCCTCGAACGCGGGCGCTCGGTCCGATGCGAGCCTCCATGCCGCGGGGTGTCGAACGGGTCTGGGCCATGTTCGGGGGCGCGAAGCTAGTACAGGCGCCCCGTCGTGTCACCACCGGTCGCCGTGAAAGCGCGCCCGCCGTCGTTTGCGTCGAACGCACTCCATTACGTACCCTTATCGCCCTGGAGAGGGCGCATGCACACGAGGTTTTTCCGCTGGCTCGGCTTGGGCGTGCTGGCCACTTTCGTCTCCGTGCTCGCCATCGGCTGCGCGCAGTCGCGCGACCCGATCAACCGCGTGCAGGCGGGCGCCCTCGACAAGCATTTCTTCGCCGGCGCCAACCTCAGCGACCCGACCGACGACCCCGAGTTCTACATGGGGACGCGCATCATCGATGAGCCCTACGGCGTCGGCCAGGGCTTCTTCATGTTCCAGTCGGTGGGGGCGCTCGCCCGCCTGAAGTGGGAGATCCAGGAGAACCTGCTCATCGGCCGCCTCACCTACGAGCGCATCCAGAACAGCGATTTTCACGGCTCGCAGACCACGAACAACGGGCAGATCGTGGCGGAGTTCGCGATCCAGAGTCAGTTCGACATCAAGCGCGATTACAACCCGCAGACCGGCGAGCAGCTCAACATCATCGTCGAGAACACCACCGACCGGCCGTGGTACGAGCGCGACTACTTCCGCGTCGACTGGTCGCAGAACCTCGTCACCGACGCATATGACTTCGACCTCTTCGCGGTCGGAGGCCTCAACGGCATCCAGTACGACCCGGGCAGCTATTACGTCTCGGATCCGAACGATCCGAACGCCCCGGTCTTCAGCCCCGACGAGGGCTATTTCGACGTCACCACCAAAGTGACGGCGCGGCCGCAAGTCCTCGACACGCCGTACGGCAACTACCCGGTCTGCGACTTCTACGGGATGGGGACCTACCCGGCGATCACCTGCGACCCGGCCGAGGTCACGGTTCGTATCTCGTTCAAGAAGGTGGTCGACGACGACTACGAGCCGGTCGACTGGACGGGGACGAAGATGAACGCCTTCGGGTGGTTCACCCAAGACCGCTTCGGCTACGACCGCAACTACGGCATCCTCGACCAGGACTGGCACCGGTTCGCGGCGCGCTACAACATCTGGCAAAAGAGCCACGTCACCGGCACCCAGTGCGCCGTCGACGCGTGGCGCGACGCGAACGGCAACGTCCAGAACTACAAGGTCGACACGAGCGGCGGCTGCACGGGCGCCGTCGCGGCGAACGGCACGTGCTTCGTCGCCGACCCCAACACGGGCCTCCCGATCCCCGACCCGAACGGCCAACCGTTCACGAAGAGCGCCGTCGGACTGGACGTCCACCGCGACACGGACGGCGAGGGCACGGAAGACGAGTGCCAGTTCACGGATCCCGGCGGGAACGTGTTCAACGCCGGCTCGCGATGCGACGAGTTCACCAACAAATGCGACATTCCGCTCTACGCGCGCAACACGAAGACGACGCCGCTCTACTACGGCCCCGGGTCGGCTCCCGATCTCTTCGCGGCGACGGCGCACGCGCTCAATTCGTGGAACATCGCGGTCAAGCGCGCGGTGCAGCTCGGGAGGGTCGTCGAGGCGCAGCGCGCCTTTCTACCGCCTCCGCAGAGCATCCTGACGAGCGAAGCGGACCTCACGGCGGACGAACAAGCCGCGGGAGGCCCCACCGTGCCGGACATCTTCGTCCTTTGCCACAACCCGGTCATCGCGGGCGACAGCCCGGCGTGCGGCGCGCCCGGGCTCGCGGCGCGCCTCGGCGACCTCCGGTACAACGTCGTCAACATCATCCAGACGCCGCAGCTGCCCTCCGCGTGGGGCATCATGACGGACTTCGACGATCCGCTGACCGGCGAGAAGGTGCAGGGCAGCATCAACGAGTGGTCCTACGTGCTCGACACGGCCACGCAGAGCGTCGAAGACCTGATTCGGTGGATCAACGGCGAGATCTCGAATGACCAGATCGCGAACGGCCAGTACCTGTCGCAGTGGGTGAGCGCGAGCCAGCTCGGATTGTCCCAGTATTCGCCGGCCGTCCTCCCGCAACAGGAAATCCTCTCGCGCCTCGCCTCGATCGACAAGACGCTCGCCAACGGCAACGGCCTCCCCGGCCCGGCGCAGACCGCCGCCGCGACGGCGACGTCCTCGAAGACGAGGCAGCTCGCGCAGAACTTGGTGCAGGCGCTCGGCATATCGCCTACCCAGCCGCTGCCGGCGGTCATCGCATCGCAGCTCGCGTCGCAGAACCTCGCGACGGCGCTCGGGCCGTCGATGGATGCCCAGCTCGAGTCGACCCGCCAGCAGCTCCTCGGGAGCACCTGGGAAGGGCAGCTCATGACGCCCAACGTGCTCCAGTGGGCCGGGCTGAATCCGCAGCAGCCCTTCGCGGGCGACGAGACGACCCTCGACATGGCGTCGCCGCTGCGCGGCTTGAACCCCATGCTCCGCAAGTGGGGAAATAACCAGATCATGACCGGCATGATCACGAAGAACATGTGCGTCCTCGAAGACGTGCCGGAGCCCGACTCGCTCGTGGCGCTCGCGCGGCAAGCGAGGCAGCTCTACCCCCTGCCGAGCACGAGCGACCCCAACTACGCCGCCGACGTCATCGAGCGCGATCAGCAGCTGCACCAGTGGATCCGCGAGCAGTTCCACCTCTCGGTCATCGCGCACGAAATGGGGCACTCGATGGGGCTGCGCCACAACTTCGCGGGCAGCTTCGACTCGCTCAACTACCACACCGAGTACTGGCAACTTCGGACGGAGAACGGCAAGGAGAAGGCCTGTACGAACGCGACGACGCCGCACGTGAACGGCACCGACTGCGTCGGCCCGCGATGGATCGACCCGGTCACCGATCAGGAGACGAACGGCTTCATCTGGAAGTGGGCGTCGACGACGGTGATGGACTACCCGGGCGACATGACCCAGGACATGAACGACATCGGCCTCTACGACAAGGCGGCGATGCGCTTCGGTTACGCCGACATCGTCGACGTCGAGAAGACGTTCACCACGTCGAGCTCGAACGGCAGGGACTACCTGCAGGCCCTCGACGGCTTCGGCGGCATCTGGGGCACGTCGCTCGGCACCCCGAATCCGCGGCACTACAGCACCTACAACGATACGTACAACCTCCTCGGGACGTGCACGCCGCGACCCGGATGGAACGGCGACCCGGGCGACCCGCTGGCCCAGCAATGCAGCGGCGCCAACCTCGATTACGTCGCGTCGCGCGACATGAAGACCGTCGACAAGTTCTCGGCGGCGGTCACCGCGATTCGGCCGGACCTCGTGGCCAACTTCGCCGTCGATTCGCAGAATCGAGTCCGCCACCCGTACATGTTCGGTTCGGACGAGTTCGCGGACGTGGGGAACGTGCCCGTGTTCCGGTTCGACGCGGGCGCCGACTCGTACGAGCAGATGCAGTTTCTGATTTCGACTTACGAGAACCGTTACATCTTCAACGACTTCCGGCGAAACCAGGTGCTCTTCAACACGGCCGCGGTCGCGTTTCGCACCCAAGATCGCTACTGGGACAAGATTCAAGGGCTCACGAAGAGCCTCGCGCTCGGCATCGAGCTCAACTCGTCGCCGGCCTTCGATCCCACGCAATCGCCGGGCTTCCTCATGCCGCTCGCGCTCGGCTCGGCCGACGGGTTGGCGATGTTCGTGCGCGCGCTCACGCGGCCGGCCCCGGGCAACTACGTCGTGACGCCGACGGGCGGGCTCGGAGGGCCGCCCAACGCGTGGGCCACGGCCTGGCAGCTCGGCGACCTCGGGATGCTGACGCCGCCCTCGAGCAACGTGAACGTCGCGCTGGGGAACGGCGCGGGGCGCTTCATCCAGAACGACTACGACTACACGCAGGGCTACTGGTGGTCGGAATACCAAAAACAGGTGGGGAGCTATTACGACAAGCTCCTCGCGCCGATGTACCTGACCGAGGCGTACAACCGGTTCATCTCGAACAGCGAAGACGACTACATCGACGGCCGGTACAAGAACGTCAGCTTCGCGTCGATCTACCCGAACCAGGTCCGCCGCATCTTCGCGAACCTGATGGCCACGCAGAGCGGCATCCACGCGACGGGGTCCTCCTCGAACGCGCAGATCTTCACGCTGGCGCCCTATTCGATCCCCTCCACGGCCGCCGCGTCGACCAACCCGCTGACCGACGTGCAGTACCTGCCCTGGGACAAGTACGACCCGAACAACACGGCGACGACCCAGCTCCAGTATCCGCCGGGCGCCGTGCTGCTCGATCCGCTGGTGGATTGGGAGCAGCAATACCCGGCGCTCATCAACCTGTTCTGGTTCGGTCCCACCGCCTTCACGATGGACCTCATCGACCAGATGCGCATCTTCTCGCCCGGCGACGCGGCGAGCCTCTCGATCCCCATCGAGCAGCAGGTGCGTTACCGCGACCCGCTCACCGGCATCGAGTACGTCGCGAAGAACTACGGCACCGAGGTGGTCAACCCGAACATCGGCTTCGAGATGGCGAAGACCATCGGCGCGAGCATGATCCAGCACGCGAACAACCTGGCGAAGCTCTCGTACAGCGTGACGCAGCCGCCCGACCCGGTCACCGGAGAGCTGACGTACGACACCGACGGTCAGGGAAACTCGATCGCAAAGACCGACGCGCAGTCGCAGGCGCTGGCGACGCTGCTCAAGGGCTACGCGTCGAACATCGACGTCGTGCGGCAGCTGACCCTGTTCTTCGGATATGGGCCGCTCGGTCACTGATCGAGGCGCGGACCGTCCCGGCGTCCTCGCTCAGCGCTACAGTTCGTGCGTGGCGGGTGCGGCTCGAAGCGCTAGAGTTCAGCCTCGATGCAAGCGTTCGAGGCCACGCTACCGCCGTTGGTAATCGGCTCCGATGGCGTGATTCGGGTCTCCGGGACCAGAGTCTCCCTCGAGACAGTGGTCGTGACATTCGAAGCGGGCGCCACAGCGGAAGAAATCGTTCAGCGCTACCCGTCGCTCGAGTTGGCCGCGGTCTACGCGGTCATCGCGTACGTGCTCGATCACCGCGACGAAGTCACCGCCTATGTCGCGAAGAGACACGAAGCGACGCGGACTCTCCGATCCGAGATCGAGGCGCACTTCCCGCCTCAAGGAATTCGCGAACGCCTGCTCGCCCGTCGCCCGACGACGAACTTGGGTCGATGACCCGGTTCCTCGTCGACGAGGACTTCAACAACGACATCCTGCGGGGACTTCTGCGCCGTTTGGCTGGCCTCGACGTCGTGCGCGTTCAGGATGCGAGCATGCGCGGCGCTCATGACGAAGAGGTACTCGACAGCGCGGCTGCCTCCGGGCGCGTGCTCCTGACGCACGACGTATCGACCCTCGTCGGCCTGGCCTTCGACCGGATGAAGGCCGGTGTCGTCGTACCGGGTGTCATTGCCGTCGCCCAATCGATGCCGGTTGGAGCTGCCATCGAGGACCTCCTGCTCGTCATCGAGTGCAGCTCCTCCGACGAATGGGAAAATCAAGTTCGATATCTGCCTCTCCGTTGATCGCCACGCGGGGTAAGAGACCTATATTTGATACCGGTGACGTGGGGGAGAATCACATTCAACTGTGGGGGGCGATGGGAGGGTTCACCGTAAATCCCGTTCGCGTGACAAAGCGGGATGGGATCTCCCTCGCTCAGTGATGTACGCCCCCGGTGGGGAGGCTCCGCTCTTTCGCGGGGACGCACGCCTCTCTCGCTCGGCGATGCATGCCCCCCGTGGGGAGGCTCCGCTCTTTCGCGGGGACGCACGCCCCTGTCGCTCGGTGATGTACGCCCCCCGTGGGGAGGCTCCGCGCTTTCGCGGGGGCGCACGCCTCTCTCGCTCGGCGATGCACGCCCCCCGTGGGGAACGCGGAGTTCTTCCGCGGGGACGCACGCCTCCCTTGCTCGGTGACACATGCCCCCGATGGGGACGCGGTCCTCTCCCGCAAAGACGTATGGGGTCCTTCGCTGCCCGCTCGCGATGACATGCAATAGACGCTCGCGATGACAGCAAATCCCTTCGGCCGCGGCGAAGCGCTTCGGCCTAGCGGCGCGGAATCGCGACGTACCGCGTCTGGCCTTCCCGTTGGACGCGAAGAAGGACCGGGCGGTCGCGCGGGGCCGCGTGAACCTTCGCGACGAGGTCCTTCGCGCTCGCGACGGGGTCCTGATTCACGGATTCGATGACGTCTCCCGGCTGGAGCTTTCCTTGGGCGGGCCCGTCGGGCGACACCCCTTGGACGACGACGTGCCCCGAGTCCTCGGCGACGGCGACGCCCAGAGCCGACGTCGCGGCGGGATCGGGCGCGCCGTCGCCCGGAGACGACCCGGGCCGGCCGGCTTCCTTCTCGTCTTCCAGGGCCGCGAGGATGACCGCGACGTCTCTCGTCTTCTTGTCGCGAAGGACGGTGACGCGAACGCTCGACCCCGGCTTGTGCGGCGCGATCATCCGCGGCAAGTCCTCGGAGTGCGCGATGTCTTGCCCGTCGACGGCGACGATGAGATCGCCGGACTTCAGGCCCGCGCGCTCCGCGGGGCTGCCCGGTTCGACCTGCTCGACGAGGGCGCCGTGGGGATGGTCGAGCCCGAGAGCGTTGGCGAGGTCCTCGTCCATCCCTTGGATGAGGACGCCCAGGCGACCCCGCGTCACGTGGCCGGTCGCGATGAGCTGGGGAAGGACGAGATTCACGGCGTCGACCGGGATCGCGAAGCCGATGCCCTTGCCGTTCGGGTTGATCGCCGTGTTGATGCCGACGACCTGGCCGAGGAGGTTGAAGAGAGGGCCGCCGCTGTTGCCGGGGTTGATGCTCGCGTCCGTCTGGATGAAGTCGTCGTACGGACCGGCTCCGATGGAGCGGCCCTTGGCGCTCACGATGCCCATCGTGACGGTGTTCCCGAGCCCGAAGGGGTTGCCGATCGCGACGACGTACTCGCCGACGCGAAGGGGGTCGCTCGCGCCGAGCGCGGCGACGGGGAGGTCGCGCGGGGCGCCCTCGAGCTGAAGGACGGCGACGTCGAGGCGATCGTCCTTGCCGACCACCTTCGCGCGAAACTCGCGATCGTCGGCGAGCTTCACCTTGACGGTGTCGGCGTCGTCGATGACGTGCGCGTTCGTGACGACGTGTCCCTGCGTGTCGATGATGAAGCCCGAGCCCAGGGCTTGCTGCTTCATCGTCTGGTCGCCGCGCTCGTGCGGGCCGCCGCCGAAGGGCCGAACGCCGGGGCCGCCCGGTCCCTGATGAAAGAAGGGAAAGAGCTCTTCGAAGCCGGGCATCCCCATTCCCCCGCGCACTTTGACCTCTTGCACGGTCGTGATGTTCACGACCGACGGCCTCACCTTCGCCACGAGCGTGGCGATGTCGGGCGTTCCCGGCAGGACGGGGGGCGTGGCGAACGGCGCCGCCGTCCTCGGGATCGCGTCGGGCGGGGTGGCCGCGGCGGCGATGGGGGGCTGGCACCCGCTGGAAAGAGCGAGGGCAGTGATGGCGACGGGGGCGAGCGCGAGGATTCGCGAGGTCATGGCCATCTTGCAACAACGAGCTCGCGGCGAGATTCCCGCCGCACCGCCGTTGTCGACCATGGCTGCTTGGACGAGCAGTATCAGCGCTCGTCGGTCGCGAAGATGACCTTGCCGACCCGGGCTTCCCCCTCGTCGGCCGCGGCGCGCTCGGCTTCCACCGCGGCGGCCTCCGTCTCCAGGTCCGCGAAGCGCCACCGGGTCTCGCCGTTGTCGTTGACGGCGACCTGGCCGCCGAGCGCGACGAGCTCCCGGTCGATCCGCTTGGGATCGGGCGCTTGGTCGGCCGCGACGCGCCACGCCGTGGCGACCTCCGCGTCGGTCACCGGCTGCTTGGCGCGCACGTGCTCGATGACCTGCCGCAGGACCGCGAGCCGGCCGCGCTCCTCGAGCGCCCTCTTCCGGCGCCAGGGCCGGGCGACGGCGCGCGCGATCGGGAGCATGAAGAGGAAGGCCGAAAAGACGAGCGGGACGACGCCCAGGACGATCGGGACGCCCGTGTCCGTGATCGGGTACGGCACGCGATCGAAGAGGTGACTGACGCGCTCGATGGTCATCCCGTTGTCGATGGCCCACGCGCCCATGAGGAGATTGAACGCGTTGAGCCCCGCGATGAGGAAGTTCGCCCCCCCGGAGTTCCCGGTGAGCGGCGGCAGAGGCTTGGAGCGCGCCCAGGCCGGCGCGGGCTCGGCTTCCGCGGTGGCCTCGGCGGCCGTCTTCCGGATGGCGGCGAACCGGTACACGATTCCGCCTTCCTCGCTGACGTCGACGTCGCCCTCGTAGTCGAGCATGAGGCGCGCCATGAGCGGGTCCGCGTGCTCGCGCGGGAGGCCGGTGACGCGCATCACGTCGGCCAGACCGATGCGGCCCTTGCCGGCGCGGATGGCGGACAGGACGAGCCGCTCGCTCTCCCGCGGGTCCTCGGGCGGCGACGGGGGCCCGAAGAAGAAGCGGTTGACGCGCTCGTAGAGCGGCACGCGCGGCTCCCGCGAGGCGGGCCGGCGGTTGGCGCGCCCGTAGCCGTAGGGGGACTCCCAGGCGCTCGGCGCGTAGTAGACCGAGAAGGGCGACCAGGGGTGGAACGTCCAGAACAACGCGTCGCCGACGACGCGCAGGAAGGCATAGGCGATGGCCCCGCCGGGGATGCCGTCGTCGTTTCGGCGCGAGTCGTTGCCTTGGCGGGCGAACGTCATCGCCAGGATGAGGCCCACGAAGAACGCCGCGTAGCCGACCAGGACGACGGCGACCCACGCGCGGACGAGGAACCGGACCGTGCTGGCGAGCGCGCGCGTGGCTGTACGCTGGGCGCGGCGAAAGGCGTCCCGGGTCTCCCACGGCTTCGCAAAGCCCGTCGGAAACACGTGCACGAGCTCCCCTTCGCTCGTCACCCGAAGCTGCCCCCGGTACTCGCTCGACAGCCACTTCATGCCGTTCTCGGCGTCGCGCAGGGCGAGCCCGGCCTTGGCCGCGGCATCGGCGACGGTGAGCGGCGCGCGAGGGTCGACGGTCGTCTCGATGGCCCGGCCGGCCTTGGCGGGCTCCATGAAGGTCGGCCGGTCCTGGGGAGAAACGTGCACGACGGTGTTCAGGGTAAGCACAGTCGCGCCTCTGGTCGAGCCGAGCCTTTGACTTCGTGCCCTGCGCGCGGTTCAGTAGCCTCGATGCGATTGGGCCTCCTCGGTCCTGCGAACGGCGACTTGGCGGGCCTCGCTCGGTGCGCGGAGTTCTTGCTCAACGGGCCCCGGGTGACGCGGGCGATTTACCTCGGGAGCGATGACGCGCTGGAGGAGACGGTCGCGGTCTGGGCGGAGTCGCTCGTCGGACCCGATCCGAGCGACGAAGGCCTGTGGGAGCGGGCGCTCGTGGCGGCGTCGAGCCGGTCGCCCGAAAAGATCGACGCGTTCGTTCGCGCCGAGCGGGCGCGCCGCCGGCTCAAGTCGCTCGAGCGGCTCCCCGCCGAGGAGATGCGCACCGTCGAGATGTTCGGCGACCGCATGGCGGTGCTGGTGCACGACAAGGCGCTGCTCGACGAAGAGGATATCTTCGCGGCGACGTTCCTCATCTATGGCAGGAGCCCTGGCCCGCTGCTCCGTCAGATCGGGCCGCGCTGGTTCTTGACGCCGGGGCCGGTCGGCTCGCCGGGCGGAGGCGCGGCGGTACTGGACGATTCCGGCGAGGACGTGGTGGCGACGCTTTATGACGGCGAGGGCCGCGTCCTCAACTCGGAGACGCTGGCGGTGCGGCGGGCGGCGAAGCTGAGCGTGCAGCGGTAGAGGGGAATCGAATGAAGGTGGCGGTCTTCGGGGGCAGCTTCAATCCTCCCCACGTGGCGCATGTGCTGGCGTGCGCGCTGGTGCTCGCGACCGAAGACCTCGACCGGCTGCTCGTCGTGCCGGCGTACAAGCATCCCTTCGCCAAGGCGCTCGCGCCGTTCGAGGACCGCGCGACGATGTGCGAGCTCGCCCTCGGGGGAATGCGGAGCGTCGAGGTCTCGCGCGTCGAAGCGGAGCTCGGCGGCGAGAGCCGGACGCTCCGCACGTTGAGCCACCTCGCCGAGCAGCACCCGGATTGGGCGATGCGCTTGGTCATCGGAGCGGACATCGTCGCCGAGGCGCCTCGCTGGTTCGGGTTCGACGCGATCGAGAAGCTCGCGCCGCCGATCGTCCTCGGGCGCGCCCACGTGTCGGCGGCGGAGGCCGGGCCGGCCTTGCTGCCCGCGGTGTCGAGCACGCAGGTGCGTGAGGCCATCGGCCGAGGCGCGTGGGACGAAGCCGCGCGGATCGTTCCGCGGAAGGTGCTGGCGTACATCCGGGCGGCGGGGCTCTATGGCGCGCCCGCGTAGGCGCGCCGGCGCGGCGTGGGGGGTGTTCGTCTTCGGCGCGGGCAAGGTCGGAAGGGCGCTCGCGAGGGCGCTCCGCAAGGCGGGGGTCCGGGTGAAGCTCCGCGCCGCGAGGAAGGGCCTTCCGCGCGTCGTCCACGAACGAGTCGTCGTGCTCGCGGTCCGGGAGGGGCAGCTCCGAGCGCTGGTCGAGGCGATGGCCGCCCGGCCGCCGATGTCGAGGGCCGCCGTCGTGGTCCACGTGTCCGGCGCGCTCGACGACTCGGTCCTGGCTCCGCTCCGCGTCGTGTGCGCGGGCGTGGCGCAGATGCACCCGATGATCTCGTTCGCGTCGAAGGACTTCTCGCCCGACGTCCGGCGAGGGAACGTCCTCGTGCGCGGAGACACCGCCGCGGCCACGAAGGCGCGGGCGATCGCGCGCGCCCTCGGGATGACGCCGCGCTCGATCGGCGGTCTCGACGGGGTGGCCTACCACGCCGCCGCCGGCCTGGTGGCGAACGGCGCGGCGGCGCTCGCGGCGGTCGGAGCGGAGCTCCTGGTGCGGGCGGGGGTCGCGAAGGACGTGGCTCCGAAGATGCTCGGGCCCCTCTTGCGCAGCGTCGCCGAGAACGTCGAGACCTTGGGCTTCCCCGACGCGTTGACCGGGCCGGTGCGACGCGGAGACGCCGCGGGGGTGGAACGCCACTTGGCGGCGCTCCGCGCGAAGATGCCGTCGGCCGTCGATCTGTACGTGGCGTCCGGCAAGGCCCAGCTGCCGCTCGCGCGCGCCCTCGGCGACGCCCCGGCGGACCGCTTCGACGCGGTCGACGAGGTCCTCACCTTTGCGCAAAATCAGAGGCAGGATTAGCACTGTGTAGTCGTGGAGGAGCTCCGCCCGAAGACCATCTTGTTCTGCGCGGTGCTCGCGCTGGCCATCGCGCTGAGCGTCCTTTTGCGCGGCCGCCGCGCCGTCCACTGGCTCTTCGCCGCGTTCGCCGCCGACATCGCCCTCTGGTACGCGAGCCAATCGCTCGCGGGGTTCTTCCGCGCCGACATCTGGGAGCGCATGACCGGCGTGCTGACGGTGCTGCTCCCGCAGTTCGCGATTCACCTCTTCCAGAACGTGATTCCGATGGAGGTGCGCAGCACGACGACGCGCCTCGCGCGCCTTGCGTCCATCCTGGCGATCCCCGTCTTCGCGCTCGCCGTGTCGCCCTACCACGACCGCCCGTTCGCGCTCGGCGCCGTCTACACGTACGTCTTCGGTCTGCTGGCGGCGGCGCTCATCGCGTTGGCTCGCCGCGGTCAGCACAGCAGGTCGCGCGCGGTGCGCGATCGCGTGCGATTCCTCGTCGTCGTGGGCGCCGCGGCGACGACGTTCTCGCTCGGCGACTTTCTCTCGTACCTCGGGGTGCACCTGCCGCCGATCGGCGCGGTGCTGTCGATCATCTTCCTCTTCGTGCTCGCGGAGTCGGTGACGCGCCAGCGTTTGGCCGACCTCTACGAGATGGCGGGGCGCTTGCTCGTGTTCACGGCGCTCGCGTTTTGCCTGGCCGCGATCTTCTACCTCTTCGTCATGTTCATCGGCGGCTTCGACACGATGTACCTGAACGCCGTCCTCGCGGCGATCGTGTTCCTCGTGCTGTTCGAGCCGCTCCAGACCGAGGTCGAGCGCCGCATCCATCAGTTCCTGTTCCGCGAGCGGTACGACCTCGAGACGAGCGTGGCGGCGCTGCGCAAGCGGCTCGCGCACGTGCTCGAGATCGACGAGATGGTCGCCACGGTGATGGAGGGCCTCGAGCGCTCTCGCAGGACGACCACGGCCGCGCTCTACCTCCGCGACCAGGACGGCGACGGGTTCGACCTGGCGGGATCGCTCGGCGCCGCGGTGCCCAAGCGCGTCGAGGCGCTCGGCGCGCGGCCCTTGTTCGAGCGGCTCGACAAGCAGGCGTCGCTGGTGCTCGAAGAGCTCACGCGCGAGAGCAAAGACGCGGCCATCGCCGCGGCGACGTCGGGGCTCGGCGCGCTGGCGAGCGCCGTCGTGCTGGTGGTGCGCGGCGACGAGGAGGGCCACGTGGGCCTGCTCTTCGTGGCGGACGATCGCGTGCGCGACGCGTTCACCCCCGAGGAGGTCGCGCTGCTCGAGACGGTGTCGACCCAGATCGGCGTCGTCGTCGCGAACAGCCGGATGTACTCGCGCATGAAGGAGCGCGATCGGCTCGCCGCGCTCGGGTCGATGGCCGCCGGCCTGGCGCACGAGGTGAAAAACCCGCTCGGCGCGATCAAGGGGGCGGCGCAGCTGCTCGAAGAGGTGGGGGACTTCACGCCGGACCAGGGCGCGAGGGAGTTCGTCGGCATCATCCTCGAGGAGGTGGACCGGCTCGACCGCGTCGTCGGGAGCTTCCTCGATTACGCGCGGCCCCACGCGGGCAACCCGGTCCCGCTCGATCTCAACGCCGCGGTCCGGCGCACGGTGCAGATCCTCTCGAGCCAGCTCACCGACGGCGGCGTCGAGATCACGCTCGACCTCGGCGAGCGCATGCCGCGCGCGCACATCGACCCGGAGAAGTTCCGTCAGGTGCTCATCAACCTGATGCAGAACGCGATCCAGGCCATGGACGGCCAAGGGAAGATCACCGTGTCGACGTCGGTCCGCCGGTCGACGCGCGGCCGCGTGCCTCCGCAAGACGCGTCGGGGCCGTCGCTGCGTCGTTCGATGACGGAAGACGTGGAGCTGGCGGAGGTGAGCGTGCGGGACACGGGGCCGGGGATTTCGCCCAAGGTGCTGCGCAACCTCTTCGTGCCGTTCTTCACGACGAAGACGGAGGGGACGGGGCTCGGGCTCGCGATCAGTCAGAGCATCGTGCAAAACGCGGGGGGCACGATCGAAGTGCAATCGCAGCCCGGCGCGGGCACCACGTTCACCATCGTATTTCCGACGGCGAGCGACGCTGTGGCCACGCCGAGCGGCGTGTCGCCTTCGCCGCGCCCGCCGTCGGCCGCGGAGACCCCGCTCCCGACGACGCGCTGACCGTCATCCGTAGCGGCTCTCGAAGAGCGCGAGGAGGCTCGGCCACGTGCGCAGCATCTCGAGCGTGTGGCGCGCGTGGCCGTGCGCGTAGCCGTTGCCGATGAAGAGGTCGACGTCTTTCCCGACGCCTTCGGCGACCAGCGCGGCCTTGGTGAAGCTCGTCGACATCGCGAAGAAGTAGACGACGCCTCGGTCGCGCGTGGAGAGCACGGCGCCGGGCTCGGCGTCGCCGACGTTCACGCACGAGAACGTGACGTCGGCTTCGCGGCCGCCCGTCGCGCGCAAGACGGCCGCGCGCACAGCCAAGGGGTCGCGCGCGTCGGCGCTCACGACCGCGTCGCACGGCCCGAGCGCCACCAGCTCGGACGCGGCGCGCGCGTTGGCCTCGAGCCCGACGACGCACGCGGACGCCCCGCCCTTGCGTCGCGCCTCCATCGCGCAAAGGACGCCGCTCTTGCCGCCCGCGCCGAGGACGACGACGACGCAACCAGGCTGGACGAGCCGAGCGACCTGGGGCGCGGCGCCGGCGACGTCGAGGGCGGCAAGGGCGACCCGCTCGGGGAGATCGGCGGGCAGCGTGGCGCACGCGCCGCTGGCGAAGAGGACGGCCTCGCCGTCGACGTCGAGCTGGGCGCTCCCGCGCCGCACCGCGCGGATGCGATCGATGCGGAGCGGTGTGAGGGAGAGGGACACGAGCGTGGCGACGCGATCGCCGACTCGGGGGGGCCCGTCCCCCGAGGACTCCTCGGGCCCAGGGTCGCCGCCCGGGCCGGTGACGATCCGGGGAGCAACCTGGACGACCCGTCCGACGAGCATCCCTCCCGAGCCCGTCACCGGGTTGTGCTGCTTTCCGCGCTCTTCCACCGTCCGTAGGACGATGTGGGCGATGCCCTCTTCGGAGCCCCCGGCCGCCTGCTCCATCTGCACGAAGCTCGCGGCGTCGATGTTCAACGTCAGGTCGGCGAGGAGCGTCTCTCCGGCGAAGAGGCGGCTGAAGTCGTTGTCGAGCTCGAGCGCCGCCTGCGGCAAACTTCCCCGAGGTTCAACTACTCTGTGCGCCCCGTACGCGTCGCCGCCGGGCTCGAGGCGCCGGAGGCGCGTTGCGTCTAAAGGGGACGACGGTTTGCTCGGCATGTGTGTCGGAGCCCCGTGACTTGACCGCTAAGCTTCGGAACCATTAATCTTCTTTCTAGCTGGTCTCTCATCGTAGTTTCCACGTAGAGCGCACCCCCTGCACCCGCGCCGCGCACCGGTATTGGGCGGCATGAATACGGACGTTCCTGCAGGAAGAGAGATGCAAGAGCCCTCGCCCAAGGTGACCACCACCCCCGCACCACGTCCCGGGGGTAGGTCGTTCGTCTTGCGCTTCATCAGCGGCAAATACCAAGGCGGCGAGTTCCCCATCGCTTCGGACAAACAGATTCTCGTCGGCCGCTCGAGCGATCTCGACATGGTGCTCGTGGAGGACATGGTCTCGCGCAAGCACGCCCGCATCTCGATGCAGGGCGACCAGATTTGGATAGAGGACCTCGGCTCGACCAACGGGACGTTCGTGAACGGCGAGAAGATCAAGCGCGGTCGCCTGAAGGAGGGGGACCGCGTCCTCATCGGCACGAGCATCTTGAAGCTCCTCTCGAGCGACGCGCCGCGGGATGCCGTCGAGGCCAAGCGCGACCTCGAGAACGTGGCGCAGTCGCGGCGCACGAGCCAACAGCGCACGATGAGCGGGAGCATCGAGGAGGTGCCGCTGCCGGACCTCTTGCAGCTCTTCGGAACCTCGAAAAAGACCGGCGTGCTCGTCATCCGAACGGACGCCGACGTCGGCCGCATCTACTTGAAGAAGGGCAATATCTCCTTTGCCATCGTGAACGAGCTCGACGAGGTGCACCCGACGAAGAGCCTCTATCGAATGCTCACGTGGACCAAGGGCCTCTTCGATCTCGATCCGATCGACGACCGCGAGTTCCCGAACGAGATCGACGCTTCGGTGCAGGAGCTCCTCATCGAGGGCATGCGCCAGCTCGACGAGTTCAATCGCATTCGTGAAGAGCTGCCGAACCTCCAGGCCCGCGTGGCCGTGCACTCGCCGCTGATTCCGCCGATGCGCGACCTCAAGCCCGACGAGCTCGACGTGCTGCAGCTCGCGCACAACTACGGCGTCTTCGAGATGGTGCTCGACAAGAGCCTCGCGACCGATCTCGAGACCGCCGAGATCCTTCTCAAGCTGATCAAGACGTCGTACTTGCGCATCGACTGACACGTCGCGGCGCCGGCGCGAATGTGACCGGCAGGTGACGACACCTTCCCTGCGGCGTACGGCCCCTATCCGTTGACGGGAGAGCTCGGCTATCGTGGCGCCGCGTCCTCATGGTCGCAGCATCACAGACCTCTGACGCGCCGGCGGTGACGGCGCGCGCGCGCGCGGAAACGCTCGCCGTGCTGTGGCTGACCTACGGGAGCTTCTACTTCTGCCGGGTCAACATCGGACCGGCCGTCCCCTCGATCCGGCACGCGCTCGGCTTCAGCGCGCTCGAGATGGGTCTGGTCCTCGGCACGGTGAAGCTCGGATACGCGCTCGGCCAACTCGTCAACGGCCAGCTGACCGAGCGCTTCGGTCCGCGCCGCATCCTGTCGTTCGGCATGATCGGCTCGAGCGCCGTCACGCTCCTTCTGGCCTTCACCCCGAGCGTCGCTGCGCTGCCGGGCGTGGGCGCGATCGTCACCGCGCTCGCGGGCGCGCTCTCGGGCACGGCCCGCGGTCTCGGCTTCGACGTCCCCGCCAATCCGGCGCTCGCGACGATGATCGCGCTCGCGTTCGCGAACGGATGGTTCCAGGCGTGCGGCTGGCCTCCCTGCGTGAAGGTCGCCGCGCAATGGTTCCCGCCGCAGCAGCGCGGACGAATGATGGGCATCCTCGGGACGAGCTACACGGTGGGCTCGGCCATCGCGATCGCCATCGTGGGCGCGCTCCTGAGCGCCGCGCACGGCGCGTGGCCCATCGCGTTCGCGGTGCCGGCCCTGGTGCTCGCCGCGTCGTTCGTGCAGATGGCGCTGCGGTTGAGGGAGAGCCCCGCGGCGGCCGCGGCGGCCGCGGCCGGGCGGCCCGACGTGAAGAGGGAGCGGATGCCGCTCCGGGAGTCGTTCAGGGCGACGGTGCGCAACCCGCGCATCTGGGTCCTCGCGTTCGGCCTCTTCGGTCTCGACGCGGTCCGCTACGGGTTCCTCGATTGGGCGCCCGGTCACTTGGCGGAAGTGCACCACAGCGGAGCTCTCTCGGCGGCGCTGAAGACAGCGGTGTTCCCACTGGCCGGCGCGCTCGGGACGCTCTCGTCCGGCTGGCTGACCGACCGGCTCTTCCAGTCGCGGCGCGCGCCGGTGTGCGCGATCATGCTTCTCGGAGTCGGCGTGATGACGCTCGTCTATCGCGTCGTCGTCGGCGTCGGCGCGCTGCCGACTGTCATCTGCTTGGCGCTGGCGGGCTTTTTCCTCTACGGCGCGCAGATCCTCCTCGTAGGGACGGCCGCGCAGGACTTCGCGCGCAAAGGCGCGACGGCCGCGGCCGCGGGCTTCGTCGACTTCATGGGTCACCTCGGCGCGTTCAGCGGCGACGTCGTGACCGGATCCATGCTGCGGCGCTACGGCTGGTCGGGCGCGATCGCGTGGTGGGCGTGTGCGGCGCTCGGCGCATCCGCCCTGGTGGCGACGCTCTGGCGGGTGCCGCCGCCGAAGTCGGCCGCGTAAGTCGGCGCGATCCATGGGCGTGGAGAGCGCGCGATGCAGCGTGCGCGGCGGCGGCGCGGGTGCACGCCGCTTGCAAGAACGTAGAGGCGATGTCTCGCCTCGCAGCACTCGGTTTCGTCCTCACGTTCGTGCTCGGCGGTTGCGCGTCGTCGAGCCGCAATGCCGCCAGTTCACCACACACGCCGGCCTTCGGGACCGAGGAGCAGAAGCTCCTCGCATGCCTCGATCTGCGCGATCACATCGTCGCGATCTACGCGAACGAATACGTGTCGCGCGAAGGCCTCGAGATGAGCGTCGCGGAGCAAAACGCCTTTCGCGACGGCTGGGCCGAGGAGCTGGCGAAGAAGGGAACGTTCGACCGCTTCGAGCAGTCGTGCTCCTACAGCCTCACGCCGAGCAAGTACCGGTGCGGGATGGCCTCCGCCTCGACCGACGGCTTGGTGGCTTGCATGAAGCTCAGCTCCCTCTAGCGAGCTCGCGAGACGAGCGTCGACCTCGGCGAAGTGTGGCGCGCGCGGCCTCTCGCATGGACGGCGGCGCCACAACGGGGCGATCGTCGTCGCGCCTACCCCGAGCGCCGCGGCACGCCGCGTGTTGACGTGGAGCGCATCGGCACACAAGGGGCCGCAAAGGCCTCCGTCGTCATCGCGGCCGACGCCCCGGCGCCCGCGGACTTAGCCGAAGCACTCGATGGAGCTGCCGTTCATCGCGTCCGGCGCATCGAGCGCGGCAAACGCGACGACCCGCGCGACGTCTTCCGGGGACATCTGAGGCGCAAACCCGCCCACCTGAGCCATGGGCGTGCTCACGGTGCCGGGCAACACGGAGAGCGCTTGCAGACCCGAACCGCGGAGCTCCTCGGCGAGCGCCTTGGTCAGCCCGACGACGCCCCATTTCGACGCGCAATACGGGCCGAGGCCCGCGGTCCCCAGCGTCGCCGAGATGCTCCCGATCGTGACGAAGCGCCCGCGGCCGGCGGCGCGCATCGACGGCAGAAGGGCCCGGGTCACGAGGAAGACGCCCTTGAGGTTCGCGTTCATCACCGCGTCCCAGTCCGCGTCGGTCGTCCTCTCGAGCGGCGTTTTGCGCCCGGCGATGCCCGCGTTGTTCACGACGATCTCGGGCACGCCCATCGCCATCTCGATGTCCTTCACCGCCCGCCTCACTTGCGCGTCCGATCCCACGTCGGCGCAGAAGCCGAGCGCTCTCACGTCGGCCTTCTCGGCCTCGGCGACGGCCGCCGCCAAGGTAACTTCGGTGCGCCCGACCAGCGCTACGTCGAGCCCGCGCCGGGCGAGCTCGAGGACGGTCGCGCGGCCGATTCCGCTGCCGCCTCCGGTGACTACGGCGAGCGCCACGCCGCACATAGGAGCAGATGGGCTGGCGGCGTTCAAGCGCGGTGGAGCGCGACGAAGGCGCCGCAAATGCGTGACGGCGTACGCGGCAAGACGACCGGGAGGCCCCCCCGAGAGAAGAACTTTCGATGTAGAAAAGATCCGTGAAGGAGGTTCACTTTCCATGTTTGATTACGCGGCGGCGGCGGCAGAAACCCCAAATTGACAAGCCCCGAGCCGGCTCGCTATCGTCGCCGGGTCTACCGTCACTGAGAGCGGGAGTGATGCATGGCCAAAGCAAGCCGCAGCGGCGCCAAGCCGATGAACCGGCGAGGCAGCCCCGAGGCGATTGAAAAGCGTCGCGCGGCTCGCCTCTTCAACGACGTCCTCGGGGGGCGCGGCGGTCGTCCGGGCAAGCGGGACGGGCGCACGGAGAAGCGCCGGCAGCGGTTGATGCGCGAGCTCGAGTCCGGGAAGGCGCGCGGGGCGCACGAGCTCAAGCCGCTCGACGTGCTTCAGCGCGTGCACGAGTTGCTCGAGCTGGGCGAGCCGCTCCGTTCCATCCGCAAGGTGGCCAAGGTGAAGAAGAGCGCCGTCCCGCCCGAGGCGATCCTCGAGATCGTCGGCCGCCTGCACAAGGCGTACGGGTTTCGGCCCGAGTGCTATCGGTTCGTCGGCGTGGGGGACGACGTGCTGCGGCACGCCGGCGTGCTCACGGCCGAATCGGCGCGATCGGGCCGGCTGCGCAAGCGAGCGGCGTAGCCCGGGCGCATCGATGGGTCGCGCGCATGTCCTCGTCGTCGCCGTGGCGGCTGGCCTTGCGCTCGGCGGGGCCGCGCGCGGTGACGACGCGGGCGCCGGGGGCCGCCGCGCGACGGTCGTGGCGCGCATCGGCGCGACCACGGTGACGATCGGAGAGCTCGAGGACCGCATCGCCGCGATGCCTCCGTTCCAGCGGGCCTCCTTCGGCGCGACGGCCGATGCGGTGCGGAGGCGCTTCCTGAACGAAGTGGTCGTGCACGACGCGATCCTCACGGCCGCGGCGCAGGGGCTCGGGTTGGAAGCCAAACCGCCCGCCGCGTACGAGATCGAGCGCGCGCGCTCCGCCGCGACCATCCGCGCCATCCGCGCGCGGATCGGGCCCGCGTCCTCGATCCCCATGGAGGAGGTCGAGCAGTACTACCAGACGAATCGCGCCCGCTACGACGCGCCCGCCCGCTACCAGCTCTGGCGAATCCTCTGCAAGACACGCGACGAAGCGCAGGCCGTGCTCACGGCCGCCCAACGCGAGCCCACGCCGGCCACCTTCGCCAACCTCGCTCGCGAGCACAGCCTCGACAAAGCGACGAACCTCCGCTCCGGCAACCTCGGCTTCGTCACCGCGGAGGGCGGCTCGAACGAACCCGGCCTGCGCGTCGACCCGGCGGTCGTCCACGCGGCCCAGGCCGTTCGCGACGGCGCCTTCGTGCCGGAGCCCATCGCCGAGGGCGAGTACTTCGCGGTCGTCTGGCGCAGAGGAACGATCGCGGCGACGACGCGCACGGAGGCCGAGGTCACGCCGCAGATCCGCGATTGGATCTGGAAGGGCCGGGTCAAAAAGGAGACGGACGCGCTCCTGGCGACGCTGCGCTCCGAACGCGTGCGCGCCCTCGACGCGTCGATCCTGTCGACGCTCGACCTCCCGGTCGAACGCGCCCCCAAGATCGGTCAGTGAACGGTCGGACAGCCCGAGAAGACCTGCACCGGCGGCGGCCCCGCGTCCGATTGCACCAGCTCGCACGTCGCGCCCTGCAACATGACCGCCGAGCCGTGCTCGGTCCAGCCGTTCGGACCATCGGCGGGGAGGAGCTGGCCGTTCACGTAGACGTTGATCTTGCTTCCGTCGACGGGGGCATTCTCGAGGACGAACGTGCAGTTTTTCATCGCATCGTTGGCGATCTGGTTGAAGGCGCTCCCGAGGGCGCTCGTGTCCGCGGTGGTCACGTCGTAGTAGCGAGGCTCCGCGGGCCGCGCCGTCCCGCCGGCGATCGCCATCCCGTCGAGCACGGAGCCGTACGGCGAGCTCCCGGGGATGCCCATCACGTACGTCAGCACCCCGGCCTGCTGGAGCTCCGCGATCGCGCCCGTCGTCGCGTCCCCGTCGAGACAACCCTGGCCGTTCATGTCGCAACAATTCGGCGCCACGCCGGGGCTGCAGAGCGGGTTGCCGTTGGAGTCGGTGACGCGATCGATGTTCGACGTGCACTGGTCGATGGGGCACGCGGCGGCCGCGCCGCAGTTCGGACCGCCGTCGGTGGCGAGGATGGCGTAGGTGACTCCGAGCGCGCTCTCGAGCTCGGGCGCCAGCGCACGAAAGGTGCTCGCCGTAGGGGTTCCGCCGTTCGGTGTCAGCGCCGTGGCCGCGAGGAACGTCTTCGCGACGGTGCCCTGGTCGTCGCCGAGCTGCAGCGGCATCCGCTCGACGCCGGGCGCGCACGCGGCCTCGAGCGGCGCTGGAAAGACCGCCGCTCCGAAACGCGCGCGCGCGCCGAGATCCTCGATGAGCGTCGCGACGGCCGACCGCACGTTCTGCCACTTCGAGTCCATGAGCATGCTGCCCGACACGTCGAGCACGAAGTAGAGGTTCGGCACGTGCGGATAGACGGGGACCTCGATGCCTTTGCACGTGCTCGAGTCGCCCGGCAAGACCGAGTCCTGGTCGGGCACGGGCAACCCGCTCCGCGCTCCGCACGCGACGAGCGGTGTGCCAAGAAGGGCCACGAGACCGATCACTCCGGACGCCGTCGTCCCGTTTCGTGCTCTCTTCATCCCGCTTTCCGTGCCCTGTCCAATGGCGTAGCAATCGACAGGCCCAGGCGCCAGGCGGTTGCGAGAGAGTCGACTCCACGCGGGCATCACGACGCGGGTGGAGGATCCGGCGGGGAGACATCGCTTTCGCGCGCGGGAGCCTCGAGCGCGTCGAGGGCTGCAAGCGCGGCCGCACGCTCGGCGGCGCGCTTGTTGCGGCCCTGACCGCGCGCAGCCGGCTGACCGTCGATCATCACTTCGACTTCGAACACTTGCGCATGTGGGACGCCGCGGACGTCGACCGCCCGGTAGGTCGGGGCCGGTAGGCCCCTCGATTGGACACTCTCTTGCAACGCGCTCTTCGGATCGAGCCCCCCCAGCGTTCGGTCCTGGTCGATCCGTTCGCCCACGATGGCGCGCACGAGCGACTTCGCCCCCGCGAGGCCGTGCACATCGTAGACAGCCGCCACGAGCGCCTCCGCGGCGTCGGCGAGGACGTTCGTCTGCTCGCGCTCGGTGCCGAGCTTGGCGCCGCGACCGAAGCCCATGGACGACCCCAGATCCACTCGCCGGGCCCACGCGGCGAGCGCCTCCGCGTTCACGAGCGCGCTCCTCATCCGCGTGAGCCGGCCTTCGTCGGCGTCCGGCTGGGCCTCGGAGAGCATCTCGGTCACGCACAAGCCGAGGACCGCGTCGCCGAGGAACTCGAGCCGCTGGTTGTCAGGCCCGCCACTCTCGTTGGCGAGGCTCGGATGCGTCATGGCCTCTTCGAAGCGTGGGATCGTTCCACGACCGACGAGCGCCTCGATGTGCTCGCGCAGAAGATGGCGCGCGGCCGCGATCCGCTCCGCCTCGTTCATCCGCCGAGCGAATCCGTCCCCTCGGCCGCCGCGAGATCGAGCTCCGTCACGCCTCCGGCGTCGTGCGTCGACCAGGCCACGCGACAGCGCCCCCACGTGAGCTCGATGTCCGGATGGTGGTCCTTCTTCTCGGCCAGGCAGCCGACGCGCACGACGAAAGCCAGCGCCGAGCTGAAGTCGGGGAAGGTGAATCGCTTGAAGATGCCCTTCTCGTCGCGCTCCCAACCGGGGTGCTTCGCGATCCAGGCGTCGACGTCGTTCGGGTTCAATCGGGTCGGGCGGGTCACGGCGACAATCTACCGCGTGCCCCGGGACGGGGCGAGCGAGGCTACACTTTGCGGGTGGCGCTCGTGGCCTGTCCCTTCTGCCGCGAGGTGTTCCCGCGTCCAGCGCGCAGCGAGCGCGGCGGAGAGTGCCCCCTTTGCGGCGTGAAGCTCGTCGCGTTTCGTTCGCTGCCCGCCGCGGAGGGAGAGCCGGAGGACGAGGCCGAGGCGCCCGAATGGGAGAAGCTGCCGATACGTTACGCGGGGCGTGGCCGCGGAGCGCTCGCGGCCTCGGCGGTCTTGGGTCTGGCCGCGTTCGTGGCGCCCTGGATCCACATGACCATGCCCGACGTGGTGACGTTCTCCGGCGTCGACATCGCGCGCCGTCTCGGATGGGCTTGGGCCGCCGGCGTGGCTTGGTTCGTGCTCTTTCCCATCGTCGTCAGCCGCCGGAGCATCATGCAGATGCGAGGCGCGCGTGTGGCCGTCGCCTTCCTGGCCACCCTCCCGGCGACGACCGCGGTGCTCCTGCTCGCGAGGCCGCCGCACGGCACGCGCGGTGTGCCCCTCCACTTCACGTTCGCGTGGGGCCTCTATGCCACACTGGCCCTCTCCGTGGTCGCCGCGGTCGTCGCGGTGACGTTCGGGGGGCGGGTCGACGAGATTCGCGTGCGGAGAGGCTCCTCGTCCGGACAGGTGGTGCATTGAGCACCATGCCATGTCAAACTTCGCCCGCGCGAACACGGCGCACCGAGGTGGCGATGCGGATGGCGCTAGGGCGGAAGGTTCGGGCGGAAGGCGACGAGCTCGCCGACACCGAGGTTCCCGCCACCGTCGTCTGCGCGCACTGCGGGGACGCCGACTGCCCAGGGTGCGCCCACGAACAGACGCGCTCGGGCGTCGTCGCCGTGGTGCCCTGGGAGCGCCCGGGCACGTCTACGTTCGCTCGGCTCTGGGCGACCGCGCGCGCCACCACCTTCGATGCGGAGCGCTTCTTCGAGTCGCTCCCCGACGGGCCGATCACGCCGGCCTTCCGCTTTGCGGTCGCGAGTGAGCTCATCGCTTCGGCGTCCATGTCCGTGGTGATTGCCGTGCCGGTCGCGGTCCTCGCGCCGGGCTGGGTGCGCCACCTCCTGCTCCAAGAGACCGCGACCGCCGTGCGCTTCGCGACGGCCGGCATCCCCGGTTTGGCGACTCTGCTGGTCGCCGCGCACGCGGCCCATGGGTGGGCGCTCGATCGCGGCGCGAGGAGAGCCGGGGCGCGCCCGGCGGCGAGCCGCGCGCTCCGCTTCGGGTTGTACGCGGCCGGCTGGGACTTGGTGATTGGCCCGCTCGGCGCGATCATCGCCGCGGTCAAGGAGGGCGGGAGGTCCGCGCTCTCGATAGCGTCGATCGGCGTGGGCTTGCCCGGACGAAGTGCGCGAGCGTTCCTCCGCGGGTGCTACCACCTGGAAGGTGCCGCCGCCGTACCCGCGATGCGCGCGTCGTGGATCGCGGCTGCCGTGGCGACCCTGGTCGGCGCGGTGGCGGTGATCACGGCGGTGCTGGTCGCCGTCCTGAGCTGAGCGACCGGTTACTTCGCGACTCGGAGCACGTTCCCGTTCCCGAAGCTCGTGAAGTACACGAAGCGGGAATCGAGGGCGACGCTGTGCGGCTGGTTCTGGCCGGCCGTGATGAGCCTGGCGGGTCCGCCGTCGAGCGAGAAGTGGCCGATGGATCCGTTGTTGGCGCCGGGGGTGCCCTCGTTCGCCCAGTACGCGCCCGAGGGGTCCACCGCGATACCGGTGGCGAGATCCTGATTCTGGGCGAGGGTGACGGCGTCCGCGTCGCCCGCGAGGGACGCCATGCCGACCGAGCCGATCACCTTGACCTGATTCGTCCAGAAGACGCTCGTGCCGTTGAGCGCGATGCCGTACGGAAACGTCTGTCCGGAAGCGAGGGTCGTCACGCCGGTGCCGTCGAAGGCCGCGGCCATCACGGTCGTCCCCTGGGTCGTCCAGTAGATGCGGGTCGAATCGACGACGATGTCGTTGGCCTTCGTCTGACCGGGGACGATGAGGCCACCCGGGCCGCCGTCGAGCGGAGCCGAGAAGACGCCCGCGTCGCCGTACCCGGTCCAGAACACGGTATCGGCGTTGACCGCCACATAGGACGCCCCCGCGATGCCCGACGCGATGTCGATGACGTCGCCCCCGCCGATGGGCACCTTCCGGACGTGCGCGTCGACGAAGTTCGCCCAGTACACGTACGTCGCGTCGACGGTGATGCCGAGGGGCTGCACTTGCCCCGTCGCGAGGACGAGCGGCGTGCCGCTGCCGTCGAGCGAGGCCTGCATCACGGTGCCCCCGGCGAAGTCCGTCCAGTACACGTTCGTCGCGTCGACGGCGATGCCGGCCGCTTGGTAACCCTGCGCGTAGATCGGCGTCGGCTGACACAACCCGCCGTTGCAGCCTCCGCCGAGGCAGTCGTGACCACAGGCGCCGCAGTTCTGAGGATCGAAGGCGGCGCACGCGTCGCCGCACATCACCGAGTCGGACGGGCAGGCGCCGTCGAACCCGTCGAACCCGTCGAACCCGTCGAACCCGTCGTCCGCGTCCCCGTCGTCCAAGCCGCCGTCGTCGCCGGGCCCAACCGTCGCATCGTCGGTCGAACCACCCTCGGGCTCCGTGACGAGCCCCCCGTCGGGCCCGAGGACCGGCCCGCCGTCCGGGCCGGTGGTCACCGAGCCACCATCATCGCCGCCGCCCATCGTCGCGTCGGAGGCGCTCCCCGCGTCGACGGGCTTCGCTCCCGCCGAATCGCACGCCGCGCACGCCAGCACCCCGAGGGCGCAGCCGGCCGCTGTCCGCCACGCGAGCCCGAAGGCCACGCGCGCGTCAATCGCGCTTGACGAGCGTACCAACGCCGCGGTCCGTGAAGAGCTCCGCGATGACCGAATGCGGCGTTCGCCCGTCGATGATGTGGACGCTCGCGACGCCACCTTCGATGGCTCGGAGCACGCTCTTGGTTTTGGCCACCATGCCACCGCGAATGGTCCCATCGGCGATCTTGCGTAAGAGATCGCCCGCCGCGATCTCGCTCACCAACTCGCCATTTTCAAGGATACCTGGAACGTCCGTCAGGTAAATGAGCTTCTCGGCGCGCAGCGCGATGGCGATCTCGGCCGCCGCGGCGTCGGCGTTGATGTTGTACCCCTCGCCGTCTTCGCCGAGCCCGACGGGGCTCACGACCGGGACGTACTTCTTGTCGAGGAGAACCTCGAGGAGCTCATGGTTCACGTGGGTCACTTCGCCCACCATTCCGAGGTCGCGACCGCCCTCGCCGACGAGCTTCCGCGCGCGGAGCAGGCCCGCGTCTTTGCCGGAGACGCCGACCGCGTGCGCGCTCGACTGGTTGAGGAGCGAGACGAGCTCGGTGTTGATCCGGCCGGTCAGCACCATCTCGACGACCTTGACGTCGTCGCGGCCGGTCACGCGCACGCCGTCGACGAATTCGCTCTTGCCGTGGCCGAGCATCTCCATCGTGTGCGTGATTTCGGGGCCGCCGCCGTGGACGACGATCGGCAGAAGGCCGGCGCTCCGGAGCAGGTTGATGTCGTTCGCGAAGCTCGCCTTGAGCGAGTCCTTGACCATCGCGGCGCCGCCGTATTTGACGACGGCGCGGGTGTTCGTGAAGCGGGCGATGTAGCTCAGCGCCTCGACGAGGAGCGCGCGCTTGAAGCCGGGGCTGTAGTTCGTGAGCCGGTCGTCGCGGGCCACGGTGCCGTCGGGCGACGCGTGGGTGAGGCTCGTGTAGTCCGCATTGATCTTCACGTAGTCGTAGGAGAGGTCGCAGCCCCACGCCGTCGCGCGCGCGTCGCCCTCGGCGAGCCGCACCTCGATGGTCACGTGCGGCGCGCGCATCTTTGCGCGAAGCGCCGAGGCGTCGGCACCGGTCGGCGCGCCGTCGGCGTAGACGCACGTACCTTGCACGCTCACGGACGCGCGCGAAGGATCCACCGCCCATTTGCGCGAGCCGACGCGCGCGCCGATCGAGACGAGGACGCGGCCCCAGTTCGGATCCGCGCCGAACATCGCGGCCTTGACGAGGTTCGACCCCGCGACCGCCCGCGCGAGCTCCCGGGCGATCACGTCGTTGGGTGCGCCGGCCACGCCGACCTCGAGGAGCTTCGTCGCGCCGTCGCCGTCTTCGGCGATCTGCCGGGCGAGGTCCATGCACACCTCTTCGAGCGCCTTGGCGAGCACCCCGAACTCCGCCGTCCCTTCGACGATGGGCGCGTTCCCCGCGAGGCCGTTGGCGAGCGCGAAGACGGCGTCGTTGGTGCTCATGTCGCCGTCGACGTTGATCATGTCGAAGCTCGAGCGCATCGCGGACGACAGCGCCGCCTGGAGCGCGGCGGGCGTGACGGCCAGATCCGTCGTCAAGAAGGCGAGCACCGTCGCGAGCTCGGGGGCCATCATGCCGCTGCCCTTGGCGAAGGCCGCGATCGACGCGTCCCTGCCGCCGACTGCGACCGTGCGGCTCGAGAGCTTGGTCCGCGTGTCGGTCGTCATCACGGCGTCGGCGGCAGACTCGATCGTCCCCGCGCGGGCCGCGGCCAGCTTCGGCGCGGCGTCGACCAGCTTCTGGACCGGCAGCGGGACGCCGATGATCCCGGTCGACGCCGACAGCACGCTCGACGGCTCGACGCCGAGCGCGTTCGCGACCGCGGCGCACACCTCACGGACGTCTACTTCGCCCTGCGGGCCGACGAGCGCGTTCGCGTTGCCGCTGTTGGCGACGATGGCGCGCATCCCCGCCGCCGGGAGCCGCGCCTCGGCGTCACGTATGGCGGCGGCCCTCGCGGCGTTGACGGTGAAGCAGCCGGCGGCCGCGCAGGGCGCGTCGCTGTAAACGAGCGCCAAGTCGTTGCGGACGGCTTTGATGCCGCAATGGATGCCGGCGAAATGAAACCCCTGTGGCGTCCTCACCGCGGCCCTCCGTCAAGGCGAGACGCGATGAAGTTGGTCGAGGCCGGTTGCCTCGGGCCAGTCGTTCATCGCATTGAGGTTCTGTATCGCCTGCCCCGCCGCACCCTTGCAGAGGTTGTCGATGGCGCCGATGGCGATGACGACGTCGTCGTCGGCCGAGGCGCCGACGTGGGCGAAGTTGGTCCCCGCGACCCGCTTGATCATCACCTGGTCCGGTGGGACCGCTCGAACGAACGTCGCCCGCGCGTAGGCGTCGGCGAGGCACTCCGCGACGCGCTTCGCGTTCGCGCCGGCGAGCGGCCGGGCGTAGCACGTGGCGAGGAGGCCGCGGCGCAGCGGCAGGAGGTGCGCCGTGAAGGTCGCGCGCGCCTCGGGGACGACGCGCGAAAGCCCCCGGTCGATCTCCGGCGAGTGCTGATGAGCGAGGACCTTGTAGGCGCGCAGGTCTTCGTCGACCTCCGCGAACGAGTGGGCCTCTCCGCTCTGCCGCCCCGCGCCCGTGACGCCGCTCTTCGCGTCGACGACGATCCCGACCGGCTCGACGAGCTTCTCGCGGAGGAGCGGCACGAGAGCCAGAAGGGCCGCCGTCGGATAGCAGCCGGGGTTGGCGACGACGGCTCCGGGCGGCGGGCTCCCGTAGAGCTCAGGCAGCCCGTAGTGGGCGCGGGCCAGCCACGCCGGCGCGGTGTGCTCGAAGCCGTACCAGCGCGGGTAGTCCTTCGTCTCGAGGCGAAATGCCCCCGAGAGGTCGACGACCTGCTTGCCCAGCTCGGCAAACGCCGGCAAGAGCCGCAGCGATACGTCGGCCGCGGTGGCCAGGAGCACCGCGTCACATCGATCCGCGAGCGCGACCGCCTCGCCGTTCGGCGCGAACCGGAGGTCGGGCTCGTCGACGTGAACGGCCAGGTGCGCCGCCACGCTCTGGCCCGCGAGCTTGTCGCTCGTCGCATAGGCGAGCGAGAGGCGCGGATGCCCGGCGACCAGGCGCGCGGCGACGGCTCCGGAGTATCCCGAAGCACCGACGACGGCGACCCGAAGCTTGCTCATGGCTGTGGGCTCGCGATCTACCGCAATTTGACGGGCTGCGCAGCGGTTTGCACGGCGACGGCGCAGAGCGCGTCCGGCCGAGGTGCGAAAAGCGCGGCGGAGGCGGAGCGGACGTACAGGCATTTGTTCAGTCGATCCGCGGCGCACGGACGGCCGAGAGAGAGACGCGCGCGGGGCATTTCCGGGACCAGCGCTTGCACCTTGCGCGCGCTATGATTGCCCTCGTGAAGCGCTCGCTGCTCTTCTCGGCATCGGTCGCGTCGTTCCTGGTCGCGTCGCAGGCGCTCGCTGGGCCGGCACCGTCCGCTCCTCTGCCCTCCTTGCCGGGCTCCGCGCCCTCGGAAAGCGCGCGTTCGAGCGCTCCGGCAGGCGCGGGGAACGCCGTTCTTCCAGGCGGCGCTCCGCTCTCTCCGCAGCAGCTCTACGAGCATATCCGTCGCGGGATCGTCGCGATCGAACGCAACGGAGTCCCGCTCGCCCTGGGCACGGTGCTCGACGGCGACGGCCGGATCCTGACTTCGTGGTCAGGGTTGGGCGGGGCCGACGCCGCCGACGTGCGATACGCCGACGGGTCGACGGCGCACACCAAAGTGGGCAACTCGGACAAGGCGACCGACCTCGCACTCCTCGTCCCGCAGACCGGCAAGTGGACCGAGGGCCTTTCGGCGAGCGAGTCGGACCCGGTCGGCGCTCCCCTTCGTGCCATTCTCCCCGGTCACGGTCCGCGCCTCGCGCCGACCGAGGTCGGCGTGAAAGGCCGAGTCGACGCGCACGCCCGCGACGGTACGCCGATCGACCGCGTGCTCGACGTCGACGTGAAGGGCCCGGTCGTCGCGGGCGCACCGCTCCTCGACGCGGCCGGCAGCGTGGTGGGAGTGCTCGTGCGCGAGTGCAAAGGACCCGCGGTCGTCGCGCAACCGGCGTCGATGCCGTGGGCCGCTTGGGCGACATCCCAAGACCCCGCGGCCGAGAAGGCAGCGGCACCGCCCTGCATCGCCACGGTGGTCGGCGCCCCCGTCGCCGCGATTCGCTCGTTCCTCGCGAAGACCCCGGCGACGGCCGTGGCTCCCACACCGTGGCTCGGTATCCGAGGGGAGACGGCCGAGAGCGGAGCGGTCCACGGAGTGCGGGTCATGGCCGTGGCCCCGTCGAGCCCTGCGCAGAAGGCGGGCCTGCGTCCGGAGGCCGACATCATCGTCGCCGCCGATGGAAGGCCGATCGACACCCCCGAGACGCTCGGGAGCACGATCGGCAAGCACGCGCCCGGCGATACGGTGAAGCTCCTGGTCTACGGCGACGACAAGTTCCGCGAGGTCCCGGTCGCCCTTCGGGCCGCCCCGTAGGAAGGGCCTCGGCGCCGAATCGAGTGCCCTCGGAGGGGGGGCTGGGAGTAAGCTGCCGCCCTGGTTGACAGTGCTCGCGCGCACTTGCGACGATCCGCCACGTGCTCGGTGTGACGTCGGCGCCGTACGACCCAGAAAGGCAAGCCGTGGGAGGACCGCTCCGTATCGAAGTGGCCGGCGAGACGAACGTCGGCATGAAGCGCACGCACAACGAAGACAACTTCTCGATCATCGAGGAGAGCGGGCTCTACATCGTGGCCGACGGGATGGGCGGTCACGCGTCCGGCGAGATCGCGAGCAAGATGGCGGTCGACGCGCTGCGCGAGTTCTTCGCGGCCACGGCCACCGACCCGGAGCGGACGTGGCCTTACAAGATGGACCGCTCCAAGGGCTACGAGGAGAACCGGCTCATCACCGGCATCAAGCTCGCGAACCTTCGGATCTACGAGAGCGCCCAGCGAGACGCGAAGCAGCGCGGGATGGGGACGACCATCGCCGCCCTCTTCGCCGTCGAGGACGGCGTGTACCTCGCGCACGTCGGCGACTCGCGGGTCTACCGGATGCGCGACGGCGGCCTCGAACAGCTCACCGAAGACCACTCGCTGCTCAACGACTACATCAAGATGAAGCGGCTCACGCCCGACGAGATCGCGAACTTCCCGCACAAGAACGTGATCGTGCGCGCGCTCGGGATGAAGGACACGGTCAAGGTCGACACGCGCCTCGAGCAGCCGCGCGCGGGAGACGTGTACCTCCTTTGCTCCGACGGGCTCTCCGGGACGGTGCACGACCCCGAGATGCTCGCGACGCTCCTCGGGACCAACGATCTTCGCGGCGCCGCCGCCCGCCTCATCGCGCGCGCGAACGAGAACGGAGGGCCGGACAACATCACGGTCGTTCTGGCGCGCTGGGTCCAGGGATAGTCAGCAACCCCCGTGCCCCTGGGACGGGAAGATCTTGCCCGGATTGAGCAGCCCCTTCGGGTCGAAGACGCGCTTGATGTCGCGCTGCACGCCGATGACCTCTTCGCTCTGTTCGAGAGGGAGATAGCGCGCCTTCGCGACGCCGATGCCGTGCTCGCCCGTGAGCGTGCCACCGAGTTCGATGGTCGCGCGCATCAGCATTTCGATCGCGCGGTCGACGGCGGGGCGCTCGGAGTCGTCGTCCCACAAGAAATTGACGTGGAGGTTCCCGTCGCCCGCGTGCCCGTAGGCGAGGTGGCGAACGCCGGTCCGCTCGCCGATCTCGTCGGTCTTCGCGAGCAGATCCGCGATGCGCGAGCGCGGGACGACGATGTCTTCGCTGAGCTTGTGGCGAGCCAGCTTGCGCGTGGCCTTCGACAACATACGGCGCGCGGCCCATAGCCGGTCCCGTTGCGTCCCGTCCTGGGCGACGACGACGTCGACACACCCGGGGCAACCCGACGCGACCTCGCCCGCGCGAAGCAGCGCCGCTTCGGCCGCGTCGCCGTCGACCTCGATGAGGAGCATCGCGCCCGCCCGCGGGTCCACGGCGACGGACGCCGCTCGGACCGCATCGAGCGTCGCCGCGTCGAGCATCTCGAGGCAACGCGGCACGACGCCGGCGGCCACGATCGCCCCGACCGCTCCGGCGGCGGCGCGCACGTCGGAGAAGAGCGCGAGCGCGGTCGCGACCACGGGAGGCTTCGGGGCGAGGCGCAGCGTCGCTTCGGTGAAGACCGCGAGCGTGCCCTCGCTGCCGACCAAGAGCGCCGTCAGGTCGTAGCCGGTCACCCCCTTCACCGTGCGCTTGCCCACCGCGAGCGAGCGCCCACCGACGAGGTGCGCACGCAGGCCGAGCACCCAGTCGCGCGTCACGCCGTACTTGAACGCTCGAGGGCCGCCGGCGTTCTCGGCGAGGTTGCCGCCGATCATGCAGCTGTCGAGCGAGTTCGGGTCGGGCGCGTAAAAGAGCCCCTCGCGCTCGACGGCCGCATGGAGCTCGCCCGTGACGACGCCCGGCTCGACGACGGCCACCAGGTTCTCTCGATCGATGTCCCGGATGCGCGCGAGCGCGTGCGTCGCGAGCACGATCCCTCCGGCCACCGGGACGGCGCCGCCCGTGCGCCCTGTCCCCCCCGCGCGCGGCGTGACCGGGACCTCGCATTCGTCGGCGACGGTGAGGGTGATTACGACGTCTTCCGGGTTCGAAGCGATGACGACGGCGTCGACCGGTCGGCCCTCCGCGTCGCTGTCGTCGCTCGCGTAGGGCGCGCACGCGTCGGCGGAGGTCAGCACCTTCGACGGGCCGAGCCGTCGCTCGAGGGCGAGCTTGGCTCGATCCACGGCGGCGCGGCTCGGGAGCTTCACCTCGGGCGCACGGAGCAGCACGCGAAGAATCTACCCCGTACGCCGGAACCCGCCCGTGCGGCGTCTGCGGCGCGCTCGCGCCGTTCCATCGGACGGCGGCGGGTCTAGAGGCGCACGTCGATGTAAACGTTCCGGCGGAGCTCCTTCAGCCACTGCTTGCGGGCGCGCTCGATCGCTTCGATGAGCGCCTGCTGCTCCATCTCGGCCTTCACGTCTTCGAACGGCGGAGGCTTGGCCTCGCCCGGGTGCCGGACGATGACGATCGCGTCCTCCTGGCCCACGCGCACGGTGACCGGATCGGAGACTTGATCCGGCTTGGTCGCGCGGACGGCCTCCTGGATGCCCGGCAAGAGCGAGGTGAAAGGCTGCGGTCCGCGCGACCCGCAAGTGTCCCGCGTCGCCGTGTCGTCGCTGTATTGGGTGACGAGCTCGCAGAAGTCGGTGCCCGAGTGCGCCCGGTTCACGAGTTCCTGGGCGAGGGCCATCCTCGATGCGAGCTGGCTCGGCGTCGCGCCCTGGGCCACGCGGAGCGCGAGGATGTGGACGTCGATCGGCTCCTTGTCCTTCATCTCCTGCGTCCAGTGCTGGTACGCGGTGCGCGCGTCTTGATCGGTCACCCGGACGCGCGGCCGAACGCGCAGCTCGATGAGCTTGCCCTCGAGGATCTGACGCCGGATCTCGTCGCGGAAATCTTGGTCGCTCATGCCGCGGCGGTGCACCTCGGAGAGGACATCCTGCACCGTGATGGCGTGTCCCGCCTGCCCTTGCCCTTGGGCCTGCGCTTGGGCGGCAATGTTGGAGATGCCGTGGTCGATCTCTTCGGACGACGCCGTCAGGTGGGCCTTCTCGGCCTGCACCTCTTCGAGCCGGTCGTCGATCATTCGATCGAGCAGCTCCTTGAACATCTCCTGCTCCTGCACCGCGATGACGTTGGCGTCATGGGTCTGCATGCGGATCTGGATGCGCGTCGGCGCGGACCGCCGGACGAGCTCGGTCCACAGGATCGGCCGCTCTCCGATGACCGCCACGACCCGCTCGACGATGACCGCGCGGGCCGGGACCGCCGAGCCGGCGAGCACGAGCCCACCCACGACCGACGCAAGCGCGGCCTTGAGCACACGCGCACGCCGCGATGGGGCTGCCCCGCGCGCGCCGCCCATGTCAGCGCTTGCTGTACTGGAAACGCTTGCGTGCGCCCGGACGGCCGTACTTCTTCCGTTCCTTCTTGCGCGCGTCGCGGGTCAAGAAGCCGGCGCGCTTGAGCGCCCCGCGCTTCTCCGCGTCGAAGGCGCAGAGGGCTCGCGAGATACCGTGGCGCATCGCATCGGCCTGCGCGCTCTTTCCGCCGCCATGACAGGTGGCGACGACGTCGAACTGGTCTTGCGCTTCGATGAGCTCGAGCCCTTGGCGCAGGACCATGCGCGACGTCTCGCGCTCGAAATACTCGTCGCACGGGAGACCGTTGACGACGATGGTGCCCGTACCCGGCTTGAGCCAGACGCGCGCGATGGCGGTCTTGCGCTTGCCGGTGGCGTAGATTCGAGGGGAAGTCGCTGTGGCCATGAGAGCCTTTTACTTGCTCGGCAGGGGCTGCGGCTTCTGAGCCGCATGCGGGTGATCCGGGGTGGCGTAGACCTTGAGCTTCGTGAACATCTGCCGGCCGAGCACTCCCTTGGGGAGCATTCCGCGGACGGCCTTTTCGATCGGGAAGGTGGCCTTGCGGGCCAAAAGGTGGCGGTAGCTCTCGGCTTGGAAGCCGCCGGGAATCCCCGAGTGGTGATAATAGAATTTCTTGTCGAGCTTCGCACCGGTCAGCACGATCTTGTCCGCGTTGACCACGACGACGAAGTCGCCGGTGTCCTCGTGCGGGGTGTACTCGGGCTTGTGCTTGCCGCGGAGGACGCTCGCCACTTCGCTTGCGATGCGGCCGAGGGGCTTTCCGGAGGCATCCACGACCCACCACGCCCGCGTCGCCTGGGCGTGGGCCTTGGTCATGACGAAGGTGCGATGGCTCGAGCGCGAGGGGGACTGCGGTTCCGTTGACGACATGTGGGGAGGGACCTTTGGCACCGCGAGGGGCGCGGGAAACTACGTGGAGCTCGGGTCACTGTCAAGGTCCCGGGCCACCCTGGCGATGGGGCAATGGGGCTCTACCCCCGCAGCTTCGATGAAAGGGCGGCGAGGGCTTCGAGGAGACCCCGGACCGCCTCGCGCGCGGCCGCGTCGACGAGCCGCCCCTCGGCGTCGAAGAGGGTCGCCGCGTTCCGGACGAAGACCTCGGGCTTGTTCACGGGATGCATGTCGAGGTACACGGCGACCTGCCGCAGGTGGTACTGGGCCCGCATCGTGCCGGAAACGCCGCCGCTCGCCCCCATGATGCCGAGCGCCTTGCCCGCGAAGGGCTGCTTCGGCGGGCGCGACGCCCAATCGATCGCGTTCTTGAGGCCGCCGGGAAGCGAGTAGTTGTACTCGGGGGTCGCTACGAGGATGGCGTCGGCGCGCTCCACCTCGGCGCGGAGCCGAGCCGCCGACGCGGGCATGCCGGCGCCCCGGACGTCTTCGTCGTAATGAGGGAGGTCGCGGGTCTCGCCGAGCTCGATCGTCATCCCTTCGGGCGCGAGCTCGACCGCAGCGCGCAAGAGCCCCGTATTGAAGGACGCCTTCCGGAGGCTTCCCGAGAGCGCGAGGACCCGCATCGTTCGACTCACTCGACCTCCTCCGCGGAGTCGCCGGACTTCGCCTCGACGACGTCGGGAACGCGCCAGACGGGCGGCTCCTCGAACGAAGGACGACCCGACAAGACCTCGTGAAGGCGAAACGTCGCCTTGTACTTCAGCGACGCGCAGCCGGAGACGCAGTAACCGAGATAGACGTACGGCCGGCCGCTCGCGCGCGCATCGCCGACGAGAGAGAGAACGTTCGCGGTGCCGAGGGACAGGCGCCCGTACGCGGGGTCGTGGAAGAAGAACGCCGCGGAGAGGGCCGACGCGGTCTCGTCGAAGAGGCCGACGCCTACGAGCTTGCCGCCGGCGTCGTCGTCGTAGAGAGCGGCCTCGCGCGCGCACGGGTGGGGAAACGCGAACTCGAGGCCGTAGCGCTCGCGGGTCTGGGGGTTCGGTTGCCACCCCCGCGCGTGCTCTCGGCCTCGATGCCACATCGCGTAGAGAGCGAGCCGCTCGGCGTCGACCCTCGGCGCGCCGACCACGCGGCGCAATCGAGCGCAGGCCCGCGCCGCCCGCCGCTGGCTCTTGTTCGGGACCATGCGATGGGCGACGACGCGCAAGCTCACGCACTCGTCGCACGCCGCGCACGCCGGGCGAAAGTAGATCGGGCCGAAGCGCCGCCATCCCCGCGCCAGCAAGTCCTCGAGCTCGCCCGGCCCGACGTCGAGCATCACGCGGACCTCGAGGCTCGCGCGCTCCGCGGGGAGGTACGCGCACGCGTGGGGTTTCTCGATGATCCGCTCGATGAGGTGCATGGTCCGCGCGGGGTCTCGCCGCCGATCTCGGTGCCATGGGAACACGAAGCGCGCTACTCTCGCCGCTCCGAAGTAGAGGCCGTGAGCGCATCACCCCCCGACCCGTCCGTCGTCTACAGCGTGGTCGTCCCTGTCTTCAATGAAGAGGGGAACGTCGAGGCGCTCGCCGGTCGCGTCATCGCGACGATGGAAGGCGTCGGCGAGACGTTCGAGCTCCTCTTCGTCGACGACGGCTCGTCCGACCGAACGCCCGCGCTCCTGGCCTCGCTCGCCGTGCGCGAGCCACGGGTTCGTGTGCTTCGCTTCACGCGAAACTACGGGCAAGAGGCCGCCGTCGAGGCGCTCTACCTGAACGCGCGCGGGCGCTGGCTCATCCAGATGGACGGCGATCTGCAGCACCCGCCCGAGCAGATTCCGCTCCTCGTCGCGAAGAAGGACGAGGGGTACGACGTCGTATACGGGGTCCGCGAGGCCCGAAAAGACACCCTCTTTCGCGCGGCCGCCTCGCGGACGATGCAGTGGGGGATGCGGTCGCTCATGGAGGTCGAGCTCCCGGACGACGTGTCGACCTTCCGCCTGATGAGCGCGCCGATCGCGCGCCTCGTGGCCGCCCTCCCGGAGCGGCGCAAGTTCTTCAGCGCGCTCCTCGTCTGGAGCGGGGCGCGCATCGGATCGGTCCGCGTTCGGCACGCAGCCAGGCACGCGGGCGCTACGCACTACAACTTCACGAAGCTCCTCAACCACACCTTCGACCTCATCGTCGGGTTCACGAGCAAGCCGCTCCGCTACATCGGCATCTTGGGCTCGCTCTTCGCCGCCATCGGTCTGGGCCTCGGCGCCTGGGTCATCGCGCGGAAGCTCCTCTGGGACTACGGCATCATGGGATGGCCATCGCTCTTCGCGGCGGTCGTCATCCTCGGAGGAGTCCAGCTCATCGCGACGAGCGTCATCGGAGAGTACATCGCGCGCATCTATGTCCAGGCGCAGGGCCGCCCGCTCTACAACATCGCCGAGCGTCTCAACTTCGACGAGGCCCGCGCGACCGCCGAGCTCCCGCGCGCGCAGGCGGCCCCGCTCCAGCGGCCGGGAGCTCGCCCCGGGGCGCCCACGTGACCCGCGTCCTCGTCGTCGGCTGCGGCTTTCCTCAGCTCTCCCTCCTTCGCGCCGCCAAGCGCCGCGGGCTCCACGTCGTCGGCGCAGACGCCAACGCATCGGCCGTCGGCGTCTCGGTGACCGACGAATTCCACGAAGTGTCGACACACGACGTGGCGGGGGTCTGCGACCTCGCGCAGCGTACGCGCGCCCGCGCCCTCACCACGACCGGGAGCGAAGTGGCCCTTCGCGCGACCGCCGAAGCCGCGGCGCGCCTGGGTCTTCCCTTCTACGCCGACCCCGACACCGTCCGCCGCTGCCAGGACAAGGACGAGATGCGTGCCGCCTACGCGGCCGCGGGTCTCACGGTTCCCGCCTTCGCGCGGTGCTCGACGCTCGCCGACGCGCTCGCCTTCGCCCGAGAGCACGCGTTTCCCCTCGTGATGAAGCCGGCGCGGGGCTGGGGGCAGCGCGGCGTGGCGAAGGTCGACGCCGCCTCCGAGCTCGCCTCCGCGTTCGAAGACGCGCGCGCGCACTCCGCCGCGGCCGGGCTTCCCGTTGCGGTGGTGGAAGCGTGGATGGAAGGCCGCGAGTACTCGGTCAACGGCTGGATCGAAGACGGCCGCCTCGTCGCCTACTGCGTGACCGAGCGGCTCACCGTGCCTGGCCGCAGGCCGCTCGGCGTCATGATCGCCGAGGTCTATCCGTCGGGCCTCTCGCGCGCCGACGAAGCGCGCGTGGTCGACGAGGCGCGTCGGGGGGCGGCGGCGCTCGGCCACGTCCGCGGCCCGTGCTACTCGCAGGTGATGTTCGGCGCAGGCCGTTGCTCGTTGCTCGAAACGGCGGCACGCCTCGGCGGAGGGTTCGACGCCGACGTCACGCGGCTCGCGAGCGGCGTCGACCTGTACGACCGAGTCCTCGGGGTCGCGATCGGCGACGGCGCGCTCGAGCGGCAGGGCGCGGTCGACGAGCCACACGCGGGAGCCATCGCGAAGTTCCTCGTGGCGCGCCCGGGCGAGGTCCGATCCATCCGTGGGCTCGACGAGGCGCGATCGCTCGACGGGGTCAAAGAGGCGATCGTCTTCGTCGCGCAGGGCGGCCGAGTGCACCCGCTGACCGACAGCGCGAAGCGGGCCGGCTACGTCCTCGCCGCAGGGCCCAGCCGCGCCGACGCCACCTTCCGCGCCGACGCGGCCCTCGCGCACATTCACGTCGATACGGTCGATCGCGCCCCCGTGGAGGCGAGTCCGTGAGCGCCACGCCCGCCGGCAACGGCGCTCCGCGAACGCCGCGCAACGGGGCGACCGGCTCGTCCGGCATCCGGCAGCTCTTCGTCGAACGCCGGAAGAGAGACGCCCTCTACAGCGCGTCTTCCTACTGGGACGCGCGCGCCTCCGCGCGGCAGGGCATGGCTCGATCGCTCTGGCCCTCGAACACGTTCAACACCCTTTGGAACGAGAGGCAGTGCGCCCTCATCGCGCGGACGCTGGGCGACCTCGCGGGCCGTCGGGTCGTCGACGTCGGGTGCGGAGTCGGCCGGATGACACGATGGCTCGCCGAGGAGCGCAACGCGGACCAAGTAGTCGGCGTCGACTTCTCCCCGGCCACGGTCGACACCGCGCGCATCGAGTCGGGCGCGCTCGTCTCGTCGGGGGTCGTACGGTTCGAGCAGGGCGACGTCGTCGCCGGGCTCGACCACGTAGGCGCCGGCGAGTTCGACGACGCGGTGGTGCTCGGGTGCCTGTCGGTGGCGTGCAGGGAAAAGGCCTCGCTCGAGAGGGCGTTGGCCAACGTCGCTCGTCTCGTGCGGCCCGGTGGGCGTATCTTGCTCCTCGAACCGATCCACCGTTCCCCGCTCCTGCGGCGTATCCTCGACTTGGGGATCGAGGAATGGATCGCGTGCGCGAACCTCGCGGCCTTGGTGCTCGTGCAGGCTGACAGAATGGGCTTCGTGCCCGTACGGCTCGCGTTCAGCGTGCGGGATTTGCCCCGTCCCCTCGTCGCGCCCATCTTCGAGGCCGGCGAGCGCATCCTCGACGCGGTGCCCTGGCTCTCGCCCTTGTCGGACTACAAGTTGATGCTCTTCGCGCGTCCGGGTCCCCGTCCGTGACCCCCGCGACGGGCGCGTTCCTCTTCGGCGCGGCGGCGCTCGGCGGAGCCATCAACTCGGTCGCCGGCGGCGGGAGCTTCGTCGCCTTCCCCGCGCTTCTCTTCACGGGCGTCGCGCCGATCCCCGCCAACGCCACCAACACTGTCGCTCTCTGGCCCGGGAGCGCCGCCAGCGCGCTCGCTTACCGGCGAGAGCTCACGGAGGTCAAGTCCCAGCTGCTCCCGCTCGGCGCCGCGGCGCTCGTGGGCGGCCTCTTGGGCTCCGTGCTGCTCCTGCGCACCTCCGAGAGCGCGTTCGTCCTGCTCATCCCGTGGCTGCTGCTCTTCGCGACGCTGGTCTTCACGTTCGGCGGCAAGGCCCGCGCGCGCATGCGCGGCGTGCACGCTCCGCTCTCGCTGGTCGTCGGCGTCCAGCTCGTCATCAGCATTTACGGCGGCTACTTCGGCGGCGGCATGGGCATCATGATGCTCGCCATCCTGTCGATGCTCGGCATGAGCGACATCCACCGGATGAACGCCTTGAAGACGGTCCTCGCCTCGCTCATCAACGGGATCGCCGTCGTCGCGTTCATCTACGCCCGCGCCGTCGACTGGACGCCGGGCGTGGTCATGATCGCGGGCGGCATCCTGGGTGGATACGGCGGCGCCGCCGTCGCGCGGCAGCTCGACGCGAAGTACGTCCGCTGGACGGTGCTGGTCATCGCGTGGACGATGACGGTTTACTTCTTCGTCCGCACGTACCTCGCACACGGATGACGCCGGCCGTCCCGGGCGCCGCGGCCCGTCATCCGGAGAACGTCGACGAGAGCGCGCGCTGCTCCACACCGCCCCGGCCGCGCACCCATAGCGAGACTTGCCTCGCGCCGATCCGAAGCTGCCGCGTCTCCGCGTGCCGCAAAATGAGGTCGACCGGATATCGCATGCCCAACGCGCCCGCCCGCCGCCGGATCCGAAAGACGTCCAAGTCGACTCGGCGTGGCGTCCCGTCGGGGCGGCCGGGCGCGCGGTCTTCATAGATCCATCCGCGCTCCCAGTCTTTGGCGTCGTCCCGGCGGCTCGCGAGGCAAGAACGAACGAGGGTGAGCAGCAGGTAGTCCTCGTCCCGCGCGCGCACGGCGAGTTGCCGCTCCTTCGTGCCGAAGCGGACTTCGAGGCACTCCCCGTCGCTGGAGACCAAGAGCGACACGGGCGGCGTTTGCACGGGGTGCGCGAAGCGTTTGCCGGCCATCAGGGGCCGGCAATGGAGGCGCCACGCGCGATCGCCGGCGCGGACCACGTCCCCGGTCTTCACGTCGCGGTCCGCCTCCCCGCTCCGCTCGACCACCCACCCGCCCCAGCGGTGCTCGTAGACGGTGATGCGGGGGTCGTCCTCCGACGGCAGCGCGAGGAGGCCGTGCTCCATCCTCACCGGGTCTCCTCCGTCGAGCGGCTCCGCCACGCATCCCGCACGCCCCTCGCCGACGAAGACCCGCTCCCTCTTGCGCGCGCCGACCGGCTCCGCGAGGCACAAGCCATTCGCCGCCGACCGGCCGATGCTCAGGTCTTCCTCGGAGACGACGGTCCGACCCGTCGGTGTGTCACGTATCGACGTCATCGCGACCCCGCGGGCTCTCCCCCCGAAGTAGCGCCGGCGCCCGCAGGCGTCGATTTCACACCCTTTCAGCGGGCGAACGGGCCCTCGGCTTCGAAGGCCTCAGAGACGACGGCTTCAGATCTTGCCTTCGACGAGCTTCTCCAAGCTCACGAGCGCTTTCGTGAACCCTTGGACGCCCTCGTCGAGCTTGTCGCTCGCCATCTTGTCTGCGGCGTGCATCGAGCGGAACGTCGCCTCGTTCATCACGATCCGATCGATGGACTCGCCCTTGGCCTTGGCCGGGTCGAGCTTGCGCGGCAGCGTGCCCTCGGTGCTCGCGAGCTCGCCGAGGAAGTTCGGAGCGATCGTGAGGAGGTCGCACCCGGCGAGTTCGAGGATCTCGCCGAGGTTCCGGAAGCTCGCCCCCATGACCTCGGTCTTGTGGCCGAAGTGCTTGAAGTAGTTGTAGATCCGCGTCACCGACTGAACGCCCGGGTCCTCCGTGGGCGCGTACTCGGCCTTGCCGGTCGACTTCTTGTACCAGTCGAGGATTCGCCCGACGAACGGCGAGATGAGCGTTGCTTTGGCTTCCGCCGACGCGATCGCCTGATGAAGGCCGAAGAGGAGCGTCATGTTGCAGTGGATGCCCTCCTTCTCGAGGGCCTCGGCCGCGCGGATGCCCTCCCAGCTCGACGCGATCTTGATGAGGATGCGCTCGCGCGCGGTCCCGGCGGCTTCGTATTGCGCGATGAGCGCGCGGGCCTTGTCGATCGTCTTCTGCGTGTCGAACGAGAGCCGTGCGTCGACCTCGGTCGAGACCCGCCCCTCGATGATGCGGAGGATCTGCAGCCCGAAGACGACGCTCAACCGGTCGAGCGCGAGGCCGACCACCGCCGGCTTTCCGCCGCTCCCGCCCGCCTGCGTCTTCGCCCACCCGATCGCTTCGTCGACGAGCGGCGCGTATTCGGGCATCTGGCTGGCCGCCATGATCAGCGACGGGTTCGTCGTCGAATCGCGCGGCTTGTATTTGCGAATGGCATTGATGTCTCCCGTGTCGGAGACAACGACGGTCATCTTGGAGAGCTGATCGAGGAGGGTCGTCATGGCGGGGCAAGCATACGCCATCCCGAGGCGCGCTCCCACCCGAGCGCCTCCGGCGTCGTATGCTGGCCGCAGCCCCCTTCATGCTCCGGAAAACGGAACACCGCCTCGCCCTCGCCATTCTCGTGACGGCATTGTTGCCGCTCGCGAGCGCCATGTTTCTCGCATATGCCCTGCTCAATTCGGCCTCGGCCGTCTGGCTCCGGCCCGAGGTCGAGCAGGAGCTGGAGCGAGGAATCGACCTCTACAAGGCGTATGTCCGCGTCGTCAAAGACGACATGAAGGACCAGGCCGCAGCGATGGCGGAGACGCAGCCCCTCCGCGACGCGGCCAAGAGACACGACCGGGACGCATGCACCGAGATCCTGCACGACCTCCTCTCGCGCCACGGCGAGCTCGTCTCCCTCGAGGTCGACGACGAGTCGGACCAGATCCTCGCGGCACGAGACCGGGGCCGTCCCCTCGACGATGCGACCGAGCGGCGCCTCGAAGTCCGGCGTCCCCTCGGCACGGAGGCCGCGTCACCGACGCTGATCGCCACCTTCGCGTTCGACCGTCGTTACGAACAAGAGCTCGAACGCGCCGGGGCCATCCACTCGGCATACTCCCAGCTGGAGAAGGAGCGCGGTCGCGTCTACGCCGGCTACTACGAGGCGTTCGCCGTGCTCCTCGGCATCACCGGCGTCGCGACCGTGGTGCTGGGCTTCATCCTCGCGCGCGGCTTCACCAAGCGCATCCGCCGCCTCGCGAACGCCATCCACGAGGTCACCGTCGGCAACCTCGAAGTCCGCGTGCCGGTGACCGGCTCCGACGAGCTGACGGAGCTCGCCCGCGTCTTCAACCGGATGCTGAGCGAGATGCAGCAATCGCGGGCGCGCATCGAGTACCTCCAGCGGATCGGCGCGTGGCAGGAGATGGCGCAGCGGCTCGCGCACGAGATCAAAAATCCGCTCACGCCCATCCAGCTCGCCGTCCAGGAATGCCACCGCAAGTACACAGGCGACGACCCTCGCTTCCGGGCGCTCCTCGACACGACGCTCGAGATCGTCGAGGAGGAAGTCGGGACGCTCCGGCGCCTCGTCGGCAACTTCTCGAGCTTCGCGCGTCTCCCGCACGCGGAGCTGCGCCACGCCAGCCTCCGCGACTTCTTGCGCGAGTGCGCCGAGCAGCTCGCCCACCTGAGCGCCGAGCAACCCGAAGACGGCACCGAAGACGTCATCGCCGCGCAGGACGTCGACGTCCGCTGGGAGCTCCCCGACGAGCCGATGCCCGTCGCGATCGATCGCCAGATGTTGCGGCGCGTCCTCGTGAACCTCGTACGGAACGCCGTCGAGGCGATCCGCGACGCCCGCCCCTCCCTCGACGACGGAGGCTCCCGCGGACACGTCATCGTGCGGGCCGAGCGAACGGCGGAGGGGTTCGACTTGCTCGTGGAGGACGACGGTCCCGGGGTCCCGGGGGCCGCACGCGAGCGCATCTTCGATCCGTACTTCACGACGAAGGCCGAGGGCACGGGCCTCGGCCTCGCCATCGTCAAGAAGGTGGTCGTCGAGCACATGGGGATCATCGCCGCGCGCCACAGCGAGCGACTCGGAGGGGCCGCGCTCGTCGTGACGCTCCCGGTCGCGCACCCCACCTTCGCGCCGGCCTCCGAGGGCGACCCCCGGAGCGCGCTCGCGAGCCGTGCTAGTGAGCCGATGAGATGACCGGCGATCCCGGAAGTTTCCGGTCGACGTTGACCGCGCTCGGGCTCGTCTGCGCGCTCGTGGCCGGCTTTGCGCTGTTGCCGCGCGTCCTGCGATCGCAGGCCGGCGCGAGCGTGGGTCGCGACGCCCCGGACATCGCGCTGCCGCTCGTCGCGAACACGGCGGCGACGTTGAGCGACCCGGCGACGTTCCGGCTGAGCGAGCTCCGCGGCCACGCCGTGCTCCTGGATTTCTGGGCGACCTGGTGCGAGCCGTGCCGCCTCGAGGCGCCCATCGTCGAGCAGCTCTCCCGTCGCTGGAGCGACCGCGGCGTGGTCGTCGTCGGCGTCGACACTGACACCCCCGACCAGGGAGACCCCGCCCGCTTCGCCGCCGCGCACGGGCTCACTTACCCCATGGTCAAGGACGACGGGCGCGCCTCGCGCGCGTACGGCGTGGACGCGCTTCCCACGCTCGTCGTGGTCTCGCGCATGGGAAAGATCGTCGCGGTGCGCTCGGGCATGACCGACGACGCGGAGCTCGAACGGCTCGTGCGGGAAGCGCTTTGATCCGAACGCGCTCGGCGTGCGTTGGAGGCGGACGCGCACGGGGCGCGCTCCGGCCGCCGTCGGGTGCGTCGCTTGACTTGGGCCGCAGATAGGGTCAGCTGGGTCGAGTGGTGATGCAACGCGTGTCCGCCGGCAGCCCACGCGATCCCACGTGCGATGCGGGCGAGCACGCGCATCGAGGGCCGAAGCGATCGCCCACGAGCGACGACGCCTTCGAGCGGGCCGCGGCGCTCTTCCGCGTCGTCGCCGATCCCGGTCGGTTGAAGCTCCTCGAGCGCCTCGCCGAAGGCGAGTGGTGCGTCACCGAGCTCGCCGACGCGGCGGGGACCGGCTTGTCGACCGTGTCCCAGCAACTCCGCTTGCTTCGTTCCGTGCGGATCGTCTCGCGTCGCAGGGCGGGCAAGCACATCTTCTACTCGCTGGCCGACGGCCACATGCGCGCCCTCATCGAAAGCGCACTGGAGCACGCCGCCGAGCGCCCGCTCGTCGCCGCCGACGAAGACGAAGACGCTCGCTGACCGGCGCGGGAGCGCTTCCCCGCGCGGCGGCGACGCCCGGGAGATCGCGGGCGCCGTCTCCATTCGCTTGCACGCGGACGGCAATCGAGTATTGGAGACTTGTCGTTATCGCAATTCGCTACCATCGATTGAACGATTTAGAAAGTGATGAATCGAAGAAGCGTCGAGCCGCCCTCCGCACCACGCGGCCCGCGCCGAACCGCATTCGCGGTGGCCTGCTGTTGCGCGGCCTCCGCGGCGCTCGCCATCCTGACCTTTGGCTCCGTCTCGCTCGCACAGGGACAAGCGCAGCCGTCGACCATGCAAGACGTCGTCGCTCCCATCGTGGTCCACCACGTCGACGCCGTCTACCCGCCGTCGGCCCTCGCGCAGAGAGAGCACGCCGACGTCGTCCTCGCGCTGACCGTCGACGTCGACGGGCACGTCTCGAAGGTCACGGTCCTCGAATCCGCCGCGCCTGACCTCGACGAGGCGGCGGTGGTCGCCGCGCGCCAGTGGACGTTCGTGCCGGCGATGCGGGGCGGGAAGCCCATCGCGAGCCGCATCCGCGTCCCGTTCCACTTCGCGCCTCCAGCGCCACCGCCCGAGATCGTCGCTCCCGCGCCGCCTCCCCAGGGCGAGCCCGAGCTCCCGCCGAGCCAAGCCGTGCCCCAAGCCACTCCGGCCACCGCTCCCGCGTCCCCGGCGCCGAAAGCATCCCCGGCGGAGGCGCCGGCGCCCGCTTCGGACATCGCCGAGGTAGACGTGCACGGTCGCGCTCCCCCGCCCAACGTGGGCGCGTCCGACTTCAACCTTCGCATCGGCTCGCTCGCGGCCGTGCCGCGCGCCAACGCCACCGAGCTCTTGAAGCTCGCCCCCGGCATCCTCTTGACCAATGAGGGCGGCGAAGGTCACGCCGAGCAAGTCTTTCTCCGCGGGTTCGACGCGCGCGAGGGACAGGACATCGAGTTTTCCGTCGGCGGGGTGCCGATCAACGAGAGCGGCAACCTCCACGGGAACGGGTACGCCGATACGCACTTCATCATCCCCGAGCTCGTCGAGCGCCTCCGCGTCGTCGAAGGTCCGTTCGATCCGCGGCAGGGCAACTACGCCGTCGCCGGGAGCGCCGACTACGAGCTCGGTCTCGAGAAGCGCGGCTTCACGGCCAAGTACACGACCGGAAGCTACGGGACCCAGCGGGGCCTCTTGCTCTGGGGCCCGGCCGGGGAGAGCCAGCACACCTTCGGCGGCGCCGAGGTCTACTCGACCGACGGGTTCGGGCAAAACCGGGACGCCGTCCGCGGCACGGCGATGGGGCAATACGAAGGAACGCTCGGGGCGCGCGGCACCTATCGAATTACCGTCCAGGGATACGCGACGCACTTCCACTCGGCGGGCCTCATCCGGCAAGACGACTACCAGGCCGGCAGGATCGGGTTTTACGACAGCTACGACCTCAGCTCCTTCGCGCGCGAGCAGGTGCCCGAGGGGGGCGACTCCTCGCGCTTCTCGGCCGCGGCCGACCTCGAGACCCGCGTTGGAGACACGACGCTCACGCAGCAGGTGTTCGCCATCAAGCGCGACATGCGCCTGCTCGAGAACTTCACGGGCTTCCTCCTCGACGTGCAGGAGCCGCTGCAGACCGTGCATGATCAGCGCGGCGACATGATCGACCTGAACGTCCACGAGGTTACCCTCGGGGCCCGCGGGGCGGCCCGATGGCACACCCGCGCCCTCGGAGAGCCGCAGGAGCTCGAGTTCGGGTACTTCATCCGCGGCGATGCCGTGGGGGGCACCCAGCAGCGCCTCGAGGCGAGCACCGGCGTCCCGTACAAGACCGACACCGACCTCGACTCTCAGCTCGGCGATCTCGGTCTCTACGCCGACGCGAACCTGCGCGCGACCCACTGGGTCAACCTCCGCGGCGGCGTGCGGGCCGACGCGCTCACCTACGACGTGCTCGACAACTGCGCCGCCCAAACGGTCGCGCACCCGTCGACGACGAACCCGCCGATCGACCAGAGCTGCCTCACCCAGCAAGACATGGGGTTCCCGCGCGAGCCGAACCAGCAGACCGCCACGGCGAGCGTAGCCGTCCTGCCGCGCGCTTCCCTGCTCGTGGGCCCGTTCGCACACTTCATGGCGTCCGCGAGCTACGGCCGCGGAGTCCGCTCGATCGACCCGAGCTACATCACCCAGGACGTGCAGACCCCGTTCGCGTCGATCAACGCGTACGAAGGCGGCGTCTCGTATACAGGCGACGTGAGGGGAGCGTCGCTCGTCGCGCGGTCGATCTTCTTCCAGACGAGCGTCGACCGCGACTACATCTTCGACCAGACCGTCGGCCGCAACGTGCTCGGCGTCGGCACCCATCGGACCGGGTGGGTCGGCGCCCTCCGCCTCACAGGGTCCTTCTTCGACGAATCGGCGAACCTCACGCTGGTGCGAGCGACGTACGACGACACGCACCTCCTCGTCGCGTACATCCCGGGCACCGTCCTTCGGTCGGACACCGCCTTCTTCTCGGAGCTGCCGCTCCGGCTGCTGGGCTCGCCGATGAAGGGCGCGCTCAGCCTCGGCATCACGTACGTCGGGCCGAGGCCGCTCCCCTTCGGCGAAGAGAGCGAAGACACCTTCACCATCGACACCTCGGCGACGCTCGAGTGGAAGAACTACGAGATCGGCCTCGTCATCACCAATCTGCTGGATACGAAATATCGACTCGGCGAATACAACTACGCGTCCGACTTCCGATCCACCAATCAACCACCGACCCTCGTGCCCGAGCGCATGTTCAGCGCGGGCGCGCCGCGGCAGATCTTCGCGACGTTCGCCATCCGCGTGGGGGGGACGTGATGACGCCGCGCTTCTGGATCTGCGCGGCGGCGATTGGCTTGTCCGGGGTCGCCTGCGTGGGCACGACGGGCGGCGAGCTCCTCTCGTTTCCCGCCGCGGCGGCCGGACCCGCGGACGCCGTGACGGGTCAGCCGCTCTCGTTCGTCACGACGCGCGGATGGCACGTCGTGCTCACCACGGCGACCCTCCACGTGGGCGCGCTGTACCTCGACCAGAGCCAGCCGGTTTCGGGCTCGCAGGGCGCCAACTGCATCCTCCCGGGCACCTACGTGGGTCAGGTGACGAGCGGACTCGACGTCGATCTCCTCTCGCCCGAGCCGGCGCTCTTCCCCACCCAAGGGCAAGGAACGACGATCCCGCCGGCGCTCGTCGGGCAAGTGTGGCTCACGGGGGGCGACATCAACGCCGCCACCGACTCGACGCCGATCCTCGTCCTCGCCGGAACCGCCGACGACGCGCGCGGAAACGCATTCCCCTTCACGGCGAACATCACCATCGACGCCGTGGCGACGACGGGGGCAGCCGCCGGGCAAGACCCGGTGTGCGCGCAGCGCATCGTCTCAGTGCCCGTCGCGCTCGGCATCCAGACCTCCGGCGGATTGCTCCTTCGCGTCGACCCGCGCCTCCTCTTCGTGAATGTCGACTTCAGCCAGCTCGCGCCGTCAGGCACGGGCTACGTGTTCAGCAGCGACCCTTCGGCAAATCAGCCGAGCTTGAACCTCCTTCAAAATTTGCGCTCGACGGGTGGCGTTTACTCGTTCTCCTGGTCCGATCGACTCTGAACATTTCGTAGAAAGGACAATTCCCATGCGTATCGAAACCGTGTTTCGGAACACGGCGCCGGCCTTGGTTTGTGCGGCCGCCGTGGTGTTTTGCGGATGCTCGAGCTCGTCGTCGAGCCCGGCGGGCCCCATTATCGTCTCCTGGGGCGCACAGTGCACCACGTCGGACGGGGGCCTTTGCTCCTTTCCCGCCGCGCCGGACCCCGGCCCCGGCGGCATCCGCTTCGCTGCTTCCGGCGAAGTGCTCGCGCTCGAGGGCTATCCTTTCCCGCCGGTCAACCCCGGCGACGTGGCCTTCGTCGACGGATGGAACGTGGCCTTCACGCGCCTGCTCGTGACCGTCGACGACATCAAACTATCGAGCAACCCGGACCTGTCACCCGGAGACCAATCGCAGACCGGCCCTCTGCTGGCCGAAGTCCAAGGCCCCTGGGCCATCGACCTCGCCCACTCCGACCCGAGTTACCTCATCGGCAAGGGCGGAGCTGGAGAGGAGGCGGTGCCCATCGCGTCGCTCCCCGCGAGTTCGTCCTTCGCGACCGACGGGACGCGCTACGCCTTCGGGTTCGACGTCGTGACCGCCACCGACAGGACGACCGACGGGCGCGCGACGATGAACGTGAACCTCGACGCGGACGCCCTAGCCGATTACGCGCTGATGACGCAGCAAGGCTGCTCGGTCCTCTACGTCGGCACGGCGACGTTCGCGGGCGGCACGGTCGCGGGCTTCGAGACGTGCAACAGCGCGCCCGAGTATCAAAACTGGCCGACCACCGTCAACTTCCGACTCTGCTTCACCTCCCCGACGACGTACGTCAATTGCCAGAATCCCGACAACGACCCGGCCGCGGCGCTCGACGGCGAAGAGCACGAGCGCGGCATCGCGTTCAAGAACAACGAATCGGTCATCGCCCAGGTCACCATCCACACCGACCATCCCTTCTGGGACAGCACGCTCCACGACTCGCCGGCCCACTTCGACCAGTTCGCGGCGCGCGTCGTCGGCCAAGACGCAGGCACCCCCACGGTCACTCTCGATGCGACCCGCGGCGTCGACTACACGGCATACACCGACGCCCTCGGCAACCTTCTCCAGTGGCGCTACTGCATCGCGCCCCCCACCGACGTGCACGCCATGTTCAGCGGCGCGATGGCGTTCGACCCGCACGGCGTCCCTGCGTGCACGAACGGCCCGTCGACCGGGCTCTGCGACTACCACGATTTCACGACCTACGACCAGAGCACGCAGGGACACCTCAACAGCGACGGCCTCTGCTTCGTCCGGCGCAATTACCCTTCGCCGCCGTGAGCCTCCGTGAACGGCGGCGAACGCGGGCTTCTTCTCAATTCGTGATGAGCTTCGTCCCGTTCGACATGAGCGGCTGAATCGGAGAGATGTCCGTGATGGCCGTGTCGGCGATGTAGATGAACCGGAGCGTGTGGATTTGCGAGAGCGGCGCGAGGCTCGTCACGCGCGTCTTCTTGAGGCTGATGCGCTCGAGCTTCTTCAGGCCCGCCACGGGCGTGAGGTCGCTCACGTCGGTCTCGTCGAGCATGAGCTCCGTGAGGTTGACGAACGAGGCCACCGATTTGAACTGATCGTCGCCGACGAGCGTGTGCGAGATGTCGAGCCGGTCCATGCGCTTGAGCCCCTCGATGGGCCGCAGGTCCTTGACGACGCTGAAAGAGATGCGGAGCGACTCCATTGTCGTCAGCTTCTGGAGCGGCGTGAGATCGTCGTACTCACCCGACCCGAGGAACAGGTCCTTGATCGCCGTGAACATCGGATAGATGCACGGATCGATCTGGTGGATCTTGGCATTCGCGAGGTTGATGGACTTGATGCGACCGAGGTCGGCGGGCGTGATGTCGCCCTTGTCCTTGGAGAGCTTCCGCCGGACCTCCTGTTCGAGGTCCGCCTGGTCTGTGAAGTCGACGACCGACGGGTGCGGCTTGCATTCCGAGGCGAGCTTCTTCTTGATCATCACGACCGGCGACGGCGGAGGAGTGGGGGGCGGCGGCGGAGGCGCCGGCGCTTGCGTGGCCGAAGGAGGCGGCGGAGCCTCGCTCTTCGTCTCGTCGCACATCGCCAGGAACGGAACGAGGAGCAGCGCCGCGATCGTGGTCTTCATCGGGCGCGGAGCTTACCAAAGGAGCCGCGCCGGGGTGGGCCCTCAAGCGCCCGCCCGCCCCGACGAAGGCTGGGGTTCGCCCGCCATCACGCCGGCGACCTCCTCCGGCAGCAGCCCGTACGCCTCGGCCGCCGACAGCAGGCCCGCATTCGAGGCGAGCTGCGTCAAGAACGTCCGGGCGTACGCGGTCGCCGCGAGGCCGCGCACGCGCGTCACGAGGCGCGGGACGCCGCGGGCGATCGCCGCGCGGGCCTCCTCGAGGCGCCCGAGGTCGACGCACGCGTCGTGGAGCGCCAGAAAGACCGGTGCTTCGTTCAGCAAGCTCGGCGAGCCCTCGTCGAAGAGCGCCACCGCCTCCGCGGCCAGCGCCTGCGCCTGCGCCGCGTCTCCGCAGCGCCGCTCGGCCTCCGCCCAGAGCCCGAGCGCGACCGGCAGCACGTCGAGCATCTTCGTGGCCCGGTAACCTTGCGAGGCGATCTTGAGGAGCGTGCGCGCCTCGCTCTCGCCGAGCCCGGCCCGGAGCATCTCCATTCCACGATAAAAGAGCACCCCGAGCGTCGCGCGGTCGTGCGGCACCCAGCTCCCCGCGAGCGCCGCGCCTGCCGTCGCCCGCGGCTCCGAGAGCGGCACCTCGAGCGAGGCGTCGGCGCCGAACGTCGCCGCCCAGCAGAGCAGGATCATCTTGCCGTGCCGCTCCACGCCCGGTGACCCGATCGCCTGCGCCAGCGCTACCCCGCTCTCGATCGCCAGCCGCGCCTCTCCGCTCGCCCCGACCGTCGTCAGCGCGAACCCGACGTTGACCGTCAACATCGCCTCGCGCGCCTTCAGGCCGGCCGCACTCGCGGCGCGCGCCGCGCTCCGCCTCGCCTCGAGGGCCGCGCCGACCTCGCCCCGCGCTTGCCTGACGACGGCGAGCGTCTGCCACGCGTCCACGGCGGCACCCGCGATCCCGTGCTTTTGCGCCAGCGCGAGGAGCCCATCCGCCACCCGCGCCGCCCGATCGAGCTCGCCCGCGTAAGCGCAGCGCGCCGCGAGCGCCGCGGCGCAGCGGGCCTCTTCGTCGGGCAAGTTGGCGTTTTGCGCCGCCAGCCGCACTTCGTCGAGCCGGCCGCTCGTCTCCGCGTCCCCGCCGCACGCGTCCTCGTAGCGGACCCGCGCCCCTCGCGCGCGGACGTCGCTCGCCTCGTCGTAGATGGCGTCCTGCATCGCGCGCACCGCCGTGTCCCGTTCGCCCGCGCGCGCGTCGAGGCGGTTCCAAGCCTCGTCGAGGACCTGCGCCCGCGCGAACTGCGTGGGCTTGTCGTCGGCGAACGCCAGCGCCTTCTCGGCCAGCGACACCGCCTCGGGCAACGCGTGGGCCGTCAGCGCGCGGCGCGCCGCCTTCTCGAGGTAGGCGGCCGCCGATACGCCGTTTCCTCCGAGCTCGAGGTGTCGCGCCACGATCGCGTCGTCCTCGCCGACCTTGGCCAGCCACCGCCCCGCCCGCGCATGAAACTCCTTGAGCGCCTCCTCGCCGAGCGACGCATACGCGACCTCCCGCATGAGCGCGTGCTTGAACGCGAACTCTCGCGTGCCCGCGAAGCGGGCGTGGGCCTGCTCGACCAGAATCTCGGCGGCCGCGAGCTCGCGCAGCACGTCCGCGGCCGACGGCACCCCCACAGCGTCGAGCCCCGCGTCCCACCCCACCTGGCCAAACACCGCGAGCTTCGACGCCGCGTCGCGCCCGAGCTCGTCGAGCGCGTCGAGGTGCACCTGCATCGCCGCTTCGATTGTCGGCGCGTCCGAAGCGTCGCGGCCGACCGAGGCCACGCGCGCGAGCTCCTCGGCGAAGAGCGGCAGGCCCGCCGACTGTTGCGCGATCGATTCGGCCAGGGCCTCCCCCTGCTCGCCGCTCGCCCGGTCGCCGAGGAGCGCGGACGCGATCGCCCGCGCGTGCCTCCGCGACAGCGGGCGGAGCTCGATGCGCACGTGGTCTCGCCCCTCGAAGCGGGACGGCCCTTCGCGCCAGAACGTCGGCCGGGTTGCCGCGAAGACGCAGAGCGGCCGGCCGGCCGCACGGGCGAGGAGGTGGTCGAGCCACGAGAGGCTCTCGGCGTCGGCCCACTGCGCGTCCTCGAGCGCCAGGACCAGCGGGTTGTGCGCCATCAAGCCGGCCGCCACGTCCGTCAAAAGGAGCCACAGCGCGTCCCGCGCGCCCCGCGCGTCGTCGAGCTCGGGGAGCACTTCGTTGGCGATGAGGCGCGCGAGGAGGTCTCGCGCGTACTCGGAGCACTGCGCCTCGCTCACGGCGATGAGCACGTCGGTCGCATCGAACGCGTCCTGAAGCGACCCGCCCTTGGAGACCCCCGTGAGCGCCCGCGCCACGTCCCCCACGACGCCGAGGGCGTGGCTCTTCGCGAACGGCTCGCACCGGGCGAGGACGATCCGCGGTGCGCCGGCGTGGCTCGCGACCCGCGAGAGCGCCTCCCGCCGCAAGCGCGTCTTGCCGATCCCGGGCGCGCCCGTCACCGTCACGACGATCGGCGTCTTGTCGTCGACGCAGCGCTCGAAGCCGGCCACGATCTGCGCGAGCTCTGCCTCTCGGCCCACGAACGGAGCCCCGCCCACGAACTCCCGCCGCCCGCGGAGCGCCGTCCCCACGACCGCGCTCCCGTCGCCGCGGAGCTGGAGCTCGAACCGCCCTCGCGCGAGCTCCGTCGTGCTCGTGTCCGCGAGGACCTGACCGCGCGCGGCGTCTCGGGCGAGCGCCGCCGCCCGGTCGACCACCTCTCCGGTCGGCCGGGTGCGATCGATGCGCGTCCTTCCCGTGGCGATGCCCACGGTCGCGTTGAGCCGCGCGATCCGGAGGCCCAGGTCGAGCGCGCGCGTCGCCTCGTCGCCGAGCGCCTTGCGCACCCCGAGGTGCGCAACGATCGCGTCCCCGCCGAGCTCCGTCGCGTCGGCCCCGCGCGATCGCAGGTGCGTGAGGAGCCGCGCGCGAGACGGGCCCTTCGGGACGCACGTCGCCACGATCGACGTCACGAGGCGACTGCCGCCCGTCTTGCCCGTCGTCAGGCTCGCCGCGTTGTCGTCCTGGCGGTGCCCGCGGGTCAGCCGGTCGCTCGATGTCGATCCGATCTCCTCGGCCAGCTCCCTCAGCCGAAGCGCCACATCCGACGCCGACTCGGGCCGCTCGCTCGGGGACGTCGCCAGGAGGCGCGCCACCAGATCGTCGAGCCGAGCCGGGACGTCGACCAGCACCTCGGCGAGGCGCGGCGCCGGCGTGGTCACGAGGCGCGCGAGGATCGCGATCGGTGTCGGCCCGACGTGCGGAGGCCGCCCCGCGATCATCTCGAAGAGCGTGGCCCCGAGCGCGTAGAGATCGGCTCGACCGTCGATCTTGCCGTCGCCGCGGGCCTGTTCCGGCGCCATGTACGCGGGCGTCCCGACGATGGCCCCCGTGCGCGTCAGCTTCGCGTCCTCAACCGAGGCCACGCCGAAGTCGACGAGCTTGACCTCGAAGGGGCCACCTTGCGCGGCGCTGCTTCCCGCCAGAAACACGTTGGACGGCTTCACGTCGCGATGCACGATGCCCGCCTCGTGCGCCGCCGCGAGCGCCTCGCAGACGTCCGCCGCGACCAGCACGCTCTGTGCAAGCGAGAGCGGCGATCGCCGCTGGCGCTGGGCAATGTCCTCCCCTTCCAGCCACTCCATCGCAATGTACGGCTGCCCCTCGTCGAGCTGCCCGAATGCCACCACCCGCACGATGTTGGGATGATGCAGCCCCGCCAAGACGCGTCCCTCGCGGCGGAAGCGCGCCTCCTCTCCGCCGTCGACCCCGGGCAGCGCGATTACCTTGAGCGCGACCGGCTGCTTGCTCATCTGGTCGAACGCCCGATAGACGACGCCCACTCCGCCGCGGCCCACCTCGCGCTCGATCGCGAACCGACCGGCGAGGAGCTGGGACGCCTTCACGCTCATCGTCGTTTCCCCGTGGCGACCGAGAAGATCTCGGTGCTCACGGCGCGCGTGCCCTCGGGACGGATCAGCCGCTCGCTCGCGTAGTGGAGGCGCAGCTCCGCACGCGCCACGGGTAGGTCGTCGCTCATGAAAATCTTTCCGACGAACGCGCCTCCGGGTCCTCCCAGCCTAGCGGCAACGTCGAGCGCCCGCATGAAGAGGTCGAAGCTCCGCGCTTGGTCGGTCACGCGGTTGCCGGTCGTCTTGGGCGCCATGTCGCTCAGCACGACGTCGTACGGCGCAAACTGGCCGGCGGTCGCGTCGTCCACGGTGAAGGCGTCGCCCACGATCGACGTGGCCTGCGGCGGAAGCGCGACGACGATGGGCTCGAGATCGATCGCGAGCAGGCGGCCCGACGCGCCGATGCGCTGCGCGGCATAGATCGACCAGCTCCCGGGGGCGGCCCCGAGATCGAGGACTCGCATGCCGCCACGCAAGAGCCGCGCGCGCCGGTCGATCTCCTCGAGCTTGAAGACGCTGCGCGCCGGGAAGCCCGCGTCCTTCGCAGCACGCGTGTAACGATCCGGCTTCGCGTACGGGTTTTTGCGACGGGACATTTCGCCGTAAACACAAACTTAGCGTGCGCGTGAAAGCACCGGCAGGTCATGCGGAAACCTGCTCGATCCCCTCAGGATGGCCACGTAAAGTCTCCGCGTCCTCGTGAAAGAAGCGCGAAGCAGCACGACCCTCGTCGACGCCTTCGAGAGCGGCGACGAATCCAAACCCGGCACGACCCGCGCGCCCGCCGTAGCGAGCGGCAAGCCCGTCGCCGCGCAAGCGCGCGTGCCCGCCAGATCCTCCCCGAGCACACCGCCCGCCGCCGAGCGCGAGCCCTCGGCGCGAATGCGCTGCTGGTGCTCCGAAGAGTGACTTAGCGCTTGGCCGAGCGCTTCTTCGTCTTCACGGCTTGGCGCACGAGGAGGACACCGTTGGTCGTACCGGGGACCGCGCCCTCGATGAGGAGCAAGTGCTTCTCGGCGTCGATTCGGGCGACCTTGAGGTTCAACGTCGACACCGTCTCGTTGCCGTATTGGCCGCCCATCTTGAGGTTCGGCAGCGTGCGGCCCGGCGTCATGTTCGTGCCGATCGAGCCCGGGTGGCGCCGGTACTCGTGGGTGCCGTGCGTCGTCACCGCGCCGGCGAAGCCCCAGCGACGAACGACGCCCGTGAAGCCGCGACCGCGCGTCGTCCCGCGCGCATCGACTCGCTGGCCGACCTGGAAGATCTCGTCGAGCTTGAGCGGTTGCCCGACTTCCCACTTGGCGGCGAACGCCTCGTCGCAGCGGAGCTCCTTCACGAGGCGCTTCGGCGTCGTCCCGGCCTTCTTGAAGAGGCCGGCCGCCGCACGCGTCGTGTGCTTCTCCTTGCGCTCTCCGAGGCCCAGCACGAGGGCCGTGTACCCGTGCTTTTCGGTCGTTCGCTTCTCGAGCACGACGACGGGACCTGCCTCGACGACGGTCACGCGCTGGACGGTGCCGTCCGCGTTGAAGATCTGTGTGCAGCCGAGCTTGCGGCCGAAGATGCCGGGTTGGGTATTCATGGGGGGTAGTGGCGTGAGCGACGTGGACGTGGGGCAGTGACGAGGGCCGAGAGAATACGGAGCAACTTGGTTCCGTCAAGCTGTCGTGCCGCGAAGTTCTAGCCCCTCACATTGACAGAGCCAATCGTGCGTGCTTTAAGCCCGCGCCCCTGTTGAACAGCAGCCGCCGCAGCAGCGCCGCCCGCCATGCATACCTCCCCCAAAATCGCCGAGATTGAATCGAAGCTGCTCCGAACCGACCTCCCGGACTTCCGGGTGGGCGACACGGTGCGTGTCCACTACCGCATCGTCGAAGGCGACAAGGAGCGCACCCAGGTCTTCCAAGGTGTCGTCATCAAGCGACATCGGGCGGGCGCGCGAAGCACTTTCACGGTCCGCAAGATAAGCTTCAATGTGGGCGTAGAGCGCATCTTCCTCAGCCACTCGCCCCGCATCGAAAAGGTCGACGTGGTGAGCCGCGGCGTCGTCCGGCGTGCTCGCCTCTTCTACCTTCGCGACCTCGCCGGCAAGGCCGCGCGGGTCCGCGATCAGAAAGACGTCTGAGGCCGCGGCCGCGTCGATAGGACCGGCCCGCAGCGTTCACCCGACCCCTTGTGTGGCGATCCCGAGCCTTCGACATCTGCGCGGGCGGACGAACGTGCGAGCGGCTGATCGCGCCCCACGCGCGATCAGCCGCCCTTTCCGATCTGCGCCCACTCAGCCCGCGTTCCCCGATACCGTCGCCTGCGCGCTCACGCACACTTGGAGATGCACGCTGGCGGTCGTGGCGACCTGCAGCTCCGAAGCGAGACACGACGCGCCGCTCAGGCCGACGTTGCCGAGCGCCGAGAACGTGGCGAGGGTCTTTCCGGCCACCGACCCGATGGGACCCGTGAGCGCAGCTGTCTGCGCGGCCGCGTTCCCGAGCTCGACGAGGTGCGACTGGAACGTGGCCGCGAGCGCCGCGTCCCCGAGGATCTGCACGGTGACCTGCGGCGGCGCGCAATTCAACGAAGCGCTCGCCTGCCCTTGGCAGTCGGCGTGGCACTCCTCGCTCCCCATGCAACTGAGCATGCCGTTGCAAGTCGGCGGGCTCACCGGCGCGTCGCACGTCGCGTGGCACTCACCGGTGCACGTCGCCGAACCCGGCGTGTACGAGCACGTCCCGTTGCACATCCCGTTGCACATGGCGCCCGCCATGACGTTGCACTTTCCCTTGCACATGCCCGAGCACTGGCCGCCCGTGAACATGCCCGTGCATGCCGCCATGCACGACCCGTTTGCCTTCGCGTCGCAGGTGCCGACGCATTGACCCGCGCAGGCGCCGGTGGTCATCGCGGTGCCGGTCGCCGTAGTGCACATGCCGTTGCAGTTGCCGCCGCATGTGCCGCTGAACGTCAAGCTGCACCCGGCATCGCAGGTGCCCGTCCACGTCGGTGCGTCGCACGACCCTGTGCACTCACCCGAGCAAGAGACCGCGGCCATCGCGGTGCATTCGCCCTGGCATGTGCCCATGCACGCGAAGCTCGGCGCCGTGACGTCGCACTGCCCATGACAGGCGCCGTTGCACGAGACCTCGACGTCGCCGCCCGTGCAGTTCGCGTGCACGTCGCAGTTCGCCATCGCGTTGCAGGTTCCTTCGCATGTCGCCTGCGCCTTCAGATCGGCCTCGCAATTCGGAAGCACGGTGAGCGTGACCATCACGCCATTCTGGAGGTCCATATGGATGTATTTGTCGAGCACCGCGCACGCCGCGCTCGCGGTCGTCTGCGACGTGTCGAGGCCGAGGTCACTATTCATGTCGTTGCAGACCTGGAGCCACTCGGTTTCGACGCCCGCCGCGGCCGTGTTGAGAGCATCGACCGCATTGACCCATGCCAGCATCGTCGCCTGGCCCTGCGAACTCGCGGCCGCGAGCCCGGCGCAGCCTTGAGAGACGTCGGTCGCCGCGCTGCAACCGCCGCTCGCGAGACCGATACTGGCCACCATCGCGACGAGCGCCAATCCTGGCAGATATTTGAAACGTGTCCGTTTGGTCATGAGAAAGCTCTCCTCTCGTTCAAGGTCGAAGTGCTCCCCCGAGCGGACCTCGGTCCGGGATCGACGAGGGACTTACCCTTGCAACGCAATGCTACGGCCGTGTCGACCCGCGCCGCCAGATGGCTTCGGCGCGCCCAACGTGAGCGCGTGTCGGCGGCGAGTCACGAGTCGGCGACCGCGATCATGCGATCACGGAGAGAGCCCGCAACTCACACGCTTATCGATTTTGGGCCCAACAGCCCGGATCGAACTGCGTCATACCTTGCGCCGTCCCGAAGGTGACTTCACCGATGCACTGATTGGTGGGAGCGAAGTCAGTCACCGTGGACGTACAAGCCACGACTTGGGCGCTCGCCCCGGTGGGAATCGACGGACAGCCGCCCGGCGGCGGACCCGTCGTCGACGAGCAGGTGCCGTTCTGCACGGGCTGACTGCAGAATCGTTCTTTCGAATATGTCGACACCACGCAAAAGCCGCCTCCGGCCGCGCAGTCGGCGTCGGACCGGCAGGGAGAGCAGAAAAGCCCGCTCCCTTCGCAAGAGCCCGCACGCGGCGTGCAGACCGAAAGCGGGATGCAGACCTGGTCGTTCGCTCCCGGATCGCAGTCGGCGTCGCTACCGCATTCGGGCGTGCACCCACCTGCGTTGCAGTGCTGGAATGTGCCGAGCGTCGGCGGGCAATCGTCGTCGCTGCTGCAAGCTTGGGCGGCGCACGCCTTTCCTGTCGAGCCGACGGCGCAGTGCTGCGGCATACCGTTCGAGGCCGGGCAGTCGGAGTCGGCGGAGCAAGTCCGCTGGCAGGCCCCGGCCACGCACACCTGGGCCGACCCGTTCGCCTGACAGTCCGCGTCCGCCGTGCACCGCAGGGCCGCGCAAACACCCCACTGGGGTGCGCAGGTCGCGTCGAGCGCGCAGTCGCTGCTGGTCGCGCACTGCGGCGCGCAGAAGCCTCCTCCGGGCGTGCCCTGCCCCACGCAGTGCTCCTGCGACCCATCGGGCGCCGGAGAGCAATCGTGATCGAGCTTGCACGACGCGCAGTACTGGCGAGGCAAGCACGCCGTGCGCGTCGCCCCGAACGAGCGACTGACCGTGTCGACGTTCGGGGCTTCGTTGATGGTCGCGCAGGACCAACCGCCGGGGCAGTCGCCGTCGTAGAGGCAATCGAAGTACGTGCAGAAGGCCGTCGCGTCGGTGGGGCTGGCGCCGTAGCAGAGAAAGTTGTCTGCGGAGTCGCACGCGGGATTGTCGTTCATGCCGCCGGTGGGCGAGCACGACGTGCTCCATTGGCCGGTCCCGCGGGTGACCTCCAGGGTACTGGCGACACACCAACTCTGCGGCTGGCCGTCGTTGCAGAAGGTCCCCCCCGTGCACTGGCTTTGGCTCGTGCACACGCGCAGGCACCGCGGGCCGTCACCGTCGTCGATGCACGCGTCGCCTTTAGGGCACCCGGCCGACGTGCACGACGCAGCCGAAGACGACGAGCAGGCCGACATGGCCGCGCCGAAAACGAGGCTCGCGACGAGGGCCAGGACGAACGAGAGGACGGTCGCGGGGAGCGCGCTCACCACCGTGGAACGCGGGCGACGCAAAGCCTTTGGCGCGATGGGCATCCCGTGCTCCATGACTTGACGAAGGACCGGCGGACGGTACGCTCGAACTTCGGCTGTAGCACGCTTGGGGCTCGGAAGAGGAGCCTCGGGAGGTCCGCGATGAGAGCGTATGCGGTGGGCCCCTGGGCAACGTTGGGCATCCTCAGCCTAGCGGCCGGAACGGCCTGCAGCAGCAGCAAAATGCCGGCGGGCGCCCTCCCAGACGACGGCGTCTCCGACGCCGGCGGCACCATGCCGACTCCCGCCCCTACGACGATCGACGGGTTTCCCTACCCGAGCCCCCCGTACGGGCGCAGCCAGCGGAGCCTCCCCATCCCAGGCAGCCGTATCCAGCCCTTCCAGTTCCTCGGGTACAAGAACGGCGACCCCACCCAGGGCCTCCAGACCATCTCCCTCCTCGACTATTACGACCCGTGCGGGCGGCGCATCAAACTCCTCCACATCAGCGTCGCCGCCGTCTGGTGCACGCCCTGCAACGAGGAGACGGCCGCCGTCACGATGGCGCAGGCCACGATCACGGGGGAAGGCGTCGCGATGCTCCAGGCGCTCGACGACGGGCCCGTCCAGGGGACCGGCGCGACGCAGGGCGATCTCGATCGCTGGGTCGCCAAGTACACGCCAACCTTCTCCGAAGTGCTCGACCCGGGCCTCGCGAACCTCGGTTCGTTCTTCCCGGCCGCCGAGGTCCCGTGGAACGCCGACATCGACCCGCGCACGATGGAGATCATCGACGCGCAGACGGGTTGGGCCGGCGACGTCACCACCGAGCTCTCCGAGGGTCTGTCCGCCGTGCAAGGACCGCCAGGGTATCCCATCGCGGTCTCGTGCAACTGACGCGCGCGGCGGTCGCCGTCGTCGTCGGCGCAGCGGCGGTGGCTTGCGGCGCTCCGATGGAGCCCGCGAACGGCCCCTTCGTTCATTCGCCTTCCGGCACTCCCGCGCCCGACTTTTCTGCGCCCGACCTGCAAGGGGCGACGTTCCGCTTGAGCGACCACCTCGGCAAGGAGGTCGTGCTCCTCGACTTCTGGTCCACGTTCTGTGAGCCGTGCAAGGCCGAGTTCCCGCACCTTCGCGCGATGTACGACCGCGACCGAGGCCGCGGCTTACTCGTCGTCGGTGTCGCCATGGACGGACCGGAGACGTCCGCCGACGTGCCCGCGTTCGTGAAGCGGTTCGGCGTCGACTTTCCTGTCGTCGTCGACGAAGACTCCCATATTGCAGGCCTCTACAACCCGAAGAAATCGATGCCGCTCAGCGTCCTCATCGATCGGGGCGGGCAGGTCGCCGTCGTGCGCGAAGGCTATAATCCCGGCGACGAACGGCTCGTGGCCGACGACGTCGCCACCGCCCTCGGGACGCAATGAGCGGGTTGCTTCTGTCGTCGACCCGCCCGGCGGCCGGCGATACCCTGCGCGCGTGAGGTCGGCGAGAGCGGCGGCGCTGGTCTGCGCGGCTGCTGCGGGCACTTGGCCGGGGCGCGCGCGCGCGGCCGACGTCGGCAAAATCGCGGGCACCCCCATGTCGCTCGATGTGACCGAGACCAGCATCGGCGTCCAGCACTTCGACGCCCGCGAAGGCGAGCAGCCGCAGGACACGGGGTGGGGCAGCTGGCTCAATCGGCTCGACGCCGCGCTCCACTGGAGCCACTGGACCGTGGGACTGCGCCTCGACTCCGCCGTCTACTGGCGCCGCCCGATCGACAACCCGGACTACGCGAGCCTCTCGCCGGGCACACAAGCGCAGATCCAGCTCGACAACGAGTCGCGCTACACGAACTCGATCTATCCGGCGAAGCTCTGGGCGACGTACTCGTTTCCCGACGTCGAAGTCACGGCGGGAGACGCGTACGTGCAGTTCGGGCGCGGGCTCACCCTCTCGATGCGCAAGATCGACGAGCTCGGGATCGACACGACCCTGCGCGGCGCCAAGATCCACATGGAGAAAGACCCCTTCGCCCTCACGGCCGTCGCCGGCTTCGGCAACCCTTCCCGCGTCGACGAGGCCACCGGTCGCTCGCTCTTTCCGATCCATGACCTCGTCGAGGGCGACCGCGCGCTCCCCCTCTTCGGCAGCGATCGCGTCTTCGGTGTCGAAGTTCAGGCCGGACGCGGCCTGCCCATCACCCTCTCGTCGCGCGTCGTTCACTTCTCGCGGTGCGCGCCCTACGCCTACGACGCTGGCGGCAATATCGTCGCCGACTTCGGCCAGAGCCCCTCGGCCGTCACGTTCGGCACCTGCGACGCCACCGACACCGCTCGTTGGCTCGGGCAGCTCGGGTCGACGACGCCGGGCCTCTCCGACCACGACATCACCATGATCGGCGAATCCATCGAGGCCCCGGACCTCTGGGGCCACGGCAAGATTTACGTCGAGGTCGCGGGGCAAGAGCGTGAGGGGACCTCGCTCCTCACGCGGCGACACGGCGAAGGCAACGCCCTCTACGCCGCCATGTCCTTCGACGTCCGCCCCGTGGCGGCCACCCTCGAGATCAAGAGCAACCGGAACTTCTACGTCGTCCCCGCCGCCGTCGATCCGCAGCGCGCCGGCGAGTTCGCGATCGTGGCCTATTCGTTTTTGCCGCCCGCCGAGACCTTCAACATGATCGACACCGAGGGGGCCGGGAACTTCAACGCCTGCGTCGACGGCGGTCGGCTGCGCGTCGACGGCAACGTCACCCCGAGCTTCATGGTCTACGCCCAGGGCATCTACGCCGAGTCCAAGTCCGAACAGACGAGCGGCGCCTGCGACGCACTCGGCCGCACCGTGTCGTCCTCCCCCGCCGCCTCGGTGCACGACGTCGTCTGGGACGGCGTCGCGGGCTTCGAGTGGTACTACAACGACAACCTCTCGCACGCGTTCGTCTGGGCGGGAGCCCGCGACGACGCGACGGAAGACGGGAACGTCGCGTACCGGGAGCAGCACGTCGAATACTCGCTCGCCGAATACTTCGGCGGCCCGTGGTCCCTCGAAGTGCAGGGAAGGCACCGCCGGCGCCGCGAGGCCAACCAGAACCTCGAGGACTGGTGGATCGAAGGCGAAAATTACGTCGCGCTCAAGTTCGCTCCGAAGTGGGTCTTTACGCAGGGCTTCGAGTACACGACCCTCGCCGGCCAGGCGCCTCTCTATTTCAACGGCGCCGTCCTCTACAAATTCACGAGCAGTTCGAACGTGCGCGTCTCGGTCGGGCAGCAGCGCGGAGCTTTTCGGTGCGCGAGCGGTGTGTGCCGCTACTTCCCGCCCTTCGAGGGCGCGAGGACCGAGCTCACGTGGCGCTTCTAGACTCCACGAGGCAGCGCGGGTTCATCGCGGGAACGCCGCGGCGTTGCCGCCGTCGACCGTGAGCACGCAACCCGTCGTCGACCGCGCGGTCGCCAGATAGATGAACGCGTCGGCGACGTCGTCGGCCTCCACCTCGCGAGCGAGGAGGTTGGCCTGGAAATACGCGTCCGCCGTGAGGCCGCGCGCCTTGGCGCGCGACTCGAGCACGCCGCCCGCGAAGAGGTGCGTGCGCACGCGATCCGCGTTGACCGCGTTGGAACGAATGCCGCGGGGACCGAGGTCGACCGCGTATTGCCGCATCAGGGCGACGAGCGCGCTCTTGGCCACCGCGTACGGCCCGAACCCGGGGCCCGGGTTGAACGCGCTCTTGCTCGCGTTGAACACGAGGCAGCCGCCTCGGCCTTGCGCGCTCATGATCTCCACCGCAGCCCGCGCCACGCGCGCGTGCGCGAAGCAATTGAGCTCCATCGAATCGCGCAGGCTCGCCTCGCCCTCCGACGTATCGAGCCGGCCCTCCGGCGCGCTCCCCGCGTTCGACACCACGACGTCGACCCCGCCCCACGCCGCCGCCGTCCGCGCGAACGCCGCGTCGACCTGGTCGACGTCGCACACGTCGGCGATGACCATGAGCGCGCGATCCTTGTACCCCGAGAGGCGACCGATCGCCGCGGCCAGCGACTCGAAATCGATGTCCACCATCGCGACGTGCGCGCCCGCCGCCAGCATGCGCGCCGCGGTCGCGAAGCCGATCCCGCTGGCCGCTCCCGTCACCACCGCGATGCACTTCGCCAGGCGCGACTTCTGCACCGGCTTGATCTTCACCTGCTCGAGGCTCCAGTACTCGACGTCGAACAGCTCCGCGCGAGTGCACGGCTCGTAGCGTCCCACGTCCGACGCGCTCACCATCACGTCGATCGTGTGCTCGTAAATGTCGAGCGCCACGTCCGCCTCGCGCGCCGTCGCTCCCACCGCGCACGCCCCGAAGTTCGGGAGAAGGACGATCCGCGGCCACGGATCGAGCTTGGTCTTCGTCACGCCCTTCGCTTCGCACATCTCTTCGAAGTACGCGTCGTACTTGCGCGCGTAGTCCCCGATCGCGCGCTCAAGCTGCAGGGCGAGGTGATCGGCGTCCGTGTAGCCCGGACTCGGCACCAGAAGCGCCGTCGGCTTCGTCCGAAGTGCGTGGTCCGGCGTCGCACACCCGCGCGCCACGAGCTCGCCCGCGTCACGGCGATTGAGGAACGAGAGAATCCGCGGCGTCGACCGCGTTCGGACGATTGGCCCTCGCTCGCGCCCGTCGCCCTCGAACTTCGCCAGCGCCCCGCGGAGCCGCGGAAGCACTTGCGCCTCCGGCACGGTCACCCGCTCCACGTGCGATATCGACACCGTCGGGTTCTGATCGCCGATGTAATTCTCGGCCCGCGACACCGCGTCGATCGTCCGCTCGTAGCTTTCCTTCGCCGTGTCCCCCCACGTGAAGAGCCCGTGCTTCTCGAGCACCATCACCGCCGGCTCTTGGCCGCGCGCGGCCACCGCGTCGAACGCATCGATGCACCGCTTCGCCAGCGCGAAGCCCGGCATCACATAAGGCACCCACACGAGCGCGCTCCCGAAAATCTCGGTGAAGATACGCTTGCCGTCGGGCTGGTCGGCGAGCGCCAGGATCGCGTCGGCGTGCGTGTGATCGATGACGCGGACCGGCAGAAACGCGTGCAGCAGCGTCTCCACGCTCGGCGAAGGGGCCGCCGCGTCGAGGAGGTTCGCACGGAGCTCGTTGACCATGGCCTCGTCGCTCATCGCGTCGAGCTGACGGAGCTTCAGGAGCGGTTCGAGGCGGACGGCGGGGTGACCCTCGGGCCCGATGGCCGCGAGATCGTGCCCCGACCCTTTGACGTGGATGACGGGAATGGTTTCGCCCAGCGTGTTTTGGGCGGTGGCTTTGACCGACGTGTTGCCGCCGCCGTGGAGGACCAACGCCGGCTCGCTACCGATGAGACGAGCTGTGTAGGTGCGCTGGGCGAGGACTTCGCCTGCGCGCGGCGCAAGCTCCTGGACGAGAAGGTCGATGGCGTCGGGGTTGAAGCGGCTCTCCATAAGGCTCCCGTGCGTTCCCGGGTGATAAGGCGGGACAGTAGCATCGGGGACGGGCGGGGGAGCGAGCGGGGGAGGCCTAAGGGGGGTGGAGCGTGGGCTCGGTCTGGGTTGGGAGAGATTCGAGGGTTGGGTTTGGGGTTGGTTGACAGCGGGGTTGGCGGAAGGTACCAACGGCGCGAGTGTTGGTTTGCGGTCGTGGGTTTGGTTGTGAGTTTTTAGGCGCGTAGCTCAGTGGTAGAGCACTACCTTGACACGGTAGGGGTCGGAGGTTCGAAACCTCTCGCGCCTACGAAGAATAAGCGGGGAAAATAAGGGCCGCCGGTGAGGATCACCCGGCGGTTTTTTTGTCCTCCCCGGCATGCACACCACCATGCACACCACTTGGGGATGACGCGCCGGAGCCAAGCGCCTTCCTGACTCCGGCAAGCTCGATGACCTGGGCGATCGCCGCCTTCTTCTCGTCCGCCGCCACGGTCGAGTAGTGGTGCTGCATCGTCTCGGTCGCGTGCCCGCTGATGGCGCGCGTGACGATGTCCTTGACCTGGGCGGCCCTGGCCAGGTCCTGGAACGTCCGCCGCATGGCCTTGGGCGAGACGCGCTTGGTGAGGCCCATCGCGTTGGTGACGGCGGCGAAAGGCTTCTTGAGAGCCGAGCGGGTGCGGAACCTGCCGTCCTCGGCGGGGAAGAGCAGGGGCGAGGCCTGCTGCTCCTCCGTCGTGAGCTGCGTGGCGATGTGCCAGCGCAGGATGTCGACCATGAGCGCCGGCAGGGTGATGCGCTGCCGGATTTTGGTCTTGGTCGTGTTCATGACTTCCTGGCCCTCGGTGTGCGATTGCCGGATGAGCAGGACAGCCTCATCGAGCAGCACGTCGGGGGTCGGGCCCGACCGGCGTAAGGGGCGCAGCGTCGAGGGGCGGTGGCCCAGGAAGAACCCCAGGCACACGAACGCGAAGTGCTGCGGGTAGAGCCCCCGCATCTTCGCGAGGAAGACCGGCATCTCTTCGACCGTCAGCGAATTCGGCTCCTCTTCCGAGTAGCCGTGCTCGCTGGTGTCGAAGTGGCGGATGCCGTCCATCGGGCTGCGGGGCAGCTCACACTGCATGACCGCCGCCTTCAGGATCACGCGCAGCATGTCGATCCACCCGTTGGCCGTGAACGGCGAGTACTTCCCCGCGCTGATCGTCTCGGCCACCTGCACGCGCCAGCGGACGATGTCCGCGTGGCGAATCCGGTCGACCGGCATGGCCCCGAAGGCCGGGATCAGGTGGTGCTCCAGCGTCTGCGCCCACTTGACCCGTCCCGAGGCCGACCGGATGTCGCCCGCCTTGACCTTGTCCTCGAAGAGCTGTGCGGCGAATGCGCTGAACGTCGGCTTCGCAGCCACCGGCGGCGTTTCGCCGTCCCGCACTTTCCTCACCTCCTGCTGCAGGAGCGCGAAGGCCTCGATCGCGTCCTGCGTCTGCGCGTTGATCTTCACCTCGCGCAGCTTGCCGGTCCGCGCGTCCTTGATGCGCGCCCGGCACATGAATCCGCCCTCCTTCCTGCGCCATACGCCCGGCTTGCTGGGCCGGGGCGCGATCCACGAGTTCCACCTGCGTATCCATCTCTGCTCGCTCATGTGCTCCTCCATCGGGCAGGGCACCGAGGCGTCCGGCCGAGATTGTACGGCCGCAAAGAAACGCGTCGAGGTCCTCGCGACCCCACATCCAGGTGCCCGATCCGCCGCGACGCCCAGCCGGGGCGATGCGGCCTTCGCGTGCGGCTTTGCGCAGCGCGCCGGTCGTCTTGAAGCCGCAGTATTCCGCGGCCTCGCGCGTGGTCAGAAAGGGCTTTACCCCGTCGGCGATCATCGCCGCCCCTGATCGGCGGCCGAAGCCGCCAGCCAGGCCTCGGTCGCCGACATCGACGCCCACGAGCGTCCCGCCGCACGCTCTCGGTCCATCCTCGCTTCCCGGCCGTTTGCACAAGTACGAGGGGGCTCGAGTGAGGCGTGGAGCAGTGCGACCAGAACCTTGTGCTGCGGCAGCCTCCCGGACAGCGCCGCGCTGACTCGCACGAAGAAACTGTCCGGCAGATCGGACGGAGCACGGCCTGTCCTGGCGAGGTACGCAAAGAGGCCCCGCACGAGGCGCATGCGACCTGCCGAGACCAGGTCAACCAAGAGCTGTACGCGCGGGCGGACGCCCGGCACCGAGGCGGCCAGGGGATCGCTGACTTCCAGCGTCCGAAACACGTAGACATGCCGGCGCCTTCGGGCGTGAAGGACGTAGGCGACGATGGCGCCAGGTCCGAAGACCAGGACCGTACCCCCAGGGGCGGCGAGCACTTCGAGGGGCTCGCCCCATAGGAGCTCACATCGTGCGGCGTCGCCGTGGTGCTTGCGGATGTACAGGACGGTGTTCATGGGGCGTTCCGCTCCTTCTGCACGAGCTCGTTCCAGTCCTTGCCGCCGACCGGCTCGTGCCGTTCGAACGCGAGTTGCGCATGTGCCCGGACGATCTCCGCGAGCCGGCTGGCCAGCTTGCGTCCGGCCTCGTCGGCGTCGACGGCCGCGACGACGGTGACGCCGGCGGGAAGCCCAGCAAAGAGGCGCCCCAGGATCGCGAGCTGCGCCCGGCCCGGAGTGCCCGCGGTGCTCAGATAGCGACTTCGGACGGCTCGCTCGGGATGGAGCTGATGGTAGCTGATGGCGTCGATGGCGCTCTCGGTGACGACGGCGAAGCGGTCGCTGGCGTGAACGACGCTCTGCCAGGCGGACTTGGTGCCCCCGGGGGCGAACCGAGTGAAGCCGCGGTTCTTGATCTCGAACCCCGTGAGCTCGCCCGCGTCGTCGCGGTGGGCGAAGAGCACGTTGCCGCGCGCGTCCTGGCGCCAGGTCCCGGCGAAGCGCGAGTCGCGAAACGTGTCGAGGCGAAGGCCCCGTTCACGAAGGTAGGGGGAATCGTTGACTTCGCGTGCGGCCGCAAAAGCCCGGAGCACCGAGCCCCGGTCAAGTGCCGGAGCGCTGGGCTGCGGCGACCAGTCCACGGATGGCGAGGGGGCGATTCCCAGCCAGCGTCGGAGCTCGCTCCGGATCTCGCCGAAGGAGCGAACCCGCTCGCGCCTCTGCACGAAGTCGATGATCGTGCCGTTGTCGCGATCGTCGCGGACCGAGAAGAAGATCCAGTGGCCGCCGGGTGCACATCGAACAATGATCTTGTCGTGGCTGCCGGGGTGGCGCAGCACGTGACTCACACGGCTGCTCTCGCGTCGGTCTCGCTGGTAACCCAAGCGTTCGATGGCGTACTGCACGAGGTGGATGTCGCTCTTGAATCGATCGAGCTCGGGGTCGTACATGGCATCGCGCTCCTGCGGCGGCGAACCGCCCGCGGGGTGAGCCGGTGTCGACTCACGCCCGCGAGAGGCGGCCGGGGTTCGGGGGTTACTCCTGGCCGTTCTTCCTCCGCGCCGAGGGCTGCTTTCTCGGGCGCTCGCTCGGCTCGACGGCGTCGTCGCTCGGCCCTTCCGCCGAGGAGGTCGCGGGGGCGGCATCGGCCGCGGCCCGTTGGTTGAACGGCCGCATCTGAATGGTCGTCTCGGCCATTCGCGCTGGCAGGTATTCGAATCGAAGATTGTAAGACCCGTCGGAGTTTTCGAATGCGACCCCGATTCGGGTCCAGAAGGACTTTTTCTCTTTGTCCTCGCCGACCTCTCGTTCGGTGACGGCGACGAGCTGCATCATTTTGCTATCCATGGGCGTGTTTCCTTTGTGATGAGGGCCGACTTGGTCGGCTCGTTCGCAAACCCGAAGGGGCGAGGCCGACCGGAGCTCCTCGCGATGCCGCGCCGCATTCGCCGAGGGGCATTCCCCCTGGGGAGACGGCGAAAGCAAGGCGCGGCACCCCGAACGGGGGCAGTAGCTCGCGAGGCGCGACAAAGGGCGGACCGCGCGGACGAGCCGAAAGAGGGCGGCCCGCCGCAGCGAAGGAATCAGGCCGATAGGAAAAGGTGGATACGCTGGCCTACCGTGGCGCGCAGGGTCGGGGGCAATCGGAAGGAAGTGGGCTGTCCGGTCGGATGGGCGTCAGCGGGCGTGTTCCGAAATGCGCGTGTCGTGCCCTGGCGATCGAAGCCCGCCCGCGCGGTTCACGCCGAGACGCGGACCTCTTGCGGCGCCTTTCGGCCTTCGCCGCTCGAGCACGCGGCCTGTTCGATCGTGAAAAGGAGCGACCGGCGGATCTCGTCGAGGGCGTGGCACTGGTCTTCCATGGAGAGGACCTCGATGCGAAGGGACCGGAGCTGCTCTTGCCCTTCGGCCTTAGTCGTGGCGAGCTCGCGGCTCGCTTCGGTGAGCTGACGGTGCAGCTCCACCGAGAACGCCTGATGCTCTCGCGCCCGCGCCGAGGTATCGGCCTTGAGTCGATCGATCTCGCCTTCGAGCGTGTCCGCACGCTCCTGAAATTGGACGGCCCGTTCGAGCGCGTGCAGGAGCGAGCGCTTGAGCGCCATCACCTGGTGCGCCTCCGAGAGGTCCCCGAGCGATCGGATGAGCTCGTGAAATTCGAGGAATGCGGCGTTCGGGTGGTGCATGGACGGTCCTTTCGGTGGGCGCACGGTTCAGGCGAACGGGGTCACAGGGGGCGACTGGCTCTTCTCGGGAGCCGGGAGCGACGCGCCGGGCCGGCGCGCAGGGCCGCGGTCGCGTGCGAGGGCACGGCCGGGACGGACGGCACCGCGATGCGGCCCATCGCCCGGCCCTGGGCCACAAGCGCGCGGAGCTGCACGTCGACGGACGCCAGGAACGTGTCGAGCGTCTGGGTGCGGTCGGCGATGCTGCGCATGGCCACATCCCAGAGCGCGGTCATATCCGGGGTCGTCGCGACCGGGGGGAGGCTTCGGATGAGCGCCCGTGCCGTATCGGAGGAGACGATGGTCTTGCCGACGCGCCGGATGAATCCGCGAACGAAGAGCGTCTCGATGATGGCGGCCCGCGTGGCGGGTGTTCCGATGCCGTCCGTTTCGGTGAGGATCCGCCGGACCGTGGGATCGGTCACGAACCTGCCGACCGAGCACATGGCCGCGATGAGGGTCGCATCCGTGAAGGCCTTCGGCGGCTGCGTCTTCTTCTCGGTGACCGCGACCTCGGTCGCGGCGACGACCGTCCCCGCCTCGAGAGGGGGCAGCGGCGCGCCGGCGCTCGCTTCGATCTCTTCTTTCCCTTCCCTATCGCCGTGCTCTTTCTCTTCGTGGTCCGACGCGAGAGCCTTCCACCCGGGAGCCAGAACCGTCCGACCGGTGGCAACGAATCGCTCTCCCGCGATGTCGAGCTCGATCCGCATCTCGACGAATCCGTGCGGCGGATAGAACTGCGCCAGGTACCGCCGACAGACGAGCTCATAGATTGCGCGCTCGTGGACGCTGAGCGCCGGCGTGTTCGCGCTCGTGGTGGGCGTCGGAATGATCGCATGATGGGCGGTGACCTTCGGGTCGTTCCATGCCTTCGAGCGAATCGTGAGGTCGGCGCCCGCCGCGGCCCCCACGAGCCTCGGGGCGTGCTGGGTGACGGCGCGGAGGACTTCCTTGGCCTGCCCATGCTGACCCTCGGGCAGGTACGCGCAGTCCGAGCGCGGGTACGTCAGAAGGTGGTGCGTCTCGTAGAGCTTCTGACAGGCATCGAGGACCTCTTGCGCGGACAGGCCCAGACGCCTGGCCGCATCCATCTGAAGGGTCGCGAGGGCATAGGGCAAAGGCGGCGCTTCGCTCTTCCTGTCTTCTATGCGGGCCGTGACGCTTCCCGATTGACCGTCGACGTGGCGTCGGACGTCCGCTGCAAACTCACGCGAGAGCAAACGCTGGTCGGCGTCGAGATGCCGTTCGGCCGAAGACCCGGGCGACCAGTTCGCGCGAAAGGCCTCCCCTCTCGGCGTGCGTATCGTCGCGGTCAGCGCGAAGTACGGGACGGCCCTGAAATCCGCGATCGCGGCGTCGCGTGCGACGATGAGTCCCAAAAGGGGCGTTTGCACGCGCCCGACCGAGAGGACGCCGTCGTAGCCGGCGGCGCGCCCGAGAAGCGTGTAGAGGCGTGACATGTTCATGCCGTAGAGCCAATCCGCCCGCTGCCGGGCCAGGGCCGACTCGTAGAGCGGCCGGTACTTCCGATTGTCCTCGAGCGATGCGAGCTGCCGGCGCACCGCCTCGGGGCTCAGATCGCGAACGAGCAGGCGCTCGACCGGGCCCTTGTATCCGAGGAACCCGAGCACTTCGTCGACCAGCAGCTGCCCTTCGCGGTCCGGGTCACCCGCGTGCACGACGCGCGTGGCGTTCTTGAGGAGCCTCTGGATCGACTGCAAGAGCTCGGGCGCCGAGACCTTGAGCTTCCAGCGCCCGGGCGTGATGGGAAGGTGATCGAGGCGCCAGGCCTTGTAGTCGCCGTACGCTTCCGGAGGCGCCGCTTGGAGGATGTGCCCCGCGCACCAGGCCACAACGTCGCCGCCGCCGCATTCGATGTGGTGCGCGACGCGCCTGTGGGGCCCAGGCAAGGCCTCGGCGATGGCCCGGGCGAGGCTCGGCTTCTCGGCGACAAAGAGGCGCATCGCGAACGCTCCCCGGGCCCGGCTAAAGGTTCGCGACCGCGGCGGCGAGACCGCCGCGGCCGTACGCGCCGGGGGCGCCGGCCAGCCCAATCTGTCCCGGGGTGACCGCATACGCGCCCGGCGCGCCGCCCACCCCCTCGGGTCCGGATGCGCCGAAGACGATGGTGGTGTTCGTGTCGTAGGTGGGGAGGGTCCCCTCGTACGCGATCCCGACGGAGAGTCCGCCCGTGCCGCCGCCACCACCCGAACCGCCGGCACCATTTCCTCCGGCGCCTCCCGCGCCCGGACACGAACCGGCGCCGCCGAGGCCTCCCGCCTGACCGACCTGCCCCGCCCCACCGGGGCCGCCCTGGCCGCCGTCAGAGGAGATCAGCGTCGAGGCGTAGATCGCGACGGAGCTTTGAAGGCTCACGAGGGCGAAGCTCGCGCCTCCGCCTTGCCCGCCTGCGCCGCCGGTGCCCCCGCATCCGCCGGCGCCGCCGCCCTGGCCGCCGAAGATCGCGCTCGACGGGCCGAAGGGCTGGCCGGCGCCGCCGCCCCCGCCCTGACCCGGCAGCCCATTTCCGCCGAACTGCCCGGCGCTCGGCTCCCACGCGTCCGGAAAGAGCGTGCCGTAGCTCGTGGCCATCGCGCCCGAGGCGCCGGGCAGGCCATTGGCGCCTGGATTGCCGATGCCGGTGCCCGGTTGACAGTCCGGCGAGGGCACGCCGCCCACACCATTGTAGAGGGTCGACAGAAGCGCGAGCGACGCGGAAGGCGCGGCGCCTCCCGCGCCTCCCGGATAGCCCGCGAGCATCGAACGATCGCCAGGGGCTCCGCCCACCCCGCCCTGGGAGCTCGCCGCGTCGTAGACGCAGGCGTTGACGCCGCCCGCGCCGAGCACGAAGGGCGAATAGCTGAAGGGCAATCCGGGCGGGGCGGCAGGTTGGTCGACGGGATAGTTGGGAATGCTGGCGCCGCTTTTGCCGGCAGCGCCATCGGCGCCTTTGCCGACAAAGAGCGTCACGCGCCGGAAGGTGACGTTCGCCCCCTCGACCCACGCGGCGACCGCGGAGTTGCCCGCGCCGCTCGCGTCCTGGCCGACGGCGTCGCTCGCCGTGAGCGACACGTCCTCGACTGTGATGGGCGTCGTCGTCGACGCGATGCGGAGCGCGGGCAGCGAGATCGGAGCGGCGATATCGACCGCGCCGCCGGTCCAGCTCCACCCGCCGATGCATCCGAGACCGCCATAGAGGCTGATGTCCCCCTGGGCGCCGCCAAGACCAACGGACTCGCCGTAGTGGCCCTGGCAGACGAAGACGCGCGATTTCCCCTGGCGTAGCGCCTGGGCCAGCCCCTCGGCGATCGTGCGCAGGGGCGCCGCGGAGGTGCCACTGGCATCGTCGGCTCCCGAGCCGGCGACGAACACGCCATAGGTCTCGGTCAGCGCGCACGGAGAGGCTTGCGGATCGCCGAGGGGATCGCACCCACTGGGATCGGCCGCGTCGTCGGACGCGTCGTTCGTGTCGGCGGACGCGTCCACGTCTGGGGCCGCGTCGGCCGAGCACGTGCCCGCTTCGGCCATCGCGTCGCCGTCCAGGGCGCAGCCGCCTGCGTCGCGCGCGATGCCTGGCCCCGTATCGCAGCCCGCGAGCGAGAGGATGGTCATCGCGAGAGGGCCCACGGACGCAGCGATGGTTGCAAGGTGGAATCGGCCGCACGGGTGGTCTTTGGCCAGAGCTCGTAGGGAGTGCATCAAGGCTGTCCTTTCATCGGGTGTTGGCGCGGATCGCGACCGTGCGCGGCGCGCCGAAGGGCACGCCGTCCGAGAGAAGCGCGGGGGTTGGACGGGAAAGGCGAAGGGCCGAGAGGGCTCTGTGACACGCGCCTACGGAGGCGGCGTCGAAGGCAAGAGCGAGCTTGGACGCGTCGAGACGAGAAGCTGGTCGGGTCCCCAGGCGCGCGCGCTCGGAGCGGCGAAGATCGGGGCGCCTTCGACAGCGGTCGCCTTGGGCCTTTGGTAGCGGAGCTCGAGGCGCGTCAGGGTCGTAAAGTCGGCGAGGCCGATGGCCTCACCATATTTGCCGAGCACGCACTGGCGGCGCGCCTCGCGGCTTGACGGGGAGAGGGGCTTGGGCCGGGCTTTTGGCGACGCGCCTTCACGCGCGCATTCGTAGTCGAAGGTGGAGAGCATCGCGGTGCCGATCGCGACGTTCGTGCAGGGGTCGAACGCGTCCGGGAGCTCGCGCCCGAACGCATCGAGCCAGCTCGGCACGACTTGCATGAGACCGAGGATCGGCCGGCCGCCGCTCGAGAGGATGCTGCGCGCTTGCGCCGTGGCCGCATCGGGGGTCCTCGCGGGAGGCGGAGCGTCGACCTGCGTCGGGTCGATGGAGGTGTCCTCGACGAAGTCGGGATTGCTCTGGCTATTGGACTCGGCGATCGCCCGCACGAGGTCGTCGTCCGAGGCGTACAGGCTGCAAGCGAGGATGACGCTCAGTATGTCCATAGCGGCATGACCGTTCCTTGGATGTCGGACCGCGGGACGGGTCCGAAAGTCCGCGAGTCGAAGCTCTTCGCGTAATGCGAGGCCACGTAGACGAGTCCCTCGGGAACGGGGCCGCAGACATGGTCGTGCGGCAGAGGCCTTCCGGCCGTGTCCCGGGTGAGGACGGCGCCGAGGGGTGTGCCGTTCACCGTGAGCACGCCGCCGTCGGTACACACGCGGTCGGGGTCCATCGCCACGACCGGTTTGACGAGCAGCGCCCCCGGCGGCAGATACTTGCGCTCCTCGACGAGGTCCCGGACCCCGTCCGGCACGGGGAAGGCGACGAGCGCGCCCAGGCGCGCGGGCGCTCCGCGCGAGAGCCAGTAGAGACCCCGCGGCAAGCTCGGCGTCCAGTTCCAGAGGAGGTGCGAGGCCAGGACGCAGGCGAGGGCCGAAACGCCCGCGGTCACGACGGCAACCTGCGCGTAGAGGCCGGCGAGCTCGCGCGCCGTCAGGGTCCCGCGCCGGGAGAGCGACCGCGCGCTCATCGCGTCGCTCCAGTCGGGCGCAGCGCCTCGGGATACGGGGGGATGACGAGATCCCGCGTCACCATGACGTTCACCGAGTAGCCGGGCCGCACGGTGATGGTGGGCTGGATGCTCAGGTTTCTGCGCGTGACCTGTTGGCCCACTTGGTTGATGTCCCCCGCGGCGTTATTGGCCCAGATCTGCGGCACGGTCGGATTGAAGCTCGTCGTGCTGCCGGCGATTCCCTGGGTCGTGGCCGCGAGCAGCGACGCCACGGCGGCGCCTTTGAGGATCCGAAACCAGTGCTCGTCGACGCGGTCGGTGAGACCCGCGGCGCCTTGCAGGTCCGCGGCTGGCATGCACTGCAAGTCGAGCGAATCGCCGTTGGGAAAGAGGAGGCGATTCCAGCAGAGAAGGACGCGCTCCTGGCCCCAGGCAACCATCGAGTCGTAATTGGCGAGAAGACGCGCTCCTTGAGGAACGAGGAGCGTATTGCCCGTCACCGTGTCGTAGACGTTCTCGCGCACCTGGCCCACGACGGGCCCGGGCAAGTCGCTGTTGATGGCCGTGATGAGCACGGCCGGGATGACCGTGCCCGCCTGGAGCTCGTAGGGGCTGCGGGGATGCTGCACGGTTGCGCCGGCGGAATCGGCCGCCTTCGCGCCGCCCTGTCCGTCGACGAATGCGTTCTTGCGGAGCTGCCCGTTCGGGTCGGAGTCGGAGGGCGCCCCCGGCTGCGCCGCCGCCGGACCGGCGAGCGTGGGCACGCCCCGCGGCTCGCCCGAAGCCGGCGGACTTTCTTGTCCACCGCTGCCGGTCATTCGCTCGAACAGAATGGGCGCGTTCTCGGCGCGGAAGGTCTGATCGTGGCGGCCCTTGTCCTCGCTCGACTCCTGGGCCATGCCCGACTCGGTCCGATGCGCGTCGGGTGGACTCGCCTCCGGATGCAGAGTCGCGCTCGCCGTCGTGCGCGCGGAGGCGTTGCGGATGGTCTCCGGCACGACCGGAGCTCCGGGACTGGCTGAGGGCGCGGCGGCATTTTTGCCCGGTACCACCTTCTCAGGCGTCTCGAACGCCAGGGCCACGGCGAGCACGACCACGCCCGAGAGGGCTGCGGCGAGCGCGACGAGGGGGCCGGAGCGCAGCGTGCGGCCGCCGGTGCGACGCAGCCCGAGGCGCGGGTCGTCGGGGGAGAGCTTCGGCGCCGCGTGCGGGTCGGGCGAGGGCGCATCCGGCGCGAGGCTCGGCGGCGACGCCGGCGCCGCGGCTGCCACGTCGGAGAGCACCGCCGTCATGTGGATCCTCCCCCGTGGATGCTTCGGAGGCGCGGCCGCGGCGGAGGCGAGCCGCGCACGATCCGGACGACTTCCTGGTCCTGCTGGCCGACCCGCAGTTCGGCGGCGTCGATCAACCGATCGATGACGTAGGTGTCGCCCTTGACGCGATAGTTGACGAGCTGCGTCTCCTTGTCCCGGAGCACGAACAACGCCGGCGCCTCGCGCACGAGCATCGCCGGAGGAAAGCGCACGAACGTACGCCGGCCGTCGTCGAACGCTTGCAGCGGTGTCCAGACGGGGGACCCCTCTATGACCTGGATCGTGTAATCGAAGTTGAGCGCGTCGACGCCGACCACAGGGGTCGAGCTTCGCTCTTCGCTTTCGAGTTCGGCCGCCTGCGCCGAAAGGCGCGCCGCCTCGTCTTGCGGGTAATGCCAGACGACCGCCGCCATGTACGTGTCGGCGTAGCTGTGGAGCTCGAGCAGGTAACTCCGGCGGTCGGTGTTGATGGCGAGGTTGGTCTCGAGCTCGGGCCGCGTGGGTTTGAGGTACACGTGCCACTGCTCGACGCCGCTCGACATGGACTTGCCGAGGGCCAAGAGCCATCGCACGACGTCCCCGGACGCCGGCTGGCCGAGGATCTTCTCGCCCGGCTCGAGCGCGATGTCGGTGATGCGCATCGGCGCCGCGAAGACCTGGTAGAGCGTGCCGGGCTCGTACGCGTACTGCACGATCGCATTGAAGGTGTCGCTCCGGTCGGGCGCTTGCGCGGCCTTGCGGTTCGCGTCGAGGACCACCTCCTGGGGCGAAGGGCGGGGCGCCTCCGAAGCGTTCGTCGTGCGCGACGGCAAGCGCCTCATCTGCCCGGCGAAAGCAGGCGCCGCCGGCGGCTGCGGCGGCATCGGCGGCGGGGCGGCGACGACGGACCGTGCCGGAGGGGGCTCGGGCGCTGGGTGCGCTCGCACGTACAGGGTGCTGGTCGCCGCCGGCGAGCGCGCCGCACACGCCGCTCCGAGAAGCGGCACAAGCCGCAAGAGGATTCCCCTGGCCTTCGAAAGAGCTCTCATGGCACGTCACCTCCGACCTTGTCCCAATGGAGTTCGTCGACGTAGAGGCCGATGGGGTTTCGGCTCATCGCCTCGGCGGTCTTGGGCGGCTCGACGAGCGTGTGCAGCATGGCGCGCCAGGTCGCCGGCGGACCGCTCGGGTTGCCGCTCTTGTCCCAGGTGCTCTCGCGCCAATCGAGCTGCCAGGTGTCCCCGGCCACGCGCACGGCGGAGAGAAATTCGACGGTCACACGCTCCTCCTGCGCGCGCCGGAAGGGGTCATTCTCCGGCTTCTGCACGAAGGCCGAGAGCATGTTGCCGCCCCGGGGCGTGACGAGCGTGTACGCGTCCAGCCAGTTGCGTTTGACGATGGCGAGGTCCGAGGAGATCTCGCGCGTATCCTCGATGAAGCGCCGCAGGTGATACGTGATGACCGCGTCGGACGGCACGTAGCTCGTCTCGCCCACCGGTCCTCGATATGTGGCGGCCCCGAGCCGATCGACTTCGATGATATGGGGCACGGCCTTGGGAAGCGCGCCGAGGTAGATCATGCCGAGGAGCGCCACTGCGCTCACCCCCACGCTCGCGAACGCCGCCAGGCGCCAGTTTCGTGCGTGCAGGACGGCGCTCCCCATCCGCGCGTCCCACTCCGCGCGTGCGCGGCGGTAGGGCGTCTCGGCCTCTCCTTCGGGCATCCATTGGGTCGGTGCAGTCATCGGCAGCGGCTCCTCTCGGGTGCAGGGGCGGGTGGGATCACGCGGCTTCGGTAGAAGAGGAGGGAGCGGCCGGCTTTCCGGTCGAGCTCATGACGAGCGTGCCGCTCGCGCCGCGCGCGGGCGCAGCGTCCGGTGCGGAGGGCGCACCCGATGCTCCGCTCGGCGAGGGCGAACCGCCGCCGCTGGCGCCCCCGAGCGCCGCGCCCAGGGAAGACGCGCTCGCCGACGCCCCGCTCGATCGCCCTTCGCCCGCCGACGTCGCCGCCTTGGTGGCCGCTTGCGCCGCGCCCCCGCCGTGGCCCATCGCGGCGTGTGCAACCGCCGCACCCGCGAGCACGGCGGTCTGCCCCGCCTGGATGGCATCGCCATGTCCCAGGTTGGGCGACCCCGCCAACAGGCTCGCCGCGAGACTCGGCGCCTTCCAGCAGAGCAGCATGAGGCTGCACACCGTGAGAAACATCGACCAGAGCTCGTTGAGCGTGATCTCGGGTCCCTGAAAGTGGATGTTCCGAAGGACCGGGTCGACCGCCGCCGTGAGAAAGGCAAGCGTCATGAGCTTCACGCCCGCAGCGACGACCGCACCGACCGCCTTCTCGGCGAGAAACTTCGTGGGAGCGAGAAGCCCGAACGGCAGCAGAATCCCGACGAGCGCCGCAAAGAGGTAATACTCGAGGACGGCGAGAAACACGTTGATGGCCATCACCAGGAAACACGCGAGAATGGCCAGGTACCCGAACTCGAAGACGAACAGGTCCGACAGGTCCGTCATCCCGAGGTCGCCGAGCTTCTGCGTCAGCGGAGCGGTCGCATCGAGGCCGTAGCCGGCGATCCGCGACGGATCCATGAGCAGCGTCGCGTCCCCGCTGCCGCCCCCGGCCATGAGGCCCGCCTGGACGAGCGACGTCACGAACGCCTTGGCGAGGCTCGGGAAGCTCTGCACGACCCAGACCCAGGCGCCGATGTGGAGGATCTTCTTGAAGATGCCGACGAGGTTGTCCCCGCCGCTCAGGGCCGTCCAAAGTCCAAAAAGCACAACTTCGATGCCGACCAGGATCGAGAGCAGACTGTGGACCGGCCCGGAGAGGCGGCCGTAGCCCGCTCCGAAGACGGAGATGAAGTTCTGCAGAGTCAGGGTCAGCGTGTTGAATTGCACGGGGAGTTGTCTCCGCGGCACGTGAGGCACGGGGTGCTCAGGGCAATTGGCTGGGCACCGCGACGGGCGCGCCCTTGTCGGTGTAATTCGCGAGGTTGTCCTGCTTCTTCGCCATCGAGAGCTGTCGCTCGGAGGCGCCCGCGGCGGCCATGTCGGTCAGCACGCGGCTCGTCGTCGCGAGCGTCTGGTTGATCAAAATCAGCTGTGCGTTGCTGATTCCGATGAGCTGCGCCACGAGCTGCAGCTGGGCGACGACGCCCGTAGCGGCCTGGGACTGCTGCAAGATGGCGCTCGTCTGCGCGGCGTGATCGTCGAGCGTCGAGAGCGTCGTCTGCTGACGCGCGGCGATCTGCGACGCCCCGACGATCTCCTGATTCCAGGCCGCGGCCTGCTGCTCGTGCTGCGCGACGGTCGTCCCCGCGGGCGGCGGCCCCGGCGGAAAGAGCTGGTTGTACTCCGCGTCGATGCGCGACAGCGTGTAGGCCATCGAGCGAACGCCCCAGGTCAGGGAGTTGTAGGAGCTCCTGGCGGCGGCGATGAAGTTGACGAGCGAGGTAAACGACCCCGAGTTGACCTGGCTGAGCATCGTCTTGAGCATCGAGACCTGGTAGGCGATCTGCGTGAGCATCGAGGTGAGCTGGCTCACGGTCGAAATCGCGTTGCCGAGAATGGCGGCGAGAAGGGGCAAGTCCCCACCCCAGAGATCGGCCTGCGCGGGTTCGGTGCGAGTCGCCTCGGTCGCGAGCAAGGTCCATATGAGGGCCCCGGAGAGGACGCGTCGTCGCGCGATGCCCGTCACGGCTTCGCCCCTTTTTCCGACCGCGCTCGATCGGGAAGCGGCGGCGGAACCCGACGAGGAGCTGGGACCGGAAGGCGGACGGTCACGGCTTCGTCGTCGCCGCCTCGATCCGCGACGCGCACGGTAACGGCGTCCCGAGCGACGTCCGGGACGCACACGGTCTTGGCCTCAATGGCCTCCCGCATCGGCACCTGCGCGACCTCGCGTGCGAGCGCCGCGGCGGCCCAGGCGACCCCGCGCCGCTCGAACATCGCGCGCGCGTATTCGCTTCGCGGGCGCCTGGCGACAACGGTGTCGAGAAACCGCTGGTCGGCTTCGCTGGACATGCCGACGAGCGCGAGGGCCGCAGGCCCGAGGCCGAGCTGAAAGAGGCGCCGGCCCTTGACCGACCGGTAGTAGTAGTCGCGCTTCTTCTGGGCCTTGGCGAGAATCTCGATCTCCGCGCTCGTCAAACCCACGGCCTCGTAGGCTGCACTCATCGCGGGCGTCAGCGCCTCCTCGTCCGGGAGGAAGATCTTCGTGTGGCAGGCCGACAGGATCGTGGAGAGGAGCTCCGGCTTGCTCGTCGCGTCGGCGACCTCCTGGGTCGCGAAGACGACGTACACGTTCTTCTTGCGCAGGGTCTTGAGCCACGCCTGAAGCCGGCTCGCGAAGACGGGGTGACCGAGAAAGAGCCACGCCTCGTCGACGATGAGGAGCGTCGGCGCGCCGTCGAAGCGACCCTCCACGCGATGAAAGAGGTACTCGAGCGCCGGCACGACCACGGCCTCGCCGAGGGTCATGAGGTGCCCCATCTCGATCATGGTCCAGGGCGCCGCCTCGAGATCGTCGCGGTCGGCGTCGAAGATCCGACCGAAGTGCCCGTCGAGCGTGTACGGGCGCAAGGCATCGCGAAGCGCCCGCTGGCGCGAGCCGATCTGGGTCGCGAAGAGCGTGAGCGTGCGCTCCTTGCGCGACGCGCCGGCGAGGCTCACGAGCGTCTCGTCGACGGCGGCCAGTGTCCCGTGGTCGGTGGGCGCCCCCTGCGCCGCGAGCAACGTCAGGATGAACTGCGACGCCCACGCGCGCTCGCCCTCGCGGTCGATGTCGGCCAGCGGCTGAAAGGCCACATCCGCCCGGTCGTGACCCGGCTCGTAGCAGGCGCCTCCAACGGCGAGCGTCACCGCACGCGCCGAGCGGTCCTTGTCGAAGATGACAACCTTGCCGCCCGGGTACTTGAGCCACCCAAGTGCCAGCATCCCGAGCAGGGTCGACTTGCCTGCGCCGGTCGGTCCGATGATGAGCGTGTGGCCGACGTCCCCGACGGCGAGGTGCAGTCGAAACGGGGTCGAGCCGGTCGTCGAACAATAGAGGTGCGGCGCGCCGACGCCGCACACCTGCTCGAGATGGCGATTGGTCGCGTCCCCCGCCCAGACCGACGAGACGGGCATCAAATGCGTGAGGTTCATGGAGCTCACGACCGGGCGGCGGACGTTCGCGTAGACGTGACCGGGCAGGCTCCCGAGCCACGCGTGCGTGGCGTTCAGGGTCTCGTCCTTCACCGTGAACCCGCGCGACTGCACGACCTCCTTGACCCGCTGGCTCTTGCGACGCACCCCTTCGAGGTCTCGGTCCCACACCGTGACCGTCGTCGTCAGATACCCGAAGCTGACGAGGTCATCGCCGAGCGCCTGCAGGGCCGCGTCCGCATCGGCGGCCTTGTTCGCCGCGGCGTTGTCGACGAGCGTCGCTTCTTGCTTACTCGCCTCCTCCTTAATGAGGGTCCAGAGGCCCTTGCGCTTGGCCCACCATTGTTTTCGGTATTTCTCGATAAGGGCCTTGGCCTCGGCTTTGTCTAGGGCAATGAAGCGCGTCACCCACCGGTACTCGGTCGGCAGGTGATTGAGCGCATCGAGCAGGCCCGGGAAAGTCGACGACGGAAAGCCGGCCACGGTCGACGTGCACACGAAGTGCTCTCCCAGCATTGGCACGTCCCCGGGGCAGAGCGGCATGTCGGGCAGAAGTGCGTCGAGGTACATCGGCGTCTCGGGCGCGCGGACCGGGTGACGGTTCGTCGAGACGGTGCTGTGCAGGTAGGAGAGCGTCTGGTCGTCATCGAGCAGGCCCACCTCCGGGAAGACCCCCGCGAGGATGTCGACGATCTCGCGGACGGCCTTCTGGAAGTGCTCGAGCTCCCGAGCGAGCGCGAACCGCTCCCCTTCGGCGGAGGTCTTCCCGGCACTCGCGTCCTCGTAGAAGAACGCCGCGGCGCGCTTCTTCCGGTCGCCCGGAAGCTGCCAGGTGAAGGTCAGGTAGTAGCTCGATTCGTAATGCGACCCGGCCTCCTCGAAGCTCCGGCGCCGCTCCCGATCGACGACCGCCGCCGCCGGGTGGCTCCAGGCAGAGTAGGGGTACGCGCTCGATTCGAAACGCTGCGCCTCGACGAAGAACGCCCATCCCGAGCCGAGGCGCCGAAGGGCGTTGTTCAGGCGCGCGCTCGCCGACATGAGCTCCGCGTCGAGCGCGCTCGCCAGATCCGGACCCCGGAACGCGACCGTCGTCTGAAAGACCGCGTCCTTCTGGAGTACGACCCCGGGCGCGACGAGCGCCGCCCACGGGAGCCGGTCGGGCAGGCGATAGGAGGGCTCTCGGTATTCACGAAGCGAGAACATCGATGGGACTCCGGGGGCTCACGGGTCGAGCCGTCTTTGGGTCTTCAGGGCCAAGAGAAGGACGTCGAAGAAGTAGGGATCGCTCCGTGTCACGGCCGCGGCGGCGAGATGCACGGCGATACCGACCGGCAGCACCCACACCTGGTGGAGGCCGAACGCGAACGCGCTGACGGTCGTCCAGAGCACGAGGGCCACCGTGCGCGGCAGGCCCGCCAGCAGCATGGGTTCTGTGAGCGACCGGTGCAGCGGCACCTCGAACCCCTCGGGGCGCTTCACACCAAAAGCCCTCCGGAGAACCCCAGAAACCCGAGGCCCCAGGTGACCGCGTTGAACGCGACGGCCAGGCCCAATACGACCCAAAGGGCTTTTCGCATCATCGAGCCGCCCTCCGAAAAGGCGATGCCGATCCCGAGGCCGATGATCGCCACGGCGCCGACGACCCGCGACACGGGACCCGTGAGCGAGTCGAGGAGCTGGTTGAGCGGTCCCTCCCAGGGCATGCCGCCGCCGAGCCCCGAGCCGAGGCTGCCCAAGCCTCCGGACCATGCGGTGGCCGTCGAGGCGAGGACCAGGATCACGATGACGAGCAGCTGGCTGCTGCGCGCACGGCCGAGGGGCAGTTCGAACGAGCGATCGAGTCGAGACATGGGATGTCGGGCCTTTCTTTGCTGGGGTGCCATTCAGACGATGGGTTCGAGCTTCCAGCGGCCGTCGGGACCGACGCCGCACACGCGGTCAAGGCCCGAGAGGCGCCGGCCCGCCGGCCGGCTCCGGTCGCGCGCGATGTGCGCACAGACCTGGATCGTCTGGGCGACGAGCGGTCTCGGTGCCGGGTAGACGACTTCCTCGATGAGCTGGCAGAGCCGGTCGAGCATCCCGGCCGTATCGTTCGCATGGATGGTCGCAAGGCCCCCGGGATGGCCCGTGTTCCAGGCCTTCAAGAGCTCGAGGGCGCTCCCGTCCCGGACCTCGCCGACCAGGATGCGGTCCGGCCGCAGGCGCATCGCCGCCATGATGGCGTCGCGCCACGTGTGCACCTTCGGCTGCACGAGCACCTGCACCTTGTTCGGGGCGGCACACTGAAGCTCCGGCGTGTCTTCGATGATGTGCACGCGGTCCGAGGATGCTTCGGCAATGACCTTAAGGAGTGCGTTCGCGAACGTCGTCTTGCCTGATCCCGTGCCCCCGCCGATGAGGATGTTGTCGTGGCGCTCCACGGCAGCCACGAGGGCCTCGCGCGCGGACGGCGAGAGGATTCCCTTCTGCACGTAATCCTCGAGCGAAAAGACGACCTTCGGGGGCTTGCGCAGCGCGAACACCGGCGCGTCCACGATGGGCGCGATGGACGCCTGCAAGCGCGCGCCCCAGGGTGCGGGCAGCTTGGCTGAGAGCGAGGGTTTGTCGGCGTTCAGCTCGACCAGCGTCTCGGAGGCCACGAGGCGCAACATCCGCTCCGCATCAGAAGCCAGCATCCGCACGTGCGTACGCCGCATCCCGGCGCCAATCTCTTCGATCCAGATCGCACCATCCGCGTTGAGCATGATCTCGACCACCGCGTCGTCGGTGAGAAAGTCGACAATGGGCCCGAGCGCACTCTTGAGCGCGGCCGCGCGGCGCGTCTGACTTTCCGAAGTGTGGGATTGGTTGGACATGATCGTGTGGATTCGCGTTGTCGCGGCGACCGTGGTACGCGAGTTCTTCGTAGTTGGCGTAACGCGTGCTCCACGAGCGTGCGGGCCGGGGAGTGGCTCGCCTGCACTCGAGTCTTGAGGCGACCCAGCCGCGGGCTCGCTTGCCTCGATCAGGGGTCTACGCAACCGACGTGCCGTCGGTTGCGAAGGCGCCCGGGATTGATGCGATCGCGGAAGTCCTCGGATTCGCTCGGCCGACGATCGAGGGTGGTCAGTTTAAGACCAGGGGGGGTGGTCAAATCCATCTAACCACCCCTCGTTTGGAGACGCATCCGAGGCGGGGCTCGGCGGCGGCTCTTAATGGCGCGCGGATCGGCAGGGCGAAGAGGCGGCGGACGCGCGCGAATCAGGCGAAAATACGAAAGTTCGAAAGAACGGATTCTCGAGACTCTTTTCCCGCACGACGGCATGAATCACGCGACTCCAATCCGCACACGGATGAGCGCCGCGACCGCGGCCGGGAACGTGCATAGGTGGGCCCGTGTCCCCGGTGCGCATCGCATCGCGCGCCAGGGCGACGGGAGGATTCCATGGGTGTCTTCGAACGGAAGTACGGAGAGCCGCTTCAAGCGGTCGTCGATCATGCGCGCCGGCTCTGCGCACTTCTTGAATGCCTGGAGTCGGTCCACCCGGACCCCGGGCGGTGGCTCGTCGGCCGTCAGGACGAGATCCGGCTCGTCGTGCGCCTGCGCGTACGCGACTGGCGCGCACGGCGCATCGGCACCGAGTTCGCGGCTCGAACCATCGGCGCCTACTTGGACGAGATTCACCTGGGCGCGATGAGGAGCCTGGGTCTGCCCGCGAACGTGCCGCTCGACTGCTGCACGCCCGGCGAGGCGACCACGGTCCCCATCGGAACCGGCCGCACTCCGGCGATCCACGCGGAGCTGCACGGCTCGCGCTGCGCGCCTGCGGGCGAGACCTGGCTCGACCTTCGCGCCCTCCTCGATCTCGCGCCTTTGGCCAGCAAGATCCGCGAGTTCCCCCCGGACGAAAACCCGGAGCTGGACGAACAGCTTCTCGAGGCGCGTGCGAATCGCTCGTGACCCATGGCCCCAGGGAGCTGGTGAACTATGCGTGCCCTTTCGATATTGCTCATCCTCCTCATCTCGCTGGTGGGGCTCTGGGGATCGACCGCGTACGTGGCGTCGAACCTTCACGAGGCCCCGGCGCTCGGGTCCTCCTGCTCGGTGGGATCGGTGCGCATCTATCCGCCCTGGGGCTGGATCGCTTGGAGCCCTCGGTACGAGCGGCGCTACCCGACGGTCTTTCGAAACGCGGAAGGCGCCACGACGCTCGCCGCTCTCGGAGCGACCCTCCTGGGGTCGCTCTTCGCGTTGCGACGCAAGCCCTCCGCTCCGAGCCGTGCGCACGGCAGCTCGCGCTGGGCGACGACGGCGGAGCTCAAGAAGGCGGGCCTCCTCCGCGATGCGGGCGTGGTGCTCTGCCAGACGAGCGATGCCGCGTTCCGGACGACCGTAGACCGCTCGGGCAAGACCAAGACCACGGTCCAGCGCCTGGGCACCCTCGTGCGACACGAGGGGCCCGAGCACGTCTTCTGTTTCGCGCCGACGCGCGCCGGCAAGGGCGTGGGCCTCGTCATCCCGACCCTGCTCTCCTGGCCGCATTCGGTCATCGTCCACGACATCAAGAAGGAGAACTGGGCGCTCACCGCGGGCTGGCGGAGGAAGTTCAGCCGGGTGTGGCGCTTCGAGCCCACGGCGACGGACTCGGTGAGGTTCAATCCGCTGCTCGAAATCCGGCGCGGTCTCTCGGAGGTGAAGGACACCCAGAACGTGGCCGACATCCTCGTCGACCCCACGGGCGAAAAGGACAGCAAAGACCACTGGCAAACGACCGCGCACAGTCTGCTCTCGGGCGCGATCCTTCATGTCCTCTACGCCGAAGGCGAGAAGACGCTCGCAGGCGTCGCCCGGTTCCTGTCGGACCCGTCGAGCAAACAGAGGGACACGCTCAGGCACATGCTGGCCACCGCGCACCTGCCCGCGGGGCCGCATCCGGTGGTGGCTCAGGCCGCGCGCGAGATGCTTAACAAGAGCGCGAACGAGCTCTCGGGCGTCTTCTCCACGGCGATGGCGTGCCTGGGCTTGTACCGCGACCCGGTCGTCGCGCTGACCACCTCGCGGAGCGACTTTCGCATCGCCGACCTCATGAACGCCGACGCTCCCGCGAGCCTCTACCTCGTCGTGCCGCCGAGCGACCTTGCCCGCACGCGGCCCATCATTCGCCTGATGCTGAACCAAATCGGCCGCCGTCTCACCGAGTCGATGCACGTCGGCGGCAAGGCCGCCTACAAGCACCGGCTCCTGTTGCTCCTCGACGAGTTTCCTTCGCTCGGCAAGCTCGAGTTCTTCGAGACGGCGCTCGCGTTCATCGCAGGCTACGGCCTCAAGGCCTTTCTCATCGCCCAGTCGCTGAACCAGCTCGAAAAGGCGTATGGTCCGAACAATTCTATCCTCGACAATTGCCATATCCGGTTCACGTATGCGGCCAACGATGACAAGACCGCCCGGCGCATCTCGGACCTGCTCGGCCACGCGACCGAACGCAAGCTTCAACGGAGCCGCTCGGGCAAAGGGCTCTTCTTGGCCCACCGATCGGAGAGCGAGCAGGAGTACGCGCGGCCGCTCCTGACGCCTGCCGAGGTGACCCAGCTTCCACAGGACGACGGGATTTTGCTCGTGGGAGGCTTGCTTCCCTACCGAGCGCGCAAAGTCCGATACTTTCTCGACCCGCGTTTCAAAGGGCGCGAAGCTCTGGCCCCTCCGGACAGCCGCGAGGCGCAGGGGCGAGAACTCTTGTCCGCTACGCCCAGCGATTGGGAGCGCGTCTTCGCAACGGCTGCCCGGGGCACCGACCCCGCGGACGATCTGCCTTCTCGAGCACTTGGCGCGCGAGCTGCTGTCGTCCAAGGCGCGGCCCCGCTCTCGGCCGAGGACGCCGCGACCCTGTCTTCCGAAGTGGTCTCCCCCACGGCGGATAACATCTGCGCGGGCTTGTCAGGCACCGACGGAAGAAGTGCCGAGACGCTGAAGGAGGTCAAGTCGACCGAAGTGCCCACGCCCTCTGGGCAGGACCTTCCGGTGTGAGCGCCGAAACCGGCCATGTACTCGACTGGCATTCGCAACCTGTCCCGACAGGATGAAAAAGGAGATCTGTAATGGCCGGTAAAGGAAAAGTGCGACGGGTTCGGGTCTATACACGCCTTTCGGCAGAACTCCGCGACCGATTGAGCAGCTATTGCGCAGCAAGCAGCATCGCGGAGCGCGCCGTCTTCGAAGAGGCCGTTCAGCAATACGTCGACGGCGTGGGCGATCTCGCGCTCGTCTTGCGTCGTCTGGACCGCCTCGGTCGCGCAGGCGCTCGCCTGCACCGAGACGTCGAGCTCCTCTCCGAAGCGTTCGCCGTGTTTGTGCGGCTGTGGTTCGCGCATACGCCCACGATCCCCGACGATGGCAAGGCCGCGGCGCGCTCCACAGCGGAGAGTCGGTACCGGCTGTTCGTCGAGCACGTCGGGCAACAATTTTCGGGCGGGCGCCGGTTTCTCGACGACCTCCCTCGCGAAGCGGTCGCGAACGAAGCGGAACTCGATATGGTAGCCACCGCGCCCGCGCCACGGCCCGGTTGACCCTCATCGCTCAGTGTTGCCGCGCTTGCCGCTGCGCCTGCGCAGCCTACGGCGCACGCGAACACGCGAAAGCCGCGTCTGAACCACGAAAAACCGCCGGTAGTGATCCGCACCAGGGGCTATGCGTTGGGGGGTGCAGAGGAGTGCGGTTCACTCCTTCGGACCCTCGCCGGGTAGGACCACTTTAACGAAGAACTCGTCCAGCACGTCCTCCGTCCCCAGCGTGTAGCGAGCGGCGAAGTCTCTCGCCGGATCGCTTCCGCGAAGCAGTTCGTCGAGATAGTCCCAGAGCCGTCGCGCCTCTCCCTTCCGAACGGTGAACTTCACATTCCCATTGTCGATGTGGTGAACCAGCTTCGTCTCGTACCGACCGCCGCTCCACCGAACAGTCACGGTCTTGCCCGACCAGGTCCGCCCCGATGCGATCGCCGCCCCGAGTTCCGGGAGCAGCTTCGCCAGTCGCGCGACCTCGCCGTGGTCAAGCACCATCATGATCTGCTCTTGCCCGCTGTGGAAGTGAGCGGCGACCGTCAGTTCGAGGGGCGCCCTTGGAGGCGGACCGAGGAAGCGTGGCTGCCTCTCGATCTCGAAGCCGGGCTCCCACAGCTCATCGACCCGACCCTTGGGGACCACCTCGCGATCCGTTGCGCTGAAGACGAGCTGAACCGGCCGCTCTTCCTTAGAGAACATCGTGTAGAAGCGCTCGACAAACGCGCGCAGGTCTCTTGCGCTCAGCTCGTGTTGCCGCGGCGCATCGAGTACCAGCAAGCGCGGATGGACTCCCGCCATCAGAATGGACGTTTCGAGAAGTGCCGCATGATAAGCAAGAACGAGTCGGGTGCGTGTACTCCCACTGTGTGAAGACCTCGATGAGAACCTCTCGCCGCTCACGATGAGGCGTAGCTCCTCGTCGAACACCACGTCCGCGGGAACGTTGGGGGTTCGGAGCGCGAGCAGCCACTCCTTGAACGTCCTGGCAAGAGTCTGCCGCGCGTCGAGGAGCCGAGCAGTCTCTCGCCGCGGGCCGGTCGTCGGGCGATGTTCCGCAACCTCCTCGGCCGCCCGTTGCTCCTTGTTGATCAGCGCGTCGAGCTGGTCATGCGCGCGACCGATTCGCTCTAGGCGGTCGATACGGACTCGAACATCGGCCAGCTCCCGGCTTATGGTCTGGGTGGCGACGATCGCGGCACCTCCTTCCGTTCCCTCCAAGCTCTTCTTCTTCAGTTCTAGGGCTTCCTGAAGCTCTGCCTCAGCCGCTGAGCACTGCGCCTGAAGCGAGTCGAGATCGCGCTCCGTCTCTCCTGTACTGAACTCAAAGTCTTTGAGTTGATCCTTCAAGTAGAGAACCCGACGCCCATACGACTCCTCGGGCTTACGAAAAAACTGGCAGGACTCGCTCCCACACAGATTTCGAAACGCCTCGGCGGCAATCTCGTTCTGCTCAAGCGCTCCAAGTTCGGCGCTCACCTCACTCTGAACCTCGACAAGCTGCGCCTTTCGCCGCTTGGCGTTCGCGAGCGTGAATGCGCTCTGATCTCGACGCTGGACTGCGTCCCGCACCCTCACATCAAACGCCGACTCAGCCTGCGAAGCGCTCTCAAGAATGGAGTGTCCCCGTAGCAGCTCTGCTTCGAGAGTCGATCTGCGCGATTCGAGCCGCTCACGAGCGCTCGGCGCGCGATCCTCTCCGAGTTCTCGCTGGAGAGCTTCAAGTCCGTTGCGCTTGAACGCGATCTGCTCCTGGATCCCGGCGAGTGTCGTCTTGGCTGACTGGAACTCGGACTTATCGATTGGTCTATGTTTAGCCGGAATGTCGAGTAGCCACCGAACAACCTCCTCGCGCTGATCCTTCACAAACCGATGCGACTCGAAGGGCATATAGGAGGTGGACCAACCCGTGTCTTGATCCACAAAGAACATCGGCCCGACAACGCTCACATAGGGCGGGACCTTGTCCCCGCCGGTTCCCGAGAGAGAGCGCAGCGAAACGCCGAGCATCGGGAGTACCCACTCGGAGAAGGAACGCTCATTCTCAAAGCGGGTGCTCGCGCCAGAAGGCTCGGTAACGTTTACCTCCAGGCCGGGACCAAGATGCCGCTCGATCCTATAGGGCCCCGTTTCAGTCCGAAGAACCACGACCACTGCGCTGCACTTCTTACGAACGAGCGGTGGAAGCTCGACGGGATGTCCGAGGCCATACGTGAGCGCCTCGATGATCGGTGTCTTCCCGGCACCATTCGGACCGAGCACGAGTGTCGTTGTGCGGCCGAACGCGAGGGCGCCCGAAGTCCAACCTGAATCGCCTCGCGGCAACAGGTGTAGCGATTCGAGGCTCATATCAATTCGAGCCCACCCTGTTCGACGGCCCTATGAGCGCGTTGGAGCTGTCGCACGAGCACTCCGGCCTCGTCTGCGCTGCGAGACAGCTTGGCCACGAAGTCCCTTCCGTTCGCCGAGATGTGAACGGTACGCATCGGTCCTTCAACAACGCTGGCCAATCCAACGTTCTCAAGAAAGACAAGCGCGTCGGCGCACCGTCGTCGAAGGAGGACGGACCACTGAATCCGTCCGCGAGCGAGCCGCAGAGCATCGAAGTGTCGCACCAGCGTGCCAAGGGTCCAGGTCGCGAGATCCGCGGTCTGCAAGCCGGACCGTCGTGCCCGTGCAATCACGAGGATCGTGATGGCAAGGAGCGGCGTGTGGAAGAGACCATCAACCATCGCACCAGACACACGCGAGAGGACCTCGGTGTTCACACGGAGCCGGACGTTGGCCTCTGTTGCCTCTGCCGCGATCTCGTCCAAGGACTTCATTGCTCGGCCTCGACAGCGAGTGCCATCATGAAGCCGAAAACCAGTTCTTCAGTGATCGGCTCCGTGGACGTAAGGACGGGGGCGAACTTCGTCGCCAGCGACTTTGCCTCGCCGCGAAGGCCGTTGAAGTCGAGCTTGCCGTCCACATGCACACGGAGGGCATCGGCGCACTCCTTCTTGAGGGCTATCTGATCGAGAACGTTCACCCCGTGCCGCTGCGCGATCCACCATGCCTCCCAGGTCGTCTTCAGTCGGCACAGCTCGGGGATAAGTGTCTCAGTGACAGCGCTTCGTTTGCAGAGCCGGTGCAAGCGCGAGAGGGCGACAACGGTGTCCCGCCCACTGGCCCTCAGCTCGCCATAGCCAGTGCTTGAAAGGCTGAGGACGCGCAGAATGTCGTCAAGGACGAGGCCCTTGGCAGCACGAAGCTCGGCGGTCGTCGTCGGCAACGATGACAGGACGCGATGAGACTTCTCGCGTACGACGGCGACGAGATCGGAGCCGATCTTTTGGGCCTCCGACATTGAGAGATTCACCTCCGACATCTCGTAGATGCGACCGCCGATGAGCGTGCGACAGCCCTTAAGGTCGCCGAGCTTCGCAATCGCGTCTTGGACGTACAGCCGTTTCATGAAGGCGAACAAGTCGTCGGGAGTAAGCGTCGAAAACGCCGTGATGAGTGCCGCGTGCAGCTTCCCAAACGCTGTCGCGCATTCACCAGCAAGGTTGGCGCGAGCGAGGGCAACACGGACCGCTTCAAGAAGAGCGCCGAACTCAGAGGCGACGCCGGCATCGGTAACGAACACGAAGCACTCGCACCGACTTCCGAACCGCGAGACGTGATCGAACAGACGACCGAAGACGGAGTCAGTCGTCGCTGTTCCGACTTTCGGCACGCCCCTCTTCGGCTTGCCTCGTGGCCACGTGACGCCGAAGAACTCTTTCAACGTCCACGGCCCCTGCGAAGCCAATCGGGTCTTCGCCTGATGGAACCGGTAGCTAATGACGCCCGCTGTCTCGATCACGTAGTCGTCGTGCCACTCGCAGTAGACGCACGCGACTTGAGTGTCGTCGAGCACCTGGAGGCAATCCGCCGCCGCTTGATGGTACTGAAAGTCGTAGCGCTCCCCGGTGGCAGGACCGACTTGCTCACGCGGAACGACCTCGTGTAGCTCCGTGCCCCCCGTGCTCGTCAAGCGGCCCGCTCCCCCTCGACGATCCTCTTCCGCAGCTTCATCACGTCGTCACGCAGGTACATCCGGTACGAGTTGATCGGATGCCTCCGCGCGGGAAACTTGCCGGTCTCGTCCCACCGCCGGAGTGTGGGCTGGCTGACGCCGAGGAGCTTCGCTGCCTCGGCGATGGTCATCAAGTCGGCCGGCTCCACTTCGCGGCGGCGTTGTCGCGGCATCGCGTGGGGCAGCGTAACTGAACCTTGATCAAGTCTTCAAGTGGCGCGTACCCTCACGTCTCACATGGCAACGCTATTCCCGGATGAAACCCTCGATGCGATCCTCGCGCTGCAGGTCACGCTGGCCTGGGCGGGCGAGGGCCGCTGCTCGCCGAAGCGGCTCGGGTGGTGGGACACGGACCTGATCAACCAGGACGGTGGCGGCGACTTCTTCGCTCGCCTTCTTCCCCAGACGCACCAATGGGCGTCTCTTGAAGCGGTCCGCGAGGCGGCTCGCCGCAGCGACGCCAAGGCACGCGGCAAGATGGCCGACCCCGACAAGATGCGCACGATTTATTTTCTCGGCTTCGAGCTGGACGAGCAGCTCGGGGACCGCCTCGCCGCCCACAAGCGTACGGCGCGTCAGCCCGCTGAGGCGCTCCCGCTACCGATACCACTCACCGAAGACTTTTCGAGGGAGAAGCTTATTTCTCTGCTCCATGGCGCCGACGTGGCCTTCTCGACGGTGCCGAACGGGCGGGAGTTGAAGGGAAAGCGTCCGGATGCGCCCGACGTGCTGGTGAGCCGCTTGGCCGCCGCACTTGTGCCGCTTGCAGACCAGTACCCGCTGCCATTTTTCCGACTGGAGGGGTGACAGGGGTGCAGATCGTGCCCATCACTTCAGGCCGCACTGACGGTCGATTAGAACGGCGGCCCTCCGAGGCTACCGAGGTCCACACACGGCTCTTGCGGCTCGCACTCGGCATCGAGGACTCGCGTTCGTACTGGGAGCATGCCGACCCGACGGTTCCTGTCGCCAACCGCGCGCTCGTCGCGTTCGAGCAGCGGTGGTTCGGGAACAAGAGCCTCGAACGCGCGCGCTTCCTCCTCTCGAACTTCGTCGACCGCTACGACGCCTTCCCGGAGGCACTTGATGTCCTGCGGCGGTGGCGCTCGATGGATGCGACGGCAAGACAGGCAGTCTGCCACTGGCACCTTCAGCTCTCGGATCCGTTGTACCGGGCCTTCACCGGGAAGTTCCTCGTCGAACGGCGTTCCGTTCGGGACCCAAAGATCGACCGAGACATCGTGCTCCGCTGGGTTAAGAACGAGTTCCCCGATCGGTGGTCTGAAGCCACGCTCGTGCAGTTCGCGAGCAAGCTCCTCTCGGCCGCCTCCGAGTCAGGCGTCATCTCCGCGAAGCGTGACCCCCGCGCGCTCTTGATGCCCAAGGTTCCGGACCTCGCCCTTGCATACCTGATGCACTTACTGCGCGGCGTGCGGTTCGCAGGCACGCTCACTGAGAATCCGTACCTCGCGTCGGTGGGGCTTGTGGAGGGTTTCCTTGATCAGCGCCTGCGGTCACTTCCTGGGCTCGCGTTCCGTCGCATGGCGCACCTCACCGAGTTCGAGTGGGAGTTCGCAACGCTTGCAGCGTGGGCCAAGGCAGTGCTGTGACCGAGCCGCTCTTTCAGGAGTCCTCGCTCGACGAGGCCGTCGCAGCTCTCACTCGGGATCTCCTTGCGGAAGACGGTCCGCAGATCAGCACGATGCGAAACTACCGCTTCGCCATCCTCCCCTACCGGCCGAAGGACGAGTTCAAGCTCCGCCAACTCATACGGCGGCTGACCGACGCGCTCCGTGCCGAGGGGTGGGGCGTCCTTCCAATCTCGCTCCAGAAGCTGCTTCTGGACCGCATCCGTGCCACGGGCGAATCCAACGTCGAGGCGCTCATCGCTCGCGAGCGACGCCTCTACGAGAAGGAACCCGAGCGGGCCCTTGCCCATTTGCGCGACAAGATCGCCCCCCACATTGAGGGTCCTGACGGAATCGCTGCCGACGTGGCGAAGCTCATCTCCGACTTCGCGGAACAGAAGCCCGACCGGACCGACCGCACCCTAGTCCTCATCGGCCGGGCCGGCGCCCTCTATCCGTTCTTCCGATCGTCGGCGCTACTCAAGCACATCGACGGCAAGACCCGGAACATCCCCGTAGTGCTGCTTTACCCCGGCGAGCGGAAGGACACGACGGCGCTCTCCTTCATGGGCGAGTTGGACGCCGATCGCGACTACAGACCCCGCATCTACCCGTGAGCCATCTTATGAAGATCCGAGACCTTTTCGTAGCCGATGTGACTCGCGACATCCCGCCGGTCGTGTACTTCCACGAGCAGTCACCCGCAAAGCTCCAGTCGGAGGTCGGCGAGTACATCATCACCGGCGGGTACCGCGAAGATGATCCGCGAGCCCGACGGGTGAAGTCCGGCATTCACGAACAGTTCGTACATCTGCTGAAGGGCGTCCTTCATGAGTTGACCAAGAAGGGCGGCCCCGAGCTTCCCGCTTCGTGGATCTCCGGCTTCTTCGGCTCCGGTAAGTCGAGCTTCGCCAAGCTCCTCGGGCTTTCCCTGGATAGTGTCGTGCTGCCCGACGGAACCCCTCTCTGGTCGGCCCTCCTTCGGCGCGACGACTCTCCGCGCCGCCAGGAGCTGGTCGACGCGTGGGAAGCTCTCGCGGGGCACGTGAACCCCATGGCCGTCGTCTTCGACATAGGCGGCGTAGCCCGCGACAACGAGCACGTTCACTCGGCCGTCCTCCGCCTTGTCCAGTCTAGGCTCGGCTACTGCACGAAGAGCAACCTCGTTGCCGACTTCGAGCTTCGCCTGGAGCGTGACGGCGAGTGGGACGCCTTCGTCCAGACCGCTAAGAAGACCCTCGGCAAGGACTGGAGGGTCGCGAAGGAGGAGGAGCAAGCGGACGACCACTTCTCGCATGTGCTCCACGTGCTGAAACCTGATCGGTATCCGGATCCGACGAGCTGGATCGACAGCCGTGCGGGCTCGCGCACTGGCTCCGGCACGAGCGTGCGCGAGGTCGTCGAAGCGATCGACGCGATGATTCACATCCGCGAGGAGAGCAAGTCGCTCTTCATCGTGGTCGACGAGGTGAGCCAATACGTCCACCAGGACGAGAGCCGGATGCTCAAGCTCCAGTCATTCGTCTCGGAGCTTGGACAACGCCTCAAGGGCCGCGTTTGGCTTTTCGCAACGGGCCAGCAGAAGCTCGAAGACCAAGCCGAGAGCAACAACATCGGCAAGCTGAAAGATCGTTTCCCGACGCACCTGCGCGTTCACCTCGGGACAACGAACATCCGCGACGTCGTCCACAAGCGGCTTCTCAAGAAGAAGCCCGAGCTGGAGAGCACTCTCCGTGATCTCTTTCAGAAGCAACGAGGCGATCTGAAGCTCTACGGCTACCGCTGCGAGGAGATCACTGAGGAGGACTTCGTCGAGGTCTACCCGATGCTTCCGGGGCACATCGACCTCCTCATGCAAATCACGTCGAACCTGCGCACGCGCTCGACCCGGGTGCAGGGTGACGACCACGCGATCCGGGGTCTCCTTCAACTTCTCGGTGAGTTGTTCCGGGAGCAGAGCCTCGCCGACGGCGAGGTCGGGTCGCTCGTCACGCTCGACGCCATCTTCGAGGTTCAACACTCGGCCCTCGACGCCGACGTGCAGACGACCCTTTCGCGCACCTTCAACGACCCGCAGATTCGCGACGATGTGCTGGCGCAGCGTGCGGCCAAGGCCGTCGCCCTTCTTGAGCTGATTCAGGAGCAAACGCCGACGATGCCCGACTTGGTCGCCGCGTGCCTCTATTCGCGCCTTGGTGAAGGCAACCGCGTTCAGGCGGTGACTGAAGCGCTGGAGAAGCTCCGGACGCTCAGCCTACTCTCCTACTCGGAGAAGCACGGATTCAAGATTCAAAGCTCCGCAGGCCAAGAGTGGCAGCGGGAACGCGACGACATCGGCGTCACGCAGGAGCAGATCAGCAAGATCGCACAGGACGCGCTCAAGAACCTCGTGGGATCGATGCAGGAACGTCCTCGGTGGAAGGGCCGGACGTTCCCTTGGACCCTTTGGTTCTCTGACGGGCGGCAGGCGCACGACGTGAAACTCCAGGACGCCAGGGAGGACTCGACGGTCGCCGTCGACTTCCGCTTCCTCGGCAAGAAGGAAGAGCGCGCGTCCACCCTCTGGGTGCCGAAGAGCGATCAAGAGCAGCTCCGCAACCGGCTCCTTTGGGTTGTCGGCGAATCAGGGGCAATCGAGGACCACGCGCGTCAGCTCGCGCGCTCGGACAAGATGCTCGAACGTTTCCGGCCCCGGCGCGAGTCGCTTACGCGAGAGAAGCAGCGACTTCTCATTGAGGAGGAGGCTCGGTTCGACGAGCTGGAAGGTCGGGTTCGTGCAGCCGTCGCCGAGTCATTCATTGAGGGCACGGTCCACTTCCGTGGGCAACAAATTTGTCCGCGCGATGCCGGAACCGCTTTCGGCCCGGCCCTATGCAGCATGGCCACGCGGGTGCTCCCCGACCTCTACCCGCACTTCTCCGAGATCGCGATCTCGCCCAAGGAGCTGGAGCAGCTCTTGGACAAGGAGCTGACTGGCCCGTCGACGAAGTTCATGGAAGGCGCGCTCGGTATCCTCGCTCTCGACTCGGGGAAGTATGTCGCATCGTGCACCGGTCTCTACCCAACGCGGATCGCCCGGGAGATCGAGCAGAACGGAGGGCTGTCAGGGCAGACGCTCGTTGCGACTTTCGTGAGCCCGCCCTACGGCTACGCGCCCGATCTGGTGAAGGCGTGCTGCGCCGGCCTGCTACGTGGCAAGAAGATCCGCATTCGCACCGAGCAGGGCACCGAGATCAAGTCGCACCAAGATCCCGGCGTTCGTGACCTCTTCAGCCGTGACCGGGACTTCCGCCGTGCCGAGTTCTTCCCGGCCCAGGAGGGCGAGATTACCGGCAAGGACCGCATCGCGATTCGCAAGCTCTTTCAAAAGTACCTTCAGGTCGACCAAGAGCCGGATGACGAGCCGATCGCGGATACGACGTTCCTTCACTTCCCCGCGTACCGTGAGCGCCTCAGAGATCTGGAGCGCCGTTTTGACGGCCTCCCCGGGCGGCCCGCGCTTCCCCAGGCTCTTCAGAGGCTCGGACGTGCCCTCGAAGACTGTTGCCGTTCGCGGTTCGTTCAGCAGACCGTCGTCGAGGTGAAGCGGAATCTCGATGTCTTGCGTGATGGGTTCGAGCAGCTCGGGGTGTGCAACGCCGAGCTGACACCCGAGGCGATCGAGACCGTTGGCAAGGCCGCGCGCCTTCGCGACCATGAACTTTCGCAGCTCCGCCAGATGGAGGAGCTGGCCGGTCTCGAAGACGACGCTGCGGTCGTGACGAACCACCTCTTGGCGGACCGCCCTTGGAGGGAGGCCGTCCAGCTCGCCCCTGCGATCGACAGGATCGGTGCTCGGTACGTCGAGGTCCGCAAGGCACTCATCAACAGGCAGAACGCCGAGGCGGAGGCGGCGCGGAACCGCGTGAAGACCCGCACCGGATTCGCGCAGCTCCATGCCGATCAGGCGTACCGGGTCCTCCGCCCGATCGGCGAAGTGATGGTCGACACAACCCCGGAGGCGATCTCACCCACGCTCGTCGAGGTGCGGGACCGCTTCGCGAGCCGAATCCACCACGCGGAGGAACTCGCGAACGACCGCCTCGACGAGGAGTTGAGCAAGAAGACCGACAGCCAGGTCGTGAAGGTCGATGCGCACCTTCGAGGGCGTGAGGTCGCAAGCCGCGAGCAGCTCCAGACGGTTTTCAAGGAACTGGAAGATCGGATCGGTCCGCTTCTGGACCAAGGCGCCCGGGTCCGGATCGTGTGAACCATGCCGCTGACGCCCGACGCGAAGAGACTCCTCGCGGAAACCATCCGCGGGACCGCCCAGGATCCCGAGAAGGGCATACGCGCGCGGCTCCTTCGCGCCATCCATGATGAGGCCGATCGACGCTACCGGCTCTCGGTTCCCATTGAGCAAGCGGATCTCGATGAAGCCAACCAGAGACGTCGCCAGCGAATCGAGTCGTGGATCGACGAACGAGCCCGGGCCTCGAAACCGAAGAACAAGACAGAGCTGAAGTCCACGAAGGATCGCCTTTTCACACAGGCAGAGAAGGAGTCGGCGGCTACGCTGGTGAACCGGCTCGTCCTTCTTCGACAGCTCGAAGCGTTCGGACTCTCGAAGCCGCAGGTTCTTACGGGAGGTTGGAGCAGCAAGGGCTACCGCGAGTTCCGCGAGTTCGCTCCGACCCTGTGCACCAACGGGACGACGGACGCGACGGAGGGCTACGCCACGCTCCTTCAGCTTCTCTTCGATGAACTCGCCGTCGAACTGCCTGGCCTGTTCGGCGACGTCGGGCTCACGCGGCTGTTTGCGGTTCCCGTCGGAACTTTGCGGGATGTCGTGGAGCGTCTCGACGATCCGGGGCTGGGATCTGCGTGGACCGACGATACGACGCTCGGGTGGGTCTACCAGTATTGGAATGACCCGGACCGGGAGGCACTCGACGCCAAACTCGATACCAAGAAGAAGATCGAGCCCCACGAGATCGCGTCGAAGACGCAGATGTTCACGGAGCGCTACATGGTCGAGTGGCTGCTCCAAAACAGCCTCGGCGTCACCTGGCTGGCCATGTGCAAGAGGCGCGGGTGGACGCCTGATGCTGAACGCGTCCTTCCCATGCTCGAAGAGCGACGAACTCAGTGGCGCATGAGGCGGGATGCCGGTGAAGTTGCTCAGGACGTGCTGATGCCTACCTCGGGCGAGATCGAGGAACACTGGAAGTACTTCGTTCCCCAACCGATCACCGACGATACCGTCGAGATGTCTCCTGACTCGGTTCGAGCGATTAAGATCCTCGACCCCGCCTGCGGCAGTGGTCACTTCCTGGTAATCGCGTTCGACCTCTTGGTCGCCCTCTATCGTGAGGAAGCGCGGCATCTCGGCACCGGCGTGACGGACAGGGAGATATCCGAGTCGATCCTGGAGAACAACCTTCACGGCATCGACATCGATCCACGCGCCATTCAGATCGCGGCGGCTGGGCTCTATCTGAAGGCCAAGTCGCTCGCAAAGACCGCTCGGCCCAAGAGGGTCAGCCTCGTGGCTCCCGTACTTCAGCTCGGCAATCTCCCCGCGGACGACCCCGCCATCGTCACCCTGCGGGAAGACCTGAGGAGCGAGGTCGGCATTCCCGAGGAGTTGACGAACAAGCTCCTCTCTTCGCTCGCAGGAGTGGACTATCTCGGCTCGCTTTGGAAAGTCGATGCGGCCGTCGAGGATGCCATCAACGCCGTCGAGCTGGAGTTCGAGCGGAAGCATGGACAGGGCGACCTTTTCGGTGGCTTCCCCGCGCAGCAGGTGAAGCTCACGATCGGAGAGGCAAAGGCGAACATCGTCGACAAGCTGGAGCAGTTCCTCGCCAGACACTCGAAGTCGGAAGATCTCGGCCTTCGTTTGGATGGCGAGCAGCTCGCTGCCGGCGTCCGCTTCGTGAGGATGGCGAAGGAAGGTACTTACGACCTCGTCATAGGCAACCCGCCATATCAAGCGCTATCGAAGACGCACTCGTTCGATTACGTCGTTACAACGTATCCCCGTGGGAAAGCCGACCTGTACGCCGCCTTCTTGGAGAGGGGGCTTGACTTCGCGAGCCGGGGCGGCGCTTCCGCGCTCCTGACCATGCGAGGCTGGATGTTCCTTGGGAAGGGGGAACTCCGCAGTTGGCTCGTTCGAGAGTGGGACCTTCGGCTGATTGGGGACTTCGATCGCGGCGCGTTTGACGAGGTGCCTAATGAGCTGCTTGCCATTGCTGGCTCCATCTTCCGTCGTTCGCCGAGAGCACCAGTCGCGAGTATCGCCGTGCAGCCGACACCCCTCGCGGACAAGTCCTACGATCGCGAGCGGACAGGAAGGAAGCGCGCCGCGGTTCTGGCGCAGGTGGGCCGGTACGAGTTCGACACAACGAGCTTCTCAGTCATTGACGCTGAGCCGCTAGTCTACTGGTGGAACGAGCCCTTCCTAACTCGATACGCCAGCGCCCCGAAGCTTAGAGACGTGGCAGTAGTGCGAGAAGGACTGGGAACGCGTGCCGACGCGCGTTTCGTTCGCGCCTGGTACGAAGTGGCTCCCGCGCGGATCAACCGTCCCAAGTTCGGGGAGTATGTTCCTTACGTGGATCGGGGGTGGGTGCCTTTCATCAAGGGTGCTGACGCTCGCGCGTGGTTCGAGCCTCTGTCACATCTTGTGAACTGGGATCGCAATGGTCTGCAACTAGGTACGTCCGCAAAGAGTAAGTTTGGTCGCGGCGCCGACCGATACTTCTCACGTGGCGTCGCCTATTCAACGATTGGCGCATCGTTCACCGCACGCGTCCATCGCTATCCAAGTATCTTTAGCGATGCAGGCTCGTCTGCCTTTCCGCCAGACATCGCCAATGCGGTTTGTGTGCTGAACAGTTCAACTGCGCGTTTTGTGCTCCAGTCGTTGAACCCCACGGTGAACTTCACCAACGGTGATGTCGAACGGGTGCCGATGGTATGGGCAGGAGGGACTCACGAGGTTTTTGCGAGAGTCTCCACAGCATTCGACGAGCACGAGTCAACGCGGGAAACTTCGGCCGAGTTCGTTCGACCCGGCGCATCACCGTGGCGCTACGCACAGGCGTGGGCACAGGAAGCGATCGATAGAGCAGACGGTGCTCCACTTCCGTCCTTCGAGCCCGAGTATGACCCACCGTCTCCCGAAGCGTTCTTGTCGTTTGCCGTCGGCGTGGCCCTTGGTCGCTTCCATCATGAGGGCAAAGGCATCTTAGCCAAGCCCGCGGAGGGTTCATTGCCCGGGGGGATGCTCGTTCTCTCGTCCGAGCGTGCTGACAGTCTCGATCACCCCGCCTGTGCGTTCCTGCTCCAATCCTGGCGTAACTATGGCGCCCTTGGCCAAGAAGATCTCGGAAGCTACTTGAGGAAGTCGTTCTTCAGTTTCCACAAGAAACTCTACGACAGTCGACCGGTCTACTTTCCGCTCTCGTCCTCAAGGCGGAACTTCGTTGCACTTGTCTCGATTCACCAGTGGGCCGACGACACGCTCAAAGTCCTGCTCGCTGATCATCTGATACCTACGAAGCGCCAGCTTGACGGCGAACTTGATGACCTTCGTGTCGCCAAGGCGTCGGGGGGCAATAAGGCGAAGGCCGAGAGGCGCTTCACCGAGGTGCAGAAGCTTCTCGAAGAACTCAGCGACTTCATCGCTAAGATTACCGAGGTCATGGATAGGGGGCCGCCGCTGCCCGACAAGGAGACGAACAAGCGAGAGGTCGACGCGCGCTTCTTCATGGACCTCGACGATGGCGTCATGGTCAACAGTGCTGCTCTGTGGCCGCTTCTGGAGCCGCAGTGGAAGGAGCCCAAGAAGTGGTGGTCGCAGCTTGCTAACGAGAAGGGCCCAAAGGGAACTCACTTTGACTGGTCACAGGTCGCAGCCCGGTACTTCCCGAGTCGCGTGCGAAAGAAGTGCCACGACGATCCGTCGCTTGCCGTCGCCCACAAGTGCTTCTGGGACCTGCACCCCGAGAAGGCGTACGCTTGGGAGTTGCGTCTCCAGGACGAGATCCGACCCAACTTCAAGATCGACGAGCCCGGCTCTGATGGGGCTCGTGCGAAGTTCTTGACGGAGCACGATCGCGAAGGGGGCGACATTCTCGCGAAGGAGCTGAAGCGTCGCGAAAAGAAGAACGCGAAGGAGGACGAAGGCGAAGCCGGTCCGCTCTTCGAGCAAGCCGAGGACGACGACGACGCGGAGGCCGCAGATGCCTGAGATGGCTCCCGAAGCCATGGAGGCGCTGTCCTCCACCGTTCGTCGACTGCGGGCGTTCTTGGAGACGGACTTCGCGCGCCAGATCGATCGGCGCTTCCGCCTTTCCGTGCCCGCCGCGAAGGCCGGGCTCGACGCGAAGGAACTCCTCTTGCGCACTCGCTTGGAGTTCTGGTTCGCGGAGCGGGCGAGGGCCCGCGCGGCGACGAGCGCTCCGCCGAGCGACCCGTTGCTCTCCGAGGTGCGGAAGACGGTGGAGTCCGAGATGGCGGCTCACGGCCTGCTCAGGCTCTTCCTGCTTCGACAACTCGAAGCGTGTGGCGTCTCTCGACCAGCGCTGCTTTCTGGCGGATGGAGCAGCAAGGCGTACCTGGAGTTTCGAGGCCACGCTCCGAGTCTGACGGATGGCCAAGGGGACGACGATTACGAGGGACTCGACTTCCTACTGAAGCTGCTCTTCGACGAACTCGCAGTCGACCTTCCCGGTCTCTACGGAGAGCGGCCACTCGACCGCTACTTCGCGCTGTCACCGTCGGCCTTGCGAGAGGTCGTGGCCGTGTTGAACGCCCCCGAGCTGGCAACGGCGTGGGAGGACGACACGACGCTCGGATGGGTCTACCAGTTCTGGAACGACCCTCAGCGAGAAGCGATCGATGAGCGCGTTGGGCCTCGCGGCAAGATCGCGGCGAACGAGATCGCATCCAAGACACAGCTCTTCACCGAGCAGTACATGGTGGAGTGGCTCCTTGAGAACAGTGTGGGTCGCATTGCCCTTGCCATGAGGGAGGCCCGAGCAAAACGCCTAGCGATCCAGTCGACGGCGCCTCCCCCATGGCCGATGTTTATTCATGACGCCGCCTCAGTCGATCGCAACGATGTTCCGTCGCGTGTTGAGGAGCTGAAGATCGTCGACCCCGCCTGCGGCAGTGGCCACTTCTTGGCGGGTGCGTTCGACCTGCTCGTGCCGCTCTACCGCGAAGAGGCCCGCGACACCGGCGAGGAGATGACCGACGAGCAGATCGCCGAGAGCATCCTCCGTTACAACGTTCATGGGATCGACATCGACGGCCGTGCCGTTCAAGTCGCGGCCGCCGTGCTGTATCTCAAGGCTCGAAGACTGGCACCGCGCGGCCGAATTCCACCGATGAATCTCGTGTGCACGGCCTTCGACCTCGACGGGCTGCGTGCTGACGACCCCGCTCTTGCGGCCCTCGTCCGAGCACTGCCGGATGCGCGCGGCAACGTGGCGGAGGCCGTGAGCGCTCTCCGTCATGTGGGCTTTCGCGGCAGCCTGATGCGGTTTGAGCGCGAGTCGCGGACGCCTGAGCTGTTCGAGGGCACGAACGCAAGCGTACAGATCGAGCAATTCGTCACGAACCACACCCACGCCGACGACCTGGGCGTTCGGTTCGACGGCACGCAGCTCGCCGCGGGGCTGCGACTCCGAAGCCTTCTCGTTGAAGGGCGTTACGACGTGGTGGTTTTCAACCCGCCCTACCTCGCCACGTCGAAGATCGACCTACCGCCGTCCGTGCTTGTTGAGGCGTTTGCCGACAGTCCCGATCTGTTCGTCTCCTTCGTGCAGCGAGCCTTCGAGTTGTGCAAGCCGAGTGGTCTGATCGCCTTTGTTGCACTCTCGAACTGGATGTTCCTCAGCACGTTCCGCGACACTCGGGAGCGGATTCTCAAAGGCCACATCCTGCTTCTCGCTGATGTTGGAAAGGGCGCGTTCCGAAGGGCATCCAAGCTGATTCAGTCCGCCATGGTCGTCGCCTCTCCGAAGCACCAGCCCGCGAGCAAGTCGCTCGCAGCGCGTGTTGGGAGTCGCGACGCCATCTCGCCGTCGCAGACTGTTGAAATCGCGGAAGCGCTCAAGAGCGACGCCAGCTACGTGGCGTTCGACCCTGGGGTGTTCGCGCGTGTGGAGGGCGCGCCGCTACTGTTCTGGCTCGATGCCTCCTTCATGCGACGTTACGGCGAGCTGCCGAAGATTGGGCAGGTCGTTGAGTGCGCGGGAGGCATCGCGACGACGAGCAACGAACGATTCCTGCGGGCGGTCTGGGAAGTGCCACCTGAGCAGGCGCGGGCCGCTGCGACTCGGTCGGAGACCGGGGCGTACCTTCCGTACTTGAAGGGCGCCGAGGGACGAGATTGGATTGAACCCTATCGGTGGGTCCTTCGAGCCGAACGCTCCGCCCTGGAGCTACGTGTGCTCCTACCGAACGTGAGAGTTGAATGTCCAGCATCTCTCGGCGTGGCGTACACGACGATCGGCCACCGCTTCGGGACTCGCCTCCACACGGTGGCAAGCGTGCGCGACGTGTCGGGCGCGTCTGTCTTTCCAGGGCCGAACGCCGCGGCAGAAGCGCTCGTCTGTGCCCTGAACCGTACCGTCATTCGGGATCTGGCGTCGGCACTGAACCCCACCGTGAACTTTCAGCTGGGTGACGTGCGCAGGCTCCCGTTTGACCGAGTCGACGGCGCCGACCAGGTCGTCGCTGTCCTACGGAACGCCTTCACCGAACAGGAGCGGGGCAGCGAGCTTTCGCTCGACTACCGAGCCCCGACAACGTCAACTTGGGAAGCAGCGCAAGGCTGGGCGCAGCGTGCCGTTGACCGCCGGGCGGGAGAGCCTCTGCCGGCCTCCACGCTTACCGCGGATGCACCGGCTGCGTGGCTCCGGATTTCTCACGCTCTGGGAGTCGCGCTCGGACGCTTTGCGGCGGGTGGAGGGATCGCTGCGAACAAGGACGAAGGTCTGCCGGACGGTATCCTCCTTCTTGGCGCCGAGTCTCCAGCGCTCAACCAGGAGGCGTGCGACGCCCTGCGTGAGTCCTGGAAGACGGTCGCTGGAGACGTCGGCGGCGGAGACGATCTCGCGACCTACCTTCGGAAGAGCTTTTTCGCAGAGCATCGGCGGCTCTATGAGGGGCGGCCCATCCACCTCCCGCTCTCGTCCACAAAGCGCGCCTACGTCGCGTACGTCTGCATTCACAGCTTCCGGGAGGACACGCTCTCTGTCCTTCTCGCAGAGCATCTTCTGCCCGAGAAGCGCAGAGTCGAGGGGGAGCTGACGGACCTTCGAGAAGCTCGCCACGCGGGGAAGACGAGGGGGGCGACGGAGAAGCGCTTCAGCGAGGTGCAGAGGCTCCTCGAAGAGCTGAGCGACTTCATCGCGATGGTGAAGGAGGTCGCTGAGAAGGGGCCGCCCGCTCCCTACAGCAAGACCCAGAACCGGGAGATCGACGCCCGGTACGTCTTCGACATCGACGATGGCGTCATGGTCAACAGCGCTGCGCTCTGGCCACTTCTTGAGCCTCAATGGAAGGAGCCCAAGAAATGGTGGAAGGAGCTGGCGAACGCTGAAGGGAAGAAGGACTACGACTGGTCCCTCGTAGCGGCCCGGTACTTCCCAACCCGTGTCCGGAAGAAGTGCCAGGACGACCCCTCCCTAGCCGTAGCCCATGAGTGTTTCTGGGAGCTTCACCCCGCGAAGGCGTACGCCTGGGAGCTGAGATTGCAGGACGAGATCCGACCTGACTTCACCATCGACGAGCCGGGCTCCAAGGGGGCTCGTGACAAGTTCCTCGCAGAACACCATCGCGAGGCTAGGGACATTGTCTCGAAGGAGCTGAAGCGGCGCGAGAAGCAACGCGCTCAAGAGGATGAAGGCGAAGTCGGCCCTCTCTTCGAGCAGAGCGAGGACGCCGGGGCGGAGCAGTCCGATGCCTGATGCAAGCTCAGTCGCGTTGGATCGGGGGCCCGTATCCGCGGCCATCGAGCAGGAGGTGCTCGGCGAGGTTCGTCGCCAAGGGATTGTCATCTGGCTTGACAAAGATGCGCACTACACGGGTCTCGTGGACGACCTCGTGGCCAAGCAGGGTAAGGGGGAGTTCCCGTTCCCTGTCGTCGGCTTCCGAGGAAGCTTCCTGGATCTCCTCTTCAGGCTGGAGCACTTCGGCAGTGGGCTGGACAAGCAGCCGCTCCTCATCCACATGCCGGGGTTCACGGAGCAGTCGATCCGCGAGACGCCGGTCTTGGAACTGTACGAGCCAGGAGTGCGATTCCGGAAGGGGCTCGACACGCTCATCCGAGAAGCCGCCATGGCTCGCGTCGCCCCCGCTGAGGTCGAGAGGTTCATCGCCAAACAGCCAACACTCGAAGAAGCGGACGCCTGGCTCAAGTCGGCCGTCACGCAGAGCACCTTTGGCCTTGCGGCCGCCCTCGACGAGTTCGGGCCTCGAATGCTCGCGGAGGCTCTCGCGCAGCCCAACTCCCTTGCCCCTCGCGTAAAGGTCGAGGAGGAGGTCACAACCCTCCGGAACTATGTCCATCGACTCACAGGGATGGATGATGCATGGGCGGCTTTCTACCCCGACGCCTCCGAGAAGCCGCTCGATAGACTTCTCCATCAGCTCGGGGGTTGGGTCCTGGCGGTCGAATACGTCCACGACCTCCGTCGCCCTGCCCATGACGAGAACCTCCGGCGACTGAAGAGCATTTCGGCGCCGCTCGTGAAGGCTTGCTGTGACTTAGCCGCACAGATCCGGAAGGACAGCGGTGACGCCTACGTCCGCATCGCCGACGAGGTCGAAGGCTTCCTCGCCACCGAGCTTGCTGCGATGTCCCCGAACGACCTCGGGCAGATCGACACGTTCCGCGAGGAGGAGAACCGCGTCCTCACGGGAGCCGTCGAGGCGCTCCGCAAGGGCGACTGGGCAAAGGCCAAGGGCTGGTGCGAGGTCCGCCAAGGAGAGAAGTCCTTCTGGCTGCAGCGCGACCAACTTCGACGTTGGGCGTGGAACCTCGTCGCCGAGGCAGGAGAGTTCGGGGCGACCCTAGCGCGTCACCCTCGACCGCTCCAAGGGGCGCGAGGTCTGGATGACGCCACCGAGCGCTACGCCACGGAGGCGTTCGAGGTTGATCGAGCCCATCGTCGCTTCGAGCAGCGCCGGCTCGCCCTCCTGGAGTCTCGCCTTCCGCACTACGGAACACTCCGCGAGGTCGCGACGGAGCTTCGACAAGCTCACCGCGCGTGGGCTGATCAGCTAGCACGAGACTTTGCCGCGCTCTGCAAGGATCACGGCTTCCTGCCGTCTCCCGAGTTGCGTCAACGGAGCCTCTTTGAGCAGGTCGTTCATCCGCTGACCCTCACGAGTGAGAAGATCGCCGTCTTTTTGATCGACGCTTTCCGCTTTGAGATGGCGACTGAGCTGGTCGAGGAGTTGAAGGGTGCCGGGACCGTGGTCGACCTGAAGCCCCGTCTCGCCGAGTTACCGACCATCACCTCGGTCGGCATGAACGTCCTCGCGCCCGTCGCGCAGGGTGACAAACTCACGGTCGCAGGCATCTTCCAAGGATTCAAAACCGGTGAGTTCACCGTTCGGAAGCCCGATGACCGTTCGCGCGCGATGGGCATGCGGAGTGCCGGGAAACCCGCTCTGCTCCGTACGCTCGCCGAGGTCTGCGAGGCGAGCACGGCCGCCCTCACGAAGGACGTGAAGCCGCACCAGATTATCGTCGTTCACTCGAAGGAGATCGACGACGCGGGCGAGGCGAACGTCGGTCTACCTACGTTCGAGTCAACGCTGCGCCAGATAAAGGCCGCGTGGCACCATCTTCAACTGGCGGGCGTGAAGAACTTTGTCTTCACCGCCGACCACGGATTCCTTCTTCAAGACGAAACCACGGCGATCCGCCCCTACGGAACGAAACGCGACCCCCAGCGACGACATGTCCTCGATGAACACCCTCGCGCTGAGCCTGGAATGGTGAACGTGTCGGTCTCATCGCTTGGGTACGAAGGGCTCTCGGGCTACCTTCTCTTCCGCGACGACACGGCCGTCTTCGCCACGGGTAACGTCGGGGCCACGTTCGTGCACGGCGGCAACAGCCCGCAAGAGCGCGTGATCCCCGTGCTGACCGTCACGCGAAAGCGCGTCGAGCAAGGCGGCTACTCAGAGTACGCCATCGAGGTCGAGGCTTTGCCCGATGTGCTGAGCCTGCACCGTCTCCGACTGCGTGTGGTCTTTGCCAAGCAGACCACGACAAGCCTGGGATTTGCGGCGTCACGTGCTGTCGATCTCGCGGTCCGAGTTCCCGAGCGCGACGACATTCGCGTGATCGTCAAGGACGTCGCCGGCCCCTCGGTCGTCAAGACGGGTCGCCTGCAGGTTGACGTCGGCGAAGTCTGGACGGAGGTCTTTTTTGGTCTTGAAGGTCCCGTCGATGATCGGGTCCGCGTCGAAGTTCACCACCCCGACAACGTCGAGAAGGTACGGAGCACGACGCCCGACCAGTGGTACTCGGTCAGCGGCACATCGGTGAACACGGTTACTAAGGCGACCAAGCCGCCCTCTGTACCGCCGCCGGCACCGGAAGGATGGGCAGGCACGATCGCCGACGAGGGGATCCGGAAAGTCTTCCTACACATCGAGAAACACGGCGTGGTCACCGAGCCCGAGGTGACGAACCTCCTCGGATCGCCTCGCGCGTTCCGAAGGTTCTCCTTGGAGTTCGAGACCCACCTGCCCAAGCTGCCCTTCAAGGTTCGAATAGAGACCGGCGAGGGCGGTAAGCGTTATGTGCGAGAGGGTGACCGATGACGAGCCAGCGAGACCGAGAACACATCTTTGAGCGCCTTCGCTCCGGAGTCGTCCCAGAGCGCGGATTGGAGGCGTTCGCGGTCGGCATCGAGAAGCAGCGGGCGGAGATCAACCGCCTTCTCGAACTCGCTGCCTCCGGTGAGGGCGTCTTCAAGTTCTTGCGCGGCGGATACGGTTGCGGGAAGACCTTCATGGCGAGGCTTGCCGTGCTCGACGCGCAGGCGAAGGGCTTCGCTACAAGCTTCGTGGTCGTATCTGACAACGATCTCCACTTTCACAAATTCGACGACGTCTACCGGAAGGTCGTCCAAGAGCTGGGGACCAGCTCGTGCCCCCGAGGCGCCCTCGGCGACATCATCGACAGGTGGATCGCCAAGGTCGAGAACGCCCTCGTCGACGGTGGCGCCGACGAGAATTCTCCCAACTTTGATCAGAAGGTCCAGAAGCGCATTGAGGAGGACATCACTTCGCTCACAGGTGGCAAGGCCCCGGAGGACCTTGGGCGCGTTCTTCGCGAGGTCTTCAAGCTGAAGCAGTCGGGGAACATCAGGGAAGCGGGCGCTCTGATGTCGTGGCTCGCAGGGAGCGAAAACGTCGGCTCGTCAGAGAAGAGGGCGGCTGGCATTAAGGGCGACATAACCAGTACGGATGCGATGGCCTACCTTCAGGGCGTCTTGGAGGTCGTGAAGGCCGCCGGGTACAAGGGCCTCGTCATCGTCATCGACGAGGCCGAGACGATCCTCCGGATGCGCGGAGATGTTCGCGGCAAGTCCCTCAACGGGATCCGTCAGATCATCGACGCTGCGGATCGGTACAAGGGGCTCCTCTGGATCTTTACTGGGACACCCGAGTTCTTCGACGTTCGTCGAGGAGTCGCGGGGCTTCAGCCTCTACACGACCGCATCCGCTTCCAGGTCGAAGGCGGGCTCGTCTCGATGCGCCAGCCGCAGCTGGAGTTGAAGCCATTCAACCGCGAACGCTTGAAAGACGTGGGCCTTCGTCTTCGCGAGCTGTACCCGATGGGTGATCCCAACATCGTCGCCCAAAGGGTCACGCCGGAGGTCATCGCCGCAAAGGTGGACGACGTGACGAAAGGCTTCGGAGGAGACGTGGGCATCGTCCCTCGCCAGTTTCTCCGTAGCCTCGTGAACCTGTTCGATGTCGTCGCGGAGAACCCTGACGCCGAGCTTCCCGAGCCACCGAAGACGCTGGTCGAAGAGCGCGCGGCTGACGGCAAGAAGCCCTTGGAGTACGAGCCCGAGCCCGACGACGACAAGGGGTACTCCGTGACCTCCGTGGAGTTCTAATCCGTGACGGCTTTCGCACGTTTCCCCCCGAGGCTTCAGGAGGCGATTGTCTCGCGCCTCGGATGGACCAGCCTGCGCCCCATACAGGAGCTTGCTGGGGAGGCCATCCTTGATGGCAAGAATGCAGTCGTCCTCGCACCGACAGCAGGTGGAAAGACCGAGGCTTCGATGTTCCCTGCGCTCGCGAACCTTGTCGAGCGCGAACCTGACGGCGTGGGCGTCATCTATATCGCGCCGATCAAGGCCCTCCTAAACAACCAGCAGGATCGCCTGGGCACCTACGCCGAGATGGTCGGCGTCCGTCGCTTCGTGTGGCATGGGGACGTCGCCGATGTAGCCAAGCGGAAGTTCGTCCGCGAGCCCGCTGAGATCCTGATGACGACCCCCGAGTCGTTGGAGGTAATGCTCGTGTCGCCGCGGTCCCCGGTGCAGAGGCTCTTCAAAGACCTGCGCATGATCGTGATCGACGAGGTTCACGCCCTCGCTGGCACCGACCGAGGCGCCCACCTGATGTCCGTCATCGAAAGACTCGCCCCTTCCAGTACGAACGACATCCAGCGCATCGGACTATCCGCGACGGTCGGCAATCCGGACCAGATCCTCGCATGGCTAAAAGGCTCCTCGAAACGCGATGGCGTCGTCGTGGACCCTCCGAAAAGCGCGGCGAAGCGAGACCTCTTTATCGGTCTGCACGACAGCGTGGCAAGCCTCTCGGGCGAGGCTGCCGCCCGGGCGTCCGGCAAGAAGAGCCTCTTCTTCTGCCAGTCGCGCTCGCTCACCGAGACCGTCGCTGAAAGGATGCGTGGGCGCTCCATCGACGTGTTCGTCCACCACAGCTCGGTCTCGTTGGAGGAGCGCCGAGCCGCGGAGGAGCGCTTTGCCCATGGGACGAACGCCTGCATCGTCTGCACCTCGACCCTAGAGTTGGGGATCGACGTGGGTGACCTCGACCTGGTCTTCCAGGCGAACGCGCCGAGCACGGTGTCCTCGTTCATGCAACGCATGGGACGAACCGGACGCCGGGTGGGAACGACCGCGAACACCACGTTCCTCTGCGAAGACCCTGAAGCGGTGCTTCAGGCCTCGGCTCTGATCGAGCTTGCGCGCGAGGGATGGGTCGAACCTGTCGCCAACCAGCAGCGATGCTGGCCGGTCTTGGTCCACCAGCTCCTCGCGATGTCGCTCCAATACGGCGCGATCAGCGCCGAGCGCTGCTGGGACCAACTCATGAAGGTGCCCGACTTCCGAGGCATCACGCGAGCTGAGTTCGACCAAACCGTCGAACACATGAAGCGAGAGGACTTCCTCTTCGAATCGGGCGGGCTCCTCTCGATGGGCCAGAAAGCAGAGCGTGCGTACGGGAAGAAGAACTTCTTGGAGTTGTACGCAGTCTTCTCCTCGCCCGTCCTTTATCGCGTCGTTACGGCTACAGGGCGCGACCTCGGCTCCTTGGAGCAGGACTTCGTGGATCGCCTCGTCGAGCAGATGAGTTCATTCCTGCTCGGTGGCCGCGCGTGGACCGCCGAGCGGGTGAGCCACGACGGCCGCGTCGTCAGCGTCCGCGAGGCGCCCGGAGGGGTCAAGCCGAGCTGGGGCGGCTTTATCCCGCAGCTTCTCGGCTTCGAGCTGTGCCAGCGGATGAAAAAGATCCTCACCAGCTCCGTGCGTTACCCCTACATAGACGAACGTGGCGCAAAGCAGATCGATGAGAAGCGCGACGACCTTGGTGAGCTTCTCCGGCGCCCCGGCCATGCTGTTCAGATCGACGGCAGCGTAGCCCGCTGGTGGACGTTTGCCGGAGGTCGCGTGAACCACACGCTCAAGTACGGCTTCGAGGTCTCAGAGAGCTGGAAGGTAGTGCCGGACAACTTCCAACTCCGCATCGAAGGCGATGGTGTGGGTCACGAGAGCGTGCGCGTGGCGATCGGCAAGATGGCGTCCGCGTCGTTTTGGGACTCCCCCGAGGTTCGTCGGGCCGTGCTCGCGAGACTCCCTGGGTACCGCCTGTCGAAATTTCAGGACTGCCTCCCTGAGAGATTCGCGTCCGAGACGATCGAGAACTACTTGCTCGACGTTCGTCGGACTGTCGAGTGGCTTGGGCGCGGAGCCCACTCGGATCCAACGTCGATCGCCTAGAACTACCGATGCGGCTCTTGCGAATTTTCTCGGGGCGCCCGTCAGTGTCCCAGTCCTCGGTCGAGGTCTTGACGAAAAACCAGTCGCCCCTTCGAATCGCGCGCGAGGACGACCGACTTCCCCTCCAAGGCGCGCAGCAACGTGGTGGTCCGCAGGACCGCGAGACGCGACCCGTCGGACACGACGGCGTATGACGTGCCGGCAGGCGCCGTATGGAACTCGACGCGCCCGCGCATGCCGTCGCGCGGGCTTGTGACGAACACCTGCCCGGAGCGCGCAGCCATCTCCTCTCCCACCGCCCTGCGTTCGAGCTCGCGCAGCGCCACCATCCGGTTCGGATGATCGGGCTGAACACCGAGCTGCCGTAGGGCCTCTCGGCGCTGCTCGACGGCGCGTTTCACCGCGGCGCCGAAGCCGTACGGCGCGACCGAGTCGGCGCGAATCCGGTCCAGCCAGACCGGCCCAGGGTGACGGACCTGCGCCTCCAGAGAGAGCGCCTCCTTGCGCAGAACGACGCGATGGCGCGGCGGGTCGGAGCGACGGCGTTCCTCCAGTCGTGGAACAAGCTCCGGAGCTACCCGCCATTGGCTGCCGCCGTCCGGTGACGCGAGACCGAGGCGTTCGAGTTCCCGCAGAGGACGGGCGACCGAATCCACGGCCGTATCCCTCCGCTCCCCGAGCACCACGCTGCCGCCTTGCGCGCGCGCCGTCTCGGCGATCTGTTGTAGCCGGGCGCCAGGAAGCGCCTGATTCTGTGCAGCCCGCCCCGGCCGGGTAGTTGGCCACCGGGAGGTCAGGGGGCGACGATCGGCCCGATCGCCATCAAGAGAAAGGGCCCGGAGGTGGAGCTCCGAGCCCTA
>DASYBG010000023.1:0-2674 GCA_036500865.1 Polyangiaceae bacterium
GCCGTCGCGCCACGCGCGGTAGAAGCGCCAGAGGCCGTCCTGCTTCGGCAGGTCCATCCACTGGCACGCGAACCGCACGACGGCGTAGGCCGCGAGCTGGTGGTCGCCGTCGAAGAGATCGTCGGGCATGCGAAAGAGCGCGTCGAGGTGCGCGAGGTCGCGGTCGACCGGCGAGCGGAGCGCCCGGCGCAGATCGTCGACGCGCCAGTTGGTCGTGCCGTGGATCTCGAGGCCGTGGACCTCGGGCTGCTCGTAGAGGGCGGCGATCCCCTCGCGCAGCCAGCGGGGCACGCCGGAGGGCTCGATGAGCGGATGAACGAGCTCGTGGACGAGGGTCGTCGGGCCGAGCTGCTGGTTGACGAAGAGCTCGCGCGACTCCTTGAACCACGCGCCCAGCCACGTCGGCGGACAGGGATGCCCGAGCCGCTCGACGCAGAGGATGTTCCAGTCGAGCGGGTTGTCGATGACGTACACGGTGACGGCGCGCGACGGCGGCTCGGTGAAGCGGTCGTGGAGGAGCGCCGCGAGCGCCTCGTGGGTGCGCCGGGCCGCGTCGTCGAGGAGCGCGGGCCTGTCGTAGGAGGCGGCGAGGACGAAGACGCCGTCCTCGACGCGCGTCGCGACGTGCTGGAAGAGGTGCGGAGTCGCGAGGGACTGCCGCATGGCCACGTCCGCGGCGAGGTCGTACGGGGCCGGCGTGGGCCACGCGGGGAGCGGGCCGAGGGATGGAGATGGAGCGGCAGGCGGATTTGGGGTCGGCTCCGCGCGGGGTCCGCCGCACGCGAAGACGCCGGCGAAGAGGGCGGCGGCGAGGGCGAGCGCGGTGAACAAGGCGAACGAGGGGAGGACAGAGGGCCGCATGGCGAAGAGGGCCGACGATTAGCACCGACGAGGCGCGGATCGGACGGCCATCGCAAGGCGTGACGCAACCTCGTCACTTCCACCTCCACTCATCGTTGTCCCAGGTCGCCGACCGTTCCCCCGCGAGCACCGGGTCAAGAAACGCGCTGGCGGCCGCTGTGACTTCGGCGAGCGTCGCCCACGTGAGCTGATCCGCTCGCGCCATCGCCGCGTATGGCTTCTCCCAAGCCGGCGGCGCCGTAGGGAGCGCCGACGGCAGCCCGTGGGTCTTGCGGAAGGCGAACGTCTGTCTGAGCGCCGCCTGGAGTTGCACGGCCGCAATCGGTTTCGCGCTGGCGAGAAGCGCGAGGTCCGGGAGATCCTTCACGCGCGAGTTCGGGCGCGCGCGAGGCATCGTGTACGCATGGAGCTTCTCGGCAATGTGCGTCTCGATCGGGTAGATGCGCAGCGTGGGCGGGCCGATGCCGGCGAACCCCAGGACATCGTCAGCGACGACGGTGTCGGGTGGCCCGAAGATCGGATCGCCGAATGCAACGTCCACGCCGAAGGGGTCTCCGTACGGTTTCCCTGCGAGCCGACACTCCGCGCGGAAGCGCATGCCCTGGTACTGCATGCCCTCGTTCTGGATCTCGGGATGCTCGGCATCGGGGCCGATCTCGAAGGCGAGGAAGTCGCCAAGGTCGAGCCGAGCCGCGGCCTGGAGCCTGGCGAGCACGTCGTCGGCCGACCCGGTGAGGCGGAGGTCCACGTCCCTCGTGGTTCGCGCGCGTTCGAGGCGGAGCTCGAGAACGAGCCCGCCCTTGAGGATCGCCGCGTCGCCGAGCGCGACGACGACCCGCGCGAGAAAGCGGTCGAACACGAGCAGCTGTCGGTGGCGAGGAAGCGCGGCCCCCGTCGTCGACCCCGCGCGAAGCCGCTGCTCGAGGGCTTGCTTGAACGCTTCCGGGGATGCGTACGCTCGCGCGGTCACCTGGACAGCCCTCCGAACGGCTTCAGCGAAGCCCTGACCTCGGGTAGCTCGCCCCGCACGACGAGGCCCCTGCGGAGGGCTTGATTCGCGGCCTGCTGCAGCAGGTCCGGCGACAGACCGTCGCGGGCGCAGTCGTTGAGCGTCCTATTCACGGAGGTGATGGGGACCGGGCCGAACCAGGTCCGCTCCTGCTTCGGGACGTCGGCGTGATGAAGCACGACCCCTCCCGGCACTCGGAGGCGGCGCGACCGCCACGCACCGGGGAGGGTGAGGTGAATCCGCGCCGGCAGGGTATCGGAGAGCTGGTGGAGCGAAAGCGCGGTCTGGTGCGAGAAGACGCCCGCCTGCTCGGACCACAGCCAGACGCTCACGAGATCCTCGTGCTCGCCTGCCGGGAAGTGCACCAGGCGGTAGATGCCTCGACGGACGCGGACGACGCGTCCGCCGGAAACGTGGTGCACGAGGAGCTGCGGCGAGTAGCCGGCGTCGGCCGCTTGCTGCGTCGTGAAGAGCCCTTCCTGCGCGGATGCGACCTCGTAGAGCCGGTCCCAGTCGGGATGCTTCGACGGCCCTGGCGACATGCACGAAACGTAAGCCGTGCTTTATGTTTGTGCAACGGCTCTGTCCGCACGAAGGACAAGCGACGCTTTAGGTTCGTACGGAAGCGGCCCCGTCATCGCCGAGGTCTCGCCACTGCCCCGAAAAGAAAGATCACTTTTTCCGGTCACGATAGGACCCCTTTCGTCATGTGAGAGCAGAGGGAGCGCTCGCAGGGGTCGCAAGGCCAGGCGCGAGCGGGTGAGCCCTCGGAGGAACGGCGGATCGGGCGAGCGGTAGGCGCCC
>DASYBG010000024.1:0-557816 GCA_036500865.1 Polyangiaceae bacterium
TGCACTGAGCGTGATGTTGTCGCCCCAGTTTTTGGGTACCGAGCCGTACACGCGCTCATGGGTCGGAGCTCGCCCGTACGCACGCGTCATCGACAGGTTCACGCCGCTCTCGTCGAAGAAGATGAGTCGGCGTCCCAGCCAACCTATCCGACGCGCTACGTAGGCGTTGCGCTCTGCGACGACCCGGGCGCTCTCACGCTCCGTCGCAAAGAGCGTCTTTTTTTTCGAGACAAGCCCATGCGGTTCACCGTCCGGCGCATCGCCGGCTCGCTGACCGCCACCTCGCGCTCGGCCAAGTAGCGCCCGCGCAGCTCGTCGATTGTCAGGTCCGGCTGCGCATCGAGCCACTGACGAAGCAGTTGCTCGCCTGCGACATCGACCTTTCGTGCTCGGTTGCCTCCGCGCGGCAGCGGCGCCACGGAACCGAGCGTCCGCGCACGAATCCAGATCTTCCGGACCCAGCTATCGGTCACCGAAAACCGTTCGGCCACCGCGTAACTCGACCCCGTCCCTTCCGCCTTCGCGACTCGCTCACGAAGGTCCATCGATAGTGCCTTCATCCCTCCGCCATTAATCCACCGCGCCCGGGATTAAAAGCCCTTTCGTGACGTTCTATGGACGGTTGCTCTAGCGTTCACCGCGGACCGCGCGCTTGGATCCCCGCGATCGCGTCGGAGAGGGCGTGGTCCTTGTGCATGCACGGATAGCAGTCGGACCGGCCAAGAAAGCCGCAGCCGCGGGTCGACTCGTAGGGCTTGAGCGCGGAGAGGAGGCGGCTGTCGCCCTGGTCGCGCGCGCGATCGAGGAGCGCGTGGCGATCGTCGCAGGTCTTCACGTCGCGGAAGTCGAGGAGGATGGCGAGCGCAGGGCTGCCGCGGCCGCGGACCTCTGCGTTCTCGAGCGATCGGCGCGCGCGGACGGCGGCCTGAGGATACATGCGGCCCGCCGTGCCGAACGCGACGTCGTAGAGGATGTCGATGCCGCGCGGGCCCATCTTCGACTCGAGGAGCGAGAAGGCCTCCTCCTGCGTATCTTTCACGAGGGCCGCGTTGCGCACGTCCTCTTGGAGCTTCAGGTCGACCGCGACGGAGGGATCGGTCGCGAGGACCAGCCCGGCCTCGCGGACGGCGTCCTTGCCGTTGCGAACGCCCGTATAGGCGCGCTCGAGCAGCATGTGCACGTCGGCCCGGTCGGGGCGCTTCTTCTCGACGGCGCTGAGCGAGTCGATCGCGGTGGCGAAGTCGCCTCGGTCGAGGTTGGCCTGCGCGGCCGCGATGGCGGCGTCGGTCGCGGTGTCCGAGTCGTGGTCGGCGTGCGGCGCCTCCGTATCGTGGCGGGCAGAGAGGTCGATCGACGCGACGCCGCGACGACCCATCGCCGCGACGACCACCGCCACGATCGCGACCGCCCCGAGCGCCGTCCCGAGCGCCATCGCGCGCCCCGACTTGGCCCACGGCGGGGCCGCGTCCAGCGCGCCTCGGAGCGAGGCGCCGACGAGCGACGTCAGCCGGGCGGGGTTGCCGGAGGCGTGCGCCGCCAGCTGGGTGGGCAGGAGCGCGGCCGAAGCCGACGGCCCGACGGCGTCGAGCGCCTCCACGAGATCGCGGGCGCTCGGGAAGCGCTCCGCCGAGTCTTTCGCGAGGAGGCGGGTCACCACGGCCTCGACCTCCGCGGGGACGTTCGCGTCGGGTGCGCGCTCGCTCATGCTCGGGATGGGGGCGGCGACGTGCATCCCGAGGAGCGTGACCTTGCTCTCGTGTTGGTACGGGCGCTTGCCCGTGATCATCTCGAACATCATGACGCCGAGCGCGTAGAGGTCCGCGCGCGCATCGACCGGCTGGCCGAGGGCCTGCTCGGGAGCCATGTACTCGGGCGTCCCGTAGACCATGCCGAGCTGGGTCAACGTCTCGCCCTGCCCCCCCGTCGCAATCTCTCCGATGGGGACTTTCGCGATGCCGAAGTCCAGCATCTTGACGAAGTCGGGATCGCTCTCGCGCTTCACGAGCATGATGTTCTCGGGCTTGACGTCGCGGTGGACGATGCCGAGGGCGTGCGCGCGCGAGAGGGCGCTCGCGATCTGCCGGACGATGTGGAGGGCGCGCGGAAGATCGAGGCGGCCTTTCGCGATGACGTCGCGCAGGCTCGTCCCCCCGACGTATTCGAGGACGAGGAAGAACGAGCCGTCGTCGAGCTTGCCGAAGTCGGTGGCCCCGGCGACGTTCGGGTGCTCCATGTTGGCGGCGGCCATGGCCTCGCGCTCGAAGCGCGCCACCACTTCGGCGAGGCGGCCCATCTCGGGATGGAGGACCTTCACCGCGACGCGCTTGCGCATATGGGTGTGCTCGGCGAGATACACCGCGCCCATCCCGCCCTCGCCGAGGAGTCGCTCGATCTGGTAGCGGCCGCCGAGGAGCGTGCCGACGAGCGCCTCCGGGTCGCTGGCGCCGGTCGTGCCCACGGTGCGGCTAGCGGAGGTGGTCCCTCGCCCAGAGCGGTCGGAGGAAGAATTGCCCATCGAGGATTGTCGGAGCCCGTCGCCGCGCGCGCCGCCCCCGCGCTAGAGATCCAAGTTTACTCCTACGCTGAACGACACGGCGAGCAAGTCATCGCCCGGAAAGACCGCCGCGGCGTTCGCGGGCGGGGACTCGCGCGCGCCGATCTTGCCGAAGGCGGCGAGGTTCGTGCGCTCGGCGATTTCGGCGCACAATTCCCAGCTCCTCGTGACGCGGAGGCCCAGGCCGATTCCGACGGGGAGCTCGGGGAGGAAGGTGCCGTCGCCCTTCAGCGCCATGGATCCCGGCGTGTATGCGTATGCGACGCCCACACCCGCGAAGGCCCACGCGCGCCACGGCGACGGCAGGATCGGGGGCGTGATCTTGGCGCGCAGCCCCCCGGCGTAGACCCTCCTCGCGGGCAGGCTGTCGACGGGGGAGAGATCGAACGCGGCATAGGGTCCCGCCCGGAGCATCGGGTAGAGCGCGACGTGGGCATGGATCTCCCCGCTCGGCCCGGGCGTCCGCGAAGGGGCGCCGGCCACGGGGAGGCGGTCGGTGACCCCGGCCTGGGCGCCGAGGTCCCATCGGAGCTGCGACCGCGCGGGGAGCGACCACCCGAACGTGACGAGAAAGACCGCCGCGGCGCCTCCTCGCACGCGCACCGCGACCGCCGAGCCCTTCGATATCGAGCGCCGGCCGCGCGTTCGCGTCAGTTGAGCACGCTCGCCTTCGCGCGCAGCTCCTCGAGGCGCTGCCGGATCGAGTTTGCGTCGGGCACCTGAGGGACGAGCTCGAGCAAGCGAGAGAGATCGGCGCGCGCCGCCTCGACCGCGCCGAGCCGGGCGGCCAGAAGCCCGCGCTCGCGGAGGGCGGGCACCGAGTCGGGCGTGAGCGAGATGATCCGATCGAGCGCGAGCAGAGCGCGCGCGAAGTCTCCGCGCGTCGCGTAGATCCACTTGAGGTTGATGAGCATCCGCACGAGCACGGTGCGCGAGCTCGCGGGCGCGAGGTGCTCGGTGAGTGAGATCTCCTTCGAGGGGGACGCGCGCTTGAGCAGCGTCTGCAAGCCGGCCTCGTCGAGCTGGCGACCGCCGAAGAACGGATCGACCGCGATGGGATCGCCCTCGGTGCCGGGGGAGTCGACGCGCACGAGGAAGTGTCCGGGGAAGCTCACGCCGCGCGCGCGCACGCCGACCCGGCGCGCCACCTCGCAGTAGACGACGGCGAGCGTGATCGGAATGCCGAGGCGCCGATCGAGCACGTCGGGCAAGAGGCTGTTCTTCGGGTCGTAGTACTCCTGTTCGTTCCCGCGGAAGCCGAGTTGCTCGTAGAGGTAGTGCGAGATCGCCGCCGCCTGCTCCCTCGGAGCGATGAGGGCGAGCTTGCGTCCCTCGAGGGGAGCGGCGAGATCGTCGAAGCGCGCGACGAGCCGTTCGACGTCGAGCGTTGCGTGAGCATCACGCGCGATGAGCGCGGCGCCCGTTGCCAAGTCGATACACTCGTCGGGCAACGCCGCGAGCTCCTCGAACGTCTCCGGCCGCGGAGGCGCAGGCCTTGGATCGGACAACCCCACCAACACGGGCCGCAGCCTGCTCATCGATTGCATGAAATGCACCCTTTCGCGGCCGCCTGCAAGCGGCGCTTGACGTCGGGCCGCCTCCCCTCCCATCTTGCGCGCCCATCCGCCATGGCCACCCGAACCGCTACGCCGAGACCGTCACCCCGCAAACGCAAACCCAAGAACGACGGCGCCGCGCTGCGGCGGCGATTCGAGGAGGCGCGAGATGTCACACCACGCGCCATCACTGGAAAAGAGTCCCCGCGCGACATCCTCGAGCATCGCTTTCCTGCGTACGTAGGTAGGCAGGAGCGGACTGCGTACGAGCTCATGCGACGCAGCATCGAGCAGAACTGCGCCGTATTTCTCACGTTCAGCGGGGCCATGACCCCTGCTGGGCTCCACCAGTCGTGCCTCATTCCGCTCGTCGAGCGCGGGCTCATCGACTGCATCACGACGACGGGCGCGAACCTCTATCACGATGCGCATCGCATCATCGGCCACCGCGTCCGCGAGATCGATCCCACCGCCGGCGACCTTCAGTACCGGCTGGCGCGGATCATCCGCATCTACGATCTCGGCTTTTGGGAGGAGACCCTCCTCGAGACCGACAAGCTCTTTTCGGCCATTTTGCGGGGGCCCGAATTCCAGAAGCGGATGACGACGCCCGAGCTTCACTTCTTGCTCGGCGCGCGGATCGCGGAGATCGAGGACGCGCTCGGTGTGAAGGAGCCTTCGCTCCTGTCGACGGCGTGGAAGCACGGTGTGCCCATCTTCGTGGGCGCCGTTCAAGACGGGTCCATTTTCCTCAACATCGTGAAGCTCAAGCGGCTTCTCGGTGAGGAGTTCCGCCTCGAGCTCGACGTCTGCGACGACGTCTTCGAGATGGGCGCGATGCAGCACCACTGCTTCTCGACGCTCGACGCGAGCATGGCGGTGTGGATCCTCGGAGGCGGGGTACCGAAGAACTACACGCTCCAGGGCGAGCCTCTCCTCGACCAAATCCTCGGCGTCCCGACCCACGGCTTTGACATCGACGTGCAGCTCTGCGTCGATCCCGTCGACAACGGCGCCCTCAGCTCGTGCCCTGCCGGCGAGGGACACACCTGGGGGAAGGTATCCGCGGAGAGCGTCGAGACCGGCAGCATGTACGTGCACGCGGATGTGACGGCGGTGTTTCCGTGGCTCACGTACGCCCTCCTCAGCGACCCCGCGATGAAGCGCAAACCGCGCCGGCTTTACGACGCACGAGATGGCGCGGTGAAGACGCTGCAAGGGGAAGTCGACAAGCGCAAGCGCCAGCTTCGCGCCACGATCGACTACCCCATCGAGGGCAAGGGAAAGCGCGGCGGCCGCTCGGCCCGCTGACGACACGGGGGCGGAAACGGCGGCGATCGGGCCGGCGGAGCGCGCACCCACACTTGACGGGGGCCGCGACGCAGCGCCGCGGTCGATGTTGGCATTTTCGCCGTCGGGCGGGTTACGATGGCTCTCGTGCGCTTTGGCGCATCGCTTTCTATTGGCCATTCGCTGGGAGGGAGACGGCACAACGATGACCCAGGACACCCGGAAAGACAGGCGCGTCAAAATCGTCAGCCTGAATGTGCGCTACAAGAGCGCGACGGTGGATGAGTTCATCGAGAATCACGCGCACGACGTCAGCCGCGGCGGCATCTTCATCAAGACTGGCAACCCTTTCCCCCCGGGCACACTCCTCAAGTTCGAAATCCGTCTCGCGAGCGATCAAGCCGTCATCGCGGGCGTGGGCCGCATCGTGTGGAAGCGGGACGCGGGCCTCTCCGACGGAGAGCATCCCGCGGGCATGGGCGTGAAGTTCATCAAGATCGACGATCCGTCGAAGTCGGTCATCGATCGCCTCGTGAACAGCAAGAGCGACGCGGGCCGCGCCTTCGAGAACGTGCGCGAAGACGGGAGCGATCGGCCCTTCTCGCGGAGCAGCCCGCCCGGCCGTCCCGCGCTCGCCTCGACGACTCCGCCCCCCGCCCCTTCGGGCTCGACGCGCGCCGGCGTTCCGGGGTCCGTCCCTCCGGGCGCCCGCCCGCCGAGCGTTCCGCCGGAGGCGTCGAAGTCGCGCCTCCAGTCGATGCCGACCACGTCGGCGACGCCGTTCGCGCGGAAGTCGACGATCATGGGCCTCGGTATCTCGTCGCACCCGCCGGGGCGATCCTCCTCGGCTCCTCCTGCGGGTGAAGGTGCGACCGGTACGGGCTCCATCCCTCCCGCCGCGCGCGTGCCGTTCTCGTCGGCGCCCGCCGCCCCTCCTCGGCCCACGTCGACGACGGCGATGTTCCCGAGGGCGCACGACGACGGGGAGATGCCGGCGAAGGAAGACCAGACGGTGATGCGGCAGGCCGCCGAGCTGCTCGAAGACGCCCTGCGCGAAGCCGGTGGTTCGATGGCAGACGTCGGGCAGAACCCGCTCTTTGCGAGCAGCACCGGGATCGCCTCCGCGCAGACGACGACGGGGAAACCCGCGAGCGGGAGCGTACCGGCGGCGAAGCCGGCCGCGGGCAGCGCTGCGGACACGGCCGATTCGCCCGGCCCCGTGCCCGTCGCGCAGAGCGTACGGCGCGAGCCCGTCTCGCAGCCCGCGTCCAAGCGAGATTCGGCGAGCCCGTCGAGCCGCAAGCCCGTGGCCACGAGCACGCGGTCGCCCGCGATCGCGGCAGCGGCGGCGGAGCCGGCAAAGAAGAAGGGCTCCGGCGGAGCGTTCGTGCTTGCCATCGTGGCGGCCGCCGCCATCGCCGCCGTCGTGGCCTTCCGCGACCAGCTCTTCGGCCGGAGCGCTCCCCAGGAGCCGGCCGCGACACCCGCAGCGCCCGTGCCGACGACCACCGCGGCGGCCGCGACGAGCGTGGCCACGGTCGAGGTCCCACCCGCGCCCCCTCCGCCGACGGCTGCGCCGGCGCCCACGCCCTCTGCGGCCCCCGAGCCCGCTGCAGCCAGCGCTTCGGCCACGCCAGTCCCCGCGCCCACGCGACCGCCGCAAGTTTACGTGGCGCCGAGGCCTCGACCCGCCGCGAGGCCGGCCCCCACCCCGACGGTCGCCCCCCCGCCCACGCAGACCAGCGAGCCGGCGGCGACCGCCGAGCCCGCGCCCGTGACCCCTGCCGCGACCGCCACGACCGCCCCCGAGAGCGTCGCACCGGCGACCCCGGCGGCTCCCCCTGCGGAGACGACGGCCCCGTCGGCGACGCCGGCGCCCACGACGAAGGCAAAGCCCAAGGGCTCCGACGACAACCCCTACTGACGGGCTCTCGCTGGTTCTCGTCTACGCGACCGAGTCGAGGCGTGAGACCAGGCGCAGCAAGTCGTCGACGATCGCCGCCGTCGCGCCCCACACGAGCTCTCCGTCGACGGTCCAACCGTGCCACGGTCGCACTCCGGTCCGCGGCGTCGCGAACGAACGCAACGCTGGAGCGAAAGCCCGCGCGACTTCGGCGGCGTTCGGCCGGACCTCGACGCCCGGCACGAGCCACCCGACCCACGGCGTGATCGTGAAGCCGGTGCCCGTCGGCGTATCGTCGAGCGGTCCCACGACGTCGACGTCGGCGCGCGCGATCCCGAGCTCCTCCTCGGTCTCGCGCAAGGCCGTCACGAGGAGAGATCCGTCGCGCGCGTCGCTCTTGCCACCGGGAAATGCGACCTGACCGGCGTGGCTGCGCAACGAGGCGGATCGCCTCACGAGCCACACGTGCGTGTCGCCGTCTCGTTCGAACAAGGGAATGAGGACCGCCGCGGCGGTGGTGCTGCCGACGGGGAGGCGACGGCGCGCTCGCGCCGCGAGCGTTCGACGGAGGGGTTCACGGAGTCCGACCTCGCTGAGATCGAGCACGGGGCGCGTTGGCGCGTCAGCGTTCATCGTCCTCTGCGAGATCCCGCGGCCTGCGTAAAGGCTCCCACCTTCTTCGGTGTAGCACGCGGCCGGGGAGCCTGCGGGCGCGGCGACGGCCAGCGCGGCAAACGCGAAGGGCGAGGCCCTTCTCAAGAGGAGCTGGAGCCCGCGTGGGAGACGACGTAGTCTCGCTCGTCGTGCGGCGCCGGCGGTCGAGCATGTTTTGCGCGCCGGCGTGGATCGTCGCGGTCGTCGTCGCGGCTCCCGCGGCGCACGCGGACCCGCCGGATCCGGCCCTCGCGTGGCTCACGGGCGCGTCGGTGTTCGCAGGCGGCTTCCTCGCCGGCGGAGCCATCGCCGGGAGCGCGAACGGAGACGAGAGCGCGGTGCGCTTCGGGTGGATGACGATCGAAGGAGCGTTCGTGCTCGCGCCGCTCGCGTCCCACGCCGTCGTCGGGGAGTGGACGCGGGGCCTCGCGTTCGCGGCGGTCCCCGCGGCCGCCTTCGCCACTTCGGCGGTGTTGCTCGGGTTCGTGCCCGACGCCATCGATCACGGCCTGGCGCCGGCGCGGTCCACGATTTGGTCGTGCCTGACGGCGGGCCTTCTCACGGGCGTCGCGGGGGTCATCGACGCCGCGCTGGTCGACGGGCGAGCGCCGGTTTCGGTGGCGCCCATGGCCGCGTCGGGCGAGCTCGGTCTTCTCGTGCGGGGGACGCTGTGAAGCCGCGCCTTTCCGTCGCCGCGTTCGCCGCGCTGGCCTGCACATCGCTCACGGGTTGTGCGACCGTTCCCCAGAATCGGCGCGCCTTGCTCGCCGATCCGATGATGGGCGTGACCGACGAGCCGCTCGACGCCGCGCGCCGGCAGAAGCTTTACGATACGCGCGAAGGCGCGGCAGGCGGCGACGGGACCACGGCCGGCGGCGGATGCGACTGCCAGTGACGCGGCGCCGCCGACGGTGATGCCGATGGACGGCCGCGAGGCAAGCGACGGCGGGCGAGGGCTGCACGCTTGGAGGCGGGTGGCGCTCGTCGCGACGTGGATGGCGGCGGCGTCGCCGGCCCACGCCCAGGACACGGGCGCGGCCGCGGCCTCGCGGAACGACGCGGCCATTCTGGGCCAGAGCCCCACGAGCCTGCGGATCGAGTCCGTGACGACGCGCATCACGTCGTTCAATCAGTTCGGGTTCGGGTACCAATCGAAGGCAGGTCCCCTCCCTTTCGGCCCCGGTTCGGAGCGCGCCATCATCCTCGAGCCCCAGCTCCAGGTCGTGGCCCTCCAGGGAGACCGCTTCCGCCACGTCGTGACGTTGCCCGTCGACATCGTGACCGCCGCCTCACCCGACGCGATCGACAGCGGACAACGCCCGCCCGACGTCGTGAGCGCCGCCTCGCGCAACAACGTCGCCGGCACCCTCGGGTGGAGCGGCACGTACCGCGTCGACCCCGCGTCGGACCTGACGATGAGCGCGGGGCTCCACGTCGAGGAGCCGTTCCGCTCGTGGCACGGCGGCATCAGCGGCAGCCACGCCTTCGCGGGCGGCGACACCCTGGTCTCCGCGAGCCTCCTCGAGGTCTACGATTGGTTCGATCGCTTCGACATCGTCGGCCACCGCGAAGGCCGCGCCAACCGGTCGAGCGAGACCGCCAGCGTCGGCGTCACGCAAGTGCTCACGCCGGGCACGGTGGTGAGCGCGAACTACGGGCTGACCGTCCAGACCGGCGAGCTCGGCAACACGTGGAACAGCGTGCCGCTCTGGATCGGCGAGCGCGGGGCAGAGTTGCTCCCTTCCGAGCGCGTGCGCCACGCGTTCGTCGCTCGGGCATCTCAGTTTCTGCCGTGGAATGGCGCCCTCAGGCTCTACTATCGACTCTACTTGGACGACTGGGGTCTCGCCGCGCACTCGGTCGAAGGGCAGATCATGCAGCGCATCTCGCGGTCGCTCTACGTGGGCGCGCTCTACCGGCTCCACACGCAGACGGGGGTGACCTTCTTTACGCCGCTGGCGGGCCCCGAGGACACGCTCCGCACAGCCGACAGCGACCTCCAGCGCCTCGACTCGCAGACGATCGGCGGGAAGGTGGTGCTCGACGTGCCGGTCGACGCGCCCATGCGCATGCTCCACTTCGAGGTCGGCTACGAGCGCTACTTCCGGACCAACAACCTTTCGATGGACATCGTCACGTGGGAGACAGGGTACCGGTTCTGAAGCGCGCACGGGGCGAGTGGACGTGGCTCGCGCTCCTGGCCGCGGCCATCGTGGGTTGCGGCACGCCCGCCGCGTCGCCGGCAGCGGCCGTCGGCGTCGTGCCGTCGGCGCCCGTCGTGTCCATCGAAGGGAATCCGACCGACCTTCCCGCGACGCTGCGCGGACGGGTCGGCCTCGTGTCGCTCTGGGCGACGTGGTGCGTGGCCTGCCTCGACGAAATGGACGCGCTCGGGAGGTTGCAAGCGCAGGCGCAGGCGAGGGGCGACGCCGTCGTCGTGGGCGTGGCGGTCGGCGAGAAGCGCGAGGCGGTGGCGGACTTCACGCGGCGACGGCGGCTGCCCTACCCGGTCCTGGTCGACGAGTCCTTCGGGCTGGCGGACGCGCTCGGCGAGCCCCGCATCCCGACGACGCTGGTCGTGGATCGCGCGGGCCGCGTGGTGTTCCGCGGGGGCGCGCTCGACAAGGCGGGCCTCGCGGCGTTTCGCAGCGCGCTCGAAGGCCGATAGGAGCGCGCATGCGTGAGCGGGAGTCCGCGTTCACGGCGCCCGCGTGGCTGGCGAACGCGCACTTGCAATCGCTGGGCGCGTCGCTCCCGTTCTGGGCGCCGCCCCGTTCGTTCCGTCCGCACGCGGCCGAGTCGCTCCGCGTCCCGCTGCCCCATCGTGGTGCACTCCGCGCGGCCGCGTGGTGGCAGGGATACCGCGCCCCCGCCGCGATCGTCGTCCACGGCGTCGCGGGCTCCGCGACGTCCCGGTACGTCGTGCGGGCCGCGGTGTCCCTCTATCGCGCCGGCTGGCACGCGGTCCGCCTCGACCTGCGCGGCGCGGGCGCGTCCCTCGAGGAGTCTCCCTCGCTTTACCACGCCGGCCTCACCGAAGATCCCCGCGCCGCCATCGACCTCTTGTCGCGCGACCCGCGCGTGGACGGCGTGTTCCTCGTCGGCTTCTCCCTCGGCGGACACGTCCTCCTCCGACTCGCGGGAGAGCTCGGAGCCGACGCGCCGGCGCCGATCCGCGCCGTCGTCTCCATCAGCGCGCCGCTCGATTTGTCGGCGGTGTCGGCGGCCCTGGAGCGCGTGGGGGTCCGCGTGTATCAGCACTATGTCTTGCAAAACCTCGTGCGGACCGCCCGTGAGTTCGCGCGCGCGAACCCCGATCGCGCGCACTACACCGTCTCCACGCTCGAGGACCTCGCGACCGTGCGCGCCTACGACACGGCCGTTGTCGCGCCGATGCACGGCTTCTCCAGCGCCGAGACCTACTACGAGGAGGCGAGCGCCGCCCCGCTCCTCGCGCGCATCCGGGTGCCCACTTTGATCGTGCACGCCGAGGACGACCCGCTCGTCCCGGAGGGCACCGTCCGGCCGTGGCTGTCGCGCGGCGCAGGCGGTCCGGTCGAGCAAGCCTGGACGCGGCACGGCGGACACGTCGGATGGTTCGCGGGCGTGAGCGAAGCGTCGTGGGTCGACACATGGGCCATGCAGCGCGCGCGGGCCTTCTTGCGGTCGGCGCCGCCGCGCTGACGGCGACGCCCTCCTCAGTCCGGAGCGGCGTCTCGCGAGCGGGGTTCACGCCGGAGCGTCGCCCCGGTCGTCTCGATCGCGCCGCTCGCGTTCACCACGTCGGCGACGCCCACGGTGGCGCTGCGGATCGGCGCGGGCGACTCGAGGGTTCCTCCGTCGGCGTCCCGCCATGCACCCGCCGCGTACCAGAGCCGTCCGTCGGCGCCGCGCACGAACTCCGCCGGCGAGAACGTGGAGTCGAGCGGCGGGTCGACCCATCGCCCAGGGCGCCACGCCCATCGCTCGCGCCGCCAGAGCCACTCGCCGTCGACCCATACGGCGCCCGCGCTGGGACGGGGCGGGACGGCCTCGACGCGGCCCGGCGGCAGAGGAGCGCCCACCTCGACGAGCGCACTTTGCGGTTGTGAAGAGTAAGGAGGATGCGCGAGCGTGTGCGAGTCACACGCGGCCGCGAGGCAGGCGATCACCGCGGGGACACGCATCGACGACCCACCTAAGCACCATGAGGGACCCGCGGCACGTCTTTCTTCTCCTGGCGCTGCTCCTCTCTGTCATGTGCGGGTGCGCGTCGATCCCGAAGGGTCGTGCGGCGATCGACTCGGTCGAGATCGTGGGGGCGCACGGCGTCGAGCCGGGCAGCGTGACCGACCGATTGTCGACGACGGCGAGCCCCAAGCTCTTCGGCCTCTTCCGCGGGCTCGCGGTCGACTACTCCATCTACGACGCGTCCGCTCTGCAGCGCGACCTCGCGCGCGTCGAGCGCTACTACCGCGGCCGTGGCTTCTTCGAAGCCCACGCGCGGGTGGGCCGCGTCATCCACACGAGCGCCGACCACGTGCGGATCGAGATCGTCGTCGAGGAGGGACCGCCGGTCGTCAACGGATCGATCGTCATCGAAGGCACGGAGGACCTTCCGGTCGACATCGCGCGCGCCGTGCACGCCGGGGCCGAGCAGGCGCTCCCGAAGGGGGAGCGGTTCGGCGAGGACGCGTACGCCGCGGCGCAGGTCGCTGTGCTCCGCTCGCTGACCGATCGCGGATACGCCTACGCGAAGGGCGAGAGCGACGCGCGTGTAGACCTGGCGAGCCACACGGTCGAGTACACGTTCAAGCTGAACGCGGGCATCCCGGCCGTGTACGGCGACATCACGTTCGTCGGCCTCGACCCGGACGGCGCCGGACCGAGGCCGCAAGAGATCGACCCCGAGCCGCTCCTCTTCGCGATGCACATGCGCGCCGGACGGCCCTACTCGAGCGCCAGCATCGACGCCGCGACCCAGGCCCTCCTCGACCTCGGCGTCTTCAGCAGCGTGCACATCGTCCCCAAGCTCGCCGATCCGCCGCAGCCGATCGTGCCGCTCGTCGTCGAGGTCGAGCCGACGAAGCTCCGGGCGGTCCGCGTCGGCGGTGGCGCCGAGTTCGACGCGATCCTCACCGATCTGCATTTGCTCTTCGGTTGGGAGGACCACAACCTCCTCGGAGGCCTGCGTTCGCTCGCGGTCGAGTTCAAGCCGGGCGTCGCGTTCTATCCGACCAGCACGGCCAACCTGACGCCGCCGACGGACTTCTTTCCGGAGGAGCGCCTCCGCGTCCAGTTCCGCCAGCCGGGGTTTCTCGAAGCGCGGACCGACGCCTTCATCCAGCCCGAGCTCAACGTCTACCCGCTCATCGTGCAGAGCCGTCAGCCGAGGGTGCCCGGCTACGTCGAGCCGAAGGTTTCGGTCGGCGTCGATCGGCGCTTCGGCAAGCGTCTCTTCGCGAAGCTCCTTTACAATTTGCAGGGCGAGCTCCCCTTCCCGTTCAAGGGCGGCCCCGACCACGACATTCCGACGGTGCTCCTGTCGTTCCCGCAGGTCATCGCGCAGCTCGATTTCCGAGACGATACCGTCCACCCGCACGCGGGGTTCGCGGCCAACCTCGACCTTCAGGTCGCCGGGGGCCCCTTCGGCGGGACCGCGACGGATTTGCGCGTGCAGCCCGAGGTGCAAGGCTACGTGCCGATCGCGCGCGGCGTGACATTCGCGGTCGACGTCGCGTTCGGCGCCCTCTTCCCGAGCAACTACGGCAAAAGCGTCCAGCAGCCGTCCCTCCTGTACCCCACGAACCCCAGCAACCTCGACGTCGGCACCATGTACTTTCGAGGACTCTTCGCCGGCGGACCGAGCTCGAACCGTGGATATCCGGTGCGCGGCGTGGCTCCCCACGGATACGTCGGGTTCCTCAACCCGACGACGGCCGCGTCGCAGATCGCGAACCCGTGCGCGACGACGGACGCGACGTGCGCCACGCCCATCGGCGGCTTCACGCAGTGGGAGGCCTCCGCCGAGGTTCGCTTTCAAATCTCCGGTCCCTTCGGCGCCGCCCTGTTCTGCGACGCGGGAGACGTCTCGCAGTACGTGCTGCCGAGCCCCGGCTCGCTGCGGTTCGATTACCTCCACATGTCGTGCGGCGCCGGCGGCCGGTACGATACGCCCGTGGGCCCGATCCGGCTCGACGTCGGCTACCGGATCCCCGGCCTCCAGATCCTCGGCAAGGACCCGGCGAACGACCCGACGTTCGGCGCTCCGCCGACGATCCTCGGCGTGCCCCTGGCGGTGGCCTTCGGCATCGGAGAGGCGTTCTGACGTGCGCGCCGGTCGGCTCCTGCGGCGGGCGCTGGCCGCCTGCGCGTCGACCGCGGTCTTGGCGGCCGTCGCGGCGCCTCTCTCGCTGCGGTTCGCGCCGGTGCGGCGGACGGCGATCGAGCGGATCAACGGCGTGCTCGCGAAGGCGTTCGTCGGGCGGGTGGTCGTCGACGGGGTCGACGGCATCGGGCTGACGTCGATCGACGGGATCGACGCGCACGTGGAGACGGCCGACGGCGCCACGCTGCTGCGCGTGTCGGGCGCGCGCGCCCGGCTGTCGACCTGGCCCCTGGTCCGCTCGCTCTTCGCGCGGAGCGGGCCCATCGAGGTCGACGTCCCGGAGCTTTCGGTGGCCGACGCGAGCGCGCTCGTCGACACGGGGCCCGACGGCAAGCTGCGCGTCGCCGAGGCGTTCGGATCTCGCCCGGACGCGGCGCCGGGAGAAGGACGCGGCGCGAAGGTTTCTTTCGCGAACGTCCAGATCGTGCACGGAGCGGTCGACTTGCACCTCGTGGCCTCGGGTCCGCCGGTCCACGTGGAGCTGGCCGAGGCGCGGGCCAAGGTGAGCTCCGCCGGCGGCGCCGTCGCGGTGGACCTCGAGCACGCCCGCATCGACGCGCACGGCCTCCTCGGCAACGTGCACGCGATCGGCGAGGCCGAAGGCCGCTTCACCCACCCCGCGCCGCGCCTTCGGGTGGCGTGGCACGGCACCTTGGGCACGCTCGCGGAGCACGCCCAGCTCACCTACGACGACGGGCACATCGACGGCGTCGTCGACGTCGATGGCGCGACGCCGGAGCAGCTGCGGTCCGTATGGCGGGAGTGTCCCCTGTCGGAGCCGACGCGCCTCCACGTCGAAGCGCACGGAGCGCTGCCGCGGCTCGAGGTCGCGGCGCGCGGCGCGGTGGGAGACGGGGCGATCGAGATGGCGGGGACGGTCGTCGTCGCTCCGAATCTCCAGGCGACGCTCCACGTGTCGACCCGCGGGCTCGACGCGCACGCGCTCGCGGAGGCGGCGCCCCCGTCGAACGTCACGGCGTCCGGCGACGTGGCGGTGACCTCGAAGCCGGACGGCACCGTCGAGGCGAGGACGTCGCTCGACGTGGCGCCCGGCTCCATCGCGGGAGCCGACACACCGCCGACGAAGGTGGACGCCGAGCTCTCTCGTGCGTCGAGCGGGGCCCTGTCGGCTCGCGCCGATCTGGCCGTCTCGAGGCCGGGCACCCCGACCGCGATCTCGGCGCGCCTCGAGCAGCGTGGATCGTCGCTCGTTCTGTCGTTCGAAGGCCAAGCGGACATCGCGCGGATCGCGGCGCTGCCGGGCCTCGACGCAAGAGCGTCCGGGAGCGCGGTGGCCAGGGTCGGCGGCAGCATGGACGTCACGGCCGGCACGATCGACGCGCACGCCACCGCGACCCTCTCGCACGCGTCCACCCGCGGCGTGTCCGTCGAGACGGGCCGCCTCGAGGCGCACGCGACGGGCCCCGCGGCGCGCCCCACCGTCGAAGCCCAGCTCGAGGCCGAGGGGGTGGAGAGCCACGGCGTGCGTCTGTCGGCCGCGCGGGCCCGCGGTCAGCTCACGTTCGTGGACGGGGTCGTGGCCCGCGACGTCGACATCGAAGTGGCGGGCGAGGGCGAGCCCGCGCGCGTACACGTCCCGCGCGTGCGCCTCGCCGGGGGCGTCGTCGACGTCGCGGACGCGGTGGTCGACGGCCTCGGATCACCGCTCGCGGCCAGCGTGAAGGCGTCAGCCGGATCGGTGGAGGTGCAGGCGAAGAGCGACGGGATCGACCTCGCGCGGATCGCGACGTTCGTGCCGCTGCCGGCCGAGCGCGGCACGGTGGCTGTCGACGTCGATGCCTCCGTGGGCGCGGGCGCCGCGCATGGCCGGCTCGCGATCGAGCTCCAGCACGTCCGTCTCCCCGGGATCGACGACGCGAACGCGCGCGTCGAGACCCATGTCGACGGGCGCCACGGTTGGGGACGCGCCACGGCGACCATCGACGACCTGGGGACCATCGACGTGCGCTCGTCCTCCGTGCACGTCGGAGCGGGCCCTCTCCTCGACGCCGCCCCCTGGAGGCACGCGTGGGGCGCGGTGCAGTTTCACGCGCAGGCCGATCTGGCGCGGCTCGCGGCGCGCTTGCCGAGCGTGAAGGACCACCTGGCGGGTATCGCCGGATCGCTCGACGTGCAAGGCCAGGTCGCCCGCGATTCGGCCGACGACGCGACCCCGGCGGTGGAGCTCACCGTGGGCACCAAGGGTCTGGCCCTCCGCTCGCCGTGGGCCCTCGACGGCGTCGATCCCACGCTCTACGCGACCGTGGACGGCGAGTCGGGGAACACGACGATCGCGCTCCAGATCAAGGACGCGGCCGGAGTCATCGCGACGCTCGACGCGAGCTCCGATGCCGTGCCCTACTCGGTCGTCTTCTCGGACACGGACCCGGTCGCCGCGCTCGCCGCGACGCCGTTCGACGCGAAGCTGGCGATCCCTTCGCGCGCGCTCGACGCGCTGCCGGGGGGCCTCCGCGTGCAGGGGGTCGGCGGCACGGTCGAGGGCACGTTGTCTTGGCAAGGCACGATGAGCGCCCCCACGATCGATGCGTCTCTCGAGGTGAAGGGCGGCCGACCCTGGCCCGCGGTGCTGTCGCGGCGGTCGGACTGGGCCCTCGGCGGGCACTACGACGGGGCGCGGCTGAACGCCACGGTGCGGGCCTCCGCCCACGGCAGACAAGTCCTCGACGCCACCGCCGACGTGAAGGCCCGCGCCGAGGACTTGTTGGCGGCGCTCCGCGGCGCACCGTTGCCCTGGACCGCGTCGGCCCACGCGAAGGTCGCGAAGCTCTCGCTCCAGGACCTCACGACGCTCGACGACCGACAGGTGCGCGGCGACGCGACGGGCGAGGTCACGATCGAGGATCTGCACGCGGACGCGCAGGCGAAGCTCTCTCTCGACGTCCAGAACCTGCAAGTGGGGGACATCGCCTGCAAGTCGTCGCGCATGAACGTGACGGTCGACGGCCACGCCCTCGACGCCTCGGCGCGCGTCGAACAAACGGACGGCTTCGCGGACGTGAAGGCGCACGCGGGGGCGCGGTGGGGCGCGGCGATGGCGCCCGAGTTCGATCCCTCCCAGCCCTCCAAGCTGGTCGTCCTCGCGTCGAAGTTTCGCGCGGCGCTCCTCCTGCCGTTCGTGTCCCGCTTCATGAGCGACGTCGACGGGCGCATCGACGCGGAGGTCCACCTCACGAACGCGCCCGGGGACACGAGCACGTCGGCGACGACGGCCATGGGGACGATCATGCTCAAGGACGGCTCGTTCGAGCTCTCGTCCTTCGGCGGGGAGTTCCACGACGTCAGCGGCTTGATGACGCTCACCCCGGACAGGGTGGTGCGCCTGCAGAACTTCGTCGCCCACGGGCTGACGGGCGTCATCCACGCGGCGGCGAGCGCGCGGCTCGACGGGCTGTCGCTGTCGGGCGCGCGCGTGACGGTGAACATGCCCGCGAAGGACCCGCTCCCGCTCATCTTCGACGGCGTCCAGATGGGCCTCCTCGACGGCGATTTCGACGTCAGCGCGAGCCGGGCGCCCGATCGCTCGATGCGGGTGAACGTCGACGTGCCTACCGCGCACGTGCAGCTCCCCACGAGCCGCTCGTCGGTCGACGTGCAGGCGCTCGGCGACGTGGCGGGCGTCCGCGTGGGCCGGCGCGACCCTGCGGCGGGGTTCATCGAGGTGCCGCTCGACCGGGCGCGGGACGAGAGCCCGGGCGCGGCGGCCAAGGCGCGGACCCCCATCGAGGTGGACGTGCAGCTCGGGGATGTTCGGGTGAGCCGCGGCACGGACCTCGACGTTCGCATCGAAGGGCGGCCGACGGTCATGATGGCCGGCGATACGCGCGTAGGCGGCCAGATACGCATCCCTCGCGGCACCATCGACGTCGAAGGAAAGCCGTTCTCGATCGACGCCGGGACGGTGTCCTTCGTGGGGCCCGACGCGTCGAACCCTCAGGTGCTGCTGACGGCGAGCTGGGACGCGCCCGACGGCACGCACGTCTACGCCGACTTCGCCGGCCCGCTGAAGACCGGAAAGGTGAAGCTTCGCGCGGAGCCGTCCAAGACGCAGAGCGAAATCCTCGGGCTCATCCTCTTCGGGACCGACGACCAGACCACCCCGCAGGGAGCCACCCCGGCCCAGGTGTCCCCGATGGCCGCCGCGGCGGGTGGGGCCGCGACGCAACCGCTCAACCGGGCGCTCGACAGCCTCGGCCTCGCCGGGGGGATCTCGACGAAGATCGACACGTCGCAGGTCAACCCGCGGCCCGAGGTCGAGGTGCAGATCGCGCGCGACATCTCCATCCAGGTCGCCTGGGTGCTCGGCGTGCAGACGACCGGCGCCGGCGACACGACGTACGTGACGCTCAACTGGCATTTTTTGCGGCAGTGGTCCCTCGAGACCACCGTCGGCGACGCGGGGTCGTCGGTCCTCGACGTCGTCTGGCGTCACCGCTACTAGCGCGCGGGCGGCGCGGTCACGCGCGCTCGACGTCGACCGCGGGGGTCGGCGCTTGCATCATCACGAGCGCGGCGCCGGCCAGGATGAAGAAGCCGCCCGCCAGCGCCGGCGGCCCGACGCGCTCGCCCAGCACCGCGGCGCCCAAAAAGAGCGAGACCATAGGCTCGAGCAGCGTGAGCGTCGACGCGTGCGCGGCGGGGATGCCGCGCAGGCCCCATACGAACGCGAGGCCCCCGAGCGCGCCCGGCCCGATCGCGGCCACCGAAAGAAACGCGACCGCGCGCGGGTCGATACTCGCCCACGACGACGGAGGGACCAGCGCGAGCCCCAGCGCGGTCGCGACGAGGCCATGCCAGAACGTCGCCTGGCTCGTCGAGAAGGCCCCGACGAGGAACTTGTTCACGAGGACGTTCGACGCGTAGAAGACCGCGCTCGCGACCCCGAGCCCCGCGCTGGTCCACGTCGCCGCGGCGTCGTGCGCGTCGCCGCCCGCCGACCGCGACAGCATCAGCGCGAGTCCCGCGAACGACACGGCGATCGCGAGCGTCGTGCGCGCGGTCATGCGCTCGCGCAGGACGACGGGGGCCGACAGGGCGACCAAGACCGGCGTCATGTAATGGGTGAGGACGGCGACCGCGATGGTGAGCTTGTAGGCGGCGAAGAAGAGGAGGACCGTCATCACGTCGCCGACGCCGAACCACGCGACGCGGGCCCAATCCTTCCATGTCCTCCGAGGAGGCGCGGGATCCCTCAGCGACGCGAGGCCGGACACGACCGTGATGACGCCCATGACGATCGCCGCCTGGAGCGCCGCCGGGATGGGCGCGATGGACTCGCTGTGGCGGATGATGAGGCCCCAGGTGCCCCAACTGCCCGCCGCGAGGGCGACCGCCGCGTAGAAGCGGGCGCGCGACGTCGTCTTTCGGCCGGTCACCGGGCGGCTGCCATCTTCTTGAGGCTCGCGACGAGCTGCAGCGCCTCGAGCGGCGTGAGGCGGTCGACGTCGACGGAGCGGAGGGACTCGAGCGCGGGGTGCGGCGGGCTTTGCGCCGCGGCCTCGAAGAGGCCGAGCTGCGCGCGCTCCGTCCTCGACCGCGATCCCACCGAGCCCGCGGTGCCCCGTTCGAGCTCTCCGAGGAGCGCCCGCGCGCGCGCGAGGACCGGCTCCGGCACCCCCGCGAGGCGCGCGCACGCGATGCCGTAGCTGCGCGAAGCGGCCCCTCGCTGCAGCCGATGGAGAAAGACGATGTCCCCGTCGTGCTCCCGCGCGCTGACGCTCCAGCTCTCGCACGTGGGCGCGCGGCTCGAGGCGAGCTCGGTGAGCTCGTGGTAGTGGGTGGCGAACATCGCGCGGCACGCGATCGTGTCGTGGAGGTGCTCGGCCACCGCCCACGCGATGGCGAGCCCGTCGTACGTGCTCGTGCCGCGGCCGATCTCGTCGAGGACGACCAGCGAGCGGCGCGTTGCGCCCCGGAGCACGTGGGCGGTCTCCTTCATTTCCACCATGAAGGTGCTCTCGCCGCGCGAGAGGTTGTCGCTCGCGCCGACGCGCGTGAGCACGCGATCGACCACCCCGATGCGCGCGCTCCGCGCCGGGACGAACGCGCCCATCTGGGCGAGGATGACCGTGATGGCCGTCTGGCGCATCAGCGTCGACTTCCCCGCCATGTTGGGCCCCGTCACGAGCCAGAGCCGCGCCTTGCCTTCCCCGACGCCGAGGTTCACGTCGTTGGGCACGAAATGGCCCGCGGCCGCGAGCTTCTCCACGACCGGGTGCCGCGCGTCCTCGAGGAGGAGGTCGTTCGAGTCGTCGACGACGGGCCGCGTCCAGTCGTCGCGGTGCGCCACCTCCGCCAGCCCCGCGGCGACGTCCCACGCGGCGAGACGGGCGGCGAGCGCGCGGAGGCGCTCCGCGTGGCGAGCAAGATCACGGACGGTGGCCGCGTAGAGCTCCCCCTCCCGGCTCGACGCGCGGTCCTCCGCGTGGGCGAGCTTGTCGGCGAGCGTGTCGAGCGCGTCGCACGTGAAGCGCTCGCCGCTGGCGATGGTCTGCTTGCGGCGCCACTCGGACGGCGCCTTCACGAGGTGGCTCCGCGTGACTTCGATGTACCAACCGAAGACGCGCGTGAAGCGGAGCTTCAAGCTCGGGATGTTCGCCGACTCCCGCAGCCGCGTCTCGAGCTCGACGATCAACCGCTGCCCGCCGCGCATCAACTCCCGCGCCTCGTCGAGCTCCGGGTCGAACCCGTCGCGGATGACGCCCCCGTCCGCCACGCGCGCGGGCGGCTCGTCGGCCACGGCGCGCGCGAGGAGCTCGTGGAGGTCCGCGCACGCATCGAGCGCCTCGCCCGGGCCGAGGCCGAGGGCCTCCCGCGCGCCCGGCTCCGGACATTGGTCGATCGCGACGGCCAGCAGCGGAAGCGCCGCGAGCGATCGGCGCAAGGCCGCGAGGTCCCGCGGGGCCGCGCGATCGAGCGCGAGTTTGACGGCGAGCCGCTCCACGTCGCCGATCTCCGCCAGACGTCCGCGCAGCTCGCGCCGCGTTCCCGGCTGGCCCACGAAGAGCTCCACCGCGTCGTGACGGCGCCGGATGTCGGCGATGCTCGTCAGCGGCGCGAGCAGCCGACGGCGGAGCAGACGCGCGGCGGGCGCCGTCACGGTGGCGTCGATCTGGGCCAGGAGCGAGCCGCGCTCGCCGCCGTCGGCCGCGCGCACGAGCTCGAGGTGCGCGTGCGTCGCCTCGTCGAGGACGAGCGTGTCTCCGAGGGCGTAGAAGGCGAGACGCGCGACGGGAATGGGCCGGCCTGCCTCGCTCGCGCGGGCCATGGCCACGCAGCGCGCCGCCGCCCATCGCCCGGCCGCGGACGGACACGATGCCCGCGCTTCGCCGGCTCCGAGTTGCGCGTCGAGTACGGCGTCGGCCTCGGCGTCGGTCATCTCGCCCGTGAGGCCACGCACCACGGTCTTGGGCGAGGCCTCGGCGAGCCCCTTGGCGATCCCCTCCGCGGCGGGTCCCACGATCGCCTCGCGCGGATCGAGGCGGGCCATCTCCGAAATCGCGCTCGCGGCGTCCGCCGCTTCACACGCGGTCAGCTCGCCCGTCGAGAGGTCGAGCGCGGCCACCCCGAACGGTCCCGCTCCGTCCACCGCGACGAGGAAGTGATTGCGGCGTGCGTCGAGGCTCGCGTCGTCGTAGGCGAGCCCCGGCGTGACGACCCGCACGACCTCGCGCGGCACGATCCCCTTGACCTTCGACGGGTCGGCCATCTGCTCGCAGATCGCCACCTTGAACCCCTGCTCGAGGAGGCGCTGCACGTAGGCGCTCGCCGCGTGGTGCGGCACGCCGGCCATCGGGATCTCGTCGGCGGCGCCCTTGTTCCGCGCCGTCAGCGTCAGGTCGAGCGCGCGCGCGGCCACGACGGCGTCTTCGAAGAAGAGCTCGTAGAAGTCGCCCATCCGGAAGAGGAGGAGAGCGTCCGCGTGGGCCGCCTTGGCCGCGAGGTACTGACGCATCACCGGCGTCTGCGCGGACTTGGACATCGCGGCAGTAGCTACGACAGCCGGGCCTGCAGGTCTACGCCCGTCGAACGGGACCTCTCCCCGCGCGGCTCGCCACGGCTCAGAAGTAGTTGTGCGCCACGGCCACCAGGTTCAAATCGATGAGGATGAGCCCCTGCGACTCGCTGTCGACCACCGCCATCTGCCCCAGCGACGGAATGAAGCGCATCGATTGGGGATTCACCCCTCCGCCGACCGTCGGAGACACGAGCGGGATCGTCAGCGGCGAGAAGCCGCCGCGCATCGAGAACTTCCAGGCCAGATCGCGAGCGGTCAGCGTGTGATCGTGGACGCCCGCCGGGGCGGGGCCGCACGCGCCCCACGTGATGTACGAGAACATCGGGTTGCGCATCGCCAGCGGCCCGTCCCGGTCGAGGTTCGGCGGGACGGTGGGCGGAACGCACGCGGGGGCGCTCGACCAGGGCACGTCGAACGAGCGCGCATTGAGGAGCTCGGCGCCGGGCTCGCACGAGGGCCGGCAGGAGCCGTCGCTCTCCTTGACCACCTGGTGCAGCAAGCCGACGACGCTGCCGACGGCCACCCACTCGCCACCCGTCCGCACCTTGAACGTGGCCGCGTGGTGGAAACAGCAGCGGAGCGGCCGCAAATACGTGGCGTTGACCGGATCGGCGCCCACGATGATGCGGCCCGTCGTCCGCTCCGTATCGTCCGTCCACTGGAAGCGGCCCACCACGAGCGAGTCGTCGTTGGCTTGGAGGATCGGATAGTCGCGCGAGAGAAACGAGTCGTCCGTCGACGCCGCACCGTAGTTCGCGAAGCAGAAGTTATAGCGGTTCTGCGCCTGCGGGCTGACCGCCGAAGTGAACGACGGCGGGTCCGCGAGGTCGCCGTCCCAGCAGTCGTTCTCCGTGCTGCTCGGCTGGGCCCAGTACGGGTCCGTGTTCGGGAGCAGGTCGTCCACGATCTCCACGTAGTCCGCGGTCCACGTGGGCAAGCTCGGCTCGTCGAGCCCCGTCGGCGCCGTGCCGCCGAACGCGGTGGCGAGCGCGCCGAGCATGCGGTCGGCCCGCGCTTGACCCACCGTCCAGTCTTCGATCCCTCGGGAGCAGAAGCGCGCCCCCGGCGCCGAGAAGGTGAGCGTCTGGTAGGGCGCCGGATCCGTGGGGGGCTGCGTCGACGAGATGGTCGCCAGGATCCCGTTCACCGTCGGCAGCGCGCCTTCGTACGTCACGGTCCAGTCTTGGTCCTGGTGGGCCGTCGGGTCGTCCAGGGAGACCCGCACGCCGACGGCGGCCGTGTTCGGGCTGCCGGGGACAAGCACTCCGCCGAGCGTCGTTTCCAGGATGCCGGCGTCGCTCGCGATCCCGGCAGTCGGCGACGTGTAGGCGCCGCGCCCGTTCGGGTTCGGCTCGGCCGGGCTGGTCACGTACGTCGGGTCGATGAACCCGGCGGGCAACGGCGTCGGCAAGAGGAGAGAGCTCGACCCGTTGAGCGCGACGGCCACCGGTGCACCGTTCACGTTGAAGAGCTGCGGGGCCCCGAGGACGTTCGGGAGGTGCAGGCCCGTGACCGGATCGTTACGCAAGAGGAAAGCCGAGCGCTGCCGGTTCGGCGCGGAGACCGGGAAGAACTGCTCGAGCGTCACGGCCGCGACGTCCCCGATCGCCGCGTTGTAGGTGACGGGAGCATGGTACGGGTCGAGGTCGCCCGGGCCGGCCGCCGGCTCGGGGACCGCGAGCGATCCGGGGACGCCCGCGTCGTACGTCACCCCGTCGGGGCCGGTGACCGCGCCGATCGCGAGCGGGTCGGGCCGTCGGCAAGGCGCGTCCCAATCGTCGACGTCGATCGTCACGACGGTCCCGTTCGAGAGCGTCGCGAAGGCAAACACCCCGCGAAGGCGCGCCGGGAACGACTCGATCGTCCCGCCCTGCGTATCCATCGACTGGATGAGCGTCGCCTCGTCGACGCGATAGTACGCGCCGTTGTCCGCGAAGACGCCCGCGTCGGGGTGGGCGTTGGGGTTCGGGTTGCAGAGAAGGCCCGTGTACTGGAGGTAGTGGTTCGGGTCGACCTGCGAGGGCAGCGCCCAGTCGTGCTGGGCGAAGCCGACGGTCGCCACCGGACCGGCGAACGAGAGGCGGTCGGGCGGCGCGAGGGGCGTCAGCTCGGGGTGCGGCCGGAGGAGCGGCGTATGCGGTGAGGCGATCGGATCGGTCACGTCGTAGACCATGAGCGTCCCGCCCGAGGCGTCGACCGCGTAGAGGTACGTCTTGAAGTCGCGGGTCGGCGGGCTCACGGCGAGCGCACCGACCGATACGCGGGCGCCCGGGTTGACGACGCTCGTCGCGAGGAGCGGGTCCATCTCGACGGGATGCACGGGATCCCGAAGGTCGAAGGCGTGGATGATGGGCCGCACGCTGTCGCCGACGTAAAGGATGGGGATATCGCTCCGCATGGCGATCGACGGCGGGTGCGGCGGCCCGAAGGGCAGCGTGGAAGGGGAGCCGCTCGTGCCGGCGTCGTCCTGACCGCCGCCGTCCTGGCCTCCGTCGTCGCCCGCGGCCGCGCCGCCGTCGTCCAGCTCGAAGCAGCCCGGCACCGGAACGGACACGCCCGCATCCGCGTAGACGACACCGTCCGGCCACGGCGTCGACGAGGGGAGCGACGCGGGAAGGCCCTGGGTCGAAAGCACCACCCCGCCGAGCACCACGCCGAGCGACGTGCAGGCCGGGAGCGTGCCGGGCGCCGTAGCGGCGAGCGCCTGCGGGTCGACCGTGACGATCGCCGCGGGCCCCTGCGACGAAGGCCCGAGGAGCGCCACCAGCGCATAATGATCGTCCGCCGCGGCGCCCGCGTCCCCCGCGACGCCGGCGTCCCCGCCCGCGCCGGCGTCGCCGGTCAGGGCGCTCAGCGGGGAGGCGGTCGGCACGATCGCGAGGGCGAGGGGAGGCTGGGGCAGCGCGCAGGCGGGGAGGTCCGTCAGCTTGAGCGCGGGTCCGAGCGGCGTCCCGTTGACGAGCTGATTGCCGTTGCCGAGGAGCCGCGTGTTGTCGATCGCGTAGAGCGCCGGCCGCGTCGGGTCGGCGCTCGACACGAACGTGCGCTGGCCGAGGGGCGACACGGCGACGTCGGTCGGGATCGCGCCGACCGGCACGAAGTCGACCCCCGGCGTCGCCTTGTCGACGTCGACGACGGCGCCCGCCGTGAGATCCACCACGGCGATCGCGCCGACCGTGGGCTGCGTCACGAGCGCGTAGAGATGGTTCTCGAGCGGCTGCCCCGCCACGTTCGCCGGGACGGGAGCGCACTGGGACGGGGGCAAGGGCGTGTACGGGTTGACCGGAAGACCGTTGGCGCCGTTGACCGTGATGCAGACGAAATCGGTCTTCTGCGACTGCCGCAGCGACACGTTGGCCAGGTTCGGCGGGGTCGTCCCGCAGCCGGCCATCGACGCGGCGACGATCCCGGACGCCGCGAGGAGCGTCGCGGCGACGGAGCATATTCGCGAAATCCTCATTGGCCCTTCGGTAGCGTCGGCTCGCCCAAAGTGAAGACCACGTCCCCGTAGGTCGGCTGCGTTTGGTCGAGGTCGATCATCTGGACGTATGACTGCGTGAAGCTCGCGACATACCCGAACCGGTACGACGCGTTTCCGTGCGCGTCGTGCGTGACGGCCGTATGGGCGGCGACGTCGTCGAGCGTGAACGGGTCGAACGTCATGGCGAAGGGCCCGGGGCCCACGTCGATGAGCTGGAGAATGCCCGTGTCCGGGTCGTAGACGGCGATCTGGTTCGAGTCGAAGAGCACGAGAAAGACGCGGAGATGGAGCGTCCCCAGGGCGTCCACGATGGGTGCGATGTACACGTTCGACGGGCCCGGCGGCACGGAGACGGGCGCGAGGAGAGTCAATAGATCGGGGTCGTAGGAGCCGACCCCGCTCGCGGGGACGCTGCCGACGAGGCCCGTGCCGAGCGCCGCCGGGGTCCGGCTCGCGAAGAACACGCGCGCCGGGAGCAGCGCGCAGTCGGCGGGCGGGTTGCCCTGCGCCTTGCACTCGAGCCGCGGCGTGGGGTCGATGACGATCCCGCGCGAGTCGGTGCCGACGGCGTCCGACGTGATCGGGTAGGTCGCCTCGCGCGTGAGGTAGGGCCGCCCCAAGGTCGAGCCGTCGTCGTCGTAGTAGCGGAGCAGGTCGATTTCGGCGGTGTTCCGGTTGGTCTCGAGGAACGACGGCCTCACGCACGGCGGCGCGTCGCCCACGTCCTGGCAGCGCGGCGTGGGGGCGTCGGGGTCGTGCGGGACGGCCGCGATGCCGACGCCGCCGACCGGAAGGCCGTCGAGCACGAACTGCATCGTGGGGCAGCCCGTGGCGCTCCCCGCCCCGCAGGGCCCCTCACCCGGAAGGCCCGTCGTGAGGAGCGACACCTTCGTGTCCGTCTGGCTCGTGACGGCGAGCGCCTTGCCGTCCTCGCTCTGGGCCATGCCGAACGGCTCGCCCGGCATGGTGACCTGGCGCGTATTGCCGAGCTGGAGAGCGTTGTTGCCCGCGCTCCGCGTGCAGCGATTGTCGCTCCCCTGACCGCAATCGATCGCGAACAGCGGGTTGCTTTGCTGCGGGTACGGGTCGGTGGCGGCCGCGCCGATGTTCGCCCAGGTCACGGCGGCTTCGCCGCGGACCGGAATGAAGAGGCGCTGGGGGTTGTCGGGCGAGGCGGCGAACTGCGAGAGCTGCGCGTCGGTGGCGAAGGCCCCGATGATGACGGATTCCTCGATGTAGTCCTGCGAGGGCACGGGAGGAGCGCACGACTCGCCGAGCGGAAGCCCGGCGGGGACGAGCGAAGCGCAGGTGGCCGGCCGCGCGGTCGTCAACGCGACGCCCTTGGGGTCGCGCGGCGCGCTCGTTCCCAGCTGGTCCGGGAAGCTGCCCATCAGGTTGTACGAGATGAGGTCCGCCGCGTTCTGGCGCAGCATCGCGAGGTCGTACGTCTGGAGGGTCCCGCCGTTCCACTGCAGGTCGAAGTCGGAGTTCGCCGCGTAGAGGACGTTGCCGTCCGGCGACACGGCCAGGCCGACCGGAAAGTAAAACGTGTCGGGAGGCGGGTCGGTCCCCGACCCTGACGAATAGCAGGACGGCCCGACGGAGCCGACCAACACGGCACCGAGCGCCAGCTGCCCGGCCCGCAAGAACGCACCCATTGGGCGCGCAGACTAGTCAGCGGCTGCGGTAGTGTCGAGCGCGCGAAGCTGTACGGAGCGTCAGCTGATGGCGCCGGCCATCAGATCGATGATGGTCACGCCGCGATCGCCCTTTTCCTCGGGCTTCTGGGGCGCATGCGGGGCGCGGGGGACCGGCAGCTGCAGCGGGAGCTCGATACGCGGCTGATCGTGGCGCACACGATCCTCTTCTTCTCGACGCCGAATCTGCTCGATGATGAACGGAGGAAGCATGGTGGTCCCGACCCTCTTTCACCGCAAGCGACGCAAGCAAAGCACCTCGAAATCACCCTCCGGGATCAACACCCGGAGACCGCCTCATACTTTGCAAAAATAGCAACGAGAATGCCAGGGTCAAGCACTGGACGCCCGTCCTTCCCGTCTCGCCGCTCGGCGCGCTCTCTCCGCACGCGCCGAGGCCTCACGAGCGACGGCCGGTCGCGGCGACTCTTCAGGATTGCACTCGCCACGATCGTCGTTCTTGCAACCTCGATAGCTTCGATGTCGCGTCCGGCGATTGCGCTCGCGGCGCCGTTCGATCTCGACGGGCAGGACTGGGAAGGACTCTCGAGCTTCGTTCATGGGGCGGAAGTCGACCTCGGAACGCAACGCGTCGTCGTCCGCGACACGCTCGCGCTCGGCGACCTCAAGCGCGAGGACGGCCTCGTCATCGTCCATCCGGAGCGACCGCTCGACGTCGAAGAGCTCTCGGCGTTCATGCGAACCGGCGGACGCATCATCCTCCTCGACGACTACGGCACGGGCGAAGGTCTCTGCGCGCGCTTCGGCATTCGCCGCGTGTCGATGCCCGGGCGCCCCGCCCACATGCTTCGGGGCAATCCGTCCCTCGCCATCGCCGAGCCCGCGGGCGACCACCCCACGCTCCACGACGTCGACCGGGTCGTGACCAACCATGCGACCGGGCTCGCGCACCAGGCGCTCTCGCCGCTCCTCGTGGTTCGCGGCGACCGCGAGCCGGACGTCCTCTTGGCGGTGGCCGGCGCGGTGGGTCACGGCCGGCTCATCGCGGTCGGCGACGGCTCGATCGTCATCAACGAGATGATGCGCTACCCCGGCAACCGCGCCTTCGCGCGGGCGCTCGTGCGTTACGCCGTCGACGACGACGTCTGGGGCAAGCGCGGGGGCAAGCTCTACGTCGTCGCCAACGGCTTTCACACGTCCGGGGTCTTCGGAGAGGACGCGACGGAGGGGGGAGCGCTCGGCTCGGTCCGGCGCTCGATCGTCGACGCCCTCGAGACCGCCCGGCGCGAGGGCGCCCCTCCCGCCGTCTCGTACTTCGCGGCGCTGGCGCTCGCGCTCGGAATCATCGTGTGGACGAGCACGCGCGTCGGGCGCGTGCACAAGCCCCTCGCGCCGCACTTCGTCCGGCCGGTGCCCGCCGCGCTGCAGGGCGGTGTGGCGGGGCACGCCGCGGTCCTCGCCACGCCGGAAGGATCGCGCGCCCTCGCCCTCGTCGAGTGGAAGAACGCCCTCGAAGAGCACCTGGCCACGCGCCTCGGCCTCGACCGCCCCCCCGCCCTCGAGGAGCTCGTCTCCCAGATCCGCGCCGCCGGTCTGCTCGACGACGGACGCGCGGCCTCCCTCTCGAAGCTCCTCGCGGAGCTCGCCCGCGTCGAGACGGCGTTCGCGCGCCCGACGCGGCAGGCCGGATGGACGGACCGGGTGGGCGACGCCCGGCTCGTCGCCGTCGCGAATCAGGCGCGCGAGCTCCTTTCGGTCTTGGAGTCGGCGCCGCCGCAACCGGGCGGAGGCGTGTACCGGCCCCGCGCATGGTAAAACGAGTCCCGTGACCGCAGTCGCCACGAACGAAATCGCCTCGGCGCGCGAACGCATCGAAGAGCTGCGCCGGGAGGTCGCGCGCGTCTACATCGGCTCGTCGCGGCCGGTCGACACCATCCTGATCGCGCTCCTCGCGCGGGGCCACGCCCTCCTCGAAGGCGTCCCCGGGATCGCCAAGACGACGCTCGTGAAGGCCTTCGCGACCGCGCTCGGGTGCTCGGCCCGCCGCATCCAGTTCACCCCGGACTTGCTCCCCGCCGACATCACCGGGACGTACGTGCTCTCGCCGCGCGACGCGACGTTCACGCTGCGGGCCGGGCCCATCTTCGCCAACGTCGTCCTCGCCGACGAGATCAACCGCGCGCCCGCCAAGACGCAGAGCGCACTGCTCGAGGCCATGCAGGAGCGACAGGTCACCATCGAGGGCGACCGCTTCGAGCTCCCCGCCCCGTTCCTCGTCCTCGCGACCCAGAACCCGGTCGACCTCGAGGGGACCTACCCGCTGCCCGAGGCGCAGATCGATCGCTTCCTCGTCCTCGTCTCGATGGGCTACCCCGGCCCCCGCGAAGAGGCCCAGATGCTCAAGTCCCACGGCGTCGACCCGCCGCCGGCCGCGCGCTCGGTGCTCGACCCGGTCGCCGTGTCTCGCCTCCAGGCGACGGCGTCGCTCATCCACGTCGACGACGACCTCTACGACTACGCCGTCGGCATCACGGGGTTCACCCGCGGCCACGCCCGCGTCGCCCTCGGCGCGAGCCCCCGGGCGACGCTCGGCCTCGTGCAGGCCGCCAAGGCGTGGGCGCTCATCGAGGGCCGGCCCTTCGTCACGCCCGACGACATTCGCGCGGTCGCGCCGAGCGTCCTCTCGCACCGCATGGTGATGATCGCGGAGGCCGAGGTCGAGCCCCGGGCCCGCGAGCGCGTGGTCGACGAAGCGCTGGCCAAGGTGAGCTTTCGCCGGGGAATGCGCGCGGTGTAAAGAGCCGCCGCCTCCGCCCGAGCCTCATGCGCCTCTACCCTTCCCGGCCGACCTTCCACGTCGCGGTCGCGAGCGCGAGCCTCATCGCGCTCGGGGCGGCCGCGCGCCTGCCGCCGGTCGTGGCCTTCGGCGGCGCGATGCTCCTCGCGGTCGCGCTGGGACGGGCCATCGCCCGCGTGGCGGTGACGCGCCTGCGCGAAGAGGGGTTCGAGATGGTCTGGGACGCACCCGCGCGGGTGCACACCGTGGCCCGCGGCGGCACGCTCTCGCTCACGGCCGAGATCCGGAACCGGAGCGCCCAGCCCGTCCGCTGCGTGGGCCTGCGGCCGGTCGTCTCGAGCATGCTTTCGGCGCGCGTCGAGCCGACGGAGCTCGACCTTCCGCCGCGCGGTCGCGCGGGCGTAGAGGTCACGGTCCACACCGATCGCGTCGGGAGGTGGGGCATCCACGGCCTGGCCCTCGAGGTGCGCGGGACGCCCGTCGGCGGCGAGGGTCTCTACGAGGTGCCCTTGCTCTTCGCGAGCCCGCTCGGCGTCGAGGTCCTCCCGCGGAGCCTCGCCCTCCTTCACACGTCGCCGCGGGGAGGGCGCGCGCGACGGGCCTCGGAGACGGGGCGCCCCGCGGCCGCCGCCGGCGAGGGCGAGGAGCTGCGCGAGCTGCGCGACCACGCCCCGGGCGACGCCTTCCGGCGCATCGCGTGGAGGGCGAGCGCCCGGCGGGGCAAGCTGCTCGTGCGCGAGATGGAGCGCGACGACCTCGAGGTCCTCTGGCTCGTCGTCGACGCGTCGGTCGAGCTCCTCGCCGGTCCTCCCGGGCAAGCGCCGCTCGACCGCGTCCTCGACCAGGTCGCCGACCGTGCGACCCGCTGCCTGCGCCGCGGCTGCCGCGTGGGCTTGGTCGTCACGTCGTCGCGCCTTCGGGCGTGGGTGCCGCCCGGTCAAGGCGCCGCCCAGGCCGTGGCCATCGCGAGCGCCCTCGCCGGCGCCGCGAGCTGCGTCGACGAGGATCGGTCCGAGCTCGACGAGCCCGAGGTGGCGGTCCGGGTCGCCGAGCACGCGCGACCGCTCGACCCGCGCGGCCTCGCCGACCTGCCCAAGGGCGACATCGACGCGCTCGCGAAGCGGGCCGACCAGCTCCGCGACCGGGCCCCGTTCGCCATGGGCGACGCCTTCGCGTCGACGCCCCGCGAGCAGGTGCTCCGCCGCTACATGGCCGCATTCGGCATGGAGTCGCCTCCGCGCTCGGAAGGGGAGCGCGACAAGACCGAGGGGATGCTCGCCAAGGTGCTCGAGCGGCTCGCCTCCGAGAAGCCGAAGGCGAGCGGCGTCCATGTCTGGGCGCTCCCGCCGACGCGGCCGGGCGACACGGCGAAGGCCGTCGCGATCCTGCGGTCGCGGCGCCTCGAGCTCCGCTGGACGGTTCCGCCGCTCGAGGAGGGCGTCGGGGCGGGACGCATCCACCCGACCGCGGTCTCGGAGGCGATCGACGACGCCGTCCGGCTCCGGGCGGTGTCGATGAAGACGCGCGGCGAGCGCCTGCTGCGCAGGATGGGCATCCGGGTCGTGGCGAAGGGAGCGTCGTGAACCCGCGCGATCCGCGGACCGTCCTGCGCGAGGCCGGCCTTCGCCCGAAGAGGAGCTTCGGCCAGAACTTCCTGGTCGCGGCGCCCATCGCCCGCGCGATCGCGGCCGCCTGCGTCCCCGACGCCGAGGTCGGCCGGGCGCGCGTCGTCGAGATCGGAGCCGGCACCGGCGCCCTCACCCTGCTGCTCGCGCCGCTCGCCCGGAGCCTGGTCGCCATCGAGCGCGACCGCGACCTCGCCCCGCTCCTCGCCGGAGAGCTCGCGCCCTTCGAGCACGCGCGCCTCCTCGAAGCCGACGCGGTGACCGTGGACCTCGCCGCGCTCCTCGGCGAGCCCGACGCGGACTCCCCGCGCGTCCTCTGCGGCAACCTCCCGTACGCCATCACCGGGCCGCTCCTCCGCCGCGCATGCGAGAACGCCGCCTCGGTCGAGCGCGTCGTCTTCATGGTCCAGCGCGAGGTCGCCGACCGCCTCGCCGCCTCGCCCTCGTCGAAGAGCTGGGGCGCCCTCACCGTCTTCGTCCGCGCCGCCTTCGACGTGCGCACCCTCCTGCGCGCGCCGCCCGGCGCGTTCCACCCGGCGCCGGAGGTCTCGAGCGCGGTCATCGTGCTCGAGCCGGTGCGTCCTCCCCGCGCCGTCGAGACGCCGGCCTTCCGTACGCTCGTCCGCCGCGCCTTCGAGGCCCGCCGAAAGACCCTGCGCAACGCGTGGGCCGGGATCGCGCCCGACGCGGCCGCCCTCCAGCGCGCCGCGGCATCCGCGGGAGTCGCCCTCGACGCCCGCGGCGAGACGCTCGACGTCGACGCCTTCGCGCGGATGGCCGAGGCGCTCGCGGCCGGCGCCTGAGCGCGCCCCCTACTTTCCCTGAATGCGCCGGAGCGCGTTTTGCGCCTCGGCGCGATCGGGCGAGCTGACGGGGGCCCCGTCGAGGAACTTCTGATAGTGGTCGCCCGCCTCGGCCTTGCGGCCCCCCTTGTCGAGCGCCTGCGCGGTGAGAAACTCGAGCGGCGCCATCCACGCCGGACGAAGCTCGCTCTTTTCCATCCCGAGGGCCGTCGGCAAGAGCCAGTGCAGCGCGGCGCCCGGGTTGCCGCGGTCCATGAGGAGCTTGCCGAACCGGTACCGCCAGAACGGGTGCCGCACGAGCCCGTCGGGCCCGGGCGCGTCTCCGTCGGCGGCGAGGGCCTTGGTCCACTCCGCCATCGCCGCCGCGTCGTCGTTCCGGTCCGCATAGCACTCGGCCAGCGTCGCGTGGGCCTCGTACCGCGACGGGCGAAGCTCGAGGGCCCGCTTCTCGTCTTTGATGGCGTCTTCGATCGACGCCTCCATTTGTTCGAGCACGCCTTTTTGCCAGTAGACCTCGGCGTTCATCTTGTCGAGCGCGAGGGCCTTGTCGATCTCGTCGTGGGCGAGCTCGAGCTGCGCGGGCGTCGCTTCGTTCGCCGCCCACGCCAGGTACACGTGGAACTCGGCGCGGTTCGGGTCGAGGTCGACCGCGAACTTGAGCATCCGCATGGCGTCCGCCTGCATCGCCGGGCCCTTCAACATGAGTGCGCGCCCGAGGAAGTGGTACGCCTCGGCGCTCTTCGGCCGCTCCTGAACGACCTTGCGGAGCATCGGGATCGCGTTGTCCGGCAGGCCGACCGACACGTACGCGCTCCCCACCCGGAGCTGCAGATCGGGATCGTCCGGGGCCTTCGCGAGCGCGCGCTGGAACTCCGCGATCGCCTTCTCCACGTCGCCCGACTCCTGGAACAGGAGGCCCCTCTCGAGCGACAGCCCCGGGTAGTCGGCGTCGACCTTGGCGACCTTGTCGAGCTCCGCGCCCGCCTCGGGAAAGCGCCGCAGCCGGCGCATCGCCACCGCGAGCCGGAAGTGCGACGCGAGATCGCGCGGGGCCCGCTGGAGCGCCGCACGGTACTGGGCGATGGCCAGATCGTAGTTGCCTTGCTGCTCGGCGAGCTCGCCGATGGCGCGATCGAGCACGGCCGACGGCGGCAGCTTCCGCTTCGCTTCGTCGAGGACCGCCTTGGCGTCGTCGAGCCGCCCGCGCGACGACAAGAGCTCCGAGAGCGCGATGTACGGCTCCACGGCGGAGAGATCGGCGGGCGTCACCAGCGCCGTCGCCGCGCGGAGGTTCGCCTCCGCCGCGTCCTCGTTGCCGAGGTGGTGCTCCACCTGGCCGAGGAAGACGAGGATCGGAATGTCCTTCGGGAACCTCTGGTGACCTTCGGTGAGCTGGGCCTTCGCGTCGGCGAGCCGATCGAGCGCGATCTTCGCCGCCGCGTCGAAGGCGATGACCGACGGCCGGCCCGGATCGATCTGGAGCGCGGTGTCGAAGCGCGCGAGGGCCTCGGTCGAGCGGCCCTCGTCGAGCAGCAGCTTCCCCTCGCCCAGGAGGGCCTCGACGTTGCGCGGGTCGAGCTTCGTCGCCTGATCGAGCGCCTCGCGGGCCTGGCCCGGGTTGTCCTGGCTCAAGCTCACCGCCGCCCGCGCCACGAAGGCCTCGGACAGCTCCCGGGTCGACGCCTTCGCCCGCGACGGTCCCTCGAGGACGATCGCCAGGTCCTTCTCCGCCTGCGCGGCGTCGGTGGAGGCCTCCGAGCGTGCCCGCAGCGTCAGCGCGCCGGGGTGCCCGGGCGAGGCGGCGAGCGTGGCGTCGATCTCCTTCTTGGTGTTCGCGGGGTCGTGGAGCTGGTCGTACGCGCGCGCGAGGCCGTAGTGAGCCCGCGCGTCGTCGCTCAGCGCGAGCGCGTCCTTGAACGCGGAAGCGGCGCCGGCGGCGTCGTGCTGCGCGAGGCCCAGATTGCCCCGCAGGAGCGCCGCCTCGACGCGCGCCGGGAGCGGCAGCGCGGTCCCCTTCCCCGCCACCGCGTCGAGGCCCTTGCGCGCGCCCGCCGCGTCGTCGTTCGACGCGGCCAGCGCCGCGAGGGCGATGTCCCGGTACGCGAGCACCGCGTCGGGCGGGAGCTCGGCGACGAACTGCTTGGCGCGCGACGCGCGCGCGATGTCGGGGCCGAAGCGAACCGTCGTCGCGGCGTCGACGAGCGACGCGTAGGCCGTGAGATCGCGCGCCCTCGGCGACCGATCGTGGGCCGCCGCCGCGGCGTCGACGGCGGCCTTCGCCTGATCATAGGTGTCGCCGCCGAGCGCCTTCTCGGTGGCCGACGCCGTCGTCGACAGGGCGAGCGCGTAGTCCTTCGCGTGGATGCGGTCGGCGACCCAGACGAATCCGAACGCGCCGTAAGGCGTGAGCTGGAGCGCCGCGCCGCCGATGACCGCGGCCACCGCGATCGCGAGGCCGACCTTCTTCCCGGTGGAGACGTCGTCCGTCGCGGCCGCGACCTTCGCCCGCGGCAGCGCGCGCGCGATCGCAGGACGCCCCATGGCCGAGAACTGCGCCGGCCCTCCGGCGACGGGCGCGGGCGCCGGAGCCTCATCGTCCGGCTTCGGCAGCGGCCCGACGATGCTCAACGCCGACTCCGACTCGATGGCGCCGTCCTGGCCCGAGCTGAAGTCGACCTCCCCGAACGTCATCCCTCCCGCGTCGGGCGCGGACGGCTGCCCGGAGCTGCTGCTGCGCCCCCGCGCCCGCGGCCCCTCCTCCAGCTGGAGCTCTTCGAAGTCGCCCGACGGATTCCGCTCGACCCGCGACGGCGGCGGCGAGTCCGGGCCCACCCCCACGAGCGTCGCCCCCGCCGGCAGCTCTCGCGGGAGCTCGATCTCGCCGAAGCTCCCGATGCCGGCCTGCGTGCGGCCCGAGACCGCCGGCAAGTGCCGCTCGCCCGAGGTCATCGCCGGGAGCGTCTCCGCGACGATCGGCAGGTTGATCTCTCCGAAGCCCCGCGCGACGGGCAACCCCGGCGACATGACCGGGAGCGGCGCGGACGCGACGGGCAACTGGGCCGCGACGACCGGGAGGGACGCGACCGCGGGCGACGGAAGGTGCGCGACCGGCGAGGGCAAGTGCGCGACGGGCGAGGGCAAGTGCGCAACCGGCGAAGGTAGATGGGCCGCGGGAGATGGAAGGTGGGCGGCCACGACAGGCAAATCGGCCTGCGTCGGCGCGCCGCGCGGGGGCGGTACGGATCTCCCCCCCGGCCCCCGGCGCGCCTCGGGGAGCTGCGCGGCGACCTCGGGCAGGTCCGCCTCCCGCGCCGACATGTCCCGAACCGTAGGGCGGGGCGGAGGACGCGGAGGCGCGGGCCGCTTGGGGGAAGGAAGGTCAGCCGCGGTTCGCGTGGCCGGGAGATCGGCCGACACGACGGGCAGGTCCCCGTCGTCGATCGAGCCGAGGGCGGCCGGGAAGTCGGACGGAAGGGGAGCGCGGGCGGGCTTCGGGGGTTCGCTCGCGGCGGCCGGGTGGGCGGCGAGCGTGGGCGCGGGGGGCGGCCGTCCTCCGCCACCCCCCACCCCGCCGAGCGTCGGCGCCTCTTCCCCGTCCGGGTTCGTCACGAGGAAGGTGTGCCCGCAGCGCGGACAATGCATCTTCAAACCGGCCGGCGGAACGCGCCGCTCGTCGATCTGGTACGGCGCCTTGCACGACTCGCACTCGACTTTCAGCATCGCCTTGGCCCGGTCTGTCCGGTCTCGCCAGCGTAACACGGCAGAGTCTCACGGAGCTCGAGTCCATTGGATGAAGAACGCTCCCGGGCGAGGCCGGTCCCCGCGGCCGCGCCGCCCCCCTCGGCTCCCCTCGTCCGGGCGAGACCCATCGCGCCTATCGTGCTAACCGTCTCGGTCTCACCGTGGATCGTCTCATCGTAGTCGGTGCGCGGCAGCACAACCTCCGCAACGTCAGCGTCAGCTTGCCGCGCGGGAAGATCGTGGTCTTCACGGGCCCGAGCGGATCGGGGAAATCGTCGCTCGCGTTCGACACGATCTACGCCGAAGGCCAGCGCCGGTACGTCGAGTCGTTGAGCGCCTACGCCCGCCAGTTCCTCGAGCAGCTCGCCAAGCCCGACGTCGAGCGCATCGAAGGCCTGAGCCCGGCCATCGCCATCGAGCAGCGCCCGCTCTCGAAGTCCCCGCGATCGACCGTCGGCACCGTCACCGAGATCGCCGACTACCTGCGCCTGCTCTATGCGCGCGTCGGCGTCCCCCACTGCCCGAGCTGCGGCAAGCGCATCGAAGCGCAGACCGTCCAGCAGATCGTCGACCGCATCTCCGCGCTGCCCGACGGGACGAAGCTCTCGGTCATGGCGCCCATCGCGCGGGCACGCAAGGGCGAGCTCAAGCTCGAGCTCGAGCGCCTGCGGCGCGAAGGCTTCGTGCGGGCGCGCATCGACGGCTCCGTCGTCGACCTCGGCGACGAGCTCGAGCTCGATCGATCGCGCGCGCACGACCTCGACGTCGTCGTCGACCGCCTCGTCCTCAAAGAGGGCCTCAAGGGCCGCCTCACCGACAGCGTCGAGCTCGCGCTCAAGCTCGGCGAAGGCCGCCTCCTCGTCGACACCGGCGACGGCGAGCCCTTCTGGCTGAGCGAGCGCTTCGCCTGCATCGACTGCGGCATCTCGCTGCCCCCGATCGAGCCGCGCATGTTCTCGTTCAACGGCCCGCACGGCGCCTGCCCCGCGTGCGACGGGCTCGGCGCGCGCGACGTCGTCGACCCCGACCGCTGCACCGCCGACCCCCGCCAGAGCCTCCGCGAAGGCGTCGTCCTCGCGTGGGGCCGCCGCGGAAGCGTCGCCCTCGCCACCGAGCTCGCCCGCGCCGTCGAGGTCCTCGGGGTGAGCCCCGACACCGCGTGGTCCAAGCTCCCCGAGGAGCAGCGGCAGGCCATCCTTTTCGGCAACACCGGCGCCGACGGCCGCGCCCGCAAGCGCGACGGCAAGAAGCAGAAGGCGTACGAAGGCATCGTCCCGCGGCTCGAGAAGCGGCTCGAGGCGCTGCCCGACGTGCGCGTCGAAGAGCCGGAAGACGACGACCCCGACGCCAGCGAAGGCGGCATCGCCGACGACGAGCTCGGGCGCTTTCTCGTCACGCGCACGTGCGACGCGTGCAAGGGCAAGCGCCTCCGTCCCGAGGCCCTCGCCGTGAAGCTCGGCGGAAAGGACATCGCGCTCGTCGGGTCGATGCCGCTCCGGCACCTGAGGACCTTCGTCCAGGTGTTGGGCGAAGGCACGACCGACGCGGCCGCCTACCGCACCGCGAGCGACAACGCGGCCCGCGCCGAGTCCGGACAGGTCTTCGCCGCCCGCGAGCGCGCGATCGCGGAGCCCTTGCTCAAGGCCGTCGCCGCCCGCCTCGGCTTCCTCATCGACGTCGGCCTCGACTACCTCACCCTCGACCGCAGCGCGCAGACCCTGTCGTCCGGCGAAGGACAGCGGATCCGCCTCGCCACCCAGATCGGCGCCGCCCTCGTCGGCGTCCTCTACGTCCTCGACGAGCCGAGCGTGGGCCTCCACGCGCGCGACAACGCGCGGCTCATCGAGGCGCAGATTCGCCTCCGCGACCTCGGCAACACGGTCGTCGTCGTCGAGCACGACCGGGAGGCCATCCTCGCCGCCGATCACGTCGTCGACATGGGGCCCGGCGCCGGCTCCCACGGCGGCGAGATCGTCGCGCAAGGCACGCCCGAAGAGATCATGGCGGACCCGAACTCCGTCACCGGCCCGTGGCTGAGCGGAAAGCGCCAGCTGCCCATGCCGACCAAGCGCAAGGCCCGGACCAAGGCGTGCGTCCGCGTCGTCGACGCGCGCGCGAACAACCTCCGCGGCGTGACCGTCGAAATCCCGCTCGGCCTCTTCACGTGCGTCACCGGCGTGAGCGGCAGCGGCAAGTCGAGCCTCGTCGTCGACACGCTCCTCCCGGCGGCGCGCGCGAAGCTCTACAACGCCACCGCCCCCGTCGGCGAGTGCGCCCGCGTCGAGGGCCTCGAGCACGTCGACAAGGTCGTCTCGATCGATCAGGCCCCGATCGGCCGCACCCCGCGATCCAACCCGGCCACGTACACCGGCATCTTCGCGCTCCTGCGCGACCTCTACGCGGGCCTGCCCGACGCGCGCGCCCGCGGCTACAAGGCGGGCCGCTTCTCCTTCACCGTGAAGGGCGGCCGGTGCGAGGCGTGCCAGGGCGACGGCGTCCTGCGCATCGAGATGCACTTTCTGCCCGACGTCTTCGTCACGTGCGACGCGTGCAACGGCCGGCGCTACAACCGCGAGACGCTCGAGGTCAAATACCGCGGCCTCTCCATCGCCGACGCGCTCGACGTCACCGTCGAGAACGCGACGGAGCTCTTCGGCGCGGTCCCCCGGATCGCCGACAAGCTCGAGGCGCTGCGCAAGGTCGGCCTCGGCTACCTCACGCTCGGCCAGCCCGCGACCACCCTGTCGGGCGGCGAAGCCCAGCGCGTCAAGCTCGCCCGCGAGCTCTCACGAAAGGCGACCGGCCGCACGCTCTACGTCCTCGACGAGCCGACGACGGGCCTGCATTTCGCCGACATCGAGGTCCTGCTCGCCGCGCTCACCGATCTGCGCGACCAGGGCAACACCATCGTGGTCATCGAGCACAACCTCGACGTCGTGGCCTGCGGCGACTGGGTCATCGACCTCGGCCCCGAGGGCGGCGAAGGCGGCGGCGAGATCGTCGCCGTCGGCACGCCCGAGCAAATCCTTTCGAGCGAGCGATCCCACACGGCGCGGTACCTCCGCGACGTCCTTGCCCGCAGCGCGCCCGTCTCGTCGAAGCGCGCCGCCAGGGGATAGAATCATGCGCAAGAAGTCGGTCCTCGCCGCCGCCCTCATGACCGCAGCCATCGGCGCCGTCGCGCCCTTCGCTTCGTCCGGCTGCACCATCCAGCCGCTCGAAGGCGACGCCGGGACGACCGGCGGCGGGCCGGCGCCTGACGAGACGGTGGGCGACCAGTGCAGCGCCATCGCGAGCGCGTTCTGCACGCACGTCATCGACGACTGCGGCTTCACCGACAGCCTCGCCGACTGCCTCTCGCAGGAGACGCCGACCTGCTGCAGCGTCGCGAGCGACTGCGACGCCATCTCGCAGACGTCGTCGAGCGCGCTCGACGCGTGCACCGCGGCGATCGCCGCCCAGGACTGCGCCACCGCCACGTCCGACGGCATCGTGGACCTGGAGGATTGCCAGGGGATCCCCGCGCGTCCCTGAGGGTGGCGCGGCGCCGAAGCATCGCGCGAGGGGCACGCCTCTTTGAGCGAGGGGCACGCCTCTTTGAGCGAGGGACACGCCTCTTTGGGCACTGTCCTAATTTGAACGGCTAACGCGCCACTACGTGGCTCGTTAGTTGCCGTCTAGAATCCATGGCATCTTGCCTCGGCCGCGAGGCTGTCCAGACGGCGTGGTCGGAGGTGCGTCCTCAGCTACCAATCCAATCGCAGCCCGCACCAGCCTAGCCGCTTCGTCCAATGGGTTGCGGTCCGCATATGGCCCAAGTAGCACCGCTGGCAACTTCGGCCGGTCGGTTCGTGTGTTTACGCAATGTGTCACAAGCTGACCATCGCAACGAATTGCGAAGTCGACGCGGACCTCAAGCCTCGTCAGGCTTCGGTTCCTGTAAATCCTAGCAACGGTGCACGCGTCGTCGCTTACGCCGCCTGGCTCCAATACGCATAGGATGCTCGGCTTCTGCGACAGCTTATTGCGTAACTGCGTGGCAATATCCGAGTCCGGCCAGTAGCGCTCCTCGTTGGCCAGCTTTTGCCGCAGCGGCACGCACTCCGATTGGTAATGCGCAAACAGCTGCGTAGGTATCTCGATCAGCAAGTGCGACCATACGGTCGTATGCCAAAAGTGGGTCGCCCAAGTGTCGCCGAATTGGCGTACAACGTCGGGTTGTAGATGGACGTTATGGCGCGGCGCCGTAGGCTGCACACGCCTCCCATGACGATGGGCAGGCATCGTCTCATCCCGTAGCCATTCTCCAAGGCGTTTGGCAAGGGGGTCGCCCAACTTTTTTCTCCAGCGGGACGGTGAACGGATCCATGACTACGTTCCGGCCCGTGGACCCCGCCGGCCTTCCCGCTCTTCTAGACGCCATCCGCCACCTACACGGCTGCGAAGCCCTCTGGGTGGAGAGCGTCCCGGTGCACGAAAAGACGCCGGCCGGTGCAACGGTCTGGCAAGGCGAGGTCCAGGTTTTCGACCTCGTGGGGCACCCGAAGGCGAAGCGGGCGTACGCGTGGAGCCACGCGACGGAGGGCACCAAGCGGCGCTTCCACGCCGTGCTTGGCCTGCCGCCCGTGGACGGCCCGGTCATGGCCGTACGGACGGCTGTACTCGCGGAGTACCGCGCTACGAGCTAGCGGCGCCCAGAAGGACGCGGCGCGCCCATTCGGATAGGCCGACGCCCGCAGTTTCCGCGGCGCGCTCCACGTCGCTCCGCTCGTCCGCGGTGAGACGGACGGATAGGAGCGTCGCCTTCCGATCGCGCTTCGCGATGGGCGGCCGTCCGATGCGCGGGGCCTTCACGGGCGCACCCCGTCGAGCGCAGCGCTCATGAGGTCATCCATGCTCCACACCGTCTTCGCCACCCCAGCGGCCATGGCCGGCGTGCAGCGAAGCGTCTGGTGGACGCGCACGAAGTTGTAATGAGCGAAGTGCAGCGCCACAGCTGCGCCGTGATTTTCGAGCTTCTTGCTGTGGGCGTTTGTAAGCCTCGTAAACCGCCGGATGCCCATGCGCATCGTGAGGTTTTGTCGCTCGACGTAGGACGTGGAAACCAGCTCTTCGATGGGGAAACCGAAGACCGGCGTCTTCTCCGTCCCGGTCACCTTTGGGGGGCTGTAGCGCCCCGGGCCGACCGGCTCTGCCTCGTACGTTTTATGAAGCTGCGCGTAATCCACTCCGGAGGTCCCGAAGGCAGCCGCGATCGGCGCGACGTACGTGTGCAGTCCGTCCGTGGTCACCTGAACGCGGTTGCGAAGGCGCGCAGCTAGATCCTTGATGAAAGCGTTTGCGGTGTTCGCATCGCGCTTCCCGGTCATGAAAGAGGGGACGAGCTTGGTGGTCGCGTCGATAGCGACCCAGGTCCACACATCGCCGACGCGCGCGGCGTCGTCCGTGGCGCGCACGCGACGCTGCTTCTTGCCGATGAATGCCCAGAGCTCGTCCAGTTCAAGGCGCTCGCACGGCAGGTCACGCATGGTCTCGTCCAGAAGCTCCGCGCATCCTTCGCCGACCTGAGCGCCAAGGCGCATGATCGTATCGCGGTGGACGCCAAGCATGCGCTCGGTCGAGCGAATCGAGCACCCCTCAACAAGGGCGCCGACGATTGCGAGCTGCTTGGATCGGGGGAGGACGTTAGCCATGACCTTATTGTATGACAGAAACTGCCAAGGTCAAGTCTTTTTGTATGACGCTTTCTGTGCGCGCTTCTCTTCGCTTGCCGAGAGCTTCGGTGGGTTAGGTCGAAGCCTCATACCGCTAGCGGCCGCCATCCTGGCCAGCTTGACGTGGTACTCCGGGTCCCGATCCACCTCTACGATGTCCGCATGCGCCTGGCACCAATCCTTAGGCGTGTGCGATACCCCCATCGCCAAATCACGCACTCCCTGAACAGGAAGAGCGTACACGCCGTGCGCTTCTGGGCGACTACGCAGCGTTCGACACGCAAGTGCCGTCGAATATTTGCTCCAGCTAGTCGAGACGCCAGTGCCGTTCTTCACGAACACGCCAGGTTCAGGATAATCGTCGTCCTGAATCTTCTTGCGAGGCACCGCCTTATAAAGCTCGTCGCAACCCGGGATATCTTCAACGTGGAAGCTCATGTTCAGCCAACCAGTGCGCCAGATCTACACCAGACTCAGAATCGCACATCGACCCCTTCCGAAAAGAACCGCCGGGCGTATCTCCGTAAAACCTGAAAATAGTGTGGTCTGTTGGCGATATGGATACCAGCATTTCAAGTCGTGGCGAGCGCCAGTGGAGCGAGACGCCTCCGTCGGCTGCTCCTTCGAATCTAGGCACGAGCATATGTCCACGAGACGCCCTCATGACAGCGAGGACAATCTTCTCGGCTAGTACGGTTGCGGCGCTGCGCGTAGCGTGCGACGGGAGTGGGTAGTCGTCATCCTCGTCCTCTGCGGTCGGATCAAGTCGACTCGCCGCCTTGCGGACAGATGTTTGTACAGCATGGAGCTTGGACGCTTCGTCGAACAGCACCTCACGGACAATGTTTTGCCATTGACCAAGCATCGCAGCGAGGGTCTCACTGTGACCATATGGAAGCGCATCCTCGGCCGATGGCGGCACTCGATCTGACGCAAAGTGCTCGTCTCGAGCGGCACGTACTGCGCGCGCTTCTGCAAAATCGATCACAGAAGCTCCTTCAGATGCTCGCGGCATCGCTCTTCCTGTTCGGTCCAAACAGACTGCGCTGGAGCCTCTTTCGACAGCAGGTTATATGTGAGCCACGCATCGAATTTGCTCTCCCCTCTATCCTGCCAGCGAAAGCTGATGAGCCCACCGGGCTGCGCATCTGAAGCGATTCTGTACTCGATACCCTGACATGCGAACGTCCGATCTCCCACGGTCAAAGACGGCACATCTACGCGTTCTCTGGCACGCGTCCAGTCCTCCAAGCGCAAGCCAGCGCTTACTATAAGTACACCGTCCCCCAGTCCTAGTATCGTACGCTCAACCCATTCGGATGTGAGCCCAGAGTCGCGCCGCTCCGTCAGGTGCTTTGGCGGCTCTCTTTTCGGTCTCCGTCTGTAGTCGAAGTGAACAGAAAGCAGCGGCTCCTCTCCCTCGGTCCGAGGATCCGTATCCGCATGAAAGTGCAGAAAGTATGGCGCATCTGGCGAATTAGCCAAGACCTCAGCCTCCACCAGACACCCACTGTGGGCTGACTTCGCATCTAGGCGTGCACGCATCGACTCGACCGACGCAACCAGCGCGTCCGTCTGCTTGAACACTGCGAATATGTCCAGGTTCTTGAGCGTAGAGGCCACGCGGCTGTTGTAGCCGCAAGATCGTGGCTGGTGAAGTGGCCGCCCTACCTGAGGCGTCCGCAATGCGCGCACGCGCCTTCGGGTGGCCAGATCCCAGCTAGCACGTCCTCCACGCTCGCCCCAGCCAGCCTCGCGGCCCGGATCGCCAGGCCCGCGCCCACCGTCCCGCGGCTCAGCGTCCCGCGCGCCACCGTAGCCTTGGTCGCCCCCAACATCGCCGCGAGCTTGCGGACCCCTCCATGTCGTGTGGCGAGCCACCGGAGCGCGGCCCTCACGTGGGCCTGTTCCTCGGGCGTGAGGTCCACAGAACGACGCGTCGCCTTCGGGTCGCGCGGCTTCTGCCACGTCGTCCGTTCCGTGAGCACCGCCATGGCCGAAGGCTACGGCTAACGCCGTGCCTAGTCTTTGACGCGGGCGATTCATATTAGGACAGTGCCCCTCTTTGAGCGAGGGACGCACCTCTTTGAGCGAAGGGCACGCCTGTTTGAGCGAGGGGCACGCCTCTTTGATCGAGGGACGCGCCTCTTTGAGCGAGGGACGCACCTGTTTGAGCGAGGGGCACGCCTCTTTGATCGAGGGACGCGCCTCTTTGAGCGAGGGACGCACCTCTTTGAGCGAGGGACACGCCTCTTTGAGCGAGGGACACGCCTCTTTGAGCGAAGGGCACGCCTCTTTGAGCGAAGGGCACGCCTCTTTGAGCGAAGGGCACGCCTCTTTGAGCGAAGGGCACGCCTCTTTGAGCGAGGGACGCACGTCTTTGAGCTGAACGACCAGGAGCTTGGACGTTGACGGCGCGCCGGGGTGAGCCCGGTGATGCGCCGGCGCGCGCGGGGCCGCGTGCACCTGGACAGGGGGCTTTCATGGCGAGGTTCGGGGTGGCCGCCTTCGCGCTCGTTCTCGGGTCCCTCGGCGCGGACGCGCCGCTCGAGACGCTGGCCGCGTTCGACCCGACGCTCGGGCAGATCCCCGAGTCGGTCACGACCGATCACGAGGGCAACCTGTTCTTCTCGTGGGCGAGCACGTCGACCATCCAGAAGCGGACCCCCGACGGGACGATCACCCCCTTCGGCACGCTGCCCATTCCGGTGTTCACGCTCGGCGTGAAGGTCGGCCCCGACGGGTGCGTGTACACCGTCAGCCTGACGGCGACGCCGGGCGCGTTCGTATGGCGCATCTGCACGGCGGGCGCCGTGGAGCAGTTCGCGGTGCTCGACCCGAACGGGGGGCCCAACGATCTCGCGTTCGACGACGACGGCGTCCTCAACGTGACCGACCCGTTCCTCGGGCAGATCTGGCGCGTGGGCCGGAGCGGCGAGGGCGCGCGTCTGGCTCCAGGACCCCTTGCTCGTCGGCAACGCCGCGAGCCCCGCGCTGGTCTTCCACGCGGTCGGGGGCCGACGGGATCGCGTTCGACGACGACGGTACGCTGTTCGTCGCGGTGAACGCCCAGGACAGCCTCGCCACCCTGGACCCGTCCGGGCACATCCGCGTCGTCGACACGGGGGGCCTGCTCGACGGACCGTCGAGCGTGGTCTTCGGCGCGACCCGCGCCGACGAGCATACGCTCTACGTCGCGAGCTCCGCGTTCAGCCGCGCGTTCGGGTTTCAGCCGGGGACTCCGCACCCCGCCCTCCTGACCACGCGCGTGCCGCGAGAAGGCCTCCGGCTCCCGTGAGCGGGGGGCGCGGGCGGCCGATGACACGCTCAGCATCTCCATGCCGACCTGGACGTCGACGCCCCAGATCAGCTTGATCGTGCGGGCGTGGTTCTGGTTGAAGGCGAGGTAACGGTACTCGGGATCGAGCGCGAAGATCACGATGTCGCGCGGGCTCTCGAGGATCGCGCCCAGCACGGCCTGCGATATTTGAAGATGGCGATTCACCCCGCGCCCCCCTCTGCAGGCGGTCCACGCGGGCGGATCTGCTTTCGGACATGTCGCCAAGCAAGCGACGGGCGGCGGTTCAAGGGCTCGTCAGTGGACAGAGGGCCAGCGGGAAGCTCCGCGCTCCGCGCTTGCCGAAGTCGCACTCGACGACGCCCTCCGCGAGGCGCACGACGATCCCCGCCCCGTAGCGCGCGTGGCGTACGGCTTGGCCCGGGCGGTAAGGCGACGCATCGTCCACGGCGACGGCGGCGACTTCGACCGGCGGCGATTTCGGCGCGGGCGCCGCGGGGACGGGCGCGTCCTCGCAGCGCGGCGTCACGGTACCGTTCCAATCGAGGAGCGCCGCGGGGACGAAGGTCAGGTACGGGCTGATCTCTCCGGCCACGCCCGCCTCGTGGGGCTGCGCGTGGTACGAGATCTCGACCGCGTCGCTCGCGCGCGTCATCCCGACGAAGAGCAGCCTGCGCTCCTCGGCGTCCTCCGCGGCGGTGCGGCGGCGCGACAGCGGGACGAGCCCGTCGTTCACGCCGCTGAGGAAGACCCGACGAAACTCGAGGCCCTTCGCGCCGTGGAGGGTCAGGAGACGGACGGCGTCCGAAGGCGGATCGTCGGGGCCCGCGGTCGGGACGCCGTTCGCGGAGAGAGACGCGCGGAGGACCTCGGCCTGCGCGCGCAGGCGAAAGAGGACGGCCACCTCGCGGTACGCGAGCCCCTCGTCGTGGAGGCGCGCGATGCGGTCGGCGAGGTAGAGCGCCTCGCTCACGGGGTCGTGGTGGCGGCGCAGGGCGATGGGCGCGCCGGGTTCGCGCGCGCTCTGGAGGTCCGCTCCGCGCTCGGGCTGAAGGCCCAGGACGGCCCGCGCGCCCTCGACGATCGTGCGCGTCGATCGGTAGCTGACGGGCAAGCTGTAGACCTTGCACCCGAGCTCGACCTCCGCGCGCGAGAAGACCTCCGGGTCGCTCCCCCGCCAGCCGTAGATCGCCTGGTGCGGATCGCCGACGCCGAAGAAGCCCGCGCCGGGGCGGCCGAGGCGGCGAAGAAAGAGGAGCTCGCGCGGCTCGCAGTCCTGCATCTCGTCGACGACGACGTGGTGGGCGAGCGCTTCCGACGCACGGCCGCCGCCGTCGAGGAGCGCGGCGGCGTGGTCGATGAGGTCGTCGTAGTCCATCGCGTTCGCCGCGCGCTTGTCGTCCGCGTAGAGGGTGGCGAGGATCGCCGTGTCGTCGGGGGCGCGCGCGCTCGGCTGCGGCGCACGCAAGCGCGCCCGCAGGTGCCGGCGGCGGCGGATACGGAGGTGGTGCGCGGCGATGAGGCGGTCGAGCCGGTCTTCGCACGCGTCGTCGTCGAGGACGGCGAAGTCGGACCGGTACCCCGTTCGCTCGACCGGCAGCGCCGACGCGAGGAGCGTGCGCGCCACGCCGTGGAAGGTCCCGGTCAGCCGGAGGTCGGCGGGGACGAGCGCCTCGGTCCCGCGGCTCATCGCGAGGAGGCGGCCGCGGATCTCGTCGGCCGCGCGGTTCGTGAAGGTGAGCACGGCCATCTTCCGGAGCGGCACCCCGCGCACGCGGTGGAGGTAGAGCACCCGATGCACCAGCACCCGCGTCTTGCCCGATCCGACCGCCGCGCGGACCAGGACCGAGCGATCGTCGCTGAGGACCGCCGCGAGCTGCGCGGGGTCGAGCTGGGCCAGGCTCGCGCCGAGCACCGGGTCGCCTGCGCGGACGGCCTCCAGCTTCTCGACCAAGGCCGGCGACGCCGGCTCGACCGCGAGCCCACGCGACGGAGCCTCGTCGGCGGGCGACGCCCCCTCCGAGGAGGATGGGCGATGCGGGCCTTCGGATGCAGGGTCGCGCCTCGCGTCGCGCAGTTGTCGCTGCAGCGTCCGGAGCATCGCCGGTGCTCAGGGCTCGGTCGGTCGGGTGGCGGCCGGCGGCTCCTGCAAGACGTATCCGCTCGCGAGCTTCCCATCCGCCTCTCGCTCGCTCGCCGGCCTCCCGCCGACGAGGTCGTCGTGCCGGCGCTGCAGCTTGATCGCCGAACCGAGCGCGTTCTCGCGCGCGCGCGCCCCGACTTCGACCACGAGCGCGCCGTCCTCGGGGAGGTCCACGACCGCGCCGAGCTCCTCCCAGAGACGCCTCTGCACGGCGTCCGAGGCGAGCCACTCCGCGAGCCCGGGGCTCCGAAGGCGCACGACCAGGCGGCGGCCCTGCCGCTCGACCGACCCGGGGCCCAACGTCGCGAGGAGCTCCGCGCCCGTGACCCGCGACTCGCGCAAGCCCGCCACCACGTCCGCCCAACGCTCGCTGACCTCGAGCCACGGCACCCGGGGCGCCGACCGCGGCGCGACCGCCGGCCGCAGCGGGGCGCGCAGGGGCGGCGCGACATCCTCGAACAGCCCGCGCAACCCCCAGGCGACCAAGCCCCGATCGCGCCCGTACGACCCGACGCAGGCCGGGCATCCGCCCCGGCATCGACAGCGCTCGACGAGCGAGATGGCCCGATGGAGGACTTGCTCGAGGTGCTCGTACGCCTTGCACGCGTAACCGAGGCCGCCGGGGTGCACGTCGTAGCAGACGAGCGCCGTCGTCGTCCTTCCGCTGCCCGCTTCGGTGTGGCGAAAGCTCGTGCCGCACAGGTCCGATCGCTCCGCCATCGTCAGCATGCGCGCGCACGCCGACAACGCGTGGACGAGACCCGCGACCACGTCCTCTCGCTCCCCGGCGAACGCCGCGAGGACCGGCTCCGGCACGGTCACCCAGACGGCCTCCGTCTCCACTTCGAGGCGCAGCCGCTCGCGGAGCGCTTCGTAGCCGAGGTTCTGATGGTTGTGGAACTCGAGCATCTTGTAGCCGACGACGACGTCTTCGACCTTCACGTCGCCGAAGACCGCCCGGGCCTGCCCGAGCGCGCGCTCCTCTTGTACGAGCAAGACGTCGATCGACGTCCGCACGTCCGGCTGCGTGTAGAAGTTTTGCTCGACCTCGGTCACCGTCGCGACGTGCTGGACGAGGTCGAGCTTCTCGACCTGGTACTGGAGGCCGTCGTGCAGGTACACCGCGCGGGTGTGGGCCTCGCGATAGACCTGCGGCCGGGTCATCTCGGTGAGCGTCGTCCCGGTGCCGCGGTGGACGACTTTGAATCGGTCGTTGTGGACGTTCCGCAGGCTGAACTCGCCGGCCGGGAAGGCGCCGCCGGCCCAGTGCCAGTGCCCGAGCATCTCGCGGACCTCGCCGGCGCGCGCGAGGACGGCCACGATCTCGCCCAGGTCGGGGAACACGGCGCCGTCGTCGAGCGAGAGGGGCAGCTCGGCGGCGGCCGCGCGGACGTGGGCGAGCTGGATGGCGAGGTTGTCGCGGTCGAGCACCGCGTGCTCCGAAGGCTGCCCGACGAGCCAGTCGGGATCGTCGGCGATGAACTGATCGGTCGGCGACACGGCCAAGACGACGATGGCGTGCGCGACCTCGTTTCGGCGCCCGGCGCGCCCCAGCTGCTGCCAGAAGCTCGCGCGGGTGCCGGGGAAGCCGCCCTGCACGACGACCTGGAGCGCGCCGATGTCGACGCCGAGCTCGAGCGCGTTGGTGGACACCACGCCGACGAGCTTTCCGAGGACCAGGTCCTTCTCGACTTGGCGGCGCTCCTGCGCGGTGTAGCCGCCGCGATAGCCGGCCAAGAGGTACGACTCGTCGTGCCCGGCGACGTCGCGCAGCCGGTCGCGCGACTCCTTGAGCACGATCTCCGTCTCCTTGCGGCTCCGGCAGAACGCGATCGTGCGGTGCCGCTGCTGCACGAGGTGCGCGACGATCTGCGCGAGCTCCGTCGTGATGGGGCGCCGCAGGTCGTCCTCGCCGAGCGGCGGTTGCCAGAAGTGGACGACCTTGCCCGCCGACGGCGACCCGTCGCGGTCGATGAGACGGAACGGCCGATGACAGATGGCCTCGGCGTGCTCGCGCGCGTTCGCGATCGTGGCGGAGCTGCACAAGAAGCGGGGCTCGCTCCCGTGATGGCGGCAGACGCGGAGCAAGCGCCGCACGAGGTTCGACAGGTGCGCCCCGAACGCCCCGCGGTAGGAGTGGAGCTCGTCGACCACGACGTACCGCACGTTGCGAAAGAGGTGGGCGTAACCGCGCCGGCCATGGTTGGGCAGGAGGGCGCTGTGGAGCATGTCCGGGTTCGTCAGGACGAGGTGGGCGCGCTCGCGGATGCGGCTCCGGTCGGCGGGCGCGGTGTCGCCGTCGTAGACGCCGGCCTCGATGCGGGGGACGTCGACGTCGGTCCGCGTGGCCAGGTGGTCGACGAGGCCGAGGACGCCGCGGAGCTGGTCCTGCGCCAGCGCCTTGGTGGGAAAGAGCAAGAGCGTGCGCGCCGCCGGGTCTTCGAGGGTGGCTTGCACGACGGGCAGCAAGTACGCGAGCGACTTGCCGCTGGCGGTGCCCGTCGTGACCACGATGTCCTCGCCCCGGCGCGCGGCCTCGAAGGCCTCGGCCTGATGGGCGTAGAGCTGGTCGATGCCGCGCTGCGCGAGGGCCGTGCGAAGGGCCGGGTGGCAGGCGGCGGGGATGGCCGCGTACGCCGCCGTGCGCGCTGGGATCTCGCGGCGGGCGATGACGCGCCCCGGGAATCGAGAGAGATCCAGCATGGGGCGCGTGCGGAGTCATCGTATCGATGGCTGCGCGTCTGTCCAGTCATGCGGCCGAGGCGCCGCCCGGCCCCGATCAACCCGCGGGCGCGTCGCCGACCAGAAAGCCGCCGACCTGCCTCGCCCACAGGCGGGCGTAGACCCCCCGGCGCGCGAGCAGGTCGGCGTGGGTTCCGTCTTCGACGATGACGCCGCGATCGAGCACGATGAGTCGGTCGAGGTGCGCGAGCGTCGACAAGCGATGCGCGATCGCGATGACGGTCTTGCCCGCCATGGCCTCGTGCATGCCCGACTGGATGAGCGCCTCGGACTCGCTGTCGAGCGCCGAGGTGGCCTCGTCGAGGATGAGGATGGGAGCGTCCTTGAGGAGTGCGCGCGCGATCGCGATGCGCTGCCGCTGCCCGCCGGAGAGCTTGACGCCCCGCTCGCCGACCAGCGTCCGATACCCGTCGGGGAGCGACTCGATGAACTCGTGCGCGTGGGCGCCCTTGGCCGCCCGGAGGACCTCGTCGTCGCCGGCCTCGGGCCGCCCGTAGCGGATGTTCTCCATCAACGTGCGATGAAAGAGGATCGTGTCCTGCGGAATGAGCCCGATCGATCGGCGGAGGCTCCTCTGGGTGACCGCCGCGATGTTCTGCCCGTCGATCGCGATCGATCCGCCTTGCAGGTCGTAGAGACGCATGACGAGCGTCGCGATGGTCGTCTTGCCCGCGCCCGAATGGCCGACGAGCCCGACCCGCTGTCCCGGCGCGATGATGAGGCGGAGCCCGCGGAACACGGGCTTGTTCGCGTCGTAGGAGAAATCGACGCCGTCGAAGGCCACCTCTCCGCGGCGCACCTCGAGCTCGACGGCGCCCGGTGCGTCGCGGATGTCGCGCGGCACGATGAGCATGTCGAGCGAGTCGCGGATGCTGCCGACCATGTCGTAGGTGTCGGGCAGGTTGTTGGCCATGTCGAAGACGTTGCGAATGAGCTGGATGGTGAGCGTGGAGATGAGGAGAAAGTTGCCGACGCCGATGGTCCCGTCGATGAGATCGCGGAGCGCCAGCGGGAGGATGACGGCGTAAATGAGGAAGTTGAGGCCCTGGAGGACGAGCCGCATCTGGACGAAGGCGCGGTACTGGGCGCGCTGCGCGCGGAACGTATCGCCGACGGAGTGGGCGACGATGCGGTCTTCGCTCTCGTGGGCCGCGAAGAAGATGACGTTCTTGATGTTGGTGATCGAGTCGACGATGCGCCCCGTGAGCTGCGCCTTCGCGTCGCTGTGGACCGCGCCGAACGCCGCGATCCGCCGGCCCATCGTCAGGGCCACGGCGACCGACACGAGGAGCCACGCGAGGAGCACGAACGCGTACTTGGGCTGGGCCTGGAAGAAGAGGACGAGCAGGACGCAGCACTGGACGGTGAGCGGGAGGTAGTCCCAGTTGGTCCGCTCGAAGAGCGAGACGGTTTGCTCCGGGAGGAGCATCGCCCTGTACGCGACCTTGCCGGTCAGCATGTTGTCGAAGTAGGTCGGGCTGTGGCGCTGCGCGTACGTGAAGACGAGCTGCCGCGCGCGGGCGAGGACGGGGATGCGGCTCGAGTACGAGCAGAACCATGCGCCCCACTCGACCACGATCGCCGAACCCACGATCGCGAAGAAGTGGGCGAGGGGCCGCGCGACGCTGCCCCAGGCGCCGGGCGTGTGGACGCCGACGCGGGTGGCCGCGTCGAGGATCTCCTTGGTCGCGTAGATCTGGAGGACCGAGAGCGCCCGGAGCGACAGGGACGCCACCATCAGGAGGCAGATGGTGGCCCGGTAGGGACGCGCGAAGAGCCAGAACAGGCGGAAGATGGATCGCGGGAGCTCTTCGGCGACCTCGGTCGCGTGCGGATCGGACGGCGCCGGCAGAGCGCGTTCGTGGGTGACGGTCGTCATGCTGCTGGCCGGACCTCCGGCGAGCCCATACGGTAGCAAACGGAGCGCCGCCACCCGATGACCCGCATCCCCGCCGGCGCGCGGCCGGCCCCGACCCTCGACAAGGCCACGCTGAAATCCGAGCTCGCCACGATCCTCGCCGGGGACCTCGCCGCGAGAGAGCGCTCGCACCGCGCCGCGATGGAGGCCGCCACACACGAGGAAGCGCGGCCCGAGAACGACAAGGACACCCGCGCCCTCGAGCTCTCGTATCTCGCCCGAGGCGAGGCGCTCCGCATCGAGGAGCTTCGCGCGGCCCTCGCCGACGTGCAGGCCCTCCCCGTCCGCGGGCTCGGCGAAGAAGAACCCGTGGGGATCGGCGCGCTCGTCCAAACGGAGGACGACTCCGGCGAGCGCGGCTGGATCTGGGTGACGCCGCACGGCGGGGGAACACGCCTGTGCGAGGGCGCGGTTCAGGCGGTCACGACGAAGTCACCGCTCGGCCGCGCGCTCCTCGGCAAGCGCCGCGGCGAAGAGTGCGAGGTGCGCGTCGCGGGGAAGACACGCGCGCTGACCGTCGTCTCGGTGGCCTAGACGCCGCGGCCGGCACGCGGCGGTCGAGCCCACCCCGGGGGCCTTCGCACGCCCGCGGCCATTCCCCCCGTCGTCTACTTCTTCCCTCGGCGCCCCTGCGCAAACTCGGAGCATCGCGAAGGCGGGCGCCGCGTTCCACGCGACTTCGAGGCCGAGCCTTCCGGAGTAGTACGCGATCGACCGCTCCACGCTCGCGGGCGGTCAGGGTCAGCCCTTCGAAGCGCATCGTCTCGGCCATGCAAAGTACTCCCTATCGTCTCTCTCGCGGCGTCGCGAAAGTCATGGACGGAACGAAGGGCGGCGCCTCTACTGGGGCATCTCGGGGTGAAAGGTCCGGGGCCCTCGCTGCTCGGGGCTCGGCCGCGCTTCGCCCCAAGGACCCCAGGGAGGAGACATGACGCTCACCACGACGGACTTTCTTCAATACAACCTTGGAATCCAGCCGACCGAGTCCTTTCCGACGGCCGCGTTCGCGCTCGGCCGGCGCCCGAATTCGGCGGAGGACTTCCAGCGCGAGATCATCGATTTCGACTCCGAAGGAAAGGAAGGCGAGGCGTTCTTCGCCGTCGCGGCGGGCGCCACGGGCCTCTCGAAGTTCAAGGACATCCCGTGGCCGAGCGGGCTCGCGCCGCGGGCGGCGACGCGCATGACGGGCCGCGCGACCGACGCGCTCCCGGAGGCCGACGTCCTCGTCGTGACGTGGACGATGGACGAGGGGCACGCCTTGAGCCGCGTGCTGACGCCCGGTCACGACAGCAAGAACGACTGGAAAGCGTATACGCACAACTTCACCGCCCTCTCGAAGAAGATGCGGAAGGGTTCTCCGGCCCTCGAGGAGGGGCGCCTCGGGACGTACTGGACGACGACGATCGGCAAGAAGAAGGTCGTCTGCTTCAAGTCCGACTCGCACCTCTCGCAGGACGGACCGGAGACGCCCAACTTCGACGTTTGGTCGCAGCTCATCGCCGAGGTGCAGCCCAAGCTCGTCATCACGACGGGCACCGGCGGCGGCATCGGCCCTCAGTGGGAAGTGGGGGACGTCATCGTCAGCCCGATCGTGCGCTTCGACTGCACGAGCAAGCTGTCGAAGAAGCCGTACGCGCACGCCGAGTACAAGTCGCCCGGCGCCGTCCGGCAGACGCGGTTCGCCGAAGCGACGAAGCTCTTCCAGGCGAACGCGTCCCAGCTCCCCAACACCAACAAGCGCAAGATCCCCAAGATCTCGGTCTCGAAGTCGATCGCCGGCGCGATCGTGACGACGGACTTCTTCGGCTTCGACACGGTCGAGAACGCGTACCACCTGAAAGGGCTCGGGGCCCTCAGCGAGATGGGAGACGCCGTCCTCGGGTTCGTCGCCAAGGGCCTCGGACGAAAGGCGCCGCCCTACGTCATCGTCCGCAACGTGTCCGACCCGCAGATCAACGAACCATCCGCCACCCTCAAGCAGCAAGGGCACGACGCCTCCGCCATCTACAAGGGCTTCGGACGCTGGTCGTCGGTGTGCAGCGCCATCGTGTGCTGGTCGCTCATCGCCTGACTTGCCCGATTTCCGGAAGGTCCATTTCGACTTTCGGTCGACCGCGACGTGCCCGGGGAGCGACCCCATGGGGGCGCTCCCGCGCGGGGACGGCGCTCGAGCCCGCGGGACGGAACGCTCGAACGCTCAGGATCCTGCGCGCGCGCGAGGGCGCAGGATGTGCATCGACACGAGCCCCCGCTCGTCGAACAGCACCTCTTCCGACCGAAGCGCGGCCCGCTCCGCCAGCGCCGCAAAGCGATCGGGCGACCACTTGTAACAGTGCTCGGTCACGATCGCCTCTCCGGCGCCGAACTCGAACGCGCGGCCGCCCACGGTCACCCGCTGCGCGACCTCGCTGACGAGCTGCATCTCGACGCGACAGGGCTCGGCCTGCCACTCGGCGCGGTGCACGAAGCGCTTCACGTCGAAGTCCCCGGCGAGCTCTCGGTTGATGCGCTCGAGGAGGTTTCGATTGAACCGCGCCGTGACGCCCTCGCGATCGTTGTAAGCGCGCTCGATGACGGGCGCGTCCTTCGGCACGTCGACCCCGACGATGACGAGACCCTCCGCGCCCGCGACCTTCGCCATCTCCGCGAGCAGGCGCCTCGCGCCCGCCGGCTCGAAGTTCCCGATGCTCGAGCCCGGGAAGAAGACGACCCGCCGCCGGCCCGCCGAGAGCACCCCGTCGAGCGAAGGCAAGGGCGCGGCGTAGTCGAGCGCCAGCGGCCGCACGTCGAGGCGGGGGTACCGCGCGCGCAGGGCCTGCGCGGTCTCCTCGAGGTGGCGCGCCGAGATGTCGATCGGGACGTAGCGGGCGAGCTCGGTCGCGCGGTCGAGGATGAGGCGCGTCTTGTGGCTGCTCCCACTGCCGAACTCGACAAGCGTGGCGCCGGCTCCGATCGCCTTCACGAGCGCGCCGCGGTGGATCTCGAGCAGGCTCGTCTCCGCGCGCGTGAGGTAATAGTCGGCGGTCTTGCAGATCTCGTCGAAGAGGAGCGAGCCCCGCTTGTCATAAAAGTACTTGCAGGGGAGCTCCTTGGGCGTCTGCGCGAGGCCGCGCACCACGTCCGCGGCGAACGCGCGCATCGACAGCTTCGACGGAGACATCGCGGATTCGAGCATCGAATGACTCCAGCGCTGGATACGCCTTCTACGGGCCTTGCCGCGGCCTCGAAGGCCCGACGGCGACGCCCTCGCCCGCCGCGCCTCTTTTCCGCGGCGGGTTCCGCCCGACCCGGGATAGCGTACGGGCGGCGATGACGGCGGCAGCCTTGTCCGGTCGCCCCATCGTGTTCGAGGGCATGAGCGTACTTCGAAATGGGCGCACCGTCCTCGATCGGATCGACTTAGCTATCGATGCCGGAGAGCTGCTCGTCGTCGCGGGCCCATCGGGTGGAGGCAAGACCACCCTCCTCAAGTCGATCAATCGACTCGTCGCGCCATCGTCGGGCACGATCACGATCGGCGGACGCGACGCGGCGACGATCCCGTTGGTCGAGCTGCGTCGTTCGGTGGGGTACTGCTTCCAGGCGCTCGGCCTCTTCCCGCACATGACCGTGGCCGAGAACGTCGGCATCGGGCTCAGGCTTGCCGGCGCGTCGCCGGAAGAGGAGGCCGCCCGCGTCGACGCGCTGCTCGAGCGGGTGAGCCTCGGCCCGCGCGACTTCCGACAACGGATGCCGGCGACCCTCTCGGGCGGACAGGGACAGCGGGTGGCCGTCGCCCGAGCGCTCGCGACGAGGCCGCCGGTCCTGCTCCTCGACGAGCCGTTCGCGGCGCTCGACCCGGAGACCCGCGCCTCCATCCAAAAAGAGCTCTTGGCCGTGGTGGCCGAGGAGGGGCCGACCACGGTCTTCGTCTCGCACGACGTCGGCGAGGCGCTGAGGCTCGGAGATCGCATCGCGATCGTGCACGGCGGATCGCTCCTGCGCGTCGACACGCCGGCGGCCATCGTCCGTGCGCCCGGAGACCCGCGGATCGCCGCCCTGATCGCGCCGGCGAGAGAGAGCGCGCGCGTCATCTCGGCGCTCGTCGGCCCATGACGGCGAACGTCGTCACGCTCGCGATCGCCCACCTGCGTATCAGCTTGCTCGCCGTCGCCCTCGGGACGCTGGCGGCCGCGCCGCTCGCGCTCTGGGCGGTCGGGAGGCCGCGGGTCGAGCGCGCCGTGCTCGCCGTCGCGAGCGTCGTGCAGACCATCCCGGGCCTCGCCTTGCTCGCGGCCATGGTCCCGGCGCTCGCGGCCCTCGGCGCCGCACTCCACGCCCCGGTGCCTGCCATCGGCGAGCTGCCCGCGGTGCTGGCCCTCTCGATCTACGCGGTCTTGCCGGTCCTTCGCGGGTGCGTCCTCGGCCTGACGACCGTCGACCCCGCGGCCGTGGAAGCCGCCGACGCCGTCGGAATGACCCGCGGCCAGCGGCTCCGGAAGGTGGAGATCCCCCTCGCGCTCCCGCACGTCATGGGCGGCCTGCGCACGGCCACGGTGTGGACGGTCGGCACCGCGACCCTCGCGACGCCGGTCGGGGCGACCTCGCTGGGCGAGCTTATCTTCGGCGGCCTGCAGACGCGCCGCTACCACGACGTCCTCGTCGGGTGCGTCGCGTCGGCCGCGCTCGCCGTCACGCTCGACGGGCTCCTCCGTCTGGCCGAGTCCCGCGCGTCGAGCCGGCGAGGCCGCGCCGTCGCCCTCGGCGCGCTGGCGGCCCTCGTCGCCTGGGCGGTGATCGACACCGCCGCGCGCGCCCTGACGAGCGACGCCGAGGCCGTCCGCATCGGCGCCAAGCCGTTCACCGAGCAGCGGGTGCTCGCGGCGGTGCTCGCCCGGGTGGTGGAGCGGAAGGGCGCGCACGCCGAGGTGAAGACCTCCCTCGGAACGACGGTCGCGTTCGACGCGCTCGTCCACGGGGAGCTCGACCTCTACGTCGAGTACGTCGGCACCGTGTGGACGACGATGATGGGCCGGACGGACATGCCGCGCGACGGCGGCGCGGTCCGCGCGCAAGTCGACGCGTGGCTGGGGACCCATGGCGTGGTCGTGGCCGCGCGGCTCGGGTTCGAGAACGCGTACGCGCTGGTCGTGCGCGCGGACACGCCGTACCGACGCGTCAGCGACCTCGGCGCGGGAGAAGCGCTCTCGCTCGCGGCCGACTATGAGTTTCTCTCCCGGCCCGAGTGGGCGTCGCTGCAGTCGGTCTACGGGGTCCGCTTCCGGAGTCGCCGTCCCATGGATCCATCCCTCCTCTACCAGGCGGTCGCGACCGGCGCGGTCGACGTGGCGACGGGCTACACGACCGACGCGCGCATCGAGACCCTGCACCTGCGCGCCCTCGCCGACGACCGCCACGCCATCCCTCCGTACGACGCGCTCGTCCTCGGATCGGCCGCGTTCCTGCGCGCGCACCCGTCCATCGCGGCCGCGCTCCGCGCGCTCGACGGCACCATCGACGACGCCAAGATGCGCGCCGCGTCCGCCCTGGTCGATCGCGACGGGAAAGCACCCGAGGTCGCGGCGATGGCCCTCGACCCGGGCACAGGCAAGGGCTCCCCTTGACCCGCCGCGCGATCGACGGGCTCCTCGCCCGCTACCGCGACGTCCGGGCGCAGACCGTCGCGCTCGCCGCGCCGCTCTCGGTCGACGACCAGCTCGCCCAGTCGATGCCCGACGCGAGCCCCACGAAGTGGCACCTCGGGCACACCACCTGGTTCTTCGAGACCATGGTCCTCGAGGCCTTCGTCCCGGGTTACCGGCCGCACCGCGCCGACGCCGCCTTCACCTTCAACTCGTACTACGAATCGCTCGGCGACCGGCGACCCCGCGCCGAGCGATCGCTCTCCACGCGGCCGACCCTGGACGAGGTGCACGCGTATCGACGCGCCGTCGACGAAGCCGTCGCGGGGCTGTCGGCCGCCGAGGGCGAGCGCGCGTTCGAGCGGCTCGAGCTCGGTATCCAGCACGAGCAGCAACACCAAGAGCTCGTCTTGACCGACGTCAAGAGCGTCCTCGCACCGCAGGGCGTCGCGTACGTCATGCGCGCCGCCGAGCCGGACGTCGCCGCGCCGCCGCTCCGGTTCGAGCCGTTCGACGGCGGCTTGATCGAGATCGGCGACCGTTCGGCCGGGTTCGCGTTCGACAACGAACGACCGAGGCACCGCGTCTGGCTGGACCCGTTCGCGATCGGGTCGCGGCTGGTGACCGCGGGCGAGTGGCTCGCGTTCATGGAGGCCGACGGTTACGGCAATCCCGCGCTCTGGCTGTCGGACGGGTGGGCGACCAAGAAGGCCCGTGGCTGGCGCGCCCCTCGTTACTGGCGGGAGTCGTCCGGCGGCTGGACCGAGGCGACGATGCTCGGCGAGCGGCCCGTGTCGCGCTCCGCCCCCGTATGCCACGTCAGCTACTACGAGGCCGACGCGTTCGCCCAGTGGTCCGGCGCGAGGCTCCCTTCGGAAGCCGAGTGGGAGCACGCCCTCGGGCCGACCGCGACGGCGGGCAACCTGCTCGAGAGCGGCGCGTTCCACACGCGCCCGGCCGGCGATCACGCCGGCGTCGTGCAGGCGGCGGGCGACGCGTGGGAGTGGACCGCGAGCGCCTACGCGCCGTATCCGCGCTTCGTCCCGTTCGACGGCGCCCTCGCCGAGTACAACGGAAAGTTCATGTGCAACCAGTTCGTCTTGCGGGGCGGCTCCTGCTTCACACCCGGGAGCCACCTCCGCCCGACGTACCGGAACTTCTTCCCGGCTGACGCGCGCTGGCAGATGTCCGGGGTGCGCCTCGCGCGCTGGCGTTAGCGCGCGAGCTTACGAGTAGTCCTTCTCCATCCGCTCTTGGTCTTCCTTGCAGCGGATGCAGAGCGTCGTCTCGGGGCGGGCTTCGAGGCGCTTCACGGAGATCTCTTCGCCGCATTCCTCGCAAACACCGAAGCTACCGTCCTCGATCTTCTTCAGCGCCTTCTCGATCTTGTCGAGGAAGCTCTTCTCGCGCCCGCGCAGGCGGAACGTGAAAGACTGGAGATACTCGCTCGACGCGAGGTCCATCTCGTCGGGGAGGTCGTCGGTGTCGAGCGCCATGTCCTGCTCGAGCGTCTGCTTCGCCTTCTTGAGGATCTCGTCGCGCTTTTCCGTAAGCAGCGTCTTGAACTTCTTGAGCGTGGCCTTGTTCACTCCGTCGCTCCTCTTCTTGAGCCCAGCAGGGTCAGGGAGTCGCACCCCTGCGTTGAGGGGCCCAAGACGTTAAGCACCGACCTTCGGCCCGTCAATGACGAAGCGGGGCCAAAAGGGCGGCCAGCTCGACCGCCCGCGTGATAAGCCTCGACCGTCTTTCACGGCCCCACACCAATGACGGGAGCGGTCATCCGGATCGGCATCGACGAGAACGGCCTCGGGCCGCGCCTCGGTCCGCTCGTCGTCACCGCCGTCGCCGCGCGCATCGAGGGGGACGGGCACAAACGCGTGGAGACGCGGCCGCGGGGCGCCCTCCGCGAACGCCTCGGCGACTCCAAGCGGCTCGTCATGTACGGCGACAGCGCGCTCGGCGAGGCCTGGGCGCGCGCCATCGCGTCCCGCGAAGGTCACGCCGCCCCGGCGACCCCCGAAGACCTCGTCCGCGCGCTCTCCCTCGACGCGCCCGCCGTCCTCCGGGCGCCTTGCCCGGGCGACCACGCCGAGCAGTGCTGGGGCGCGGCGGGCGACACGTTCTCGGCCGAACCCGACCTCCTCGCCGCCGTCCGCGGCGACCTCGAAAAGCTCGAGCGCACGGGCGTCTCCGTCCTCTACGCGCGGTCCATCATCACGTGCTCGCGGCGGCTCAACGACGGGATCGCGCAGGGGCTCACCCGCTTTCACGTCGACCTCCACGCCATGGAGCGGCTCGCCCTCGACGCGCGCACCCGCGCCGGCCAGGACGTCGTCGCCATCTGCGGGAAGGTCGGCGGATTCAATCGCTATCCGCCGGCCTTCGGGCCCCTCAACGGCCGACTCCACGCCGTCGCCTCCGAAGGGCGCGCGCGGAGCGAGTACGCCGTGCCGGGCCTCGGGCGCATCGCCTTCGTACGGGACGCCGAGGACAAGCACATGCTCGTCGGCATGGCGTCGCTCGTCGGCAAGTGGGTGCGCGACCTCTTGATGGCCCGCATCGTCCGCTACCACCGGGTCCACGATCCGGGCCTCCCCGACGCGAGCGGCTACCACGACCCCGTCACCGCGCGCTTCATCGCGGCGACGCGCCTGACGAGGACCCGCGACGCGCTCCCCGACGATTGCTTCGAGCGCCGTGCCCTGGGCACTTCGGTGGAGGCCGGCGACGACGCGGCCCCGCCGGCGATCACTTCTCCGCGGAGAGCCAGTCGGCGAGCTTCTGCACCTTCTCGTCCTTCGTGAGCTTGAGCGGCGCCTGCTTGTCGTTCGGCATCGACGGGTCGAGCACGAGCTCTTCGTCGCCGACGGCGGCGACCCAAGCCCCCTTGCGCGCCACGACGTACTCCGCCTTGGCGCGGTCCGGCGCCTCCTGCAAGACCGCCACGACGGCTTCCTCGCCGAGGCCCTTCAGCGGCAAGCTCCCCGGCTTGAGCTTGAAGGCGCGGAACGCTTCCTTCGCGGCGTCGGCGGTCTTTCGCGGGATCGATACGTCGCGCCATCGCCGGGTCCCGTCGGCATAGTAGCCGACCGCGAGCGGACCGATGGCCGTCAGGCCGAGCGCGTCCTTCGGGTAAAACGAGACCCCGAGCGGGAGGCGCGACGGCGTCGGCAGGCTCGCGGCGGCGGCGGGCAGCGTCGAATCGCCGGGGAGCTTGCCGCCGATGTCCTTCGCGATGGCGCCGGTCGACAGCTCGTTCGCGCGAGCCATGTCGGCCGGCGTCATCTTCGTGTCCTCGGTGACGAAGGTGAGCTCCGCGAGGTACGCCCCGCGCCACACGTAGGCGTTGCTGCTGCTCGTCGCCCCCGCGGCGCCGGCGGCCATCGGCTTGACCGTCGCGCGGGCGGGGTCTCCGTCGGCGACCACGCGCTTGGTGAACATCGCGTACGCGCCCTCGGGCGTCGCGAAGCGCGAGAGGTTCACCTCGACGCTGTTCGGCGCGCCCGTCCCGTCGACGTATCGGACGACCACCACGCGATCGAGGCCGAAGCGCTTGTACACCTCGCACTCGCCGTCGAACGCCGTCGTGCAGACTTCGTCCATCGAGAGCTTGCCCTGGGCGCCGTAGGTCTTCGGCTCGCCCTGCGGGTCGAGACAGAAGCCCCCCGCCGCCCGCGGAACGAACGGCGCGCTCACCGCGTCCGTGTCTTGCCCGCCGCCCCCCGCGCACACGTTCGCGTGCGCCGAGGCCACCGGCTCCGGGGGAGGAGGCGGCGGCGGATGGTCGTCGCGCGTGTCACCCTTCTTGTCGCACCCTCCCACGAGGGAGAGGAGCACGACGGCGGAGGCGACGCGGCGCAAGGAGCCGAGAGGGCTCCAGGTGGTGGGAGTCGGCATGGTCATCACGCCGGGCCTCTAGCACGCCCGCCCAGCGCCGGATCGGCGGGTACGCAGCTTTTGCAAGGGGTGGAAATCGTTGCTGCGCGGAGGAGACCCGGAGGACCGTGGCCGAAGCCACGCGGCCCGCTGGCGGGCGCGGAAAGATTCGCTCTTGCCAGAGGGGCACGACGCTTGCTGAGGTAGAGGGTTCGGAGGTGTACGTGCCGGTGACCGCCGCAAAAAGCGTGATGGTGCGACGTAGGGGCCGCCGGGGGTTCTCCCTGCTCGAGCTCATGGTCGTCGTCATCGTCATCGGCCTGCTCGCCGCCCTCGCCGTCCCGACGATGTCCGCCGCCCGGTTCGACCGCCACGCGTACGACGACGCGGGCGCGGTGATGCAGCTCTTTCGCGCCGCGCGGACCCGCTCCATCGCCCGCGGCGGCGCCGTCCTCCTGACGATGACGGCCGGCTCGGGCGACCGCGGCACCTTCACGATGTACGAGGCGGTGACGGCCAACGGCGGGACGTCGGCCACCGCGGGCCTCGCGCGCACGCCCGTGTCGAGCTGCAAGAGCCCGACGAGCTGGACGCCCCTGCCCACCATCAACAGCAACGGCGGTTCGACCGGCACCGTCCTGCTCGTCGACGCGGTGAACCTGAACGGGCCCGCCGAGGCGCAGGCCCAAATCCAATCGCAGATCTTGATTTACATCAGCCCCTCCAACCCGGGGGCGACGCCGTACGCGGCGGCCGCCGTCTGCTACACGCCGCTCGGGCGCTCTTACGTCGCCGTGGGCACCGTGGTGCCGACGATGTTCGACGGACTGCTCCCCACCATCAGCCCCATCGAGGTCCTCGTCACGGGGGGCACCGGCGCCACCCAACGGAGCGTGCTCGTCCCGCCGAACGGGATGGCCCGGATCTTCTCCCATGTGTGACGCCGCCGCGGCGCGACGCCGGCGCCGACGCGGCTACACCGCCGTCGAGGTCCTCATCGCGATGACGGTCATGTCGATCGGGGCGGCCGCCGTCATCAGCATGCAGCGCGCGAGCGTGATGGGGAACCTCGATGCGCGAAAGAGCGACATCGCCAACACCATCGCCCGTACGTGGGTGGAGCGCCTCCAGCGCGACGCCATGCAGTGGACCCAGCCGGGGCCCGCCAACCCGACGGGGAACAACCTGGCGAACGCGCTCGTGCTCTCCGACGCGCTCACCCAGGGAAACTGGATTCAGCCCAACGAGTATCTGGCGACCTGGGGATGGAGCGCCGGCTTCGACATCCTCGGCCGCGACATCCCCACGAGCGACGCCCTCAGCGGCGCCATCTTCTGCACGAACGTCCGACTGACCTGGCTGACCACGGCGCAAGATCTCATCCACGCGGACGTGCGCGTCGTCTGGGCGCGCGGGATCGCGACGACGACGGCCGCGCAGGGGCCCTGCACCCTGGTCGCCAGCGCCAACCCCGACACCACGCGGTTTCAGGCCATCTACCTCACGACCGCCCTCCGGGGGAACCCGCAATGAAGCGCGCGCGCCGTGGGCACCGCGCCGGCTTTACGCTCATCGAGCTCACCGTGGCCCTCGTCGCGGGGCTCATCGTGGCCCTCGGCATCGTGGGGCTCTCGCGCGAGGCGACGCGCACCTTCCACGAAGAGGCCCGGAGCTCCGCGGCCGAAGCCTCGCTCCGCACCGCCGTCGACCGCCTCCGGGCCGACCTTCGCCGGGCCGCGTACATGAGCACGGCCAACATCCAGGCCTTGAACGACACGCACCTGTCGCGGCCCCCCGGGCAGTCGGCCACCCAGGGATACGCCCCCGCGATGGCCGGCATCATCCGGCTCGCCGGTATCCACCTGAACCCGGCGGGCGCGACGAACTACACGCAGACGCTCTCGTCGATCCAGAGCCCGGCCCTCACGCCCGAACAGATCGAGATCGGCGGCAACATGACCTGCGCCGAGCAATTCGAGGTCGAGACCGTGACCGCCAACGGCCCCTGCACGCGCATCACCCTGTCGGCCAACTCACCCGCCCTCTACCGCGTCATGTCGATCGGGGCGGCGCAGCAGGCCACGGAGCTCAACAACCTCTTCCAGCCCGACGGCGCGAGCCAGTTCATCGTGCGGCTCGTCGACGACACTGGGCGCGCGCAATTCCTCGCCACCTGCAACGAAGTGCCGACCGCAGGGTTCACCGGGACCATCGCGTGGATAGACGTCGATCCCACGAACACGCCCGTCCGGACGTCCCAGGTGACGAAGACGATGGGCGGCGTCAGCTCGATGCCCGGCGGACGCGCGTGGGTCAACCCGGTGCAGATCGTGCGCTGGGAGCTCATCGACGTGGCCGACGAGCCGGCGCAGTACGCCACGCTCGGCCGGCAGGCGCTCGTGGCGGGCGTCGCCGACCCGCAGAAGTACGATTTGGTCCGGACCTACGTGAACGCGCAGGGCAACCGCATCGACGCGACGATGGAAGTCATCGCCGAGTATGCCGTCGACCTGAACTTCGCCTTCTCGATCGACAAGGGCACCCAGTCGGCCCCCGTCATGGCCACCTACCCGTTCGACGATCTGAACGACAACGCGGCCGCCGCGGCCGACGTCTCGACGGTGGCGACGACCCACCCGCAGCAGATCCGCACGGTGCGAGCCCGCCTCGTCACGCGCGCCGCGCAGGCCGATCGCACGCTCAACATCCCCGTGACCAACTACCCGGTCGGCAGCGTCACCCAGGCGTTCATGTACCGCTACTGCCTCACCGCCCCCTGCGCCACCAACGACGGGACCCTCCGGTGGGCGAGGACCCGGACGATCACGACCGAGGTCTCCGTCCCCAACCAAGCCGGAGCCTACGCCCAATGAGCGCGCTCGATCTCGCCGAACGCAGGGCGCGACGCCGCCGCGACGAGGGCGGCGCGGCGATGTTCATCGTCGCGATGACGATGGCGGTCCTCGCGTCGGTCGGCATCTACGCGCTCGCCGCCGCGGCCACCGAGGTGCGCACGGCCGGCAACGAGCGGCAGAACACGCAGACGCATTACCTCGCGGAGTACGGCATCGTCGGCGCGGCGCACGAGATCACGTCGACCAAGGCGCAGGCGTACCTGACCCAGATGCTCAGCGCGCCCGACGTATGCCCGCTGTCTTTGCCGGGCGTCCCGTCGACGGCCGACATCATGGTGCGGGCGTGCCGCCGCATCGGCTCCGCGGAGCTCGCCGCGAACTGGATCGGCACCGCGGCGACGACGACGTACACGGGGACGACGCCCTTCACCGCCGACCCCGGGAGCCTCGGCCCCATCCCGCTCAGCGGCGACTTCTTCGTGGAGCTCACCGAGCCGACGCAGGCGAACGCGCCCGCGCGCTACGGGCTCGACCTCCACTTTTGCTTCATCGATCTGACCGTGACCTCGAGCGGGATCACGACGCCCGTCTACGCGAACGAGCCGGATCGGAGCTCGGGCTTCGCGGGGGAAGGCCTCGAAGTCCAGCGCGCGCGGTTCGTCGCGGGACCCATCCAGTGCCCGAAGTAGGGCAGCGAGAAAGAAGTTGGAGGAGACGATGAGGATCTCGGTTGCGCGAACGTGGGCGGCAACATCGGCTTGCGTCGCGCTGATCCTCGCCCCGGCGGCGGCTCGGGCGCAGCAAATCGACGTGAACCCGCCGCTGCCGAACGTCATGCTCCTCATCGACAACTCGGGGTCGATGGAGCGCATGATCGACGGGACGGTGCCGGAGTCGGCCCCGGCGACGAGCTGCAACTGCGACCCGCAGACCGGCGTCTGCAACTTCGCCGCTCAGCCGACCCCCAACCGCTGGGGAACGCTCCTCCAGGCCCTCACGGGCACCTTCCAGAATGGATACAACTGCGCCGCGATGCCGCGGTCGGCCAACAGCGTCTTCCAGAGCGAGTACCAGATCGCCGGCGTCGCCCCGTACGACATCAACTACTACCTGCCGTACCACCGCCCGATCGGCAAAGACACGCAGACGAGCGCCACGCAGACGCTCTCGTGCGTGTACGCGCCCGGCGCGCTCCCCGGCGCCTCCACGCCGAGCGGCGTCGGCCCGACGGGGCTCGGCATCTCGGGCAGCAAGGCGACGGACTTTCCAACCGGCGCGATCGTCCAGCACACCTACGGCGTCACCGGGACGCAAACGTGCACGTTCCCGCAGTACCAGGACGGCGTCCTCGACTCGGAGCTCGACCTCCTCCGCTTCGGCCTGATGACCTTCGACCAGGACCCCGACCCCGGCACGGGCACGACCACGGCCAATCAGGTCGCCAACCCCGCGTTCACCGGCATGTGGAGCTACTTCCCGGGCTGGAACACCGGCCAGGCATGCACCTACCTCGGCAACCCGGCGGGCTGCGCAACCCAATCGATGCTCGCCGTCGGCGTCCGCAACCCGGGCGCGCCGCCCTGGGAAGGGCGCATGATCCCGTTCCCGGCGACGACGGATCTCCCGACGCAGGAGACGCAGAACCAGAACATCCAGCAGGTGCTCTTGGCCTCGCGCCCCTACGGCGCGACGCCGCTCGGCGGCATGTTCGTCGGCGCCAAGTACTACTTCCAGACCGATCCGACCGGCCCCCAGCTCACCGACCCGTACGTCCAGGGCGGCTGCCGCGACGAGTTCATCATCCTGCTCACCGACGGTGCCCCGAACCTCGACATGCGCCCCGAGTGTCAGGGCATGGGCGCTCCCAACGGCGTCTGCCCGTTTCCATTGCCGCAAGATACGGCCGCCGCCCTCAAGACCGCCGTCGGCGTCCAGTCGGTCACGACGTACGTCATCGGGTTCGCGGTCTCCTCGTTTCTCGACCAGGGAACGACGATTTACTGCTCGAACCTCGTGAGCAACGGCCAGCTCTCGTCGACGTGCAGCGACCCGACCAAGCAGACCCTCTACGGGCCGTGCTGCCAGCTGCAGCAGATCGCCATCTCGGGCGGGACGAGCGCCGCCTACTTCGCCGACACGCCGGGTGACCTGCAGAGCGCCCTCGGCAACATCCTCGCGCAGATCTCGAAGAAGATGACGACGCGCACGACGCCCGCGTACTCCGCCATGGTGTCGAACACCACCGATCCGAACGCGGTCACGAACGGGGGGAGCAACTCGTCGGTCTTCCTCGCGTCCTTCACTCCGACGGCCGGGAGGCCGTGGTCGGGCGACATCCAGCGCGAGCGCTTCACGTGCGCCACCTCGGGGCAGAGCACGAACTTCACCGTGACCGCCGAACCCATCGACCCCACGCTGGGGGACGACTTCGGCGACGACCTCAACTCGAACACGTCGCCTCGAATCTTCATGGCGATGCAGCCGGCCAACATCGGCGCCACGACCAACGTCGACGCGTCGGCGACCATCCGCCCGTACGTCTCGACCACCGTCGGCGACGGGATGGGGCAGTACAGCGCCACGCCCTTCGCCGGCATCGCCACGACCGTCATCCCGAACATCTCGGCGACCGCCCTCGGCCTCACGGCCACCTCGTGCCCGTACAATGGCAGTAACGGCGGTGGCCCTCAGCCGCCCCTCACGGCCAACCAGTGCCGCGACATGCTCCTCGACTTCACCTTCGGCGTGCAGTCCTTCACCGACCAGCCGAACTTCCCCTTCGTGTCCCGCTATGGAAACGCCCTCGGCGACATCTTCCACGCCGTGCCCATCGCGGTGGGTCCGCCCTCGTCGCTCCTGCGCGACGACTCCTACGTCGCGTTCCGGGCCAAGTATTCGAGCCCGACCGTCCGCTTGCCGGCCCTCTACGCGGCCACCAACGACGGCCTCTTGCACGCCTTCGAGACCGACGTCACGACGCTGAAGAGCAACGAAATCTGGGCGCTGATGCCGCCGGCCGTCATGCCGAACATCCTCGCGTCGTACCCCGCGAGCCACGAGTTTCTGCTCGACGGATCGCCCGTGGTGAAAGACGTCGTGTGGGACCGGTCGCTCGCCAACCAGGGCGACGTGAACAACTGGCACACGACGCTCGCCGCCGGCTTCGGGCCGTCGCAGCGCGGGTACTACGCCGTCGACGTCACCAGCACCGTCACGACCGGTATCCCCGTCGCGACGCCGGAGCCCGGGCCGACCGGGCCGGTCTTCTTGTGGCAGCTGACGAAGATGCCCGCCTCGAACGGCCAGCTCTTCGGCGCGCACTCGGGCACGCCGGCCATCACGAGCCTGTTCATGGACCCGGGCGACGGCAACCCGCGCGAGATCGGCGTCGCCATCCTGCCCGGCGGACAAGACACGAGCGCGGCGACCACCGGCGGAAACGTCGCGAAGTGCGACCGCGTGGCCAAGCTCACCGACGCCGAGCCCGCGGACCCGCAGTTCGCGCACCGGAGCTCGGTCCGCTGTTGGGGGACGCCGGCCGCCGGCAACAACCCGAGCACGAGCGACCCGGTGGTCGGCCGGTCGGTCGTGATTGCCCGCCTCGACACGGGCGAGATCTTGCGCGTCTTCACGCGCGCCGCCGATCTCCCCACGACCGACACGCTCGCCATCGCGAAGCGGGTCACCGACACCCCGCTCGACTCGCCCATGACCGGCACCCCCGTGGTCTTTCCGAGCGACGTCGGGACCGACGCCACCAAGGCGTTCATCGGCGACGCCGACGGCACGATCTGGCGATTCGACCTGTCGAGCTCGGACCCGACCAAGTGGGTGGGCGAGATGTACCTCGACCTTTACAACAGCGCGGCGGACCCCCAGTCCACGTCGTGGAACGACGGCCAGCCCCTCGAAGTGCCGCTCGTCACCTCGCTCGACCTCTCGGGCAACCTCGTCATCAACGCCTCGACCGGCAGCACCGAGACCTTCGACACGACGGGCACCTACTTCACGTATTCGATCACGGAGACCGTCAGCGGGAACCCGCTCAAGCCTCGCGCGACCGTCAACTGGTGGCTCGATCCGTCGACCGTGACGGGCGCCGCGGGCGAGCGTGTCTCGGGCCCGATGACCGTCTTCGACGGCGTCCTCTACTTCGCCACCTACGCCGCCGCGCCCACCGGGACGCAGGCGTGCACGAGCGGCAACGGCCGCATCTGGGGGCTCGACTTCGTCGCGCCGGTCGACGTCAACACCCTCAAGCTCGGCGGCCTCCCGCGCCTCAACCCACCACCGGCGACGCACGTCGACTACGTCCAACCCGACGAGAGCGATACGACCCTGCAGGGGGTCGTCATCCCCGGCGTCTCCATCAACGGCACCCCCGCGTGCGCTTCGACGACCCAAGGGACCGACTCGTACGTCGCGGGGGCCACCCAGCACTCGACGATCTCGAACTTCAACGCGGGCTCGTACTCCGTGTACTCGCAGCTCGGCGCGCAGGGCTCCAACGGATCGGCGACGCGGCAGTTCAGCCTGTCGGTTCCGCCGCCGGTGTCCCCGACGGCGATCGACTCCTGGGCGGCGGTGCTCGAATGATCGCGGGGCGCGCGTGGGCCGGGCGGATCGGCGGGACGGTCGCGCTCTCGGTGCTCGCGCTCGCGGCGTCGTGCAAGCGGAGCGACACGGAGGCCGAGACGACCGCCGCGACCACCGCGCCGTCGGCGTCGCAGCCGCCTGCACCGAAGGTTCTCCCCCCGGCCGATCACCTCGCGCCCGGCGAGCTCCTCGAAGGATCGGACCGGGCCTTCGGCGTCCTTTTGCCGCAGGTGATGCGCGTCCGCGAGTCCTTCGTCGACGCCGTCTACGCGAGCGGACCGACCACCGTCGAAGCGCTCGTCCCGTACTTTCGCGCCCACCTGACCGGCGGCGACCTCCACACCTCCCCGTTCCTCGCGACCTTCGACCACATCCACGCGCCGCCCGCGCCCGAGGGCACCGCCGGCCAGGCCAAGCAAGACTCGTCCGCCCGCGAGCTCCGCGTCCGCATCGCGACGTCGCCCGACGGGGCGCGCGTCGACATCCGCGACACGACGCCCCCCGTCCTTCCGGCGCTGCCCGACGAAGCCGCCCGCTGGCGGGCCGCGGGCCTCACGCCGCAAGGCAAAGTGGCCGACCCGACCCACCTCGATTGAGGTCCGCTACCTTCGGCCGAAAAGGCGTGCCACGATGCCGCCGCCCCTCATGAACCCGCCCTGCCCGGCGCGACCCCCACCGCAGTGATCCCCCCCACCGCCGCAGGCGGCACCCCGGAGCGCTCTGCCGCGACGTCGCCGGAGCCGGGCACCACGAAGGAGACGGCGGCGCGCACGGCGGGGCGCGGCGGCGTCGCGGTCCTCGGGGCGAAGGTCTTCTTTCTCGTCACGGGCTTCGTGCAGCAGCCGCTCCTGCGGCTCGCGGTCGGGCTCAGCGACTTCGGCGGCCTCGCGCAGGCCCTCGTCGTCGCGAACATCGTCAACAACGTCGTCGTGCAGAGCGCGACCCAAGGCGTCAGCCGCGTCGTCGCGGGCGCCAAGGGACGTGAGCCGGAGGCCCTCCGCGCGACCCTCCGCGTGCACGTCGCCGCCGCCGTCATCGTCGCGGCCATCATGGCCCTGGCGGCGCCCGTCTACGGCCGCTTCGAGCACGCCGCCGACATCGTCGTGCCGCTCCTCGTGCTCGCGGGCGTGGCCCTGCTCTACGGCATCTACGCGCCGTTCGTCGGCTACTTGAACGGCCGAAACCTCTTCGGCTGGCAGGCGTCGCTCGACATGGCGTTCGCCACGTTCCGCACCGTCGGCCTCATCGGCGTCGCATACGTCTTCGTCCGCCACGGCCTCTCCGGCGTCCTCGGGACGACGGTCGGCTGGGTGTCGGCGGCGGCGCTCATCATCCCGTTCGCGGTGAGGCGCACCGGCTTGGGCAAGGCGCTCGAACCGGGCGCGCCGCGCCCCGCCGGCATCCCGACCGACCGGGCGTACCTCTCGATGCTCGCGCCCATCGCCGGCAGCCAGCTTTGCATCAACCTCCTGATGCAGGTCGACATCTTCCTCTTGGGCCGCTTCCTGAGCGACGGCGCCCTCGCGGCGGGCGTGGCGGCCGACGGGCAGCGCGACGCCGTCAAGGCGTGGCTCGCCATCTACAAGGAGTGCCAGACCTTCGCCTTCCTGCCCTACCAGCTCCTTTTCAGCATCACCCTCGTCCTCTTTCCGATGCTCGCCCGCGTGCACGCCGAGAACGACCACGAGGCCGTACGCGCGTACGTGGCGCGGGGCGCGCGGCTCGCCGCCATCTTCTGCGGGCTGCTCGTGGGCGTCGTCGTCGCGATGCCGCAGTCGATGCTCGCCTTCGCCTACAACCGGGGCGACGCCGCGCAGGGGGCCGACGTGCTGCGCGTAATGACGCTGGCGCAGGGTGCTTTTGCGATGCTGGGCATCGCGACGACCGTCCTCACGAGCCTGGGCCGCGAGCGCACGACGGCGTGGCTCACCCTGGCCGCCACGGGCGCGGTCGCCGCCGCGTGCGCCACGTTCGTCCCGGGCGCGACTTTCGGCCACGCGCAGCTGATTCGCTCGGCCGCGGCATCGGGCGTCGCCCTCGGCGCGACGCTGATCGTCGGGGCGGCGATCGTGCGCAAGCTTACGGGCACGTTCGTGTCGCTGGCGACGGGCCTGCGCGTGGGCCTCGCCCTCGCGGCGTGCCTCGCCGCGGGGACCGTGATGCCCGTCTTCCCGCGCCTGCTCACGCCCGTCGCCGCGGCCTTCGTGGGAGCCGCCTACGTCGCGTTCCTCGTCGTCACCCGTGAGCTCGGCCGGAGCGATCTCGCGATGCTGCGTGGCCTGGCCGGTCGCAAGCGGGGATAGACACGGCGAGCACGGGGGGACGACTCATGTCCCCCCGGCGACGATCAGAACTTGGCCGCCGCGGCGCCCGCGGGCGCCTCCACGGCCGCCGCGGCTGCGGCGCGGGCTTGCTTGGGCTCTCCCCCCTCGTCCGGACCGTCGTCGACGTCGGGCGGGTTGGGGAACGGGGCCTTCCAGGCGGCGAAGAGGCTCGGAATCGACGCGATCAGGACGAAGATGAAGAACCCTCTGTATCCGAGCCAATCCGCGAGCTTGCCGCTCACCGTCTGCGTCGGCCACAAGACGAGGTTCATCCACGCCGTCGCGAAGGCGTAGTGGGTCATCTTGTATTTGCCGGGGGCGATCTGCTGCATCATGTACAGCATGTTCCCGACGAAGCCGAAGCTGTATCCGAACTTCTCGATGCTCACGAGCGTCAGGATCATCCACAAGGGCAGCTGGTGATCGGGCGACTGCACCTGACTCAAAAACACGTAACAAAGGTGCGGCACGTTCAGGCAAATCGCGAGAAAGAGGAGCGTCTTCCGGAGGCCGTAGCGCGCCACGAAGAGGCCGCCGAGCCACCCGGCGATGAGGATGAACGCGGTGCTCACCGTGCCGTCGATGAGCGCCTTCTGCTGGAGCGTCATCCCGAGGCCGCCCGCGCTGATCGGCGCCTGAATGAAGAGGGGCGCCTCTCCGAGGAGGAAGCCCTCCCCGGTCCGATACAGGCCGACGAAGATCAGCATCCCGAGGATCGACTTCTTGTTGGCGAATGCCTTCACCGAGTCGACGAACTTGTCGACGACCTCTTTGGCGTCCTTCGGTTTGTGCGCGACCGACCCGTCCGGCAGCCTGAAGTAGTGATAGACGCCGAGGACGCCCATGACCGTCGCGCTCGCGCCGAGCGCGTACGTCCACGCCATGTGCTTCTCGATGCCGCTGTCCTCGAGCTTGCCCGCCAGCCACACGACGAGCGCCGTCGCGAAGAGGCGCCCGACGTTCCAGAAGACGCCCTGCAAGCCGATCCACTCGGCCTGCTTTTGCTTGTCGAGCGCGGTGATGTAGATCCCGTCGGCGCAGATGTCCTGCGTGGCCGACGCGAACGCGATCACCCACAAGAGAAACGTGACGATCGCGAAGAAGCCGGGCAGGTGCATCGAGAGCGCGAGCACGCCGAGTATCAACGCGAGCAACCCCTCCATGACGAGCACCCAGACGCGCTTCGGAAGCGACATGTCGAGGAACTCGGCCCAGAAGGGCTTGAGCGACCAGACGACGACGATGCTGCCGGTCGCGGCCATGATGGCGGTGTCCGAGTACTTCAAGTCCTTGAACATCGACGCCACGACCCAGTTCACCATGGAGAACGGAATCCCCATGGCGAAGTAGAGCGTCGGCACCCACGTCGCCGGACGAGCCCGCGTCGCTTCGGTCATGGGCCGGGTTCTATGACAGGCGAAGGCCCAAAGTAAACCAGCAAGGACCCCGAGCCCCGGGAGCCCCGAGGCTCACGATCGCCGGGCATTTCCGCTGCTTGGGCGATAAGTTTCTCGTGTCGCTCGCCGCTCTTCCGCCGGTGGACCTCGCCGTCGGGGGACGGCGCGCGGTAGATCCTGCGGGCCCGATTCAGTCACGGAAAGCGACGATAAATTTATTTTCGTGAGCCGTTTCTTTCGTGAGCTGCTTCGCAGTGGCTCGGGCACTTATCCACTGAAACACAGCGAACTACCGAGACACGAGAAGGCTGGCGAGTCCGGCACGCAAGGTTGACGCGTCGCGCGAGGCGAATCCCGCGCTTCGGGGCGTCTCAGTGCGGGCTCGACGCAGTTTCCCGCTCGTTTCTCTGTTGCGCTCCGTCATAGTATTCGGCGCATGTCGGATTCCGCCGCTACGCCCTACGACATCTTTGCCCTGCCCGCCCCCGTGCAGGAACTCGGCGATTCCGACGGGGCCGCGCCAAATCTGGGCTTGTCCGCGGCGCGGCGCGAGCTCGTGCCGTTCGGACTCCTGTGCAATGGCGCCAATGGCCAGCTTCCCTCACATGTGTCGGAGAATTTGCTCGGGGATTCGGCGTTTCCAGCCCCGCCCGAATCAGGCACGGGGCTCCCGGTCAGCAGCGATTCGTCCGACGAAGAGCTCGTGCTCGCGGCATGTCACGGCGACCCGCGGTCGCCGATCGCGATCTGGCGCCGGTACGGCATGCAAGTGCGGTCGAAGCTTCTCCGCTGGATCGGCCCGCACGACCTCGACGATCACGTCCAAGAGGTGTTCTCGCGGCTCTTCGAGCAGCTGCCGCGCCTCCGGCAACCGAGCGCCCTCCGGAGCTTCCTCATCGGGATCACCCTCCGCGTGGCCTGTACCGAGCTGCGCCGGCGAAGGCGCTGGCGCCTCCGGCTGACGGCGACGGGCGAGCTCCCCGAGCTCGTCGAACAAACCGCGGACGACGGGACGGGGCGCCAAGCGCTCTCGCGCTTCGAGGCGATCCTCGAGAAGCTCGCGCCGAAGACGCGGCGGGTGTTCGTGCTGCGCCACGTGGAGAAGCTCGAGCTCGTCGACGTGGCGGCCGCGATGGATATCTCGCTGGCCACGGCGAAGCGGCACCTCGCGAGGGCGTCGATGCGGGTCTTCGCGATGGTCGAGCGCGAGCCCGCGCTGAGCGATTACCTGAAGAACTGAGCGCGATCACGCCGCCGCGATCGTGGATTCACGGTCGCCCGGGAAATCCGCAATCGGCGGTATCCTCACGCCATGCGACCCCTTCGGTATTCCATCAACGTCACATTGGACGGGTGCTGCGATCATCGCGCCGGGATCGCGGACGAAGACTTGCACCGCCACGCGGCCGAGAACCTCGAGCAGGCCGATGCCCTCCTCTTTGGCCGGGTGACCTACGAAATGATGGAGGCCGCGTGGCGGTCGCCGGCGCAGACGGGGACGAGGCCCGATTGGATGGCCGATTGGATGGTGCCCTTCGCCCGGACGATCGACGCGGCAAAGAAATACGTCGTGTCGAGCACCCTGGACCGGGTCGACTGGAACGCGGAGCTCGTGCGCGGGGATCTGGGGAAGGCCGTTCAGCGACTCAAGGAGGAGCCGGGTAAGGGACTCTTCGTGGGTGGCGTGAAGCTCCCGCTGGCGTTGGCGGAGCTGGGACTGATCGACGAGTACGAGTTCGTGGTCCAGCCCATCCTGGCGGGCCATGGGCCGACGCTGTTCGCCGGTCTGTCGAAGCGTATCGTCTTGAAGCTCGTGAGCCGGCTGGAGTTCGGCTCGGGGGCGGTGGCCATGCGGTACGAGCCGAGAAGGTAGCCAGCGGGCTCGTTCGGCGCGCCGCACCGGGCGTGCGGAGTTGGGACCGCGGGAAGGCGGCCGTGGCGGACGACCCGAGCGAGGCCGCGAGGGGAGCGAGGCCCCCTACTGGTGGAACGCCTTCAACGACGCCACCACGGTCGCGCCTGGCGCCGTCAAGTCGTACGACCAGTCCGTGAGGAGCGAGGGGAAGCCGCAGCCGCCCGGATAGAACGCCCACGCGGTCCACGAGATGCGGTTCGCGGGGTTGGTGCCCGCCGTGCCCATCGCGTCGAAGTACGGAAGGAGGCTGGCGTCGTACGTGGAGCTGCTGCAGGTCGACGAGCTCGTGTCGCCGAACTCGGTCGCCATGATCGGATCGGTCGCGGCGAGGAAGCCGAAGGCGTTGTACCACTCGGCCTGCGTGGTCTTCTGGAACTCGTTGTACGGGTGCGTGTTGTACATGATGTTCGTGCCGACAATCCGATTGCTCGGAACGCCGCTCAGGTCGAACGCGAACTGGAGGCCGCCGGCGATGACGATGTTCTGGGCCCCGGTCGCGCGCACGGCGTTGTAAAGTTGCTGCATGCCGGCAACCTGGTAGGTCACGTTGCCGTTGCTCGTATTGCAGCTCGCCGAACCGCCGTTGAGCCACACGTTCCACGCCACGTCGTGGGGCTCGTTGTAGAGTTCGAAGAGGACGTGCGGGTCGCTCTTGTACTTGGTCGCGAGCTGCGTCCAGAACGTGATCGAATTCTGGTCGGCCATGCACCACTGGCCCGGCATATTCGAGAAGCTCCCGGCGTCCGACCAGTGCAAATCGAGGATGACGTCGAGCCCGTCGGCCTCCGCGCCTTGGACCTGCGCGTCGACATTGTCGGGATAGGCGCCGACCGCGTTGGCGTTGGACGGGTCGATGATCCAGAAGTCCTGGTTCAGCGAGAAGCGGACGACATTCGCGCCCCACGACTTCATCGTGTCGTAGTCGGTCTGCGAGAAGTTCTCGCCGATTGCGGACCACTCGAAGGAGGGACGGGCCACGCCTCTGAAGATGTGCTTCGCGCCGCTGGCGTCGAGGACGGAGGGGCCGCTCACCGTGTAGCCCTTCGCCGCGGTCGCCCCGCCGGACGACGAGCTGCTGCTGCCCGCGCCGCTGCTGCTGCTCGACGAGGACGACTTGGCCCCGCTGCTGCTGCTTCCGCTGCCGCCGCTCGAAGAGCTCGACCCTTTCGGGGTCATTGCGACGCCGTCGTCCCCGGTGGCGCATCCACCCTCTGCCGCGGCGCACCATGAACCCAAGGCGATAAGTCCGACCGAAGTTACAACCCGACCACGCATCTCTTTCCTCCTGGCGTGCGTCCGAGGGCCAAAGGTCCGGTGGGGAGGCACCGGCGGGCTTCGAAGCCGCTCTCGCGCACGTTTCTCACAGTGGGCCGAAAGTTTCGGAGAAGCTCATCAAATTGGCGGCGACCGCGCCACCCGCTCGAGCCGCGACGAGAATGGTGAGCCGTGGTATAGCCGCGCGGCGACTTTTGGCTCGCGAATGCATGGCGCTGGTGCACCCGCACGCGCCTTCGGATGGTCCGACTTTCTTCGACAATCGACGGTACCCGCTGAACCTGAGGTGAGCTCGTGAACAGGCACATTTTGCGCGTGGCGTTCTCCTTCGCCGCCGTGGCCGCCGCCGCGGTCCCATTCCTCTTCACGCCGGGGTGCCTGAGCAGTCCGAGCACCACGGACGGAGGCAACTCGAGCTCCAGCAGCAGCAGTAGCGGCAGCGGGGCCTCGAGCTCCAGCAGCGGCTCGGGCAGCGGGGGGACCTCGATCATGGGGTGCTTCCCGCCCGGACCCGACGCGGGACCTGTGGATTCCACCTGTGTCGTCGACGACATGACGAGCACGATGACCGAGACCGGCGGCTACTGGTACACCTTCTCGGACCGCACCATCCCGAACACGACCATCCTCGTGCCGGGCGCCGCGGGCACCATCTCGCCGCTCGAGGGCGACCAGTTCCCGCCCAGCATGGATATGACGACCGGCCCGACGGTGCCGGGCGTATCGGGACCCGCGCCGTTCCGCGAGTTCACGGGCAGCGGGCTGACGCTGTGGGGAGCGGGCATGGGCTTCGACTGGAAGGACCAGACCCCGCCGAACGACGACGCGGGGCCCGACGCGGCCGCCGCGCTCGGAGTGCCGGTCTCCTTCGACGCGAGCATGCACACCGGCATCTCGTTCTTTGGCATCTCGAACACGGGGAAGAACCAGTCCGTGGGCGTGCACTTCTCCGACAAGCGCGAGGCCGCGGCCGGAGGCATCTGCAACGCGGATGCGGCCTACACCGTGTTCGACGGGGGCGCCGACACGGTGAACAGCCCGAGCGAGTGCTCGGACGACTTCCTCAAGGCCGTCACCTTCACGTCGACGTGGACCAACTACACGGTGAAGTTCGCGGCCACCGCGCAGGGCTTCTCGGACGGGATGCCGCTCACGGCGCTCGACCCGACGACCCTCTACCAGGTGCACTTCCAGGTGAACAACCCGGGCTACGCCGGGAAGGGCCCGATCACCCCCGAGCCGGCCTGGGACATCTCGGTCTCGTACATCACCTGGTACGACGGTCCGTGAGACCCGGCGCAAGACGAGTGTGACTCCTCTCGAGGGGCGCCCGCCATCCGCGGAGCGCCCCTCGGGCGTTTTGTGGCGCCTACGTTGACGCGTTATTTCGATATAATGAGAAGTACCGCGTGCCCTCGATGCTGGAAGAGCACGCGGAGCAGCTGGGCGCGCTCGGGCACCCGGTGCGCCTGGCGATCCTGCGCTTCGCGGTGCAGGCCGGTGCCGAGGGGGCCACGGCCGGGGACATCCAGGCGCACGTCGATTTGCTGGCGTCGACGCTGAGCCATCACCTCAAGCGGCTCGTCGACGCGGGCGTCATGCGGACGCGCGGCGAAGGCACGTTCCACTACTACGCGGCGGGCTACGAGGCCCTCCGCAAGCTGAGCGCGTACCTCTGGGAGGACTGCTGCAAGAACGGCAAGAGGAGCGGATGCTGTTGAGGAAGCTCGTCTCCGAGGGCCTCGGCTCGGCGTTGCTCCTGGCGACGGTCGTCGGCTCCGGGATCATGGGAGAGCGGCTCGCCGGCGGGAACGTCGCCATCGCGCTGCTGGCCAACACGCTCGCGACCGGCGCCGGGTTGGTCGCCCTGATCCTGACCTTCGGTCCGATCTCCGGAGCCCACTTCAACCCGGCGGTGACCCTCGCCGATGCGAGCCAAGGGGGCCTGCCGTGGCGCGAGGTGCCCGGCTACTTGCTCGCGCAGGTCGTGGGCGCGTTCGCCGGCGTCGCGGTCGCGCATGTCATGTTCAAGGAGCCGGCGCTGTTCTTCGCGTCGCAGCACGAGCGCTCGGGCGCCTCGCAGCTGGTCAGCGAGTTCGTGGCGACGTTCGGTTTGCTGTCGGTCATCTGGGGCTGCGTTCGCCGGCGGCCGGGCGCCGTTCCGTTTGCGGTCGGCGCGTACATCACGTCCGCCTACTGGTTCACGTCGTCGACGTCCTTCGCCAATCCGGCGGTCACGCTCGCCCGCGCCGCGAGCGACACCTTCGCGGGCATCCGGCCGGCCGATGCGCCAGGATTCATCGTCGCCCAGCTTCTCGGCGCCGCGACGTCTACCGCGCTCTTCCGCTGGCTCGTTCCCTCACGCCCGCGAGGGGTGGGAGGCGTCGGAGCGCTAAAAGCGGCCGTCGACCAGGAGCGACACGCCCGTCGACGAGGCGACCGGCAAGATGTGGAGCTTGCCGCTCGCGGCCGGGCTCGGGGCGGGCTCGGTCGGCGCGGTGAAGTAGAGGATCGCGCCGAGGGCGACCCCGACGAGGGCGCCGCCGAACGCCACGTCGGCGACGACGGCGGCGGACTTCGCGTCGTTGTTGCTGTTGACCGCGCTCATGTCCGAGCACGTGGTGGCGGGCGGCGGACAAGCGCTGGTGGCGTCGTGGCGTTTCGAGAGGGCCTGAAGACCGAAGAACGTGCCGACGGCGGCCGCGACGACGCCGGCCCCGCCGACGACGAGGCCCGCGGTGCGCTGGCCGTTGCCCGCGCCGGTCGCGGAATGTTCGGGGGCCGCGGGGGTCTCCTTGTCGGCGCCATTGCCTTCGGCGCCAATGCTCGTCGCGCCGGCCGCGCCCGTGTCGGTCGCGCCGCCGGGCGCTCCGTCTTCGAGCGGGGGCACGTTGACGGTCTGCACGTCGGCTTCGGCGCCGACGTCGATCGTCGTGGACCACGTCTTCTTGCCGATCGCCGCGACTTCTATGGTGTGCGAGCCCGGGTCGACGGGCGCGGCGGTGCCCCACCCGGCTTCGCCGATGACGGTGCCGTCGCGCTTCACTTCGAGACCGGGTACGCCGGCCATCGACGGATCGACGACGATGGTGAGCTTGGAGAGCTTGGGGGCGAGCGCGTCGACGTGCTGCTGCGCGAACTGCTCGCGGTCGGTGCGGCCGGCCTGCCTCGCGTCGGAGACGACCTGGATGAACTCCGTCCACGCGCTGGCCGTCTTGCCGAGGCTCTCGTGGCAAACGGCGAGCGCCGTGAGCGTCCCGCTGCCGGGGTCGAGCCGGTTGCTCTCGGCGAGCTTGGGGCAAGCGCCCGCGTAGTCGCCGGCCGCCATGCGCGCCTTGCCCTCGTTGAACAGGGTCTCGGCCATCGCGGCGTCGCCCGAGCGAGGTTGCGCCTGCGCTTGCGCCCGCGCGGGGCTCGAGAGCGCGAGCAGCGGAGCGCCCATCGCGAGGGCGAGGGCCGGTACGGCCACGGCCCGCTTGGCGGCTCTACTTCCGCGAGTCCATGACATGGGCAAAGTCTTTTCCTCGAGGAGCAGGCGGCGTGGGTGGCGTGGGCTGCACGGGCCGCGGCGCGCCGAGCTGCACCTGAGGCTGCGGCTGCGCGGGCGGGGGCGCCCATGCCGGGGGCGGGTGAGTAACGTTGTACGCGGCAGGCGGTGAGGACGCGGCGCCGATCGATGGCGTGGGCGGCGCGGGCTCGGGCGCCGCCGCGGGGACGACGGAGTCGGTCCACTCCGACGTGGCGGTCGCGGAGGGAGCGGCCGGCGGAGCCGTCACGACCTCCGGAGGCGCGGTCGCGGCGAAGGCCGCCGGCACGGGCGGCGCGTGACGCAGGCTCGCCGACTTCAGCGCGTGCGCGAGGAGAGCGGCGGCGACCCCGACGGACAGCATGGCGACGAGGATCGGCACGATGAGCGCGATCTTGCGCTTGGGCAGCCGCGGGCGCTCTCCGCTGACGGGCGACTGCGTCGGCGGGAGGCTCGACCGGCCCACGTCGAGCTCCGGGGTCGACGCGGCCGACGGCAAAGTGCCCGAGCTCTCGATCGCGGCGACCTTTCGCGCGCGCGCCCCGAGGTTCGTGCCGGCGAGACGCTCCACCCAATCGCCCACGTCGGCGGCGGGCGCGACGAGGACGGCGCGCTGAATGGCCCGGGCCATCTCGCGGGCGGTCGCGAAGCGGGCGTGCGGGTTGGCCGCGAGGCCGCGCATTACGATGCGATCGAGCTCGGGAGGGAGGCCGGGCGCGAACTGGCTGGGCGGGCTCAGGTTGCCGGCGAGGATGTTCGAGTAGGTCTGAAGGTCGTTCTCGCCGTGGTAGAGGCGCCGCGCGGCGAGCATCTCCCAGAGCACGACGGCGGCCGCGTGGATGTCGGTCGCGCGGGTCGCCTGCCCGGTGATCTGCTCGGGCGCCATGTACCCGAGCTTGCCTTTGAGTTGCCCGTCGCGTGTGGTCTGCACGCGGCCTGCGGCCTTCGCGACGCCGAAGTCGACGACGCGGGCGACGCCGTCGGTGCCGACCAAGATGTTCTGCGGGGACACGTCGCGGTGGACGATGCCAAGGGGCTCTCCGGTTTCGCTCGTCGCCTCGTGGGCGGCGTGGAGGCCCTCGAGCGCGCCGACGATGATGGATGCGGCGATGGAAACGGGGACGCCGATGCCCCGCTCGCGCAAGGGCCGGAGGAGCCGCGCGAGCGACTCGCCCTGCACGTACTCCATGACGAGAAAGAGCTCTCCGTCGAGGGCGACGACATCGAGCGTGCCGACGACGTTGGGATGACGGATGCGCGCCGCGACGCGCGCCTCATCGAGGAACATCGAGACGAAATCGGGCTCCTTCGCGAACTGCGGATGGAGGCGCTTGATGGCGACCGTGCGCGAGAAGCCGACCGGACCGAGGAGGCGCCCGACGTGCACCGTCGCCATACCGCCGGACGCGATTTCATCGTGGAGCGCGTAGCGGCCCACCACGCGCACCTGGGACACCGGCGACGAGGGCTGCGCCACGTCTCCAAAGTTAACAGAATGCCGCGCGCCTGCGAAGGGAACGGCGCTATCCCGCGACACTCGAGTTGCCGACGCTCTGCGTTATGAGAGCTCGACCGCGGGCCCCGTCATTTGACGATGAAGTACACGTCGTCGACCCAGAGGTCGAACGCGGGCCCCATGCTCATTTGGAACTGGGCGCCGTAGATGGCCGCCACGTCGAGCGCCGCCTCGTGCGGCACGCCGAACCCCTGCTGGCGGAGCTGATTGAAGTAAACGACGTATTGCTGCCAGGTTGTCGTGACCGTGATCGGCGGAAGCGTGAAGTTGTCTCCGCAGGTCGTGCAGACTCCGCCGTCCGGTATCGCGACCGTATTCAGATCAGGCACGTTGAAGCTCACGGTCGCGGTCCCCGTGCCGGTGCGCGCCCAGAACGTCATCCCCTGATACGCGCTGGCGTTGTAGACCGCGGCCGAGTTCAACGCGTTCACGTTGAAGCCCATCCCCGCGAACGCGGCGGCGCCGTTACCCGTCACGTGCGCGGCCTTGTTCGTGGCCACGCCGCTGAACGACGGGATGACGCCGATGATGGGACCAGGACCCGCGCTCGGCAGCGGCATGACGCCGCCGCTGGTGCCGTCGCTGTACGTGAACCACGTTCCCCGGCGACCACCGTTCGCGAGAATGCTCCCCGCCGCGACCTCGAGATCCATGTTGTCGATGAGGTCACCCACGAGGACGCCGCCGTCGACGCCGTGGATGGGACCCCCGTCGGCGCCCGGAATGAGCGGCGGCCCCGCTTCGGGCACCACGACGGTTCCGCCGCCGTCTCCCGCGTCGCTTCCCGTGCTGACCATGCCCGTGTCGGGCCCCTGGCCACCGTCGGGCGGAGCGTCGGCACGCGCGTCCCCGATTTGGGCATCGCCGCCTTCCGCCGAAGAAGAGGCTTCGTCGGGTCCCCCGCCCTCCCCTCCTTGCGGAGGCGTGCCGGCGTCGCCCACGGTCCCGTCGGCCTGTATGCCGCCGTCGGCCGTCGTCGCATCGGCGGCCCCGTCGCGCGATCCGTCGGGCGTGCTCACCGCGCCGTCGTCGCCGATCCCCGAGTCGTCGCCCGGAGGCACGTAGGTCAGGTCCTGGATCCCTGCGACCGCCTCGCATCCCGCGAGGGCCGCCGCGACGAGCACGACGACTGTTTTGGTGAGGTTTGCCGACACGAGCCTCGAAGGGGGGGCACGCACCCGAGCGAACGTACGATGAAACGTTATCATCGCCGGGGAGCGCCTTCACAAGAAAGCGCTGCATCTTCGTCCTCGAGGCCGAACACGAAGTGTGACGCCGCGATGCGGCGAGGTGGACGGCCGAGCTTGCGCGAGGGTCCGAGGGAGCGAGTCACGATGGCCTTATCCTCACGAAGACGCGTGCACACGACGCGAGGAGCGCTCCTCGTAGCCGTCGCCCTTCTGGCGGCCGGCGCGGCGATGGGCTGCGCGCAGCTCCTCGGCGACTTCGACGAGTCGTCCGGGGGCGCGCCCGGCGACGGATCGATCGAGGCGGAGGGAGGAGAACAGGTCCACGACGCCGCGGGCGAGGCCGACGCGCCGTTCGACGCAGCGGCGGACACGGGGGACGCGCGCGTGGACCGTGACGCGGGCCTCGCCGACGGCGGCGATGCGGCCCGTGGTCCCGACGCCACCCTCGACGCCGGCCCGGTCGACGCCCGCGCGGACGGTGACGCGGGCGTCGGCGTCGGCGTCGACGCCGCGCCCATCGATGCGGGCACGGACGCCCCCGACGCTCCGCCCGGCTGCGGCGCGACGACTTGCGCGAACGGCTGCTGCAACAATGGTCAATGCGTCACCGCCGAGACCTCGAGCGCGTGCGGCACGGGCGGCGTCGCCTGTCAGAGCTGCCCGTCTCAGGCCGCGTGCACGAGCGGCATCTGCCTCGGCTGCGCGGGGCCCGTGCTCCTCGCCGAACCGAGCGGCACGGCCGGCGACGGTTTCGCCTCGAGCGTCGCGATCGACGGCGCGAACATGATCGTCGGGTCCCCGAACAACGGGGGCTCGGGCGTCGCGTGGTGGTTCACGGGCTCGGGAACGACCTGGACATCGCAGGCGAGCATCGTGGAGCCAACGGCGCAGCCGGCAGGAACGAACTTCGCGTCCCTCGTCGCGTTGAGCGGCGCGACCGCGATGGTGCTCGCCAGCCCCAACGGCACCGGTGCCGACGACATCTTCCTCGAACAGGGCGGCGCCTGGTTTCCGTCGGGCAGCCTCGCCATGCCGAGCGACAGCTTTGGAGCGCCCGCCTTCGCGCTGAGCGGAGGGACCGTCGTCTTCGGAGAAGAGGCGTCGGCCACCGTGTACACGAACGCCGGCACCTCCTGGCCCTTGCAGGCGACCCTCGCTCCGAGCGACTTCGTGCCGTCGACGGCCACGGATCTCTTCTTCGGATTTCCGGTCGCCATCGACGGCGACACCGTCGTCGTCGGGGCCGAGCCTTACGATACGAGCTTCCAGCCGGCGCACTGGGGTTACGTCTTCGCACGAAGCGGCACGACATGGACGCAGCAGGGCAAGCTCGTCCCCGACGGCCTGGCCGACAACGGCGGCCCGCATTTCAACTTCCAGCTGGCCGTCCAGGGCGACACCGCCGTCATCGCGACGAGCTTCGGCGCGTACGTGTTCGGCCGGAGCGGGACGACCTGGACGCAGACGCAGCTGATCCCGGTGCCGCCCAACGAGGGCGCGTTCGGTACCTCGGTCGCCCTCGACGGAAACGACCTCGCCATCGCCGCCGCGACGTACAACGGCGGAACGAGCTCGGTCTATTTCTATGGGCGAGCGCCCGGGGGCGCGTGGATTGCCGGTCCGGTCCTACAAAACGCGTCGGCGCCGATCTTCTTCGCGAACTCCGTGGCGATGCGCGCCGGCACGCTCGCGGTGGGCGGCGCCACCGATTCGTCGGGGATGACCGGCGCCCTGTTCCTCTACGCGTGCTCGCCGTGACCCGAGGCGTCACCGAGCACGCGCAGTCCTCGCATCCTGTCGCGCGCTCTTACGGGCAGGTCGTCGGGCCCGTGAACTGGACGCCGACCCCGCCGCCGGCCGAGCTCAAGGTGCCGTGCAGCGTCTGATTGGCGACATTGCTCACGATCGTGACGGGACCAGGGGTCACGCTGAAGTAGCCGAACTGCGAAGGCCCTTGCCCGTTGACCGTCGAAATCGGATAGACCGAATTCTGGAAGTAGTATTGCTGGCCGGCGCTGTTCACTTTTGCGACGATAGGCGACGTGACGGGGATCGGGCACGCGACGAAGTGCCACGAGGTGTTCTGCGGGTTCCCGGTGTTGCCGAAGTTGAGGGCCTGGAACGCCGGATAGCTGAGATCGAGCTCGCCGTTTGGATTTTGCATGCACGGGGCGTTGCCGGGCCCCGGGCATTCGTCGATGACCGTCGCGATGATCGTGTTTCCTCCGTTGCTGATCTCGATGCAGGCGCCGCAATCGACGACGGTATTGAAGCCGCCGCTGTTGGGAGTGTTGTTGCCGGGAATGGCCACGTAGTAACTGCTTTTCGCCAACCCGGAGAGGGCGATGTTCGGCACGTCCTCGGTCACCGCCCCCTGACACAGGTTCGCGTTGCTCGGGCTGCCCGACTGGGTGACGCTGTACCCGCACGCCCCTTCCGCGGGCGACCCGAAGACGTAGCAGGTGAACTCGCCGCTGTTGCCGCCGTTCAAGCCGCTGCCGGTCCCGCCGACCGGGGCGGTATAGGTGCACGGTCCCGCCGTGCCGCCGCCACTGGAGCTCGAGGAGCTCGAACTGCTGCTCGACCCGCCGGAGCTCGAGCTGCTGGAGCTCGAGCTGCTCGACCCACCGCTGGAGCTCGAGCTGGAAGAGGAGCTACCGGACCCTCGGGCGTCCACGCTCGCGTCCTTCGCCGCACCGCTCGAAGAAGAGGAGGACGCGGACACCGAGCTGTCGACCTTCGCGTCGGCGCCGGCGTCCTTGCCGGGGGCCGGGGCGCCGGAGCTCGACGAGCCCGAGGAGCTCGACGCGTTGGATCCGCTGCTGCTGCTCGAAGAACTCGATGGGCCGCCACTATTCCCCGGGTTCCCTCCGGTGCTACTGCTGCTGGTGCCTCCGCCGTCGGTGGCCGCGTCGTCGGCGGACGAACAGGCCACCGCCACCGCGGCGGTGCCAAAACCAAGGATGGCCACGTGCAGTACTCGTCGAATCATTCAAGAGCTCCCGGTAGTTGCTGGGGGGTCGGAGCATAGTCTCGGTAGAGCGGCAGATAGGCTCACCAAATCGCGTCTCTTCGCGGGCATCACTTCGATGAGCCGCAAAACGGGACTGAGGCATCTATAGAGGCGTACGAGTGTGCGCCGGCATTCACGGATTCTGCTCGTGGCCGCCAGATCGCGCCGTCACGGTACGTATTCATCGTCATCGGAGGAAATCAGGATGTCTGCAAAATTCTGGAGCGCGCCTCTCAGCCTCGTGGCCGGCGCCGCCTGCTTTGTGAGCGCCGTCGTCGCGTGCTCGAGCAACAGCACGAACCCCGGCTTCGACGGGGGGACCTCGAGCGGCGGCTTCAGCAGCTCGAGCTCCAGCAGCTCCAGCGGCGGCTTCGGTAGCTCCAGCTCCGGAAGCGGCGGCTTCGGTAGCTCCAGCAGCAGCTCCGGGACCGGCGGCTTCGGTAGCTCCAGCAGCTCCGGAAGCGGCAACGGAGGAAACTCCAGCAGCTCCAGCTCCGGAAGCGGCACGACGTCGAGCAGCAGCGGGGGGGCCACGAGCGGCGCGCAGTGCTCGCCGACCACGGCCACGTCGCCGCAGATCACCGTCGCGAGCGCCGCCCTCGTGTTCAGCCCCGCGAACTACTTGCCCGCGCAGCCGGGAGTCGTCGGGATGGGCGGGTACGGGTACGCGTTCAGCGACGGGACTTCGGTCTCGTGCCTGAACGGGAACGCGTTCTGCGGCGCGGGCACCATCGCCACGGCCAATCCTCCGACGTACAGCCTTTATGGCGGCGGCATCGGCGTGAACCTCAACCAGGCGTCCGGCGCGACGACGAAGATGACGATGGCCGCGACCGGAAGCGGCATCACGTACGCGCTGACGAACCTTCCGAGCACGCCGGCGACGGTCCGCCTCATCGTCGACAACGCGGGCGTGGACTACTGCAACAACATCACGACCATGTCGGGGACCGTGTCGTGGTCGCAGTTTTTCACGATGTGCTACAACCTTCCCGGCGGCGACGCGGGCGCGGGCCTCGCGGGTCCCCCGGCCGCCGCGTCGCACATTCAGTTCCAGGTGAACTCGGCGGCGACGGGGCCGGGCGCGTTCAACTTCTGCGTGACGGGACTGAGCTTCGCGCCCTGACGTCACCCGCGTTCCGCTCGCTTCGCTCGCAAGGCGCAGCGCGTCGTCCGGCGTGAGCATCTCTTTGCGCGTACGGCGTGCTCGTGCGCGCAAGATCGCGCAAGTTGCGTGTCTGATCGCTCCGGTTCATGTAAAGAAGCGGTCATCGTGACGACTCCCAACAAGCTCGCCATCACATGCGCCGGCGGCCCCGCCCCCGGCCTCAACAGCGTCATCGGCGCGGCCACCATCCGCGCCTGCCTCTCCAACGTCGAGGTCCTCGGCCTTCAAGACGGCTTCCAGTGGGTGATGCAGGGGGACACGTCCCACGTGGTCCCGCTGACCATCGCGGACACGAGCCGCATCCACTTCCGCGGAGGCTCCCATATCGGGATCTCGCGCGCGAACCCGACGAAGAAGCCCGAGTCGATGCAGAACGTGCTCGAGTCGTTCAAGCGGCTCGGCGTGGGGATGCTCATCACCATCGGCGGCGACGACACGTGTTACTCGGCGTACCGCCTCGCGCAGGCGGCCGGCGGTTCGCTCCGCGTGGCCCACGTCCCCAAGACGATCGACAACGACCTCGACCTGCCGCACGACGTGTGGACCTTCGGCTACCAGACCGCGCGGCACGTGGGCGTCGAGATCGTCCACAACCTCATGGTCGACGCGAAGACGACCGGGCGCTGGTACTTCGTCGTAGCGATGGGCCGGAAGGCGGGCCACCTGGCGCTCGGGATCGGCAAGGCCGCGGGCGCCACGCTGTCGGTCATTCCCGAGGAGTTCGGCGACAAGCAAGTTCGCATGAAGACGATCGTCGACACGCTCGCCGGCGCGATCTTGAAGCGTCTTGCGGCGGGCCGATCGGACGGGGTCGTGGTCATGGCCGAGGGGCTGGTCGAGGCCATTCCGCCGGAGGACCTGGCCGGGCTTCCCTCGGTCGAGCGCGACGAGCACGGTCACATCCGGATCGACGAAGTGAACTTCGGCGACATGTGCAAGCACGGCGTGCGCGAGCGGCTGGCCGCGTTCGGCCTCAAGCCGACGATGGTGGCGAAGAACATCGGCTACGAGGTGCGCTGCGCCGATCCCATCCCGTTCGACATGGAGTACACGCGCGACCTCGGCCACAGCGCGGCGAAGTTCGTCATCGATGGGGGCTCGAACGCGCTCGTGTCGATCCAGCAGGGCCGCTTCAAGGCGGTCCCCTTCGATGAGATCATGAGCCCGGAGACGGGGCGCATGCGCGTCCGCATGGTCGACGTGAACAGTGACCGGTACCGCATCGCGGCCGAGTACATGATTCGGCTCAATCGCAAAGACTTCGACGACGAGGCCGCCCTCGCGAAGCTCGCGGCGACGGCGAAGGTCACCCCGGCGAAGTTCCGGAGTGAGTTCGGCCACCTCGTCGGCCTCTAATCGTAAAAGCCCATCGCGGCGTGGGAGACGATCGACCCGTCGTCGCGGTCGATCGTCTGCTCGTAGTGGAGGATCCGGCCCTGCGCGGCGGGGCCCAAGCTGCTCAGGAGCGACCAGATCGGCGCGAGCCCGCATACGCGGCGGGTGTCGAGATCGGCGGCGACGTGGTCCCAGAAGGCGCGTGGATCGAGCGACGCCGCGCGATCGAGGGACGCGCGATCCGTCTCTTCGAGGACGGTGCGCGCGGCTTCGTCGAGCGGGCTGCCGTCTCCGAACCGCGGGCCGATATGGGCCAGATCCGCGCCCGCGACGACGACGACTCTGCCGGCGCCCTCGGCCACGAGCCCGCGGACGGCATCCATGAAACGCGCCACACGCGCATCGTCCGCGGGGTCTTCGCCGCTCGCTTGTTGCGCGCCGAGCCCCGCGAGGACCGGGATGATGCGCGCGGGCCGCGGGCCGAGGAGGTGCTTGAGGAAGACGGCCTGAAACTCGATGGAGTGCTCGCGCTTGTGGTTCATCTGGTCGGCGTACGGGTCGAAGCCGTGCGCCGCGCGGGCGAGCGCGTCGATGCCGGAGAGATCGGCCTCGACGGTGCCGAGGGGGGTCGCGAACGCCTTGCGGCAAAGCGCGAACGGTTGGCGCATGGGCGCGTGCGAGGTGCCGAAGAGGATGAAGGTTTCCGCCTCGGCGGGGAGCGCGGCCTGGAGGGCGCGGTACGCGTGTCCGTAGCCGACGGCCCCACGCCACGGATCGATATGCGGGGCGACGAGCCCCAGCATGCGGGCCCCCGACGAAGGAGACGTCGCCGTCGTGCGCGGCCCCGCCTTGGCCAGACACGACTGCTCGATGTACTGCGCAAGGGCTTGCCGTTCGCCGTGATAGGCGCCGCCCGCGTGCGCCGCGGCACGGACGGCGGCATTGCCGAACTCCACCTCGACGCGCGCCTTCGCCTCGCGAAACGTGAGCCCGTCGAGAAATAACCGGCGGTCCAGCTCGTCCGCGAGCCGCACGACCACGTCGGCCGGGACCTCGCCGCCGAGTTCACGAGAGACGGCCGCCGCGATCTCCGTGCACGTGAGCCGGCCCGTGAAACGCGCAACGATCGGTATGAGGGCCGGCGGGATGACGGCGTGGGCATCGGTGACGCCCTGCGTGTCGCGGAGCAGGAGCACCCGGCCGTGCTGTTTGTCAGGGACGACAATCGATTCCACGGCGCGAAGCGCGGGTCGAGAGTTGGAATCCATGAATTCATCACTTTAGTCCTCGCGCCCCGGCGGACGCGAGCGAACAGGGAAGCCCGGCCCAGCCGCGCGCCGGGAGCGCGGAATTCTTCGCCGGCCGAGCTTCGCTCATGGGTGCGAAGAGGGCATAATCCACGGTTCGCGATGACCCTTTGGTCGACGGTCGCCTCGACGCTCCGCACCCGCCGGCGCCTCTCCGTCGCTGGGATCTCTGCGGCCGTGCTGGGGCCGCTCCTCGGCGCCGCGTACATGCTCGCGATGGCGTCGTGGGCCGGCCGGGCCGCCGCCCTCGACGAGAAAGAGGGCGGGGCGCAGGCTCGGCAGATCGACGCCGTGGTGCACGGGCCCTTCGGCGGCGAGGTCCACCGCATGGAGATGGCGATCGCGGCGGCGGCCATCCTCGTGGGCGTCCTGCTCGGCGTGGCCGCGTCGACGCTCGTCGCGCTGAGGGACCGCGTCGTCGTGGCACCGCGGCCTCGCTCGTTCGCTCGGCGCATGTGGAGCCTGGCCGCGCTGATCGTCGGACTGCACGCGGGGCTCGAGCTCTGGGCCATGGCTCGGCACCCGCAGCTCTATGCGGGCGCATGGTACGCGCGCGGGGGCTGGCGGCGTACGGTCCAGCTCCTCGCGACCGACGTGCTCGGGCCGAGGCGGACGGCGTACCTCGTCCTGCTCGCCTGCGCGGCGTACGTCGCCGGACCCGTGGCCCGCTGGCGCGAATGGCCGGAACGGGCGTCGCAGGCGACGGAGCTCTTGGCAGCGCGCGTCGAGGACTGGGCGATGCGATCGTGGGGTCGTCGGCGCACGCTCGCGCTGTGTCTCGCGGTCGGCGTCGCGCTCTCGCTCTTCGGCGCGTCCGTGGCGCACACGCCCGCCGCGAGCGCGCGACCCGCGAGCGCCGCCCGGGGAAGCCTCTCCACCCGCGATCCTCCGCGCGCGCCGACTTCGGGCGCCGTGCGCGCGTCGAACGTGGCCAAGCGACCGAACGTCCTCGTCATCGCCGCCGACTCGCTCCGCGCCGACCGGCTGGACCCGCGGACGGCGCCGCACCTCTCGGCCCTCGCCGATCGAGGCACCCGCTTCGACAGCGCATACGTGTCGCTTCCGCGGACTTTCCCGTCCTGGGTGACCATCCTCACCGGTCGGCACCCGCACCACCACGGAATCCGCTCGATGTTCCCGCGCTGGGAGGAGCGGACGCGTGACTTCGACGCGGTGCCCGAACGGCTCGCGGGGGCCGGGTGGTCGACGGGCGTGGTGAGCGACTATGCGGGCGACATCTTCTCGCGGATCGATCTCGGGTTCGGCGCGGTGGGGGTCCCCGAGTTCGACTTCCGTCAGCTCGTCCGCCAGCGCGCGCTCGAAGTGGAGACGCCGCTCTTGCCCGTGCTCGACTCGAGCCTCGGCCGCGTGGCGTTCCCGGTCTTGCGCGAGATGAACGACGCCGCGGATCCGTCCCTGCTCGCGGCGAGCGCCGTGCGGAGAATGCGGGCGCTCGAGGCGCAGGGGCCGTTCTTCCTCGTCGTGTTCTTCTCGACGGCGCACTTTCCGTATGCCGCGCCGGCGCCCTATTACCGGCGCTTCACGGACTCGTCCTATCGCGGGCGCTTCAAGTACCACAAGCCCGTGGGGCTCGGCCGCGAGGCTCCCCCCGACGAGCGGGACGAGACGCAGGTGCGCGCGCTCTACGACGGCGCGGTCCTCGCGATCGACGACGCGGCCCAGTCGATCCTCGACGCGCTCGAGAGCGACGGGATCGCGGACGACACGATCGTGGTGGTCACCGCCGACCACGGCGAGACGCTCTACGACCACGGACACGGACAGGGGCACGGCGATCACCTCTTCGGCGACGAGGGGACGCACGTGCCGCTCGTCGTCGTCGACCCGCGCCATCCGCGCGCCGCACGCGAGGACGCGATCGTCCGCGACGTGGACATCGCGCCGACGCTCTACGCGCTGACGGGCGTCTCGCCGCCGGCGGACCTCGACGGGCGAAGCCTCGTGCCCGCGCTCGATGGGCAGCCGCTGCCGCCCGCGCTCGCGTACGCGGAGACGGAGCTGTGGTTCACCGAAGAGATCCCGGGGCTGCCCTCGGAGCTGCGCCTCCCCTACCCCGGGATCGCACGGCTGACCGAGGTCGACACGCAGCACGGCGACCAGGTCGTCCTCGAGCGGGAGATGCGGCCGCTGACGATCATGGCCCGGCATCGCATGGTGCGCGACGAGCGGTGGAAGCTCATCTACGTGCCGACGCGCCGGGGCGTGCGCTGGATGCTCTACGACACGCGCGACGATCCCGGAGAGGTGCAAGACGTGGCGGCGGCGCACCCCGACGTGGTGGCGCGGCTGCAAGGGGAGCTCTGGCTCTGGATGCGGCGGGACCCGAGCATGACGGAACGGGGCGGGTACCTCGTTCCGCGCGAGGTGGGCGAGCACGGGCTCGGCGACGACTTGGGCCTCGTGCGGCTCGGCGACGCCAGCGGCCACGGGGGGACGTGACGGTGGCGGGCTGGTCGTCCTGGTTGTCGCGCGGCGCGGTCGCGGGGATCGCGTCGGCGGCGGCGGCGCTCGCTTGGGTAGAGGGCGGAGGCGCCGACGCGCACGGGCTCGTGCCGCGCGGAGATGGACCCGCCACGGTGGGAGACGGGGGAGCGAAGGCGGGGGTCGACGCGTACCAGGTGAAGCTGCGCCTCGTGGACGCGCTCGGAGACGCCGTCATCGACACCCCGAGCCTCGCAGCAGCGCGGTCGTACTTCCAGACGCACTGGCGCAAGCTGCGGGGTCCGTGGCCGCACCCCGGCGGGGCGGCCGCGGAGCTCGTCACGACGATCGCCCTCCAGACCAACCGCACGGGGGACGCGAGGTCCGCCGATCTCCATCCCGGCGACTCCCGCCCCGCGGAGCATCCCGCCGAGCGCGCCCCGGATACGCACCCGAGCGAAGCCGCCTCCGCGGAGCCTGCGCCCGCGTCGCCCGCGCAAGAAGGAGCGGACGCCGACGGCGGCACCGACGACGGCGGCGCGAAGAAGCCGTGGGTGGCCGACGTCCGCGTGTGGAACATGAACGAGGGGAGCTTCGACCAGCGCGAGGCGATCTACGCGCCGACGCCGGCGACGATCGTGTTCCACGTCCCCGTGCCCGAGGCGGCGCGCCTGCGGCTGTCTCCAGGCGTCGCGGCGCCGGCCCCGGGGACGACGATCTTCGACGTGAGCCTGGTCGACGCCGCCGGCAACGAGCACGCGCTCGAAGAGGCCCACATCGCCGCGGGCGACGACTGGCGCTGGCTCGACGTCGACGTCGACCTCGCGCCCTGGGCCGGGCAGACGGTCGACCTGCGCCTGAAGACATGGACCCTCGCCGATCGCCGGCCACCGCCGCCGCGGCCCGAGGGAGCGGAGCACGCGGGCCCCGCCGCCCGATCGCGGGAAGCCGACGCGGGGTCCGATCGTCCGGCCCCGCCGCCCGTTTCGCTGGCGCTCTGGGGAAACCCGGTGATCGTCGCCAAGGAGCCGGCGCGGGTCCCCTACAACGTCTTGTGGATCGTGGTGGACGCGATGCGCCCGGACATCTCCGCCAGCCTCCACGACCCCGAGGAGGACGCCGAGAAGCTCGCGGCCCCGCATGCTCCGCTCGACGCCCTCCTGCCCGTGGTGCCGGGCCTCATGCCGTCGATCGACCGGCTCGCCGCGCGGGGCGTCCACTTCACGCACGCGTGGTCGGCCGCCTCGTGGACCCGGCCCGGCACGCTCGCGATGCTGACCGGCGAGCGCTCGAGCGAGATCGGCATCGACACGAGCAACTGGGTGCAGCCCGCCGACCGTATCGCGCACTACTACGCGTCCGACCCGCCGCTCTTGCCGCGGCTCCTGCAAAAGAGCGGCGTGACGACGGCGGCCTTCGTGAACAACTTCTTCATGACGGGCTATGCCAACGTCGGCCTCGACATGGGCTTCGAGCGCGTGACCGATCACCGCTACCGCACGCGCGACACGGCGCTCATCACGTACGACGCGTTCACCTGGCTCGACGCCCACGCCTCCGACCGGTTCTTCCTCTTTCTCAACTACAACTCACCGCACGGGCCCTACGACCCGACCAAAGAAATGCTGGCGCGCATCCCGCCGCCGCCGGCCGGCCCGCGCGACGGGCAGGTGCGTGCGTACATGGCGGAGGCGGCCAAGGACGACACGGCCATCGGCGTCGTGCTCGACAAGCTCGAGGCGCTCGGGCTCGACCGCTCGACGATCATCGTGGTCTCGGCCGACCACGGCGAGACCCTCTCGGCCGCGCACGACGCGTCCATCGTGATGGGCACCGACAAGGTCCCGATGCGCTTCCACCACGCCGTCGGCAACTACGAGGAGACGACGCGCATTCCGATCGTGATGGCCCTTCCGGGCCTGGTCGACGGAGGGCGCGCGATCCGAGACCGCGCCCGCAGCATCGACATCGCGCCGACGATCCTCGCGCTCGAAGGGCTCGAGCCAGACCCTCGTATGAGCGGACGGTCCCTCTTGCCGCTCATCCGCGGGCAGTCGGACGCGGAGCCCCGCGCGGTCGTGAGCGAGGGCCGCTACTCGCACGCTCTCCTGTGGGACAAGTGGCGGCTGATCGTCCACGAGCTGCCGCCGCATCCGCACGCCGCGCCCGACGGGGGAAAGGCGGCGGCGCCCGAAGACGAGCTCTACGACCTCACGGAAGACCCGGGCGAGCGCCACAACGTCGCCCGTATGCAGCCCGACGTGGTGGCCGAGATGCGTGCGCGGCTGACGGCGGCGTTGGCGAACGTACCGGCGGCCGACGCGCCGAAGACCGCGGCGCAGGCGCTGCGGCCGGTCGTCCACCTCCGCTTCGCCGGGGCCGGCGCCGTGCACCACGTCACGGGCGTGGTGACGGCCGGTGACGAGAAGCATCCGGCCGTGGTCGCCGTCGAGCCGAGCGGGGTCGCGCGGGAGGCGTTCCGCATCGCGGGCCCGAAGGTCGATTTCGCGATCGCGACCGCGCCCGACGCCATCGTGGGCTTCGATTTGCGCATCGACCCGCCGGCGGCGCCGATCGCCTGGACGTTCTACCTCGACGACGCGCCATGGCCCGCGGGGGCGACGTTCGCGGGACCGTTCGGGCTCCCCGCGAGCGCGGCGAAGGACGGGATCGCGACCGCGGACGCCCGGGCCGAGGTGTTCGCGCCAGCGACCGCCGTCGTCGACCCTGCCCACGATCTGGGCGTGTTCGTCACGCGGGATCGCGCCGACAAGGCCGGCGAGGCGACCTCGGAAGGGCCCGCCGCCGACGGAGAGGCGGCCAAGGAGATGCAGCGCGTGCTCGAAGAGTGGGGCTACGCGCACGCGCCGAAGAAATAGGCCATCGCGCCGGTTTTCTTCCCCCGAGGTTCCATCCTCGGAGGCATCGCTCTACTCTCCGCGTCGCTCATGCGTCTTGCAACACTCCTCAGCCCCGACATCAAGCAAATCCTCAAAGAGGATCCGGACCAGATCCGCGAGCTCTTCGACGAGATCCACCCCGAGGATCTCGCCGACATCGTCTCGGAACTCGACCCGGACGAGGCCGCGGAGCTCCTCGCGCGCCTCCCCGCGGAGGAGGCGGCGCCGATCTTCGAGCGCCTCGACGAGCACGAGCAAGGCGAGCTCATTGAGCAGATGCCGGCGCAGTCGGTGGCCCAGATCGCGAGCGAGATGGCCGCCGACGATCGCGCCGATCTCTTCAGCGCGCTGCCGGCGGAAGTAGGCGAGCAGCTCTTCGAGGTCCTCGAGAAGGTCGACCCGGCCGCCGCGCAAGAGGTCCGCGAGATCGAGAAGTGGCCCGACACGAGCGCCGGCCACTTGATGACGACCGACTACGTCGCCGTCTCGCCGCGGGTCACGGTGGGCGCCGCGCTCGACATCGTCCGCAAGCGGGCCCGGGAGCGCGAAGAGTTCGTGTACGTCGTTTACGTCCTCGACCAGGACAGCCTCGCGGGCGTCGTCAGCTTGCGCGACCTCCTCGCGGCCGAGGCGGACAACGGGATCGCAGAGCTGATGCGCACGAACATCATCAGCGTGCCGCCGACGATGGACCAGGAGGAGGTCGCACGGCGCATGGCCAAGTACGACCTCAACGTCATCCCCGTCGTCGCCGACGATCAGAAGCTCCTCGGGGTCATCACGATCGACGACATCATCGACGTCCTCGTCCAGGAGCAGACCGAAGACGTCCAGAAGATCGGCGGCGTCGAGCCGCTCGACGTGCCCTACTTCCAGACGAGCTTCCTCACGTTCATCCGGAAGCGCGCCTTCTGGCTCATCATCTTGTTCGTCGAGGAGTTCTTCACGCAGACCGCGCTGCGCTTCTACGACCCCGTCATGGAGGCCGTCAAAGGCGCGCTCCTCTATGTTCCCCTCCTCATCTCCGCGGGCGGCAACTCGGGATCGCAGTCGTCGACGCTGGTCATCCGCGGACTCGCGATCGGCGAGATCAAGCTCGGCGACTGGTGGCGCATCCTGATGCGCGAGGCCGTGATGGGCGTCATCCTCGGCCTCCTCATCGCCGGCATCGCGGTGGGCCGGGTCATGATGTACCCCGACCAGACGTTCCTCTTCGCGCTCACGGTCGGCATCACCGTGCTCTGCATCATCCTGGCCGGCTGCACGGTCGGCTCCATGTTGCCCGTCATCATGAAGCGGATGGGCATCGACCCGGCGACGAGCTCCACGCCGTTCATCGCCAGCCTGGTCGACACCGTCGGCGTCATCATCTACGCCCACGTGGCGATGGTCATCATGCGCGACACGATCCAGGCCCACCTGGCGTCGGCCGTCCCGGGCCACTGAAAGCCGAGCCTCCGTGCGCGCACGGCGACCCCGAGCGCGAGGGTCCCGGCGTCCTTCGCGTCACCCCGGGTCGCGGACACCCGGCGACGTGACCTCGCCGCACTCGGCGCAGACGAGCTCCCCCTCCGCGTCGGGCCCGTCGACGGGCTCTCCGCACGCACACGCCCACCCGATGACCCGCGCGGGGTTCCCCGCGACGACCGCGTGGGCGGGCACGTCGCGCACGACCACGGCGCCGGCGCCGACCATCGCGCACCGCCCGACGCGTACGGGGCCGACGAGGACCGCGCCGGCGCCGATCGATGCGCCCTCGCCGACATAGGTCCGATCCCAGCGAGGCGCCCTCGGAAACGCCGCGCGCGGGCGGCGCACGTTCGTGAACATCGCCCCCGGTCCGACGAAGACGTCGGGCCCGAGCTCCACCCCGTCCCACACGCTCGTGTGGCTCTGGATGCGCGTGCCCTCACCCACGACCGCGCCCCTGGCGACGAAGCAAAACGCGCCCACCACGACATCGAGGCCGAGCTTCGCCCCGTCGGCCACGACGCTCGGCGCGTGGACGACCGGCTGCGCTCCACGGCGCGGGCGTCGTTCCATCGCGGGCAGTATGCATGGCCGGCGTTCCACGCCCACGAAAAACGCGCTAGGTTCCGCTCGCCCATGCCGCTGACGTACAAGCAAGCCGGGGTCGATATCGACGCAGGAGACGCGCTGGTCGAACGCATCAAGCCCCTGGCGGCGGCGACGCGCACGGCGGAGGTGCTGGCGGGCGTCGGCGGCTTCGCGGGCCTCTGCGCGGTCCCGGCGGACGTCGAAGAACCGGTCCTCGTGAGCGGGACCGACGGGGTGGGCACCAAGCTCAAGATCGCGTTCTTGACGGGCGCGCACGACACCATCGGCATCGACCTCGTCGGGATGTGCGTGAACGACGTCGTGACGTGCGGCGCGCGGCCGCTCTTTTTCCTCGATTACTTCGCGACGGGGAAGCTCGAGCTGGGCGTGGCCGAACGCGTCGTCGCGGGCATCGCCGCAGGCTGCAAAGAGACCGGCTGCGCCCTCCTCGGCGGAGAGACGGCCGAGCTCCCCGGCATGTACGCGCCGGGCGAATACGACCTCGCGGGGTTCGCCGTCGGCGTCGTCGGACGCAAGCGGATCGTCGACGGGTCGAGGGTCGAGGCGGGCGACGTGGCCATCGGGTTGCCGTCGAGCGGCCTGCACGCGAACGGCTACTCGCTGGCGCGGAAGGTCGTGCTCGAAACGATGAACGTCTCTCTCGGGGACCGGCCTCGCGAGCTCGCAGGGCAGACCGTGGGAGAAGCCCTGCTCGCGCCGACGCGGCTCTACGCGCGGCAGGCCCGCGAGCTCGTCGACGTCGCGAAGATCGACGTGCGGGCCATGTGCCACGTCACGGGGAGCGGCCTGCCGGGAAACCTGCCGCGCGTCCTGCCGGAGGGCGTCGGCGTGCGCATCGAGCGAGCGTGGCCCCGCGCGCCCATCTTCGACTTCATCCAGAGGGGTGGAGGCATCGAAGACGGCGAGATGCGCCGCACCTTCAACATGGGCGTCGGGTTCGTGATCATCGTCCCCGAGCGCGACGCGGCGCGCGCGAACGAAGCCCTCCGCGCCCTCGGCGAGGCCCCCATCGCGCTCGGGCGGGCGGTCGACGTGCCGCGGGACCGGCCGTTCGAAGAGCGCGTGGAGTGGGCCGGGTGATCGTCCTCGGCGTGCTCGCCTCGGGCGGAGGGACGAATCTCCAAGCGATCCTCGACGCCATCTCCGCGAGGACGCTCGATGCGCGCGTCGCGGTGGTCGTCTCCAACGTGGCGGGCGCGGGGGCGCTCGAGCGCGCCCGGGCGGCGCGGGTCGATGCGATCGTGATCGAGCACGGAGCCTTCGCGGGGCGGGAGGCGTTCGACGCGGCCGTCGTCGACGCGCTCCGGGCGCGCGGGGTGGAGGTCGTCGTGCTGGCGGGGTTCATGCGGCTGGTGACCGCGGTCCTCCTCGACGCGTTCCCGTGGCGCGTCGTCAACGTGCACCCCGCCCTCTCGCCCGCGTTTCCGGGCGTCCACGCCCAGGGTCAAGCCATCGACTACGGCGTCCGCATCGCGGGCTGCACCGTGCATTTCGTCGACGGCGGCACCGACACGGGCCCGGTCGTCGCCCAGGCCGCCGTCCCGGTGCACGACGACGACGACGAGGCCTCCCTCGGCGCGCGCATCCTCGCCCGCGAGCACGAGCTCCTGCCGAAGGTCTTGCAGTGGATCGCGGAGGGACGCGTCACCGTCGAGGCGCCCGCGAAGCCCGGCCGCCGCGCGCGCGTCCGGGTGCGGGGCGTGACCCCGTCGGTCGGAGTGTCATGAGGGGCGGAGCGCTTCGAGGCCGGGTGAGGCGCGCCCGCGGCTCCGGGACCTGAGATGTCGAAGCACTACGACGTGGCCGTGCTCGGCGCCGGCGCCGGCGCGCTCGTGACCGCGGCCCTGCTCGCGCGCCGGTCCTGGCGGGTGCTCGTTCTCGGCCAGGGGTGGCGGGCGCCGACGTACGCCTACGACGGCGCGATCCTCGCGCGACGGCCGTTCACCTTCCTCGCGAGCTCGTCGCCCGCGTGGAGCCGGGTCCTCGTCGAGCTCGCCCAGTCGCAGACGTTCCGGCGGCGTGTCCTGCCGCTCGATCCGATGTTCCAGATCCTGGCGCCCAGGCTCCGCCTCGACGTGCCGCCCGACGTGCAGCTCTTCGCGAAGGAGATCGACCGCGCGTATCCCGAGGTCCGCCGTGTCGTCGACGACCTCTACGCGAACCTCGCCGAAGCCAACGCCGCTGCCGACGTCGCGTTCGGCAAGGACCTGGTGTGGCCGCCGGGGAGCTTCTGGGAGAGACGCGAGACGGGCCGGACCGCCGGCCTCTTGCCGCGCTTCGACTCCGGGCGGTCGCCGCCGCTCCTCGCCGAGTTCCCGCGCGACCACGACTACCGAGCCATCGTCGACGTCCCCGCGCGCTTCGCCAGCCACGCCGTCGACCTGCCCGACTTCGCGGTGGCGCGCCTCCACGGCGCGTGGACGCGCGGGGTGGGGCGGCTCGCGCAGGGTGAGGACGAGCTCGTGGACTTCCTCGTGGAGCGCGTGCGTGCGCACGGAGGCGAGGCGTCGCTCGGGGAGCGCGCGTCGCGCGTCGTCCACAAGCGGGGACGGGCGGCGGGGATCGTGATCGACGGCGACGAAGAGACGACGGGCGTCGGCTTCGTGGTGACCGACCATCCGACCCGCGCGCTCCTCGACCTGGCGAGCGACTTCGATCCTCCGCGGCGCGCGATGGCCGCGCTGCCGCTTCTCGTGCCGGCCGAGTGGCGCTTCGTGATGTCGCTGGTCGTGCGCGACGAGGGCCTGCCCGCGGCCCTCTCGGACGAGGCCTTCCTCCTGCCCGCGTGGCCACAGCGCGGCCTCGATCCATCGACGCCGCTCGTGCACCTTCAGCGCCAGCGCGCCGGGTGCGGCATCCCGGGCGCGACCCTCCTGGTCGCGGAGGCGGCGTTTCCCCAAGGCTCGCCGCTCGCGCTCGACCGCGCGCGCGAGGCCGTGCTCTCCGCCATCGAGTCGCTCCTGCCCTTCGTCGAGAGCCACTACCTCATCGTCGATTCGCCGAACGACGGGCGGCCCCTCTGGGACTTCCGCTCGGGCAAGCGCGCCGACGTCGACCGCGCCTCCCTCCGCGCCACCGGAGGGTCGCTCGACGCGGAGCCCATGGCCAACCGCTGGCACGTCGAGGAGCCCGGCTTCCAGGGCCTCTCCGCCGAGCCCCTGCGGACGCCGCTCGACGGCGCGTTCGTCGTAGGCCCGAGCACGCTGCCGTCGCTCGGTCTCGAGGGCGAGCTCCTCGCGGCATGGAGCGTGGCGCGGATGATCACCCGCACCGACCGTCAGCGCGAGAAGATGCGGCGCGAAATGTGGAGCAAGATCGAGCTGGGCTGAGCGCGCTGCCTCACCCTGGCCCTCTCCCGTACGTCGAGCACCCGCGAATGCTCACGGCGCGAGGGCCCCGCCGATCGACGCGAGCCAGCGCGCGGTGATCTCGTATCCCTCGTGCACGAGGGCGAGGGACGTCGACTCGTTCTTCTGGTGGGCCTGCGCGTTCTCTCCCGGGCCGAAGTTCACCGCCGCGATCCCTTTGGCCGCGAAACGCGCGACGTCGGTCCATGCCTGCTTCGGCTCGACGCCGCGCACGCCGGCCGCCACGAGGGACCTCACGAGGGGGTGGCTCGCGCTCGGCATCGCCGCGGGCGACACGTCGGTGAACTCGACCGAGGCGCGATCGCCGACGAGGGCGCGCACGTGGGCGCAGGCCGAGTCCGCGCGGCGGTCCGGGGCGAAGCGGTGGTTGACGTTGAGGACGAAGCGGTCGGGCACCACGTTGCGGCCCCGGCCTCCGTCGCGCGCCTGCGTCACCGTGGTCACCGTGCGGTAGGTGAGCCCGTCGATGACGCTCTCGACCGGTTTCGCGGCGCCGAGGTCGGCGAGGAAGGCCGCGGCCTTCGTGACGGCGCTCTCGCCTTCCCACGGGCGCGCGCTGTGGGCCGTGCGGCCGGCGAAGGTGACCGTCGCGTGGATCGACCCGACGCAGCCGAGGTGCAGCTTGTTGTCCGAGGGCTCCATGCAGACGGCCAGGTCGGCGCCGGCGAGCTCGGGGTCGCGCTCGAGGACCGGCCCGAGCTCGTTGTCCGCGAAGGGACCCTCCTCTTTCGCATAGAAGACCAGCGTGAGGTCGCACCCGAGCTTCGGCCGGTCGAGCGTCTCCGCGAGGACCGTCATCACGGCGAGCCCGCTCTTCATGTCGCTCGCGCCGGAGCCGAAGCAGCGGCCGCCGTCGATGCGCGCGGGGCCGTTCTCCGTCCGCACCGTGTCGAGGTGCCCGGCGAGCGCCACGTGCGGACCCCCGCTGCCACGCCGGATCGGAACGACGATCGAGTCCCCGTAGCGGCGCGGCGACGACGCCGACAGCCTCGCGGACACGGCGTCGCAGAGGGCCCGCTCCTCACCGATCGGCGACGCGACCGAGCAAAGCCAGAGGAGCGTCTCGTCGAGCAGCCGCGGCACGTCCATCAGACGGGGACCGCGAAGTCGCGCAGCGCGGCGTTGAGGCTCACCTTCCGGTCGGTGCTCTCGCGCCGCTTGCCGATGATGAGCGCGCACGGGACCCCGAATTCGCCCGCGGGGAACTGCTTCGGCCGCGTCCCGGGGATGACCACGCTCCGGGCGGGCACCTGCCCGCGGTGCTCGACGACCGCGGGGCCGCTCACGTCGAGGATGGGGGTCGACGACGTCAGCACGACGCCCGCGCCGATGACCGCCTCGCGCTCGACCCGCGTCCCCTCGACGATGACCGCGCGCGATCCGACGAAGACCCCGTCTTCGAGGATGACCGGCTGCGCGCTCGGCGGCTCGAGCACGCCTCCGATGCCGACGCCGCCGGCGAGGTGGCAATCGCGGCCCACCTGCGCGCACGACCCGACCGTCGCCCAGGTGTCCACCATCGTGCCGGCGCCGACGCGCGCCCCGATGTTCACGTAGCCGGGCATCACGATGGCGCCCGACTCGAGGAACGCGCCGTAGCGGACCACGCCCGGCGGCACGACGCGGACGCCCGCCGCGGCGAGGCCCTTCTTGACGGGAATCTTGTCGTAGAACTCGAGCGGGCCGCACTCGAGCGTTTCCATTTTGCAGACCGCGAAGTAAAGGAGCACCGCCTGCTTGATCCAGGCGTGCGTCGTCCAGGAGCCGCCGGCCTCCTCGGGCGGCGAGGCGACGCGGAGCTCACCCCGGTCGAGCGCGGCGATGGTCCCTTCGACGGCGGCGCGGTGCTCCGGCCGGGAGAGGAGCTGGCGATCGGAGTACGCCGACTCGACGAGCGGGCGGAGCGTTTCTTCTTGGCTCATGGGCGCGTTTGCCGAGAACACTCGAACGGCAGGCGCGAAGTGTCAACCTCCGGTGGACACCAGGGCGATGGCCCACCTCGCCGGTTCGACCAGGAGAAGGGCGCCGATCTGGTCGGCCACGCGCCGCGCCGCCCGCTCGGCCGGCGGGATGGCGGGCAAGGTCCGGATCGAGACGATCGGAAGCGACGCATCGGCCGCCGACGCCGCCTCGACCAGCAAGGTCGCGTTCTGCGACGAGCACCGGGCGCGCACGACGAGCTCCCCCAGCCCGGCCGCCTGCGCGCTCGCGACCGCGAGCGACAGGAGCGGACCGACGACGTACGGGTCGGTGTGGACGACGCAGTCGGGTGACGCCTCGTCGAGGCGCACCGGGAGCTCGCGCCCGCGGCCCGCCCCGGACATACGGCCCGTCTCGCGCGCGACGAGGTTGATGCTCACCTCCGTCGCGACGGGCGCGGAAGCCCGCTCGAGCAGCGCGAGCAAATCGGCCGACGCGTCGAGGTCGTCGGCGAGCACGTGCGCCCGGTTCGCGAGCTCGTCCCGCGGCTCGCCCGCCGCCACGACCGCGTCGAGGAGCTGCTCGAAGGCCGTCGTGCGCGCGTTCCCGTAGTCGCCCACCTCGGCCGTCGGGGCGTCCCCGCACCGCGCGCGCTCGAAGGCATCGCGCAGCACCGTCGCGCTCGCCCGAAGCTCCGGCATCAAATCGAGGATCGTCCGATAAGGCACGCTCGCGCTCCGGAGCAGGGCCTCCAAGTTGTGGACCGCCGCGAGCGCCCCGCGCACCGCGCCCCAAATCGACGGCGCACGCGCGCTCGCCCGCCGGCCGCTGCCCGAGGGGGGGACGTGCTCCGACGGATCCGGCTTCTGTCCGTTGCGCTCCGACGACATATGGGGGACCTCAGCGGCTGCAATAAGGCCCGGGCCCGCGCTCTCGCGCACTCGCCCGGACCGACGCGCCGACCCCCGCGTCGTCTCTCGTGTGCTCGCGCCTGGCGCGGTTCCCCCGACCGCTATGGCCCGCGGTGGGGCGCCGATGGCATCGCGCCCGGGACCGCCGGGCGTCGCGCGAGCGTTCACGTACGCATCATGACGTGGGCGACACCTCCCGACCGGCGAAGAAGAAGCCTATCTCCCGTTGCGCGTTCTCGAGTGAGTCGGAGCCGTGCGTCGCGTTCTCGCCCACGTTCGAGCCGAACACCTTTCGGATCGACCCGGGGGCCGCCTTGGCCGGGTCGGTCAGGCCCATCGCGTCGCGCCATTTCGCCACGGCGTCCTCCCGCTCGAGCACCGCGACGACCACGGGTGAGCGGGTCATGAACTGGACGAGGTCGGCGAAGAAGGGCCGCTGGCGATGCACTTCGTAGAAGGCCTCGGCCTCGCCGCGCGTCAGGTGCAGCATGCGGAGAGCAAGGATGCGGAAGCCCGCCTCCTCGATGCGCGTGAGAATGGCTCCTCCCGTACGCTTCTCGACCGCGTCGGGTTTGACAATGCAGAGGGTGCGTTCGACGCCCATGATGAGAGTGTCTCCTAGTCGACCTCGAGCGCTTGCATAAGAAAAAACACCGCCCCTCGGCGCCTTCTCCTCACTTCATCATCGCCTGCAGCGTGCTCGCCATGTCGCTCGGGGTCGGCGCGACTCGCGCCCCCGCGCGCTCGAGCGCCTTGATCTTCTCGCCCGCGGTCCCCTGCCCGCCCGCGATGATCGCGCCCGCGTGACCCATGCGCTTGCCGGGCGGCGCCGTCGTCCCGGCGATGAACGCAGCGACCGGCTTGTTCATCTTCTCGTGGATGTATCGCGCCGCCCGCTCTTCGGCGCCGCCGCCGATCTCGCCGATGAGGATGACCGCGTGGGTGTCCGGGTCCGCCTGGAAGAGCTCCAGCACGTCGACGAAGTCCATCCCGCCCACGGGGTCTCCGCCGATGCCGACGCACGTCGACTGGCCGATCCCGAGCGCCGTCAGCTGACCGACCGCCTCGTACGTGAGCGTCCCCGACCGCGACACCACGCCGACGTGGCCCGCCTTGTGGATGTGGCCCGGCATGATCCCTATCTTGCAAGGACCCGGCGTGATGATACCCGGACAGTTCGGCCCGATGAGGCGCGTCCCCCGAAGCCCTTCGAGCACCCGCCGGACCTTGAGCATGTCCATCACCGGGATCCCCTCGGTGATGCACACGACGAGCTCGATGCCCGCGTCGAAAGCCTCGAGAATCGCGTCGGCCGCGAACGGCGGCGGGACGAAGATGCACGTCGCGTTGGCCTTCGTCTCCTGCACGGCCTGGGCGACCGTGTCGAAGAGCGGGACCGCGTGGACCTTGGCCGCTCCGACCGGTGCGGTCCCTTCGAACAACCCGCCGCCCTTCCCCGGGGTGACGCCAGCGACCACCTGGGTGCCGTACTCGATCATCTGCGTGGCGTGGAACGCCCCCGCGCTCCCGGTGATCCCCTGGACCAGCAGGCGCGTGTCTTTGCCGACGAGGATACTCACCGTCCACCTCCCGCAGCGCTCGCGCGCTCGACCGCCGCGACGACCTTCTGCGCGCCGTCGGCCATGGTCGAAGCCGCCTGAATCGCCAGGCCGCTCTCGTTCAAGATCTTCCTCCCGAGCTCCACGTTCGTCCCTTCGAGCCGCACGACGAGCGGCACCCGGAGGCCGAGCTCCTTCGCCGCCGCCACGACACCGTTCGCGATGACGTCGCACTTCATGATGCCGCCGAAGATGTTGACGAAGATGGTCTTCACCTTCGGGCTCTTCAGGATCATCTTGAAGGCGCGCTGCACCTGGTCTTGCGTGGCCCCCCCGCCGACGTCGAGGAAGTTCGCGGGCGCGACGCCGTGGCCGGCGCCGAAGTGCTTGATGATGTCCATCGTCGCCATGGCGAGGCCGGCGCCGTTCACCAGACAGCCGACGTTGCCGTCGAGCGCGACGTAGTTCAGCCCGGCGGCCTTGGCCTCGAGCTCGACCGGGTCGGTCTCGTCCTTGTCCTCGAGGTCCCGCCACTCGGGGTGGCGCATCTCGGCGTTGTCATCGAGGTTGACCTTCCCGTCGAGCGCGACGACGTCGTTCTGCTTGGTCACGACGAGCGGGTTGATCTCGCAGAGCGAGCAGTCTTCTTTCGTGAAGAGCTCGTAGAGCGCGCCGCAGAGCTTCACGAACTTTCCGAGCGTCTCTTTTTGGCCGAGGCCGAGCCCGAACGCGAGCTGCCGCGACTGATACGCCGCGAGGCCGACCGCGGGGTCGATGTGGATCGTCGCGATCTTCTCGGGCGTCTCCGCGGCCACCTTTTCGATCTCGACGCCGCCTTCGGTCGACGCCATGAAGGCGACGCGGCGGCGGTCGCGATCGACCACGGCGCCGAGGTAAAGCTCGCGCGCGATGTCGAGCCCCTGCTCGACGTAGAGCCGCCGGACCTTCTGACCCTCCGGCCCCGTCTGATGGGTGACGAGCTGCATCCCGAGGATGGACTGCGCGAGAGACCGCGCCTCGGGCGCCCCGCCGCGCGCCACCTTGACGCCGCCGCCCTTGCCCCGTCCGCCGGCGTGGATCTGCGCCTTCACGACGACGACCCCGCTGCCCGTCTCCTGCGCGAGCCGCTTTGCGACCGCCTCGGCCTCGTCGACCGACATGGCCGGATAGCCCTTCGGTATGGCGACTCCGTAGCGGGCGAAGATTTGCTTCGCCTGATACTCGTGGATCTTCATGCGGGGTAGACGCTAGCACATGCGGGCACACCGTCGCCTCGTCCCGGCGCGCGCTTAACAGAACGCAACACGCGCGCGCGCCACCTCGGCCCGCGGCTCGCCGAACGCGAGCGGCGCGTCTGCTTCTCCTGCTCGATTTGCCGGCGGACCACGGCGAAACGCAACCGCCGCGCGGCCGGCACCGGCGCTGTGGCGTCGGTGCAATCCTCGGCCTTGGGTGCTCTTCGGGGGAGGCGCGCCGCTCAGCGCTGCCTTCGCTCGATGGGCCGCGAGCCGACCTTCCGGGCAAACCAGGTCGTCGCGAGATGTCGGGGGAGGGCCGAGGCAAAGAGGCAGTCGCGCAGGGCGTTGGTCTCCCAAGTCACGTTGCCGTGAAAGAGCCCCGTGCGCACGAACACCGCGTCCGCGTGCGACAGCTCGCCGCGCGAGAGGTCTCCCTCGCGCGTCTCGTGCTCGCACAGCACGCCGGCGTTCTCGAGCGACGTGCGGAGCGCGTTGCTCGCGGCTTCCGTAGTTCCGCCCTCGGTGTAGTAGCTCACGAGCTTGTGCCGCTCGTGGAGTGGCTCGCCCCGGCGCGCGATCACCCAGTCGCGAAAGACGTCGGTCTCGGCGTAGAGCGCGTCGAAGAGATAGAGCTCGCGCACGTCGACGCCCCCGACCCGGAGCGAGCTCGCCGCCGCGTGATACCCGCCCGAGTGGGCCGAAATACAGACGGTGCCGAGGCGCGCGTCCCGGGGGAGCGCCGCGTCGCCCAAGACGCCTCGCCCGGTCGCGGCCGCCGTCGCCATCGCCTCACGCAAGAGGCGGAGGAGCCCTCCCGGCGTCTCGAGCTTGCCGCACGACGAGTCCGCCGCCATCGTCGCGAGCTGGGGGACGACGAGGACGGCGTTCTGCTTGCTGTCGGCGAGCTGCTCGCGGAGCTCGTGGGCCTCGATCGCGCGGTCCGCGGTCGTATTGTGACCGTGGAAGTGGATGAGCGCCGCCACGCCCTCCGGCTCGCGGAAGCGGAAGTGCTCGGGCACGAACACGATGACGGTGTCGTCCCGGTACGGCGACCCGCCCGACGGGAACGGCGCGTGCGCCAGCTGCAGGCGCATCGTCGTCCCGCGGGCGTCGCGAACGACCGGCGCCACGCCCTGCGCGCGAGCGCCGCGGGAGAGAAGAGTCAAGGAAGCGGCGCCCCCCAAAGCGGCGAGAAACTCCCGGCGGTGCATCGCACTGCCTGTTTCTCGCCGTTCGGGCGGGAGGGACAAGTTTTCGACGCCCGCCCGGGGAGGCGGCGGCGACGTCGGTCCCGCGGCTTATCCCTTCTTGCAAATATCGACGACGGCCTGAACGCTCTTCGCGCTCTTGGCGAGCATCGTCTTCTCGTCCTCGGTGAGCGGGATCTCGATGATCTTCTCCACGCCCTTGCCGCCGATGACGACCGGAACGCCCATGAAGAGGTCGCGGTAACCGTACTCGCCCTCGAGGTAGACGGCGCACGCGAGGACGCGCTTCTGGTCGCGCAGGTACGCGCGCGCCATCGACACCGCGCTCGTGGCCGGCGCGTAGTAAGCGCTCGTGCCCATCAGGTTGACGATCTCGCCGCCGCCCTTGCGCGTGCGGTCGACGATCTTGTCGAGCTTGTCCTTGGCGATGAGCGCGGACACCGGCACGCCATGGACGGTGGTCATCGACAGCACGGGCACCATGTCGTCGCCGTGGCCGCCGAGCACCATCGCCCGCACGTCCTTCACGCTCACGCCGGCCTCGCGCGCCAAGAAGAGCTGGAAGCGCGCGCTGTCGAGCACCCCCGCCATCCCGACGACGAGCCCCTTCGGCGCACCGACGACGCGCTTGTACTCGTAGACCATCGCGTCGAGCGGGTTCGAAATCACGATGACGAACGCGTTCGGGCAGACCTTCTTCGCGTTCTGCGCCACGTCCCGGATGATCGGCAGGTTGGTCGCGACGAGGTCGTCGCGCGACTGCCCGGGCTTGCGCGGGATGCCGGCGGTGATGATGAGGACGTCGGCCCCTTCGAGGTCGCCCCAGTTGGACGTCCCGTGGATGTTCGCGTCGTACCCGAGGACCGCGCCGTTCTGCTCGAGGTCGAGCGCCTTTCCCTTGGCGAAGTTCTCTTTGGGCGCGATGTCGAAGAGGAACACGTCGCCGAGCTCCTCGTTCGCGCAGAGGCGCGCGAGCTCGCCGCCGATGTTGCCGGCACCAATCAGACCGATCTTTTTTCGCGTGGGCATGGGTTCTCCGTCGGCTCACATGTGCGCGATGATGTTGTCACCGAACTCCGAGCACTTGATCTCGGTCGCACCGTCCATCATGCGCGCGAAATCGTAGGTGACGCGCTTGCTCGCGATCGCCCCGTCCATCCCATGGATGACCAGGTCGGCCGCTTCTTTCCACCCCATGTGGCGGAGCATCATCTCTCCGCTGAGGATGACCGAGCCCGGGTTCACGCGATCGAGGTCGGCGTACTTCGGCGCGGTGCCGTGCGTCGCCTCGAAGATGGCGTGGCCGGTGACGTAGTTGATGTTGCCGCCCGGCGCGATCCCGATCCCGCCGACCTGAGCGGCGAGCGCGTCGCTGAGGTAGTCGCCGTTGAGGTTCAACGTCGCGATGACGTCGAAGTCGGGGGCGCGCGTCAGCACCTGCTGGAGCGCGATGTCCGCGATCGCGTCCTTCACGAGGAGCTTGCCGGCCGCGAGCGCCGCTTTCTGCTCGTCGTTCGCCGCGGCCTCGCCCTTGTCGGCTTTCGTCTTCTCCCAGGTTTGCCAGGTGTAGACCTTGTCGCCGAACTCGCGCTGCGCGAGCGCATAGCCCCACCGCATGAAGGCGCCCTCGGTGAACTTCATGATGTTGCCCTTGTGGACGAACGTCAGGCTCTTGCGCTTGTTCTCGAGCGCGTACTCGATGGCCGCGCGCGCGAGCCGCTCGGTCCCTTCGCGGCTGACCGGCTTGACGCCGATCCCCGCGGTCAGCGGGAAGCGGACCTTCTTGAAGTCTTTCGGGAACTCTTTCTCGAGGAACGCGAGGACCTTCTTCGCGCCTTCGCTCTCGGCCTCGAACTCGATGCCCGCGTAGATGTCTTCCGTGTTCTCGCGGAAGATCACCATGTCGACGTCTTGCGGGCGCTTCACCGGGCTCGGCACTCCCTTGAACCAGCGGACCGGGCGCAGGCAAACGTAGAGGTCCAGGAGCTGCCGGAGCGCCACGTTGAGCGACCGGATGCCGCCGCCGATCGGCGTCGTCAGCGGGCCCTTGATGCCGACCAGGTACGTACGGAACGCCTCGACCGTCTCGTCGGGCAGCCAGTTGTTGAACTGGTTGTAGGCCTTCTCGCCCGCGAAGACCTCGTACCAGGCGATCGCGCGCTTGCCGCCGTACGCCTTCGTGACCGCCGCGTCGAGTACGCGGACGCTCGCGCGCCAGATGTCTCGGCCGGTCCCGTCTCCCTCGATGAAGGGGATGATGGGTTGGTCAGGGACGGCCAGCTCGCGGCCTGCCCCCATCGTGATCGCTTTTCCCGTGGACGGCGGCGTGAAGGGCGAAACCATGGGAGAGCGAACTACCATGTGCCGTCGCCCACCCACAAGGCGCGCGAGGGCATCTCGGGGGATAAGCCCTTTCTCTCGCTCGCTCGGGCCGCGAAGCGAGCCTTACTGGCGGAGACCCTCGATCCCCGCGCGGACGCCTTGGGCGTCGAGCCCGTCGGACTGGCGGCGAACGTCGAGATACAAAAGAACCGTGCCGATGATCGGGACGGGCAAGAGGAAGAGAAGGACGACGTCCTGGACGAAGCTGTCCCAGAAGAACCAGCCGTGCGGGATGAAGACGGTCATCACCGAGGCCACGATCCGGAGCCCGATGAAGACGAGGCAGACGATGGCCACCTGCGGAAGATTCGTCTTCACGAGCTGCACGCTCCGCCTCAGCGCGTCGGTCCCGCCGACGTTCTCGAGGAGGACCACCGGCGCCACGAAGATGAAGAGAAACCCGATGACGAGGCCGGGAATGAAGAGAAAGAAGAGGCCCACCATGACGAGCAGGAACGCGGGAATCCACGCGCTCAAGAGCTTCCCGAGGCGCCTCTTCACGAGCCCGTAGGCTTCTCCCGGCCCCATGCTTCCGCCGGTCGCCCGGTCGGCGACGACGAGGGTGAGCGCCCAGGTCACGACCGGGACGGCAATCCCGTACATGATCGCGGTACCGACGATCGCCGCGAGGGCGCCCAGCAAGACGGTCAGCAGGCCGCCCAGCGCGACCTTCTCGTGGGTGACGACGTGGCGGGAGAGCTCCTCGAGCTGCTTGCGGTGCGCGAGCTGGACCTCCTGGAGCTTTTTCGGGTCTCCCTTGGCGTCCTCGATCTCTTTTTGCCAGTCGAGCGTGGCCTTGCGGGAGAGGTCGATCGTGTTCTGCGCGGCCGCTGCGACGGCCACCGTCGGCGCGAGCACCGCCGCGACGGCGGCGCTCTTCACGAGCGACAGCGGCAGCAGGACGATCGCGCTCGTCACGAGGAGCGTGACGATGTGCCGCCTGTAGAGCTCGAAGGCTTCGGTGAGAATGGCGCCGATCGGCTTGCCCATGCCCGGCAGGGCCGCCGGCATGCCCGGCGATGCGTAGCCCTGCGCGGCCCCGTAGGCCGGAGGCAGCTGGCCGTATCCTGCCTGCGAAGGCGAGTAGCCCTGCGGGGGCGGACCATATCCAGGAGGAGGCGGCCCGTATCCCTGCGGAGGCGGACCGTATCCAGGAGCAGGCGGCCCGTATCCCTGCGGAGGTGGACCGTATCCAGGAGGAGGCGGCCCGTATCCCTGCGGAGGTGGACCGTATCCAGGAGGAGGCTGACCATAACCCTGTGGAGGTTGGCCGTAGCCGGGCGGAGGCTGCGCGGGAGGCTGCACCTGCGCTCGCACGGGCCTTCCGGTGTTGGGGCAAAACGTCGCCGTCGGAGGATGCGTCTCCCCGCAGTGCGCACACGGAGCTCCGGTCATCGCGCTCGACCCTCCTCTTTTGCATCGGCTCGCGGCCGGCTCTTCGGGCCGGTCTTCCGCCGAGAGGGGAAGTCTACGGTGCCTTGCCCATCGCGTGGTACCCCTTGTCGATGTGGATCACCGTGCCCGTAATCCCGCTCCCGAGCGGTGAGCAGAGGAACGCCGCCGCGTCGCCCACTTCTCGCGCCGTCAGCGCCTCCGGCAGGGGCGACGCCGCGCTCACATAGTCGACCATCTGCTCGATGAAGGGCTTCCCCTTGCCGCCCTCCGCGGCCCCTTCGGCGCTCCGGCCGATGGCGCTCGCCGCGCGGGAGGCGAGCGGCCCTGCGCTGATGCAGTTGACCCGGTGGCCCCACTTGCGGCCCGCTTCCCATGCGAGCACGCGCGTGTCGCTCTCGAGCGCGGCCTTCGCGCTCGACATGCCGCCACCGTACCCGGGCACCACCCGCTCGCTCGCGAGGTACGACAAGCTCACGAAGGCGCCGCCGCGGCGCACGAGGGGGCCGAAGCGCTGGAGCATCGACACCATCGAGTACGCGCTCGCGCTCACGGCGGCGAGGTAGCCCTTGCGGCTCGTCGCCAGGAGATCGCGGGAGACCTCGGGCCCGTTGGCGAGCGAGTGGACGACGACGTCGAGGCAGCCCTCGCCGAAGTCGGCGCGGAGGCGATCGGCGCAGCCCTGGAGCGTGAAGTCGCCGACGTCCTTGTAGCGCTTGTTCTCGCGCACGTCGGGCGGCACTTCGTCCATCGTGTCGTATTCGGCGTCGAGCGCGAAGATGCGCTCGAACTCGAGCTTGCCGCCGTCGGGCATCGCGAGCGACGGGTCTAGTTTGCCCCTCCGGAGCAGCGTCTGGAAAATACCGAGCGCGGGCGGCCACGTGCCGAGGCACACCGACGCGCCGGCCTCCGCGAGGCTCTTGGCGATGGCGAATCCGAAGCCGCCGTCGTCGGCGACCCCCGCTACGAACGCGCGCTTGCCGGCCAGGTTGATCGCGAGCATGGGGCGTCTTCGTACAAGAAGACGGGGCCGCGCAGTATGAAAATCGCGCTCCCCGCAACGACCCTCGAATGCGCGAGAAACCCCTGAGAAACAGGGCTTGCGCTTGGGTTGGGGCCGCGAGGTGTGACCGATGACCCACGTGGCGGCGGTGCCCTATCCCTGGCCCTTCGACGGTGACCTCCGGCGCGAGAACACGGCGCTCGTGGTCATCGACATGCAAACCGATTTCTGCGGCAAGGGCGGCTACATCGACCTGCTCGGCTACGACATCTCGCTCACCCGCGCGTGCATCGAGCCGATCCACCGCGTCCTCACGGCGTTTCGCAGCCGCGGCTTCCCGGTCCTCCACACGCGCGAAGGCCACCGGCCCGACCTCTCCGATTTGCCCGCCAACAAGCGCTGGCGATCGCGCCGCACCGAGTCAGGGATCGGCATCGGCGACCCGGGCCCGTGCGGCCGGGTCCTCGTGCGGGGCGAGCCGGGCTGGGAGATCATCCCCGAGCTCGCGCCGCTCCCCGGCGAGACCATCATCGACAAGCCCGGCAAAGGCAGCTTCTGCGCGACCGATCTCGAGCTTCTCCTGCACTTGCGCGGGATCCGGAACCTCGTGCTGACCGGCATCACCACCGATGTGTGTGTCCACACGACCATGCGCGAGGGCAACGACCGGGGCTTCGAGTGCGTCTTGTTGCGGGACTGCTGCGCGGCGACCGACCGAGGAAATCACGACGCGGCGCTGAAGATGGTGACGATGCAACAAGGGGTATTCGGGGCGATCAGCACGTCGGTCGCGCTGCTCGAAGCGCTCGGGCAAAAGTAAGCGGACGGTTACCTTTAACTCCGGCGTAACGGCCCAGAAACAGCGGGGCGAGCAGTATGCCGAACGAGAAGAGGTAATCCGATGAGTGCCCTCGTCGTCGAAGCCGAGCCTCGGGCGCTGACCATCGACCCCAGTCGCACCGCGGTCGTCATCATCGACATGCAGCGCGACTTCCTCGAGCCGGGCGGCTTCGGGGAGGCGCTGGGAAACGATGTATCGCTCCTCGGCGCGGCCATCGAGCCGTGCATGGCCCTCCTCGAGACGGCGCGCAAGAAGCGGATGCTCGTCATCCACACGCGCGAAGGCCACCGCCCCGACATGACCGACGCGCCGAAGGCGAAGATCGAGCGCGGCGCGCCGCACCTGCGCATCGGCGACGAAGGCCCGATGGGCAGGATCCTCATCCGGGGCGAGCCGGGCCACGACATCATCCGAGATCTCTACCCGCGCGCGGGCGAGCCGGTCGTCGACAAACCGGGCAAGGGCGCCTTCTACGCGACCGACCTCGGCCTCCTCCTCCAGGACCGCGGCATCGAGAACCTCGTCGTCTGCGGCGTCACGACGGAGGTGTGCGTGCACACGACCGTGCGCGAGGCCAACGACCGCGGCTACCGCTGCATCGTCCCGGGCGACTGCTGCGGATCGTACTTCCCCGAATTCCACGAGGTGGGCCTCCGCATGATCAAGGCGCAGGGAGGCATCTTCGGCTGGGTCACCGACTCGGCACGACTCATCAAAGCGCTGGCGTGAGAACGAGCGGCGACCCCGCTCGCATGGCGCGTGGCACGGAGACGGCACGTTGAAACGCACGTGGAGCGAGGAGCAGAACCGATGACGACGACATCGATGGTAGTGGCCGCGAAGCCGAAGTTGTGGACTCCAGGAGACTGGAACGCGTACTTCGGATTCGGGACGAACATACTCGTCAACCTGCTCACGTTGACGGGGCTCTTGCGCTTCGTGCTCAAGATGCCCGATTCGCTCGTCTTCGGGCGGATCCTCCCGGCGACGGGCCTGATGATGTGCCTGAGCACGATGTACTACGCGTGGCTCGCGTATCGCCTCGCTTCGAAGACCGGCCGGCGCGACGTGTGCGCGCTCCCGTCGGGCATCAGCGTCCCGCACATGTTCATCGTCACTTTCGTCATCATGCTCCCCATCGCCGTCAAGACCGGCGACCCCGTCAAGGGCTGGGAGGCGGGGCTCACGTGGGTGTTCATCCAGAGCTTCGTCCTGATGGCGGGCGGCTTCATCGCCCCGATCATCCGGAGAATCACGCCGAAGGCCGCGCTCCTCGGCACGCTCGCGGGCGTCTCGGTGGCGTTCATCGCGATGCGGCCGGCGCTCGACATGTTCATGACGCCCATCATCGGCATTCCCTGCTTTGCCATCATCCTCGCGAGCTGGTTCGGCGGCGTGAAGTACTTCCGCGGGACGCCGGCGGGCCTCGTCGCGATCGCGGTCGGCACGGCCATCGCGTGGATTTCGACCGGGGTCGGCCTGAACTTCGGCGGCCTCTCGGCGGCGAACCTGGCGGCGTCGGTGTCGAGCTTCCATTTGGCGGTGCCGATCCCGGCCCTCGACCACGTCTTCGGCGGCTTCCAGTTCCTCGGCGTCATCCTCGTGACCGCCATTCCCTTCGGGATCTACGACCTCGTCGAAGCGATGGACAACGTGGTCAGCGCCGCGGCGGCAGGCGACGAATACCCGACGACGCGAGTCCTCACCGCCGACGGCGTCGTGAGCCTCATCGGCTGTTGCATGGGCAATCCGTTCATCAACGCGGTGTACATCGGGCACCCGGGCTGGAAGGCCATGGGCGGACGCATCGGCTACTCGGCGGCGACGGGCGTCACCGTGATCATCCTCTCCTGGCTCGGCATCATCTCCGTGATGATGGCCATCGTCCCGGTCGTCGCGATTTCGCCGATTCTGCTCTACATCGGTATGCTCATCGGCTCGCAAGCGTTCCAGGAGACGCCGAAGCGCCACGCGCCGGCCATCGTGCTCGCGCTCACGCCGCACCTCGCCGCCTGGGGCAAGCTCCAGATCGACAACGCGCTCGGAGCCGCGGGGACCAACGCGGCGGCGGTCGGCCTCGACAAGCTCGGGCAGGTGGGGGTGCTCTATCACGGGCTCGCGGTGATGGGCGGGGGGTCGATCCTCGGGGGCCTCATGCTCGGCGCGATCGCGACGTTCATCATCGACCGCCAGTTCATGAAGGCGGCCGCCTTCTCCCTCGGCGGTGGGGTGCTCACCTTCTTCGGCTTCATGCACGGTGAAGCCATCGGCATCGGGCAGACGCCGCACGTCACCATCAGCTACGTCGCCGTCGCGGCCATTCTCGCGGGGTGCGGCATGTTCGGGAAGGTCTCGGCGGAGCTGCCGGCGGAGCACGAAGAAGAGGGCGCCGCGCCCGAGTCGATGCCGGCGTCGGCCATCAAGGAGCACGCCGCGGAGTAGCGCCCGCCCGCGACGAGAGAGCGCCGGTCCGCGCTGGACGACCGCGCGCTCGGGGGCGCTCAGACCGTGAGGTGCTTGCGCACGAGCTCGTCCGACAGTTCGGGCATCGCCCCCTGCGCGACCACCGCGCCGCGGTCCATCAGAAAGAAGCGCTCGGCGACCTTGCGCGCGAACGGCAGCTTCTGCTCGACGAGAAGCACGCCGACCTTCTCCTCGCGGTAGAGGCGATGGATGACGTCGCCCATCTCGTGGACGACGCTCGGCTGAATCCCCTCGGTGGGCTCGTCGAGGAGCACGCACTTCGGCTCGAGGGTGAGCGCCCGCCCGATGGCGAGCTGCTGCTGCTGGCCCCCCGACAGGTCGCCGCCGCGGCGGCGCATCATCGTCTTCAGGACGGGGAAGAGCCGGAAGACGAGGTCGGGGATGTCGCGCTTCTTGCGCTTGCCCGTGAGCGTCCCCACCCGCAGGTTCTCCTCGACGGTCAGGTCGGAGAATATCTCGCGGCCCTGCGGGACGTAGCCGATGCCCGCGCCGGCGCGCGAGCTCGCATCGGTCCCGACGAGCTCCCGACCGCCGAACGAGATGCTCCCGGAGCGGACCGGTACGATGCCCATGATGGCGCGGAGGAGCGTCGTCTTGCCGACGCCGTTGCGCCCCATGACGCACGTGCAGCTGCCCTCGGGGACGTCGAGCGTGGTCCCGCGGAGCGTGTGGCTGCCGCCGTAGTACTGGTGGACGTCGCGGGCCAAAAGCACGGTTCACGCTCCCAGGTAGACTTCGACGACCTTCGGGTCCTGCTGCACGTCGCGCATCTGGCCTTCGGCGAGGACGTGGCCCTCGTGGAGCACGGTCACCTTGCTCGCGATGCTCCGCACGAAGTCCATGTCGTGCTCGACGACGACGACGGTGTGCTCGCCGGCGAGCGACGCGAGGATCTGCTCGGTGCGCTCGATCTCGTGCTGCGTCATCCCGGCGACCGGCTCGTCAACGAGCAGGAGCTTCGGCTCCTGGACGAGCAGCATGCCGATCTCGAGCCACTGCTTTTGCCCATGGGAGAGGAGGCCGGCGAGGCTGTTGCGCAGATCGGAGAGGCCGATGAGCTCGAGCGCCCGCTCGATCGAGTGGAGCTCCTCGGAGCCGAGGCGCGAGAAGACGAGCTTGTGGAAGACGCCGCGCTTGCCCCGCGTCGTGAGCTCGAGGTTCTCGAAGACCGTGTGGCCCGGGAACACCGTCGGCCGCTGGAACTTCCGCCCGATGCCGAGGCGCGCGATCTCGTGCTCGGGCAGGCGCGTCAGGTCGTGGCCTTCGAACCGCACCGTCCCGGCATCGGGGCGGGTCTTGCCGGTGATGACGTCCATGAGCGTCGTCTTGCCGGCGCCGTTGGGGCCCACGATGCAGCGAAGCTCCCCGCTCTCGAGCGTGAGCGTCAGGTCGTTCAGGGCGCGAAACCCGTCGAATCGGACGGTGACGTGCTGCACGTCAAGCAACGCGGTCATGCACCTCTCCGTCCTCTTCGGCGACCGACTCCGCGACCGCCGGCACGATCGCCGTCGGCGGCGGCGGCGTCTTGCCCGGCGCCTCCTTCGGCTTCCAGATGCGCTTGGCGACGGCGCGGAGCGGCCCATTGCCGGCGATGATCTGAACGACGCCGCCCGGGAGGACGAGCGTGACGACGACGAAGAGCGCACCGAGCACGTAGAGCCACGCGGTCGGGAAGGCCGCCGTGAGCCAGCTCTTGCCGCCGTTGACGAGGAAGGCGCCGAGCATCGCGCCCGCGAGCGTGCCCCGGCCGCCGACGGCGACCCAAATGGCGATCTCGACGGAGCTCGAGGGCTGCATCTCGCTCGGGTTGATGATGCCGACCTGCGGCACGTAGAGCGCCCCGGCGAGGCCGCACAGCGCGGCCGACACGGTCCACGCGAAGAGCTTGTACGTGACGGGGTTGTACCCGCAGAAGCGGACCTTCGGCTCCACGTCGCGCATCGCGGTGAGGACGCGGCCGGCGCGCGACCGCACGATCCAGCGGCACGTGAGGTACGTGAACGCGAGACCGGCGCCGCTCGCCGCGCAGAGGGCCGCCTTCGTGGCCGGGTCGCGCAGCGAGTGGCCGAGGATGCGCTTGAAGTCGGTCAGGCCGTTGTTGCCGCCGAAGCCCGTCGCGTTGCGGAAGAAGAGGAGCATCGCCGCGTAGGTCAGCGCCTGCGTGACGATGGAGAAGTAGACGCCGCCGATGCGCGAGCGGAAGGCGAAGAACCCGAAGACGTAGGCCACCGCGGCCGGGACGAAGAGGGCCATCACGGCCGCGAAGCCGAAGCTCTCGAAGCCGTGCCAGTACCAGGGGAGCTCCTTCCAATCGAGGAACACCATGAAGTCGGGCAGGTTGCTCCGGTAGACGCCCTCGGTGCCGATGGTGCGCATCAGGTGCATGCCCATCGCGTAGCCGCCCAGGGCGAAGAAGAGGCCGTGGCACAGGCTCAGGATGCCCGTGTAACCCCACGCGAGATCCATCGCGACGGCCACCATCGCGTAGCAAGTGAGCCGGCCGACGAGCGGGACGGCGAATCCGGCGACGTGCAGCGGGCTGTCTTGCGCCGGGAAGACGTTCATCGCGGGCACGATCACGCCGACGACGAGGCAGGTCGCGGCGACGAGCCAGAAGTCCCACCCGGTGCGGGGGCGCGCCGGCCTCGGGGGCGGGGGGAAGGATGGGGTCACGTGCCCTCCGCGCCGCGCCCGCGCGGGGCGAAGAGGCCCTGCGGACGTCGTTGGATGATGAGCACCACGAGCATCAAGACGACGATCTTGCCCAGCACCGCGCCGGCGATCGGCTCGAGGACCTTGTTCAGGATGCCGAGCGAGAACGCGGCGAACACGCAGCCCACCAGCTTGCCGACGCCCCCGAGGACGACGACGAGGAAGCTGTCGACGATGTACCCCTGCCCGAGCTCCGGACCGACGTTGCCGAGCTGCGAGAGGGCGACGCCGGCGAGCCCTCCGACGCCCGAACCCAGCGCGAAGGTCCAGGTGTCGACCCGACGGGTGGAGATGCCCATGCACGCCGCCATCGGCCGGTTCTGCGTCACCGCCCGCACGAGCAGGCCGAGCGACGTACCGCGCAGCACGTACGCGACGAAGCTGACGACCAAGATCGTGAAGAGCACGACCGCGATCCGGTTGTACGGAATCACGACGTCCTCGAAGAGCTCCACGCCGCCCGCGAGCCACGGCGGGTTCTCCACGGTGACGTTCTGCGCGCCGAAGACGGAGCGAACCGTCTGGATGAGCAGGAGGCTCAGGCCGTAGGTCGCGAGGAGCGTCTCGAGCGGCCGCCCGTAGAGGAAGCGGACGACGCAGCGCTCGAGGAGAGCGCCGACGGCCATCGTGGTGAGGAGCGCCACGGGGATCGCCGCGACGAGGTAGAGCGACTCGTGGGCCGGGAAATGCGCGTGGAAGAAGGTCTGCGTGACGAACGTGGCGTACGCGCCGAGCATGAGCATCTCGCCGTGGGCCATGTTGATGACGCGCATCAGTCCGAACGTGATCGCGAGGCCGAGCGCCGTCAGGAGCAAGATGCTGCCCGTGCTCAGCCCGTAGATGACGTCGGCGATGTGGTCGACGAAGAACTGCTTGCGATTGAGGACGCTCAGCGCGTGGGCCGCGGCGTCGCGGAGCTTCGGATCCGGGTCGCTCGAGAGCCCCTCGAGCGTGCTCTTGAACCGGAGCGAGCCCGTCGCCTCGATGGCCGCGACCGCGCCGATGCGGCGGGCCGGGTCGTCGCTGGCGAGGTCGAGCTCGGCCAACGCGGCCGTGATGGCGCGTCGCACGGCGCCGTCCGTCTCTTTCGCGAGGGTGTCACGGAGGAACGGCGCGTCTTCCTCGCTCGAGCGGGACTCGAGGACGCCCACCGCGTCGAGGCGCTCCTTCGTGACCGGCGACTGGAGCTGCAGGCGCGCGATGAGCGGTTCGAGCGCCCGCCTCACCTCGTTGTCGCTCGTCGGCGCGCGGGTCGGCTCGCCCGCCGGCGGCCCCCCCGTGACGGCGTCGCGCAGGGCGCCGGAGGAGTCGCGCAGATACGCGTGGCCCGAGTCGGTCACGACGAGCGCGTCGTCACGGAGACCCACGAGGATCGGGAGCGCCCGCGGGTCGCCGCAGGACGCGATGGCCGTCGCCGCCTTCGCCACGTCGTCCCCGGCCGGCAGGCAGAGGCCTTTCACGTCGGTCGCGAGGTCCGTCGCGTCGGCCCTCGCCACGCGGGCCACGAAGAGAGAGAGGCCGCAAAGGGCGACGGCGAGCGCCGTCCAGCGACGAAACCACGTGCCGCCGGGTGCGCTCGCCATGTCGACTCCTCTCGCTCGGTCCGCGTGCAAGCGCGGTCAGCGCTTCGCCATCGCGCCGAGCGCGGCGAACTTCGGCTCGGTGCAGTTGCCGCAGACCCACGGGTACGTCCAGTCGGCGACCTTCTTCGCGCTGTCGGGGATGAAGGGGCTCCATGCCTGCGCGCGGATCGTCCCTTCGGGCGACCTCCACACGATCTGGAACTGCCCGTTCGCCTGCACCTCGCCGATGAAGACCGGCTTGTGGAGGTGGTGGTTCTTCTCGTCGAGGGTGATGTCGAAGCCGGACGGCGAGCGGAACGTCTGGTATCCGGCCGCCTGGCGGACGGCGTCGACGTTGGTCGTGCCGGCCTGCGCGACGGCCTGGGCCCACATGTGAATGCCGATGTACGTCGCTTCCATCGGGTCGTTCGTCACGCGCTTGTCGGCGTCGGGCAGGTTGTGCGCCCTCGCGTAGGTCTTGAACTCGTCGATGAACGCCTTGTTCTCCGGCGTGTCGATCGACATGAAGTAGTTCCAGGCGGCGAGGTGGCCGACGAGCGGCTTCGTGTCGATGCCGCGGAGCTCCTCTTCGCCGACGGAGAAGGCGACGACGGGAATGTCGGTCGCCTTGAGGCCCTGGTTCGCGAGCTCCTTGTAGAAGGGGACGTTCGAGTCGCCGTTGATGGTCGAGATGACGGCGGTGCGCTTGCCCGCGGCGAACTTTTTGATGTCGGCGACGATGGTCTGGTAATCGCTGTGGCCGAAGGGCGTGTACTCCTCTTTGATGTCTTTCTCGGCCACGCCTTTGGCCTTGAGGAAGTACTGCAAGATCTTGTTCGTCGTGCGCGGATACACGTAGTCGGTGCCGAGGAGGACGAAGCGCTTCGCGCCTCCGCCCTTGTCGCTCATCAGGTATTCGACGGCCGGAATCGCCTGCTGGTTCGGCGCGGCGCCCGTATAAAAGACGTTGTACGACGACTCTTCACCCTCGTACTGGACGGGATAAAAAAGGAGACCATTCAGCTCTTCGAAGACCGGGAGCGCGGTCTTGCGCGACACCGACGTCCAGCAGCCGAAGGTGACCGCGACGCCGTCCTTCTGAATGAGCTCGCGCGCCTTCTCGGCGAAGCGGGGCCAGTCCGACGCGGGGTCGACGACGACCGGCTCGAGCTTGCGCCCCAAGACGCCGCCCTTCGCGTTGATCTCCTCGATCGTCATCAGCGCCACGTCTTTCAGCGACGTCTCGCTGATAGCCATCGTGCCCGAGAGCGAGTGCAGAATCCCCACTTTGATCGGTGCGCCCGGCGCTTCCGCCGTCGGCGCGGGCGCCGGTGTGGCGGCAGCCGCGGTCGACGCGGATTCGGCAGGCTTCGGCGCCTCCGTAGGCTTTGGCTCGTCCTTGCCGCAGCCCACGGAAGCGAGCTGGCACGACGCTGCGAGCGCAAAGATCCACTTGCTGTCCGGAGGCAACTTCATCATCGGGGCATCTCCTTGCCGGGTGTCTGCCGGCCACGGGAACCAAGGATCGGACCCGAAGATTCATCCCCGGCTTGTTTCCGGGAGTTGTCGGCCGAATTAAGTTTCAGGTCCTGGAGGGACGCCGCGCCGCGCCGCCGCCGCCTTGGCGCGCCGCGAAAATCCCTTGGATGATCGTCTCGACGCCGACGCCGTTTTTGGCCTGCGCGAAGACGAACGGGCCGTCCCCGCGCATCGCCTTCGCGTCCCGCGCCATGACGTCCAAGCTCGCGCCGACGTGGACCGCCAAGTCGGTCTTGTTGATGACGAGGAGATCGGATTGCGTGATTCCGGGGCCGCCTTTTCGGGGCACCTTGTCGCCGCCGGCCACGTCGATGACGTAAATCGTGTAGTCGACGAGCTCGCGGCTGAATTGGGCGGCGAGGTTGTCGCCGCCGCTCTCGACGAACATGAGCTCCGGGCGCACGTCGACCATCAGCTGGTCGAGCGCGTCGAGGTTGTGGCTGATGTCTTCGCGGATCGCGGCGTGGGGGCAGCCGCCGGTCTCGACGGCGCGGATGCGCTCGTGGGGCAGGGCGTCGTTCCGATGGAGAAACTCCGCGTCCTCGCGCGTGAAGATGTCGTTCGTGACGACGCCGAGGCTCGTCGTGTCGCGGAGCGCGCGGCACAGGGCGAGCAAGAGCGCCGTCTTCCCGCTGCCGACCGGGCCGCCGATGCCTACGGTGAAGGCCCGCTGCGCGAAGTCGCGCACGTGCAAGGGCTCGCGATCCGCGAAGAGGCCCGGGTGCTCCCAGTGCTCGTGGGTGTGGCCGTCGTGGTCGTGGGCCTCCTGACCGTGGCCCTCGTGGCCGTGGGGCTCGCCGTCGTGGGTGTGGGAGGGATCGCTCGGGTGCGCCATACGATTCGCTTAGCTCTGAAAGAGGCGCGCGTAGAGCCGGTCGTGCGTCGCGCCGAGGACGTCGAGCAGGGGGGCCGAGGAGGCGGCGGCGTCGGGCCCGAGGGCCGCGCAGTCGCCGAGGACGTGGTCGAGCGTGGCGGCGTGGCGCTCTTGCAGGCGCTGCGCCTCGAGGGGCCCCGCGAGGCCCAGGCGCACCGCCGCGGACGCGACGCCGCGCAGCGCGAGGTACATGTGGAGAGCGAGGGTGTCCCGGCGGCCGATGCCGATGGCGGCGAGGGCGGCGCCGAAGATCGGGCCGTGGTGCGCGGTGGCTTCGCGCGCGCGTGCGCCCGAGGCGAGCGCGGCGAGGAACGGATCGTCGAAGACGCGGGCGCACGTCGCCGCGAAGGCGCGGCCTTGGGTCCGGCTCGCGCGGTTCGCGACGTGGTGGGTCAGAAAGGCGTCGACCCTCGCGTCGAGCGCCCACACGTCGCGCGGGGCGTCGTGGGCGGCCCCGACGAAGGGCAAAGAGGCCGTGCCCACGTTCCAGAGGTGCGCGCGCACGAACCCGTCGAGTCGAGCGGGCGACCGCGCCTCGCCCAGGTGGCTCGCCGCCTCGAGCCCCGCCGAGTGCGCGAACCCGCCCGCCGGGAACGCCGAGTCGGCGAGCTGGAGGACGCGCCAGGGGAGGCCCGCGATCATGGGCGCTCAGAAGAGACGATAGAGCTGCGCGAGCGGGAGCTTCGCGGCGGGGCCGCACTGGAGGAGGACCCCGTCGGCGCGGACCTCGTAGGTCTCCGGGTCGACGGTCATCTTGGGCAGCGCGTCGTTCAAGACCATGTCGCGCTTGCCGATCCCGCGGCAGCGCTTCACCGGCACCACGCGCTTGCCGAGGCCGAGGCGAGACAGCGACCCCTCCGCCACCGCGCGCTGCGACACGAACGCGATCCCACCCGCGCCGACCGCGCGACCCAACGAGCCGAACATCGGGCGCATGACGAGCGGTTGCGGCGTCGGGATCGAGGCGTTCGCGTCGCCCATCTGGGCCCACGCGATGAAGCCGCCCTTGAGCACGATCTCCGGGCGCGACCCGAAGAACGCGGGACGCCACAAGACGAGATCGGCCCACTTGCCGACTTCGACGCTCCCGATCTCCGACGACATCCCGTGCGCGATGGCCGGGTTGATCGTGTACTTCGCGACGTAGCGCTTGATGCGAAGGTTGTCGTTGTCGCCCTGCTCGGCCGGCAGCCGGCCGCGGTCGCTCTTCATCTTGTCGGCGGTCTGCCAGGTCCGCGTGATGACCTCGCCGACGCGACCCATCGCCTGGCTGTCGCTCGAGATGATGCTGATCGCGCCCATGTCGTGGAGGATGTCTTCCGCGGCGATGGTCTCGCCGCGGATGCGGCTCTCGGCGAAGGCGACGTCCTCGGGCATGGTCTTGTCGAGGTGATGACAGACCATGAGCATGTCGAGGTGCTCGTCGAGCGTGTTGACCGTGAAGGGCCGCGTCGGGTTCGTCGAGCTCGGGATGACGTTCGCCTCGCCGCACACGCGGATGATGTCGGGGGCGTGGCCGCCGCCCGCGCCCTCGGTGTGGTACGAGTGGATCGTCCGGCCCTTGAAGGCGGCGATGGAGTCGTCCACGTAGCCCGACTCGTTGAGCGTGTCGGTGTGGATGGTGACCTGCACGTCTTCGCCTTCGGCCACGCCGAGGCAGCAGTCGATGGCCGCGGGCGTGGTGCCCCAATCTTCGTGGAGCTTCAAGCCGACGGCGCCGGCGCGGATCTGATCGACGAGGCCCTCGGGCGACGACGTGTTGCCCTTGCCGGTGAGGCCGACGTTGATGGGGAGCGCGTCGGTGGCCTGGAGCATCTGGCCGATGTGACGCGCGCCGGGCGTGCAGGTCGTCGCGTTGGTGCCGGTCGCCGGGCCCGTGCCGCCGCCGACGAACGTGGTGACGCCGGAGGCGATGGCCTCGGGCACCTGCTGCGGGCAGATGAAATGGATGTGCGTGTCGATGCCGCCGGCCGTGACGATCATGCCCTCGGCCGAGATGGCCTCGGTCGTGACGCCGACGATCATCCCCGGCGTGACCCCCCCCATCACGTCGGGGTTGCCGGCCTTGCCGATACCCGCGATGCGTCCGTCCTTGATGCCGATGTCGGCTTTGTAGATGCCCGTCGCGTCGACGACGAGCGCGTTCGTGATGACGCAGTCGAGCGCGTCGGCGTCCGCCACGCCGGCACGCTGGCCCTGGCGATCGCGGAGCACCTTGCCGCCGCCGAACTTGCACTCGTCGCCGTAGACGGCGAAGTCCTTCTCCACCTGCGCGATGAGCCCCGTGTCGCCGAGCCGGACGCGATCGCCCACCGTGATGCCGAACATGTCCGCATAGTGACGGCGATCGATGACGAGGCTCATCCCGCGCCTCCGCCGGCCGATACGGTCGCCACGAGGCGGACGGTCTTCTCGTCACCCGGCTCGAAGCGGACGGCCGTGCCCGCGGGGATGTCGAGGCGCTTGCCCGCGGCGCGCTTGCGATCGAAGACGAGCGCCGCGTTGGTCTCGTCGAAGGGATAATGGCTGCCGACCTGGATGGGCCGATCGCCCACGCTCTTGACCGCGATCTCGACCACGTCGCGCCCCTCGTTGAGCGTGATGGTGCCGGGCATGACGAAGACCTCGCCCGGCAGGCGCGGCGCGGCGGCGGCCATGCGGACCGGCGCGGCAAAGCTCACGTCGGGGGGCGTCGGCAGGAAGCTGCCGTAGAGGGCGAGGGTGAGGTCGACGTCGGGAAGGGCGATCGGATAGTGGACCGTGACGAGCTTGGTCCCGTCGGCGAAGGTCCCTTCGACCTGCACCTCGGCGATCATCTCGGCGACGCCCTCCATGACGTGGGCGCGGCCGAGGATGCGGCGGCCGAGGTCCATCAGCTGCGCGACGGACCGCCCGTCGCGAATGAGCTCGAGCAGCTGCGTCGCGATGAGCGCAACGGCCTCGGGGTAGTTGAGCCTCAAGCCGCGCGCGAGGCGCTTTTGGGCGAGGAAGCCCGCGCCATGAAGCACCAGCTTGTCGATGTCGCAAGGCGCCAGATGCATGGGGCGCGGAGCATCGCCGATCGCGCCGGGGTCGTCACCACTTTCGCGCGAACGGATCGTCGCCCAAGAAGCGCGCGAGCGCCTCGAAACTGCGGCGCAAAGGGCGAGACGCGGTCTCGAAACCGGTCGCGGCGACGCGGACGATCGCCCCGTCGGCTCCCACCGGACTCGCCGTCACGACGGCCGCCTCGCCCGTCGACGGCGCGGGCAGCGGCGCCAGCATCGCCTCGCGAACGCCGGCGAACCGCTCGCCCACCACCGTCATCGTCAGCATCGCGTCGTAGCGCCCCATGCGCTCCGCGATGGGCCCCTGCGCGGGGTCGAGGCGCGTCGCGTCGACCACCACCGTCTTGCCCGCGCGCGCGATCGTCGTCCGCGCATCGAAGCGGTCGAACGCCCAGCGCTCGCCCCGCGCCGCGCGCCCCGCCGTGTATCCGTCGACGAGCAGCACCGATCCCGTCGGCGCGAGGGACACGTCGATCCTTTGCCTGTAGCGCGCTCCGGCGAAGCACGCGACCGGATCGGGCACCAGCGCCACCGCGGCGCCCTCGTCCACGCGGATCGCGAGCTCTTGCGAGCAGCCGCGCGCCGACCGGTACACCTTCGTCGACGCCTGCGTCCCGAGGAACGCGGTCGAGCCGGGCCCCGCGTCGACCGCGATCGCGAGGTGGTCGCCGTCGACGAGCCCGCCGCCGAAGTTCGCGAGGAAGACCCACGCGGCGCGGCCATGGTTTCGCGGCGTGAGGAAACGAAGTGGGCTCGACGCGAAGGCCTCCGCGAGGACCGTCCTTTCGCCGGCGCGGCGAAACGCGAGCACGCCCTCCCCCGAACGCGTCGTGATAAAAGGCGGGTCCGCCGGTGAATACGCCCCATCGTTCGTTGCCATTGGATATCGCTTCGCTGCGCCGAGCTTACCGCGACCGCGCCGCCACGCCGTCGACCGTCGTCGCGTCCGTGTTCGAGACCCTCGCCGCGGACGAGACGCCCGGGGTCTGGATCCACGTGCGCGAGGCCGACGCCGTCATGGACGAGGCGCGCGAGCTCGAACGCGCCTACCCGGCAGGCGCGCGGCCGCCGCTCTACGGCGTCCCCTTCGCGGTCAAGGACAACATCGACGTCGGCGGCATCCCGACCACCGCCGCGTGCGCCGACTTCGCGTACACGCCGGCCGCGTCGGCGCCGGTCGTCGAGCGGCTGCGGGCGGCCGGCGCGCTGTGCATCGGCAAGACGAACCTCGACCAGTTCGCGACGGGCCTCGCGGGCGTACGGTCGCCCTACGGCGTCCCGCCCAACCCGTTCGACGCCCGCTACGTGAGCGGCGGATCGAGCTCGGGCTCGGCGGCGGCCGTCGCGCGCGGGCACGTGAGCTTCGCGCTCGCCACCGATACGGCGGGGTCGGGCCGCGTGCCGGCCGCGTTCAACCACCTGGTCGGGTTGAAGCCGAGCCGCGGCCTCCTCTCGACGCGTGGGGTGCTGCCGGCGTGCCGCTCGTTCGACTGCGTGACGCTGATGGCGCTCACCTGCGAAGACGCGCGCGACGCGGCCGAGATCGCGGCCGGTTACGACGCGGCCGATCCCGACTCGCGTCCCGCGCCGGCGCATTTCTGCTGGTCGGCCGACGTCCCGGACAACCGGTGGCGCATCGGCGTGCCGCGCCCGGAGGACCTCGTCTTCGGCGACGACGCCGCGCGCGCCGATTTCGATCGGGCCTGCGCGCGGCTCGAAGCGATGGGCGCCGCCCTCGAGCGCGTGAGCCTCGAGCCGTTCCTCGAGGCCGGCAACCTCCTCTACGAGGGCGCCATCGTCTCGGAGCGCCTGGCCGGCCTCGAGACCTTCTTCCGCGCGCGCCCCGACTCCATCTTGCCGGTCATCCGCACGCTCCTCGCGCGCGGCGACCAGTACCCTGCGACCGAAGCCTTCCGCGCGATGCATCGCCTCAAGGCGCTGGTCCGCGCCGTCGAGCCCACGTGGACCCGCGTCGCGGCCCTCGTCGTCCCCACGACGCCGTCGATCCCGCGCATCGACGAGCTCGCGGCCGACCCCATCGGCGCGAACGCGCGCCTCGGTCGATACACCACCTTCGGCAACCTCCTCGACCTCGCCGGCGTGGCCGTGCCGAGCGGCCTTCGCCCCGACGGGCTGCCCGCGGGCGTGACGTTCCTCGGACCGTGGGGGAGCGACGCGGCGCTGCTCGCGATGGCCGGCGCGTTCCACGCCCGCGAGCCCGGCCCGCTCGGCGTCACCGGCTGGCCTTGGCCGAAGCGCGAAGCGCGCACGCGGGCCCCGCGCGACGGGCAGATGCTCCTCGCCGTCGTCGGCGCCCACCTCTCGGGTCAGCCGCTCAACGGCCAGCTCACCCAGCGCGGCGCGGCGCTGGTCAGCGCGACGCGCACGGCGCCCTACTATCGGCTCTTCGCGGTGCCGGGCACGCAGCCGCCCAAGCCCGGCCTCGTGCGGACGCGCGACAAGATCGACGCCGGCGTCGAGGTCGAAGTGTGGTCGATGCCGGAGGAGGCCTTCGGGTCCTTCATCGCGCTCGTCTCCGCGCCGCTCGCGATCGGCCAGCTCGAGCTCGAGGACGGGTCGCGCGTGCACGGGTTCTTGTGCGAGCCGCACGCCGTCGAAGGGGCGAGGGACATCACGTCCTTCGGTGGATGGCGGGCCTTCCTCGCCCTCGGGGCGCGGGGTAACGTCATCTGATGGGCCGAATCCACGCCCTGCTCATCCTCGCCTGGGCGCTCGTCCGCTCGCTCCTCGCGCCGCTCGTGGGCGCCCGGCGCGGGCTCGCGGACTTCCGCCGCAGCTACGCGGGAGACCGCCTGAGCCCCATTTCGCCCGACGAGCGCATGGCGCTCCCCAAGATGAGCGGCTGCATCGCCTGCGGGCTCTGCGACGTGGGCGAGGGCGCGCGGGCGATCCGGTCGGGCGGCGTGTACGCCGGGGTCATGGACCTCATGCTCGCGAGCTCCCGGAGCATGCCCGACCACGACGCGGCCGTGCGCTCGTTCGACGCCGTCGGCGACGCCCGCCTCGCGGAGCTCGAGCGGCGCTGTCCTGCGCGCGTGCCCATGCGCCTCGTGGCGTCTTTCGTACGGACGAAGGCCGCCGAGATGGCGGGGGCGGCGGGCGCGACGCGGCTTCCGGGCGAGAGTCCATGACCAAGTCCGCCGCCGCACGGAGAGCGGCGCGGGTGGCCTGGGGGGTGGTCGCATGCGCGTGCGGGGGGCCGAGCGGAAGCCGTCCGCACGTGCCCGCCGCGCGCGCGACCGTCGACGTCGGGGCCGGCCGGCCGCCGGTGTCTGCGGTGGAGCGCGAGGGCGATGGGCTCGGCGGGATCGCGATCGCGGTCGACACCGAAGGCATCGCGCCCGACCGCGGCGCCGTCGTCGCGGTGGCGCTCGCGGCGCTCGTCGAGGGGCGGCTGGCGGCGCGGGGACTGGGCGACACGAGCGTCGTGGGCGGGTCGACGGGCTGGCGCCTGCGTGCGCTCGTCGCGTCGCCCGCGGAGGCGGCGAAGCTCGTCGGGGCGGCCCGCGAGGCGATGCTGGCGCCCGTGACGGCGACCGACGAGGGGCTCGCCGCGGTGACGCGCGCGCTCGCGGCGCTGGCGCGGCACCCGATGGCGGACCGTGCGCTCGCCGACGTCGCGCGCTGCACCGGGCAGGCGCTGGCCCGCGGCGACGAAGCGGCGCCGACGAACGCGGACCTGGAAGCGTGGCGCCGGGCTGCGCACGGGCTCGGGCGCGTGGCGATCGCGACGGCGGGGGACGCGACCTTCGTGAGCGCCGTCGGCGCGGCGGTGGCGCGCGCGTCCAGTTGGCCGGCGGGCGCCTCCGCGGTGGCGTCGGAGTGGCCGGCCGCCGACGCGCGGGCCGTCGTGTACGACGCGTCGGGGGAGGTCGCGCCGGGCGCGGCGCGGATGGTGGTGACGGCGTACACGAGCAGCCCCGAGAGGGCGGTCGCGGCCGGCGAGACGCTCGGCGACACGACGGGCGCGCTCTCGTCGCGGCTCGCGGCGCTCGACGCACCGGCGAGGCTCCGGTCGGTCGTCGCGTCCGCGCACGCCGACGGCGGGTGCGTCGCGGCCACGTTCGACCTCGCGGCGGCCGACCTGAAGGGCGCGGGGGGCGCGGCGCGCATTGCGACCGCGGCCGCGCTCGCGCGGCAGGAGCTCGGCGTCGAGGTCGCGGACCTCACGGTCTCGCCCGACTTGCGCCGCGATCTGGCGAGCCACGCGCTCGACCCGAGGGACGCGGCGGAGCGCGCGGCGTGGTGGTCGCTCGCCGGACGACACGCCGGCGCCGAGCAGGTCCGCACGGCCCTCGCCGTGGGCGTGGCCACGCGCCGGGACACGCCGAGCGCCGACGCCGCCGACCACGCGGCGGCATCGAACGACGCGCTCGCCGCCGAGATCGAGCGCGCCGCGGCCGCATGGCGAACGCCCGTCGTCGAAGCGCGGACGCGCGTCGAAGCCGGGCAAGCGGAGACGTGGGTGCTCGTCGCGTCGACGTGCGGCTCGATGCCCGAGTCGGCGCGCGACGACGGCACGGGCGCGGCCGTCGCGGTAGCCGCGGCGACGCAGGACGACGACGACGACGTGGTGCTCGAGCCGTTCGTCGCCACCGACGGCATCGGCGTCGTCGCCCACGGACCGGCGCGGGCCGACGAGCTCCCCCAGGCGCACGCGCGCCGCCTCGCGGATCTCGCGGGCCGCGCCTTCGCCGCCGAGCCGCTCGACGCCGACCGGCTCGCCCGCGCCCGAGCCTCTCTCCTCGCGCGCTCGTCGGAGGCCGACGCGCGGGCGATGGCTTCGCTGGGAAGCGTCCTCGCGCCGGGCCACCCGACGTGGATCGCGCCGCTCGGCACGAAGGCGGGGCTCGCGGCGGCCTCGGACGACGCCGTCACGACGCGGGCGGCGGCGATGCGCGCGGGACCGCTCCGCGTCGCGGTGCTCGCGAACGACGACGCGGCCCAGGCGAACGCCGCGGTGCAGGCGGTGGACCGCTGGATCGCGCGAACGCCCGGCGAGGCGCGCTCGTGCCCGGCTCCGCCGAAGCTCCCGCCGGTGCAGCCCGGCACCTATGCGGTCGACCTCACAGGGAAGGGTCCCTCCGAGGCGCTCCTCGCGTTCCCCCTCGACGCGGGAGACGACAAGGCGCACGCGCCCGCGGCATGGATCGCGGCCGCGCTCGACGGGGCGGGCGGGCTGCTCGCGCGGGCGCTCGGGCCGAGCGGACCCGGCGACGCGGCGAAGGCCGGGCTCGCGCGGTCGTGGAGCGCGTCGGTGGTCGGGCCGCCCCACGACGCGGCCCTCGTGGTCCGGCTGCGATCGGACGACGCATCCCTCGACGCCGCGGTCGCCCAGACGCGCGCGCTCTTCGACCGGTTGCGCCAAGGCGCGCTCCGCGAAGAGGACCGCACCCGCGCGACCGCCGCCATCGCGAAGGCCACCTCGCTGGCGTCACTCGATCCACACGCGCGCGTCATTCGGTTGTGGCGGGGTGAAGGGCGGCCCGCGAAGGCGCCGTCGCTCGACGTGCTCCGCGCATTCGCCGCGGCGGCGCTCCACGACGACGCGCTCGTGATCGTCGCGTTGCGGCCTCCGCGCTCGGACGATCACGCGTCGAAACCAGCGCGGCGCGACGCGGGTCGACGATAGGCTGAAGCTCCGGTGACGCCCTCTTCGCTGGACACGACCGTCCCCGAGCCGAGCGCCGCCGGCGCGCCCGGCTCCGCGCCCTGGTTTCCCGTGGGCGGCAACCAAGTGCGCCTGCTGCGCGACGGCGAGCAGGCGTTCCCGGCGATGCTCGACGCGATCGCCCGCGCCCAGCGCGAAGTGTTGCTCGAGATGTATTGGGTGGGCCTCGACTCGGTCGGGGAACGCTTCCGCGACGCCCTGGCCGAGCGTGCGCGCGCCGGCGTCCAGGTGAGGGTGATCTACGACGCCGTCGGCAGCATCGGCTCGGCCCCGGCCTGGTGGCTGCCGCTCTCCCAGGCGGGCGGGCAAGTGGCCGAGTACCATTCCATTTACCCGTTCGACCGGCACTTCCGCCTCGACCGCATCGAGCTGCGCGACCACCGCAAGATGCTCGTCGTCGACGGGACCGACGGGTTCACGGGCGGGATGAACCTGGCCCTGCCGTGGCTCGCGGTCGCCGACGGCGGCGCGGGCTGGCGCGACGACGTCATCCAAGTCCGCGGCGAGATCAGCGAAGAGCTGCGCTCGCTCTTTTACCGGACGTGGCGCAAGCTGACGCACCAGACGCCGCCCATCGACGTGCGCCCGCTCGCCCGCCGCTCCCGCGGACCCGTCTTCGTCCTCGCGGGGCAGTGGCGCACGCGCCGGAGCGTCCGCAAGGAATACTTGCGACGCATCGGACGCGCCCGCTCCCGGGTCGACATCGCCAACTCCTATTTCGTGCCGGATCGGCGGGTGCGCGCCGCCCTCTTCTACGCGGCCTACCGCGGGGTGCGGGTGCGCGTGCTCGTCCCGTCGAAGAGCGACGTTCTGTTCGCGCAGTTCGCCACCGAGGCGCTCTTCGACACGTTGATTCGTCACGGCGTCGAGGTGTGGACGCTCCGGTCGAGGATGCTGCACGCGAAGACGGCGGTCGTCGACGAGACGTTCACCACGGTCGGGAGCTTCAACCTCGACGAGAGGTCGCGAAAGAACCTGGAGGTGAACCTCGCCGTCGAAGACGTCGCGTTCGCTCGCCACGTGCGCGCGGGGTTCGAGCGCGACCTCGCGGCGGCGACGCCCATCGACCTCGAGGCGTGGCGGACGCGGTCGATCGCACGCCGGGGCCTCGAGTGGGCGGCGCTGGCCGCGCGGAGGCTCTGGTGACCCTCCGCGGAGAGGTGCGGCGGGCGGCGCGCATCGCCGGGTTCGGCGCGCTCACGGCGACGATGCTGCCGGCGTTCGTCGCGCGCAGCCGGCTGGCCGAGGAGGCCTCGCGCGGTCGGCTCCGGGAGCGCTGGGTGGGCGCGTGGTCGGCAGGGTTGCTCGGCTTGTTCGGGGTCACGGTGCTCGAAGAGGGGGCGCCGCCGGCGTCGCCCGACCGCGGGCGCCTGGTCGTCGCCAACCATCGTTCGACGGCCGACATCCTCGTGCTGCTCCGGCGCTTCGGCGGACACATGGTGAGCCGCGCCGACCTCGCGGGCTGGCCGCTCTTGGGCCGCGCGGCGCGGACCGTGGGGACGGTGTTCGTCGACCGTGCCGACGCCGTGAGCGGCGCCAACGCCGTGCGCAACATCCGCTCGCTCCTCGCGCGCGGCGCCACCGTCATCGTCTTCCCCGAAGGGACGACCTTCACCGGCGACGAGGTCAGGCCCTTCCACGCGGGCGCGTTCGTCGCGGCGCTCCGGTCGGGGGCCGACGTGGTGCCGGTCGGCCTGGCGTACGCGACCGGATCGGGGGCCGCGTTCGTCAACGAGTCGTTCGGCGCGCACCTCGCGAGGATGGCCGCCGCGGAGCCGTCGGCGATGGCCATCTCCATCGGGCCGCCGATCGCCGTCGGAGACGACGCCCGCGCCGCCGCCCTCCGCGATCGCGCCCACGCCGAGGTCCAGCGTCTGGTCTTGGCATCGCGCGCGCGCGTCGACCGCTGAGCCTCTCGACCCCCCCCGGCCCGCGCGGAACGCCGCTATCGCGTCTCGAAGTCGGTCGGAATGTCCGTCCGCTTCACGCACCCTCGGTCGGCCAGCATGCGGAGCGCGTGGACGGCCCGCACGCGGCGGTCTCTCGGGCGAGACGCGGACTTCGCGAGCGAGAGCAACGCGCCGCACCCCGCGCGAAGATCGTCGGCGTCCTCCGGGTCGGTCGCGCGGCGAGGGCGCGCCGCGAGCGCGCCGATCGTCTCGAGGGCGGCGCGGGCGTCGGCGTCGGGGCCTTGCGTCGCCCAGTCCGCGAGCCAGGGCAGCTCCGAAAAGTCGGGGCAGTACTCCATGGCCCGGAGGGCCGTCATCCGGCGGCTCGGATCGTCGGAGCGATCCCGCAGGCCCTCGCAGCCGACGAGGTCCTCGAGCCGCATCAGCTCCTCCGCGTCGCCCTGCTGGGCCGCGGCCCACTGCGCCGCTTCCCGCGCGTCCATCGGCGGCGGCGCGCTGTCGGGAGGGTCCCCTTCCCCGGCGCTCTCGGCGGACCCCGACGCCGGGTGCGTGCTCTTGCCGCACGCGAACGCAAGCGCCAAAAGGACGAGGCCCGCGAGCGCGCGCGTCACGGCAAGAAGACGTCGAGCGTGCGGCGGCCGACCTTCTTGTCCTCTTCGACCTGCTTGTTGAAGTCCTCGACCGCGCGGTTCATGTGCATGCTGCAGAATTTGGGCCCGCACATCGAGCAGAACTCGGCGCTCTTGAAGTAGTCGTCCGGCAAGGTCGCGTCGTGCATCGACTGCGCGGTCTCCGGGTCGAGCGAGAGCCGGAACTGCTCCTTCCAGTCGAACGCGTAGCGCGCCCTCGAGAGCGCGTCGTCGCGGTCGCGCGCGCCGGGCCGATGGCGGGCCACGTCGGCCGCGTGGGCGGCGATCTTGTATGCGATGAGCCCCTGGCGGACGTCGTCCTCTTCGGGCAGGCCGAGGTGCTCCTTCGGCGTGACGTAGCAGAGCATCGCGGCGCCCGCGGTGCCGGCCATCGTCGCGCCGATCGCGCTCGTGATGTGGTCGTAGCCTGGGGCGATGTCCGTCACGAGCGGGCCGAGCACGTAGAAGGGCGCCTCGTGGCAAAGGGCCATCTGCTTTTTGACGTTCATCTCGATCTGGTCGAAGGGCACGTGGCCCGGCCCTTCGATCATCACCTGCACGTCCTTCTCCCAAGCCCGCGTCGTGAGCTCGCCGAGCGTCTTCAGTTCGGCGAACTGCGCGGCGTCGCTCGCGTCGGCCAAGCAGCCGGGGCGCAGGCCGTCGCCCGCGCTGATGGTCACGTCGTACTTCGCGCAGATCTCGAGGACCTTGTCCCAGTGCGTGAAGTACGGGTTCTGGCGTTTGTGCTCGATCATCCACTGCGCCATGATCGCGCCGCCGCGCGACACGATGCCCGTGATGCGGTGTTGCACGAACGGCAGGTGCTCGGCCAGGACGCCGGCGTGGATCGTGAAGTAGTCGACGCCCTGCTTGGCTTGGTGCTCGAGCATGTCGATGAAGTCGTCGGTCCGGATGTCCGCGACCTTCTTGCGCTCGACGACGATCTGGTAGACGGGCACCGTCCCGATGGGGACGGGCGACGCGCCGACGATGGCGCCGCGAATGCGATCGATGTCTCCGCCGGTCGACAGGTCCATCACCGTGTCGGCGCCGTACTTGAGCGCGACCTGGAGCTTGCGGAGCTCGCCGTCGATGTCGCTCGTGACGGCGCTGTTGCCGATGTTCGCGTTCACCTTGCACGAGAGGGCGATGCCGATGCCCATCGGCTCGAGGTTCGTGTGCTCGACGTTGGCCGGGATGACCAGGCGCCCGCGGGCGACCTCGTCCCGGATGTGCGCGCCGTCGACGCGCTCGCGGGCGGCGACGTGCTCCATCTCGCCCGTGACGACGCCCTTCCGGGCGTAGTGCATTTGCGTCTTGTTCCGGTCGCCCGAGCGTTTCGCCACCCACTCGCTTCGCATGGCTCGTCATTAGGACGACGGGCGCCAAGCAGCAAGCTACGCGGACACGCTCACGGCCACGGATTGTCTCTCTCGAGCTGGACTTTCGGCTTGCCGTCGGTCCGATGAAGCGGGTTCGTGTCGCCCGGCGGCTCGGCGGTGGTGATGGGCGCGGTAGTGGCGGGCGGCGGCTCGATCGCCGGCGTCGAGGTCGGCGGGCGAGGGCTCATGTTGTGTCCGCTGACGGTGCCGCTCGCGTGAACGCGCCACTCGGGCCTGTGGTTCGGGTCCGTCGGGCCGACGGATTCGCTGGGCACCGGGGTTTCGGTGTGGGCGCGCGGCTCGGTCGTGTCGACGACGGGCGTTTGCACGAGCGGGACTTGCCCGGCGGCGACCGGGTGCGACGTGCCTTGGAGCAGCGCGGCAGGGTCGTGGCCGGGGTCTTCCTGGGCCGGGGCGTGGCCGTGCGAGGCCGCGACGGCGACGGCGACCGCGGTCCCCACGAAGGCGAGCGCCGCTCCGGCGATGGCGAGGCGATTCCGGAGGCGGGCTTGGGGATGCGCCGAGCTCTCGAGTGCGCCCGTGAGGCGGATCGACTGGGAGTCGACTCGCGCCGTTTCGTTGTTCGACTTGGGCTTGTCGAGGACGTCGGACGCGGTGAGCGAGCCGGGGGGCGCGACGGCGGGCAGCTGATGCGGCTCGGAGGGATGGCCGCCGCGGTCCATGGTGCGAAACTGCTCTTCGATGACGTCGCGCAGGCGCTTGCGCCCGTCGGAGAAGGCCGCGGCCAGCATGCCGCCGAGATCGCGCAGCGAGACGGGTTCGAGCTTGCGGAGCACGCCCTCGAGCGCCTCGCGAAGCTCCGCCGCCGTCTGGAAGCGATCGTCCGGTTTCGGTGCGAGCGTCTTCAGGATGATGGAGTCGATTTCCGCGGGGTAGCCCTGGGCCGCCGCGTTCGGGTTCTCCGGCGGCTCGCCCGAAGCAAGTCGCGTGAAGAGCGCGGGCTGACTGAGACCGCTCGGCCAGCGCCGGCGGCCGGTGACGGCCTCCCAGAGCATGACGCCGACGGCGTAGAGGTCGGCACGCGGGTCGACCGGCTCGCCCCGGGCCTGCTCGGGCGCCATGTAGGTGAGCTTGCCCTTGATGACTCCGGTCGCCGTGCGGACCGAAGAGGTCGCGGCCTTCGCGATGCCGAAGTCGAGCAGCTTCACCTGCCCGTCGTAGGTGACGAAAATATTGTGGGGGGTGACGTCGCGGTGGACGATTTCGAGTGACCTGCCGTCGTAGTCCTTGAGCTCGTGCGCGTACCGAAGGCCCTCGACGACGTCGAGCAAGACCTTGCACTGGAGCGGGAACTTGAGCGGGCCGCCGTTGCGCGCGAGCTTCGCGACGGCCGCGTGCAACGACACGCCGTCGAGGTACTCCATCGCCATGAGGTGGCCTACCTCGTCGACGCCGACGTCGTACGTGTGGACGATGTTCGGATGACTGAGGCGAGCGCAAAGCTTCGCCTCGTCGAGGAACATCTGGACGAACTCTTGGTCGACGGCGATCTCGGGTCGGAGGAGCTTGACGACCGCAAGTTTGCGGAAGCCGGACTGACCGAGCGCCACCGCGAGGTACACGGTGGCCATACCGCCTTGCCCGAGCTCTGCGATCAGGCGGTATTTGCCGGCTAGATCCTGGGCCCCCCTCCCTTCGTTTCGCGGCGCGACATGTCCCATGCCGACTTCCAAGTGTCCCTACTCTCCCTTATAACATAGAACGGCAGTCGGTCGACGAATCCAAATCAGGCGAGTGATACCGACATCGCGCACTCCCCTTTCCGCGTTTCCTTCATGGCTACGGCACGGCATGGCGTTCGTCTGCCTCCGTCTCCCGACACGTCCGCCGCCACGTGGGCCACAACGCCTTCGAAGGCTCCGGCATTCGGGTCTTTCGTCATGCGTGCAACTTGCACGAGCCGTGCTCGCCACGCGGCGACCTGTGGAACGTACACGGAAAGCACGGCGCGCAAAGAAACGAATATAATGGGCCGGATCCGCGGATCATGGCGCGCCCCCGAGCGCGGGGCAAGCGAGGGCACGACCCCGGTGAATGGTCGTGTCGCTGCCTGTCCGTTCTTTGCCATACATGGGCCGTACATGACGACAGCGACTGCGGATTAACCAATAGAGAACGGTTGCCGTTCCTTAGAGTGCGGCGTACCTTCATTTTCTGTGGGCGGCGGCTTGCTCTACGCCCTCCGGCGCGAACGCAATGGCGGTTTCTTTGCGGGCGGCGCGCGGGGTGCAGGGGACAGCGAGTGCGCCGTTCGGATGAAGGAGTGTTCGGACGACGTTGTTTTGGACTTCGAGCCACGTCGCTCGCCTCGTTGAAATGCTGCGCCTCCGCCCGAAAGCCCGGACCATGAAGCGAACGCTCCGCCAGATGCAGTACACCTCTGCTGCCTTGTCGGTTGCGCTCTCGTTGTGCGCCGGCGCCGCACGAGCCGCCCCCCCGAGCGCCCCCGCGCCGGCATCCACGGGGACGAAACCCGCCGCCGCCGCCCCGGCGCCCGCGACGGTGAAACCCGCCGCCGCCCCGGCTGCGGGCGAAGAGGCCTCGAACCACTTCAAGCGCGGCCTCCAGCTCTTCGACGACGGCGAATACACCCTCGCCCTCGTCGAGTTCGAGCGCGCCTACCAGCTCGCCCCGAACTACCGCGCCCTTTACAACATCGCGCTCGTCGACATGCAGCTCGGACGATACGCCGACGCGTCGCGAACCCTCGAGCAATACCTCCACGACGGCGGCGACGGCGTCCCCGCGACGCGACGCGCCGAGGTCACCAAGACGCTCAACGACCTCAAGATCCGCACCGCGACGCTCGAAATTTCGATGAACGTCCCCGGCGCGGAGGTCACCCTCGACGGCAAGGCCATCGACGCCGCGCGCCTCCGGGGGCCCACCGTCATCGACGCGGGCGAGCACACCCTCCGCGCGAGCGCGCCCGGCTACCTCGCCACCGACAAGACGGTCACCCTGGCCGGCGGCGACAAGGCCTCGGTGCGCCTCGAGCTCCGCGCGTTCAATCAACCGGCGAAGCCCGCGGAGCCGCAGCGCACGCACGTCGTCTTCTGGCCCGGATTCGCGGTGACCGCCGCGCTCGCGGCCGGATCGGTCGTCGCCGGGATCGTGATGCTCGACGACCGCTCGAGCCTGAACCAGCTGAAGAACAGCCCGCAGGCCACCGCGGCGCAGCTCCAGAGCGGGGCCAACGGCACGAACTCCGCCGCCCTCGCGGCCGACGTCCTCGCGGGCCTCGCGGTCATCGCCGGAGGCATCTCCATTTACCTTTCCGTCGGCCCCGAGCACACGGCCAAGACGCCTTCGGTCGCCGTATCGCCGCAGCGGGTCGTCCTGTCGATGCCGTTTTGAGCAATCCCGTTCTGAGTCGGAGCATGATGCGAGGAGGACAAGCCGTCACGACACCGCACCCGGCCGAGCAAGAGCCGGTCGGGTCGTCGGTGCGCTCGGTGCCCCGCCTCGAGTGGACCGACGACTCGGGGCCGCGGAGCGCCAACATCGACCGGCGATGCGTCGTCGGGTCGGCGCCCCACTGCGACGTCATCATCGCGGACCAGGCCGTCTCCCGCGTGCACGCCGAGATCGAGCCGCGCGAAGAAGGCATCTGGGTGCGGGACCTCAACAGCCGGAACGGGACGTTCGTCGAGGGCGTGCGCGTCGAGTCGGCCTGCGTCCTCCACGGCTTCACCATCCGCATCGGCGCGACCGACCTGCTCGTCAATTACGCGAACGCCGAGGCCAAGCCGGTCGACAGCTGGCCGTCCGACCGCTTCGGTCCGCTCATCGGGCGGAGCCAGGTGATGCGCGAGCTCTTCGCGACGCTCGCGCGCCTCTCGCCGCTCGAGTCCTGCATCATGATCACCGGCGAGACGGGCACCGGGAAGGAGCTCGTCGCGCGGGCGATCCACCAGGCGTCCTTGCGCGCGTCGGGGCCGTTCGTCGTGGTCGACTGCGCGACCCTCTCCGAGAGCCTCATCGAGGCCGAGCTCTTCGGGCACACGAAGGGCTCCTTCACCGGCGCGATGATGAACCGCGCGGGCGCGATCGAATCGGCCGACGGCGGGACCGTGTTCCTCGACGAGATCGGCGAGCTGCCCATCGGCATGCAGCCGAAGCTCCTGCGGGTGCTCGAGTCGTCGACCGTGCGCCGCATCGGCGAATCGAAGCACCGGAGCGTGAACGTCCGCTTCGTCACGGCGACCCACCGCGATCTCCTCTCCATGGTGAACCGGGCCGAGTTCCGAGAGGACCTCTACTTCCGGCTCGCCGTCCTGCCGGTCCGCGTCCCCTCGCTCCGCGAGCGGACCGAAGACATCGACCTCCTGCTCGAGCACTTCACCGACGGCGGGCACGAGTGGCTCACCCCGGCGTTGCTCCGCGCGCTCGAGCGGCGTCCGTGGCGGGGCAACGTCCGCGAGCTCCGGAATTTCGCCGAGCGCGCCCGCGCCATCGGCCCCTCCGAGGCGCTCAACCTCTCGGTCGAATCGTCGGACCTGCGCGAGCCCATCACCGCGATCATCCAGCGCCCGCCCGACCTCGTCACCCGCGTCACGGCGCCCCCCGCCCCGGTCCCCATCCCGTCGATGCCCGCCGAGGCCGTCCCCTCGGAGCCTCCGTCGTTCTCGCAGCCGTTCCGCACCTTCAAGGAGCAGTGGATGGGCCACGGCGAGCGGGCTTTCTTGCGCGTGCTCCTCGAGCGACACGGGAACAACGTCGCCGCGGCCTCCAAAGACGCAGGAATCGACCGCACGCACATGTATCGATTGATGCGCAAATACGGACTCTGACCGGTATCCGATTCACGACACGATCCACGCACCCGTAAAATCACTTGCATTGCGCACATCGGCGCCGGACGGACCGATGTCGCACTCCTGAAGAGGAGGCCCACAGATAACCTACGAGCGCCTCCCCCGAGGGCGCACACCGCTCGGCAGGGCCGGAACGCGCGGCCCTTCGGGACCCTTATCCACCGCGTTTTTCCCGCCGTATTTCGCGGCAGCAGCCTCCCGGCAGTCGCAGTACCCCGCAGCGCCCACGAGGGCGCGCGGGCGGCAAATGGCGAACGCAGGCGACCGAGCGAGCGAGAATTCGTGATTGTCGATGGGCCCGCAATGGCGCGGGCGAATGTCGAAGCGCGGCGATCATCGAGATACTTGGTCTCAAAGGTATTTTTGAGTGACAAGCAAACGCGCAATTTATATCTTGGCAGGTCAACAAGAGGGAATCGTATGAACCAGACGATCGCTACGTTGAAATTGCGCGGCGCCGCGCTCGTGGTCTGCGGTGGCGTCATGGCTTGCATCATCCCTGCCTGCGGCGGGGACGACACGGCGATGCCCCAAGACAGCGGGCCCGACGCAACGCCCGTCGGCGACGACGGCGGCACCGACGCCAAGGCCGACGTGACGACGAACACGCCCGACACCGGCACGAGCACCGACGCCTCGGTCGATCACTCGGTCGCCGAAACATCGACGCCCGACACGTCGACGAGCGACGTCCACGCGGACGCTGGCACGGACGCCACGATGACGACGAGCGACGCGGGCGACGCGGGCCACGCGGATGCCACGGTCGACGCGGCCGTGGAGGCGGAAGCGGCTGCACCGCTGGCGCCGCTGGCCCTTTGCCCCGTCTTCGACCTCAACGACGAAGGCGATATTGAAAACACCGCACCGCTGACCGGCGACCCGAGCGCGGATGCGCTCACCCGCGCCTCTCTTTGGGGTGCACATATCGCCAGCGCCTTCGCCGCCGCGCTCACCAATGATTGCCGCACGAGCGGGATCCAAGCCGTCGCGTTCCAGACGAACGGGATGGTGGACAGCGACAAGGTCACCGCCTACCTCGATCAGGTGGGCCTCTTCACGATCGGCTTGATGGGATGCCCCGACCCGGACGCGGGCGCGCCCACCTATGCGGGCCTGATCCCGACCACCTCGCAGGGCCACGTGTATTCGGTCGCAGACGCGAACATCCTCACGGACCTTTACGAGAGCGCCGTTCTCGCCGGGACGTCGATGGACTGGGCCGACACGTTCGCCATCAACGGGATGTTCCCCAGCACGCAACCCTTGACGAGCGACCAGTTCGATTCGATTCGCGCCGCGGTCGAGGCGCTCCAGGCTTCGTATCAGGGCCTCAACCCGAGCACGACGCGCCAGAGCAGCATCAACGTCTGCGCCGACGACGCGGGCGCGGAGGGCGGAACGGACGGAGCGACGAGTACGGGTGATGCAGGCAGCGCGAGCGACGCGGCCGCCGACGCCACCCAAGACTGACCCCCGATGGCGAACCCCGCGAAACGCAGCTCCTTCTGGCACACGGGCGGCGGCTCCCTACTGGTGGTCGCGGCCCTGTGTGGCGGTTGCTCGGTGCTTTTTCATGCCGACGCCACCCAGTGCTCGTCGAACACGGACTGTACTTCGCGGGGGACGGCCTTCACCGGATACTCGTGTAACCTTGGCACCTGCATCGCGCCGCAGTGCCTCAAGGACATGGACTGCGCCTCCCACGACGCGGCCGTGTCGAACTTGGTTTGCAACACCACCACGTACACGTGCGTCAAGCCCACGCCGGTGGCCGACTCGGGCTCCGACGCGACCCCTGTGGAAGCCAGCGTGGACGCCGGTGGATGCAACACCAACGCCGACTGCGCGGCGCTCGCGGCGATGTACCCCACCCACCCGGAGGTGGCCTGCGACGTCGACACCCATACTTGTCTTCACCTGACGAGCGACGAGTGTCCCATCGTCGTCGGTACGCTCAACGACACCATGTATCCTGGGCCGCCGACGTTCGTCGGCACCTTCATCGCGTTCCCCAACGGGGACGCGACCCAGCATCCGACCTACCTCAATTACCTTCTCGCGCTCAACGAGTTCAAGAAGACGACCAACGGGATTCCCACGGGCGTCGCGACGAGCAACTCGTCACGCATGCCGTTGGGCATCGGGTGCGACGTCGCCGCCAACGTCGACAACGCGATGAGCCACTTGATCAACGACGTGCACGTCCCCGCGGTCGTCTCTTCGCTGCCGCCTCAGCAGTTGAGCGCGATGTTCCAGAACGACGCGTTTCCCGCCAACGTCTTCGTCGTGGACTCGCTGGCGTCGGATCCGACCTTCAACTCCATCACCACAGACCAGCTTCTTTGGCACATGCTGGGTCAACCCGGGGATGCTGCGCCGGCATACGCGGCGTTCATTCCGGTCCTGGAGAATTATCTTCGGAACAACGCGCCGCAGCCCATCGGGCCCACCGCGCCGCTGAAGATCGCGACGATCACCGCGAATTCGACGGCGACGTTCGCGCTGGCCTCGGCGGTCGAAGCCGTCCTCACCTGGAACGGCGGGAAGACCATCGCACAAAATGGGAGCGCAAACTACCTCGCCATTACGCTTTCCGACTCCACCCTCAACGGCGCGATGGTGTCCGGGGCGTTTGCCGATGAGATCGAGATGGACGCCCAGACGGTCGCGGATTTCCAACCCAACATCGTCATCTCGTTCGCGAGCGAGGAGTTCAATACTTTTTTCGAAGCTCTCGAATTGGACTGGGAAGTTCCGAACCAACTGCCGTTCTACTTGTTGGGTCCCTATGACATGGGCTCGCCGACCTTGCCCACGATCCTCAACAACTACCGTTACAACACGCAACGCTTTGCCGGCATCGGCGTTGCGGCCACCTCGGACCCGACCGCACAGCTTGCGCTGACGGACTACGAGTCGCGGTTCCTCGCCGCCTATCCCGGACGATCGGACGCCCTCGGCCAGGAGAACTTCTACGACGCGATGTACTTCGCCCTCTATGCCCTCACGGCGGCCGGAAAGCTGGCGACGCCGCAGGGCTCGGACCTCGCGAAGGGCATGTCGCGGTTGATCGATCTGAACAGCACCGCCAAGTATTCCGTAGGTCCCGGCAGCATGGGGAACGTCGACACGGTGCTCACCGGCTCGCGCACCAATACGCTCGAGCTGATCGGCACACTGGGTGATCCGAACTTCGACAGCCAGACGGGCGCGCGACTCGGCGCCGGCGACGTCTATTGCTTGCAACCGGCCGACGGAAGTGTGCCCTACGTCTACGCTTACGACGTTCTGCGTCTCGTCAATGTCGACGGGAGCGCACCGGACGGCGGAAGCGCGTTCACAGGAAGTTTCCCTTGCTATTCCGGTATCCAGTAGTTTCGTTCGCCGCGTCTTGCGTTCTATTGATCGCAGCACCCGGGTGTTCCGCCAGCGGCGGCGAGGCGTCGAGCGCCACGCAGGAGGCCATCGTCTCCGGGAGCGTGGTGACGGATCCGAGTTCCCCGTTTCTCTATATGAACGGGCCGCAAGGTAGCTGCACGGCCACGCTGGTCGCGCCGAACCTCGTCGTCACCGCGCGGCATTGCGCTGCGGCTACGCCCGAGGGACCGTTCACGTGCACTTCGACGGGCGACCTCGTGATGACCGGAACGAGCGGCGGACAGATTGGTACGGATGATTCTCCGAGCTCTCTGTCGTTTTACACGAACGCTCGGCTGCTGAACGGGACGCTCTTCGTGGGCGCGCCCGACGGGGCCGGCGCGATGATCCTTTCGACCAATACGCCGACGTCGTGTCGTGACGACATCGCGTTCATCATCCTTCAGCAGCCAATCGCCGGGGTCACCCCAGCCACCATCCGTATCGATCTGCCCACGCAGTTCGGCGAGAGCGTATCGGCATGGGGGTACGGACTGACGGCCGAGGCGGGTGATCCGCTCGCGCTTCGCGTACGATCCAACGCGACGATCGCGGGCGTCGGCTACGACGTGCCCACGACAGGGACGCAGCTTGCACCCCTGCGCGCCGTCCGGGTCGGACCCGACGACATCACGTGCAACGGAGACAGCGGAGGCCCCATCACATCGAATGTGACGGGAGCGGTGGTCGCCATCGCTTCTCTTGGAGCCGAGGCCAGTGCGACGTTGCCGGCCTGCACCGGCGGCGGCGTATCGGACACGACGGGTCCACGGCTCGGCGCTTACCAGAGCCTTGCTGCCCTCGCCTTCAGCGCCGCCGGCGCGACCCCCATCCTTGAGCCGGGCGCCCCGCCGCTCGCCTTCCCGGCAGACGCAGGCTTGGAGGCAGGCGACGACGGTGGCGACATGAGCGACCCCCCCGAGGCCGGCGCCGAGGTGACGACGAAGAACGTCCCCCCCGAGATGCCGACGAACTACCGCGCGGCCGGCGGATCTTGCTCCGCCGCACCGGGGCGCGGCTCGCCTTTCACGTTCGGCGTGGCGGCCGTCGCCGTCGCGGCCCTCGTGCGCCGGCGTCGCGCGGGGTCGGCCGCCGTCGCGAAGCGCGGATGATGTGGCGGCCCCGGAAGAACCGCCACCTCCCCTCACCGCGACTCCCGACCCGCCGCCGCCTTTCGCGCCGCCTGCACTTCCGGCGTGCGATCCCCATCCGCATCCAGCGTGCGCGCCTCATCGAGCGTGCGGAGGCACTCCGCCCACTTCTTCTCCGAGCACGCGCGCAACGCGTGCCGCCGGATCTCCGCCGCTCGTTCGAGGGTCTTCGGCGCCGCGGTCGGCGCCGATTGCGTCGGCTCCGGCTCCGGGGGAGGCGCGCCCAACATCTCGTGCTGTGGCGGCCGTGTGCGCGACAGCCCGATGGCGAGCACCGCGATCGCCGCGACCGCCGCGAGCTGCATCGCGTGCCGCCGCAGCTCCTTGCGCATCCGCAGATACCGCGCCTGGGCCGTCGGGTAATCGACCCCGGCGTCGCGAGCGATTTCGGCGAGCGAATCGCCGAGCGATACGCGCACGAACCAGGTCAGCGTCGGGGCGCGGGTCGGCGGGATGCGCGCGGCGATACGTCGCCACAGGTCGCGGTCCTCGACCGGCTCGGGCGGCCTCGCGCCGTGCACCTCTTCGTCGATCGCGTCTTGCTTTCGCCTCGCCGACCCGCGCGCGTGCATCCGCGCCTTGTTCCGGGCGATCCCCAGCATGTACTTCTTCGCGTCGCCGTCGCTCTCCGGGAGGTTCCCCGCCTGCGCGATCGCATCGGCGCACACCTCCTGGACGATGTCGGCCACGGCGGCGTGGTCGGCCACGCGGCGCCGGACGACGCCCTGCAGCTGCACGATCCACGCGGGGTCCGAGAGGAGCGCGGCGAGGCGCGGGTTCGGGGTGGGCGGTCGAAGGCTCAAGGCGGCGTTCATGGCAGTATCCTCACGGGTTTTGGCGTGGGGCAAGACGGCCCCCGCCGCGCGCGTGCTCACCGGCGCGGCGGGGGCCTTCCTGTCATGGGGCGTGCGTCACTTCGTCGCTCCCGCGGCAGCCGGAGCTCCGGCAGGCGCGGGCTCGGCGGCCGGCTGCCCGTGGATCGACTGCTTTTGCACTCGGCCCATCGTGTGGCGCGCGACGCGCGTCGCCTCCGACTTCTGGATGGCGGTCGCCTTGCTCTGGACCGTCGTCTTTCGAGGCTTCGCCGGCGCGAACCCGAACTCGGCCAACTTGGCGCTGTCGGCTCCGTAACGGCTCGCCACGAACTGCTTGATGCTCTTACGAAGCGGCGCGATGTCGCTCTCCGCCTGACGCTCGGCCTGAACGGTCGCGTGCCAGGCGTTCTTGTTGGCCTTCGTCGCCTCGCTCGCGGCAATGCGGGACTGAAACGCGGCGACGAGCTGGTCGGGCGTGTACGTGCCGGTCGGCAGCGCGAACGTCGCGACGTCGCCGAGGTTCGCGAGCACGCCGTTGACGAGCGTTTGATCGCGCGTCTCGACGTGAAGCTTCGTTCGGCTGGGCAGCCTGTCGGCCGGGCTGGTGATGACCGGAGGCGTCCCCGAGGGGGCGGCGCTGGTCGGGTTGGCGGTGACGGTGTCCGGGGTCTGGCTGATGGTGGTCATGGTCGTGGTTCCTTTCGGGTGGTTTGCTGCGTGTCGGGGGTTCCCTTGCCCGGCGGGGCCGGATCACGACGCGGCGATCGGTCGTTTTTTCATTTTGGTAGCCAAAGGTAGGAAACTCCCCTTGGCGGATCGGAACTGGCACCCTCGCGACGGTCGAAGCGCATGCGGCGATCTTCGCTACCCGCGCCGCGAGGGCATGAACGCGCGCGTCCACCGTCGCGGGTCGCACCGCCGCCTCCGACGAGCGCTTTGCGACCTTCGCGATCGACGTTGCGGGCTGGGCGATGCGCTCTGCACGCTTCGCCCCACGCGTCGCGACGGACACGATCGATCTCGCCGGCTTCGCGGTGCGCCTTGCGGCCTTCGCAAGCCGCGTGGCCAGCGTCGTTGCACGCGTGGCGAGCTTCGCCCGGCGGCCCACCACGCGAGGAGCGCGCCGTGTGAGCGTCGCCCCGCGCTTCGCCGGCGTCCCGGCGTGCATCGCGAGCGCCGCCGGGCGCCTCGGCGAGCTCGCAAGGCACGTCACGAGCTTCGCCACGCGCTTCGCGAAGCTCGCCACGCGCTCCTCGAGCCTCATCGCGCCGATCGCGGACCCTGCGCCCCTGTCAGCGCACATCGCCGCGGGCCGCGCGACCCACGTCGTGGTCGTGACGGCGACCGCGCCCCTCGCGACGAGCCTCGTGCCGGCGCCCGTCGCGATGCCGGTACGAGGTCGGAGTGGCGCCGCGTGCTACGTCCTTGTGGCGACCGGCGCCACGAGTGGCGGAGGCAGCACCTGCCACATGACGACGGCCTCCCCCGCTCCACGCACACCACCCCGGGCCTCGACGCTACTGCTTCGGATATACAAATGAAATTTGTGTATCCACGCTGGACTGGCGCCACGTCTCCGAGCCGTCGCGAAGAGGCCCATGGGCATAGGCAGTGCAATTACCATCCGGCGAACCGCCCCCTCACCCCGTTTCGCGGAGGTGCCCTTGATGCCGAACGATCGCGATTCCACGGCCCGTCGACGAGCCCTTTTCCGTCGCGGCGACTGCACGAAATCGCGCCAAAAATAGCGAATCCCCGAGCGAGCCCCGCCCGGCTCCGGAGCCGAAATGGACACGCGGCGCCACGATCTGTGGCGCGCGGAGCCACTCGTGGCGCGGGCTGCATCTCCGACAATGAAACCGGATGAACGCCGGCGGCGTACACGACTGCGGTGTCCATGGACGCGCCTCCGGCGGCGAATGGACTGCGGAAAAGCGTCGTCGGGCGACTCGCCAAAAGGCATCACGGTAGAGGTAGGCGCGTGCGCGACGTCGACGGCATGCGCGCTGCACGAGGAGCACTCCGAACCGCGTCCATCGCGCGGTGGGTGGAGGCTTCTACATGTCGAACACTCGCGTTCTGCTGATCGCTCCGGCGGTCCTCGCCCTCGCGGCTGCCGCGTGCTCCGCGGAGATTGGACAGTCCGAAGGTTCTGGAACCTCGTCCGAAGCCGTCCGCAGCGGCGGCGGGGGCGGGGGCGGCAACAATCACTCGGGATCGGGCTCCGGCGGCAACTCCAGCTCCAGTTCGAGCTCCAGCTCCGGCAGCTCTACGTCGAGCTCCGGCAGCTCCACGTCGAGCTCCGGCGGGTCGAGCTCGCAGTCCTGCCCGAGCGCGGGAACCAACGACAACGAACAGCGCGCGGCCGCGTCGACCGCGTTTTCAATCATGAAGGCGGCGGCGCAAGCTTGCGGCGGCGCGTCGGCGGGTCCCTGTTGGGGAACGACGATCCTCGCCTCGCAGCGGTACCGCGTGGCGAGCGGCGGCGCGACGATCGAGTTCGACCCGACCGATCCGCAATACGGCTACGTGCCACAGGGCGCGAAGGCGGCGCTCGCGATCGGCCAGCTCGACTCGACGGTCGCCGCGTTCCTCGTCGCCGGCTTGCAGTGGGATCAGAAGAACACGAACGGCACGCTCTTCCCGCTCGTCGAGCCGCTCGCCGCGCTCGCGAACTTCACGTACCCGGGAAATAGTTCGCCGATCACGATCCAGGACCCGGCCGCCGGCAACAACCGCCGGAAGGACGTCGTCACCGGCACGGCGTGGTGCAACACCGAGAAGGTGCACTTCGCAGACACCTCGAGCTTCGAGACGAACTTCGCGCCGTTCACGACCATCGGCTACGTGAACTTCTACGGCGCCACCAAGCCCGCGTACACGGGCTCGAACTCGTTCCCGTCGACGCCCTTCAACGGGAGCGGCAACAGCAACAACCCCTACCTGGTCGTCTCGGTCAACGGCAGCCAGCTCACGTGGAACAGCTCCACATGGCCGACACAAGACTGCAGCGCCGACGCCTCGTGCAACGGCACGATCGACATCGACCCGATCCCGTACACCCAGCCCGGCAGCTACTACGACGTCACCGGCACGCTCGTCGGACCGGAGACGAATCCGTTCGCGCTCGTCATCACGAACCTCTACGCCGACCCGTCGCACGAGGGCCAGTGGGCGACCCGGACGATCCTCGGCGTGCAACAGTGGGGCACCTTCTCGCTCCCGGTGAGCGTGCTCGGTACCACCATCTACCTCTATCAGAAGCAGATGTAAGAAGCGGGCGCGGGGCGCCCCCGAGAGAGACGAACGGCAGCGCGGAGCGCGCGGCCCAGGGGATCGATTCCCGGGGTCGCGCGTCGCCGCGTTCGTCGATTCAGCGGCTCGACGGGGCGGCTTCTTCGTCGCGCGAGCCTGCGTCCAGGATCGACGCGGCCCTCGCCGCCACCGCCAGGCGAACCGAATCGAGGTCTTCTTTCGAGCGGGCGACGCCCTCATCGAGGGTCAACGCGCGGCACCTCGTACATTCGAGGGCCGGCGCGTCGACGCCGTCGAGCTTGTAGCGAGATAAAGCGAAATGCTCCCCCTGGCACACGCTGCACTGCATGCCCACGCAAACGGTGCGTCCGTCCTTTTGCTTTAGCGCGCCTCCTACATCGGGCCGAAATGCGGCTGTCCGCGCGAACGATCGCTATACGGGGACCAACCGTGATATTGCTGCAAAGATAGGCCTGTCGTCCGGACAAGTTCTGGCAGGCGTCCATATCCGGGAGTCGTCCATGGCAGACGTCGAATCGGGGACTCAGGAAGTATCGCGCACCGCCCTCGCGGGCGAGGTGGAGAGCGCCTGCAACCAGATCGACCTCGCGCTCGCGTCCGCCCTCGTGTGCCTCAACTTCCTCGGCGAAAACACGACGGGCGTCTCGCACGTCGCCGTCACCGATGCAGAGGCCGCGCTCCAGCGCGTCGACGCGGTCATCGAGGCGCTGCGGCGGGCGATCGTGCGCCCGGGCGCCGACGAGAAGCGCTCGGGCACGGGCGGATGACGCGTCACTGCCGGGTGGCGGTGACCGAATACGTGAGGCTGCACGGGAGCGTCGCGTAGTTGCCGAGCGCGAGCTGATCGCTGCAGTCGCTCCCGCTGACGGGCGAGAACGTGTATTCGATCGAGCCGTTGAACGTCGCCGGCGGTGAGCCGGTCGCGAGGGTGATCGCGATGTCGTCGTCGCGCTCGAGCCAGCAGGGGCCGAGGCCGCCGTCGACGCCGTCGACGTTGCTCTGCACGGTCGCCGTGAGCGTCACCGCCGACGCCGAGCTGAGCGTGCCGGACAAGAGCGGGCTTCCGTCCAGCCAGCTCCAGTAGAGCGTCGTGGCCTGCTTCGACATCTCGACGTCGAACGTCCAGGGGTTCGGCGGCGAGCCTCCGCACGTGCTGGTCTGAAGCTGGCCGGTCACGTTGTACGTGCCGAGTTCGGTTCCAGGCAGCCCGTCGCAGCCGGCGGCGACGAGAAGGGCCGCCGCCGCGGGCACCACGAGCACGACGCGCTTTCGACCCCCATTCATCGCTGTCCTCCCATTCTACGGTTTTTGCGGCGCCGACCTCAGCGCCGACACGCCGGCGCGCCCCAACTCCGCCCAGCGCAGGAGCGCCGGCATCGCGAGGACGGCCGTCGACAGGCAACAGAGCTCGCCGCACACGGCGACCACGCCGAAGGAAAAGAGCCCGCGGTTCTCCGCCATGAGGAGCGACGAATACCCGATGATCGTCGTGCACGAGCAGAGCGCGACGGCGCCGCCCGTGGAGCCCAGCACCTTGCCGACGTCCCGCCGCGACCCCTGCAGGTACCGGCCGGCGACGTTGGCGGCGTAGTCGACGCCGATGCCGAACGTGATCGGGTACGCGATGAAGTCCGCGAAGTTCACGCGGACGCCGAACGCCATCATCGCAGCGACGAGCCACCCCACGGCGACGAGCAGCGAGCCTACGACGAGGACGCTCGCTCGCGTGGCGCGGAGCACGAGGAAGACGACGCCCACGACCCCGACGAGCGCCGCGACGCTCGCCCGCACTCCGTCGCGCCGGATCGACGCCAGAATGTCGGCCGAGAGCGGCAGCGACCCGGCGACCCGCGCGGACCGATCGCTCGGCTCGCCGCGGGTGTGGGCCACGGTTCGAAGGGACCCCACGAGCTCCGCGAGGGGCGCGGCTTGCCACAGCTCGCGCGACGGCCGGGGAAAGACGAGCACCTCGCGGCCGAGCGTCCCGTCGCGCTCGCGCAAGCCCTGCGTCATCGACTCGGGGAGGTCGGCCGCCGTCAGGGGACGCATTCCTTCGGTGCCCGCGAGGCGCTCGAGGAGCTCGCGCGATTTCTCCGAGACGCTCGCGAGGACACGCGGCGTGAGGTCCTCGCGGAGCGCGGCGGCTTCGGCCAGCTTGTCCTCCTGGTGGTCGGGCACGACGTCGTCGATCGTGCGGACCGACGCGATGCGCCCGGAGAGCGGAGCGGACCACGCGGGGCTCCGGAGCGACGCTTCGATGCGCCGCGACTGCTCGACGCTGTCGGTGAGGAGGATCGTCGGCGTGAGGTACGTGCCGAGGAGGGCCTCCATGCGGCGGCCCCAGTAGCCTTCGCCCGTCTGCCAGGTGTCCGCGCGCCGGAGCTTCGAGAAGTCCGTCTCGATCTGGCGGCCGTCGAAGCCGCGGGCCTCGGCGAGAGAGGCGAGGGTCAGCGCGAGGGACACGGCGACGATGACGCGCGGGTGCTCCTCGACGAGGCGGCCGAGCGCCGCCGCGGGCGAGAACCTCGGACGGCCGGTGCTCGGCGCGCGCGCGCCCTCGGCGTCCATCCGCGCGACCAGCGGCGGCATCAGCAGGAACGCCGCGGCCCAAGAGAAGACCATGCCGACGCCGCCGATGTACCCGAACTGCCGGAAGCCGCGGAAGTCGGTGAGCGCCAGCGACGCGTACGACGCGCCCGCCGCGAGGGCCGCGAGGAGCGTGGGGCGCAGAGTGCCGCGTACGGCCGTCGCCAGCGCGTCCTCGACCGAGCGTCCCGCGCGCCGTTCCTCGAGGTGCCGGGCGAGGAGCACGATCGCGAAGTTTATCCCGTTTCCCACGATGATGGAGCCGAGGAACGCCGTATTGGAGTTCAACTCCGAGATCGACGCGGGCGGGAGCGACACGATCGCGAACGCGAAGACGGTCGCGAGCGTCAGCGGGGCGAGGAGGACGACGAGGCTCGGCCACCACCGGAAGTAGACGAGGAGCGCCGCCCCGACGAGCACGACGACGACCACCGTGGAGAGCGAGAGGTCGGCCACGAGGGCGCTCGTCTCCTCGACCGAGATGGCGACGTCGCCGGCGAACCCGACGCGCATCCCCGGCGCGTAGCGGCTCGGGCCTCCGAGCGCCCGGAGGTCGTCGCGGACGCGCGCCACGAGCTCGGAGCCGCGGGCGCGCCCCGTGTCGAAGTCCCCGAGCTGGACGAGCAGGAGCGTGAGGTGCAGCGCTTTGCTCGAGAAGCGCCCGTCGTCGAAGCGGTGCGCGCCGGTGCGCTCGTCGTACTTTCGCTGAAGGTCGTCGAACGAGATCGGCGGCGCGGGGGCGTCGTCGTCGAGGAGGAGGCCGAGGTCCTTGGAGACGTCCCGGTCGCGGCGCGCCTCGAGCCGCCGGCGGACTTCGCGCAGGTCGTCGAGGTCGACGTAGAGCGCGGCGTTGTCCTCGACGAAGGAGCGCTCGGGGCCGTCCCCCGTGCGCACGGTGCGCACGAGCCAGCGCGGATACTGGCGCACGCGGGAGGCCAGATCGTCGAGCAAGTGCTCGGCGGCCGGGAGGTTCGCCTCCGAGCCGGAGTCGACGACGACGCCGAGGTACTGCATCCCCGGCATGCGCGACCGGAGCTCGCGGATGGCGGCGACGCTCGGCGCGCCCTCGGGGAGCAGCTGCTCGACCTCGCTCCGGAGGTGCGCGTAGAGCTCCTGGACGCGCACGAACGCCGGCACCGACACGATGAGCGCGGCGATCCACAAACTTCGACCGTACCTCAGGACCCACGCGACGTACGCATCGGCTCCGACCCGCTTCATGTTCGGGCTCCGTTCGCCTCGTCAGTGGATCGACGGCGGCCGCCCGCGCGAAGGCCGGCCGCGGCCACGGCTCCTGCGCACCGACTGCGCGCCCTGGACGGCCGCGAGCACCCGGGCCGCGGCGTCTCCGCTCCGGCGCTCGGCGCGCGACACCGTGGGCGCGGGGGTCGCCGCGCGCGCGATCCGGACGATCCTCCGCACCGCCGAGACGTTCGCGGCGACCGCCATGACCGACAGCGCGGCGACGAGCGCCGCCGACGCCGCCCACGAGGGCGCCCATCCCCGCTCCGCCATCGCGCCGAGCGCCGCCGCCGCCCCCACGCCGACGCAAAGGCAGATGGCGCGCTCGGTCCGCCGCATGACGCCCGGAGGCACGGCGGTCGACATCGCCTCGGCCTTCGCGCTCCCGTAGCTCACCATGAACGAGCCGGCGAGCGCGGCGAGGACCAGACCAAGCGCCCCCACCGACGCACGAAAAAAGACGGCCAAGCCGGCCAGAAAAAAGAACTCCCCGTACCGATCCGCCGACGCGTCGAGCAGCGCGCCCGCGGGCGACGCCGAACGGCTGCGCCGCGCCACGAGGCCGTCGAGCGCGTCACCCAGCGACGCGACCGCCATGCACGCGAACGCCGGCCCGAACCGGCCCCACCCGAGCAGCGCGCCAGCGCACGCGGCCAGACCGAGCGAGCCGAGCGTGACGACGTTCGCCGATACGCCCGCCGCGACCAGGCCAGCCGCGACGCGGTCGAGGCACGCGAGGGCCGCCGCGAGCACGGCACGAGGAACAACGAGGGACAGACGGGTGCCGCCGGACGGTGCGGCGCGAGATCGACTGGCCATGATGGAGGGGACGCTGCGGGCTCCGGCGACGATCGGCGTCGAAGCTTTCCGAACCAACGTAGCCATCGTGACGCGTGGACGATGGCGAGCCCGGCGGATTGCGACGAGGCGCGGGCGAACGCAGACGAGCTGGAACGGAGGCGGGACGAACGGGGCCGTGCTCTGCCGCATCGCACCATCGCACGACGTACCCGCCCCTCCGACCGCGAGCTAAGCTCCGACCATGAACGTGTCTCGCACGGCGCGCGTGCCCGTTCGCAAGCTCGGTCGCGGCGCGAGCACGACGTCCCTCGTCGATGCCCTCGCGATCGAGGAGCCGCTCGAGATTCGCGCGGCGTGGCGGGACGACGCAGGCGTCACCTCCGAGCGTGCCATCGCGGTCACGATGCGCACGCCCGGCCACGACGGTGAGCTCGCGGCGGGGTTCCTCGTGTCGGAGGGGATCCTCACGGCGCGCGAACAGGTGGCGGGGATCGACGAAGGAGGCAACGTCGTGCGCGTCGACCTCGCGCCCGGCGTGCGGCTCGATCTCGGCGCCATCGAGCGCCACGTGTACGTTTCGTCGAGCTGCGGGGTGTGCGGCAAGTCGTCGATCGACTCGGTCCGCACGCGGGGGGCGTTCGCGCCGGCCGGCACGCCCACGGTCGTCGATCCGCGGATCGTCCACGAGATGCCCGACGTGCTGCGGCGCGCGCAGTCGGTGTTCGACGAGACCGGCGGCCTCCACGCGGCGGGGCTCTTCGACGCGCGCGGGCAGCTGGTCGCCGCGCGCGAAGACGTGGGCCGCCACAACGCGGTCGACAAGCTCGTCGGGGCGAGCCTCCTCCGAGGCGCGCTGCCGCTCCACAACCATGTCCTGTGCCTGAGCGGTCGCACGAGCTTCGAGCTCGTGCAGAAGGCGGCGATGGCCGGCATCGACGTCGTCGTCTCGGTGGGCGCGCCGTCGAGCCTCGCCGTGGAGCTCGCGCGCGAGGGCGGGATGACGCTGCTCGGCTTCGTCCGCGACGGGCGCTTCAACGTCTACACCGGGGGCGAGCGCCTCGTGGGGGTCGGCGATGGATGACCGCCTGCGAGACTCCGACCCGGCGATCGACGACCCCACGGACGCGCAGCCGCCCACCGACGACGGCGCCGTACGCCTCGGCAAGGCGAGCCACGCCGCCGCGGGGATGGGCGCGCTCGTCGCGACGCTCGAGTACGCGAAGGAGCAGACCGGCTTCGTTCGCGGCACGCGCATCCTCGCGCTCACCAACCAGGAGTCCGGCTTCGACTGCCCGGGCTGCGCGTGGCCGGAGCCGCACCCGCGCGAGACGATCGAGTTCTGCGAGAACGGGGCGAAGGCCGTCCTCAGCGAGGCGACGAACCGGCGCGCCGGCCCCGAGCTCTTCGCCAAGTACAGCGTCGCGGAGCTCGCCGAGCAGGGCGACCACTTCATGAACCAGCAAGGCCGGCTGACGCACCCGATGGTGCTCCGCGCGGGCGCCACGCACTACGCGCCCATCGACTGGGACGGCGCGTTCGACCTCATCGCCGAGGAGCTCCGGGGCCTCGCCTCCCCCGACGAGGCGCTCTTTTACACGTCGGGCCGCACGAGCAACGAGGCCGCCTTCCTCTATCAGCTCTTCGTCCGCGCGTTCGGCACCAACAACCTGCCCGACTGCTCGAACATGTGCCACGAGTCGAGCGGCGCGGGCCTCAAGGAGACGATCGGCGTCGGCAAGGGCACCGTCCAGCTGTCGGACTTCGAAGCGGCCGACGCGATCTTCATCGTCGGGCAGAACCCGGGCACCAACCACCCGCGCATGCTGACGACGCTCGAGGCGGCCTCGAAGCGGGGCGCGATGATCGTGAGCGTCAATCCCCTCGCCGAAGTGGGGACGATGCACTTTTCGCATCCGCAGAACCCCGTCGCGCTGCTCGGCGACTCGACGACCATCGCGCGCATGCACATCCCCGTGCGCATCAACGGCGACGTGGCGTTCTTCCAGGGCGTCATGAAGGCGATGCTCGAGGAGGAAGACCGCGCGCCGGGGACCGTCGTCGACCACGCGTTCGTCGCGCAGTACACCGAGGGCTACGCGAAGCTCGCCGCGGTGATTCGCGGGCGCGCGTGGCCGGAGCTCGAGCGCGGAAGCGGCGTCGGAGAGGCCGAGATGCGGGCGGCGGCGCGGGTCGCGATGGAGTCGCGCGCCACGATCGTGTGCTGGGCGATGGGCCTGACCCAGCACGTCAACGGCGTCGACAACGTCCAGGTCATCGTCGACTTTCTCCTCCTTCGCGGGATGATCGGCAAACCCGGCGCGGGCGCCTGCCCGGTGCGCGGGCACTCGAACGTCCAGGGGGATCGCACGATGGGCATCTGGGAGAAGATGCCCGACGCGTGGCTCGACGGCCTCGCCCGCGAAGCCGGCTTCGAGCCGCCGCGCAAGCCCGGCTTCGACACCGTCGACGCCATCGAGGCGATGCTCGCGGGCAGGGCGCGCGTCTTCCTGGGCATGGGCGGCAACTTCCTCGGCGCCGCCCCCGACACCGAGCGGACCGCCGAGGCCCTCCGGCGCTGCTCGCTCACCGTCCACGTATCGACCAAGCTCCACCGCAGCCACCTCGTCACCGGCGCGCAGGCCCTCATCCTCCCGTGCCTCGGCCGCACCGAGGTCGACGTGCAGGCCGGCGAGGCCCAGTTCATCACGGTCGAGAACTCGATGGGCGTCGTCAGCCCGTCGCGAGGCCCCCTGCGGCCCGCCGGCGAGCACCTCCTCAGCGAGACCCGCATCATCGCGCGTCTCGCGCGCGCCACGCTCGGACCCAGGACCGGCCGCATCGAGTGGGAGTCCTTGGCCGACGACTACGACCGTATCCGCGCGCTCATCGAGCGCGTCGTGCCCGGCTGCAAGGACTACCGCGCGCGCGTCCGCGAGCCCGGCGGCTTCGTCCTCTACAACGCGGCGAGCCACCGGGTCTTCGATACCAAGAGCGGCAAGGCGCATTTCACGGTGCACGACCTGCCGCCGGTCGACCTCGAGCCGGGCCAGCTCCTCATGATGACCATCCGGAGCCACGACCAGTACAACACCACGGTCTACGGGCTCGACGACCGCTACCGCGGCGTGCGCGGCGGCCGGCACGTCGTCCTCGTGAACGCCGACGACGCGCGCGAGCGTGGCCTGAAGGAGGGCGACGTCGTCGACATCACGAGCCATTTCACCGACGGCGAGCGCCACGCCCACCGCTTCAAGGTCAAGGCGCACCGCCTGCCGCGGGGCTGCTGCGCGACGTACTTCCCCGAAGCGAACGTGCTCGTCCCGCTCGGGCTCGTCGCGCGAAAGAGCAACACGCCCGCCTCGAAGTCGGTCGTGGTGAGCCTCGCGCGCTCGGCGCCGCTCTCAGAGTGATCCGGACTCCTCCGTCAGCGCGGGTGCCGGCCGGCGCATGACCCAGGAGATGGCCATCTCGAGGCGGTAGTTCACGATCGGGAGATCGACATGGGCGCCGGTGCCGTCGTCGTAGCCCTGTTGGGCCACGTTGAACCCCCCCTGCACGCGCAAGGTGATGCCCACGTCGCCCGCCTCCGCGCGAAGATCGACGCTGGGGCCGATGTCGACGAGGGGGATGGTCTGCCCGGAGCCGGGACCCGAGGGCGTGGTCCCGAACGAGACGTAGGAGAAGCCGGCGTCGACGCCGCCGCAGAGGTCCAGCTGCATTCCGCCGCGCACCGCGTAGCGGCCGGGATAGCGGAAACAGGTGTCGATGCGGGCGGCGGCCAAGGTCGACGACACGTTGGTGGCCACCGAGGTGCCTACCGCGATCGAAGGACGGAGAAATACGGCCTTCCCGAGATCGGCATAGAGAAACGGCGCGACGCCGATATAGCCGCCCGCCGCGCCGCCCACCCAGAAGAACGTCCCGATCCCGAGCTCGAGAGGTGCCTTCTCCGGCTCGCGCGGGACCCACGTCATGTACGGCAGGCTCCGCGGACCGGGCACCGCCCACTGGCGGGCCGGAGGCGGCGAAGACGGAGCGGGCGCGGGCGGCGGCGCGGGGGGAAGCTCTTGCGCGGCGGGGGCGGGCATGGACGCGGGCGCGGCGCTCGGAGCGGGAGTCGGCGGCGCGGTCTCCGGGGCCGCGGATTCCCCCGGCGGAGGCGGCAACGGCGCGAGCGGCGGCGGCGCGGGGCTCGAGGGGGGCGCGGCGCCCGCGTCGCCGGCCACGGCAGTGCTCACGATCGCGGGGCGGGGAACGTCTGCTGCGTCCATGCTCTCTCCCTCTTCGTCCAACCGATCAAGATGGCCCGACGCACGCCGGACCTTCATCGCCTTACTCCGAGCAAGGAAAAGTTGCACGCGCAAGGCCGGGCGGAGCGGCGGCCGCGGCTCGCGGGCGCTCTCGGTACGGCTCTCGGTCGAGAGGTGCGAGGGCCGCGCACGGAAGACCGCAAGAACGTAAGAAAGAGGCGGGCGCGCAATGGACAGCGATTGCCGCGCCTGCCGCCCCGTCGTACCGGTGAGGAGTGCGTCCGCCCGCGCGGGCGGCCGCTCTGGCCGCGATTCGGCGTGGGCATCGCGCGCGCCGGAAAGAGGCACGAGAAACACATCGCTAGGAGGGTGGGCCATGTCCAAAGGCACTTGCGCGGTTTGCTTTATCGTTCCCCCGCACGTCTTGAAGAAGTTGAGCCACGACGCGAAGACCGACGCCGAAAAGGACGCGCTCCTCGAGACCGTCCGTCTGACGGAATCCTTGCGCGGGCGCCGCTCGGTCGCCGGGCGGATGCTCCTCGCCGCGGGCTCGGTCGACGCCAAGGTCAGAAGGAAGGTGTTCGACTGCTCCCACCGCCAGCAGACGCGCGGCAAGGTCGTGCGCGTCGAGGGAGGCCAGCCCGCGGAAGACGCGACGGTCAACCAGGCATACGACAACGTCGGCAAGACTTTCGATTTCTACCAGAAGGTCTTCGATCGCAACTCCGTCGACAACCGAAACGCGGAGCTCGACTCCTATGTCCACTACGCGCACGACTTCGACAACGCGTTCTGGAACGGCACCGAGATGGTCTACGGCGACGGCAAGCAGTTCCACGACTTCGCCGGCGCGCTCGACGTCATCGCCCACGAGCTCACCCACGGCGTCACGCAGTTCATGATCCCGCCCGAGGGGCTCGACTACCAGGACCAGTCGGGCGCGTTGAACGAGTCTTGGTCCGATGTATTCGGATCGATGTGCAAGCAGTGGGCGAAAAACCAGACCGTCGCCTCGGCCGACTGGCTGATCGGCAACTCCATCGTCCCCGCCGGCTGGAAGGCGCTCCGCTCGATGTCCGATCCGGGCACCGCGTATCCGGGAGATCCGCAGCCGGGGCACATGAAGAGTTACGCCCAGATGACCGACGACAACGGCGGCGTCCACATCAACTCGGGCATCCCGAATCGCGCCTTTTATTTCGCCGCCAAAAACCTCAGTCCCCACGGCAGCTCGTGGGAGAAGGCGGGCAAAGTCTGGTACGCGGCGTATCGCTTCCTCGAAGCGAACGCGACGTTCCAAGCCGCGGCGCGCGCCACCGCTCAGGCTGCAGGAAATCTATTCGGAGATACGAGCGCGGAGAAGAAAGGCGTTACGGCGGCGTGGGCGGAGGTCGGGGTTAGCGTATAGAGAGAGAACCCCGCCGCGAGGACGACCATTCGAGTTCGCGTCACCCACCAAGGAGGCTTCACAGGGCAGGCGAGCGCCCCCCTGGAGGTCGACGTCGATTCGCTCCCGGAAGCGCCCCAGCGGCGCCTCCGGGAGCTCGTCGACCGCGACGTGTGGCCCGCCCCCGCCGTGCAGCGGAGCCCGCACCCGCGGCCGCAGGACTTCGAGTACACCGTGACCGTCGACGACGGCGCGCGACAGAAGAGCGTCAAGCTCCACAAGTCCGCGACGAGCGCGGGGATGCGCGAGCTCATCGCGTACGTCGAAGAGCACGGGCACTGAAGGTCAGTCGCAGCCCGGTACCAGCTGGCACATCGAGCTCACGCACGCCCAGACGGGGGGCGCCGACCCGCCGTCGGGGCAAATCTCTGCGAGGGTCGGGACGGCAGCCGTGCAGTCCTGGGCGGTCTGGCAGCTCGCGCCCCCGTCGCCCGAGTGCACGCCGGTATCGTCGGAGCCGACGCCGGCGTCGCCCGAGAAGCGGACGAGCGTCGAGGACGAAGCGTTGACGGCGTCGTTGATCTCGAGCTCCATCGGGCAGGGCGAATAGCGAATCGACCCTCCCCAGCCGCTGTTCGGCGTCGGATGCACGTTGAGTTGCAGCGGGCCTGACGCGCCGCCGCCCGACACGTCGTACGTGAGCTGGTAGGCGAAGCCCGAACCTCGCACGGGCCCCGTGGGGCCTGAAACGAGATAGTAGGCATTCCCGCTGGCGGGCGTGCCGGACACCGGATCGAACTCCAGCCCGATCGCGTCGGCCGGCGCGCCGAACGCCGTGCCGGCGCTCCCGCAGACCTGCCACGATCCGCCGATGACCGCGTAGACATCGGACGGCGTGACGAGCGTGGCGACCAGACCCGCCGGGGTGCCGCACGTCGCCGGGCAGCTGCCGGCATCGTCGCCCGGATTCGCGTCGACGGTGGCGCCGCCGTCTTCGTCGCAGGCGACGAGGGTCGTCGAGATCTCCGGCGGATGGTCGCAAAAGCAAGTATTGCAATCGCACTTCCAGGACGCGCCCTCGGGATACGTCACACCGCCGGCGTTGCAGGTTCCTCCATCGACGTCGGAGCCCACGAGCAGAGCGTCGTGCATGTTGCACGCCGCTATCGTGAATACGCACCCGCCGGCCCAAGCCAATGTCTTCGAGACTTTCATCGCGTCACCTCGCTGATGAGGAATTCCGCGGAGCGCGCCAATCGATCACGGAATGATCGAGGGCCGTCAACACCTGGTGAAGGTGCGGCGCGTACGGGCTCGCCGGGTCGGCGGCGAGGAGCCGTCGCGCGAGCGATGCGGCCCCGGCGCGATCGCCGCTTTCGACGAGCGCGTCCACCCGGAGCACGCGCGCCTCTGCGGCCAGAAGCGATTCGGGGAAGAGAGCGTCGTAGACATCGAGCTCCTGCAGGGCGCGCGACGCATCCGGGGCGGCGAGCAAGGTGCGCACGCGATCGAGCGCCAAGAGCTCGCGGTTCAAAGAGCCACGAGGCGACGCGGGCGCGGGGGACCCTCTGTCCGGCGTCGGCGGAGGCAAAGGCGCAACCGTCGCCCCGCGCACGCGCGAAAGCTCGGATGACGCGATTCGCGGCGATTGCGACGCCGGCCGGCGGACCTCGTCGCTCTCCGGCGCAGGCGCTTGCACGGCGGGTTCGACGAGCGCCGTGGGCGCGCCGGGCGGCTCGACACGGGAGGGCGGGTCGTGCGCGGGCGGCCTGACGACGGAGGCCCAACCCGGAGACGCGGCGACGAGCGCGGCCGGGGGCGAAGGCGGCCGCGCGATCCACTTCGCCGTCAGCCCGGCGCTCCCGGCGACCAAGAAGGCCGCGACGCCAACCCACTTGACCGAGACCCCCATCGCCGCCGTGCCCGCGGCGACGGCACCGCCCGTCGCCACGCTCGACCCTCCCGCGGCGGTGATTGTGCCGGCGGTGCTCGACGCCGCGGCCGCCGTCGTCGCCGCGCCTGCGGCCAGCGCTGCGAGCGTGCGCTCGTATCCGTGACGGCTTGCCACGTCGATCCTCGCCGACGCCAGGAGATCGCGTTCGAGGTCGGTGCCTTCCTCGACCAGTCGGGGCGGTGCGGTCATCCGAAGATCCTCCGTTTGCCGAGTGGAGAGCCGCCGCCGTCGCTTCGCTCGCGCGGGGCGGCCAGTCGCTTGCGCAGGCGCTCCGCGGCCATCCGGAAGGCCTCGCGGCCGCGACGCAGCCGCGACGCGACGGTCCCCACGGGGATCTGCAGCATCGAGGCGATGGCGGGCGAGTCCATGCCTTCGATCTCGTAGAGCACGAAGACCGTGCGCAGATCCATCGCCAGTTCGTCGAGCACCACATCGAGATAGAGGCGCCGCCGCCGCTCCTCCGCGGCTTCGTCCGGTAAGGGTGAGGGGTCGACGATCGCGTCGAGATCGTCGCCTAGCCACGCCTCGCGCCGCCGGCTGAAGTCGCGCCGCACCGACATCGCGACCCGCACGGCGGTCTGGAAGAGGAAGGGGCGCTCGCGGCCGGGGAGGATCCGGTCCGCCTTTTCGGCCGCGAGCACGAAGACCTGCTGGGTCGCGTCGTCGACCCCCTGCTCGGCGACCCCCAGCCGGCGCAGGCAACGCCAGATGAAGGCGTAGTGCTCGGCCACGAGGTCCGCCCGAGCGCTCGCGCGGGATCCCGGCTCCGGCGGCGGATCGACCCTTCCGGAGGGGAACGGTCTGGCCGGCTCGACGCCCATCGCCCCGAAGGATTCCGCGGGGGGGCTCAATCGATCACCAAAAGCGCGCGCTCGCGCTCAGTTCGCCCACGGCCGACAGGGGCGCGAGCGCATACGCGGTCGTGTCGGGGGCGAAGTAAAAGCGATACCGCGCGACGGGCCGCGCGCCGCCCGCGAGGACCGACACGCTCCACACGCTCCCGATCGTCCATGTCGGACGGAGCCCGGCGCCGAGCTCGAGAAAGCCGCGGTCCTGTCCCTTCGCCCCCGTCGCGTCGGCCTGTCCGCTCAGCGCGCCGGTCTCGAGGATCGCGCACGCCGGCACACGCCAGGGCGCGCTCCGAATCACGTCGACGCACGCCTCGACCCGGACCTCGGTGGTCGTCAGCTGCGCCGCGCCGGCCGGCGTGTCGACCGAGCGCGCGAAGCCTCGACCCACCCAGGCACGCGCGCTCGCACGCGCCAGCGGAGACGGCAGCTCCACGTCGAGGAACAGGCCGGGAAGGAACGTGGGGTCTGGACCGAGCCCGACGTCCGCGTCGAACGCCGCCCCGACCGACAACCGCCACGGCTCCGAGCTCGCGGCGGGAGCCCGCCCCGGGGTCGCGGGAGCCTCGCGCATCGGAGAAGGCGACGCTGCCGCGGGCGGCGAGGGTTCCGCCGGGCTCGCGCCGCCCGACGCCGCCGGCAGCGACGCCCGGGGGTCGAGCGCCACCGCGGCGACGAACGCGAGGCTCGCTTCGACGGTCGCGCAATCGGGACCTTGAATGTCGCGCGTTCGTGCCGCGTCGTCGGCGCCATCGAGCCCGCTCACGCTGAGCCGCCCGTGGATTTCCCCGTCCTCCCGTTGAAGCTCGACGCGCACCCGAGGAGCGCGGTCAGCCGCCACGGCTTCACGCACCTGCGGCGCCCTCGCGTGGAGCTGATCGAAGAACGCGCGTTCGCCGGGGCACTCGGCCGGCGCATCGATCGAGAGACGGATGGCGCGCGGCGCGTCCTCTTCGGACCCGAGCGCGGCCCGCGCGGACGTCGCGATGGCGAGACCCGCCATCACCGCGCCGAGGCGACCAGGCCAAACCATGTGCGAGCCCCCCCGCAGGTGCAACGCCCATGCCCCCCCTCCCCTGCCCGCGAAAGCGTTCCTCATCCCCGCAGGATAGGCGAGCGGCCTCGGACATCGTCGCCCGGGCCGTGTCTTCCCGTGGCACAGGGCGGCACGCCCTCGAGCCCGGGCGATCGGCTCACGGAGCGACGCGGACCGAAGCTCTCACTTCGCGCAGCGGAAACCGATGCCGTAGCTCCGCTTCGCCGGCGTGTCCTTGTACCGGAACGTCGGCCGCACCCAGCTCGGGTACGAGCCATTCCACGCGCCCCCGCGGATGACCTTCTCGTCGCCGTTCTCGGGCCCCTTCGGCGCATTCTGTTCTTCTTTCCCGTACGCGCTGTACCAGTCGGCGACCCACTCCCAGACGTTCCCGACCACGTCCTCCACGCCGTACCGCGACGCCCCCTTCGGGAAGCTGCCGACCGGAGCGGTGTTCGCGAAGCCGTCGTCGTTGTCGTACATCGCCTTTTCTTCGATGCCGTTCTTCGCGCCCCAGAGCATGCATTCTTTGCCGCACGCGTTGAGGCGGCTGGCGCCGGGATCGTCGTCTCCCCACGGATACTTCCTGCCGTCGGGACCCCGGGCGGCGAACTCCCACTCGGCCTCGGTCGGCAGGCGCTTGCCCTGCTCTTTGCAGAACTTGTCGGACATCTCCCAGTCGACGCAGTTGATGGGATGCCGGCCGCGGTTGACCGGGTCGCGCGCGTTGCAGAGCGGGTCGAACGCCTTGCGCTCCTTGTCGGCGATCGTCGGCCAGTCGTTCGTGGTGCCCGCGCGCTTGCAGCGCCCGGCGTCGCTGCACGCCTTGTAGTCGCCGACCGTCGCTTCGAACTTGTCCACGCAGTACGGCGCGAGGCTCACTTGATGGGCGGGCCGCTCGAACGGCAGTCCCTCGTCGCTGCCCATGAAGAAGCTCCCGCCCGGGATGGCGATCATCCCCGCGGGGCACGCCGCCACCGCCGGAGCGACGGAGCTCGCCGGCGGCAGGGGAGCGGCGACCGCCGCGCTGGCGCTGGGCGGTGACGGCGCGGATCCCTCTGCCGGCTTGGATGCGAGCGCGCGCACGCCGAGGCCGACACCGACGACCCCGACCACCCCGAGCGCGACCCACATCCCCGTGCGCCCTCCTCCTCCGGTTCCTCGCGGCGCCGTCGCCGCCGCGGGCTCTCCCGTGACCGCGCCGACGCGCGCCGACAGCGGACCGGTCGCGGCGATCGTCGCGGCGGTGGAGATGGGCTGCGCCGTCCGGGCGGAGCCCGGCATCGGGTCGGTCATCGTGACCATCGGGTTCATCTGGACCGAGGTACGGAGCGCGTTCCAGAACGGTCCGGCCGAAGGCCACCGGTCCGTCGGGTTGACGGAGAGCGCCTTCACGAACACCTCTTCGACGGCGTCGCTCACCTTGGCGCCGAGGGCGCGGGGCGTGGGCCGCCGCGCGGGGTTGGCGGAGGCCACGGCGAGCTGCAGGAAGTCGTCGCCCTGGAGCGCCTCTCCGCCGGAGAGCATTTCGCCGACGATGAGGGCCAGCGCGAACACGTCGGTCCACGGGCCCGTCGCGCCGTTCGCGCGCGAGAACTGCTCCGGCGCGCCGTAGGCCGGCGTGAAGCTCGTGACGTGCCCGCTCGTCTTGTGGAACGTCCCGGCCATCTTCTGCGCGTCGCTCACGACCTTCGCGATGCCGAAGTCGAGGAGCTTCACGGTCGCCTCGCCGCGTGGGTCGCCGAGCACGAAGACGTTCGCCGGCTTCACGTCGCGGTGCGCGATGCCCTTGCGGTGCGCGAGGGCGAGCGCCTCTGCGGCCGGATCGAGCAAGCGGATCACTTCGTCGATCGTGCGCTGCGGCAGCTTGCGGGCGCGCTCGTCGGCGATCACGGCCTCGAGCGTCGCGCCTTCGAGCCACTCGAGCACCATGTACGGCACTTGCTCGCCGTCGGGCCCCGCGAGCATTCCCATGTCGCGCGCTTGGACGATCGCCGACGATCGCTCCGAGAGCTCGGCCAGGAGCTGTCCCTCCTGGATGAACTCGTCGAGCAGGCGCTGGCGATCCTTCGACGAGAAGTCGCTCAGCGCCTTGAACACCTTGAGCGCGACCGGCCGCTTCCAGAGCAAATGCATCGCCCGGTAGACGACCGCGAAGCCACCCTGCCCGACGATACTCTCGACCGCGTACTTGTCGGCGATGGTCCGCCCGATCAACGAAAGCGTGTCAGCTTCCTCCACGGCGCCTCCGGCCGCTCGGGCGGCCACTTCGCATGATAACCGAAGTACGCGCGGGGACCGCGAATGGTTGCATCGTTTCTACGACGGATGCCCACCTTGGGTGTGCGCTTGTCCTCTCTTTCGCGTTTCGCGCGTTTTGCTCTTTCTCCCCGCGCGCGCCTTTTGGAGAAGGTGGGATCAACCGCCGCAGAGAAGCGCAATCGTCTCCGACTTGCCGTCGATGGTCAGGTCGGCTTCGCGCCCGCCGTCGTAGACGATTTCGATGTCGTCGCCGTTGTCGAGGTTCTGCACTTCGATCTCGCTCCCCGCTTGCGGGCACGCGCCGAGGCAACGCTCGTAGTTCGTCACCGTCGTCTCGAGGTGCGCGCCAGTGATCGTCCCGTTCGACTGGCCGCTCACCGTCAAGCACGCCTGGCCGACCGTCCACGATAGGTTCTTCTGGTTGGTCCGCACGAACTGCCGCCCGCTCGCCGTCGTCCCCGAGAGCTGCGCGCTCCACGTCATCGCGCGGGCCGCGCCGTTCGCCGTGACCACCGCCGTCGCTTGCCACGACGTGATCGTGGCTCCGTTGATCGCGAAGTTTTGCGCGCTGAAATCGAGCGTGAGCATCGAGGGCGCGATCTGCCAGGAGACCATGATCGAGCCTTGCAGGTGGACGAGCCCGAGCGGCCCGGTGCAACCGGCGAAGGTGTACGTCGACTGCATCGCCGCCGCGTCGGTCGACACCGTGGCGCAGCCGGCCGGGAGAAACGAGGTCGAGAGGGTTCCACTTCCGTTGGTCAAAAGGGATACGTCGCTCGAAGCTGCGAAGGACGCGGTGACGACCGACTGCCCGTCGCTCCCGACGAACGCCGACCCGAGCACCTCGACGTTCGACTCCGTCTCGCTCACGTCCTCCGCGCCGGAGGAGTCGGAGCCGAGGGTGGTGCTCTTGATGGTGCAGGCGGGGGCGAGGCCGAGGACGCACGGAAGCGCGAGAGCAGCGGGGACGTACGAGATGAAGCGCTGAAAAACCACGATGAGACCTCCGGGGGTCGGCCGGCGCGGAGAGGGCCGGGCGCGATCCCAGGCGCTGAAGCAGCGAGCGTGCCCTCGCGGCGGAGGGAACGATTCGGAGGAAATTCGAGGCGTTCACGCGGGGGCGGTCCGCGCGGGGCGCCGCCAAATTCTCGGCATGCGGCAAGGGATTGTCGCCGGCTGGGTCGAGGCGGAGCAACGCGCGCACATCTCGCGGGCGCGCGCGGGGAAGACGCGCGGAAGATGAGCCTACATGGTGCGACGCGCTTGACAGATCTCCCGCCGTGGCGAGAAACTCCGCGCCCCTCTGAACGCGGAGGGGGTTCGCGCAGGTAGCTCAGTCGGTAGAGCAGGGGACTGAAAATCCCCGTGTCGGCGGTTCGATTCCGCCCCTGCGCACCGGGATTTCCCGGGATTTTGGCTCTTCCGAGCCATCTTGGGCCAGTGCCAGACGTGACCGTTTGGTGCCAGAAGGTTCCCGGCACGGCCGGAAGCGCGAGCGGCTTTGGCTTCGTTTCGTTCGCCGGTGCTGCGCTGGGCGGGGCGACCGCCGACGTACACGGTGTGGCGTAACCAGACGTCGCCGCGCTGGCGGAGGGGAGGCTGTTCGTTTCTCGGTCGTCCCATGGGGTCCGGCGCCGTTCGGCGGCTGCACCCGCGCACGCGCATGACGTCACGCGCCGTGACCCACACGGTCAGGCCGGAGCGCTCGGGGCTGGGCACGTCGCCGTCCACGATGCTCAAGATGCGCGGCCCGGGCGCAACCGCCTGGAACCAGGACGTTGGCGCCAATTGTCCGAGCCTGGGTGACACACAACCGATAGGCGTAACCTTAGAATGTGACGTCGGCCGAAGTGATCCGTCGCATCGCCGCCGAAGGTTGGACGCTCGTGCGAACCAAAGGGTCACATCAGCATTTCAAGCACGCGGACCGCCCCCGGGATTGTGACCGTGCCCCTCCGAAAAAGGACCCCCCTGTTGGCACGCTCAAGAGCATCGAGAAACAGTCGGGCGTGAAGCTGATCGAAGGCGGCGATAGCCCCGTGCGCATCCCCGATAGTGTCAAGAAGGAAGGTCTGGCATGCGAATGATCGCAACCTCGGCGCTACCTCGACGCCATGCCTGCTTGCGCATGCTGCGCCAGGTCGAGGTCCCTCGCGATCGTGTAGCCGCAATCGCCGCCCGTGCGTGATCAGGGGGATACGCAAAGCGCTTGGAGGTACTCGCCTAGCCTCTTCGTCTTCAAGGACTCGAACAACGCCCAGTCTTCAAACCCGACCGCCTCGAGCTCCTCTCGCCCGAGATCCCATGCGGCGCGCTCCTCGTCGTAGACGATCCGGCGTAGGTCGGCGGCGAACGACATCGGAGCGGCATACAAGTTTGACGCAGCGCCGACGGTCTCGAGTATCTCCGACCGGTAGCGTGGCCCCTGCCATCCTCGATCCGACGCTCGCCGACGGGCCTATGATGCCTCTCCCCTCGCCGACGACACCTTACGCTGCGACATCACGGCCCACGCCCTCCTGGCACTCCACGACTCCGTGTAATCAGGGCGCATCCGCCGCGTCCGAGCCCCTGGCCGCGTCGACCGCGCCACCCCCGTCGACGGGCATGCAGAGCGGATCGCTAATGGCCGCAAGCGTCGAATACGGGACGGGCAAGGGCGTGCACCCGTGCGCCGTCTTTGGCCCCCCATCCGGGGCATCCCCGCAAATGAGATCCCACGGCGCCTGCGCCGGCAGATGGCAGCCGAGGCATGTTCCCGCGTTGTTGGATACGGTCGATCCGCCGCCTCGGGCAGTTATCGTCACGACGCCAGCATCGATGTTCAGAGTGAAGAACTCCCAATCGTTGCTGAGGGCGTTGAATCCCGGAGCGCGCTTGACCATCGCCTCCACGGGGTTGAGCTGGACCACGGTGCCGACCGGATACGTGCCTCCGTCCTGGGACCGCGCGATGCCCAGGGTTGCCGCCGTGTCGCCGAGCGCGTTCTTGTAGTGCGAGAGGCCGATCTGGGTCCATTCGCTGTCATTGAAGCAGTCGAAATCGCTCGCCGTGGCATTGAAATCCGACCCCGCCGCGGCGTCTCCACCGTCCGACGCATCGTTGTCGGCACTTGCCTCCGGCGAAGCGGGCGCATCGCTTCCGCCGCCGTCGCTCGCAGTCGTGGACGAGGGCGGGGTACTGGACGAGCTGCAACCGACGACCAATGGAAGCGCTATCAGAAAATGCTTTTTCATCGGTGAGTCCGGCTAGGATGCAAGTCCAATGTTGGGCGAGAGGGGCGCCGGAAGAATACGTAGAGGACTCGCTGTGGCAAGGCGCACGAGGCGACGGTTTCGTGGCGGCCGCGCAATGGTTCCGGCGCGCACCCTTGACCGATTTCTGGACGCGCGCAGGCATGCGCGAGGGCCCCGGACCGTCGCGTCACAGAGACGCGAAGTCCCGGCAAGCCCCGAAGCCTTCGCCTTGTCGGCGGTCCGATCGCCGGCTGCCCTTCGCGCACGCACTGGGAGAATCCTTGCCCAACGCCTCCGGGAACCGTGACGCATTGGCCCAGCAAAGCGCCGGGGAGAATACCCGCTTTCGAGAAGCTCTCCTATTGGCGCAGCTCGCGTCGGGTTGTATTCGCAATCGAAACATGATTGGTGAATACGCCCTAGCTCATGGGATATATCCAAATCACGTTCGCGCTCGTGCCGTGACAAAGCCGCGACTCGCTCGCAGGCAAAACGCGATGGGGCTCGTCGCCCTGGCACCATCGCCTGGACCGCAGGGGCCAGAGTTTCCCTGCGCTCTCCCAGGGTTTAGACGCCAGACTGGAACCGCGGGCCCGCTCGTAGCAACCGCGCCGCTGCGGGTTCGTCTCAAGTGGGATCCGCCGGGGCGTCCCCCACGGGCTACCGAAGGTGGCGCCGATTGCTCGGAGAAAGCCCCCGCCTTATCGTTTCATCATGAGTCGAGTCGTGCTCGTGTGCGGAAGCCTCCAGCGGACTTCGGCCAATAGGGCGGCGCTCGAGGTCGCCCGCGCGGCGCTGTCGGCGAGCGGCGTCGATGTCCGTGTGTTCGAGGGCCTCGGCGCGATTCCACCCCTGAATTTCGATCGCGCCGACGACCCCGGCGATGCCGTTTTGACCTTCCGCGCCCAGATCCGCGCGGCCGATGCCGTGCTGATCGCCGCCCCGGAGTATGCCGGGGCGATCGCCGGCGTCGTGAAGAACGCGCTCGATTGGATCGTCGGCTCCGGCGATCTCTACGGCAAGCCCGTGGCGCTCCTCAGCGCGGGGACGAGCGGCGGCGTTTTCGCCCGGAGGGACCTCGTGCGGACGCTGAGCTGGCAGGGCGCGCACGTCGTCGCGAGCCTAGGTATCGACGCCGCCAGCTCTAGGTCCGTGACAGACGCCGACGGCTCGCGACGCGTCACGGATCCGACGACCCTCCGTGGCATCGAAGCACTGGTGTCGTCTCTCCTTGCGTCGATCGCCCAGAGACCCTCCGAGCGGTTCGCCGAGGTGGCTCGGCTCGCGCGCGATGCAGGCATCGAGCAAGGCCCGCTTGCCGATCACATCGCCGCGCAGGACGAAGCCTGGCTCCGACGCTGAGCCTCGGGCCGATCGAGTCGAGCAGGCCTGGCGAACTATTCGATAGGTCGAACGTTCTCAGCTCGCGGCCCCTTCGGACCCTGCCCCTCCGTGAAGGAGACGCGCTGCCCGGACCTTAGGTCTTCGAATCGCACGCCTTGAACCGCCGACATGTGGAAAAATAGATCTTGACCCTTGCCGGTATCGATGAACCCGAAACCCTTGTCGGTCACCCGCTTGATCGTGCCTTCAGCCATTTGATCACACCCTGGAAAGGACGCTGCGTTTGACTGAACGAATTTGTTCAGGTGAAAGTTGCGTCGGACGCTGCTGAGATACCAGAGCGAAGGCGAATGGTCGACTGCCTCGCGCTCCTGGGCGGGCAGGAATTCCTTGGACACGTCCGGCGGCGGTGGCGCGACCTCCCAGACCGCGCTGGCCGAAAGGGCTCACCTGCCGCGCCCCGCGGGCCCGATGAGCCCTCGAGTTTGTCCTTTTCTGCGACCGCAAGCGGGCGCGTCCGCTCTACGGGAACGGGTACCCCGGACCGCTTTCGGCAGGCGATCAGGTCCTCTGGGCGGTCGTACGGGAAAACGGGGGAGGATCACCTATCGAACGCCGATCGTCAGATACGCCGGCATCCGCATCGTCTGCGGGCCGTCGCCGAACGCGGCAGCGAGCTTGCCCTCGATTGCGCGCGAGACGGCGTCCCATCGCTCGCCGAGCAGCGACTTCGCCAGCGCCAGCGGGGCCGTCGTCCGCTCCATGACGGCCCAAAGCTCTTTCGTCGACGGCGCCGTGCCTTCGTGCGCCGTCTCGACGACCTCGACGTCGCGAAACCCGGCCGCGCTCATTTCGGCCAAGCACTCTTCACGCTGCGCGAGTGGCGGGGCAAACGGCGGCGTACCGGGGGCGGGAGGGACGAGCTCGCGGAGTGCGGTGAGGGCGAGGGAGAGAGCGGGATTGCGATCGAGCGGCAACCAGCTGGAGACGACCGCGCGCGCTCCGCGGGCGAGGACACGATGAAGCTCGCGGAAACCGCCGGCCCGATCGGGGAAGAACATCAGCCCGAACATCGAGAACCCGCCCTGGAACGCGCCGTCGGGATACGGAAGCCGCATCCCGTCGCCCGCGTGCACGTCGACGTTCGTGAGCTTCTCGCGCTCGAGCCGGTGTCTGAGCTGGCGCACCATCTCCTCGGAAAAGTCGAGCGCCGAGACGTGATGACGCGCGCGCGCCGCAAGCACGGTGAGAGTGCCCGGGCCAGCGGCCACGTCGACGATCGACGCTCCCGGGGGAAGCACGGCCAGGCGAAGCGCTTCCTCCGAGTAATGCTCGAACATGGGCACAAGCTCGTTCGCGTATGCGGCGGCGACGAGATCCCACGGTGCGGGCGAGGAGAGCGGCGAGGGGTTCACGGGCGCGCAGCTTACTTCAGCGTGAAGGGTGCCGCATTCGACTTCGAGCCCGATCGAAGGTCGTCGTGTTGCGCCCGGAGGATGCCTTCACTTCGGCGCAAATTGCCAATAGGTGTCTTTGTGCGGCGTGAGCGTTGCGGTCAACCAGCTTCGCTCCTCCGGCTTCGCGTGGGCGATCACCTCGTGGATGTCGCGGAGCACGGACGTCGAATCCCCGAAATAGGAATGCCCCAGAATGGAGTGGGCAGCGAGAGACGCATCCACGGACTCGATGCCCGGCGCGATCAGGATCCCACCTGCGGTATCACCCACTCGTGGATATCCGGCGATCCTCTCGGACGCACCCAAGGCTTCGTCGTGGCTCGACGCGTACAGCGTGACACGCGACTCGATCCTCGCGAACGCTGGGGCGATCTGGTCCTCGAACGTCGCTCGGTCGAGGTCCGGCGCGGCCAGAACGATCTCTTGGAGCTTCATCTCCCCGATCGTGGGGTTCTGCGCGAGGTCGTTGAGCGCCGCGGCCAGCGCTCGATTGCCCATGCTGTGCACGATGAGCGACGCGTCGGCGGCTCCGGATTGGGCGGCGATGAGCGAGAGGAACTCGTGCAGGTGACGGCCGGTCCAATCGGCGTTCGCCGCGTCGGACTCGTAAGACAGTAGTTCGCCGTTGGACGGCCAGCTGTAGGCGATCGGCGCTCCGTCGAAATCGAGGTCGAACGCGAGCTGGGCGGTCCTTCGCACGGCATCCGAGAAAGTAACGTTGTAGCCGTGGATGAAAATGAGGACGCTCCTTCTTTGAGAGCCCGCGACCCGATTGCGCAGCTGCTCTGCAAATTGCTCTCGGCTCATGGGCGTGACCGAGAGGAGCGTCACTTCCTTCGACGGATCGTCGCGCCGCTGCCAGACACGCCACCAAGGATGCGTCTCGAGGACGCCGGCTTCATGGTCCCATGGGATGGCCACGACGCAGGACCCGAGAGTGAGATCCGCACGGATCGCGTTGAACGCCTTGTAGGGATCGGGGCTGCCCGTCGCCCCACGGTCGGTGCCATAGTAAACCGTCGTCTGGCGATTCGTCGGCTCTGGTATCGCGGTGGCAGAGACGACAGGCCCGGGCTTCGAGCTGGTGAAAGCGCCGGGGGGGTACGCCGCGCACCCGTTGCCGGACGCCACGACGAGGATGGACGCGGCCAGCAGCCAGAGGCAGCGCACGTGTACTCGGTTCACCTTCATGAAACCCACCGCTTTCGAGTGCGAGCGCTCCACAAGAAGAGTCGAACGATGGCCATCATCCAAGAGCCAAGGGACCACGCGGCGGGACACTCCGTCAATTTCACTCTGTTCCACCTCGTGCCACGGCGCCTGGAGGCGCCTCCTTTCATTGCAATCGACTGCGATGGACGCCACGAATCGTGCGTGCGACTCTCCCCGCCGATGATGCGGACATCCGCGAAACGCGGGCGATCGGACACCGGGCGCTCCGCCGGAACCTTCGTCCTTCGCGGGGCGATCCTGGCCGTCCCCACGTGGGTGGCCCTCACCCAATCGTCACCGGGCGAGGCCTCGCCCGAAGCGCACGGCGACGCAGCGACCGCGCCCATGGCATCCGTCGCGCCCACGACGTCCACCCCGATCGACGCGCCGCTTTCGACTTCCGCGGGGCCCTCGCCCACGCCGCCGCCCTCCGCATCCTCGAATTCCTCCGAGAACGCGTCCCCTGGCGGCGCGAACGGCGCGCCCGCCGCCCCCGTCGCAATCGCCCGCGGCACGGACGCCTCGACCGCGCCGGCGCAAGAGAACACCCACACGAAACTCCCGCCCTTCCCTCCCAACGGCACCCGCGCGTTCGTCACCGTGGCGCCCCTCGGCGCGTGCACTCGAATCGACGACAACGTAGGAAAGTCGGGATTCTGCGAAGAGCTCCTCGGGGGCACCGATACCACGTTCGCGCCGCGGTGGCATTTCGACTGGGAGGCCGGCCTCGGCTACATGGACGCGGCGATATGGGGCTTCCGCGATCTCGGCTTCTCGCAGAGGAGCGGCGGCCCGTATTTCGTCGCTCGCGTCTTCGTCGGGTATGACCTGAGCTCGCTCTTCGTCGCGCGGTTGGGCGTGCAGACGCGCGTCGGCGACTCCTTCGGCAACCTCGACCCGGGCGTCCAGGGGGTCCTCGACCTCGGGACGCGATGTTGGACGCGCTTCGAAGTGGGTCTCCGCACGTTCGCGGGCGTCGACGGGGTCATCACGAGCGGAGGCGTGGACGACTCTTGGTATTCCATGAGCCTCGCCTACGGCACGAGCCTCTTCGGCCGCTACCTCTTCCCATGAAGCATGGCGCGCTGGCACTTGCCCTGCTCACGCCCGCTCTCGCGCGGGCCGCAGATCCGCCCGCCGCGCCTCCTCAGGAGACCGACGCGTCGCCCCCGCCGCCGTTCGTGTATCCCGCGCTCGTGCGAACGCTGGTCGGCCTCGGGCGCGCGACCCGCTTGCCGAAGGACGACGACGCGCCTTCCGTCGTGATGACGGTGGAGGTCGGCGAGCATCCGCTGGGCGGGGCGCTCGGGACGGGCATTTCGCTGTCTTCCGCCTTGGACAGCAAGGGCCTCTGGTCGGTCGTCACGCCGGGGCTCTTCGCGACCCTCGATCTCACGTACCTGTTTCTCAGCGGCCTCTGGGCCTACGAGCCGCCGCCCTTCGCGGGGCGGCTGCGCGTGGGGAGCCGCCTCGGGATCGCGGTCAGCGAGTCGTACCGCCCGAGCGGCGACGTGCCGTACGCGCCGCCGTACATGCTCATCCGGCCCGAGCTCCAGAGCTTCGTCGACCTCGAGTGGCCGCTCGACCGCCGACAGGTGTACTCGCTCGTGGGTCGCGCCGCGATCGACACGTCGGTCAACCTGAGCGACGCCTTCCGGTGGAGCTTCTCGGCGGGCATCGACTACGCGTGGGGCCAATGAAGCGCCGCGTCCCTTTCGTGATCGCGGCACTCGTCGTGGCCTTGGTCGAGTGCCAGGGCGAGTCCGACCATGGCCCGCAGCCGTGCTTGCCGATCGATCCCCAGGTGCAGGGGACGTCGCTCCCCGCCGACACCGTATGGGGGTTCGTCGATCTCCATGCGCATCCCGCCATCGAGCGAGCGTTCGGCGGCCGCCTGATCTGGGGCTCCGCGATCGACGGAGCGCCGGTCGACTCGGCCGAGCTCCCCGTCATCACTTCTTGTCCCGTAGAAACGCACGATCCCGACGCCGCAAGCCCCCTCGAGCGGGCCGTCGGCACGCTGGTGTTCCCGGGCGTCGCTCAACAGGGACACTTCGCGCATGCGCCCGTCGGCGACGTCATGCCGACCGACGCATGGCCCAACGCGCGGGACGTCATCCACCAGCAGATGAACGTCGCCTCGATCCGGCGCGCCTACGAAGCCGGGCTCCGCCTCATGTTCGCGTCGACGACCGACGACCAAGTCATCCGAACGCTCCTCGGCGGCCCGAACTTCATCAACGGGTTCGTGCCCGACCCGGAGGCCGACTTCGAGTCCGCGAAGGCTCAGATCGAGCTCATCGAACGGATCGTCGAGCAGAACTCCAACTGGATGGGCATCGCCCGCGACCCGGACTCCGCGCGAAGGATCATCGGTGACGGCCGCCTCGCGGTGGTCGTCTCCTTGGAGATGAACGGCCTCACGGAGCCGGACCTCGACACGCTGGTCGACGACTATGGAGTACGCCACATCGTTCCGATCCACCTCATCGACAACGATGTCGGAGGCACCGCCGCCAATAGCGACTTGTTCAACGCCGCCTCGGCGACCGTGAGCGAGATTTACCGGAGCGACCATGAGCCAATGCGCTACATGGATGTGTCGCCGACGACGACGTATTCGCAGCCGCTCGGGTGGCCGCAAGAGATCGTCAGCGGCCCGTCGATACCGCTCTACATCAACCTCCAGAACGTCCCCTACGACGGGTACGCGCAGCTCTGCTACGAGCCCCTCGCGGACTGCAGCGGGCCGTCGGCGGCGACGACGACGTTCCTCGAGTTCGGGCAAGTGAACCAGCGAGGCCTCTGCAGCACCGTCGATGACTGCAAGTTGCAACCTCGCCCCGGCGTCGCGCGCATCCGGCACATGATGGATGGCGCGGGCAAGTCGCACACCCCCCTCATCATCGACCTCTCGCACATGGGCGACGCGTCGGTAAAGGACACGCTCGGGGTCGCCCCGTCGCCGGGGACGGCGGCGGCGCCCGCGGGCTATCCGCTCATCGCGTCCCATGGGGACTTCGCGCACCTTTGCGACGGGACGCCGACGCAGCCTCCGTGCGTCGACACGGCACCGGGCCTGACCACCGAACGACAGCTCCTCGGAGAGTACGCCCGCCAGATCGTCGCGCGCGGCGGCGTGCTGGGCTTGGGGAGCCCTGTCGGCTCGTACGGGGCGCGCGCCGTGCTGACGGCCCGGGGCGGACCGCTCCTCACGCTCCGTCCGGCGCCCGGTTCGACGACGGGCTGCGTGGCGACGCCCGACGGCGGAGGGGCCGCGACGCCGGGATGTGCCGCGGTCGCCGCGGTGGATCTCGTAACCCCGGACACCCAAATCCAGACGCTCGAAGTGTCGACCGTGGGCGGCATGTCGAGCGCCAACGCCAACGCGCATCCCTTCGTGCGCGTCGTCCTCGGCGGCCCCAACGCGGATCGGTCCCAGGAGCGCGTCATCGTCCAACCCCTCGACTGCTCGACCGAGTCCTGCGGGGGCACCGTCGACCTGGGCGTGCAAGACCTCCCTACCTCGCCGACGAGCGAGTGCACGGCCCTCACGTGCGACGCGACGGGCACCTGCGGAACTGCGCCCTACACGGTCGGACTCATCGAGAGCGTCAGCCTCGAGACGAGCTATCTCGCGTGCGACCTCGCCTGCCAGCAAGCCTCGAGCTCGGTCGGCAGCGACCTCCGCTGCTCGACCCGGTGGAACGGCGACGCCGCGCCCAGATGGACCATCGACCAGGCGAGTCTCGTGGCGCTCTCCAATGGCCAACCGATGACGCTCGCGCAGGCGGGGCCGGTTTCGTCGGCCCCCCTCACCCAGCTCGGGCAAACGCGCGGCAAGTTCACCCTCTACCAGCACGCCGATCAGCCGAGCGCCGGGAGCGGGGTTCCTGCGACTGGCCACCTGCTGAGGGTCTCCGTGACCTCGGGCGCCGAGCAGACCCTCGTCGGCGCGGGCGCCACGCAGCGCGGGCCGAACGTGTGCGTCGCGCTTCGACGAACCGTCGCCGGTGCGTGCCTATCCGCGACGCCGATCGCCGCGGGCGCCACCGAGTGCCCCGCCGCCGATGGGTGGGCGCCGATCAACCAGCGCGGCACCTGGGCCGACGGAGCCCTGCTCTACACGTTCGTCCGATATGCAGGGCCGGAGACCGACATTTGCGGGGTCGACGTGGCCGTCCTCGACTGGGACCCGTCGAGCGCCCCGTGGATGGTCGACGAGATCAAAGTGGAGTCGATCGAAGACCCGGTCGGACGCTGGATCCAGCGTTACGCGGGCGCGAGCCGGTACATCGCGAACGACGTCATGGGCACGCTCGGCTTCGGGACCGACTTCAACGGATTGAACGGAATGACGGATATCTCGGAGTTCGCCGCACCTTCCGGCACGACGACGACGGCGTCGGCCTGCCCGGTCGGAGGCGCCCCGGTCCCCGACGCCGGCGCTCCGGCGCCGCAGCCGCTCGCCCCGATGCGCTACCGCCACTCCGATGGTTCCCTCGGCGGCGAGGTCCTCATCGACGAACGCGGCTTGGCCACCTACGGGCTGCTCGCGGACCTGATGGGAATCATCGCCGCGTACCCGGGCTGCGGCGCGGACGTCCACGCGTCGTTGATGCTCTCCGCCGAAGCCACGATTCGCGCCTGGGAGGCCATCGTCGAACCGACGGCCCCGGCCCGGGCGCCCCTCCCCACGGCCGCCTTCGCGTGCGCGCCGGCCCCATGGAGCGGCCCGTGACCCGCATCGCGCTTCTCGTCGGTGCGGCGCTCGTCTTCGACGCGGGGAGCGCGCGGGCCCAAGCTGCGCCGATGTCGGCGCTCACGGAGCACGACGCGGTACCGGACGAGCGCGCGGACGAGCCGCCCAGCGCCGTCGATCCCGGCTACTTCAACGGCCTCGGGACGCGCGGCCATGGGTGGGAGGTCCAGTCCGACACGACGTTCAGCACGAGCCGGACGGCCACGCAGCGGTTCGCGCTCGGACATGCGTTTCCCTTCAATCGGCTGTTCGCGGTGGTCGCCCGCGTCGACACCGGCGCCGACTCCGACACGACGTCCGGCCTCTACGCGATTCACGGGCCGCTCGTGTCCATCGGTATCCGCGATCGCTCGAAGGACGCAAACCACTCGATCGAGATCGGCGTTCGGCTCATCCCCTCGTGGAACGGCCCGAACGACACCGACCCCGCGGCGCTCGGCCTGTCGCTCGGCGCCAGCCTCTCGAGCGCCAACGCCGACGACGCGCGCTGGCTGTCGTTCGCGACCTTCGGCTGCCAGGTCTACGGCGTCATCCAGAACCGCACGAACGCGCTTTTCATCGGCAGCTGGGGCACGCTGGTCTTCGGGACGACGTACGGCGGCGAGGTCTCGCTCGCGCCGCTCGAGGTGCGCACCTGGCTCGGGCCGCAAGAGGGCGTCATCGGCAACGCCTTCTGGGAGCTCTTTGCGGACGCGCCACGGCTCGGTGGCTCCGACGCGAACATCCAGATCGGCGTTCACGGGGAGGCGAGCCTGTCGAGCATTTGGCCCGCCGACACCCCGCTCCCCCTCGGCGGCAACGCCTTCGTCGGCTGGTCTCCGAAGAACTGGTTTGCCGCCCGCGTCTTCGCCGGCATCGCCGGGAGCGCCGTCGGCGGCTCGGCGGTGAGTAACCCCTACGGCGTTCGGCTCGTCTTCTACGTGCCCTGAGGGCCCGCCGCCTCTGCCGGCCAACGACAGACGCTTGCAACGGCCGGCGTGGGTCTCATCACCGCGAGACTGCCTTCGTCTTTCGGCCGTGGCGCTGACGGTGCCGACGGAGAGCTCGGCCGTCCATCTGGCGTCGTCCTTGCTCCTTCCCGTCCGCGTGCGAGGTGCGTCATGAAATTAGGACAAATCGCGACATCCTCGGCGATCGTGGTGGCTCTCTCTTGCACGGCGTTCGGCGCCCTGGGTCAAACCGCGCCTTCGGACGCGACGAGCACGCTCGGCAGCTCGTCGGCAGCATTGGGATCGACGTTCAGCTCGCAGTCGAGCGCGGGCGGAGGCACGGCCAGCGGCTCGACCGCCGTGAGCGGGACCACCAACCTGGCGACCACGAGCCTCACCACGACCGTCATCACGGTGAGCTCGCCCGGGCTCGCGGGCGCCACGTCCGGTTCGACGACCGGGCTCACGACGACCACCACCATCACGATCGCCCCCATCGGTGCGACGGGCGGCCTCGGCGCGACATCGGCTGCGACGACGACCTATACAGTCCCGAACAACCTCGCAACGGTCGTCACCACGTTCGCGTCCCCGTACACGACCCCGGGCTTCTCGGGAACGATGGGGGGAGCCTCGTTCGGCGTTGGGACGGGCGCGGGTGCGGCCGTCGGCTCCGCCGGGGGAACGAGCAGCGCGCCCGGCTCCCCGTACATCGATGTCCCCGGGATGGAGCCGGGAGTCTTCAACTGAGAGACCTCGGCGCGTGATCGAGACCGGGCCCGCGGCGTCACCCCGCCACGAGGACGACGGGCCGAAGGAGCTTCTTCTGGAGCCGCTCGACGACGCGATGCACGCGGTCGTGGTGCTCGGGCGACAGCCCGATGTGCTCGAACGCGGCGGCCTGCTGCGACGGGTGGAACGACTCGATGTGGGGATTCACGAGCGCCAAGATCGACACGATGAACCGGAGCGCGCCGGCCGGCGAGATCACCGCCACCCGCGCGGGCACGCCGTCGGTCACGACCATGAGCCTCGCTTGCTGCTCGCGCGAGGGCCGACCCCCGCGCGTCATCACCAGGCTGCGACCCGCTTCCGTTTTGCGCATCACCGCCACGCAGGCGAGGTAGCCGTCCCACTCGGCGTCGGTGGGACTCTCGACCCCCTGACAGGAGACGAGCAGCTCGAGGTCCGACACCCACTCGTAGACGAGGGTCGGGCTTGTTTGTCGGTTCATTCCCGCCCTCGACTACAGCCGGACATCGGCTCGGACTCGAGTCGCATGCGTCGGCTGGCTCATCCCCTTCTTTCGAGTACGGCCGAATGCCCCGAACCTTGAAGGGACCGGGCCGCGGCTCAGGTCCAATCCGTCAGCTTCTCGCGCGCGTAGGCCTCCCGGAACGCGGGTCGCGCCTTCATGCGGCGCGCGTGCGCGAGGAGGGCGGGCCAGGTGTCGGTCGGATGGGGCATGTTGCGCGACCAGCGCATCAACATGGTGGTCATGAAGTCCACCGTCGAGAGGCGTTCGCCAAGCATGTAGGGACCCTCGGCGTCGAGGTGCGCGGCCACGCGCGCCCAGGCGCCCTCGATGCGCTGGCGGGCGTGGTGCCGTGTGGCCTCGACGTTCGCCTCGCCGGCGGGCTCGGTCGGATAAAACCAGGCCCGGTAGGCGGGCTGCAGGGTATTGGCCATGAAGAGCATCCATTGGTAATACCGAGCGCGCTCCGGCGTACCGGGGGGCGGGGCGAGCGCCATCGCGGGGTACGTGTCGGCGAGGTGCATCGCGATGGCCGCCGCTTCGCAGATGGGCTGTCCGTCGACGACGAGCGTCGGGACGACCCCGGCCGGGTTCATCTCAAGGTACGCGGGCGACTTGTGCTCCCGCTTCTCGAGGTCCAAAAAGGACGAGCGTATGGGGCAGGCCGAGCTCGATCAAAAGCCAGTGCACGACCAGACCGGCCGTGCTGGGAGCGGAGTAGAACGTGATCATGGGGCGACGAGCTTAGAGGCGCTGCCGCCTACGCGCCCTTGCGCCGGCTCTACGATCGGCGTAATCGCGCCTCACCCCCCCGTGTTCTCTTCCCACCTCTCCTCCGGCGTCATCTCGGCGGCGGCCGAGCGCGGCATGCCCTACCTCCGCACGCAGGGCTCCGGGGTCCAGCTCGTGGTCGACGGCGCGCCATTCCTCGTACTCGGCGGAGAGATCGGAAACTCGACGGCATCGTCGGCCGAGAGCCTCGCGGACGTATGGGCCAACCTCGCGGCGATGGGGCTCAACACCGTGCTCCTGCCCGTCTACTGGGAGCTCATGGAACCCGAGGAGGGCCGCTTCGATTTCACGCTGACGGACGCGGCGCTCGCCGGCGCGCGCGAGAGCGGGCTGCGCGTCGTCTTGCTCTGGTTCGGCAGCTGGAAAAACAGCATGTCGACGTACGCGCCGGCCTGGGTGAAGACGAGCCGCGCGCGCTTCCCGTACGCCGAACGCGGCGGAGGCCACAAGGTCGAGATCCTCTCGGCGTTCAGCGAAGAGAACGTACGGGCCGACGCGCGGGCCTTCGCGGCGCTGATGCGCCACGTCGCGGAGGTCGACGGCCGGGACCGCACGGTCATCCTCGTCCAAGTCGAAAACGAAGTGGGCATGCTCGAGTCGGCCGCGGACCGGAGCGCGGCGGCGCGAGAGGCGTTCGCCGGTAGGGTCCCGGAGTCGCTCCTGGAGGGCCGAACGCCCGGCCGCTGGGCCGACGTCTACGGCGAAGGACCCGTCGCCGACGAGGTCTTCATGGCGTACCACTTCGCGCGGTACGTCGAGCGGGTCGCGGCGGCGGGCAAGGCGGAGTACCCGCTCCCCTTCTTCGTCAACGCGGCGTTGAACCGGCCCGGGGCCGCGCCGGGGATCTATCCGAGCGGCGGTCCCCTCCCGCACCTCTTCGACGTGTGGCGCGCGGCCGCGCCGTCCATCGACTTCCTCTCGCCCGACATCTACTTCCCGAACGTCGCGGACTACTGCAGGGCGTACGCGCGGCCGGGCCACCCGCTCTTCATCCCCGAGATCGCGAACAACCCGGGCGCGGCGCGGGAGGTCTTCTTCGCGGTCGGGCAGCACGGCGCCATCGGCTTCTCGCCGTTCGCGGTCGACACCATCCCGCAAGAGTCGGCCGCGGCGCTGCGGGCGAGCTACGGCGTCTTGCGCGGAATCGCGCCGCTGGCGCTCGAGAGCCAGGGCAGCGGACGGATGGGAGGAGTCCTCCTCGACAGCGAGCACCGGTCGGCCGAGATCCAAATCGGCGACGTCGTCGTCTCGGTGCGGCACGACTACACGTTCGAGTGGGCGGGCCCCGCGCGCTTGGTCGAGCCGTGGCCCAGGGCGGGCGCGCTCGTCATCGCGACCGGGCCCCGCGAGCTTTACGTCGCGGGCGACGGGGTCATCGCGACGTTCGCGGAGGCGGGGAAGAAAGAGCCGCTCGGGCTCCTGTCGGCGGACGAGGGCCGCTTCGTCGAGGGCCGATGGGTCGCCGGGCGGCGATGGAACGGCGACGAGACCCACCAGGGCCGGCACGTGCGCATCCCGTACGGCACGTTCGGCGTCCAGCGGGTGACGCTGTACGCGTACTGACGCGAGGCGAGCGTCTGCGCGTACCCCGCCGACGCCGATGAAATCTGGCGCGGCCGCGAACTCGGCGGCCGCCCCCCCGACTTGCCCCGACGACCGGCGTCCTCTATCGTCGTCGCACGATGCTGTCGCCGTTCACCCGTTCCGCGGTCGTCGCGGTAGCCGTCCTCGTAGGGGCGGCCCGGGTTCACAGCGCATAGCAAGCGACGACGAACCCGAGGCCGGCGGCCGCGGGTTCGTTCGAATGGAATCCCGGGGCCCTCTCGCCTCACGAGAGAAAGGACAGTCCCATGGAATCCATTGTCTACATGAATGGCCAGTTTCGCCCGGAGCAGGCCGCGACGATCTCGGTGCGCTCGCGCGCGCTCAACTACGGGCTCGGCTGCTTCGCCGGCATACGCGGGTACAAGACCGACGACGGGAGCCAGGTGAACGTCTTCCGCCTCGACCGGCACATGAGCCGCCTCGACCTCTCGGCCCGCATCCTGCGCCTCCGCCTGCCGGGGACGCGCGAAGAGGTCGCCGCGATCATCGTCGAGCTGTTGCGGAGAAACGAGGTGCGCGGGGACGTCTACATTCGGCCGCTCGTGTTCGCGGACTCCGACGAGCTCTCGCCCATCCTCGACCCGGACAAGAGCGGCGCCGCGATCTACTGCATGCCCCTCGGACGCTATCTCTCGTCCGAACCGATCGACGTGTGCGTGTCGAGCTGGCGGCGCGTGCGCGAGACGGCGATCCCCGCGCGCGCGAAGCCGACGGCCGCCTACTTGAACAGCGCCCTCGCCCGCCGGGAGGCCCACGAGCGCGGGTTCACCGAGGCCATCCTGCTCACCGAAGAGGGCCACGTGTCCGAGGGGTCCGCCGAGCACGTCTTCATCGCGCGCGACGGCGTCCTCGTGTCGCCCCCGAGCACGGCGGACAACCTGGACGGCATCACGCGGCAGACCCTCGTGACGCTCGCCCAAGACGACCTCGGTATCCCGTTCGTCGAGCGACACATCGGCAGGACGGAGCTCTACGTGGCCGACGAGATGTTCCTCTGCGGGACCGGCGCCGAGGTCACCGCGGTGCGCTCGGTGGACGGGCGCCAGGTCGGCGACGGCAAGCTCGGCCCGATCACGCGCCGGCTGTCCGAGCGCTTCGAGGCGGTCGTTCGCGGGCGCGTGCCCGCGCGGAGTGAATGGCTCACGCCTGTCTGGTGAGCGGCGACACGCTGGGTCGTGGAGGCCACGCCGAGGTCTCCCGTCCGGAATGGTCGATGGGGAGCGTGAACTCGAAGGTAGCGCCTCGATCGACGGCGGCGTCGGCCCAGACGCGCCCGCCGTGGCGCCGCACGATGCGGTGGACCGTGGCGAGGCCGACGCCGCTCCCCTCGAACTCGTCGGGCGAATGGAGCCTCTGGAACGGCGCGAAGAGCTTGTCGACGAAGGCCATGTCGAAGCCCGCGCCGTTGTCGCGCACGAAGTAGACAGGCCCCTCTTCGGTGACGGACCCGCCGAACTCGACCCTCGCGCGCGAACGCTGGCGCGTGAACTTCCAGGCGTTCCCGAGCAGGTTCTCGAGCACCACGCGGAGGAGCTGAGGGTCGCCGCGCGCGACCAATCGATCCGGCGCGACGAACTCGACGACGCGGCGCGGCTCGGCGGCGCGGAGCTGCTCGACGATGGTCTGGGCGACGGGCACGAGATCGATGACTTCGCGGCGGGTCTCGAAGCGGGAGAGACGGGCGAGGGCGAGCAGGGCGTCGATGATCTGCCCCATGCGCTCCGCGCCGGCCATCACACGGCCGAGGAGCCGCTTCGCCTCGTCGTTCAGGCGTTCGCCGTGGTCCTCGAGGAGCGCGACGCTGAAACCGTGGATGCCGCGGAGGGGCGCCCGCAGGTCGTGGGCGACCGAGTAGCTGAACGCCTCGAGCTCGCGGTTGGCCTCGATGACGGCGTCCTTCTCGCGCCGAAGGAGCTCGGCCTCGCGCACGGCCGCCTCGGCGCGCTTGCGCTCTCGCAGATCGACCACGAAAGCGATGTTCTCGTCCGATCCGTCGTCGAGCCTCGCCGCGCCGCAGAGGACCGGAACGACCGTGCCGTCCTTGCGCAGGAGCTCCTTCTCCCAGGGTCTCGCGTAGCCGCACGCCGCGAGCTCGGCGATGGCCCCGGCGTCCGTGTCGAGGCGCGTGGACGTGTTGGCCGTCTTGCTGTGGAGGAGCCCCGCCGCGAGGTCCTCGCGCGTGTAGCCGAGCAGCGAGAGGAACGCGTCGTTCACCTCGTGGAACCGCCCGGACGGATCCGACACGACGATGCCCATGATCCCCGACTCGGTCAGCCGCCGGAAGCGGGCCTCGCTCCGCACGAGGGCCGCGTTCGTGCGGCGCACCTCCGCGGTGCGCTCGGCGTTGTCGATCGCGAGCGCGGCCCGGTCGGCGAGGTCCTGCACGAGGCGCTGGTCGTCGATCGTGTACGGGTTCGCGGGGTCGCTCCGGCCGAGGAAGATGACGCCGATGACGCGGCCGTGCACGGCGAGCGGGACGGCGAGGAGGTGGCTCACGCGGGCCTTCTCGATGATGGCGCGGTACCTCGGCGGAGCCTCGGCGCGGAGCCTGGCCGTCGCGGTCTTGTCGATGAGGACCGGCTGGCCGGTGAGCACGATCCGCCCCGTCACGCCCTCTCCGACGCGGACCGGCTCCGACGCCGCGAGCTCTCGGAGCGCCATGGCGACCTCGGGGTCGGGGTGGTGCGTGGCGGTGACCGTGGCGTCGAACGTGTCGCCGTGGCGCGCGACCAAACGGACACCGCAGCCGTCTCCGACGAGGTCACTGAGCCGCCGAGCCACGAGCTCGACCAGCTCGCCCGTGTCGGTCGTCGTCGCGAACTCGTGCGAGCTCTCGGCGAGGACGCGCAGGCGAACGGCGGCCTTCTCGACCACGCGGTTCATGCTCCGCAGCGCGGCCTCCGCCTTCCGCCGCTCCTCGAAGAAGCGAATCCGCCCGGCGGCCACCGCGAGCTGGCCCGCCATGCCGACGAGGTACGCGAGCTGCTCTTGCGTCGGAGGGCGGCACCCTTCCTCGCCGAAGGTCCCCGTGCCCATCGCGCCGAACGGCTTGTCGAGCAGGCGCAACGGGACGTTGATGATCGTCCGGTTCCCGAGGGTCTCGACCATCTGCTTGTTGGTGCGAGGATCGGTGCGCGCGTCTACGACGACGACGGGCGCGTCGCTACGGACGATCTCCTCGAGCATGGCGTCGCCGTCGACCTTGAGGACGGGCGCGGCATCCCAGACCGAGCCGCGCTCGGTGCCGGCGTAGTCGATGAGGCGAAGCTCGTGCGCCTCTTCGTCGTCCGCGACGGCGAGCCAGGCGTGGGCGTACCCGGTCGCGGCAAGCAGCTCGGTGCGGGTCGTCTCGAGGAGCTCTTCGAAGGTCGACGCGCGCTGGAGCTCGCGCGCGAAAGACAGCAGACGAGTGATCGGTGTATCGGCCATCCACCCCCGCCAAGAGGAGGATACCACGAGCCCACCTCGGCGATGACCTCGACGCTTTCCCCCCGACGGCCTCGATGCCCCCTCAGCTGCCGATGGCGAGCCACGACACGTCGACCGACCAGATCTTGGTGTTCCACCACGTCTCCGCTTCGAGCGTGAACCCGTCGGACGTGATGTCCGTCGCCCGCACCCGCACGCGAAGGTTGTCGTGATTGCTCACGTCGAGCCCGACGATGCCGACCTGCACGACCGGCGGCGCGGAGAACGGCTGGTTGAACGCAATGTGCCGCTTGGCGCCTCGCTCCCCCTCCGAACCCGGATCGAGCAGGGCCCAGCCTTCGAGCGAGGCGTCCAAGACGACCACGGAGGAGAGCAGGTTGAGGGGCGCGATGTCGGCCATGGCCCGACGCTATACACAAAGTGCTGCGGGCGCGTTTCGTTGAAGCGACGTTCGTCACGCCTTCGGGGTGATGCCGTGCGCGCGGACGTACCGCTCGAGGGCAGAGGCGGCCTCGCCCCCGGCCGCCGCCAGACCGACGTAGCCATCGGGGCGAACGAGGTACGCGCCGTCGCGTGCGAGGCCGACCCGCGCCGCGTCGTCCGTCCAGGGGAAGACTTCGAGCGGGATGTTCGACGCCTCGCACGCGCGGACGAGCGCGTTCGACGCCGCGCCGTACACGTGCGCCTGCCAGGCGAGCGATCGGAGCGCGTCGAAGTTGTCGCCGCCGGACGCGCTCGGGACCCAGGGGAGCCGGTCGCCCCCGTGGACCCGGCCGGCGCCCCCTTCGCTGAGGGACGAGCGGCGGTACCGGATCTCGATCTGCGAGAGGGTCTTGTAGAGAAAGCGGCGGAGCGCGGTCGATCTCCACGCCGTCGTGATGAGCCGCGGCGCCACGCTCAGTCGCACGCGCTTCGCGATCGGCCCGTCGGCGGAGACGAGCTCGAACGCGCGATCGGTGGTCTTCACCAGGCGCTGCGCGAAGGGCACGCGCTCTTGCTCGAACGAGTCGAGGAGGCTCGCCGGGCCGGTCCCCCGGAGGGTGGCGGCGAGCTTCCAGGCGAGGTTGACGGCGTCGCCGATGCCCGTGTTCATCCCCTGCCCGCCGACGGGGCTGTGGATATGGGCGGCGTCGCCGAGCAGAAAGACGCGCCGGACGCGAAAGGCGGACGCGACGCGGTGGTGGACGCGATACGTCGAAAACCAGTTCACCTGACCGACCCGCAGGTGGATGCGATCGACGACGCGCTGGTTGACGTCCTTCCACTCGAGGTGGTCCCCGCTGCCGGCCGTGCCCTCGCGCACGGTCCCGATGAGACGGCCGCGGCCCTGGCCGTCCTTTCCCTTCAGCGGGAAGACGGCGACGAAGTCGCTGTCGTCGAAGGCGCCGTGGAACTCGCCGTTCATCTGCGGTCCGGTGCCTTCGATGTCGGCCACGTAAAAGAGATGGCCGTAGGTCCCGCCGGGGAACTCGAGCCCGAGGGCCTGCCGCGCGAACGAACGCGCGCCATCGCAGCCCGCGAGGTAGGGGACGGCGCACGTCTCGACGGTGCCATCCGGTCGGGCGAGCCGCGCCGTGACGCCGTCGTCTCTGCCTTCGAGACCCACGAGCTCCGTTCGCCGCTCGACCTCCACGCCCGCGGCGGCGAGGCGCGCGGTGAGGACCCGCTCGTGCTCGTCCTGCGGGAACACGAGCATGTACGGGAACGGGCTCAGCCCCTTGCCTAGCGAGCCGAACTCCATCCGGCCGACGCGCTCGCCCTCGATCCACAGGTTCGCCGCGGCGAACGGCAGCCCGCCTTCGACGAAGGCCCCGGCCAGATCCATCTGCCGATAGAACTCGAGGGTGCGCGCTTGCACCGCGACGGCGCGCGAGGCCTGCCCCGGCTCCGCCGCCTTGTCGACGATGCGCACGCGGACGCCGAGGCGGTTGAGCCAGAGCGCGAGGACGAGCCCCGTGGGACCCGCACCGACGACGAGGACCTCGGTCACGGCGACAACCATACCACCGGCATTCTCGAGAAACAGCGGCACCGAGCACCCTCGCGGACCGAGGACACGTCGCTCATGGACGCGCCCGTTCGCGCCGGTTCGCGAGGCCGATCAGCGGCGGTGAACGCGCGCGTGATAGCCGTGGTAACGGTAGCCGTAGTGGGTGTTCCAGTTGCGATAGGCCGGGCCGTAGTGATGCCAATGGCTCACGTAGACCCCATAGAGCGGCGCGGTCGGCGGTATCCAGACCACCGCGCCGGCGCCGTAGTAGAACGGTCGGCCGACGTCGTCGTAGTAGACGATGTGGCCGTCGTAATACTCCGGCTCGTACCCTTCCGCGTACGCGGGCGGAGGCCCGTCGTCGACGTAGCCGTAGCAACCGGTGCCCATGGAAATGAAGCCAGCCATCACCGCAGTGAGAGCCAAGTGGCGTACATGGAGGATATCCATGGAAGGGGTGCGCAGCATGGGCCGTGCCACCCGCGACCCTTCCGAGGTCGGCGAGGGTCCCACGGCCGCGGGCAGCGCGGGAACCCTGGCATCATCGAGGTCCACCCTCCGTCCTTCTGGGGCATCCAGGCACGGGGAGGCGGCACGCGTGTCACATCGCCCGTGGCAACCGTGCTCTAGAGGCACGCTCGCTTCCGCGGCGTGGCTGCTCGCGCTGGCGGGGTGCCATGGGGGGCTCGCCGCCGGAAGCAGCGAAGCGGGCGGCGCGGTTCCGGCCTCGGGTGCCTCGGCTCCTCCGAGCGGCCAGCCAAGCGCGTCGCCGATCGTCGCGTCCCCTCCTCCGGCGGCTCCGGCCGCGGTGCTCGCGACCAAGCCCGCGTTCGTCCCCGGCGGCGTGCGCTGGATCGGGCGGGTCGACGCGAGCAATCCAGCAGCCGCCAAGTTCGCCTGGTCCGCGAGCGGCCTCGCCGCCGTCGTGCGCGGGTCGCGCGTCTCGGTCCGCCTGCGAACCGACGGGGCGACGTCGTCGGTGTTCTTCCAGCCGGTCATCGACGGCGTCGAGGGCGCGCGCTTCCAGGTCCCGAACGGAGACCCGCAGGTCGTCGTCCTCGCGCCGTCGCTGCCGCCGGGCGAACACGTCGTGGAGCTGTACCGGGAGACCGAGGGAGGCTTCGGCGTGTCGACGTTCGAGGGCTTCGCCGAGGGCGTGGTCGTCGGCGCGCCGCCGTCGAGCGGGAGGCTCATCGAGATCGTGGGCGATTCGATCAGCGCCGGCTACGGCGACCTCGGCGTCGAAGTGCATCCGCCTTGGGACAACAGCTGCTCGTTCTCGCTCGAGACCGAGTCGGCCTACCAAGCCTACGGGCCCGTGATGGCGCGCGCGCTCCACGCCGAAGCGAGCGTCGTCGCGCGCTCCGGATGGGGAGCTTACCGGAGCGGCGACGGGGACACGTCCCACGTCCTCGGCGCGATCTACGGCAACACGCTCGGCACCGAGGGCGGCCACCCGTGGGACTTCCGCCGCCCGGCGGACGCCATCGTCGTCAACCTCGGGACCAACGACATGGGCCGAGGCGATCCGGGCCGCCCGTTCGAGGACGCCTACCTGGCCCTGCTGCGCACGGTCCGCGCGAAGAACCCGAAGGCCTGGGTCTTCCTGACGATCGGCACGATGTCCGCGGAGCCGAGCCTCTCGCAGGTGCGCAAGCACTTGGACAACGTGGTGACGAAGCTCGGAGACGCAAAGGTCACGACGGTCCCCCTCGAGACCCAGGACGCCACGCACACGGGTTGCGACTACCACCCCAACGCCGCCGAGCAGCGCCGCATGGCCGGCGTCCTCGGCGACGCCGTCCGCGCAAAGCTCGGCTGGTGAAGCCCTCGGCGCGCCTCACCGCGCCGAATGTCGCGCCGGGAAGAGCTTCGGAACGATCAGCGCGTCGATCGAAGCGGAGCCCGGCCCGATGATCACGATCATCGCGAGCACGCAGAGGTACGTAAACTCGTCGAAGCCGACGAGGTCGAAGAGGCCGTGCAGGTCGGCGCGCTTCGCGGTGAGGATGGCGACGACCATGCTGATCATGAGCGGGACGCAGGCCAAGCGCGTGAGGAGGCCGATGACGATGAGCGACCCGCCGACGAGCTCCGTGTACGAGACGAGGACCGCATGAAAGCCGGGCGCCGGGATGCCGAGCTGCTCGAAGAAGTGGACGACCTTGGGAACGTCGTGGACCTTGCCCCAGCCGGTCGACACGAAGAGCAGCCCGACGGCGATCCGGCCGATGAGCGGGGCGAGCCACTGGATACGACCGAGCACGTCCATCACGCGCGAGCGCGCGACCTCGAGGAGTCCCATCGCGATGTCCTTTCTTCGAACGTTTGCTCCGGAGGCGTGACCACCTGCCACGCTCGCGGCCAAGGGTCCTACGCGGCGCGGCCGGAAAGGTTACACGGATCGACCGCGAGGGGCGTCCTCGCGATGTGCGCAATCGGCGCGCTCGCGACGGCGTGCGCGCCCTCACCCCGCCCCGCCGCCGCCGCACGACCGCCGGGCGGCGTCGTCTGGGACTACGACGTGGCCTTCGCCGGAGACGCACGCGGCGAGCTCGTCGTCGACGCGCGCTTCGCGGAGACGCCGGGTCCGTGGTCGCTCGACGAAGACGCCGCGCGCTTCGTCCGCGGTGTGGAGTACGCGGTCGGGTCGGGCTGGGCGGCGGCCGCGCAAGACGGCGCGAGCTGGGCGATCCCTTGCGGCGCCGCCGGGTGCCGCGTGCGCTACCGCTTCGCGCTCCGCGAGGCGTCCGAGGCGATCGCCGACATCGAGACGGCCGTGGCCTCCGGAAACGTCTACGAGGCTCCGCCCTCGACCTGGCTCCTACATCCGGAGTCGCCGCCCGACGGACGCTTCCGCTTTCAGGTGCGCGCCTCGCCACCGGCGCGCTTCGCGGCAGGGACCTCGCGCGCCCCCGGCGCCGCGCCCGGCGTCTTCGAGGCGCCGACCGATACCCTTCAGAGGGCGAGCTTCGCCGTCTTCGGCCCATTCGACGCGACGAGCATCGCGCGGGGCCGTGGGGTCGTCGACGTCGCGTCGGCGCCCGCGGGGCTTGCCCTCTCGCCGGCCGACGTCGCCGCGTGGATCGGAGGCGCGGTCGACGCGCTCGACGCATACTTCGGCGGCTTTCCCGCAGCCCACGTGCTGGTCATCGTGCTCACGGGAGGGGCGGGCTCGACGCGCGGCGAAACGCTCGGGGCCAGCGGTCCGGCGATCGTGCTGCGCGCCGGGTCGACCCTCCGTCGCGCGACGACGCGCGACGACTGGGTGGCCACCCACGAGCTGATTCACGCCGTCCTCCCCTCCCTTCCCCGCGCGCAGATCTGGCTCGAGGAGGGCATTGCGACGTACGTGGAGCCCATCGCACGGGCGCGCGTCGGCGCCGTGACGCCGGAAAAACTGTGGGGAGACCTGGTCGAGGGAATTCCCCAGGGCCTCCCCGAGGCCGGCGACGAAGGCCTCGACCGGACCCACACCTGGGGACGCACGTATTGGGGCGGCGCGCTCTTCTGCCTGCTTGCGGATGTAGAGCTCCGCGAGCGCACCGGCAACGAAAAGTCGCTCGACGACGTGTTGCGCGCTGCGGCGAAGGCGGGCGACGACGCCACCGAATGGAGCATCGAGCGCTTCCTCGAGGAGGCGGAACGCGCCACCGGGACCCGTGTCGTGCGCGAGCTTTACGAACGGATGGCCCTCGCGCCCGGGTCGGTCGACTTGGGGTCCTTGTGGGTCCGCCTTGGAGTTCACGTAGACGGCCATCGCGTTTCGTTCGACGATGGCGCGCCGCTCGCCCGTGTTCGTCGCGCCATCACGCGGCGACCGTGAACGACGGGGGACTGTTCTTTTTTCGAAACCGTCGGGCCCAAGGGGACGTAGATTCCCTGCCTCGACTCGATAAGGAGATAAGCACGATGAAACCGACGACCGCGATGATTGCAGCAGCTGTGGGCGGGATCTTCCTCGGCGCGATGGGGTGCGCGGAATCGACGCCGCCCGCGAGTTCGCCGGATACTGCGGCGGCTCCGGCCGCTGCAGCGTCGCCCGCCACGGCGGCTGCGAAGCACGACTGTGCCGGCAAGAACGACTGCAAGGGCCAGGGCAACTGCAAGTCCGGCAAGAACGGCTGCAAGGGCAAGAACGACTGCAAGGGCCAGGGCGGCTGCAAGTCGACCTGAACCGGCAACGTGTGAAGTGAAACCGGCCCGCGCGGGTGCAATGCTCGCGCGGGCCTGGTTTTAAGTGACGGTCATGTCCAATCGGTTCGGCCTCCCCAATCTCGGCGTCGGCATCGGCCTCCGCACCGCCCACTACGGGCGCATCCTGGAGACCCGGCCCGAGGTCGATTGGTTCGAGATTCTCAGCGAGAATTTCATGCAGACCGCGGGGCGGCCGCTCTACTTCCTCGACGCCGTCGCCGATCGTTACCCCGTCGCGATGCACGGCGTGTCGCTCTCGATCGGATCGACCGACCCCATCGATCGCGCGTACTTGACCGAGCTCCGCGCGCTGCGCGACCGGACGCGCGCGAAGTGGGTGTCCGATCACCTGTGCTGGACGGGCGTCGCCGGCAGGAACACGCACGACCTCCTGCCCATGCCCTACACGGAAGAGGCGCTGCGGCACGTGGTCGCCCGCGTGCGCCACGTGCAGGACTTCCTCGGCGCGCCGCTCGCGCTCGAGAACCCGTCGACGTACGTCGAGTTCTCGTCGAGCTCGATGCCCGAGTGGGAGTTCTTGGCCCGCGTCGCCGAAGAGGCGGACTGTGCGCTCCTGCTCGACGTGAACAACGTCTACGTCTCGGCGTTCAATCACGGCTTCGACCCGCAGGCCTATTTCGCGGCTGTCCCGTTCGATCGCGTCGTGCAGCTCCACGTGGCCGGCCACACGCGGCACGAGACGCACATCGTCGATACGCACATCGGCCCGGTGGAAGACCACGTGTGGCGCCTCCTCGGCGACGCGTGGCAGCGCACCGGTGGCGTGTCCGTGCTGCTCGAGTGGGACGCCGAGATCCCGAGCTTCGAGGAGACCCACGGCGAAGCGCTGAAGGCGAAGTCTTTCATGGCGAGGGCGGCGTGAACCGCTACGCGATCGACGTCTCGCACGTGCGCGACCGCGCCAGCGCCACGCTCGAGGCGAAGCCGGGCCGCGCTCGCGCGGCGGATCCGAAGCCGGCGGCGCGGCGCAGGCCGGCGAAGGACGCCGCCCTCCGTGACGAACAACTCTGGTTCGCGCGCGCGGTCATGTCCCCCGACTCCGGCGAGGCGTCGAGCCTCGAAGGCGAAGCAGCGGAGCGCCTCACGGCGAGCGCGCGCATGGGCGCGTTCGATCGGCTCGACGTGTATCGACGCGGATACGCGACGCGGCTCGTCGAGTGCCTCGTCGACGACTACCCGGTCCTCTGCCACGCGCTCGGCGAAGATCGCTTCGATGAGCTTTGCCGCGCGTACATCCTCGCGCACCCGTCGGACGGGCCGAACCTCAACTTCTTCGGGCGCCACATGGCGGCCTTCTGCCGGGCGGAGGCGCCCGAGCCCTTCCCGGAGCGCGCCTTCGCGGCCGACCTCGCGACGTTGGAGTGGACCATCGTCGAGGTGATCCACGCGCCGGCGTCCGACCCGCTGACGGCCGAGGGCCTCCGCGACGTGCCGATGGAAGCGTGGGCCGGCGCCCGCCTCGTGGCGAACACCGCCTCGAAGCTCCTCGCGTTCGACTACCCCGTGAACGCCTACTTCCAGACCGTCCGCACCGACGGCGACCCATCGCTCCCCTCGCCTCTGCCCTCCGCGACCGTCGTCTACCGGAGCGGGCCGAGCGTATGGCGGATGGACCTCACGGTGCCGATGTTCGAGGTCCTTCGCTCGCTCTTCGGCCGAGAGACGCTGGAGACCGCCCTCAGCCGCGGCCACGCGGCGCTCGGTGATCTCGACGAGACGCAGGCCGCCCAGCGCGTCCTCGCGTGGTTTCGCGAGTGGGTCTCGAGCGGCCTCTTTGCGGGTGTCGAGCTGGGATGACGGCCGCGCGCCGCCGGTCGTGGGGGCGCGCCGTGACGCCCCGCGACCAGCTCGAGGAGCGCCGGACGCGGCCGCGGCCTTCTTCGGCGCGACGGCGCTCGTGCGGCTCGCCGTCGCGGCTCCCCTTCCCGTCTTCGCGGTGGGAGCGGCGTCGTCGACGCGGGTCTTGATTTCACTTTGCCTGCCTGCCCCCGAGACAAGCGCGGCGGAGCGGAGCGTTACGCGAAGGTGCAGGGGCACGAGGGGACGCGCACGGGAGGCTCGCACGGAAGATCGAGCAACTCGGCGGCGTCGCACTCATCGATTCCCAGCCGGACCAGGTGATCGCGCGCGTCGTGGCGGTTCATGGCCACGGCCTCGCGCGCCTGCGGCGGCAGGAGCGGATCGGATGCCAGGAGCAATCGCATCGAGAGCATTTGAGCGTTCTGATGCAGGCTGCGGCCGTTGCGTCGCGCGCTTCGCAGGGAACGAAAGCTCAGGCGTTCACGGAGGAGTGTTCCAACCTCCGACCTCCTCGACCAGCTTGTCGGCCTCCTTCGGGCCCCAGGTCCCAGGGTCGTACTCGTGGAGATCGCTCGGCCCGTGGATGAGCGGATCCACGATCTGCCACGCCGCCTCGACGACGTCCTCCCTCGCGAAGAGCGTCGGGTCGCCAGCCATCGCGTCGCCGAGGAGGCGCTCGTACGCATCCATCGGCACCTTGCCTTGCTCCGTCGGCCCCTCCGTCACGACGAGCTCGACCGCCTCGCCCTCCATGCGCTCGCCGGGCTTCTTCTTTCGCGCGCCCACCGCGATGACCATCTGCGGATTGAGCCGGAACCGCACCGTGTTGCCGATCGACGGCTTCGCCTCCGCGAACACCACCTGCGGGGGCACCTTCAGCTCGACCGACACTTCGGTGCACGTCATCGCGAGGCACTTGCCGGCGCGCACGTAGAACGGAACGCCCTCCCAGCGCCACGAGTCGACGTACATGCGCAGCGCCGCGTACGTCGCCATATACGAGTTCGGAGACACCCCGGGCTCTTCTCTATAACCGCGGAACTGGCCCCGGACCATGTTCTCGAGCGTCATCGGCCGGACGTTCCGGAGGACCTTTGCCTGCTCGTCGCGAATGCCTTCGCCGTAGGCGTGGGACGGCGCCTCCATCGCGAGGTAGCTCACGATCTGGAGGAGGTGATTTTGGATGACGTCGCGCACGACGCCCGTCTCCTCGTAGAACTTCCCGCGCCCTTTGACGCCGAAGCTCTCCGCCATCGTGATCTGCACGTTCTCGACGTAGTGCCGATTCCACACGGGCTCGAAGAGCGCGTTCGCGAATCGGAAATAGAGGATGTTCTGGACGGCCTCTTTGCCGAGGTAGTGGTCGATGCGGAAGATGTCCTTCTCGGGGAAGGCCGTGTGCAAGACGCGGTTGAGCTCGCGCGCCGATACGAGGTCGCGGCCGAAAGGTTTCTCGACGATGACGCGGCCGTTCGCCCCGCAGCTGCTCTCCGCGAGGCGGCCGACGACGGTCTCGAACATGCTCGGCGGGATGGCGAGGTAGTGCGTCGGCCGGTGCGACGATCCGAGCAGCGTCTTCAGCTGCCGGAACGTGGTGAGGTCGTTGTAGTCGCCGTCGATGTACTGGAGCCGCGAGGCGAGCTTCTCGAAGGCCGCCGCGTCGAACCCGCCGTTCTCGGTGACGCTCGCCTTCGCCCGCTCGAGGAGCTTGTCGCGCGTGAAGCCCGACTTCGCGACGCCGATGACGGGAAACTCGAGCTTGCCCCGGCGCGCCATCGCGAGGAGCGACGGGAAGATCTTCTTATAGGCGAGGTCTCCAGTGGCCCCGAAGAACACGAGCGCGTCGGATCGATCTTGTTCGCGGTTCATGCGGCGGCGATTCTCCCATGAGCAGAAGGTGGCATGGCGCCGAGCTCCGGCGCGAGCGAGCGACGTGACCAAAGGATGACCGTCGCATCCGGGGGCGGGATGTAGAAACGAGGGCGTCGGGGACGATCTGCCCCTGCGCGAGCACACCCCAGCCCGCTCCGGCGCAGTACGTTCCTCCGAGGAGGCACCCCGTGGCGATCGCCATTTTCTTCATCGTTCACTGGCAAGCGTCGGTCTTCTTCCAGACGTTCTTCCTGCATCGCTACGGCGCGCATCGAATGTATTCGATGAGCAAGGGTTGGGAGCGGTTCTTTTACCTGTGCACCTATGTCGCGCAGGGACCGAGCTTCCTCGTGCCGCGTGCGTACGCGATTTTGCACCGCATGCACCATGCGTTCAGCGACACGCCGAAGGACCCGCACTCGCCCGACAACCACCCGGGCCTCTTTTCGATGATGCTCGCGACGAAGCACAAGTACGACGACTTCGCGTACGAGCGCGTGATGCCGGAGGCGAAGTTCGACGGCGGGCTGCCGCACTGGCGCGCGGTCGACAAGCTGAGCCAGTCGTGGATGGGCCGCGTGGCGTGGGGCGCCGCGTACACGCTCTTTTATCTCCGCTTCGCGACGCACGCGTGGATGTTCGCGCTCTTGCCCTTCCACTACATCATGGGGCCCGTGCACGGCGCGATCGTGAACTGGTGCGGGCATCGGTACGGCTACCGGAACTTCGACAACGGCGACCGCTCGCGGAACACGCTGCCGTTCGACTTCGTGACCGCGGGCGAGCTCTTTCAGAACAACCACCACAAGTTCGCGATGAGCCCGAACTTCGCGGTGCGGAAGTTCGAGATCGACCCGAGCTACCCGGTCATCGTCGCGCTCTCGTGGCTGCGCATCATCGACATGCGCGGCGCGCAGGTTCCGAAGGCGGCCGCGCAGTACGACACCGCCAAGGCGGCATAGCGGCGCAGAAGCGCCATAGAGGCGGGCCATGTCCGAATCCTCCAGCATGCTCGCCCTCGGTTCGCCGCTCCCATCCATCCAGCTGGTGAACGCGGTCGACGGGGCGATGGTCGACGTGGGCGCCGTCGCGGCGGGCAAGGGCGGCGCGCTCCTGATGTTCATGTGCAACCATTGCCCGTTCGTCGTGCACGTGCGGCGCGAGCTCGTGGCGGCGGCGCACGAGGCCATCGATCGCGGGCTGGCGGCGTTCGCCATCAACTCGAACGACGCCGAGACGTATCCGCAAGACGGCCCCGAGGCGATGGCGAAGCTGGCGCGCGCGGAGGGCTGGCGCTTCCCCTTCCTCTTCGACGCGTCTCAAGACGTCGCGCGGGCGATGCGTGCCCAGTGCACGCCCGACCTTTATCTCTACGACGGGCAGGGCAAGCTCGCGTACCGCGGTCAGTTCGACGACAGCCGGCCGTCGAACGGAAAGCCCGTCACGGGGAAGGACCTGCGCGCGGCGGTAGAGGCCGTGGCCGCGAGGCGAGCGCCGGCCGCCGACCAAAAGCCGGCCGTCGGCTGCAGCATCAAGTGGCGTCGGTAGCGCTCCGAACGACGGTGTGCGGACGACCCGAGGGCTCGGGTCCGCGGGATGAAGGCTCGGGATCGCGACCCGACGACTCGGGATCACGGAACGAGGGCCCGGGATCGCCGCCCGAAGCCTCGGGATCGCGACCCGACGGCTTGGGATCACGGAACGAGGGCTCGGGATCGTCACCCGGGGGCTCGGGATCGCGACCCGACGGCTGGGGGTGAGCGAACCACGGAGGATCGGTATGAACAACTTCGCACGCCCATGAGCCGTCTTCATCTGCGCTATGCGCTCCTCTTCGCTTTGCCACTCGGCTGCACCGGCGCCATCACGGCGGCCCCCTTGGATGGGGGCTCGGACGCGAGCACAGCCGACGCCTCCACAGCCGACGGCACCACGCACGACGACGCCGCAAGCGACGCGGGCTGCGTCACCGGCTCGCTCGACTTCGTGATTCGCCTTGCCGCGGGCGCGCCGAGCCAGTTTTCCCTCGCCCGGCCGGGAACTTGCGGAGGCACCTGGCTCACCATTACGAGCGCCGGAGACCCGACCCAGACGTTCCCGTTCCAGCACGGTTGCGCCGCCGATTGCAGCGCGTGTCAACCGGTCGCCTGCCCCGCCGTCTGCCCCGCCGGGGCCATGCTCGGCGACGCCGGCGCCGAGATCACCTGGGACGGGACGTACTACCCGCCCAGCCAATGCGGCGCGCAGGGACTCAGCTGCCTCGACACGCTGTGCGCGCCCGCCGGCGACTACGTCGCGCAGATTTGCGCATATTCACCGTCGCCCACCTGTAGCGCAGTCGATTTCACCTGGCCGCCGGCCGCCAGCGCATCGCCCATCGTGACGTACGTCGGCGAAGCCGCGGGGGACGCCAGCACCGACTGAACCGCGCGCCTCCGGATGCGACCCGGCTCGACCTACGGCGCGACGACCCGAAGTTTGCGCGGGTCGGCCGGGGCGCCGCTCCCGACCGGTCGCGCCGGAGGAGGCGCCGGCGGCTGCCACACCGCGAAGTCGTCGCGGAGCGGCCCCGGAAGCGTCGGCTGCGCGGTGAGCTCGAGCAGCTGGAACTCGTGGCCCGCGACGGGCTCCGGCGGCTTCCCGCGCTCCGACGCGGGGCGGCCCAGCCACTGCCGAAAGGCGTGCTGGTTGCGAAGGAGGACCCAGTGCCTCGGGTCGCGCCGCTCCGCCTCCCCCAAGAGCTCGACCACGCGCTCCGTCTGGCCGCGCCGCGCGGCGATGCACGCGAGGTAGTTGAGGCCGAGCCCCACGAGCGGATAGCCGAGGTCGAGCGCCTTTCGCACGTGCGTCTCGGCGCGGTCGATGTCCCCCTCGCGGTAATACGCGCCGCCGAGGTCCATGTGGGCCGCGTGGTGGTCGCCGAGCCGATCGGCGATGGCGGCGTATTCGAGGGCGCCCTCGCGGTAGCCCTCCTTCAGGCCCTTGTTCTTCGAGAACCAGTCGCGAAAGTACGCGGTGTCCTCGTCGGTCGCGTCGAAGGTCGTCTTCAGCTCTTGGAAGTCGCGCTCGAAGTAAAACTCGCCGTCGAGCCACCCGGCCTCGACCGCCATGTCGAAGTCGCGCGTGCCCGGATACACCGACAAGCACGCGAAGATGTACTGGTGCGGCTTCGCGCGCGCGAGAAACTCGAGCGTCTGGCGGAAGGTCTCCCGCGTCTCGCCGCGATTGCCGACCATCATGTAATAGCGAACCTTGATTCCCCACTTCTTCGCGAGCGCGGTCGACGCTTCGATCTCCGCGACGGTTATTTTCTTGTCGATGGCGTCGAGGATTCGCTGCGACCCCGACTCGACGCCGAGGCTCAGGCGCTCGCAGCCGGCGAGGCGCATCTCGTGGAGGAGGTCGTCGCTCAGAACGTCCACCCGCGTATCGCAGCTCCACAAGAACTGGAGCTTCCGCTCGCGGATGCCCCGGCAAAGCTGGATGACGCGCTTCTTGTTCGTCGTGAAGGTGTCGTCCTTGATCTGGATCATCTTCACGGGGGCGCGCGCGACGGCCTTCTCGAGCGCGTCGAGCACGTAATGCACCGACTGCGCGCGGTAGCCGCGGCCCCAGCTCGCCTCGGCCCCGCAGAAGGTGCAGCGCCAGGGGCAGCCGCGCGACGTCATGACGATGTGCGTGTCGAAGTAGTCGTGCGGCGACGCGATCCGGTCGAGCTCTTCGACCGCCGCGCGCTCGGGTCCCATCTCGACGCCCGCGCCGCCCCGGTACACCGTCCCCGCGAGGCCGACCTCGGGTTCGTGGGACTCGAGCCGCTCGATGAGCTCGAGGAAGGTGATCTCGCTCTCGCCGACGGCGACCGTGTCGATCTCGGGATGGTGGGCGAGCATCTCGCGCGCGAGCGGCGTCGCGTGCGGGCCGCCGACCACGACGTGCGCGCCGGGGTGGTGCGCCTTGATGGCGCGCGCGACGAGGGCGACACCGCGGCGGTTCGCGGTCCAGCACGAGAGGCCGTAGAGGTCCGCGTCGAGCGCGCGCACGACCTCTTCGACCCGCGCCCAGGCGAAGCCGGAGAGGTTCATCACTTTGACTTGATGACCCGCGCGAAGCGCCTGCGCGCCGAGCACGAAGAGGCCGTACGGCGTCTGGTAGAAGTCGGCGTCGAGGTCGCCCTCCATGTACTCCGACGGGGGGCCGTCGCCGTGGGGATCCGGCGCCTCCCCCGGCATCGGAATCTTCCACGGCGGCGGGTAGAGGAGGGCGATCCGCATGGGGCTGGGCGGAGGCCAGCCTACCGCCGTCCCCTCTCGCCGCCAAATCGGCGCGCTCGCGGGGGCGCGCGCTCAGCGCGGCTCAGCCGGCGGCGCGGACGCGCGAAGACGGGCGCTTGCGAGCCACGCGAAAGGTGCCCGACGCGACACAGATGGTGGACCCGCAAGTCGGACAGTTGCCGAGGTCCATGTACTCACCATTGAGACCGTACTGCCTGCCGATGTGCTGCACGGCATTCGGCGCGTGATGGGCGCCACAAGAACAGCGAATGGCCTGCATGGCCAAACGATACGGACAGCACTGGCTCGACGTTTAGTCCTGCTCCGTATTTTCAGTTGTCCACAAGTTGCCTACAGGCCCTTCCGCTTGAGCATCTCGACGAGCGTGGTCCTGTTCAGACCGAGGAGCTGCGCCGCGCGGTTCTTGTTTCGGCCCGTGCGCTCGAGGGCTTGGACGATGAGGTCGTTCTCGTAAGTCTCGACGACGGCGCGAAGGTCGATGCCGGCCTCGGGGAGAGGGCCGGACGGCGCCGCGGGCTGAACGCTCGGCGCGGGCGGCGCGCAGGCCTGCTGCATGCGCTCGGGGAGATCCTCGGGCTTCACGAGAGGGCCCTGCGTGAGGAGGACCGCGCGCTCGACGGTGTTCTCGAGGGACCGCACGTTGCCCGGCCAGAGATGCGCGCGAAGAATCTCGAGCGCCTCGGGAGCGAAGCCGAGCACGTCGACCCGGCCGGTGCGCGCGACGCACGAGTTCAAGAAGTGCTTGGCGAGGGGCTCGATGTCCTCGGGGCGATTCCGGAGGGATGGGAGCTCGATGTGAATGACGTTGAGCCGATAGAAGAGGTCCTCGCGGAACCGGCGCGCCTTCACCTCGGCTTCCAGGTCGCGGTTGGTCGCGGCGACGATGCGGACGTCGCACTTGACGACCCGCGAGTCCCCGACGATCGAGTATTCGCGCTGCTGCAGCAGGCGCAGAAGCTTCACCTGGACTTGCAGCGGGAGCTCTCCGACCTCGTCGAGGAAGAGCGTTCCGCCTTCGGCCGCCGCGACGTGTCCCTGCCGCGTGGCGTGCGCGCCCGTGAAGGCGCCGCGCGCGTGTCCGAAGAGCTCACTCTCGATGAGGTTCTCGGGAATCGCGCCGCAGTTGACGGTCACGAGGGGTTTGCCCGTGCGCGGGCTCGCGTCGTGGAGGGCGGCGACGACGAGCTCTTTGCCCGTGCCGCTTTCCCCCGTGACGAGCACCGTGCACGACGAACTCGCGACGCGCTGGATGGTTTCGAGCACACGCCGCATCGCCGGGTTGTGCCCGATGATCTTGCCCCTGCTTGTGGGGCGTAGCGTGGGCCGGATGACGTGCACGGTAGTCGCCTCGGGCAGTATAACTGCGGCTGTCACGGGCTCGCTCATCGTGCTTGGCTCCTGCATGGTGGACGACGGATTCGTGACATATGCAGTACCCGTACCGATCAATGGTTCTCGATAGTTGAACATACGCCAATACCGTGTGATGGGTCCGTTGACACCCAGGGACAGCAAATTGACAGGGGAAATCCTAAGTCGAGTGTGACCTGAATTCGGTCACGCTTGACTCACGGCGCCTGCGAGAAGCGATGTCACGACACCGCGGAGGAGATCGCGCCGGTGCCGGGCGAGGAAGCCCTTGGCCAGCAAGGACTGCGCCCGCCCTGCGAAGAGGCGCGCGTCGTCCCGAAGGCCCAGTCGTCCGACGGCCACGGCCGCGAGCGTCCACGCGTCGGGGGAAGAGTCGTCCAGCAAGCCCTCGAGACGCCGGAGGGCTCCCGACATGTCGCCCAGGTCGATCATGGCCTCGGAGCACCCGAGACGGGCTTCACGGTCTCCCGGGCGCGCCACGAGAGCCCTTTCGAAGGCTCGGAGGGCATCCTGCGGCGCGCCGAGGACGAGCTCCACCGTTCCAAGGCGGGTGGCCCCGCTCCACGAGGTCGCACCAAAGACGAACGATTGCGCAAACACACGACCCCCGAATCGCTCGCAAGCGAGATATCCCTCGCGGGCTTCGGCGAGGAGGGCCCCGCGGGCAGGCGGCGCGCTGCACATCGCTTCCGATTCGCTCGCGCACGCCGAAAGAAAGCAAAAGTCGGGGTTGTCGCCGTCGGTGGCGCGGGCGACGCGGAGTGTCTCTCTCGCCCCCGCGTATTCGCCGGCTCTGATCTGCAGATAGGCGCGCGCGGTGGCCAGGCGATGGACCTGAAGCTCTCGCGCGTTGCCCGTCACGTCGACCTTGGACCAACCGAATTCGGCGGCGGCGCGCGCCTCGGCCGGGAAGCCCGCGCGAAGCAAGTCGTGCGCGAGGTAACCATGGAGCGAGACATCGCCCGGGTCGCGATCGAGGCGCGCGCGGAGCATGCGGATGTTGCGTTCGATTTTGGATTTCGCGTCGACGACGGCCTGGGTCGCGCCGTAGTGCACGACGTCGCAATCGACGCCGGTCACCTTCATGCCGCGACGGCGCAGCCACGGGAGAACGCTCTCGTGAATGGCGCCGGAATACGTCAGTCCGTCCGTCCTCCGCAACAGGCGCGGAACGAGCTGTACCTCCGCCTGCCGCGCGCTTCCGGACGCGACCTCCTCCAAGCTCGCGTCGAGCCTAGCCGCGTCGTGGAGCCGGAGCATGCCGCAGTCGAACCCGCCTCGTCGCACGGCCGCCTGGATGCCATGACGGCTGGCCGGGGTGATGCGCTCGTCGGCGTCGAGGACGAGCACCCACGGAGAGCGCGCGTGGCGTAGCGCCTCGTTTCGCGCCGCCGCGAAGTCGTCGCACCAAGCGAAATGGTGGATCCGAGCGCCCGCCTCCCGAGCGATACGCGTCGTCGCGTCGCGGCTGCCCGTGTCGACGACTATCATTTCGTCCACGACGCCGCGCGCCGATGCCAGGCATTCGCCGAGCATCGCTTCTTCGTCGCGAACGATCATGCACAAGCTGATCGTCGCCATCGGGTCACCGGGGGGCGGCGGCCACCTCCGCGACGGCGGTCATCCACGCATCCCGAAGCGGCGCGAGGATCTTGATGACCTCGTCGAGCTTCGCCGGGTCTTGCTCGATGTTGGCCTTGACCACGTGTCGCATGCAGAAGCCGTATACGGCCGTCAATCGCTCGCAAAGCGTCTGCGACTGCGTGGGATCGAGGCCCCCGAGAAGCTCGCCGAGGATGGCGTGGGAGCGGCTGATCCGCTCGCCGGCTCGCTTTCGATCGCCGGCCGCCATCGCCGTGCTCGCCTCGCGCAAGAAGCGTATCAGGCCGTCATAAAGCATGACGAGAACCTGGCCGGGGTTGGCCGTCGTGACCTTGATCGCGCCGTAACGTGCGAGGGCGACCTGAGAGGGCAGGTTCATTTTGGCTCCGGCGGTCAGACCACGCTGCTCGAACTGCTACTCGAACTGGAGTCGAAGCTCTGCGTGAGAGCCGTCGACTGCTGCTTGTACATCGCGAGGCTGCTGTTCATCTGCGTGAACTCGTTCGTGAGCAACGTTTGGTAGGCCGCCGTACGCGTCTGCATCGCAGCCATCTGCGTCGTGAGGTTCGTGTTCTCCGTGCCGTATCCCGCCACTTCCGCGTTGAGCGCGGCGCTGGTCCCCGTCGTGAGCGAGTTGATCGTCGAGCTGATCACGCCCATCACGCCTTGCGAGCCGTTCGACGTGTCCGTCACGAAGAGCCGCTCGACCGACGTCGGATCCGACGCCAGCGCGGCGTCGAGCTTGCTCGTGTCGAGCGAGAGTGTTCCGTCCTCGTTGAGGGAGATGCCGACGCTATCGAGCGTCGTGTACGTGCCCGTCGTCCCCGCGACCTCTCCCCCGGCGAGCGCTTCCATCTGGTCGACGGCGGAGCGAATCGCGCTGTCGCCCTGGAGCAGCGTGTTGCTGGCCGCCGTCGTGCCGAACCCCGTATCCGTGTGGCCCGCGTTGATGACGGCGTTGTAGGCCGTGACGAACGCCTGGACGTTCTGCTCGATCGTCGACGGGTTGCTGGCGATCGACACGGTGGCCGGGCTCGTCGTCGGTTGCGTGACGGCGAGCGTCACGCCCGGGATGGCGTTGGTCACCTGGTTGCTCGCGCTGCTGATCGTGATTCCTCCGACCTTCAGCTGCGCGTTCTGTGCACTTTGGATGTTGTTCGTGGTGTCCGACAGTCCGAGGGAATACCCCGAGCCGGTGAGCCCGGACTCGTCGAAGTTGACCGTATTCGCGGCTCCCGTGTCGAGGCCCGACACGAGCAGGTGGTATTGCGAACCGTCGTAGACGAGCGACGCCTGGACGCGGAGGCCGGCGCTGCTGATCTCCCCGGCGATGTCCGCGAGGGTGTCGGTGGAAGACACCGCGACGCTGGCGGAAGAGCCGTTGCCCAGCGTGATGTTGAGGTTTCCGCTCAGCCCGAGCGCCGTCGTGCTCGAGTCGGTGCCGTTCGACAAAGTCCGCTGCTCTTGCGCCACCGAACTGACCGACACGCTCCACTGTCCCGGGCTCGCCGAGCCGGACACCGTCGTGGCGATCGAGCTATCGCTCGACGTGGCGCCCATCGCACTGAAGGTGCTCGGGTCGGACAAGGCGTTCGTAGCGGTGGCGAGCGCCGACAGGGTGCTCGAGAAGCTCGATATCGTGGAGGAAGCGTCCTGGATGTTCTGCTGCTTCGTGGCGGCCTGGTTGTATGGCATCTGCGCGATGGACACGAGCTGAGTGACGATGCTCGAAGTGTCGATCCCGCCGAAACCAAGCGAGGCCAGATTGATGCCGCCGTTACTCATGACTTTCTTCCCACCGTTCGACTTCGCACTTCGCTACGCAAAAAGCGGGCCGCGCGCCATCGCGTTTGGAGCGAGGGCGCGCGGCTTCTCATACGTGAATGTCCGTTATTGGAGGAGCTTCAGCGCGAGCTGCGGCGCCTGGTTCGCTTGCGCGAGGACCGAGGCACCCGCCTGAGCGAGCACTTGCTCGCGGGCGAGGTTCGCGGTCTCGCTGGCGACGTCGACGTCCTGGACCGTGCTGAGCGCGGCGCTGAGGTTCTGCGACGTCGAGTCGATGGCGGCCGACGCGTCCTGGAGGCGGTTCATCGCGGCGCCGAAGCCGGCGCGCGTGGAGCTGAGCGTCTGCATCGCGGTGTCGATCGTGCTCAGGATGTTCGTCGAGTTGACGGACGTGCCGTTCACGCCGAGGCCGGTCGAGTCGAGGCCGCCGAAGGCGACGGAGATCTGGTCGCTCGCCGTACCGTTGATGCCGACCTGGAAGCTGACGGTGTTCGACGTGCCCGAGAGGAGCGCGTGCGAGTTGAACGTCGCGTCGCCCGCGACGCGGTCGATTTCCGAGAGGTCCTGCGTGTACTCCGTGTTCAGGTTGGTCACGTCGTTGGAGCTCATCGTGCCGTTCTGCGCTTCGACCGCCAGCTCGCGCATACGCGTGAGGAGGCTGGTGATCTGGTCGGCCGAGCCGTCCGCCGTTTGGACCATGCTCACGGCGTCTGCAGCGTTCTGCGACGCGACCGTGTACGACTGCACCTGAGCGTTCAGGCTTTTCGCGATACCGAGGCCGGCCGCGTCGTCGGCGGCGGAGTTGATCCGGTAACCGCTCGAGAGCTTCGTGAAGCTTCCCTGAATCGCGCTCTGCGACTGGTTGAAGTACATTTCCGCGACGGTGGCGGAGTTGTTCGCTTGGAGATAGAGGGCCATGGGAGTGCTCCTTCTTGGAGGGTTTTTCTGACGCCTTCGTGGCGACTGATGGGCACCGGGGTGGTGCGTTCAAGATAAGAGAACGGTGCGTGCGAAGTTCTCTTGAGGAAAAAATCAATCGACCGGATCGGGGTCGGCGATACGAACCGACGTCGACGCGATGGCGTCGAGCACCCTCGACAACTGCGCCGACGTGGCGAGACTGTCGGGAAGCGACGTAGGGGCGGCCTGCGTCGGCGTCGGCGCGTTGCCGGCCGGCAGCCCGGCGGCGGCCCGAAGGCCCGACGCATACTGGTCCTCGGGGGCGGTGAAGTAGTGGGATTGCTTGAGGGCGTGCGCAAAGCCGTCGACGTTGCCGGCGATCGCTTGCTGGTACGCCTGGGGGAATCGCGTACGGAGGACCGAAACGTAATCGTTCGCGCCCTGGTCGATGGATTGGTACGCGCGGAACCCCTGTTGCAGGGTCACCGATTGGCCGTTGTAGACCTCCCGCGTCATGTAGTTGGCGGTCTCGCCTTGCGGGCTGGCCCCCTTGATGCCCCCGAAGTTGAAGTTGTACATCGCCCCGCCGTGCGCGGTCTCGAGCGAAACTTGCGCGGCCAGCACGTCGACCGTGCGCGAGCTCGGAGTGCTCCCGGTGGACGATTGGAGAGCGCGCGTGAGCGCTCCGCGGATGTCACCCATCGTGGCGGGCGTACGATGGGCGTCGACTTCGCGGACGCCGAGCGATGCGGAAGGGCCGGCGCCTATACGCATGGATCGAGACCCCGTACCCTATCCTGCCTCCGCCGTTATCCCTGAAGGAGCTTGAGCGCGAGCTGCGGAACTTGATTCGCCTGGGCGAGGACCGCGGCACCCGCCTGTGTCAGCACTTGCTCGCGCGCCAGGTTGGCCGTCTCGCTGGCCACGTCGACGTCTTGGATCGTCGCGAGCGAAGAGCTCAGGTTCGTCTGCGTGTTTTCCGTGGACGTCTGCGCGTCTTGCAGTCGATTCATGACCGCGCCGAAGTTGGCGCGCGTCGTATTCAGCGACGTCAACGCGGTGTCGAGCGTTTGCAGGATGTTCGGGTCCGTGACCGTGGTTCCTTGGACCCCGAGCCCGCTCGTATCGCATCCTCCGAAGTTCACGCCGATTTGATCGTTGGACGTTCCGAAGATTCCGACTTGAAAGGAGACCGTCGTGGAGCTGCCTGAAAGGAGGTTCGTGCCGTTGAAGGTCGCGTCCGACGATACGCGGTCGATCTCCGAAAGATCCTGCTGGAACTCGACGTTCAGGTTCGCCGTGTCGGTGCTGCTCATGGTGCCGTTCTGGGCCTCCACGGCGAGCTCGCGCATACGGGTGAGAAGTGAATCGATTTGGTCGGCGGCTCCGTCGGCCGTCTGCACCATGCTCACGGCGTCGGCCGAGTTCTGTTGGGCGACCGTATAGGACTGGAGCTGCGCGTTCATGCTCTTCGCGATGCCGAGCCCCGCGGCGTCGTCCGCCGCGCTGTTGATCCGCATACCGCTCGAGAGCTTCGTGAAGCTCGACTGGAGAGAATTTTGGCTGCGGTCGAGGTTGGTTTGCGCCTGGAGGGCCGCGACGTTGGTCTGCAGATCGAGCATGGTCCCTGAATCTCCCTGTGGGTACCTGCTTTTGCAGAAGGTGTGCCGCCGACTCGACGCCCGAATCCGCGCAAAGGAACCGCGTCGTCGACGCGTCCTGCGCGTTTTGCCGCGTATTGGGCGGCTCCGTTCGCCTCGACACGCATCGCCCCGTCGGACGACCGAAGGGTTATTGACGCCGCCGGTCAGCCGGATGACGGTCCGCGGAATCCGTCAGAAGCCGTAGCGCTTCTGCGGCTCGACTTCGCTGTGGAGCATCACGATGTCCTCGAGCAGCGCCAAAAGGACCCCTTCGAGCTTTCGATTGCCCAAGAGGGCGATCTGCTGCGCGAGGTCGGGCCTGCTGCGATTCGGGTGGTGCTGTGCGAAGGCTTGCTTGACGCGGGCGGCGAGCACCGGGACCGCGGCGACCTGGCGGGCGAGCACGTCGGCCCCGGCACGCGGGTCGTTCAACGTCGCGAGGAGCGACTGAAGGCCGCTGATCCGACCCAGATCGGCGACGGTCACCATCGTGGGATCCGTCGGAGGAGGTGTCATGTCGCGCCGGCCTGCATTCATGTGACGTCGGGAACGGTGGTCACGACCTTGCGGTCGGCGTCGCGGAACGTATCGATGATTCGCTGAAAGGCTTCGAAGGTGCGGCTGGCCGTCACCAGGTCGGTCATGGCGCCGACGACGTTCGCGTTGGACTCCTCGACTTGGCCGACTTGCACCGTGGCCTTCGACGGCGTCGCTGCGCCGGAGGCGGCCGACGTCATGAGGAGAGGACCCTGGTCGTGCGCGAGGTTCTGCGGCTGCGAAAATGAGACGAGCTTCACGCGCGCGCGCACGTCGCCGTCCTGCCAAAGCTGGCCCGAGTCGTCGATGCGGAGCGCGCTCGGGTTGCCGTCGATCTTGATCGGTTTGTCGTCGTCGGCGACGACCGGGTCGCCGTGAGAGGTCTGGAGTGTGCCGTCACGGCCGACGGAGAGCGAGGCGGCGCGCGTGTAACGTTCGCCGCGGGCGGTAGACACGGACAGATACGTCCCCTCGGGCATCGCGAAGTCGAGCGCGTTGCCGGTCGGCCGCAAGGCTCCGCGGGTCGTGTCGAGCTGCGTGCTCGCGACCGACGTGTACCGCGAGCCCGGCTCGCCGTTTCCCGCGCGCATCAACTCCTCGCGAAACACCGGCCGGTTACGCTGGTAGCCGTCGGTCCCCGCGTTGGCGAGGTTGGCCGCCGTCGTGTCGAGGCTGGTGCTCTGCGCGATGGCGCCGCTCAGCGCGACGTAGATGCCGTCGGACACGTCACTCCCTCCCGACCGCCGCGCGAAGACGGTGGATGGCCTCGCTGTGGAGCTGCGAGACGCGTGACTCGCCGACGCCGAGGACGGCGCCGATCTGCCGGAGGGTGCACCCTTCTTGGTAGTAGAGCGCGAGGACCTGCACGAGCTTGGGCGGGAGCGTCTCCATCGCGACGACCACCGCGTCCGCGAGGCGCCGCTTGGCGACGGCGTCGTCGACGTTCTCTCCGTTTTGTTCGAGCTCGACGTCGTCGAGGTCGAGGAGCTCGAGGCGCGCCATGCCGGCGGCGGCGATCTTCTCGAGGAGCTCGCGATAGTTCTTGAGCTGCATCCCCATCGATTCCGCGATCTCTTCCTCTTCGGGCTCGCGGCTCAGCTTCTGCGAGAGCTCGCGGATGGCGCGGGCGACGCGGCGGGAGGCGCGGCGGAGGTCGCGCGTGGCGGGGTCGAGGCTGCGGAGATAGTCGAGCATCGCGCCGCGGACTCGGTAGAGCGCGTACGCCTCGAACTCCTCTTCGCGCATGTTCGCGGCGCTTCGCTGGTAGGCCTCCATCAGACCCACCCAGCCGTAGCCGACCAGGTCGGCCACCGTGATGCTCGACGGTACCCTGCGCGCGAGGCGCATGGCGGTCCGCCGGACGAGGGGCAAAAACCGCTCGTAAGCGGTGCGGTCCATCGAGCGGCGAGCGCGCGACTCCGCTTCGGCGATCACCGCGATGGTCATGCGGAGACCGCTTCCGCGCGACGCGGTGCCAGGTAGTCGACGAGGGCGCCGGTCGTGGCGTGCGCGATGTCTTCGGGGACCCGCTGCCCGAAGCACATGACCGAGATGGGGAGCTTCGCGGCCCAGGCGGCGTGGACGATCCCGGCGGGGGCGTCGGTCTCGTCGATCTTCGTCACGACGATCGCCGTCGGCGCGGCCGCGGCGTAGCGCTTCGCGAGACGGACGGCGTCGTTCGAGCGGAGCGACGCCGGGACGCAGAGAAGGACGTGGCGCTTGCGGTTCGCGGCGACGGGGGCCTGCGATGTACGGCGCGACGCGAGGGCGAGCTCGACGCCGTCCGCGGTGGGCGGCCGGCCGGAGGTGTCGACGATGACGACGTCGGTGCGGCAGGCCTCGATGATGCTGCGGAGCTCGTCGGAGGTCCGCGCGGTCGCGATCTCGGCGCCCATGAGGTCCGCGTAGCGGGCGAGCTGCTCGACGGCGCCGACGCGGTAGGTGTCGCAGGCGACGAAGGTGACGGTGCGGCCGTCCATGCGCGCGCGGGCGCCGAGCTTGGCGGCCGTCGTCGTCTTGCCGACGCCGCTCGGGCCGACCATCGCGATCATCACGGGGCCCTTCTCGAGCGGCCAGGGGCCGATCTTGAGCGACTGCGCGAGCTCGTCGCGGAGCGACGCGGACGCGTCGGGCTTGCCCTTGAGGGTGCGCACGAGGGCGGCGAGCGCCGGGCCTTCGATGCCCATGCTCTGGAGCTGGGCGACCGACTTGTCGCGGCGGGGCTTGCCGCCGGCGAGGCCTTCGACGAGCTCACGGAGCTGCGCGATCTCGGAGACGAGGTCGCTCGAGTCGGCGGACTTCGCGATCATCGTCTTGATCGACCGGATGTCGCCCTTCAGCTCCGCGCGGAGCGCGGCCACGTCGTTCGTCGTCGCGCGCGACGCCGCGTTGTTCGTGTAGACGCCGGGGGCGAACGGTGTGTCCGACGGCGTCGTCTTCACCGTCACGCCCGGGATGGGCTTGGGCAACGTAGCCGCGAGCTCCACATCCGACCCTCCGAACCAGCCCCGCACCCCAGGCCGCGAAACCGAGCGCGTGGTGAGCACGACGGCTTCGGGTCCGAGCTGTTGGAGAGCGGCGCGATGGGCCTCGATGACGGTGCGTCCACGGAAAAGCTGCGGGCTCATGCTGACTCCTTACCTTCGTCGCTCTCTCTATGCGATTACTGGACCGACAACCGTTCGACGATGCGGAGGGGCACCGTCGCGTCGACCTCGCGGAACGAGGCGACGAAAACATTGGGGAGCTTTCGCTCGAAGATCGCGCGCACGTAGCGGCGCAGATCCGGGGGGGCGATGATGCACGGAGTGGCGATCGCGCCGACCTTCGCGATGGCCTTTTCGGCGTTCGTCGTGAGGCCGCGGAGCAGATCCGGATCCAGCGCCCCACCCGCGCCCGACGCGATGTCGCGCAAGGAGCGGCGCAGCACCTCTTCGAGGCGCGGGTCGAGCGCCAACGCCGTGACGCACCCGTCAGTTCCCCGGAGGCGCGACGTGATGTGGGGACAGAGGCGCTCGCGAACGAGCTCCGTGAGCTGCTCGGGGTCTTTGGTCTGCGCGGCAAGCTCCGCGAGCGATTCGAGAATCGTCCGCGAGTCGCGGACGGACACCCCTTCGCGCACCAGGTTGCGGAGCACTCGACCCACGTCACCCAGAGAGAGCAAGTTCGGAACCACGTCGTCGACGAGCTTGGGCGCCGTCCGCGCGAGCAGGTCGAGCAGGTGCTGCACCTCCTGCCGCCCGAGGAGCTTGTGTGCGTTGGTACGAAGAAGCTCCGCGAGATGCGTCGCGATGATCGTCGCGTGATCGACGACCGTGTACCCGAGCGCCTCGGCGATCTCCTTGTCCCTCGGCGCGATCCACGTCGCGGGCATTCCGAAGGTCGGGTCGGTCGTACGCTGCCCTTCGAGCGGCGAGCAGTTGCCGGTCGGGTCGATCGCGAGGAGCCGCGCCGCTTTGCACTGGCCGCCTCCGACCTCGTTGCCCAGGATGAGGACGCGGTAGGCGCCCGGCGGGAGCTGTAGATTGTCGCTGACGTGGACGGGCGGCACGACGATGCCGAGGTCGCGCGCGAGCTGCTGCCGCAGCATGGCCATACGATCGAGGAGCGTACCGCCGCGGGACACGTCGACCGTCGACACGAGCTCGTAGCCCACCTCGAGGGAGAGCAGATCGAGGGCGATGGCCGCGTCGACCTCCTCGGCCGTGCTCTTCTTCTTGACCTCGGGGGGGGCGTTCGCGGCGGCCACGGCCTGGGCGGCGTCCCGTTTGGCCTGCCGCGCGATGAAGAGAAGACCGCCGGCGAGCATCCAGCACGGGATGATGGGCATGCCGGGCATGAGGCCGAGCACCGTCAAAATTCCGGCGGTCATGATGACGGGCTTCCGTCGCGAGAAGAGCTGCTGACTGAAAGCTCGCCCGATCTGGTCGCCCGTCGCACTCCGGGTGACGACGATGCCCGACGCGGCGGAGACGAGCAGCGCGGGGAGCTGGGAGGCCAGCGCGTCGCCCACCGTGAGGACCGAGAAGGTCTCCGCGGCCTTGGCGAGATCCATCCCGCGCATGACGCCGAGGACCAAGCCGCCGGTCAGGTTGATGGCCGTGATGAGCAAGCCGGCGACGGCGTCGCCGTGGACGAACTTGCTGGCGCCGTCCATCGCGCCGTAGAAGTCCGCCTCGCGCTCGAGACCCTTCCTGCGCGTCCGCGCGATGTCGTTGTTGATCGCGCCCGACGAAAGGTCGGCGTCGATCGCCATCTGCTTGCCGGGCATCGCGTCGAGCGTGAAGCGGGCGGCCACCTCGGCGACGCGCCCGGCGCCCTTGGTGACGACGACGAAGTTGATGACCGTGAGGATGAGGAAGACGACGAGGCCGACGAGGACGTTGCCCTCGACGACGAACCGACCGAACGCCTCGACGACCGAGCCGGCCGACCCTTGTCCCTCGCCGCCGTGGAGCAGGATCAAACGCGTCGTCGCCACGTTGAGGCTCAAACGCAATAGCGTGGCGATAAGCACGAAGGCCGGGAACGCGCTGAACTCCAGGGCCTCTTCGATGAAGAGCGCAGTCAGAAACACGCCGATGGCGAGCGCGATCGAGAAAGCCAGCAGGAGATCGAGCAGCTGCGGCGGCAGCGGCAGGACCATCATCAGCACGACGCCGATGATCCCGAGCGGGACCACCGCGTCCCACTTGTGGGCCTTCTTCGCGCCCGGCGCTTCGGCGGTCACCTTGGATCGTTACGCACGATGTGTGCCGCGCCGCTTGTTCTTGAGTCGGAAGACGTAGGCGAGGACCCGCGCGACGGCCGCGAAGTGGGCGACCGGGATGGCTTTGCCGATGGCCACCTCGGCGTCGAGCGCACGCGCGAGAGGCCGATTCTCGAGGATCGGGATACCGTACTTGCGAGCTTCGGACCGGATGCGCAGGGCGTCGTCGTCGTGGCCCTTGGCGACGACGACCGGGGCGGCGTCCTTCTGGCTGTAGCGGAGGGCCACGGCGATGTGCGTCGGGTTGGTGACGACGACGTCCGCCTTTTTGACGTTCTGGATGGCGCGCTTCTTCGCGAGCGCGCGGGCCCTCGCGCGCATGCGACCCTTGACCTTCGGGTCGCCGTCGCTCTGGCGCATGTCCTCCATGAGCTCCTGCCGCGTCATCTTCATCTCTTGCGACAGGCGGAACCGGCTCTGCGCGTAGTCGATGGCCGCGATGGCGGCGAGCACCCCGCCCGCGCCCAGCAAGACGTGGATGATCGCCTTGACGATCCGATCCAGGGAGACGTCGACCGACGTCCGCGCGAGGTCGAGGAGATCGGGGAGCTCGACCATGGCGGTACGAAACGCGATGTAGCCGACCATTCCGATGCGCAAGAGCGCGAGCAGCATCTCCACCATGCCTTGCTTGGGCGATAGGAGTTGCTTGATCCGCGACATCGGGTCGAGGCGCTCCGGTTTGAACCCGATGGCGTCGATGTTGATGCGCAGGCCCGTCTGCGCCATGCCGGCGATCATGCCCGCCGCCGTCCCCGCGATGCTGGCGGGGCCCGCGATCGTGAGCAGGGCTTCACCCGCGAAACGGAACGCGTCGGCCGGGGCGCCGTGCGCGAGCGCGCCCAGGTTGCCGAAAGAGGCGAGAAAGAGGCGGCTCATCGAGCGGCCCATCGCCTCGCGCGAGCCGAGCAGCGCGCCGACCACGGCGAGCAGGCCGGCCACGGGCGCCGCGTCACGCGCCCGCGCGTAGCGACCTTGCTTGCGGAACTCCTCGCGTCGTTGTGGGGTGGGATCGAACTGCTTCTCGCCCTGATCGCCGGCGCTCATCGCCGCATGGCTCCGAGCGCCTCGCCGAGGAACGGCCCGAGCGACGAAAAGCGCGCGGCGAGCCCGCTCGCCATGTCGTCGATGCAAGCGACGATGGTGAGGATGCCGCTCACGAAGATGACCCCGAACCCCACGCTGAAGATCTGGACGGACGGCGCCGCGCGCGAGACGACGGCGAGCGAGATCTGCACCAGAAGGCCGACGGCGACGACCGGCGTCGCGAGCCGCACGCCGACGACGAAGGAGTCGAAGCCCACGTCGACGAACTGCAGGAGCGGCGCATCGAGGACGGACACGCCGCCCACCGGCAGCGCACGGAAGGACTCGAGCAGGGCGGCGAGGGCGACCCGGTGCATCCCGACGCCGAGCGCGACGAGCATCGCGCAGAGGTCGATGATGCGGCCGATCGCGGTCTCCGGTGAGTCCATCGTCGGGTTGAGGACCGAGGGTGACGAGAGTCCGGTCATCTGTCCGAGCACGGTGCCGAGGACCTCGGAGGCCGCGTACACGAAGCGGAAGGCGACGCCCATGAGGACACCGCAAGCGAGCTCGAGGACCGAGAGACCCGCGAGCTCGAGGTCGAACGTCCGCGGCAACGCGTGCGTCGGCGACATCGACATCCCCACCCAAGCCAGCACGACGACGAGGGTCACGCGCGCCGACCGGCCGACGTTCGCGCCAGGGAAGGGCGAGACGACGACGAACCCCGCGATGCGGCTGGCGAGGAGGGCGAACAGCGACGCGTTCACCAACATCAGCCGCATCAGCATCAGCGCACGACCTTGCCGATCTCGCTGTAACAGGCGCGCGTGTAGTCGACGACTTGGGTCCCGAGCTGGGAGCCCAACGCGGCGCCGACCGCGATGACGGCGACCACCTTCACGACGAAGGAAATGCTCGCCTCGTTGACCTGCGTCGCGGTCTGTACGACGCCGACCATCACGCCGGCCACGATGGCGACGGCGAGGAACGGACCGGTGACGAAAATCGTGGTGCGTAGCAGCGCTGCGACGAGCGCCACGGCTTCGTCGGGGTTCACCCGAAGCTCCGCAAGAGAGAGCCGACGAGCAGGTGCCAACCGTCGGCGACGACGAAGAGCAGGAGCTTGATGGGAAGGCTGATGGTCGTCGGAGGGACCATCATCATGCCGAGCGACATGAGGACGGAAGAGACGGCCAGGTCGATGACCAGGAAGGGCAGCAGGACGAGGACCCCCATCTGGAAGGCCGTCGTCAGCTCGCTGACGACGAACGCGGGCGCGGCGATGCGCAGGGGCACCTCGTCTTCGGTCTTCGGAAGGGGGGCCTGAGTGGCCTCGTAGAAGAGCGAGAGGTCGGCCTCGCGCGTCTGGTGGAGCATGAAGGTGCGCAGCGGGCTCGAGGCGCGCTCGAGGGCCTGCGTGTCGCTGATCGTCCCGGCGGCGTACGGCTCGTAGGCGTCGCGCGCGATGGTGGTCAGCACGGGTGCCATCGTGAAGCACGTGAGAAAGAGCGCGAGGCCGACGAGGACCTGCGTCGGCGGCGTCTGCTGGGTGCCGAGGCCCTGTCGAACGAAGCCGAGCACGATGACGACGCGCGTGAACGACGTCATCGTGAGCACGATGGCCGGCAACAGCGAGAGAATCGTGAGAAGCGCGAGAATCTTCAGCTGGGGCGAGAGCCCCGGCGGATTGAGCGCGCCGAAGTCCGGAATCATCCACGCCTCCGCAGCGCCAGCAGACCCCTCGCCTGCCCTGCCATCGTGGCTTCGTCTTCGGCCAAGGCGGCCTCCGTGCGGGCGGAGGCGGAGGCGGCGGGGGGGCGCGCGTCGGCGGCTTGGAGCATCGCCGCGAAGCGCTCGCCGACCGTGGTGCTCCCCGACCCGGCGGGCAGATCGTCGTCGGCGGCGCGAGCGGGCTCTGGCCCGTCGGCGTCGAGGATGGCGAGGCTCTGGATCGAATTGGGGGTGACGCCGATGAGCAGCCGCTGACCCTCGACGTTGACGACGAGGAGCTCGCTGCGTATCCCGATGGAGGTTCGCCGAACGATCGTGAGGCGTCCGTCGTCGGCGAGAACGCTCGGCCGCACGCGCTTGCGCATGTAGTACGCAGCCCCACCGACGATCGCCATGAACGCGACAATCTTCCAACCCAGGCCGGAGTCCGACGACTCGGGCGCGAGGGCGATGGGCTTGGGGCGGACGAGGAGCGGCGTCGCGAGGAGCGGCGTCGCGGGGAGCGGCGTCGCGGATGCGACGGGGTCCGCAGCCAGCATCGGCGGAGGAGCATCGACGGGCGCGATCGCAGGGGCCGGCCCCTCCAGTGCAAACGCCTCACCCGTCAACGCGGTGGCGGCCCCCGCCACGAGGATGGCGGCGAAGGTCCACCGCCGGCCCGCGCGAATCATGACTCGCCCCGGACGCCGGACGAGACGATCTCGGTGATTCGAACGCCGTAGCGGTCGCCCATGACGATGGCCTCTCCTCGCCCGAGCAGGCGCCCGTTGACGAAGATGTCGAGCGGCTCGCCCGCGGCCTTGGAGAGCTCGAGGGTCTGGCCCACGGCAAGCCTCAGCACGTCGGCGATGCGGATCCTGCGGCGGCCGATCTCGAGCGTGATCTCGACCTCCACGTCCTGCAGAAGGTCGAGTGACCCGATGCGCACACCGTTGCCGTCAGTGCCGCTGGGGTCCGGTTTGCCGGTGGAGCTCATGATGACCTCGTAAGGGGGTTCTTCGTGACTCGTTCAACTGTCGTGCCGGGTACGCGCCGCCCCGTGCCGGACGTCACTTCGCGATACGGATCGCGATCTGTCCGGCATTCGTCGTCGGGTGTCCTCGCAGGACCACGTGCCCGTCGGCGCGCACGTTGATGGCTCCGCCCACGGGCACGTCGAGTCGCACCATGTCCCCCACGCGAAGGCGGGAAAGGTGGCCGAGTGTCATTCGGAGGCGCGCGAGCTCCGCCACGAGATCGAGCTCCACTTGCTCGACGACGTTCACGACGCGCGGGTCGATCGTGTTCGCCGTGGCCTCGAGCGCGGCCTCGGCACCGCCCAGCAGGGCTTCCTTCGCGACGAGCAGGACGACGCGCCCCTGCTGCGTGCCGGTGGCGATCTCGAAGCTGCACGCGATGGGCGCCGCCTCGGAGCCGGCGTCGTCGCCGTCGGGCGCGCTTCCGTGGAGCGCGATCGACAGCCGCTTCGAGAGGACCTCCGAAAACGAGCGAACCACGCCGTCGACGACGCGCGAGAGAAGGGCCACCTGCGGCGGCGTCAACCCGGCGGGCTCGAGCTGCGGAGGCGAGCTACCGTCTCCTCCGAGGACGCCGTCGAGGATCAAACCGATGAGCCCCGCGTCGAGGACGACGGCTCCGCGTGCGCCGCCCGGCTGCACGACGAGGTGCGTCGCGTGGATGGGTCGAGGGAGGTCGCCGAGCAGCTCGCCTATCGGGATCGCACGCGCGAAGACCAGCGAGACTTGCGCGCCGCTGCGGGCGAGGAAGGGCATCGCGCGGCGCAAGGCCGACGCCAGCTGCGGGCTTGCCTGCTCGAGCGTGCCGGCAGCCCGCCGGACGCGCGCTCCTTCGATCGCGAACCCGAGCAGCTTGCCTGCTTCGCTCATTGGATGACGAGATCCGTGATCAGCACGTGCTCGGCGGCGGGGATCCCCGAGGTCTTCAAATGTTCGAGCAGCTCTTCGCGCAGCTTGTTGGTGGCCGTGGGATCGATGGCAGATTCGTAGGTGAGCTGCCGCAGGTAACCGAGCGTGGCGTCGCGGATCCGCGGGGTGAGCACCTTGAGCCCGTCTTCCTCTTTCCCCTTGGGGGCCTCGGCGAACTCGATGGCGATGGTCACCTTCATCGGGTGGCCCTTCTTGTTCGCGTCCGCGACGGTGAGGAGGAACGGCTCGAGGTCGAGGGTCGGCCCGGGGGGCTTCACCGCCTCCGTGGCCGCCGTATCCGCGGTGGCGGCGCCGTGATGGCCACCCGCCACCTTCGCGCCGCCGAACGCAGCCGCCGCCGCGAAGACGGCCGGGAGGACCATCCCCACGAGCGAGGGGCCACCTCCGCTCTTCGCCGCCGGCTTGTCTTTGTTTTCGCTCATGGCGACCCTATGGAGTCGTGCTTGTTTACTGCGTGATCTGCATCAAATCCTGCAGCATCTGATCGGCCGTCGTGATGGTCTTCGAGCTCGCCTGGAACGCGCGCTGGTGGGCGATGAGGTCCACGAACTGCGCGGCGATGTCGACGTTGGACTGCTCGAGAGACCCCGACACGAGCGCCCCTCGTCCGCCCGCACCGGCCGCGCCGAGGGCGGGCTCCCCGGACGACTGCGACGCCGCCCAGAGGTTCTGACCCGCCTGGACGAGCCCATTGTTCGACGGGAACTTCGCGATCGCGAGCTGACCCTCTGCGACCGTCTGCCCGTTCGAATAAACGCCGCTCACGGTCCCGTCCTGACCGATCTGGACGGAGCTCAGGCTACCGGACGAGTAACCGTCTTGGCTTTGCGACGACACGACGCTGGGCGTCCCGAACTGCGTCGTTCCACTGAGGCCCGTCCCGCCGGCGGAGGTGGGCGTCCCGAAGTTCATGTTGATGTTCTGCGCCGTCGCGCCGTTGAACGTGACGGACCCGCCCGTCGACGTGACGCTCTGGAGCGCGCCGGTCGAGTCGAACGTCAAGGTGCCCGTGCCGAACTCGTCGTTCTGGCCCGCGGTGTTGCCCTGCACGTCGCTCCCGTTCGCGACCATGTGGTAGTTCCACTGGTTGGGCCCGGTGTTCTCGAAGTAGACGTTGACTTGGTGAGAGTTGCCGAGCGAATCGAAGACGCTCATCGTGGTCGAGAAGTTGCTGGTGGTCGCAGGATTCTGCGGGTCCCACGCCGTGGCGGGCGGAGTGGCGTTGGCGTTGAGGTTCGCGGTGACCGTCATGTTGGTCGTCGTCTTCGGCGCCAACGCGGCCGTCTGCAGCGTGATGGGGCCGAGCTGAGACGAGAGTTGCCCGTTGGGCATCGTCGCATATCCCTGGAGCGCCAGGCCGTCGGGGTTGACCAACGTGCCGTTGTTGTTGAGCGAGGTCTCTCCGTCACGCGTGTAGAAGTTGCCGGTCACGCCGCCGCTGCTCCCGTTCACGACGAAGAAGCCGTCGCCGGAGATGGCGAGATCGGTCGGCTGGCCCGTGTTGACCATGCTGCCCTGCGTGAACACTTGCTGGGTGCTCTGCATCACGACACCCGCGCCGATGGCGTTCGGCTCGCCGATCGCGGAGCCCATGACGTTCTCGAAGACCGCGCGCGACTCCTTGAAGCCCGTCGTGTTCGAGTTCGCCACGTTGTTGCCGATGACCCCGAGCGCCTGGCTCTCGGCGTCAAGACCAGAAACGCCCGTATACATTGCATTCAGAATCGACATGACTTCCTCCTCGAACGACTTACGGAGTGGTGGGCGTCGCCGGGGTATTGGCGACGCTCTGGAGTTGCGAAGCAGGCACGACCACCCCGTTGCTGAGGTTGAGCGCCGGATAACCTTGACTGAACGAAACCCCGCTGACGACACCCGTCACCGTCTGCGACACGTTCACCGGCTGGCCGTTGCCGTCCGTGGCGGTGACGTTGACCGCGTACGAGCCCGTGGCCGTGGCGGTTCCCGAGTCGTCTTTGCCGTCCCACGAGATGGAGAGCGGACCGGCTCCCTGGGGACCGAGGTTCAGCGTGCGGACGGTGTTGCCTTGCGAGTCCTGGATGGTCGCGGTGACGGTCTGCGCGGCGCCCGCGAGCGTGACGTTCGACGTCGCGGCGAAGGTCCCGCCCCACTGCATGCCGGCGCTCGAGGCGGTGACGGTCTTGCCGATCAAGTCCGACGCGTTCGAGTTCGACATGTTCTGGAGCTGCGTCGAGATGTTGCCGAGTGTGGTCGACTGCGCGACTGCCTGCTCCACCTGCGAGAATTGAGCGAGCTGGGTGACGAATTCGGTCCCGTCGGTGGGCTGGAGCGGGTCCTGGTTCTGAAGCTGCGCCATGAGCAGCTTGAGGAACGCGTCCTGTCCGAGGGTCTGGGTGGCCGCCGAGGCGGCGGCGGATGCCGTGTCGCTCGACGAGGTGCTCGAGGCGCCCGTGAGCGACGATGTGGAGTTGATCGGCGACGTCATGTTGTCGACGAAAGCTAAAGCACGATCCGGACCCGCTTCGCGGTGCCGGTATCGGCCGGCGTAGGCTCGTCATCGCGCTCGACGGACGTGGACTGATCGCGCGACGAGTCTTGCCGGTTCGCTCCCGGATCGCCCGCCGCCGAGCCTTGCGAGTCGCCGAACGCGGCCGCGCCTCGCTCGACGGTGACGCGCGCGACGGGAACCGCGGCTTGGTTCAAGTCCGCGGTCATCCCGCTCACGTGGCCGCGCAAGACGGACCGCGTATCCGCGCGATCGGCGGTCACGTCGACGTCGACGGAGCCGCCGGTGCTGCGCGCATGAACGGCGATTCGCCCGAGCTCGGGTACTTCGATGTGGCCAGTCGCCGGACCTCGGAGGACGGCGCGATTGCTGACCGAAGCGAGCGCGTCTCGGAGGCGTTCGCTCGTGGCGGCCGCGGACGGATCGGCGGAAGGCGACGCTTTCGTGACGGCCGTCATCGTATTGGCGCGCCCATCGTCAACGTTCCCCTGCGAACCGGCGGCCGAGGACTGCAGCGGACTTGCGTTGGGGTCGGCCGCGTGTGGGTCTTGGGCCGATGTCCGGTCCGCGCCGTCCGTCGTGCCGGCTGCGTTCGCGCGTGTGCGCGCGGCTCTTTCGGAGCCGCTCGTGGCCTGGTCTCCGGCGCGCGAGACGGAAGCCGCGGGGCCTTCGCGAGAGGCGCCGGCCGCGGGGGTGGTCACCCCATCTCGGGCCGCGGACGCGCGTGGCGCGGCGGGGGCCTGCGCGTCCCGAGCGGCAGAGGCTTGTGCTCGCGCGACGTCGGGCGCGCCGAGAGACGGCCGGGACACCTGCGGCGTCTCGGGGTTGGATGCAGACGCCTGCGGCGCCGACTTCCCATTCGCTTGCTCGCGGGCCTGCGTGCGCGGGGAAACCGCCATCGGGCGGGGACCCGCGGCAGGTGACGGTGAGGCGGAGGCAGCTTGCGCCACGGCGAGAGACGCGGGGGATCCTCCCGACGGCGGCACCATTTGCGCAGCGGTAGCCGCGGCATCGATCGTCACGGGGGGCGCGCTGGCGGCCGTCGCCGGCGATGCGCCTCCCACCGTGTTCGGCGAGGCGGAAGCACCTGCGGGCGCGTTCGTCGCCGCGGGCGCAGTCGCCGCGGGCGCAGTCGCCGCGGGCGAAGCCACCGCGGGCGAAGCCACCGCGGACGGAGCTGCCGCGGGCGGAGCCGATCCGTGCCGTGTCGGAGCGGAGGCTCGCGCCGCTCCGTCCGCGGCGTCGGTCGCGAGCTCGGGCGACGAGGCAGCATCTTTTTGCGACGCATCGGCCTCCTCTGCCATGGCACTCGGGTCCGACATCGAAGGTGCCGCACGCCGGGCGCCCATGCCCGCGCCGCGCGCGTCCGTCGCGATGTCGGCCGATCCGACCTGCGCCGGCGCCGGCGCGCCGATGGGCGCGGGCGGAGGCATGTGCGGAGCCGCGAAGACCGGAAGGACGGCGGCCGCGAGGGCATGGCGATCGCGGTCGTCGTCGGAACGCAAGTCGACCGGCGGCGGGTCCGAGGGCGACGCCGTGCTCGATCCTTCTCGAGGAGCGAGCGGAGGATCCTTCGCATCGTCGGCGCGCGCCTGCTTGGCCGCGGCCACGACCGCGTGCGTCGGGTCGAAGTTCGGAGGCAAGGCCCCCGCGCGCGGCGCCCCGGGGCGCGCCCCGGTGGCGGCGGCCGACCCCTTCGACGTCTCGGTCGATGCGTCCTCCTGGCCCAGCACCGACGCGAAGCCTCCGGGCAGGTCGCGCTCCGAAGTGGATGCGTCTTTCGACGCCACGGCGGGCAACGCGCCGACGGCGCCGCCCGACTGCACGAGAAAACTACCACTCATGCTCTCATCCTCGTCACTCGCGCGGCGAGTTCGTCGGCGGCGACACGCTCCAATCGGTCTTCTTCTTCACGCTCTCCAAGCGAAATGCGATCCCGCCAGAGCTCGAGCTTGCGGTGGTCCATCGCCGCCTTCACCACCGCCGCGTTGCGCTTGGTTTCTTCCACCACGGCGCGGTCCACGGCGCGGGCGGCGGCGTCGGCGTGGAGCCGGAGGGTCCGCAGATGCGCAGCCTGCTGGTCGAGCTCGGGCGCGCGCGTCACTCCCTTCGCGAAACCTGTCGCGGCTTCGGTCCAGCGCTGTTCTTCGCGCTGGGCGATGGCCCTGGCCTCCACGACCGCGCGCGTGGCCGCGACGGCGGCCGCACGGGCTCCGTTGAGCGCCTCCTGGCCCAGCTCCACCAAGCGTTCCACACGACGCATCCGCGCGCTCATCGGGCTCCGATCGCCGCGCGCATCGTCACGATCGACGAGGCGCGCGGGATGGCCTCCTCGGGCTTCTGGCGGATCAGGGCTTCGATACGCGGCGCGGCCTCGCGGGCGGCGTCGATGCGCGGATCGGTCCCCGGCGTGTAAGCGCCGATCTGGATGAGGTCCGCGGCCTCGGCGTAGGTCGCGAGCGAGTCGCGGACGCGCGCGGCGGCGTCGACGTGCTCGGGCGGCGCGATGTCGTGGATGACGCGCGAGACGCTCCGGAGGATATCGATCGCCGGGAATTGTCCGCGGTCGGCGAGGCGCCGCGACAGGACGATGTGCCCGTCGAGGATGCCTCGGGCGGTGTCGGCGATCGGGTCGCTCAAGTCGTCGCCCTCGACGAGGACCGTGTAGACGGCGGTGATCGACCCGGGCCCTTCGTCGTTGCCCGCGCGCTCGAGGAGCGCCGGCAAGGCCGCGAAGACCGTCGGTGTATAGCCCTTCGTGAGCGGCGGCTCTCCCGCGGCGAGCGACGCCTCGCGGAGCGCCATCGCGTAGCGGGTCACCGAGTCCATGAGAAGCAGGACCGACTTGCCCTGCGCGCGGAAGTACTCGGCGATGGCCGTCGCGCGCACGGCGCCTCGGGCCCGGACGAGCGGCGGCACGTCGCTCGTCGCCGCGACGACGACCGACCGCGCGAGGCCCTGGGGACCGAGGGCTCCGCGAACGAAGTCGCCGACCTCGCGGCCTCGCTCGCCGACGAGCGCGACGACGATCACGTCGGTCTTCGTGTGCCGGCACAGCATGCCGAGGAGCGTGCTCTTGCCGACCCCCGTTCCGGCAAAGAGACCGATGCGCTGGCCCCGGCCGAGAGGCAAGAGCGCGTCGATCGCGCGGACGCCCGTCTCGAGCTGTTGGTTCACCGGACGGCGGGTGAAGGGCGCGGGAGGCGGCGACTGGAGCGGGGACGAGCCGGTGAGCTCGGGGAGCGGACGCCCGTCGAGGGGCTGCCCGAAGGCGTCGATGACGCGGCCGAGGAGCGCCTCGCCGACGGCCACCGACGAGGCCTGGGGACTGACGCGAACCCGCGCGCCCGGGACGATCCCCGTCGTCGGACCGAGCGGCGCCGTGAGCAAGCGGCCCTGGCGAAAGCCGATGACCTCGAGGACGAGCCGCGGTTCGCGCGAACGGATCTCGAGCTGCGCGCCGATCGGCGCCGCCAGCCCTTCGACCTCGACGAGCACGCCGATGACCTCCCTCACCTGACCCTCGGGACAAGGTCCCGGGGCCGCGCGGGCGCGCGCGACGTGCAGGCCGAGATCGACCCGCAGCGGGTTCGCGGCGACTTCCACCCTGCGCGCGAACGCCGGCGTGCCGAAGGCGGGGTGGCCGCTGCCCGAGCGGGGCGGAGACCCGGGGGCGCTCAAGACTCCTCGAGCCCGAGGGCGCCCGTGACCGCCACGAGACGCGCCTCGGCGCCCGCGGCGATGGTGCCTTCCGGCGTCCGGACTTCTATCGATCCCGGCGGGAGCTGCGCGTCGGTGAGCGTGCGGTGCTCGACGCCCAGGTCCGCCCAGACGACCGCGGGCACGTGATCGCGCACGTCCTTCGCGAAGGCGACGACGATGCCGTCCTTGGCGCCGAGCTGCTCGATGCACTCGCGGGCCCAAGCGACGACGAGCGTCGGGTCGGTCTCGAGCTCGCGCCCTACGACCCGCTCCGCGATGGTCACGGCGAGGCGGACGAGCTCCTCTTCGCTCGCGGCGAGGACGTCGATCCGCATCCGGGCCATGGCCGTCTCCATCTCCGCGACTTGCGCGCGCAGAGCGGCGTTCTCCTCGGCGAGCAGCGCGGCGGCGGCGGACGAGGCCAGGTCGCCGGCCGAGGCCATCGGCGGCGCGCGCATCGAGATCGCGGGCATCGGCGGCGCGCGCATGGAAGCGATCGCCTGCGGGATGTCGGACTCGATGATGACCGGTGGGAGCGGGAGTGGAGCGATGCTCGGGTTCGGCGGCCGCGTCGACAGCGCCTTGCGCGCGATCCAAGAAGGCCGCGGCGTCGTGATGCCGGGAACCTCGGCGGCGCCCCACGCGTGGATGAACAGCGTCCCTGGTTTCGACGAGCTCATTCGCCTTCCCTCCCCAGATCGATGCGTCCTTCCGACTCGAGCCGGAGAGCAATCTCCACGATCTCCTTGCGGGATTGATCGAGGTCGCTCTTCTTGACCTTCCCGAGGAGCTCGAGGTCGTCCTTGAGCAGCTCGGCGGCTCGCTGGGAGAGGCCTCCGAAGACCGCGTTGAGGAGCTCCGGCGAAGCGCCCTTGAGCGCCGTCGTGAGACGCTCGCTCGGCACCTCGCGGAGGAGCTCGCGCATGGCCTTCGACTCGAGCCGGCGGAGGTCTTCGAACGTGAACATCGCCTGGCGAACCTCGCCGGCGAGCTCCGCGTCGCTCGCCTCGAGGGCGCCGAGGATGACGTTCGACGCGTCCCGTCCCGCGGCCTTGAGCAGCTCGGCGGCCTTCGCGACGCCGTCGACGCTGACGAGCGTCGACGCGTCGGAGGTCGGAAGCTCGTTGGCGAGCGCCTGGGCCACGTCCTCGAGCACCTTGGCAGGGAGCTCCGTCAGGGCCCCCACGTGGCGGACGACGGTCGTCTGGCGCTCGGGCGTCATCGCGCTGAGGATGCTCGCCGCGTGGTTCGGGTCCATGCGGGCGAGGACCGCGGCGACGAGCTGGGGAGGCTCTTTCTCGAGCAAGGCCGCCACCGCGTCCGACGGCGCGCCTTCGAGCCGCGCGAGCGGGCTCGTGACGCCGTCTTCGAAGATCTCGCTCGCGCGCTGCTCGCCGAGCGCACCGGCCGACAGACGGCGCAGGTACGGGAGGCCGCCCCGGGGGACCGCGACCGCGCTCGCCGAGCGCTGGAGGAAGTCGCGGAACGTGTCGTCGAGCGCGCCGGCGGGCACCTCGCGCATCGTCGATGCGACCGCGCGCAGCTTGCGAAGCTCCACCTCGCCGAGCTCGCGGACGACGTTGGCCGCCGCCTGCTCGTCGAGCGACAGGAGAAAGAGGACCGCCTTCTCGGCGTTGGTGATCACGCGACTCCATCGAGCAAGACGGATGCCCGCGGCGACCGACGCTTCTCGCGACGGCCGCGAGGGGCGACGTTCTGCGCCGCCTCGCACCCGGCCCGCGGGTTACTCACCCGGAGTGGGCCGGGCACCCGCGCCGACCTCGGGCGTGGCGGTGCCGAGCCAGAAGCGCAGGACGAGGGCCGCTGTGGCCGGGTCTTGCGTCGCGCGCGAGACGGCCTGGGCGCGCAAATCGCCGGACGCCAGCGCGGGACGCAGCTCCGCTTCGAGCGACGGGGCCACGGCGCCGGCCAAGATGGCCCCGGGCGTCGACGCCGTCATTTCGGGGGCTGTCTTCTTCGACCGGCGCAGCGCGAAGCCCGCGATGACCAGGACGACGACCGCGCCGATGGCGGCCGGCCCCCACTTTTGCGCCAGGCGCATCTTCTCCGACACCACCGGCGCCGGGGGCTCGACCTCGGGGACCACGTCGACGTTGCCGGCGAACACCATGGACTCGACGGTCACGACGTCGCCGCGGGCGTCGCTCGCGCCCGAGGCGCTGCGGACGAGCGTCAGCAGTTTGTCGAGTTCGTCCTTCGGGCGCTCGATCATGCCCTTGTCGCTCTTGATGCCGTCGAGGACGACGGCGACCGTCAGGCGCTTGAGCGCGCCGCCGCCGGTGGTTCGCTTCTCCGACACGTGGTCGATCTCGTAGTTTCGTGTATGCGACTCGCGTACTGCGCCCGGCCCCACCGCCGCGACCACGGGAGGCACCGGGGCCGTCGCCGGAGCGCCTGCCGACGCCGACGCCGCGCCCGACGCGGAGGCCGCCGGCGCTCCTGCCTTGGCGGTGGCGCCCTTGGAAGAGCCGGTCGGCAGGTTGCTCTCGGCCCCGGGGACTCCGGCGGCCGACTCGTTGACGTCGGATCCGCCGTGCTCGAGGGATTCTTCCTCGCTGCGGAGCGCGGACTTGCTCGGGTCGTAGCGATCTTCGATGCGCTCGACGCGGGCGGGGTCGATCTCCGCGGTCACCCGCACGTCGGCGTGTCCGGGTCCCACGACGCGCTCCAACATCGACCGAACGCGGTCTTCGAGCGAGCTCTCGTACGAACGCGCCGCGACGCGCGCGTCGTCGTCCGCGTCTTCGGTGTCCTGACCGTTGCCCGTGCCGGAGCGACGCGGCTTGTGCAGCATCACGCCGTCGGTGGTCACGACCGCGATGTGCTCGGGGTCGAGGCCCGGCACCGCGGCGGCGACGAGGTGGACGACACCCCCGACCTCGGGAGGGCCGAGAACGTGACCGGGGCGCAGCCGGAGCATGATCGACGCGGACGCAGGCTCGCCGCGCGTGATGAACACCGACTTCTCCGGAAGGACGAGGTGCACCCTCGCCGATTCCACCGAGCCGAGCGTCATGATCGTGCGCGTGAGCTCTCCCTCGAGCGCGCGGCGGAAGAGGACGCGCTGCTCGAAGTCGGTGGCGCCGAGCCGCATCTTGTCGAAGCTCTCGAATCCGACGCCGACGCCCTTCGGCAAGCCCGAGCCCGCGAGCTCGAGGCGGAGCTCTCGCGCGCGCGACTCGGGGACCTCGACGGTGGACCCGTCGGCGTCGACTTTGTAGGGGATCTTGAGCTCCTTCAGCTTCGTGACGATGGCCGACGCATCTTCGCGATCCAGCTGAGAAAAGAGCGGCGCGTAGGGCTCGTTGGCCTTCTGGAATGCGAGGAAGCCGGAGATGAGGACCCCGGCGGCGACCGTCGTCGCGAGCAGCACTCGCGCCGGCTTGGAGAGCCGGCCGAACCAGCCTTTCACCAGGGCGATCGCGGCGGGGACCGTACGCGGGAAACCGGCGGCGGGCGTCGGGTCAGACACTGGTTCTCCAGAGCTCGTTGAACGCGTCGAGGAGCTTGTTGCGGACCGTGCCGACCAGCTTGACCGCGATGTCCGCTTCCTTGACCGAAATCATCGTGCCGTGAAGATCGTCGGCGGCACCCGAGGCGAGGGCCTCCACCTTCTGCGACGCGGAAAAGTCCGCGCGGTTGGCTTCTTCGATGGCATCTCCGAGGAAGTTGCCGAACGTATCGACGGCGCTGGTCGAGCCCGGCGCCGAACCGCCGGCGCTCTCGCCGATCGCGTCGAGCGGACGGGCGCCCTCCGTGATCACGAAAGGCCGGGAGTCGACGGGGGAGATGGCGGACATGTCTACGTCCCGATCTTGAGCGCGGAGCGTGCCATCGCCTTGATCGATTCGATGGAGGTCACGCCCGCCTCGTACGCACGCGACGCCGTCATGAGATTGACCATCTCAGTCACGACGTTGACATTCGGGTATTGGACATACCCCTGCGCATTCGCATCGGGGTGGCCGGGGTCGTACACCATCTCGCCCGGCGACTTGTCGGGTTGGACCCCCGAGAAGACGACCTCTTTCATGCTCCGCAAGACGGGGTCGAAGCTGTTGGCGTCGACCGGCTTGGCGGTGAAGACGGGGTCGAGCCGCTGGTAAGGCTGCCCGTCGGCGCCGCGCGTGGTGCGCGCGTTCGCGAGGTTGCTCGCGATGACGTTCATTCGCCCGCGCTCGGCCGTGAGGCCGGACGCCGCGATGTCCATGGCGCTGAAAACGCCGCTGACTTGGTGTGTTCGGCTCATCCGCCCTTACCGTCGTTGGCGGCCCATACGAGGCCGGATAGCTCGTTTTGCGTGAGCGAAGAAAGGGTATCGTAGCGGATTTGGTTCGTCGCGATTTTCACGGCCTCGCGATCCAAGCTGACGCCGTTTCCGTCGGGCCCCGCGGCCTGCGCGGAGACGTCTTCGACGACCTTCCAGCCTTCGCCGGCCGACGAGTGCGGGGTGGCGATGTGACCGGGCTGCGTCGTCGCGAGCGCCGTTTGCATCGCCCCTTCGAACGACGTGGAGCGTTCGAGGTCGACCGGCTTGAAGCCGGGGGTGTCGACATGCGCGAGATTGGCCGTCAGAAGGTTGTGGCGCGCGAGGTGGTAGTCCAGGGCGCTGCGTAGGTGTTCGACCGAATCCAGAATACGCATCTCGGGAATCATGTAATCACGTCTCGTGCCAACCCGGTCGAGCGCCCGATACGACTTGGCGCGCCGGTTGCTCAAGGACCCCGTGTCGCGACAGGCGGCGGCCCTTCATCGTCGATGGGGGCCAGAGGAGGACTCGTGATCAAGTTGACGCGGCTCAACAACCATGTCGTCGCCATCAATCCGGATCACATCGGTTGGGCCGACGCGACGCCCGACACGACGCTCTTCATGATCAGCGGCGAGAAGATCATCGTCCGCGAGACCGTCGACGAGCTGATCGATCAGATCGTCGACTTCCGGCGCCGCGTCCGCATGTCCGAGCCCCGTGGCGAGCGCCTCGGCCCGATCGAAGGCGACCCGTTGCGCGTCAGCCAGCCTCCCGCGCTCCGCCGCCTGAGCGACCCGCCGGGCTCGATTCGTCTCCGCGGAGGCCAGTGATGCAGTTCGGGCCCCTCATCGGAATTCTCGTCGCGCTCTTCTGCATCCTCGTCGGCAACGCCCTCGAGGGTGGCCACATGAGCTCGATGGTCGGCGGGCCCGCGGCGCTCATCGTCGTCGGCGGCACCATCGGCGCGGTCATCGTGCAGTATCCGGGATCGACGCTCATGGCGGCCGTCAAAGCGGCCGGCAGCGCGTTCAAGAAGCCCGCGATGGACGCCGCGAAGCTGGTCGACGAGATCGTCGACTACGCGAACCGCGCCCGCCGCGACGGCATCCTCGCCCTCGAGAAGGTGGCGTCGAGCTCCTCGCACCCGTTCTTGTCCAAGGCGCTCACGATGGCGATCGACGGGGCGGACTCCACGTCGCTCCGCCAAACGATGGAAATCGCCATCGGACAGCACGAGGAGCACGGGGAAGACGCCGCAAAGGTGTACGAGGCCATGGGCGGCTACTCGCCGACGGTCGGCATCATCGGCGCCGTGCTCGGGCTCATTCACGTCATGAGCAACTTGAGCGACATCGGCGCCGTCGGTCACGGCATCGCGGCCGCGTTCGTCGCCACGATCTACGGCGTCGCCGTCGCGAACATCTTGTTTCTTCCCTTCGCCGGTCGCATCAAGCTCCGCGTCCGTGACGAAGTACAGGGCATGGAGCTCATGCTCACGGGCGTCCTCGCCATCCAAGAGGGCATGAATCCGAAGCTCGTGCGCGAGCGACTGAGCGAGTTCTTGCACAACCACGGACCCGCGAAGAAGGGCGAAGGCGGCGCGCTCAAGGAAGCGCAGGCGACCTAACGTCATGGCCCGGAAGAAAAAACACGCGGAGCACGTGAACCACGAGCGATGGCTCGTGAGCTACGCCGACTTCATCACGCTGCTCTTCGCGTTCTTCGTCGTCATGTTCGCGGTGTCGCAGGTCGATTCGAAGAAGGTCGGCCGGTTCACCGAGGCGTTCTCGAAGGCCGTCGGAATCGACGTCTTCCCGATGAGCGGCCAGAGCCTCATGTCGGGCGGCAGGACGCCCGACGAGACGGCGGGGCAGGCCGAGCAAGGCTTCGAGTCGGTCATCGACGAGCTCCAAAAGACGCTCGCCAACATGTCCGCCAGCAAGAACGAGGAGCTCAAGGGCCTCCAGGTCATCAAGCTGCGCAACGAGCTCGTGCTGCGCCTCCCCGAGGGCGTCTTCTTCGACAGCGGGGACGCGCGCGTCAAGGAGTCCACCTCGCGCATGTTGAAGGTGCTCTTGCCGGAGCTGAAGAAGCGCCCCGTCGAGGTCCGCATCGAGGGCCATACCGACAACCGTCCCATCTCGACCGGGCGTTTCCGGTCGAACTGGGAGCTCTCCACCGCCCGCGCCAGCGCCGTCCTGGAGCGCTTCTTCCAAGGGGGGATGCCGCCCGATCGCATGTCGATCGCCGGCTATGGCGAGTACAGGCCCATCGCGGACAACGCGATCGAAGAAGGCCGAAAGCAAAACCGGCGCGTCGACATCGTCGTCACCGCGATCGTCGAAACGGCTCCGGAAAAGGGTGCCGAGGCGGAGGCCGAGAAACCGGACAAGAAGGACTCCGACAAGGCCGCGGAGACCGACGACGACAAGGCCGGCGACAAGGTCGAAAAGGCAGACAAGGTCACGGAAAAGACCGCCGAGAAGACCCGCGACAAGGCGACCGAGAAGGTCGCGCAGAAGGCCGTTGCGAAGGCGGCCGACGAGACCGACGACAAATCGGAAGACCAAGCGGACGACAAGGTCGCCGAGAAGTCGCCCAAGAAATCCGCCGAGGACGACCCACGGCCATGACCACGCGCTGGCGCCTCGCGGCGCCGCTGTCGCTGTCGCTGTCGCTCGCGTACGTCGGCTTCGCGGGCGACGCGTCCGCGCAGCAATACCTCATCGGGGCGAGCCTCGGCTTGTCTTCGGGCATCGAGGGCGGAGGCGCGGCGGGTGGCCTCTTTCGAACGCGCACGCGCCTGCGCCTGGGGGCGGACCTGCGCGTCGACGAATTCCCCGACGACATCTTCGAGTTCGCGGCCGTCGCGGAGCTGGAGCCGAAAGCAGGCTTCGGCGCCGACGCGCGTTACGCCCGCGCGGCGGGCGAGCACTTCATCGTCGACGCGGGGCTGATCGGCATCTTGGCGCCGGCGTCCCTCTACGGGGCGTGCGCAGGTCTCGACTACCGCCTCCCCATCTCGAAGCGGACGCAGATCCTCTTCGGCCCCGAGGCCGACTTCTACTTCCTCGGCTCGGACCTACCCGATGGCACCGTCATTTGGGAGCTGCGGCTCCAGGCAGGCATCCGTGCGGACCTTTGAACGCCGCCGGCCCCGCCGGCGCGCCGCCGCCGCCCTCCTCGCCCTCGCGGCGGTCGTGGTCGTCGCTTGCGGCGCGGCCGGTGACTGCCTGCGCTTCAGCGACTGCGACCAGGGGCTCACGTGCGCCTTCGGTCACTGCGTCCTCCCTCCCCCGCCCGACGGGGGCAGCGCCGAGCCCGACGACGACGGGGGCGACGCCGCGACGACGACGACCACCGTCACCGACACTGGTTCGCCGACCGTCATATCGCCGACGACCTCCGATGCCAGCACCGACGCCGGCACCGCCGTGGGAACCGACACGGGGACCGACGCGTCGTCCGACTGACGCCCCGTCATCTCCTTGACGTGGCGGGCGCCCGCCGACCTCGAAAGTGCGAGGCTCCGGGGCGCCTGGCCGGGTTAGGGAGCCGATGCCACGTTGCCAGCTTTTGGCACCGAACTGGCAACACTCGAAGGCATGTTCCGATCGCTGAACGTTGCTGCAACCGGGATGGCGGCCGAGGAGACCCAGCTCGACACCATCGCCAACAACCTCGCGAACGCGAACACGGCCGGGTACAAGACCCAGAACGCGCAGTTCGAAGACCTGCTCTATCAGAACGCGCGCAGCGCCGGCCCCAACGCCGACGGGAACATCGCTCCCACTGTGACGCAGCTCGGCACCGGGGTGCGCGTCGTCGCGACGACCCGCTCGTTCTCGCAGGGCACGTTGCAGCAAACGGGCAACCCGCTCGACCTCGCCATCGAAGGGGACGGCTTCTTCTCGGTCATGCGACCGACGGGTGAGATGGCCTATACGCGCGCGGGGTCGTTTCAGCTCGACGCGCAGCGGCGCGTTTCGACGAGCGACGGCCTCCCCCTCGAACCCCCCATCACCATCCCTGCGGATGCCACCAGCATCACGATCGCTTCCGACGGCACGGTGAGCGCGCAGCAGCCCGGCAGCTCCACGCCGACGTCGGTCGGTCAGATCCAACTGACGACGTTCCCCAACGCCAACGGCCTCTCCTCCGATGGCCACAACTTGATGACGCCCACGGCGGCGAGCGGGCAGGCGATCACCGGCGCCCCCGCCGCGGAAGGGCGCGGCACGCTCCTGCAAGGATCGACCGAGGGCTCGAACGTGGACGTCGTCGATCAGATGGTCGCGATGATCCGGACGCAGCGAGCCTACGAGATCAACTCGAAGGTCATCTCCGCGGCCGACGAGATGCTCCGCAACGCGACGCAGAACCAGTGATGATGGCCCGCACCGTCTTCCGCGCGTCTCTGGCCGCCTGGGCCCTGTCGGCAGTCTTTGCCGCATCGCCCGCGCGCGCCGAGGACCCGCAAGACGCCGCGCGTCCCCAGGCCGATCGCCCGGCCGCGCGGGCCGGCGTCGTCCACGGACCGCGCATGGTCGTCGTGAAAGGGACGCGAATCCACCTCGGGGACCTCATGCCCGACGCCGACGCGACGGCCGCCGCTGTCGACCTCGGCCCCGCGCCCCCGGCCGGCGGCTCGCGCGTCGTCACCAGGGACGACATCGCCACCGCCCTCGAGAAGAAGCAAGTCGCCTCCCCTGCAGGGGTGCCCGAGGCCGTCCGCGTCACGCGCAAGGCCAAGCACCTCGCCCCCGCCGACGTGGCCACCCTCGTTCGCGACGCCATGGGCTCGAAGGAGCTCGGCCACGGTGTCACGCTCGCCTCGGTGCATGCGGATCGGAGCTTCGACGTCGCCGATGGGTGGACGAGGGTCGACGTCGCCGTTCCGCGCGCACCGAAGAAGGCGGGCACCTTCGCCACGACGGCGATCGCCGCGCTCTTCGCCGGCGACGACGTGATTGCTCGCTTGCCGGTCCCCGTCGACCTCGCCGTGTCCGCCGACGGCGCGAACTACGACGTCGCGCGGGGCGCCACCGTCACCCTGGTCATCCAACGGAGCCTCGTCGAGGTGCGGACGCCGTCCTTCGCCGCGGCCGACGCAGACATCGGCGACCCGATCGTCGTCCAGCTCCGGCCCTCGGGGCACGTCGTCCGCGCTCGTCTCGTCGCCAAGGACACCGCCATCGCCATCGACGGAGACCGCTAGTGCGCTTCTCGCGGGCGCTCCTCGTGACGGCCGTCCTCGGCGCCTCCGCGGGCTGCGGTCCGAACCACGTCCAGCCGTTCACGCCGCGCCAGCGAATCTACAACCCGGGCGACTACGCCCAGAAGAACGTGTCGGCCAAGCCGAGCCCGGGCTCGCTCTTCAGCGACGCGAACCCGGGATATCTCGAAGACACCCGCGCCGTGCGCGTCGGCGATTTCGTCATCATCAACATCAACGAGAACGCCAACGCCCAGGGCGACTCCAACACGAACCTCAGCAAAGACACGAGCGCCACGACGGGCGTCACCGCGATGCTCGGCATCGTGCCCGCCCTCAAGCGCGCCTACCCCGACATCGACCCGACCCAGCTCATGGCCTTCGCGAGCAAGTCGGCCTTCGCCGGCTCCGGGACCACCGAGCGGCAAGGCCAGCTGACCGGCAGCATCGCCGTGCGCGTCGCCAAGGAAATGCCCAACGGCGACCTCTACATCGAGGGCACGAAGGTCGTCCTCATCAACAACGAGGAGTACCACCTCTATCTGTCGGGCCTCGTCCGCCCCGCCGACATCGCGCAGGACGACTCGATCGCTTCGACGCGCATCGCCGACGCCCAGATCGAGTTCACCGGCCGAGGCGACCTCGCCGACCAGCAGCGCAAGGGCTGGTTCGCCCGCCTCCTCGACACCTTGAACCCGCTGTGAGGGCCCGTACCGTGACACGCCACGCCGCCGCGCGACTCGTCGCCCTCACCGTCGCCCTCGCGACGCTGCTCCCCTGGAGCACCGACGCGCGCGCGGACCATCTCCGCGAAATGGCCGAGGTCGCGGGTGCTCGCGAAAACCAGCTCGTCGGCTTCGGCATCGTCACCGGTCTCCCGGGATCGGGCGACGACATCACGGTCCCCTTCGCCCAGCAGGCCGTCGTCTCGATGCTCCGGCGCTTGGGCGTCCAGGTCGACCCGACGCAGCTGCGCCTCCGCAACGTCGCCGCCGTCACCGTCACCGCGACGTTGCCGCCTTTCGCCAAGCCGGGCACCAAGATCGACGTCACCGTCGCCTCCCTCGGCAACGCCCACAGCCTGTCGGGCGGCGTCCTCGTACAGACCATCCTCAAGGGCGCCGATCAAAAGGCCTACGCCGTCGCCCAGGGCAGCCTCCTCGTGGGCGGCTTCGACGCCCATGGCGCGAGCGGCACGAGCGTCCACAGCGGGACGACGACGACCGGTCGCATCCCCGAGGGGGCGCTCGTCGAGCGCGAGGTCGTCACGTCACTCGTTCAAGACGGCGCGCTGCACCTCGAGCTCCGCACGCCCGGCTTCACGGTCGCCTCCCGCATCGTCGAAGCGGTGAACAAGAAGTTCGCCGGATCGGCGAGCGCTCTCGACGGTGGGTCGGTCGTCGTCAAGCTCCCGGCCGAATACACGTCGCGCCTCGTCGACTTCATCGCGGCCCTCGAAGACATCGAGGTCATCCCGCTCCGGCGCGCGCGCGTCGTCATCAACGAGCGCACGGGCACCATCGTCGCCGGCGGCGACGTACGCCTCTCGCCGGTCGCCGTCGTCCACGGCAGCCTCACCATCGTCGTCAAAGAGACGCCGACCGCGTCGCAGCCCACGGCTCCCTTCACCCAGGGCACCACGGTCGTCACGCCGCGAACCGAGATCGAAGCCAACGAGGGCAATCGCTCGATCGTCTACGTCCCCGCCGCCCCCACACTGGCAGACGTCGCCTCTGCCCTGGGAACGCTCGGCCTCTCGCCGCGCGAGATGGCAAGCGTCCTGCAAGCATTGAGAGGCGCAGGGGCTCTCGAGGCGGAGGTCACGGTCGAATGAGCAGCGGTATCACGGCCATCGGCGGACAAATCGCACAGACCCAGACGGCGGCCGCGGAGTCGGCCATCGCGAGCGACCCCAAGAGGCTCGCGAAGCTCCAGAGCGCCGCCAACGAGTTCGAGTCTCTCCTCGTGAAGCAGCTCCTCAAGTCGGCCAAAATGGGGGGCAGCGGAGAAGACGGAAAGACCAACGGATACGGCGACATGGCGGTCGACGCCATGGCGAGCGCAGTCGAGAAGGGCGGAGGCCTGGGCCTCGCCAAGCGCATCCAACAAGCCATCGGCGCTCACCACCCCCAAGCGCCGCCACTCGCCCACGTTGCACCGGAGAAAGGCTAGCGCTCTCACGGCACCCCAAGGACGGAGGCCGGCTAAAGGTCCATCGAAGCCCGCCGTTCTGGCTGATGAAGGCACAGTCAGCGAGGAGTCCGGATGCGTATCAACGAAACGTACGGCAGATTCAACGGTCCGACGGTGGACGCGACCCGACAGGGCAAAGGCGCCGCCAACGCACCGAAGACCGACGGGGGGGACACGACGTCCTCCGCTACGAGCGGCACTGACGCCGTCACGCTCTCGTCCAAGGCCCAGGAGCTCTCCCAGGCGGCCGCCGAACAATCGAACACCGCCCGCGTGGACCAGCTTCGCAGCGCGATCCAGGGCGGCACGTTCAAGATCGACCACCAGGCGATCGCGAACCGAATCGTCGATGGAGGATAATTCTCGATGAGTGACGATGCGCTGATCGAGCTCGAGCAGCTTCTGCGCGATGAGCGGGAGGCGATCCGTCGACTCGACGGCGCGAAGGTCCTGGCGTTTGCGGAGCGCAAAGAGGCCCTGATGCACGTCATCCGGAAGGCCCTCCCGCTGACGGCCGACCAGGGCGCGCGGCTCCGCGCGCTGACCCCTCTTCTCCGTCACAACAGCGTTTTGCTCGCCCACGCCCGCGACATTCTCCGGGATGCCCTCAAAACGGCGGCGCAGCTGGAAGTTTCGAGCGGCGCCAAGGAGCAACCGCGTGCGGCGGCCGCGCCTCCGCGACTGCTTTCGGTTCGAGGATGACATGAACTCTCTCACTTCGATGCTGAGCACCCTGCAGAGCGCCCTGCAGGCCCAGCAAGGCGCCATCAACGTCACCGGTCAGAACGTCGCCAACGTCAATACGCCCGGATACGTCAAGCTCAACCCCATTCTCGAGACCCAAACCGGCGGCAACGGCGTCAACCTGTCCGACGTCCAGCGCCAGTACAACGCTTTCACCTTCTCGCAGGTGCTCGTCCAGCACGGCCAACTCGGGGCCGCGAATCAACGGAGCACCGCCCTCACGCAAGCGCAATCGATCCTCGCGCCGCAGGGCGGCGGGGACATCAGCGACGAGATGAATTCGTTCACGGCCTCGCTCCAGACGCTGGAGGCGAACCCGAGCGATCCCTCGGCGCGATCGGCGGTCCTCGCTCAGGCGACGGCGCTCGCCCAAAGCTTCTCGACGACCGCCACGGGCCTCGCGCAGACGCAGACCTCGCTCCTCACGCAAGCGCAGGGCGTCGCGACCAAAGTGAACCAGGACCTGACGCAGATCGCGGCGCTCAACTCGCAGATCTCGCAAGCCCAGGGGTCCCCGAGCGGCGCGTCCGACCTCCTCGACCAGCGCGACACGCTCGTGACCGACGTCGCCGACCAGACCGGCGCTCAAGTCGTGCCCAACTCCGACGGCTCGATCACCCTCTTTGCGGCCGGGGGCGTCCTCCTCAGCGGAAATACCCCCTCGTCGATGGCTGTCTCGCTGGACTCCTCCGGGGCCTTGCAGATCACGGTGACCCAACCGGGCGGGAGCCCCACGGACGTCACCTCGAGCGTCACCGACGGAGCCCTCGGGGGCATTCGAGAAGCGCGCGACACCGACATCGCGCAAACGGCCACCCAGCTCGATCAGCTGGCGTACAGCTTCTCCAACGCCGTCAACACGGTGCAAGAGAGCGGCTACGGGCTCGACGGAGTCAGCGGCAGGCCCCTCTTCACGCCTCCGACCCAGGTGGCCGGCGCGGCGATGAACATGGCCGTCGATCCTTCGGTGGCCGGTCAGCCCAACAACATCGGGGCCGCGGCGAGCGCCTCGGACGTGCCCGGCGGCAACGACATCGCCGTTCAGTTGGCGCAGATCGGCCAACAGTCGATCGGCAGCGGAGGGACGCCGGCGCAATGGTTCGGCTCCATCGCTTCGCAGCTCGGAAGCGCCACCGCCCAGGCCAGCACCGACGCGTCGACCCGCAGCGACATGGTCACCCAGGCCGAGAACCTCAACAGCAGCTCGAGCGGGGTCTCCCTCAACGAGGAAATGACCAACCTTTCGACGTTCCAGCAGGCTTTCGAGGCGGCCACCCGTGTCTTGCAAGTGGCCAATCAAATGCTGAGCGACTTCATGTCCACCATGTCGGCGGCCGGTTGAAAGCTAGTTTCCAATGAGAATCACCGATGCGATGAACATCAACACGGTGCTGCAGACCGAGTCGCAATCGTCTCAGCGCCTGGCCCAGCTCGAAGCGACCGCGTCCTCCGGGGTGCGCGTCTCGCAACCCTCCGACGACCCGGCCGCGTTCGCGTCCATCGTCCAGCAGACCGCTCAAATCGCCACCGTCCAGGGGCGCAGCTCCGCCGCGACCACCGCCGCCGGCGATCTGGATCTCGCGGGCAGCACCCTCGATCAAGCCACGACCTTGCTCGAGCAGGTGCGCGCCATCGCGGTCGCCCAGTCGAGCGGCACCGGCGACGCCAGCTCGCGCAGCAACGCCGCCGCCCAAGTCGACTCGCTCCGCCAACAGCTGCTTGCCCTCGCAAACACCCAGGGCGCCAGCGGATACCTGTTCGGCGGGACGGCAAACGGCTCGCCTCCCTTCGATTCATCGGGCAACTTCGTGGGAAATAGCGGCGTCACCCACGTCGAGGTCGCCTCCGGTGTCCTCGCGGTATCCAACGCCAACGGCGCCCAGGCGTTCACCGCGGCGGGCGGGCAGGACGTGTTCGCGGCCCTCCAATCCCTCTCCACGGCCCTCACGAACAACGACACGAGCGGTATCCAAGCATCCATCGGCACCATCGACGCGTCGCACGACCAGGTCGTGGCCGCGGAGGTGGATACGGGTGAACTATCCGACAGGCTCCACTCGGCGAGCAACGCGATCACCACCGCCGTCACTCAAATGCAGACGGCGCTGAGCTCCACGTCCGACGCGGACATCGCCCAGACGGTGACGAACATGCAGGCGACGCAGACGGCCTATCAAGCCGCGCTGCAGGTCAACAAGCAGATCCTGTCGCTCGCTTCGTCGGTCGTCGGCAGCTAAGGCTTCCACCCATGCTCATTTTGCAACGTCGCGTCGGGCAACGCATCGTCGTGAGCGGGGGAATCGAGATCACCGTGACTTCGGTGTCGAAGGGTGGCGTGCGACTTGCAGTTAGCGCTCCCCGAGGCGTCGCCGTCCTCCGAGGTGAAGTGTACGACGAAGTGGCGCAGGCGAACGCCCGAGCAGCCGACATCGAGAGCGTGGCGCTCGAAGACCCACCATCAGCAGCCCATCCAAGGAGAACGTGATGCGAGTTTCAGGGACAAGGTTCGGGGAGATTGAGCTCGACGACGCCAAGATCATCAACTTCGCGGGAGGCCTCATCGGCTTTCCCGATGCGAAACGCTTTGTCCTGCTCGATTCCAACCAGGCAGGGCGAGTGGGCTGGCTGCAGTCGCTGGACCTCCCGGCCCTGGCGTTCCCCGTCGTCGACGGAACGGCCATCGACGCATCGTATCCCCAGCCCCCCGCCGAGCAGCTCGCGCGCGAAGCTGGCTTCGGGCTCGACCAGCTGGCGGTGCTCGTCATCGTCGCGGCCCCCAAAGGCAAGGGCCTCTACGCCAATTTGTTGGCGCCCCTCGTCGTGGACCTGACGTCGCACGCGGGCGCGCAAGTCGTGCTCGACCCCCGCAAGTACGCGGCCGCGGTCCCGCTCATCCTCACGATGCGGCCGGAGACCACCGCCTCGGCGCGCTGAAGCTTTTCGCGAGAACGCCGTTCGTTCCTAGTGGGCAGAGGCTCAGGAGGAGCTCGTGGCACTCGCGCAAGACCTTTTTTCGTCGGACGTCGATGACGGCGGGGAGATTTCCCCGCCGCCCACGCGTGCCGGCCGCATGCGAAAGGCCGCCGGGAAGGAAGGCCGCCTCGCGCGAATGGTCCGCGAGCTCCGCGGCCTCGAAGACCACATCGCCGCCAAGCTCGCGGCGACGCAGCGTCACCTCACCCAGCTGGAGACCCGGCGCGTCCACATCGACGCGGGGTACACCAGCGAGGCCGAGTTCGAAGAGCGCATGCTCGCGGTCGCGCCGTTCCTGCGCGCGATGCGAGACGTCGTCCCCCCCTCGGCGAAGCTCGCCGCCGCGCCGTCCGGCCGCCGCGAGTCGGCCGACGAGCGAGCCCGCAAGACGAAGGCGCTGACGGCCGTCGCGCGCACCCTCGACCGGATGCGCGCGACCGACGCCGAGATCCACGACTCCGCCGCGAAGGCGCGCGCGAAGCTCTGCGCCATCGAGGGGATGCGCACGTTCGAAGAGTGCGGCTACTCGTCCTTCGACGAGTTCCTCGAGCGCGCGCTCGGACCGAGCCCGGTCCTCTCGAGCGCGGTCGCCCTCATCGCCGCCGAGCCCCTCGTCGTGTCGACCGAGAGCGAAGACAACCAGCGCGTGAGCGAGTTCGACGCCGAGACCCTGGCCGCCGCGGGCGATCCGGAGCCGGGCGAAGAGCCGGGGTCCGAGGGGCCACTCGCGGCCGACGGCGAGTCCGGCGCGTTCGCGCCGTCGGTCTTCGGCGAGACCGAGAGCGCCGAGACGCCGGGCCTTTTCGACGAGCCGATCGACGCGTTCAGCAGCTCCTCGTCGAACGACGACGCGGGAGACGCCGGGCCGAGCAGCCTGAGCCTCGCCGCCGCGAACGACTCTGGGAGCGCCCCCGCCAAGTCCGCGAGCCGCCCGCCGGAGAAGCAAGCCGCCGCGGCCCCGGCGAAGCGAAAGGCCGGCATGATCGCGTCGCTGGCGCTCTGCCTCGTGGGCATCATCGGCGGCGCCGCCGGCGGCGCCTGGGGCGCCATCGCGAGCGACCGAGCGCACGCGCTCCCCGCCGCGACGGCCGACGCGAAGCACCCGGGTGAGCCCGAGACCGCGGTCGAAGGCAAAGCCGCCGAGGGCAAGGGCAGCGAGGGCAAGGCGCGCGAGGGCAAGAGCAGCGAAGCGAAGCCCAGCGCGAAGAAGGCCCTCGACGCGAAGATCGCCGAGGCGAAGCCCGAAGCAAAGACCCACACCCGCGCTGAGTGAAACGCCGATCCCCACGCCCTGGGCCGCTTCCCACCGGCGGCCCAGGGCGCGGAGGGTGCCGGCCGGCCGGGTCAACCGGGAGACGGGCTACGCGGAGCGGATCCCGCGGCCACGTTCTCGAGCACTTTCCGGAGGTCTGCGCTCGGCGTGTACGGCGAACGACGGGAAACCTCGGTGCCCGTATCCCAAAGAACCGGCACCATCTTCCTCGAGACCGCGGCGCCGATCACCGACGACATCCAGCGAACGCGTGACGCCGACTCCTTTTTGGGGACCACGCCGAACTCGCCGACGAAGGCGGGGACGTCGTGACTCGTGCAAAAGTCGCCCATCGTGCCGAACAACCGCTCGAGCTCGGCCACGTCGCTCGGGCTCCCCCACGTCGGCGACATCTTTCCCCAGTTCGCGTCCTCGGTCATTCCGCAAAACTGCCAGGGCGTGTAGTAGTGCACCGAGATGAAGAGCCGATGCGGCAGAGTATCCTTCGGCATCGTGTAATCGTCCGTGCACGTCTTGCCGATATCGGTCGCGTAACCGGCGACGACGAGGAGGCGCTTGGGGTTATTGCCTCCCGTTCGTCGAACCGTGTCGATGAACAGCTGGTTCACGCGAGTCAGCGTGGCGTACGCATCTGCCTGGGACCCGGCGTTGTCGAACTTCGTCTCCTCGTTCAGCGCCTCGAAGACGAGCTTCTCGTTCTTGCCCGCGAAGAACGCCGCGATTTGCCCCCAATAGGTGCGGAACTTCCGCTCGGCCGCGGGACTGAACGTGGCGTACGTGGACGGGAAACGGTCCTTGGATCCGGAGTCGATCCAGCCTCCGTCCCAATGGATGTCCAGAACGCAAAACATTCCGGCGCCCGTGATCCAGTCGACCACCTCGCCGACCCTGCGCAGCTTGTCGCTCTGGATGCGCCCCTCGACGGCGTACGTGTCCCACGCGACCGGCAGGCGCACGGTCTTGAACCCGAGGCGGCCGAGGTTCTCGACGTACTCCTTCGTGATGCGCGGGTTTCCCCAGCCCGTTTCCCAGCTGGTCGTGTTGTCCAGCGTGTTGCCGATGTTGATCCCCGGCGCCATCCGCGTCGCCGCGTCCCAGGCGTCGAGCTCGGTCATCGTCTCCAAGGCTCGGGGCGCCGCATCCGCGGAGGCCGGACCGTCGTCCGGTGAGCCCGTGCCGGCGCCGGCCGACGCGGCCGATCGCTGGGGCGGCGTCAGGCACGCCATCGGTTGAACGCTCACCGTCAATGCAAAAAGCGCGAACGCCAGCGTATGCGATGCCATGGGGGGATTGGGGAAAGGAGACCGACGGCGATGCAGTGGCGCATCGCCTCCCTTTCGGCTCAGGACCGCGGTCGAGGAGGCTCGCCGTCGGCGCCGTCTTCGCTTTCCGTCATGGCCGAGTGCGCGTTTCGGTCGTCGCTCGGACGTCCCGCCTCGGCCGTGGGCCTTTCCCCCGGCTCGAGTTCGTATTTGGTAACGGCCGAATACGCGCTTTCCAAAAAAGGCCACGAGAGGCCGGTATGGCGCCTTGACGGGATTCACGGCAGACACCTAGCTTCGCCGTCACGATGTTCGTATCGAATGGTCTCCGCTCCTGGGCAATCGTCGCAGGGGTGGCTCTCCTCGGCTGCAACGCGGCCCATACCAATGCCATCTCCGCGAGGGACGCGGCGTCGACCGCCACGGGCAACGACGGTTCGCCCGACAGCGGGAGTGCCGCCCTCGATGCCGGCGACGCGGGCGCCGAAGCCGCCGCCGGCTGCGGCGTGCCCGCCAGCTTCCAGTGGTCCTCCACCGGTCCGATCCTGAGTCCCATCTCGGATCCCACCCACGACCTCGTGGCGATCAAGGACCCGTCGGTCGTCTACTACGGCGGCAAATGGCACGTCTTCGTGAGCACGGTGGCCGTCGGGGGCATCTACGGCATCGCCTACATCAGCTTTACCGACTTTGCCGATACGTCGTCGGCGACCCTCTATTACCTCGATCAGAATCCCGCGTTGGCGGGCTACCACGCCGCTCCGCAGGTCTTCTATTTCAGGCCGCAGAACAAGTGGTACCTGGTCTTCCAGTCCGGGCCCCCGCAGTTCTCGACGAACGCCGACGTGAGCAACCCCGCCGGCTGGTCCGCGCCGCAGAGCTTCTTCGCCTCCGAGCCGGCCATCGTCACACAGACGGCGGGCAGCAGCGGCGGGTGGCTCGACTTCAAGGTGATTTGCGATTCGGTCAATTGCTATCTGTTCTTTTCCGACGACGCCGGCGCGTTTTACCGGAGCCAGACCACGCTCGCCAGTTTCCCCAGCGGGTTCGGCAACACCGTCGTCGTGATGAAGGACGCGAACGCCGGCAGCCTGTTCGAAGCGAGCAACGTGTACTCCATGAAGGGCACCGGCCAGTACCTGGCCCTCGTCGAGGCCTTCGACGCCGACTCGAACTACCACCGGTATTACCGATCCTGGACCGCGAGCGCCCTCGACGGCACCTGGACACCTCTTCAAGACACGTTCCAGGCGCCGTTTGCGTCCACGGCCAACATCACCTTCACCGGTGGCACCCCGTGGACCAGCGACATCAGCCACGGCGAGATGATCCGCGACGGCTACGACGAGACGCTGACGATCGACACGTGCCAGCTCCAATACCTCTATCAAGGGACCAACCCCTCCGCCCCGAACGACGCCGGCTACAACGGCATCCCCTGGCAGCTCGGCCTCCTCACGAAGACGAACTGACCGCCGGCCCCCGCGGCTCGTCCACTCGACGGGGCTCCGGCCGCCGTATCAATCCTCGTCGCCCGATGCCCCGCGGACGTGGCGCCGGTAGGCGCCCGGGGGCTCGCCGACCAAGCGCCGGAACGCGACGTTCAAGAGCGCCGCGTTGGTGAATCCGCTTTGCGCTGCGATCTGCGACAGCCCCAAGCCGGTCGTTGCGAGCAGCCGCCGCGCGGCCTCGACGTGCGCGGCGCGTATCTCGTGCAGCACGGTGCGCCCGAGGACCGAACGAAACCGCCGCTCGAGCCGTTGGCGCGTCGTGCCGACGGCTCGCGCGACCTCCGGCACGGTGATGCGCGTATCCGCGTGCTGGTGGATCCAGCGGACGGCCGAGCCGACCATCGCGTCGCCGATCGCCATGGCGTCGGACGAACGCCGCGTGACGACGTCGGCCGGCGACACCATGACCCTCCGGCCGGCAATCTCGTCTCCACCGAGGGCCGACCGCACGAGCCACGCGGCGTTTTGACCGACGCTCCGCCAGGGAATCGCGACGCTCGAAAGCGGCGGCGCCGTGAGCTCGCATTCGATCGCGTCGTTGTCGACGCCGACGATCGCCACGTCCTCCGGAACCCGAAGACCGGTCGCGCGCGCGTACCGCGCCACGACGCGCGCAAACGCGTCGGAGCACGCGAACACCCCGCAAGGCTTGGGGAGCCCGCGGATCCACGCGGCGATGGCCGCGGGGTTCTCCTCGCTGCGAGGCGGATCCGCCGTGCCGGCCCACCACCCTTCCACGAACCGCACGCCGGCAGCGACCGCCTTCTCGGCGAAGTGACGCTCACGGGCGACCGCAAAAGACCAATCGCCGAAGCGGAACGCCGTCACGTTCCGCAGGCCTTTCGAAACCAGGTGCGCGAGGGCGCGCTCCGCGATCCGTTCCTCGTCGAGGCAGACGGAGGCGACGCCCTCCGCCACGCGGTCGACGTTCACCGAGACGTTCACGCGCGAGCCCAGGACCGCGGGCCACGGGCCGAGCACCTCGGGCCCCAGGACCGCGGCGGACGGCGTCCACTCGCGGGCGAGCCATTCCAGGTTGGCGCTCGGGTGATAGTGCAAGAGGTTCCAGCCGTGCTCGTGGGCCACCGCGGTGAACCCTCTCAGGATCCCGCGCGACCAGGCCGCCGAGGTCCCGAGAACGACGAGCACGTGAGGGCCGGTCATCGCAGGGCGACGCTAGCACGCGGCTTTCGCGCGACCGGGCCGCCCACCGAGGGCCGTCGCGCGCCGGGGACGACGTCCGCCGGCGCCGAGGTCTGGTAATCACGAGGGCATGCTCCACAAGGCCCTCGTCTTGATTCACCTGGTCGGCTTCGCGGCCTACGTCGGGGCGGCCTTCGCCCAGCAACGCCTCATGGCGATGTCCGCCGCCGAGACTACGCCGCCCACCGTGCGCGACGCCTACGAGCGACTCGCGGCGAACATCCTGGTGCGCATCGAGCTCCCGGCCCTCTTCGCGCAGGTCGCCGTCGGCGTCGTCTTCATCGCGCTCTTGCCGGATTGGCTCAAACAAGGCTGGCTCCACGGCAAGCTGACCTGCGTCGCCGCGCTCCTCGTCCTGTCGCACCTCGAGATGTTCAACGCCCGGCGCATCGTCAAGGCGCGGGCGGAGCGCGGCGAGTCGGCGTCGGCGGACATCGCGGGCCGCAAGCGACGGCACGCCAGGTTCGGCGCGATCGACGCGCTCGCCGTCGCCGTGCTGCTCCTCCTCGTCGCGTACGGAACAGCCTGACGACCGCGGCGCAGAACGGGCGGCGATTGCGCTCACGGCGCAGTTTGCCGATGCAAGCGGCGCGGCCTCGCCGCCGTCGACGCACGCTGGACGAGGGTTTACGGTGCTGCGCAGCGGACGGCCCTGATTCGCGTGTCGCGCAGCCGCCGCCGGGAGCGATCACCGTGGCAATGAAGATGGCGTCGGTGGGGTTGGATCCGAGGGCTCTCCTCGCGGTCGGGTGCGTTGCGCTCGCGGCGCTCGCCGGGTGCGCGGGGAGCTCCGGCAGCGACGACGACAGCGGAAACGGCAACGGAAACGGACAAGACTCGGGCTCGCCCGGGAACGACTCCGGCGCCGCCGCGACCGACAGCGGAAAGACCTCCGGGCCGGACGGATCCGCCGGAACGCCCGACACGGGGACGACGTCCCCCGACGCGACGACGAGCGGGACGGACGCCACGACCGCGCCCGACGGCGGCGACGCCAGCGTCACCGGCGTCAATCCGGACTCCGGCGGCACCGGCACCGCGGCCGACACCGGCGCCGGCGCGCACGACGCCGCCGCGACGGCGACCGACGCGGGAGACGCCGCCCACGCCGACGCCGCGGCCGACACGGGCGCCGCGCACGACGCGACCATCGCCGACGCCGGCGGCTTCGTCGACGCCACGCTGCCCCCCGGCACCCTCGCCGACGCGGCGCCCCTCGCGGGCCTCGGCGGAACCGCGGGCCGCCCGATGCTCACCACCGCGCAGGCGGCCGACTACGGCATCCTCCAGTACCTCGCGAAGGCCGGCAGCCTCGTCACCGGACTCGTCGAAGACGACTGGAACCCGACCGCGGGCGTCGGCGACGTCACGACCTTCACGCCGAACTTCACCGTCCAGGCGGGGACCGCGTTCCCGACCGTCCAGTCCGCGATCGACGCCGCCACGGGCACGGCCCGCGTCTTCATTCGCGTCATGCCGGGCACGTACAACGAGGTCGTCTGCGTTCTGGCGACGAAGCCGCCCATCACGCTCTACAGCACCACGGCCGACGCGTCGCAGACCGTCATCCAGTTCAACAACTTCGCGGGCGAGGCGAAGGCCGTCGGCGCGCGCGCCAACACCTGCGTCGGCAACACCACCGCGGCGACCTTCGGGACCTCGGGGAGCGCGACCCTCACGAGCCTCGAGAACGGCTTCGAGGCCAAGAACATCACCATCTCGAACGACACGAGCCTGGCCACGCTCGCCGCGACGACCGGCACCCAGGCGGTCGCCCTCTTCGTCAGCGGCGACAAGATCATCCTCGACAACGTCCGCGCGCTCGGCCACCAAGACACCCTCCTCGTCGACACACCCAGCGCCGACACCGTCGTCCGCGCGTACATCACGGGCATGTTCGTCACGGGAGACGTCGACTACGTCTTCGGCGGCGCGACCTTCGTGATGAACGATACGAACTTCCAGTTCGTGAGCGACCGGCGGACCTCGGGCACCGTCTTCGCCCCCGACACGAACGACCGCAATCCCTACGGCATCCTCGCCATCGACAGCCAGTTCACCGCCGACTCCGCCAACCTGAACGGCACCGTCGGCCTCGGGCGAGCGTGGGACGCGAACTGCACCGACGTGCCGACGTACGTCGACACGTGCGTCGCGAGCGGCTCCTATCCGAACGGCCAAACCGTCGTCCGAAACTCCACCATCGGCGCGCACATCAGCCTGACGGCGCCGTGGAAGGCCGCGGCGACCACGAATCGTCCCTTCAGCGACGTCTCGGACACCTGCGCGACGGGCGTCACGTGCCCGCCGAACCGGTTGTACGAGTTCATGGATACGCCGTAGGCGCGAATCGAACGGAGCTTCCGGCTTCGTCGCATCCTCGATCGGCGCGCGCCCCGGCTCGGCCCGACGAGATCGTGGCGGCGCACGGCTTGGTTGCTCGGTCATAGCCCCCACGCCCCGTCGCCGCCGACGCGCACGAGGTCGCGTCTGCGCCGGATCGGGTCGGTGTCGGCGCACCCTGGCACGTCGACTGCTTTCTCATCGTCCGGCGCATCCACGGAGCAACGCTTTCTGGTCCCTTGTTTCGTCGGGTACGCGCCTTCACCCGGTCTCGACCATCACGAGGAGCTCCCATGTCCCAGCCGAACGCCAACGTGTCCGCGCCGACGAACTCGTCCAACCCGAAGCGGCAATCGGGTGACGAGCAAGCGCTCGGCACATCGTATCTCGATCATGCCGCCACCGAGCAGCTTCGGAATCGTTGGCGGGAGATCCAGATCGACTTCGTGGACGACCCGCGGAATGCCGTCACCAAGGGACGGGCCCTCGTCGGTGAGCTCGTCGACGACATCGTCCATCGGTTCGAGATCGAGCGCGCCCAGCTCGAGGAACGGTGGTCGAGTGGCGAGAATGTCTCCACGGAGGACCTGCGTCGCGGCCTTCAGCGGTATCGCGACTTTTTCGGTCGGCTTCTTGCGAAGCTCGATGACGAGCCCAACGCCCCGAAATGACGCTCCGCCGAGCGCGTCACAGAGATCGCTCCACCCCACGACCCCGCTCGGCGGCCGCGTCACAGAGATCGCTCCACATCACGACCCCGCTCAGCGGCCGCGTCACAGGGATCGCTTCACATCACGACCCCGCTCAGCAGCCGCGTCACAGGGATCGCTTCACATCACGACCCCGCTCGGCGGCCGCGTCATAGAGATCGCTCCACCCCACGACCCCGCTCAGCGGCCGCGTCACAGAGATCGCTCCACATCACGACCCCGCTCGGCGGCCGCGTCACAGGGATCGCTTCACCCCACGACCCCGCTCGGCGGCCGCGTCACATGGATCGCTTCACCCCAGCACCCCGCTCGGCGGCTCCGCCCGCGCTCTGACCGCTGGCGATACGCGGCCGGCCCTCGCGCCGCCGCCGACCCGAAATCGACCGCCTCACCCCAAAATCTTCGGCGCGCGGTTGTCCAAAACGGACCCCTCCCAGCTTAGGGAGATGGGGAAACGGTATCCCGAGCGCACTTGCTCGGAACCGCCCTCGTCTCGTCCAAGCATCGGAGAAGCGTCATGTCCACTACACCGAAAAGTCGTGCATCGCAGAATGCCGCCGATCAGAAAATGATCGACGGCATCAACAAACACCTCTCCCAGCTGGCATCGTTGCCGGTCGGGAACACGTCCTACACACCCGCGCAGATCATCCAGTTCTACCAAGATCGCCTCACGACGAGCCAGGCCGCGGCAGACGCCACGGCCCAGCGAACGGCCGCGATCAAGGCAGACGTCGACAAGCAGACCAGCACGTCGCCGACGGCGCGCGCATTCCGAAGGATCATCGTCGGTATGTTCGCGGGGTCGCCCGACGTGCTGGCCACGTTCGGCCTCGCGGCCCCCAAGGTCACGACCCGGAGCGTGGAGACGAAGACCAGCGCGGTCGCCAAGGCCAAGGCGACCCGCATCGCACGCCACACCATGGGACCGAAACAGAAGGCGAAGATCCACGGGACCGTCCCCGATCCCACCGAGTCGACGCCGTCCCCGGAGCCGTCGCCCCCCTCGCCGCAAGCTGGGCCGGCACCGTCTCCGGCGGTCCCGTCCGCATCCGCAGTGTCCGCCAGCCCGGCGCGGTGATGCCATACGCAGTACGGCGGCGGGGCTTCGAACCGCGCGAAGCCTCCGCCGCCACTTTCAAGCAGCCCGCGAGTCGCGTTACGACAGACGAATGGACGCACCGGGCGGTGACCGGGAGGGCCGCGCGCTCCTCGAAGTGTTGCTCCGGTTCGCGCGGCGCGTGGCGCGCTCGGACGGGCACGCCGAGGATCTCGCGCAAGAGGCGTACGTGCGCTTGAGGACGACGCGCGCCTTCAGGCCGGGCGACGGCCGCACGCTCGAGGGGCACCTCCTCGGGATCGTGCGGAGCCTCCGGTCGAACGCGGTGACGTCGCGGCGGCCGGACTACGAGCGGCAGGCGGGGAGCGAGCAGCTCCTCGTCGCCGGGTCGACGGCGTCGACCGAGGCGGCGTGGGTGGAGCAAGAGGAGCGCGCCGACGATGAAGCCGCGGCGGCGCGCCGGACGGAGGCGCTGCGGGAGAAGCTGCGGGCGGGAGGATGCGCGCTCGAGCTCTCGGTCTGCGATCTGATGGCGGACGGCGTGACGAAGCGGGCGGAGATCGCCGCGCGCCTCGGGCGTTCGGACGCGGAGACGGCGGCCGCGCTGCGCCGGATACGTCGCTACATGAACAGCGTGATGGCCGCGGAGTCGGGGCGCGACGAGGAGGTGGCGTGATGGCCAAACGAAGCGCCGCGGATCTCTGGAAGTCGCTCGAGGAAGCGACGATGGAGGTCGAGCTGGAGGACGCGCTGGCGATGCCGGCCGAGGACCGACGCCGCGAGCTGGCGGAGGCGGGGGTCGACGTGGACCGAGCCCTCGACGAGGCGAACGCCCGGGTGCGCGCGGCCGCGTGGCGCACGGCGCAGGAGAGGTCGAAGCGCGCGCGCCGCCTCGTCGCGTCGCTGGCGGTGGGGGCGTCGCTCGCCGCGTCGGTCGCGGTCGTTCTCGGCGTGTTCGACAAGACGCCGAATCGCGAGATGCTGGGGGCCGCGCCGTCCGATTCGGCGACTTCGCCGGAGGACCCGAGCGCCCGTGCGGCGTCGCTTCGTCGAGCGGCGACCGCGGCGTGCAAGGCGAAGCGGTGGTCGATGTGCCGGGCGAGGCTGGACGAGGCGGCGCAAATCGACCCCGCGGGAGACAAGGACCCCGCGGTCGAGGAGATGCGACGGAGCGCGGTCAGGCCGCCGTGAGAAACGACGCCGCGCGTTCGAGAGCCGACTGACCCTCGCGCGACCACTCCGCGAGCAACTGGGCCGCGTGCGGCATCTCGGGCAGCACGTCGAGCCGCGCGTCGACGCCGGCCTCCCTCGCGCGCCGATCGAGCTCCACCGCCTCGTCGTGCAGCCTCTCGGCTCCCCCGACCTGGATGAGCAGGCGCGGCAAGCCCTTGGGATCGCGATGAATGAGCGAAAGGCGAGGATCGTCGAGCGAGAGCTCGCCGGCGACGAGGCGCGCTTGCTCCACGACCAGCTCGCGGTCTCCGTAGTCGTCCAGTTGGGTGCGGGTAGACGGGAACGACGCGGAGAGATCGAGCCAGGGAGAGAGCAGCGCGACGGCGCGCGGTAGCGGCGCCCGTTCGCCCACGAGCGCGAGAGGCAGGGCCAGCGCGAGGTTTCCGCCGGCCGATTCTCCCGTGACGGCGATGTGGGCCGGGTCCGTGCCGCTCGCGATGAGCGCCCGAAATACGCGAAGCGCGTCGTCGAGGGCCGCCGGGTACCGATGCTCGGGCGCGAGGCGATACTCGGGCAAGACCACGCGGGCGCCCGCGGCGAGCGCGAAACGTGCGGCGACGTCGAGGTGCGTCTCGGGAGAGCCGAAGAGGTACGAGCCGCCGTGGAAGTAGAGAATCACGACGGGGCTGCGCTTCGACGGGGGCTCGAAGGAGAGGGCGCGGATTCCGTCGAGCCAGATTTCGCCATACCGGACCTTCCGCGTCGCGCTCTTGGGTAGCGGCTTTCGCTCGAACTCGGCGCGTATCTGCGCGGGTTTCCAGGAGCGCATCTCCATCCAGTCGCGTCGCATCAGCTCGACGATGAACTCGAACGTCCACGTCCAGCCGGCCCGCCGCGGCCCCGAACGAAGGCGCCGGAGAAACGTCGCGCCGAGGGCGACGAGGAGCAGGCGGATCAGGCGCACGGTGTCTTTTTTAGGTCCGAGGGAGGCGGGGGGACAAGGCTTGCTCTTTCCCGTCTTGCGCCGGAGCGCGGCCGTACGCGAACGCCGACATCGTGACGAACGGCAAGACCATCAGCCCATATCGGCCCGCGCCGAAGAACGCCGCGTGCATCGCCGCGGTCGCCGCGATCACGGCGAGCGTCGACGCCGCCGCGGGCGCACGGGCGAGCCGCCGCGGCCCGAGCAGCGCGATGCACACCGCCAGGAGCACGTAGCCAATCCACGCGTGGAGCGTGAGCGCGGCGGCGGCGCCGGCGAGCGCGACGCACTTTCGCGCGGTCGAGCGCGGTCCCTCGAGGAGGCCGCACGCCACGAGCGCGGCCAGGAGCAGGAGCCTGCACGCCAGCGTCTCCGCGACGGCGAGGCGCAGCTTGGCGTCGTCCCCGAACGCGGCCGGGTCGCTCGCGTGGAGGTACCACGGCGCCGCGCCCACATAGTCGAACGTGGCGGCGAGCTTCGCGGGCGCGCGCGCCAGCCATGCGCCCGGCGCCGCCGCGATCTCTCGTCGCGCCACGCGGTCGAAGCAGGCGTCCTTCCCCGCCTCGTCCCACACGGTCGCGCACTCCCGCGGCACGCTCACGGGCTCCCAAGAGCCGGTCGTGGTCTGCGCGCCGATGAGGAGGTTCCACCCGACGTTCACGCTCACGAGCGCGCAGCGGTGCATCCGCTCGCAGTTGCGCGCGGTCCACGGCAGAACGCACAAGACCGCGATCGCGAGGGCCGCCGCGGCGCGGGTGGCGCGGGTGGCGATCGGCGCGCCGGGCTTCGCGGCCATCGCTCCGAAGACCGGCGCCAGGATCAGCGACTGGGGCCTCACCAGCGTCGCGACGCCCATCACGACGCCGCTCGCCCCGAGCCGCGCCCACGCGCTTCGCTCGCTCTCCTTCGCTCCGGCCGAGACCGCCAGCGCCGTCGCGACGACCCACAACGACGCCGTCACGCCTTCGGTCATCACGGCGGCCGTGTAGGGCAAGAGCGCCGGGTGGAAGGCGATCGCCACCCCCGCGGCGAGGGCGGCCCATCGACCCGCCCCGCCCCGGGAGACGATGCGGTGCGCGCCGTACGCGCTCGCGGCGCCCAGGGCGGCGTTGACCATCATGGCGGCGCCGCTGGACACGCCGAACACCACATAGGCGAGCGCCAGGAGCGCGGGGTAGCCGACCGGATAGTGCGCGGCGTAGGTCACCGCGCCGTCGGGCCAGGCCCACGTGTATCCCGCGCCTGTGGCAAGACGTCGCGCGAGCGTATCGTAATAGTGGCCGTCCTCGACGGCCGGGAAGCGCGTCCGGGCCCAGAGGACGACGGCGACGCGCGCGAGGAGGGCGACGGCGAAGACGCGCACGGCATCGCGGCGGTGGGTTCGCGCGGCTTCGGGCGCAACGGGGGCGGACACGTGGGACCCTTCCAAGGGGCGCGGAGGATAGAGCGGGCCGCTCCTGCGGCGAAGTCCGGTACACCTGAAACGTCTCCGACACGCCGGACGGCCGAACCGGCGCCTGAGGTCACGCTTCTCGTCATGAGCTACGCGAAGAGGGTGCAACGCTCCGCGCAACAGGGCATGGTCGCGTGGCATCCGAGCTCCCACCCACTTTTTCTGGCAATGCGCACGCTCCCTCACTCTCCCCGATCTCTCTTGCCGCCGCGGTTTGCCAGTGCAGCCGCGCTGGCTTTCGTCGTTCTCACGACGCCGTTCCTCGGCCGCGCGCAGGCTCAGCCGCCGGCCCCCGAGGTGCCCGCGGTGAACGATCCGATGCTGGCGCCGCCGCCCGAGCCGCCGCGGCGGATCGCGTCCTGGGACGAAGCGCTCACCCTCATCCGCACGCAGTCGACCGACTACCTCTCGAGCGCGCAGGCCATCGATCGGGCGCGCGCCCAGAAGCGCATCGCGCTCGCCGCCGTCCTGCCCATGCTGGTGGGCCAGGTCAGCTACGTGCACGAGTTCAACACCGAGAGCTTCACGCTCGCCACGGTGGCCCCGGGGATGACGGCGGCGCTGCCGGTGGCCCTCGTGTCGCCGCCGCCCGATCTTTTCACGTTCGCCGCGACGGCGACATGGTCGATCTTGAACCCGCGGGCGCTCTACGAGGTGGGCACCGCCGACCGCAACATCGAGGTGGCGCGGCTCTCGTTCGAGGATCGCCGTCGCTTGCTGGCGACCGACGTGGTCGCGTCGATGCTGGCGACGCTCGCCGCCGCGCGCGTGTCGGAGCTCGATCGGGTCGGCCTCCGCGCGGCGCTCGAGCGGCTCACGCTGGCGAAGACGCGGCTCGAGCTCGGACAAGGCACGGAGCTCGACGTCGATCGCGCCCAGGCCGACGTGGAGGCCGCGCGCGCGCTCATCGTCCAGGCCGACGAGACGCTGCGCAGGACGCGCGAGGCCCTGGGCGTGGCGCTCGGTTCTCCGGTGGCCCTCGCCGCGCCGGGTGACCTCGACCTCGAGCAGTTCGAGGCCGCGGTGGCCAAGACGTGCCGCCCCAACGACGACATCGAGCAGCGGCCCGACGTGCGGGCGGCGCAGAAGCGCGTCGAAGTGGCCGTGCGCGGGGTGCGCGACGCGGAGCTCCTCTTGGCGCCCTGGCTCACGGTCTCTTCGCAGGCGAGCTACTCGACCGAGGCCGTCCTCGGGCCGAACACGATCTGGTCGGCGCAGGCCGCGGTCACGGTGCCGTTCTACGACGGCGGCGCGCGCTACGGAGCGCTCCGCGACGCGCGGGCGGCGCTCGAGCAAGCGCGCCAGGCGCTCGTGTCGGCGCGCCTCGAGGCGATCGTCGGCTCGACGCAGGCGCAGCGGGACGTCGGAGTCTTCCAAGAACAGCGCGACGTGGCGCGCCGCCAGCGCGACCTCGCCGACCGCATCGACCGCCGCACGCGCGACGGGTACGTGCGCGGCATCGGCACGAGCCTGGACCTCGTCACCTCGGCGCAGGCGCTTCGCCAGGCGGAGATCTCGCTGGCGCTCTTCGACTTCCAGGTAGGCCAGGCACGGGCGAACGCGGTGCTCACCAACGCGGAGTGTGTCTATTGAAAGCGATAGGGATATGGGCCGCCGTCTTCGCCGCCGCGTCGTCCGCGGCCGCGTGTGACGTCAAGAAAGCGCCTCCGGCGCCGCCGCCGCCCACGGTGTACGTCAAGAACGTCGTCAAGAAGGACGTGCCGTTGTACGTCGAGGCCATCGGCACGCTCGATGGCTACGACAACGCCGACATCCGCGCGCGCGTGCGCGGGTACCTACGAACGCAAACGTACAAGGACGGCGCCGCGGTCAAGGCCGGGCAGCCGCTCTTCACGATCGAGGCGACCGACTACGTGGACGCGGCCGACACGGCGCGCGCCGCGGTGACGCGCGCGAAGGTCAATCAGGCCCACAACAAGGTCACGCTCGACCGTGACCAGGGCCTCGTCAAGGCCGGGATGATCTCCCAGCAGGACCTCGACAACGCGACCGCGAACCTCGCCGACTCGGAGGGGCAGGTCCAGTCCGCCGAAGCGCAGCTCCGACAGGCCGAGCTGAACCTCTCGTACACGCGCATCCTGTCGCCGCTCGACGGCGTGGCCGGCATCGCGCTCGTGCGCGTCGGGAACCTCGTCGGGCAAGACGGGCCGACGCTGCTGACGACGGTGTCGTCGACGGACCCCATCCGGATCAACTTCCCGATGAGCGAGGTCGATTACGTCAAGTATCCGGACCGCTTCAAGCACCTCGACACGCGCGACCTCGCGTGGGCGAAAAAGCAGTTCGCCTCGTTGGACGGAGGCGGCAAGGCCGAAGGCGGCGACCCGGGCATCGAGCTCCTCTTGTCCGACGGGAGCACGTATTCGCGCCGCGGCGTCGTCATCGCGTACAACCGCCAGGTCGACCCCAGCACCGGCACCCTCCAGGTGCAGGGCCTCTTCCCCAACCCGGACCAGCTGCTCCGCCCCGGCCAGTACGGGCGCGTGCGCATCCGGCGCGAGGAGGCGGGCAACGGCGTCCTCGTCGTCCCCGAGAAGGCGCTCATCTCGGTCCAGGGGACCTACTCGCTCGGCGTCGTCGGTCCCGACGACAAGGTGGCGCTCCGCAAGATCGAGGTCGGCCCGGTCAGCCAGGGGCAAGCCATCGTGAAGAGCGGCGTCGCCGAGGGCGAACGCGTCGTCGTCGAGGGGATGCAGAAGATCTCCGACGGCGCGCGGGTCGTCGCCAAGGCCGCCCCGGAGCTGCCCAACGCCGCGTCGTCGGCCGCTTCCGCGAGCGCCGCCGCGCCGCACTGACCCCCGAGGAGGGCGAAGAGCATGTCCAACTTCTTCATCCGGCGCCCGATCGTGGCGATGGTCATCGCGATCATCACCGTGCTCGTCGGCGTGGTGTCGCTGCTCGGGCTCCCGATCGCGCAGTTTCCCCAGATCCTGCCGCCGCAGGTCAACCTGACGACGACGTACACCGGGGCCGACGCGCTGACGATCGAGCAGTCGGTCGCGACGCCGATCGAGCAGCAGATGAACGGCGTCGACCGGATGCTCTACATCCAGTCGACGAACGCGAACGACGGTTCGATGAACCAGACGGTGACGTTCGACGTCGGCACGGACGTGGACGTGGACAACGTCCTCGTCAACAACCGATTCTCGCAGGCGCAGCCGTTTCTCCCGCAGGACGTGAAAAACTTCGGGGTGACGATCAAGAAGTCGCTGGCCTTCCCCCTCATCGTCGTCTCGCTCTATTCGCCCGACGGCCGCTACGACCCGACGTTCCTCGCGAACTACGCGCTCATCAACATCAACGACGCGCTCCTCCGCATCAAGGGCGTCGGCGACATCCGGAACCTCGGGGCCGCCGACTACTCGATGCGCATCTGGATCAAGCCCGATTTGCTCGCGCACCTCGGGTTGACCGTCACCGACCTGCAGAACGCCATTCGATCGCAGAACGTCGTGAACCCCGCCGGCCAGGTCGGCGCGGAGCCCGCGCCCGAGGGCCAGCAGCTGACGTTCACCGTCCGGGCGCAGGGCCGGCTGGTGCAGCCCGAGGAGTTCGGCAACGTCATCGTCCGCGAGAACCCCGACGGCTCGACCATCCGCGTGCGCGACGTCGCCCGCATCGAGCTCGGCGCGCTGACCTACCAGCAGTACGGCACGTTCAACGGCAAGCCCGCCGCGGTCATCGCCGCCTTCCAGACGCCCGGATCGAACGCGCTCGACGTCGCCGACAACATCCGGAAGGCGATGGTCGACCTCGCGTCTCGATTCCCGGCGGGCGTCGCGTACGAGATCTCGCTCGACACGACGGCGCCGGTGAAGGCCGGCATCCGCGAGATCGTGACGACGCTCGGCGCCGCGGTGCTGCTGGTCGCGCTCGTCGTCTTCATCTTCCTCCAGAGCTGGCGCGCGACGCTCATCCCGCTCCTGACGGTGCCGGTGTCGCTCGTCGGCGCGTTCGCGGTCTTCCCGCTCCTCGGGTTCTCGGTCAACACGCTGTCGCTCTTCGGCTTGGTGCTGGCCATCGGCCTCGTCGTCGACGACGCGATCGTCGTCGTCGAGGCGGTCGAGCACCACATCGAGGAGGGGATGTCACCGAAGGACGCGACCATTCGCGCCATGTCCGAGGTGCAGGGCCCCGTCATCGCCATCGCGCTCATCCTGGCCGCCGTCTTCGTGCCGGTCGCGTTCGTGAGCGGCGTCACGGGCCGGCTCTACCAGCAGTTCGCGCTCACCATCGCCGTCTCGGTCCTCATCTCGGCCTTCAACGCGCTGACCCTCAGCCCCGCGCTCAGCGCGATGCTGCTCCGGCCCCGCGAAAAACCGCGCGGCCTCTTCGGGCGCCTCGGCGCGGGCTTCAACCGGTGGTTCGGCAAGGCGACCGACGGGTACGTCTCGATCAACCGCCGCCTCGTCCGGAAGCTCCTCATCCCGCTCCTCCTCCTCGCGGGCATCGGCGGCCTCTCGATCGTGCTCGCCGGCAAGCTGCCGGCCGGCTTCGTCCCCGACGAAGACCAGGGCTATGCGATCATCGGCGTCCAGCTCCCCGACGGCGCGTCGCTCCAGCGCACCAAGGCCGTCTACGACAAGGTGGCGGACATCGTCGGCAAGCAGCCGGGCATCCGCACGTACAACGGCATCGCGGGCTACAGCTTCTTCACTCGGACGGCGGCGAGCTACCTCGGCACGGGCTTCATCGGGCTCAAGCCATGGGAGGAGCGCGACTCGCCGGATCTCACGGGCGCCGCCATCGTCCAGAAGCTCAACGCGGCGTTCTCGACCATCCCCGAGGCGCGCGTCTTCGCGGTCGGGCCGCCGTCCATCCCCGGCATCAGCGCGACCGGGGGCTTCAGCATGATGCTCCAGGACCGGAGCGGGAACCCGTACGAGTACCTCGCGCAGAACGTCGGCAAGTTCGTCGCCGAGGCGCGAAAGCGGCCCGAGCTCGCGGGGATCCGTCCCATCTTCTCGCCCGCCGTCCCTCAGCTCTTCGCCGACGTCGACAAGGAGAAGGCGCTCAAGCAGGGCGTGCCGATCAGCGAGGTCTACGCCGCGCTGCAGACGTTCCTCGGCGGCGCGTACATCAACGACTTCACGCGCTTCGGACGGCAGTGGAGGGTCTTCCTCCAAGCCGAGCCGGCCTACCGGACCAAGGCCGACGACGTCGGCCAGTTCTACGTCCGCAATAGCGCGGGCGGCATGGTCCCGCTCTCGTCGTTCGTGACCGTGCGATCGATCACGGGGCCGGAGTATACGGTGCGCTTCAACCTGTACCGGTCGGTCGAGATCCAGGGCGTCAACGCGCCTGGATACAGCTCCGGCCAGGCCCTCTCCGCGCTCGAGGACGTCGCCGCGAAGACGCTCCCGCCGGACATGGGGTACGCGTGGAGCGGCCTCTCTTTCCAGGAGAAGATCTCCGCGGGTGGCACGGCCCGCGTCCTCGGCCTGTCGCTCGTCTTCGTATTTCTCATCCTCGCGGCGCTCTACGAGAGCTGGTCGCTCCCCTTCAGCGTCCTCTTGAGCACGCCCGTCGCCGTCCTCGGCGCGTACGTGGGGCTCTTGTCGCGCCACTTCGACAACAACGTGTACGCGCAGATCGGCCTCGTCATGCTGGTCGGCCTGACGGCGAAGAACGCCATCCTCATCGTCGAGTTCGCGAAGGACCGGCTCGACCAGGGCGCGTCCATCATCGACGCGGCGCTCGAGGGGGCACGCCTTCGCTTGCGGCCCATCCTGATGACGTCTTTCGCCTTCATCGCCGGATGTATTCCCTTGTGGATCGCCAGCGGCGCGGGCGCCTCGGCGCGGCGTATGCTCGGGACGGCGGTCATCTCCGGGATGCTCGCGGCGACGTTCCTCGGGATCTTCCTCATTCCGGCGCTCTTCGTGGCCGTGGAGCGGCTCGGCCATCGTCGGGGCAAAGAGCGGCAGAGCCAGCCCGACCCCGTGCCCCAGGCCGACCAGGCGGCCCCGGCGCATGCCGAATGATCGCTCCCGCAGGATGCGCAGCGGTCGCAAGCGGTCTATAGAGCGGCTCCCGCCCCGGCGAGGCCTCCCGCATTGACGCCGGAGGTCGCGCAGTGGTAGCGCACCGCTCGCGTCTCCTCCCGAACCGCCATGGCTCGCACCGACCGCACCGCCACCGCCGCCCCCGTCCAACAACCATCTATGTCTACGAATTCGCCCGAGAAATCGACAGGGAAGCGAGGCGCCAAACCGTCCCCGCGGATCGAGCCGCCGGCGCCCCCGCCGCGCCCCGCGTCTACCCGGCCTCCCGGGCGCCCGGGCCCGCCTGGTTCCATCCCCCCCATTCCGCACGCCCCCTCGCCCATCTTCGTGGTCGGCGACAAGGCCGTGCACCCGGCCCACGGGGTGGGCGAGGTCACCGCCATCGAGCAGCGGGAGATCGGGGGCACGAAGACGACATTTTACATCCTGCGGATCCTCGACAACGGGATGAAGGTCATGGTCCCGACCAGCGCGGCGACGCAGGTCGGCCTCCGCGCCGTGATGACGGACAAAGAGGCGAACAACATCATGACGACGATGCGCGCCCGAGAGGTCGCGGTCGACGTGCAGCCGTGGAGCCGCCGCTTTCGCGTCTACACCGAGATGATCAAGAGCGGCTCGCCCGTGGAGATCGCGAAGGTCCTCCGGGACATGAACCGGCTGAAGTTCGACAAGGACCTGTCGTTCGGCGAGCGAAGGCTGCTCGACCAGGCGCGCGGGCTCTTGCTGAAGGAGCTCGCGCTCGCGAAGAATCAGACCGAGGTCGAGATGGCGGAAGAGATCCGCCGGATCTTCAGCTCGTAGCTCGTTGCCGCCGCGCGTCGTCGCGCGCGCTCATGGCTCTTCGCCGACGACGACGATCTCGATCGCTTCGCGCGGTGCGTCGGTCGGCGGAGCGACGGCTTCGGCCCGGTGGAAATAGTCTTCGAGCGCCGCGCGAAGCGTCGCCAGGGCCTCGTCGCGCGTGGTCCCCTCCCCGGCGAGGTCGACCTCTTCGCACTCGGCGACCCAGCCCCCTTCGACCTTGGACACGACGGCGGAGACCTTCACCTCTCGAAGTGTAGGACTGGCCGGGGGCGGGGCACAATCCGTCGGTGCGGGGGCGCCGGGAGGATGGGATATGATCCTTTGGCCCGCCTCATGGCCTCGATCAATCGCCTCAAGCGCGAGCTCCTCTTCAAGATCGTCTTTTACGGGCCTGGACTCGGCGGCAAGACCACGACGCTGCAGCACGTGCACGCGGCGACCAAGCCCGAGCAGCGCGGCAACATGCTGTCGCTCGCGACCGACACCGACCGGACGCTCTACTTCGATTACCTCCCGGTCAAGCTCCTGCAGATCGGCGACATTCACGTCAAGCTGCAGCTCTACACCGTGCCCGGGCAGGTGTACTACGCAGCTACCCGCAAGCTCGTCTTGAGCGGGGCCGACGGCATCGTGTTCGTCGCGGACACGCAGACCGAGCGGCTCGACGCGAACCTCGAGTCGCTCGACGACCTGAACGCGAACCTCGCCGAGCAAGGGCGCAAGCTCAGCGATTTCCCGCACGTCTTTCAGTGGAACAAGCGCGATCTGCCGAACGTCACGCCGCTCGACGAGCTCGACCGCCGGTTCAACCTCTTCGGCGCTCCGTCCATGGCCACGGTGGCGACGACGGGCGAGGGCGTTTTCGGCGTGATCGAGCGCGTCACGCGCCTGGTCGTCGAGGCGTACCGCGCCGAGCTCCCCGCGTCGGGCAAGCTGGAGGGCATCCCGCTCTTTCTCGACGCCGACGAGGTCGGGCTCACCGACGCCATCAAGGAGCTCGCCGACTCGCAGCCGGTCCGCTCGGCGTCGGCGACCGCGCGCCTCGGGATCGTGAAATCGCCCGCGAAGGCGCCCGCGCCGGCCTCGCGATCGCGGCCCTCGCTGCGCACGTCGTCGGCCCGCGCCGCCAACCACTCCGCGCGCCCGCTGCCCGCGAGCTCCTCGCCCGCCACCGCGCCGGCCCCGCACAAAGACCCGTCGGTGTCGAAGCCCGCGTCGCAGTTCTCGATGGCGGGGCTCTGGCCGGCGTCCGACCACGAGTCGGCGATCCGCGTCGAGGCGCTCGCGGGGACGGGGGACGCGGCCGGCGCGATCGCGGCGTGCGAAGACCTGCTTTCGCGCTTGCTCGCGGCGGCGTCGATGCTGCTCGGGACGCCGCCCCACCCGCGCGATCCGGCCGTCATCGTCACCCTCCTCGGCCTCGACGGGGGCCGCTACCTCGCCTTCCGGTCCATCGCGCGGGCGGCGCGCGCCAAGCGCCCGACCTCCACCCGTGACGCGCTCGAGTGCTATGCCTTCGCCGTCGAGGCACGCCTCACGCTCGACCGCATGTCGAAGAGAACCGCGCGATGAGCCCACCAGCCGACGACCGCCGCCTCCCGCCCGCACTCGACCCCATCCCTCCTTCCGACGTATCGCAGCAGCCGGTCCTGCCGCGGCGGCCTCGGCCCATCGTGTCGATCGGCGCGGGCGCGATCGTGCGCGACGCGCATTGGCCCGCCTACCGGCTCGCCGGCTTCCCCGTGGCGAGCGTGACGGACGTGAACGCGGACAAGGCACGCGCGCTCGCCCGCGCGTTCGGCGTTCCCCGCGTGGCGGAGACGCTCGCGGAGGCCCTGGAGACGGCGCCCGAGCGCGCGGTCTTCGACGTGGCGGTGCCGGCGCCCGCGATCCCGAAGGTCCTGGCGGAGCTACCGGAGGGCGCGCCGGTCCTCATCCAGAAGCCGATGGGCGAGAACCTCGCCGAGGCGCGCGCGATCCTGGACGTGTGCAAAAAGAGGCGGCTGACGGCGGCCGTGAACTTCCAGCTGCGTTTCGCGCCGTGCGTGATGGCGGCGCGCGACCTCGTGGCGAGGGGCGCCGTCGGCGAGGTCCACGACGTCGAAGTGCGGGTGACGTGCCACATGCCGTGGGAGCTGTGGACGTTCCTCTTCGGCGTGCCGCGGATGGAGATCGTCTACCACAGCATCCACTACGTCGACCTCGTGCGGTCGTTCCTGGGCGAGCCGGCGGGGGTCTACTGCAAGACGCTCAAGCACCCGAAGCAGATGGAGCTCGCCTCGACGCGCACAGCGATCGCGCTCGACTACGGCGACGTGCGGCGCGCGACGGTCACGACCAACCACGGCCACGAGTTTGGCCTGCGCCACCAGGAGAGCTACTTCAAGATCGAGGGGACGGAGGGCGCGATCAAAGCGCGGATCGGCGTCAACCTCGACTACCCGCGCGGCCTGCCCGACGAGCTCGAATACTGCCGGCTGGGCGGAGGGACGGCGCCGGAGTGGCGCGGGCTGCCGCTCGTCGGGAGCTGGTTCCCGCACGCCTTCGTCGGGACGATGGCGAGCCTCATGCGCCACGCCGACGGGGAGACGACCGAGCTGCCGACGCGGGTGGACGACGCGTTTCGCACGATGGCGGTGGTGGAGGCTTGCTACGCGTCGAGCGCGGGCGGCGGCGTTCCGATTCCGTCTTAGCGCGGCGGCGGGCCAAGTCGAACGTGTGTGGTAGGCTCCGCCGGCTTTTTGGCCATGGTGGGCTCCTTCGTCGACTCGCACGTGCACTTCTGGGACCCCTCGGTGCTCGCGTACCGGTGGCTCGCGGCGGAGCCGGTCATCGCCGGGCCGCACCGGCCGGAGGAGCTGGCGGCGGAGGCGGGGGCCGAAGGACCTCGGCAAGTCGTGTTCGTGCAGGCCGAGTGCGACCGCGCGCAGGCGCTCGAGGAGGTCGCGTGGGTGTCGCGCCTCGCGAAGGGGGAGCCGCGCATCGCGGGGATCGTGGCGTTCGCGCCCGTCGACGAGGGGGAGGAGACGCTCCGCGCGCTCGACCGCCTCCGTGAGTACCCGCTCGTTCGCGGCGTGCGGCACTTGATCCAGGGCAGCCCCGACCCTGATTTCTGCCGCCGTCCGGCCTTCGTCGAGGGTGTGCGCGCGGCCGGCGAGCGGGGGCTCTCCTTCGACCTGTGCATCCGCCACGCGCAGCTCCCCGCCGCGACCGACCTCGCGCGCGCCTGCCCGGAGACGCAGCTCGTCCTCGATCACGCGGGCAAGCCCGACATCCGCGGCGGCCGGCTCGACCCCTGGCGCGAGCATCTGCGCGCGATCGCCGCGCTCCCCCACGTCGCGTGCAAGCTCTCGGGCCTCGTCACCGAGGCCGACGCCGCGCGCTGGACGGTCGACGACCTCCGCCCCTACGCCGCGCACGTCCTCGACGCGTTCGGCCCCAAGCGCGTCCTCTTCGGCGGCGACTGGCCCGTCGTGAAGCTCGCTTCGACCTACGCGCGCTGGCTCGCCGCCGCGGACGCGCTCATCGAGGGGCTCGCCCCGGCCGACCGCGACGCCGTCTTCTCCGACAACGCCCGAAGAACCTACCGGCTGTGAAATGAACCCTTTCCACTTGAACCAGAAGACCACCCTCGTCACGGGCGCGGGCTCCGGCATCGGCCGGGCCGTCGCCGAGCTCTTCGCCGATCAAGGCGCGCGCGTCTGGGTCGTGGACCTCGACGAGGCCGCCGCGAGCGAGACGGTCACGATGATCCGCGCGGCCGACGGCTGGGCCGAGTACGCCTGCGCGAACGTGTCGTCCGCGGCCGACGTGACGGCCCTCGAGAAGAGGGTCGGCCCGGTCGACGTGCTGGTCAACAACGCGGGAGTGGGCCACGTCGGCACGCTGCTCGACACGACCCACGAGGATCTCGACCGCCTCTACGCCGTGAACGTGCGCGGAGTCTTCCTGTGCGCGAAGGCGTTCGCGACGGGCATGATCGGACGGGGGCGCGGGAGCGTCGTGAACATGGCCTCGATCGGCGGCATCGTGGCGGTGCGCGAGCGGCTGGCGTACACGACGACGAAGTTCGCGGTCGTGGGGATCACCAAGGCGCTGGCGCTGGACCATTCGCATACGGGTGTACGGTTCAACTGCATCTGTCCCGGCCGCGTCGAAACGCCGTTCGTCAAGAAGCGCCTGTCGGAGTACCCCGATCCGGAGCAAGCTTACCGCGACATGGCGTCCACCCAGCTCAACGGACGGATGGCGCAGCCCGGCGAGGTGGCGGCGGCGGCGCTCTACCTCGCGTCCGATGCGTCGGCGATGGTGACGGGGAGCAGCTTGATGATCGACGGAGGATGGAGCGCGGGAAAGTAGACTCTCCTCGCGGCCTTTTGGACCCAGCGATGAAACTCGGCGGCACAGTCACGAAGCTCGTCACGCACGACGTGCGCTTTCCCACTTCGCGCGAGCAGCACGGCTCCGACGCGATGAACGTGGACCCGGATTATTCCGCCGCGTACGTCGTCCTGAAGACCGACCGGGTCGACGGCGTCGAGGGCCACGGCCTCGCGTTCACCATCGGGCGGGGCACCGAGGTCGTGGTGGCCGCGATCCGAGCGCTCGAGCCGCTCGTCGTCGGGACGTCCATCGCCGAGTTCGCGGCGGCGCCCGGCGAGTTCTGGAAGCGGGTCACGGGAGACTGCCAGCTCCGCTGGCTCGGGCCGGAGAAGGGCGTCATCCACATGGCGACCGCGGCGGTCGTCAACGCGATGTGGGATCTCTGGGCGAAGCTCGAGAAGAAGCCGCTCTGGAAGCTCCTCTCGGAGATGAGCCCCGCGCAGATCGTCGAGCTCGTCGACTGGCGCTACATGACCGACGCGCTCACGCCGCCGGAGGCGCAGCGCGCGCTCGATCGGCTCGTGGCGACGCGGGCGGGGCGCGAGCAGCAGCTCGTCGAGCGCGGCTACCCGGCGTACACGACGTCGGTCGGGTGGCTGGGGTACTCCGACGAGCGGATCCGCGCGCTCTGCCGGGAGGCGCTCGAGGCAGGCTTCGAGCGCTTCAAGATCAAGGTCGGCGCGAACCTCGAGGACGACATTCGCCGCGCGGCGCTCGTGCGCGATCAGATCGGCCCGGGCCGGGTGCTCATGCTCGACGCGAACCAGCGGTGGGACGTGCCGCAGGCGATCGAGTGGGTGCGGCGGCTGGCGGTGTACAAGCCTCTCTGGATCGAGGAGCCGACCAGCCCGGACGACGTGCTCGGCCACGCCGCGATCGCGAGGGCCGTGGAGCCGCTGGGCATCGGCGTGGCGACCGGCGAGCACTGCCAGAACCGCGTCGTCTTCAAGCAGCTCCTCGCGGCGAAGGCCATCTCCTTCTGCCAGATCGACTTCTGCCGCCTCGCGGGCGTCAACGAGGTCGTCGCGGTTCTGCTCCTCGCGGCGCAGTTCGGCGTGCCGGTGTGCCCCCACGCGGGCGGCGTCGGCCTGTGCGAGTACGTGCCGCACGCGTCGATCTTCGACTATATCGCGGTGACCGGTTCGCTCGAGAACCGGGTCATCGAGTACGTCGACCATCTCCACGAGCACTTCGTCGATCCCATCGAAGTCCGCGGCGGGGCCTACCGGGTGCCCACGAGCCCGGGAACGAACATCACCATGAAAGCCGCCTCGCTCGCCGCCCACGCCTATCCGGACGGGGCCGTGTGGCGCGCCGGCGGAGACCCCTGAGCCATGAAGATCATTCGATACAAGGACCCCCAGGGCAAAACTCAATACGGCAGCGAGAACGCCGACGGGTCGAAGAACCGCATCGACGGCGACGTGTTCGGGGCCTTCTCGGTGACGCGCGACGCGGCCGTCGTCGCCAAGCTGCTGGCGCCCATCATCCCGACGCAGATCTTCTGCATCGGCCTCAACTACCGAAAGCACGCCGAGGAGCAGGGCGCGAAGATCCCCGAGCGGCCCATCCTCTTCATGAAGGGCCTCGGCGCGACCCAGAACCCGGGGGACCCGATCGTCCTCCCGCGCCACCTGCAGAGCGACGAGGTCGACTACGAAGGCGAGCTCGCCGTCGTCATCGGCAAGGCGGCGAAGAACGTGTCGCGCGAGCGCGCCCTCGAGCACGTGCTCGGGTACACCTGCGCGAACGATGTGTCGGCGCGCGACTGGCAGATCAAGCTCGGCGGCGGCCAGTGGTGCCGCGGCAAGACGTTCGACACGTTCGCGCCGCTCGGGCCGCGCCTCGTCACGGCCGACGAGCTCAAGAACCCGAACGCCCTGATGCTCTCGACGACGCTCAACGGCGAGCGCGTGCAGCACTCGTCGACCGAGGACATGATCTTCGACGTGCCGCGCATCATCGAGTTCTTGAGCGGCAGCACGACGCTCCTCCCCGGCACGGTCATCCTGACGGGGACGCCGCAGGGGGTGGGGATGAACCGCAAGCCGCCGATCTGGCTCGCCGCGGGAGACGTGGTCACCATCGAAATCGAGGGGATCGGGCAGCTCACCAACCCGGTCGAGAACGAGCGCGTCGGGGCATAGAGCTCGCGGCGGACCGACAGGCCATGCTCGCGCCGTTCGCGCTCCCTGCGCCCAGGGTCAAGCTCATGGCCACGTGCTTGTGCGACGTCTTTTACGATGACGTCGCGGCGGCGACGGTCGAAATCCTCGAGCACCTCGGCTGCACGGTCGACGTTCCGCTCGACCAGACGTGCTGCGGACAGCCCGCGTTCAACGCGGGGGACTGGCCCGCGGCGCGCCCGGTCGCGCGGCACACGCTCCGCGTCTTCGACGGCAAGGATCCGGTGATCGTCCCGTCGGGGTCGTGCGCGCGGATGGTGTCGCACGGGGCGATGCTCCTCTTCGAGAAGGAGGGCGACCGGCCGGCCGCGGAGAAGCTCGCCGAGCGCACGTGGGAGCTCGCCGACTTCATCGTGCACGGCCTCGGCGTGAGCGATTGGCCCGGGCGGCTCGAGGGTCGCTTCGCGTTCCATAGGTCGTGCCATTCGCGGGGGACGCGATACGCGGAGGCGGCGCTCACGTTGCTCAGGTCGATCGCGGGGCTCGCGGTCGAGGAGTTCGACGAGGCGGAGCAGTGCTGCGGCTTCGGGGGGACGTTCTCGGTCGCCTTCCCGAACATCTCGCGCGGGATCGGCACGCTCAAGCTCGAGCACGCCCCGGCGACCGCGAGCGACGGGATCGTCTCGGCGGACATGGGGTGCTTGATGCACCTCGAAGGGCTCGCGAAGAAGGCCGGACGCGACGTGAAGACGCGCCACGTGGCGCAGGTGCTCCGCGACGCGCTCCGCGGGGAAGCGCCCGGGCCCCGCCCGTGAGCAAAGAAGCGATCGACCAGTTCGCCGCCGGGCAGAGCGCGGAGCGCGCGGCCTCGGTGCGGATCGGCAGCAAGGCCGGGCACGAGAAGCGGACGCTGGCCCTCTTCGGCGACTTCGAGGACCCGAACGCATTGCGCGCGCTCGCCGGCCGCATCAAACAGCACACGATCGAGAACCTCGACACGTACCTCGAGAAGGCCACGACCGAGCTCGAACGGCACGGCGCGCGCGTCCACTTCGCCGCCGACGCGGAGTCGGCGTGCCGGAAGGTCGCCGAGATCCTCGAAGCCCGCGGCGCGAAGCGCGTCGTCAAGGCGAAGACGATGGTCAGCGAGGAGATCGAGCTCGCGCACTACCTCGAGGGCAGGGGTATCGCGTGCGTCGAGACCGACCTCGGCGAGTTCGTCGTCCAGATCACGCACGACACGCCGAGCCACATCGTCAAGCCGATCATCCACTTGAACCGGCGCGAAATCGCGGTCGCGTTCGAGGACAACGACCTCGGCGCGTACGACGACACGCCCGAGGTCATCACGCGTCGCGCGCGGGAGTTCTTGCGCAAGAAGTACCTGGAGGCCGACGCCGCCGTCACGGGCGCGAACTTCGTGTCGGCCGAGAGCGGGCGGATCGTGCTCGTGACCAACGAGGGCAACTCCCGCTTCTCCATCGCGGCGACGCGCTGCCACATCGCCCTCGTCGGCATCGAGAAGCTCGTCCCGAGCGACCGCGAGCTCGGCCTCTTCTTGAACCTCCTGGCGCGCTCGGGGACGGGCCAGCAGCTCACCGTCTACACGGAGTTCATCGGCGGCCCGCGCGCGCCCGGCCAGCCCGACGGGCCGGACGAGATGCACGTCGTCTTCCTCGACAACGGGCGGACGGGCGTGCTGGCGAGCGAGTGCCGCGAGATCCTCCGGTGCATCCGCTGCGGCGCATGCCTGAACGTGTGCCCGGTCTACCGGCAGGCGAGCGGGCACGCGTACCGGAGCGTGTATCCGGGGCCGGTCGGCGCCGTGCTGTCCCCGCTGCTCTCGGCGTCGCACTTCGCCGACCGGGCCGACCTGCCACGCGCGTCGAGCCTGTGCGGCGCGTGCCACGAGGTGTGCCCCGTCGACATCCCGATCGAAGAGCTGCTCCTTCGCCTCCGGGACAAGGCCAAGCAGGAGGGCATCAAGTCTCCGGCCACGCCGGGCATGGGCGGGTGGTCGCGGCTCGCGTCGCAGCCGGTCGCGTGGCGGGCGGCGCTGGCGACGGGCGGCGTCGTCGAGGTCCTCCCCCAGTGGCTTTTGCCTCGCCCCGTGAAGGCGTGGAAGGAAAACCACGAGGTGCCGCGGTGGCGCGGGGGCGCGTTCCGAGCGTGGCTCGAGAAGCGACGGGCCCATGACCGGTAGCGGAGACGACCGGGCGCTCGTGATGGCGCGCATCCGCGAGGCGCTCGCGCCGCTCGAGACGCGGGCGGCCATGCCGAAGTGGTCCGACGAGTCGCCCGTGGCCCGCAAGGTCCTCGACGCGAAGGACGTCGTGACCGCGTTCACCGATCAGGTGGCCAAGGCGAGCGGTCGCGTGTTCACGGACGCGCGGGCGCTCGCGCGGTGGCTGGTGGAGCGAAAGGAGACGCGCGGCTACTGCGACCCCGCGCTCTTGCCCGAGCTCGAGGCGGCGCTCTCGGAAGGGCTGACGATCGAGACGGCGGTGGAACGCGGCCGCATCGACGACCTGCGCTTCGGCATCACGCGCGCGGCGGGCGCGATCGCGGAGACGGGCACGGTCATCCTCGACGACGCGACGACGTCGTCGAGGCTCGCCGCGCTGGCGCCGTGGATCCACGTCGCGGTCGTACGAAGGAGCACGCTCCACGCGCGCGTCGCCGACGCGGTGCGCGCCCTGAAATCGGAGATGAACGTCGTGTGGTGCACGGGGCCGTCGAAGACCGCCGACGTGGAGGGGATCCTCATCGAGGGCGTCCACGGCCCCGGAGAGCAGATCACGCTGCTGCTCGCATAGTCCACCCGCTGCGAGGATCCCCAACGCACCCGTCATCCCGAGCGGGCAGCGAGGGACCCCAATGTTTTCGCGGGGCCTCACTCTCCCACGACGTGGACGACGAGCTCGCGCGCGTGTCCGGACGCGCGGTGCTCCCAGAGGTAGATCGCTTGCCACGTGCCGAGGGCGAGCACGCCGCGCGTGACCGGAACGGACTCGCTGGATCGCGTGATCGACGCGCGCAGGTGGCCGGGCATGTCGTCGGGACCCTCGTCGTCGTGCTCGTAGCTCGGGTCCTCGGGCGCGATGCGCTCCATCCATCGCGCGAGGTCGCGGAGGACCGCGGGGTCCGCGTTCTCCTGGATGACGAGCGACGCGCTCGTGTGGCGAACGAAGACGGTGCAGAGACCCGTCGCCACGGTCGAGTCAGCGACGACGCGGGACACCTTCTCGGTGACGTCGTAGAAGCCGCGGCCCCGCGTCGACACCCCAACCGTGCGCTGGTGCACTCTCACAGAGGGCGAGTTTAGCGTCTGGCCGGCGGGAGGTAGAGGCGGCTCCCCCTCTACGGTTACGGCTCGGTCGGCCCGGCCCATAAGCTCGGCCCGTACTCATGCGCGATCGGGTGCGATCGCGCCTTGCTGGCGGGGTCGGCGGGGCGCAAAGTTCAATGGCGGTGACTTCGCCTTCCCTCGACGAGAGCTTGCTCATCCTGTCGGACGTTCATCTCGGCAACGATTTGAACGACCTCGCGCGGGACGGCGCGCGCCGATCGCAGCGCGTCGACGCCGATCTCGCCAACCTCCTCGGCCACTACCAGAAGAGGCCGCCCGCCGGCCGCCGCTGGCGCCTCATCATCGCAGGCGACTTCATCGACTTCATCGGTATGGCCATCCTCCCGCGCGTCGACGACCTCGACACCGCGCCGAACGCCGAAGAGCGCGAGCACGGCCTCGGCAACACCGTCGGGCACGGCCGCCTCAAGCTCCGCGCGGTCGCGGCGCGGCACCGGATCGTCTTCGAGGCGCTCGCGGCCTTCGTGGCCGACGGGCATGCCCTCACCATCGTGCACGGCAACCACGACGTCGAGTTCCACTGGGACGGCGTCAAAGACGAGATGAAGGCGCTCCTCTTCGAGATGGCGCCTCGCCGCGCCGCGGGCGACACCGCGTTCGCCGCGGAGTTCGCGGGCAGGATCGACTTTGCGCCCTGGTTTTACTACGTGGGCGGCGTCGCGTACGTCGAGCACGGCCACCAGTACGATCAGCTCTGCTCCACCGAGAACGTGATGGCGCCGCTCTCGCCGCGGGATCCGCGCCGCATCGCCCGGAGCTTCTCCGACGTGCTCCTGCGCTGGGTCGTTCGGCCGACGCGCGGGGTCCCCGAGTACGGGCACCACCGCATGGGCGTGGGCGACTACGTGATGCTCGGCGTGCGGCTCGGCGGCGGGGGTCTGGTGCGGCTGGCGGCGCGCTTCGCGTCGGCCGTCCACGAGATTTCCGGCTGCGGAGCGCGTCGCTCTCGGAGGCCGCACGGGCGCTCCGCGAGGAGCAAGAGCGGCGGATGACGGCGCTGGCGGAGGCGACGCGGGTCGGCATCGAGCGGCTCCGTGCGCTGGCCGCGCTGCAGGCTCCCCCGGTCACGCAGTCGATCTCGAAGATCCTCGCCGGCGTCCTCCTCGACCGGCTGGCGCTCGGGTTCGTAGCCGCCGCGTCCATGGCGGCGGTGGCCGTGACCGGCGCGCACCACGCGTGGCGCTGGCCCGCGGTGGGCGCGGTGGCGATCGCATGGATGCTCGCCCACCGGTACCTGCGCGAGCGGCGTCGCGCGTGGTTCGGCGCGCGGCTCGACAACGACGAGGCCCTCGTCGAGCGGGCCGGTCACCTGGCGCGCCTCTTCCCCGCGGCGTTCGTCGTGATGGGCCACACGCATACGCCCGTGGTAGTGCCCGTCGCGGAGGGCGCGGCGACCTACGTGAACGTCGGCTCGTGGCACGAGGCGGAGAGCGAAGACGGCGACGCGTCGTCGCCGCACCGCGCGGCGCGAACGCACCTGGTGATCCACCCGGACGCGTCGGGCGCGACGGGAGAATTTCTCGCGTGGAGCCCGTCGGGCCCGAAGCGATTCTGAGGCGGCCGCGCTACGAAGCGGGGCTGTCTTTCGCGAGACCCCGGACGACGCTGAGCGCTTGCTGCACGTGGCTGACGACGCGAAGCTGCGAGGCGAACTGGTGGCGGATGACGCCCGTGCGGTCGACCACGAACGTGACCCGGCCCGGAAAGAGACCCAAGGTCGGCCGGACGCCGTAAGCCCTGCGCACGCTCCCGTCGCCGTCGGTGAGGAGTTTCATCGGGAGCTGGTGCTTGCCGGAGAAGCGGCGGTGCGACTCGGTGGAGTCGGCGCTGATGCCCAACACGTCGGCCCCCGCGCGCGTGAACTCTTCGTAGAGGTCGCGGAAGCCGCACGCCTCGGCGATGCAGCCGGGGGTGTCGTCCTTCGGGTAGAAGAAGACGACGACGGTGCGGCCCTGGCCCTTGGTGAGGTGCGAGAGCGTGACGTTGCCGCCGACCGACGAAGGAAGCGAGAAGTCCGGAGCGGGGTCACCGACGTGAAGGGTCATCGAGTTCGCCTTTCCTGCTTCGATGCCAAAAGGGAGGGCCGCGTGGTGACGGCGTCGAAGGTGTAGCCCAGGATAACCTTCACGATGATGCCGGCGCTCGCGGGCGTGAGCCCCTCGCCCACCCCCGCATTCAGTTCGACACGGTCCAGGCCGATGAGGTCGGCCGTCTCGAAGATGTAATGCTCCTGGAGGCGAGGCGGCAGCGGGGCGGCGATGGGACCGATCGTTCCATAGTACTCGACGCCCAGAGCGACCGGGCCGAACGTGCGTGAAGCCTTGACCGCCGGCTCGAGGAAGGGGCCACTCGACGCCCCGGGACCCGCGAGCGATTGGTCGATGATGGGGTTGACCGCGAAGAGCCAGTCCTCGTTCTGCCAGGCCACGATGGGACGGACCTCGCTCCCCCAGAGGTCCCGGTCGTACGCGGAGGGCAGGTACGAGACTTCGAAGTTGAGGCCGAGACGCCATGGCCCGCGCCAGCCCGGCGGCGTGACGAACTTCGAGCGAAGCTTCACCCCGGCCCAATCGAAGGCGCCCGCGTCGGCGCGCTCCGCGAACTGGAGGTACGCCCCGAGCTCCCACCAGGGGGTCATGCCGAACGACGGCTCCAGGGTCGCGTGGGCCTGCCCGTGGAGCGGCGCTTCGGGGGCCGTGGCATCGCGGTGACCGGTCGCCCAATCGTTCAGGTGGAGCTCGAGGCCGGGGACGCCGGGCGCGTTCGCCGTCCCGTCGTAGACCTGGATCTCGAAGGGGTCTCCTGCGCGGGCAGCGGGAGCCGCCGCCACGCCCATGGCAGCGATCGCGATGAACGCAAGCGCGCCGGCGTGCCGCACGCTTCGCCCTCTACCGCCGCCCGCGCGAGCGGGTTAAGCTGCGGCCGCGATGGGAGCGCCGGGCTGCGTGTTCTGCGCGATCGTGAGGCGGGAGACGGCGGCCCACCTCGTATTGAAGACGGCGGCCTGCGTCGCGTTCCTCGACACGCGCCCGCTCTTCCCAGGGCACACGCTCGTCGTGCCGCGCGAGCACAAGGAGACGCTCGCCGACCTCGACGCGGGCGACATCGCGGCGATCTTCGGCGCGGCCCAGCGCATCGCGGAGGCGCAGGCGCGCGTGCTCGGCGCCGAGGGGACGTTCGTCGCGATGAACGACCGCGTGAGCCAGAGCGTACCGCATGCGCACGTCCACGTAGTGCCGCGGACCAAGGGCGACGGTCTTCGCGGCTTCTTCTGGCCGAGGCTCAAGTACGAGAGCGACGCGGCGGCGGCCGCCGTGGCGGAGAAGCTGAGCACGGCGCTCGCCGGGTGACCGCATCCTCGACAGAGTACCCTCGAACCGGCGCGCGCGCGTCGACGCCGGGCGGCAAGGCCGGTAGGCTTCGCGCCCGACGCACCATGGATCTCCGACCCGACGTCCGCATCCCCTTCCCGCGCGCCCTCGTCTTCGCGGCCTACCGCGACCACATCGCAGACCTCTTGCCGTTCCTCCCGAACGTGCGGAGCGTGACCGTGACCTCCCGGGTCCAGGAGGGCGCCGTCACGAAGCTCGTCAACGTGTGGGGCGGCGGCGGGGACGTGCCGGCGGCGATCCGGGCGGCGCTCGGTGATTCGCTCTCCTGGACGGACTATGCGACGTGGGACGAGAGCGCCCTTCGCTGCGAGTGGCGGACGGAGACGGCGGCCTTCGGCGAGGCGCTGAAGTGCTCCGGGGCGAACGAATACCTCGAGGACGGGCCCGACAAGACGCTCATCGAGATCCGCGGGACCCTCCAGGTCGACGCGACGCGCCTCCGCGGGGTGCCCCGTCTATTCGCGGGGAAGGTGGGCCGCGCGATCGAGGAGTTCCTCGGCGGAAAGATCGGAGCGAACCTCGTCGAGACGGCGAAGGGCGTGGCGCGCTACCTCGAGCAACAAGCCAAGGCCTGACGCGGCGGGCGGCGTCAATCCTTCATCCGGTCCAGCGCGAAGGCGTACTCGTCGGCGATCTTGTCGACGGCCGCGCGGACCAGGTCGGCCCCGCCGTGACCGGAGTGCTTCTCGACACGGAGCAAGACCGGACCGCCCGTCGACGCCCATTGCATCTCGGCGGCGAACTTGCGCGCGTGCATCGGGTCCACGCGATCGTCGCTGTCGGCGCTGAGGAGGAGGAGCGAGGGGTACTTGGTGCCCTTCGTGACGTGGTGGTACGGCGAGTACGCGTAGAGCGCCTCGAAGTCCTCGGCGTCGTCGGCTGACCCGTACTCCTCGATCCACGTCTTGCCGCTCCCGAAGAGGTGATAGCGGACCATGTCGAGGAGGGGGACGCCGCACAGGCCCACCCCGAAGAGGTCGGGCCGCTGCGTGACGGCCGCGCCGACGAGGAGACCACCGTTCGACCCGCCCATCGCGGCGAGCTTGGCCGGCTTCGTGAAGCCCTCCCGCACGAGCTCCTCGGCGACCGCGAAATAGTCCTCGAAGACGTGCTGCTTCTCGTGGCGCATCCCCTGGCGGTGCCACTGCTCGCCGTACTCGCTGCCGCCGCGCAAATTGGCGACGACCCAGATCCCTCCGCGCTCGAGCCACGGATAGATCGACGACGCGAAGGACGGCGTCTGCGCGACCTGAAAGCCGCCGTAGCCGTAGAGGATGGTCGGCGTATCGCCGTTCTTCACGAGGTCCTTCGGGGCGATGACGAAGAACGGCACGCGGGTCCCGTCCTTGCTCGTCGCGAAGAGCTGGTCGACCGAGAACTTGGACGGATCAACCGGCACCTTCAAGCGGTAGAACGTCGACGTCTTGCCCGTCTTGACGCTCGTCTCCTCGATTTGCGTCGGATACGTGAAACTCTGGAAGGAGAAGTAGGCGAGGTCGTCGTCGGGGTCCCCCGAGAGACCGCCCGACGAACCCAAGCCCGGGAGCTCGACCTGGCGAATCAACTTGCCGTCTTCGTCACGGAGCTCGAGCTGCGTGACGACGTCCTTCAGGTACACGAGCGACAGGGCGTGCCCCACGATGCTCGAGCCTTCGAGCGTCGCGTCGGCGCGCTCGGGGACGATCTCGGTCCACGCCCCGCGCTCGGGGCGCGCCGGGTCGACCTTGAACACGCGGTACTTCGGTGCGCCCTCGTTGGTCCGCACGAAGAACCTGCCGCGGTCGACGTCGACGTCGTACCGCGCGTCTTGCCCCACCGCGAGAGGCCGCCAGGCGGGCTTGGGCGCGTGGAGATCCATGAACTCGACGTCGCTGCGCGTCCAGCCGTGCTCCGTCGTGAGGACGAGCCAGCGGCCATCTTTCGATAGACCGGCGCCGAGGAACGTACGCGGGTCACCCGTCTTCTCGCGGACGAGCTTGTCCTTCGTCGGATCGGCGCCGAGCTTGTGGAAGCGCACCTCGGCGAAGCCCGGGCGGTCGGCGGCGGGGACGGCCGCGAGGGGCGGAACCCAGGTGTAGTAAAAGCCGTCGCCGTTCGGCGTCCACGACGGATACGCGTACTTCGCGCCCTCGATGACATCGACCTCGCTCTTCTTGCCGGTCGCCACGTCCATCACGTAGAGCGTCGCCTCGTCGGAGTTGTTCGCCTTGACGGCGTACGCGACGCGCTGACCATCCCACGAGACGCTCCACACGCCGAGCGACACGCTGCCGTCCGTCGACCAACCGTTGGGGTCGAGGAGGACGCGGTCGGGGCCATCTTTGCCTTCACGCCAGTAAACCGCGAACTTCTCTTTGCCGGCCTCTCGCTTCGGATAAAAGAGGCGCTTGCCCCGGTGCGTCGGCGTGCCCGTGCTCTCCACGTAAAAGAGCTCCTTGAGGCGCGCCGCGATCGCCTCGCGGCCCGGCAGCTTCGAAAGATACGCTCGCGCGAAGGCGTCTTCCTCGCGGGTCCACTGCTTCACCGGGCCGGCCGACCCGTCTTCGAGCCATCGGTACGGATCGGACACCGCCGTCCCGTGAAGGTCGTCGACCTGGTCGACGCGCTTCGCGGCCGGATACGCGAGCGGGGCCGGAGGCGGCGGGCTGGGCGCGGACGAAGCTGCGATGTTCATGGCAGTGTTTTGCGGCGTTTGGGGAGGCACGTGCGGCGGCGCAGCCGAAGGAGGAGGCGCGCTGCACGCTGCGGCGACGAGGACCGCCGTCAAAGAAAAGAGAGGACGCTCGGTCATGGAGGCTAGGGCGTGCTCCGCTCGACGCGCGGGGGGGGGTGCGCATCGTCGGCCTTGATCGAGTAACGCACGAGCGCGCGCAGGACTTCGTTGCGTTCGACGTTGCCGATCGCGCTCTTCAAGTCCTCGTAGATGGTCGGGTCGACCAAGAGGGCGCCGAGCGTCCCCTTCCCGCGCCGGACGTCGCCGATGATGGCGCGGAGGTCGTCGCTCATCGCGTTCACGTTGCTCATCACGTGCTGCGACGAGGTATCCCCGTAGAGCAGCGCGTGGGCGAGCCCGTTTCCTTCGCGGATCGCGCGGAAGTCCTCGTGGAGCTCGGCGATTGCTCCCGCCGCGTTCTGGGAGATCTCTCCGTCGTAGAGCAGCGCGTGCGCGACGCCCGGACCTTGGCGCAAGTGGGCCGTCGCGTCCTGGGTGTCGGCGAGAATGGCGTCGAGGCGGGTCGAGGCGCCGTCGAGGCGCTCCAGGAGTTGGCTCAACTCGTCGGCCTCGCGGTGATCGAAGAAGAGGCGGTGCACGGTCCCATCTCCGTGGACGGTCGCGTCGAGGAGAGCATGCACTCCGGACATCGTTCCTTTGATGTCGTCGGCGAGCTTGGGATCGCCGAGCGCCTGGGCGAGGGGCTCGATCTGCTCGATGGTCTTCGCGGTGGCGGCGGCGACCTTGTTGGCCATGGAGAACACGTCGGCCGGCTCCTCGGAGTGGAGCAGGACGTTCGGGTCCTGCGGAGGGGCCGCCGGGGTGCCGGCGGTGATCTCGATCATCTTGTCCCCGAGCAAACCCTTGTTGCTCACGTGCGCGACGCTGTCGGCCCGGACGCGGACCGTCTCTTTCGTCGAGATGGCGATCGACACGTACACGCGCGCGTCGCCCGGGTCGTGGCTGTGGTCGACCCCCGTGACCGACCCGATGTCGAGGCCGCCCATGCGCACGGGGGCGCCGGGCTTGAGGCCTGCCACGTCTTGGAACGCGGTGCGGTAGGGCACTTTTCTTTGCCAGAGCCCGCGGACGTCGCCGATGAGAAAGACCGCGACCATCATCAGGGCCAGGCCGAGGATGACGAACAGACCGACCCTGATCTGACGAGTCATGATTGCCTTTTCTAGCTCACGACGACGCCAGCAGCGAGGCGACGTCTTCGGTCTCCGGCGCGTGTCCTTCGATGAAGTTCCGGACCGTGGCGTTGTCGGTGTTCTTGAAGTCGTCCTTCGTGCCGACGAGCACGATCTTTCCTTTGCCGATCATCGCGAGGCGATCGGAGACGCTGAACGCCGTGCCCATGTCATGGGTCACGACCACGCTCGTCAGGTTCAGCGCGCGCTGGATGCCGCGAATCAGGTGGTTGATCCGCGCCGTGTTGATGGGGTCGAGGCCGGTCGTCGGCTCGTCGTAAAGGATGACCTCGGGCTGCAGGGCGAGCGTGCGCGCGAGGCCGACGCGCTTCTTCATGCCGCCCGAGAGGTCGCTCGGCCGCATCGCTTGAATTCCGGGCAAGCCGACGAGCTCGAGGGCGCGCTCGACCCGGGCGTCGATCTCGTCGCCGGACATCGTGTTCCAGAACTGCTCGCGCAGGCCATAGGCGACGTTCTCGCCCACGGTGAGCGAGTCGAAGAGGGCGGCGCCCTGGAAGAGGTACGCGATCCGGCGGCGCACCTCGGTGAGCTCCCGATCGTCCATCTTGGTGATGTCGCGCCCGTCGAACAGGATCTCGCCTTCGTCGGCCGTGAGCAGGCCGATGAGCATCTTGAGCATGACGCTCTTGCCGCCGCCCGACGCTCCGAGCACGGTGAGGGTCTCGCCGCGGCGGAGCTCGAGGTTCAGGTCGGCGAAGATGTTCTTCGGGCCGAAGCTCTTTTTGACCCCCACGTATCGGATGAAGACCTCACCGAGGGTGCGCTGAGGAGCGGGGATGCTCGCGGCCACGGCCGAGAGAATAGCCTGGCATGCGGGTTACGGCGCGGCGGAGATCGCCGCGGAGAGGCGCATTTCCACGGCGTCGCCGCCGCGCCAGGTGTCGCGCCGGAGGACGCCCGCGACCGCGGCGTGGCTGCCGAGCTGGGTGGCGAGGCCCGCCATGTCGGGCCCAAAGCAGGAGATGCGCGTGCCGGCGGCTTCGAGCCAGAGCTTCAGATGGCCGCCCTTCAGCTCGCGCACGTCGAGCACCCGGGCGCGCTCCATCGCGACACGCGGTGCGGGGTTCGCCTGACCGCACGGCTCGAACCGCTCGAGGTTCGACATGACGGCGGCCGGCGAGTCCCCTTCTTCGAGCGGCGCGTCGGCGTCGAAGGGAGACCGGGAGTCGGGGACGCCCATTTCCGTGCAGGCTGCGCAAAAGCGGTCCCTCAGGGCGTCGACCCGATCGCTCGACACCTCTATGCCCGCGGCGGCGTGGTGGCCGCCGAACCCGCGGAGCACGTCCCTCGAGCGGGCGAGCGCATCGTATACGGAGAACCCCGCCGGCGCGCGCGCCGACCCCCTCCCCGTCGCGCCGTCGAGCGCGATCACCACGGCCGGCTTCCGGAACCGCGCCATGAGGCGCCCGGCCACGATCCCGACCACCCCCGGATGCCAGCCCTGCTTGGCGAGCACGATGCCGGGGAGCGCCGCGAGCGCAGGATCGGACAAGGCTTCCATCGCCTCGGCGACCGCGGCCCGCTCGATCTCCTTGCGTCGCGTCGAATGCACCTCGAGCTGCTGGGCGAGCTGCTGGGCGTCGTCCTCGCCGGTGGAGAGCAGGAGCGAGAGGGCAAGGTCGGGCTTGTCGAGCCGGCCGGGCGCGTTGATGCGCGGCGCGAGGCGGAAGGACACGTCCTCCCCCGTGATGGCCGCCCCGCAGCCTGCGATCCGGGCCAGCGCCGAGGTGCCCGGTCGGACGCCCTTGAGGAGCATCCCGAGGCCGGCCCGCACGAGCGCTCGGTTGTCGCCGTCGAGCGGCGCGACGTCACCGATGGTGCCGATCGCCACGAAATCGAGCCAGCGGCGCATGTCGAGGGTGACGCCGAGGGCGGCGCGAATCCCGGCGCCGATGGAGAGCGCCAGCCCAACGGAGGCGAGGCCCTTGTAGGCGAAGTCACACTCGGGACGGTGGGGGTTGAGGAACGCGAGCGCCGGGAGCGGCACGTCGGGGACGCGATGGTGGTCGATGACGACGGCGTCGATCCCGGCCCTCCCGGCGGCCTCGAGGCGGTCGTGGTCGGTCGAGCCGCAGTCGCACGTCACGAGGAGCGTGGCCCCGGTCGCCACGACGCGCGCGAGAGCCTGGCGCGACAGGCCGTACCCTCCGTCGAAGCGGTCGGCGAGGAGCGGTACGGCGTCGGCCCCGAGCGCGCGGAGCACGTCGGTGAAGAGGGCGGCCGCCGTCACGCCGTCGGCGTCGTAGTCGCCGAAAACGCAGATGCGCTCGCGGGCGCGGACGGCGCGGGCGATGCGCCCTACCGCCTCGCCGCGGTCTTTCATCGTGTCGGGCGGAGTGAGGTCTGCCAGGCGTGGGTCGAGGAAGCGAGCGGCGTCCTTCGGGTTCGAGAAACCTCGGCCGACGAGCACGTTGGCGGCCGTGCGTGTCAGCGAAAGGGCACGCGCGAGCTCCACGGCGGCTTCGCCTGCGCGCGGGGGCACCCGGAGCATGGCCCGGCAACGAAGCCCGTGCGGCACAGGGAGTCAATCTTGATACTGTGAGCTCCCCATGCAGCCCCTCGGCGAACCGACAAAGTCGCTCCTCTCCCTCGACGCGAAGGTCGTCCTCCTCGGCCTCGCGACGGCGTCCCTGACGGCGGCGGGGACGTTCTTCCAGAAGCTCAACGGCGTCCGCGCCGGGAACGTCTTCGTGAGCCTCTGGCTCGTCCTCGCGACCATCTGCTTTTTCCCGACGTTCGTCATCACGAACAAGGTGTTCCTGATGGGCGGCCGGATGTCGCTGTTCGTCCCGATCACCGCGGCGACGTATTTCCTCTCGATGCTTGCCAGCCGCTTTTACTTCCACGAGGACGTTTCGGTGGCGCGCTGGTTCGGGTGCGGCCTCATCGTGGCCGGCGTCACCGTCATCGCGCACGGCTGAGCGCGACGCGTCCGCGTCAGGCGGTGAGGTGCGGGTACTCCGCACCGATCCAGCGCTCGGCGTCGAGCGCCGCCATGCAGCCGCTGCCGGCCGCGGTGACCGCCTGCCGGTAGGTGAAGTCTTGGACGTCGCCGCACGCGAAGACCCCGGTGACGCTCGTCTGCGAACTCCCGGGCCGCGTTCGGATGTATCCGTTGTTGTGGAGTTCGAGCTGCCCGCGAAATAGGTCGGTATTGGGCGTGTGGCCGATGGCGACGAAGAAGCCCGTGCACGGGACGATGCTCGCCTCGTTCGACTCGACGTCGCGGACGCGCGCGCCGGTCACCTCGCCGCGGCTCACGTCGAGCACTTCGTCGACGACGGCGTTCAGGATGACACGAATCTTCGGGTTCAAAAGGACGCGGCTCTGCATGGTCTTGCTCGCGCGGAACTCCTCGCGCCGATGTACCAGCGTCACCGAGCGGCACATCCCGGAGAGGTACGTCGCCTCTTCCATCGCCGTGTCGCCGCCCCCGACGATGACCACGTCCTGGTTGCGGAAGAACGCCCCGTCGCAGACCGCGCACGCGCTCACGCCCTTGCCCCGGAGGGCTCGCTCGCTCTCGATGCCGATCCACTTGGCCTGCGCCCCCGTCGCGAGGATCAGCGCGCGCGACGCGTACGGCGCCCGATCGTCGCCCACCCAGACGCGGAAGGGCCGCCGCGACAGGTCCACCTCGTGGACGTCCTCGGTCACGACGTCGACCCCTTGCGCGAGGGATTGCGCGCGGAAGGCGTGCATCAAGTCCGGACCGGCGATCTTCTCCGGGAAGCCCGGGTAGTTCTCGACGTCGTTGGTGATCATGAGCTGGCCGCCGGGGATGCCGCCGCGCGCGAGGCCCTCGAACATGAGCGGCTTGAGGTTCGCGCGGGCGGCGTAGATCGCCGCGGTGTGTCCCGCGGGTCCAGACCCGACGATGATGACGTTGCGTTCGTGGTGCCTGTTCATGTCTCGAGTACCTCCGCGACGGCTCAAAACCCGTACTGAACGGTCATCTCCGGCCCCCAGGTCGGCAGCACGAAGCCGCTCCCGAACGCCACGTTCAGCCGGCCGGCGACGGTCAGCTGGATGCGCGGTGAAAACTGATAGCGAACGCCCGCCCCCGCCGTGACGAAGAACGGCGCATCCGTCATCCAGACGCGCACGGTCTGCGAGCCGGCGACGTTGTCGAGCGTCACCGTGGTGCTCGTCTGCGCGTCGAACTCCGAATAGCCGCCCCCCACGAAGGCGGTCGGCGCGAAGCCCTCCCGGCTCATCGGGTCGCGGCCGAAGACGTACGTGCCGCGGATTTCCGCGTGGATCTTCGGGCCGAGGGCGCGCCCGTCGCGCACGGCGGCGGCGCCGCTGTAGCCGGTCAGGACGTAGCCGAGGCGCGCGCCGAAGAGCACGTTGTCGGTCAGCGCGGCGTCGAGCGCGACGAGCGCGCGGGTGTCGCCGACGACGAACGACGTGCCGATGTCCCCCGATCCTCCAGGCGCGGTCAGGTGCATGTTCTGCGCGGCCGATGGGAAGTCGGAGCCGTCGGGGTTGGTGCAGTAGTAGTTGCCGCCGCCCGCGGGCGAGAGGTTGGCTCCGAGGCGGCATGCGTTCGTGGCGCCGGGTATGACGGCGAAGTCGAGTGCCCCGGCGACGCCGATCCAGAAGCGGGCATGCGGGCTCCTCGGTTCTTCCGGCTCTTCGGGGGCGGAGGGGGGCGCCTTCGTGGTTCCTTCGGCTTCCTTCTCCGCGGGCGGCTCTTCGCAGGAGGCGGGCGGCGCTTGGTCGGGGAGGTGCGGCGGCGGCCCGGCGAGCGTGTCGTGGACGGCGACCGTGTACGGTCGCTCCACGTCCCCCCAGCGCGCAAGCGATTCGTTGTTCGCGTCGAAGCCCTCGACCCAGTACTGGAGGGCCGGCGCCGCCACGTCGGTGCACGGCACGAGCCCTCCCCAACCGCCCGCCATCTTCGCGAGGGGCACGCTCGCCCAGTCCTTGGCGCTGTCCGATCGGTAATGGACGAAGACGTGGGCGAGCGGGAGCTTGCCCTCGTAGGGCACGTAGACGGGCAGCGGCGTGTCGGGACGCTGCTCGGCGATGGGCGCGTGCTTCAGGTCTTCCGGGGCGGGAGTGACGCCCGCGATCCGCTGCTGCGCCTCCCACGCCTCACGGAGGTCGGGCGCGTCGTAGGCCGAGTTGAGCGCGATGTCGGGCTGCAGATGCAGCGCCTTCATCCAGGCCTTCTTCGCCGCCGGGCGCAGCTTGCGCCGAAACTGGACCGCGCCGACGTCCCGCTCCAGCGCCGCGACCGTGCCGGGCACGCAGCGCTTGTGGGCACACGCCTTGAGCGCGACGTTCAGGCGGTAGAGGGCGCGCTGGTAGTGCTCGCCCTCGTAGTCGCTCGCCGCGTTGCTGAGGGCCGATTGCGCCACCGCCTCGGCATGCGCGTCCGCCGCCGCCGGCCGGGCATCGAAGACGATGAAGGAGAACACGAGGACCGCGGCGGCGAGCGCCCGCGCCGTCTCTCTCTCGCGAGGGTGCAGCGAACGCACGCGTCAGCCCCCGCTCGCCGCGTCGGCGCCCGTGGCGAGTACGACCGGCCCGGGAGACGTCGCGCTCGGCGTGCTCTCGTGGCACGACGCGCACGACCCGTTGCGCGCGACGTAGGTCTGCATCGTCTGGACGATGCTCCCGTCCGCCGACGTGACCGACGTCTTGATCGGGTACTTCGGGTTCTCGTCTCGGAGGAGCACGTAGAAGTTGCCGACCTCGTTCGTCGTTGCATCGAACTTGGCGCCCGATACGTCCTCGACGCCGACGACCGCTCCGAGCGCCGGCGCGCTCTGACCCGCCGCCTGGTAGACCGTGCCCCCGACGGCGAACTGGACTTGCGCCGGGCCGAAGGGGCCGTGGCACACGAGGCAGGGCTGGCCGGCGCGGTGGTCCGGGCCGGGCGGAAAGGCGGGGTCCTCGGGGCCGAGCGCGGCGACCTCGTCGTCGTGGACGGGGTTGTTGACGCAGCCGGCGGAAAACCAGAGCGGCGCGCCGGAGATCGCGAGGAGGAGGAGCGGGCGACGCATCACCACTCCGTCTCGAGTTGAAGGGCGCCGAGGTATGCGGTGCGGTTCGACAGATAGAGATCGTCGAGGAAGGACGTGTACATGACGTCGGCGGTGAGTCCGATGCGCCACGCGGGCGCGTCCGGCTCGTGGGCCAGCCGCCACCGGAAACCGAAGCCGCCGTCGATCGTCCAGAGCGGCCCGAGCTCGCGGTCGCCGGTGCGATAGCGCGGCAGCGTAAACGCGGGCGCCGGCTGGGAGACGTAGGCGAGCTGCCAGAAGTCGGTCTGCGTCTGGACGTGGAAGCGCACGTGCGGCCAGACGAGAAAGTGCTCGCCCAGATCGATGAGCCATTTCACGTCCGTGGACGACGCCTTGAGGCCCCACGAATCGTCGTAGATGCGCTCGTCGACCCGAAGCGTCGAGCCGTCGAACCGGTGGGCGATGCCGCCCGTGACGGCGAGGCGATCGCGAGTGACCGGGAGGGCTTCGAGCGGCTTCTCCGGGAGGCGGTTCGCGTTGACGAAGTCGATCGACGCGCCGGGCTTCACCGTCGGCGCGACGGTCGGCGAGAACATCGCGATGTAGCGGTACGGCTTGGACTGGTCGCCGTTCTCGATGATGAGGTCGAACGTGACCGACGCGAGCGTGTCGCGGTTGACGACCCAGGCGAGGCCGCCGTTGAACGCGCCGCGCTCGAGAGGGCGGGAGAAGACGTCGAAAGGCGTGCAGGCACCGCCGATGCCGCAACGTCCCGCGGTGTCGTGGCTGTAGCCGTAGCCGAGCGTGAGCGTCCAGTTCTTGTCGTCGAACTCCTTCACGATCATCGCGTACCCCCCGTACGACACGTAGTCCGGTTCGCTCGACACGGACCCTCCGACGGAGACGCCAAAGTCGTGCGGCTTGTACTGACCGGACACCGCCCCCGCGTGCCGCACCTCGCCCCAGCCGGCCCGCGTGGAGGCGCTCGAGACGATGTCGATCGACGCCGCCGACACGACGTCGACGAGGTAGCTGGCGGAGAGCGAGCCGCCGCTCACGTTCTCGACGCTCACGTTGATCGACGGCGTGATGACCTTCACGTTGTCGGTGTCCTGGTAGGCGCCGAACTCGAAGCCGGCTCGCTTCGTCGTCGTGTCCTCAAGCGTGGGCTCCTCGATCGGGCTCGCCTTGGCGTCCGGTCGCTCCGGCCGGACCGTGTGGGTCTGGTCTGGGACCGCCGGATCGGACGCTCGCGCTTCGGACGCCCCCGTCAAGATCGCGACGCAGACGGCGAACGCCTTCGCGGCGGTGTGGAGCGCGGACCGGCGGCGAATCGCATGAGGGGGTCGCCGGGTCGTCAGTTGCATCCGCAGCCGCTCTCGGAGAGCGAGCCGCCTCCGGTCGCTCCCTCGTGCGTGGCGAGGGCGTGCGCGGCGGCAGGCCCGTCGAGGTCGTCGGCCGTCATCGTCGGCTCTGCGAGCTTGCCACGCTCGTAGGGCGCGACGTGCGCGCAGCCCGCGCCCGCGAGGAGTGTGAATAGGCCCGTGGCCAATACGACGATTCGCATCGAGTACGTTCTCCGCGGTCTACTTTCGAAAAGCTTCTCCGAAGTCGCGCATTGCGGGGAAACCGAACGTCACCCACTGGACGAAGGCCGGCACGTGATGCATCGTCGGCACATGAAGCGAATGGCAAATATCCTGGCCGCTCTGCCGGCCGCCCTCGCGGTCGCGTGGAGCCGCGACGCGCGCGCCCTCGGGCCCGTCGGCGTCGAGGCGGCGGCCAAGATTGGCTTCGGCACGAACCCCACGACGACCGGGCCCTCGCCGCTCGGCTTCGGCATCGGCGGGCGTGCGGGCGTGTCGTACGCCGGCTTCTATCTCGGAGGGTCCGCCGTCTACTACGCGGGCGGCAGCGCGACCGCGGGCACCGAGACCGAGAGCGAGCACTCCGTGGCGTACGGCGCCGAGGGGGGCTACGGCATGGAGCTCCTCGGGCATCTCACCGTCCGCGGCGTCTTCGGCATCGGCACGTTCCAGCAGTCGGGATCCGGCGTGGCCACCGGCGGCGTCGGCAACCTCTACCTCGAGCCCGGCGTTACGGCCTTCTGGTCCTTCGGTCCCGTGATCGCCGGGGCCGACGTGAACGCCTTCCTGCTGCCCTCCGCCGTCGGCACGACCTACGCGGCGCTCACCCTCCACGGGCAAGTCGGCGTCGCGTTCTAGGCGTTCGGTCTCGAGCGGCATCTACCGATCCCCTTCGGGGCCTCCGTCGATCGTGCCCGCGCCGGCATCGGCTCCGGGGAAGATGGGGAAAGCAAGCGCTTGTACGCACGCGGCCGTGTCCGTGGCGCCCGCGAGCCAGGAGACGATGCAGGTGTCCTGGACGTCGCCCGGCGTGATGAGCTGCCCTCCCTTGTGGGTCTCCGTTCCGCGGGCTTTGCGCACGAACGTGAGCAGCTCGGGGTGGGCGCCGTGACCCTGCACGACCTCGCTCATGACCTCGGGCTCGAGTCCCACGAGCGACCGGTACGTGGCCGTGTGCTCGTCAGGCGTCGTCGGCTCGCTCACGCAGTCGGGGACGTCGTTGGGGTCGAGGCGCATGCCGTCACATCCGTAGACACGCAGATCGCGCCCGATCTGTCCGTGGCAATCGAGCGTCCCGCAGCGGTGGTCGAGGTAATCGGCCACCGGCCCGAACGCCGCCTCGCTTCCGTCCGGAGCATCGACGACCGTCACGCCCTGCGACGCGTCCCAACACGCCGTTCCCACGACGATCAGCGCGAAGGCGGCGAACGCGGACACGAGGTGGGTGCGGTCCAGGACCAAGACGCGTCCGCTCCGGTGGGGATGTCGCTCGTCCTTCGCGGATCTCAGAGCAGGCTCTGGATCTCGCGCTCGATCGTCGCCTCCTCGTGGTCGTGGTACCCAAGGTGGACGTATCGAATCGTCCCGTGGCGGTCGAGGATGAACGTGGACGGCATGCTCTTGGGCTGCCACTTGGACGCGATCGACTTGCTCGCATCCCATACGACGGGGAACGTCGCGCCGAGGCCCTTCTGGAAGGCGCGGATGCCCGAGTTGTCGTCGTCCTCGGAGATGCCGACGACCTCGACCCCGTTCGGCGCGTACTTCGCGTTGATGGCTTCGAGCTTCGGGAACGACTTCTTGCAGGGGCCGCACCAGGTGGCCCAGAAGTCGACGACGGTCACCTTCCCCGAAAGGCCCTTCAGCGAGATCGTCGCGTCCCCTCCCACGGTCTTCTGCGCGAACTCGGGCCCACGCTTCCCGATGAGCGGGTGAACGGCCCCCTGCGCCGGCGCGCTCGGGCCCTCCGACTCCGAAGCGCCGCCGCCGCATCCGGCGAGGGCGCACGACACGACCATGGCAAAAGCGCCCAAGGGGCGAGCTCCGATGAAAGACAGCATGAGGGAATCCCTTTCTCGTTATCGGACGGTAATCTCTTTGACGAACGGCATGCACTGGGGCCCGTCGCAGACGGCCCCTTTCAGCTTCCCCGTGCCGTGAGGCACCCCGGATAGCTTGGCCGATCTCTCGGTGAAGGCGAATCTTGATTTGTCGAAGGTCGCGTCTCCGATGACGACCTTCCACGGATAGTCCTGGTTGACGTGCCAATGGCCTTTCGTCACGACGGTGACCTCGTCCTTGGCGACGGCGAGATCGAAGGGCTCGTCGTCGGCCGCCGCGAGCGCGGTGGTCGCGGCCACCGCGGCCGCGGAAAGGAAGGTGAGCATGATGGACGGAGTTCTGGTCATGGTTGCCTCGTCGCGCCGCCGCGTGGACGGTCGCGGTCCCTAATCAATCGATCGCAGGGCGGTCAGGAACTGCTGAGCGTCGACGAACTCGGCGAAGCGCATCCGCTCCCGCCCGGTCTTGTCGAGGAGAACGACCGTCGGCAAACCCACGACGTGGTACTTGTCCTTGACGGTCGTCGTTTGCGGATTGTCGTCGTCGGTCGCGTCGACGCTCACGGCGACGAAGCGGGAGGCCTCGGATCGAACGGCCGCGTCGGAGAAGGTCCGCGTCTTCAGCTCGTTGCACGCTCCGCACCACTCGGCGCCGAAGTCGATGATCATCGGCCGCTGCTCGGCCTCCGCGAGGGCGCGCCCCTGGGATTCGGACGGCACCCATTGGAGCTCGGCGCGCGGCATCTGGGACCACGCCGCGAGGATGAAGCCTCCGACGATGGCGGGCGCGATGGAAAAGAGCTTGAACGGCTTCGAGAGCTCCGGCCTCTTGGCGCCGCGGCGCTCGGACCGGACGTGGAGCCAGGCGAGGCCCCCCCCGAGGACGATCAGGCCGACGGCGACGGAGGGCAGCTGGGAGGGACCGCGCTCGACGAAATGGCCGAGGGCGGGGATGGCGGTGCGCAGAAAGTAGAGGGCGACGACGGCCAGGACGACGCCGAAGAACCACTTCACCCCGAGCATCCACGCGCCACTCTTCGGGAGGCTGACGGCGAAGGTGCCCACGAGAAAGAACGGCACTCCGAGCCCCATCGCGAACACGAACATCACGCCCGTGCCGAGTACGACCTGGTGCGACGCCGCGATCCACAAGAGGATGCCGCCGAGGACCGGCCCGGTGCACGGCGCCGCCACGATCGCGCTCACGAGCCCGAGCGCGAACGCCCCCGCGTAGCCCACGCCGCCGACCGTAGAAAGGCGCATCGTGAGCCCCGCCGGGAGCGCCAGCTCGAACGCGCCGAACATCGACGCCGACAGCGCGAGCAGGACCAGCGCCACGAAGCAGACCACCAGCTTGTTCGACAGGAGAGAGCCGAACAGGCTTCCCGACACGGCCGCGCCGACGCCGAGCGCCGTGAACATCAACGCGATGCCGAGGACGAAGACGCCCGAGAGGGCCGCCGCCTCGCGCCGCGTCTGCGCCTTGCGCGCTCCGAAGACGCTCACCGTGATGGCGATCATCGGGTACACGCAAGGCGTGAGGCTCACGAGGAGCCCGCCCACGAAGGCCGCGAGGAGAGTCCACGCGGGACCGCGCGCGATTGCTTGGTCGAACGAGCCCTGAAGAGGCGACATGTCGGCGCGCGCGACTGCCGGAAAGGCCACGAGAGCCAATGCGCTTATTGCGATCATGGGTGCCAAGACGCGAATGCTTCTATTTGCCATGAAGTGCGCCCTCTGTTCGTTCTCGGTGCATTTATCCGTCGTATTGACTGGTTTTTGACGCGCCAAGTGTCATATTACAGTGCGAATGACACGCCGCACCCGGCAGATCCATGGAGTACCCCGAAGCTCCTACGCGAATGTTAGGAATCGGTGTTAATATATGTTTGTCGGTCGATTCACGAATTTTGAGCCGCGGACTCGGAGGCCACGCTGACCGCATATTCCGACTCGCGCGACGCCATCGGAAGCAGGACCGTGACCACGGTGCCCTCGCCGAGCTGACTCTCGAGGCCCACGGTGCCACGGTGGGCCTCGATGATGCGCCGCACGAGTACGAGCCCCAGGCCGAGCCCCCCGGTGGCGCGTGTACGGCTTCGGTCTGCGCGGAAGAACGGTCGAAATAGGCGCTTGATGTCCTCGGGCGCGATGCCTGCCCCGTGGTCGATCACGCGGATGCGGAGACCGTCGGGGACGTCGGCGCGGATCTCGATCGGGCTTTCGCAACCGTCGGTGTACTTGTTGGCGTTCTCGAGGAGGTTGTCGAGCGCGCGACGGAGGAGCACCGGATCGCCGTGGACCCAGGTGCAGTCGCTCGACACGTCCGCCACGAGGGCGCGGCCCGGGTGCTCTGCGCGGAAGCGGGACTCGGCGCGCGAGACGAGGTCGTGGACGTCCACCTCCTCGCGGCGCAGCGGCGGGATCGCCTTTCGAAACTCGCCGAGGTCGAGGCGCGCCGCGGTGAGGACGTCGCCGATGAGGCGCTCGAGCTCCTCGAGGTCGCCGGCGATGTCCTTGAGCGACTCCCGGGCGACGTCGGCATCGCCCTCCGCAGCGAGGTCGAGGGCTACCCGGATGCGCGCGAGGGGCGTGCGAAGCTCGTGCGATACGCTCGCGAGGAGCTCTCGCTCCGTCCGGAGCAAATCGCTCACACGCTCGGCCATTTCGTCGAACTCGCGCGCGACGCGGCCGAGCTCGTCGCGGCGCTTGAGACCGACGCGTGCCCGCAAGTTGCCGTTGCCGAACGCCTGCGCTGCGGACGACATGCGCCGGAGCGGCAGCGAGAGTGACCGGCCGAGCAGGAGCGACGCCACCGCGACGACCAGCGCCGCCATCACCAACACGGCCGGCACGAAGCGCCCGACGAGCACCCAAGGCGGCATGCGCACCGCGATGTACCCCCGCTGGCCGTCGGGCAGCATCAAGCGGCGCGCATAGCAAGGGCTGCCGTCGGGGGGCGCCTCGGTCGTGTCGCCGTCGGCCGGCATCGGGCCGTTCCAGCAGCGCGGGCTCCCAAAAGGCAGCGTGGAGACACGCCGCACGCCGAGCTCGTCGACGATGTCGACGTTCGCGACGACGCCGCGACCCCGAGAGAGCTCCAGCGCGAGGGCCGCCGGGTCGCCCACGACGCGCGCCACGTCGTCGGCCACGTAGCGCGCCATCCCGAGCGGCTGCGGCACCTCCTTCGGGAAGATGACGTACGCGAGGGCGATCGATCCAACGACCATCGCCGCGATCTGCGCGAGCCCGATGAGATAAATGCGGATGGCCAGCCTCGTCGCGAAGGACGGATCGGTGGTCTTCGGCTTCCTCTGGCGCGGGAACGCGATCACCGGTCACCTTCGCTCGACCGCGAAGACGTACCCGATGCCGCGCACGGTCTTCAGCAGCCGCGGGCTCCGGGGATCGTCGCCGAGCTTCTGGCGAAGGTGGGACACGTGCACGTCGATCGATCGGTCGAACGCCTCGTCCGGGCTGCCCCGCACGAGGTCCACGAGCTGCTCTCGCGTCAGGACTCGGCCCGCGCGCTCCACCAGCACACGGAGGAGGTCGAACTCGTACGAGGTCAGCGCGAGCGCCACCCCCGCCAGCGACGCGGTCCGAGAGTGCGGATCAATCGCGAGCGGGCCGGCCGAGAGCGCGCCGCGCCGCTCGGTCGACCGCCGGGCCTGCACGCGCACACGAGCGAGGAGCTCGCGTGACGAGAACGGCTTGGCCACGTAGTCGTCGGCGCCCCCCTCGAGGCCCATCACGCGGTCGGCTTCTTCGTCGCGCGCCGTCACCATGATGATCGGCGTGTCGAAGCGCTCGCGGAGCTGGCGGCACACTTCGAAGCCGTCGCCGCCCGGCAGCATCCAGTCGAGCAGGATGACGTCGGGGCGGACGTGCGTCACCTCGCGGATCCCGTCGTGCGCCGTCTTGGCTACCGTCACGCGGACGCCGTGCGACTCGAGATAGCGCGCCGTCAACCGGGCCAGCTTCTCGTCGTCCTCGACGTACACGACCGAGATCGTCTCCGGCGGAGCGACGGACGTCATGGGCGCGCCGCCCTCACCGTCCATGGCCACCGCTTCTCACTCGGTATTGGGTACGGCGCCGGTCTTGTGGGAGTGTTGCGAGATTGCGTTAAATTGTTGGCGTGCCCGTGCCGGCGTGGCTGGATTTTCCTGATTTCGGCGGCACACGGATGCGCTGCCGATTCTGACGATGCGTCGGCGCTTCGCACGCATCGAAAGTCTACGATAGGGGTGCGTATTCGGCACGCACAACATGTCCCACATCGCCCGCGGATCGCGACGGCGCCGGGACCCATCGCCCCGAAGTGCCTGGGACTACGTCGTAGCGCGGGCGGGGGAGGCCGCGCGCCTCCGCCCCTCACCCTTTTTCTTTCGCGCCCGGAGGGTGATCCGCTCGTCGATCCACGCGGTCAGCGGGGCCGCGACGTAGATGCTCGAGTAGGTGCCCGCCACGATGCCGACGACGAGCGCGAACATGAAGTCCTTGATGACGCCCGTGCCGTAGATGAAAAACGCGAGGATGCTCAGCATCGTCGCCCCCGACGTCAAGATGGTGCGCGACAGCGTCTCGCTCACGCTCATGTTGATGATCTGCGCGAACGTCTTTCCGCGGTGCTTGCCCAGGTTCTCACGGATCCGGTCGTAGATGACGACGGTGTCGTTCATCGAATAACCGACCACGGTGAGGACCGCCGCGATCGTCGAGAGGGTCACCTCTTTGCGGAGCGCCACGAACACGCCAATGACGACCATCGCGTCGTGCACACAGGCGACGATGACCCCGGGGGCGAACCGGAGGTCGAACCGGAAGGCCAGGTACAACATGATCAGCACGGTCGCGATGACGACCGCATTGCGCGCGCTGTCGCGAAGCTGCTTGCCCGCCTTCGGGCCCACCCATTCGACGCGGAGCGCGTGCTCGGGCACCGTATCGGCCCCGAGGCGAGCGCGCAGTCGATCGATGAGCTGATCGCCCTTGCTGAGGAGTTGGATTTCGACGCGGCGATCCCGCGGGTTCAAGATCTGTGGGTTGGTCGCGCTCGCCCGGAGCGCGACGCCGGGGACGCTCTGGACCTGCTCCTTGATCTTCTCGAGGTCGGGGTCGACGTCGTATCGCGTGCTGACCTTGTCGCCGCCCGCGCTGAGCTTCACTTCCGTCGCCCGCGCGTTCTCGGGGCACGCCACAGGGTCCGAGAGCGGCGACGCCGGATCGTCGACGAAGCAGAGGGCGCGGCGCAGCGCCTCCTTCTCGGAGTCGGTGATTGCGCTCACGTCCTGGACGCGGATGAGGAAGTGATACGGATTGTTCGCGTCGACGACTTGGACGACGTCGGGCGTACGGAACCCCGCCTCCTCCACGGCCTGACGGACGGCAGCCGCGTCGACCGGCTTCGTGAAGGCGATCTCGACCTCGGTGCCGCCGCGGAAGTCGGTGCCGTAATTGGGGCCCGGATAAAAGCAGAGCACCGTCGATACGGCCACGAGGATGAAGCTCAGCGGGATCCAGAACCACCGCTGGCCCATGAAGTCGAAGACGCGTCCCGGCTTGAAGAACTCCACGGCTAAAACTCCGCCCCTACGCTGAGGCGCTTGACCTTTGCGCCGCGGACCCACCAGTCGAAGACGAGGCGCGTGCAGAACACGCCAGTGAACAGGCTGCAGAGAATCCCGACGATGAGGGTGATCGCGAAGCCCTTCACGGGCCCGCTCCCATACTGCGTCAAGATGAGGCCCGAGATGAAGACCGTCATGTGCCCGTCGATGATCGACGGCCACGCCCGGTCGTACCCGGCGTCGACCGCCGCGCGCACGCTCTTGCCGGTGCGAAGCTCCTCGCGAATGCGCTCGTTGATCAGCACGTTCGCGTCGATGCTCATACCGATGGTCAGCGCGAGGCCGGCGACCCCGGGCAGCGTCATGGTGGCGTCGAAGCTCGAGAGGACCGCGAGCTGGAGGAGTAGATTGAAGAGCACCGCCAGGTCGGCCAGGATGCCGGACTTCCGGTAGTAGGCGAACATGAAGAGGAGGACGGCCGTCACTCCGAAGAAGACCCCCTTCACGGCCTCGTGGATCGCGTCGCGCCCGAGCGAAGGCCCGATGAGCGACTCGTTGCTCGCCGTGATGGGCGCCGGCAAAGCGCCCGATCGGAGGACGAGCTCGAGCTGCTTCGCATCGTGAAGTTGCCGCTCCGGGTCGCCCGCGCCCATCGAGATTTGCGCCCGGCCGCCGCCGATCTTCTGGCGGATGACCGGTGCCGAGTCGACCGCATCGTCCAAGATGATGGCGAAGCGCCGATTGACGTTCGCACCGGTCACTTCTTCGAAGCGATCCGCGCCGGCCGGGGAGAACTGCAGCGTCACGTAGTAGGCGCCGAAGTTCTGCTGGTCCTGCCCGGTGCTGGCGTCGGTGATGTAGTCGCCCGTCAGCTCGGCGCGCGAGTAGAGGTAGAGCGTTCGCCACGCCACCTGCTTGAACTGGAGCGGGTCGGTGCCTTCGACCGGCTCGGTGACGGAGTCGAAGCCGATGACGTGATCGTCGGGGATGCTCAGCGTCTTCGCCCATGCCTTGAAGCGCCCGAGGCACTCGCTGAGCGACTCGTGCGGATACTTCGGCGGCTGGCACGACATCCGGAGGTAGTAGCCGTTGACCGACTTCTTCCGGCCCGTCGAGTCGAGGCCGTCCGGCGCGTTCATCGCGTACTGCGCGATGCCCTCGCCTTCGGGCAGGTCCTCGGCCTTCAGCCCCGGCGGCCCGAAGACCTTCGCGCTTCCCGCGTCGTCGACCATCTTGAACTCGAGCCGCGCCGTGCGGCGGATCGTGTCCTTGATGTCGCGGAAGCTCTGCTCGTCGCTTCCGGGCACCTCGACGATGATGTCCTCGTCGCGCGTCGTAACCGCCGCCTCGCGCAACCCGAGCTCGTCGACACGGCGCGATACGGTGTCTTTGGCCTGCGCGACGGCCCGCTCGCGGACTTGCGACTCGACCTCCGACCGGATCTTGAAGGTTATCTCGTCGTCGCCGGGGCCCGGCGACTCTCCGAGCTCGCTCACGAACTTCTTCGCGAACCGGTCGTCGACCTTGGCCATGTCGGCCTTGTTCTTGAACTTCAGGCGGATGAGCGACGCATCCGGCTCCCCGACGCGGACCTTCTCGTCGAGCTTGGCCAACTCGTCGCGGGTGACGCGCCCGTCGCCCGAGTGGAACCCGAAGCTCGTCGCGAGCTCCTGGCGCATCTCGTCGGCGAAGTGGTCGCGCTTGTCGCGGATGGCTTCGTCGACTTCCACCGTGTAGACGAGGCGCATGCCACCGCGGAGGTCGAGCCCCGGCGCGATGGCGAAGGTCACGCGGTCCCGGATGTACGCCGGGAGCGGCAGCTTGCCGCCGCTCATGTTGTGGAGCGTGGGCCAGAGGGCGATGAGCGACCCGAAGAAGACGGCGACCACGAAGCCAATCTTGAGCCGCCACACGCTGTCCATCGCCGGCACGAGGCCGAACGCCGCCCAGCAGAAGGTCAGCCCGGAGCAGACGAGGCCCCAGAAGTAGTCGAAGTGGAGGAAGAGGGCCGCCGACGCCGCCGCGATCACCATCACGATGAGGGCGTTGCGGCGCGTGACGTTCGACACGCCCCACGTGCACAGACCCAACGCCCCCGCGGCCGAGACGATCACGGCGAGAGGCTGCCCGTGCATGAACACGGCGAGTGCGCCCGCGGCCGCAGCGACCACGGCGCTCAGAATGGCAAAAACCTTTTTGTTCGACATGTCGCTATTCGCGTATCGGGCTCACTTCTTCTCGGAGCCGGCCTTCGCTTCTTTCAATTCCTTCGATGCCGGCGCCGCGCCCTTGGCGGGCGTCTCGACGTAGGGAGCGAGCGTGTTGGTCATCACCTGGACGACCGTCCCGGGGGCGATCTTCACCTTGGCGAGCTTCTCGTCGAACTCCACGATCTCGCCGAGGAAGCCCGCGTTCGAGAGGACGCGATCCCCTTTTTTGAGTTGGGCGCGGGCCTGCGCGTCCTTCTTCTGCTTGCGCGACATCAGCAGCATCACCGGAACGAAGATCGCCAGCATCATCAAGATGGGCGAGAGGCCCGCCAGGGGCGAGCTGCTGCTCGAGCTCGGGGCCGGCGCGGGCGACGAGTCTTGCGCTACCCCCGGCGTCGTCGCCTTGGGCTGCACGTTTTGCGCGAGGAGAAGGTCGCTCGAGAGCAAGGGGGAGGACACGGTCACGCTCCAAAAAAAACGCGCCTGGAATGCTCCGACGCGTTCGGGGTCCGGGATTAGCCGCTGAGGACGACGCCGTCAACCGCCGGTCCCCTTGCGGACCGAAATTGACCGCGAGGGCTCCTATGCTTCAGCCGCCGTCCAGAGCAACAGCTCCCGCGTCCCTTGTCCGCCACCGCGCGTCTGCCCGACGCCTCTCCCCGAGCCGAGGTCCGTCATGTCCATCGTTTTCTATCAGGCACCCATGTCCAGCGCGTCCCCCGTCACTTGGGCGCTCGCCGAGCTCGGCGTTCCCCACGAGAACGTGAAGCTCGACCTCGCGGCCGGCGATCAGCGCAAGCCCGAGTTTCTCAAGCTGAACCCGAACGGCAAGGTGCCGACCCTGGTCGTCGACGGCACCCCGATGTTCGAGGCCCTCGCCATCATGACCTGGCTGGGCGACCGATACGGCGTCGAGCGAAAGCTCTGGCCTGCCGCCGGCGATCCGGGCCGCCTTCAGGCCTTGTCTTGGAGCACCTGGGCCTACGTCACGTTCGGCCCCGCCATCCACCTCCTCAACGTCGCCTCGAGTCCGCGGTCTCCGGAGAAGCTCCGGAGCGCGGTACTGGCGGAGCACGCGAAAGAGCAAATCCATACGCTCCTCGGGATCCTCGACGCGCGCCTCTCGGATGCGCCCTACCTCCTCGGCGCCTCGTTCTCGCTCGCCGACGGCATCGTCGCGGCCGCCGTGGGCTACGGCGCCAGGTGCGGCGCAGACATCGCGCCTTTCTCGCACGTCGCGGCCTGGCTCAAGGCCTGCCAGGATCGGCCCGCCTGGCGTGTCGCGGCGGGCGCGCCGCCCCCGCGGTCATGAGCGGATTCGTATCGCTCCCGGTCGCAAGCATTGAAGTCACCGAGGGACCTCACCCGCGCGGGCCGGGCCCTTCCACGGAGGCGCGGCGCGACGCGACGAGCAGGCGCCATCCGTCCCACGTGGGGCATATCGTCCGGTGCGGCCGGTGCCGGCACGAACACACGCCCGAGTCTTGGGCCAAGCTCGAGATCATCGGACGGCTCAGCGCGGACGGCGTGCGGAGCGTCGTCACGGCGTGGCCCGACGGGGTCGTCGTCGAGGTCCGTCGCTGCGATGCCTGCGGCGGGGCGATCGCGCGCAAGCGCAGGTAGGTCGCGTGCGGTCCGCGCGCTCGAACGAAGCGAGCGCGCGGACTTGCGCCTAGAGTTCAGGGCGTGACCTTCCCCGTCCTTGCTCGTGTGTATGCATCGTTCGCCCGCGCCGCGTCGGCCCCCGTCGCTCACGGGGCGCGTGCGCTCGCCGTCGTCGGTGCCATCGGCTGGCTCGGCGCGGCCTCCTCGGCGGGCTGCGGCGGCTCCGGCGACAACTCCGTCGACGCCTCCGACGCGTCGGCCGACGCCTCGAACGAGACCGCCGAGCAGTGCCCCGCCACAGCGGCTGCCACGCTCGGCGGGCGCTGCGCGAGCGAGGGCTTGATGTGCGCCCCCGAGTACTCCTGCGACCTCGTGCAAACGCCACTCGAGTGCACGTGTACGCGCGGCATCTTCGTCTGCGTCGACGTGACCGGCGCGACGGTCCCCGAGGGGGGCACCCCCGGATGTCCTGCGCCGAGCGACGCCGGGTGCCCGCCCGACGAGCCGAGCGCTACGGGCGCCGCGTGCAGCGACGTCGGCTTCGCCTGCGAATACCCGAGCGCGTGCGGCGCAGGAAGCGACTCTTGCGTGTGCACGCCCGGCGGGGTCGTCGGTGCGGGCCCGAGCTTCGTCTTCCAATGCGCGCCGGCGGCGTGCGGCATCAACAACGACAGCGCCCCCGCCATGACGTCGGACGCGGCGACCTCCGACTGACCGCCGCGACGGCCAAGGAGCTCGCTTGCGCCCCCCGGGCCCGCGAACGATAGTCGCGCCATCGTGCGTGTCCTCGTCACGGGCGGAACAGGGTTCATAGGGCGCGCCCTCGTCGCGGCGCTGCAAAGCAGGGGCGACGAGACCGTCGTCCTCTCCCGCCGCGACGGTCCGGGCCGCGTTCCATGGGATGCGCTCGAGCACGAGGTCGCCCGCGCCGACGCGGTGGTCCACCTCGCTGGCGAGCCGATCGCCGAAGCGCGGTGGACCCCCGAGCGGATCGCGCGCATCCGTGAAAGCCGCGTCGGCCTGACTGCGGCCATCGCGCGCACCATCGCCGGCGCGAGCCACAAACCGCGGGTCCTGATCAGCGGCTCCGCCGTCGGCTTCTACGGCACGAGGAAAGACGACCGCATCCTCGACGAAGCCTCCCCGGCGGGTGCAGACCTCCTCGCTGAAATCGTCGTCGCCTGGGAGGCCGCGGCGAACCCCGCGAGAGAAGCCGGTGTGCGCATCGTCCACCCTCGGACCGGCGTCGTCCTCGGCCGCGACGGCGGCGCGCTCCCCCGCATGACCGTTCCCTTCCGCTTCTTCATGGGCGGACCGATCGGCGACGGCCGACAGTGGGTCAGCTGGATCCACCTGCGCGACATGGTGCAGGCTCTCGTCTTCGCGATCGACACGGACGGGCTCGCGGGCGCCGTCAACCTCACCGCGCCGGAGCCCGTCACGATGAGAGAGCTGGCGCACGCGATCGGCCATGCGATGCACAGGCCGGCGCTCGTCCCCGTCCCCGGGCTCGCCCTTCGCGCGGCCTTGGGCGACGGGCTCGCGCAAATGATCCTGACCGGCCAGCGCGCGATCCCGACCAAGCTCCTCCAGATGGGCTTCTCCTTCGAGTTCACCGCCGTCGCCCGGGCCTGCGCCGATCTGCTCGGCTAGAGCGAGCTGGCGCGTGCGAGCAGCAGGTCGCGCTCCCGCTGGTTGCGGGTGAGCGACGCCGCACGCCGGAGCTCGACGCGGGCCTCTTCGAGGTGCCCGAGCTTGGCCAAGAGATCTCCGCGCACGCTCGGCAGGAAGGGATACTGCGCGAGCGACGGATCGCCCGCGAGGCCGTCCACGATGGCGAGGCCGACCTCGGCTCCAAAGGCCATCCCGTACGCCACTGCACGATTGAGCTCGACCACGGGCGAAGGCGTCCGCTCCGCGAGGGCGTCGTAGAGACCGGCAATCCTCCGCCAGTCCGTGGCTTGCGGCGTCGGCGCACGCGCGTGGCAGGCAGCGATCGCGGCTTGGAGTGCGTACGGACCACCGCTTCCGCCGAGCGACTCGACCCGTGCCAGCGCGGCGATCCCACGGCCGATGAGCAGGCGATCCCACGAGGCGCGGTTTTGATCGAGCAAGAGCACCGGCTCCCCCGATGGCCCCACGCGCGCCCGCAGACGCGACGCCTGGATCTCCATCAGCGCGACGACGGCGTGCACCTCCGGTTCCCTCGGGACGAGCTCGGCCAGGACGCGGCCGAGTCGGAGCGCGTCCTCGCACAGCGCCGGACGCACCCAGTCCTCGCCCGCGGTTGCCGAATAGCCCTCGTTGAAGATGAGATACACGACCTCGAGCACCGACGAGATCCGCTCCTCGAGCTCCTCCCCGCGCGGCACTTCGAACGGGACGCGTGCCTCCGCGAGCGCCCGCTTGGCCCGCACGATACGTTGGCCGACGGTCGCCTCCAGGACCAGGAACGCGCGCGCGATCTCCTCGGTCGTCATACCGCCGAGGAGGCGCAACGTAAGCGCGACGCGCCCCTCGCGAGGGAGCACGGGGTGGCACGCCGTGAAGATGAGGCGAAGCAGGTCGTCACCCACGTCGTCGTCGAGGGCTTCGTCCGCTTCGGCCGCCGGCACTCCGTGCGTGGCGCCGAGCGACCGCCCGATCTCCTGGTGTTTCTGCTCGACGAGCTTGCTCTTTCGAATGGCGTCGATCGCCCGATTCTTCGCCGTGGCCATCAGCCACGCGCCCGGGTTGTCGGGCACGCCGGCCGACGGCCACTGCTCGAGTGCGGTCACGAGCGCGTCGTGTGCGAGGTCCTCGGCGCGGCTCAGGTCGCGCACCATGCGGGTGAGGCGCGCGATGAGCTTGGGCGACTCGATCCTCCAGATGGCCTCGATGGCGCGCCGCGGGTCGGCGGAGTTCACCGACCCGGTATGGCGTCGCCGCGCCGCGCGCGCAAGACGGGCTCAGCCCCCCGATCGCTTCTGGACGGCGGCGCGCATCGCCGCTTCCTTCGCGCGGATTTCGCCCGTGGGATCGACGGGCGCGAAGTCCTGGGGCTCGTAGATCCGCCGGATCTCGATCTCCGACTCGCCGGGGAAGGGGTTCGGCGAGCGCTTCACCCACTCGATGGCCTCATCGAGCGACTTGACCTGGAAGATCCAGAAGCCCGCGATGAGCTCCTTCGTCTCGGCGAACGGGCCATCGACCACCGTGCGCGCGCTGCCGTTGAACTTCACGCGCACGCCCTTCGAGCTCGGGTGGAGGCCGTCCCCCGCGAGCAGGACGCCGGCCCTGACCAGCTCTTCGTTGAACTTGCCCATCTCGGTGAGGATCTTCTCGTCGGGGAGGGCGCCGGACTCGGACATCTCGTTGCCTTTGACCATGACCATGAATCGCATCGTTCGTCTCCTTTGCCCGAGCGACGAACGAGCGACGGACGGTTCGACACGCGACCGTACTTTTTTTTTCGCGCGCAGGGTCCGTCCGCGCTAGCGCACCCGTGTGCCGTACCTTCCCTCCCCGACCGATTCGCCCTTCGACCGTCTCGGCGGCGCCGACGCCGTGCGGCGATGGACCGGTCAGGCGTGGAGGGCGACGTGCGGGCCTTCCTCGAGGCGAAGCTCGGTGATTTGACCCAGTTTTTGCGAAATCAGCCGTGACGTGAGTCCCCGCGCGTGCGCGCGCAACATCGGCGCCTGCCATTGCATCGATAAATGTGGATTGAAGCAAAGGAGGCCTCCCGTGACCACACGCACAGCTCTCGAGACACAGCAAACCGGCCGATCCGTACCCGGAGCCGCAGTCCGCTACGCGCCGACGGCCGCCCGCATCTTGATGGGCCTCGTCTTCTTCGTGTTCGGGCTCAATGGGTTTCTGCAGTTCCTCCCGCAGCCGCCGGCCCCGGCGCGGTCCCTCGCGTTCGCGACGGCGCTCATCCAGACCGGCTACCTGTTCCCGCTCCTCAAGGGTACGGAGGTGCTGGTGGGCATCCTGCTCCTCTCGAACCGCTTCGTTCCGCTCGCGCTGGCCCTCGTCGCGCCGATCGTAGTGAATATCGTAGCGTTCCACGCGGCGCTCGCGCCGTCGGGCCTGCCCTTGGCGTTGATCGTCCTCGCGTTGGAGCTCTACCTCGCGTGGTCGTATCGAAGGCTCTACGCGCCGATGCTCTCCGCCCGGACGAAGCCGGCGACGCAGGGCTCAAACCGGGAGCACGGGTAACAAGGCTTCCTCGCGCGAGCGAGGCTTCACTCGTCGCGGGCGCAGCGAAAGCCCACGTTCGGGCCCGCTTCGAGCGCGGAACCCCAGTCCCGCGACGTCGTTCGGCTCATCGACGGCGGCGAGAGCCAGCCTCCGCCCCGGAGGACGTGGGCGGCGCCCGAACGCGGCGCCGGGCCGGGGCCGAGCGACTCCACGTACCAGTCGACGGTCCATTCCTCGACGTTGCCGCTCATGTCCTGGACGCCGTACGTGCTCGCGCCGCCCGGATGCGTGCCGACCCGCCACGGACGGGACACGCAGCTATGCGCGGTCTGGTCGTTGAGGAGCGTGGCGCCGTTGACGCACGACGCGAGGAGGCCCCACGGGAAGGGCGTCGGGAACGGGCCGCGCGCGGCGTACTCCCACTCGCGCTCGCTCGGGAGGCGCTTTCCCGCGAAGCGGCAATAGGCGTCCGCGTCGCGCCAATGCACGCACGAGACCGGGAGCTCGGGATCGCCCTGGTCGAAGGTGCATGCGGAGCTGGTCCGCGCCGGGCGCGCGCACTCTCCGCTGTCTACGCACGCCTTGTACGCGCCCACCGTCACTTCGGTGCGGTCGATCCAGAAGGAATCGAGGTTGACGGTCCGCGGCGGGCGCTCGTTGGCGGGCGCGTGCGGGTTGAGAGAGCCCATCGTGAAGCGACCGCTCGGGAGCTTGAGCATGCCGTTTTGAAGCGGAACCGGCTGGCGGCTCGGTGGCGGCGCGACGGGCACGGTGGTGACGGGAGGCGCATTGCCGTGGGACGGCGACGTGGTGTCGTCGTACGGGTTGTCGTTGCCGCCCGGCGAGTGGACCTCGTCGGGATCGCCGTCGTCACGCCCGGCGGCGGCCCCCGGACCCCCCGCCCCCGCGACACGCGCGATGACGATGCCCGTCGTGGCGGCCACGACGACGACGATGGAAATCGAACGACGATCGAACATGGGCAGCGGGTCGATGCTCTCGAACTCGGCTCTATGGTGCCAAATGCGTCCCCGTGTCGCCAGTATTCCATCGCGATCGAATGGAGCCGCGACGCGTCAGACGAACGCGTAGCAACGCCAGACCCTCGGCGCACCTCTCCCTCTACTGTCGCTGTCGCTTCAGCGTCAGAGCACGTTGGCGGCGAGCTCCGCCAGCTCGCTCCGCTCGCCCTTCGCGAGGAGGATGTGCGCCGCGAGCTTTTCGCCGCGGAAGCGCTCGGCCGCGACCGTCAACCCGTTCGAGGCGCTGTCGACGTAAGGATTGTCGATCTGCTCGGGGTCGCCGGTGAGGACGATCTTCGTTCCGTCGCCGGATCGCGTCACGATTGTCTTCACCTCGTGCGGCGTCAGGTTCTGGGCCTCGTCGACGATCATGAACTGCTGCGGCAAGCTCCGCCCTCGGATGTAAGTGAGCGGCTCGACCTGGATCTGTCCGCTCTCGAGGAGCTCGGCGTAGACGCGCGGACCCTTGCGCGTCGTGGACGAGAAGAGAAATTCGAGGTTGTCGAAAATCGGCTGCATCCACGGGTTGAGCTTCTCATCGACGTCGCCCGGGAGAAACCCGATGTCGCGTCCGAGCGGCATGACCGGCCGTGACACGAGCATGCGCGTATACGCCCCGTCCTCGATGGTGCGCTTGAGCCCCGCGGCGAGGGCGAGGAGGGTCTTCCCCGTGCCGGCCTTGCCGACGAGGGTCACCAGGCGAATGGACTCGTCGAGCAGGAGGTCGAGCGCGAACGACTGCTCCTTGTTCCGCGGGCGGACGCCCATGATGCCGTCGCGCGGCACGCGGATCGCCACGATGGCGCGCTTGCCCGGATCGTAGCGGCCGAGGGCCGTGTGCGAAGGGCTCGCGCGGTCGCGCAAGAGGACGCACGTGTTGGCGGCGGGCACGGGCTCGCGCGGCGGGAGGCGCCCGTCGCGGAAGAACGCGTCGATCTCTTCGGCGTCGACGTCGATCTCGACGATGCCACTCGTCAGCCGGTTGGGCTCGACCCGCTGGTTTTCGTATGTTTGCGCGACCATGCCGAGGGCGTCGGCGCGGATGCGCAGGTTGGTGTCCATCGTCACGAAGATGGTCGGCCGTCCGCCGTCGTGCTCGCGCACGTCGAACGCCGTCTGCAAGATGGCCTGATCCATCGCGGTGTGATCGATCGCCGTGGGGAGCGACGCGCGCTGGAGGGGAACCGCGACGCGGAGGGTCCCCCCCGATTCGAGCGTGACGCCGCTCGAGAGCGCTCCCCCTTGCTCGCGGAGCTCGTCGAGCAGGCGCGCGATGGACCGGGCGTTTCTGCCGCGCTCCGACCCTTCGCGCTTGAACTGATCGACCTCTTCGATCACGTAGATCGGGATGACGACGTTGTTGTCTTCGAACCGGAAGATGGCGTGCGGATCGTGGAGCAATACATTGGTGTCGAGGACGTAGTTTTTCTTCATCGAGTGGTCTTGCCGCCGGACCTGGAGGGCCTAGACGGGTACCATGGACTCGGCCAGTGATCATGCCAGAGGACGTCGAGGCGAGCGCGCGCGGGGCGACGGCGGAAGCGCGTGCCGGCATTCCTCCGGCGCTGGAGGGCCTCGTGGCCCGCGCGGCGCGCGAGGTGCAGATACTCGCGGCGCTGACCCCCGCGGCGGTGGCGGCGGAGCGTGAACGCCTCGTCGGAGAGCTTCGGCACCGCCGGCGGGCAAACCCCCGCTGGAGCTATACCCCCGTCGACCACTCGGATCTGCGCCGCGCGCTCGATTTGGCCGAGAGCGCCCTCGCGCCCTGTGAGGGTCCGCTCCACCTCCTGTACCTGGCGCGCGTGCGCGAGCTGTCGCTCGAAGCGGCGCTGTGCGCGGCGGCTGGGACAAAAGAGGTCGGCGGCCTGGCGCGCCGGCGGTTCGCGCCCGTCAACGCGGCGAGCGCGGCGGCGGCGTCCGAGCTGTGCGAGGCCTGGATCACGGAGGGCGCGCCCGCGCCGGCCGGCTATCCCATCCTGAGCGACGACCCCGATCCGCGTTCGCTCCTCTCGCAGATGCGACGGGCGGTCGGCGCCCTCCGGCTCCCGTTCGCGGTGGTGGCGAGGCCGTCGCTGGCGGCCCTCGCGGCGACCGGGGATCGCTTCATCTTGGTGGCGGCGGGGCGACCCGTCCACGACGAGGACGCCGCGCGCACGGTCCTCCATGAGGTCGAGGGGCACGCGTGTCCGCGGGCGCGGGCCGCGGGGGCGGCGGTCACGCTGGTCCGCGCGGGGACGGCGCGGGGTATGGACGACCAAGAAGGGCGCGCGCTGGTGCTGGAAGAGCGCGCGGGGATGCTCGGGGCACGAAGGCGGCGGCAGCTGGCGGCGCGGCACCGCGCGGTCGAGGCGATGCTCGACGGGGCCTCGTTCGCGGATGTGGCGTGGTCGCTCGCGGATGCGCACGGGTTCGACGCGGCCGACGCGGTGCTCGTGGCCGAGCGCGCTTTCCGAGGGGGCGACGGAGTGCAGCCGGGGCTCGGGCGCGAGCGGGTTTATCTCGAGTCGTTCGTCCGCGTGCGCGCGCGCTTCGCGGCGTACCCCGAGGACGAGGCCGTGATGGCGTCGGGCCAGGTCGCCGCCGACGCCGTCGATGCCCTGCGGCGCTGCGCTCTCTGAGGTGCATCGAGGTGCGTCGACAGCCGGCGGCTCACTCGACGTGCACGGGCACCGTCGCCCAGCTCGCGCCGCCACGGTTGTCGTGGACGACGATCCAGAGAAACCCATCGCCCGGTTCGCTCGGCGGGGTGTACGTGTCGTCGGTGTCGCTCGGGGCGCCGAGCGAGCCGGCGCTGGGATCGTAGAGGAGCCGCACGTCGTCGGAGAAGGTGCCGATCGTCGAGAAGTACTCGGCCCAGATCTGCTCTTTGAGCTCGTTGCCCTGCGCATCGTGGGACGCCGGGTCGGGCTCCTGGCTCGACGCAGGGACGACCGGGCCGATGCGGTTGGTCTTGCACTTGCCCGTGCAATGCGTGACGTCGAGCACCGGGACCGTCGTGTCGGCGGCGAGGGAGAGGGCCGTGCCGTCGAGGTCGACCGACTGGATGACGGGGTTCGCGTTCGTGAGCGTGGCGTACGCGTAGACGCGCGTGAAGCCGAACACGTAGTCCGGCGCGGAGAGCTGCGTGTGCTGCGCGTCGAAGCAACCAATGGGCGGAGACTGGATGTTGTTGGGATCGAGCGGCACGAACTCGAGGTGCCCGGCGCACGCGATGTTGAAGAGAATGGCGAGGCCGTACGAGGCGGCCGACCCGGGCACCGGCGTGTGCATCGAGATCGCGGTGGACGGCATCGAGAACGCAAACGACTTACCCGTCGGCAGCTTGCTGAGGTCGATGGCAGGCGCGCCCGCGCCGCTCGGAGCGCCTGCGTCGCCCTGGCCCGCCGCCAAGAGCCCCGAGAAGCATGCGTAGTACGCGTCGCTCGCGGGGTTCATGCAAGGGATCGGGATCCAGTAGATCGTCATCGGCTCGGGCTTCACCGGGCGCGCGTCGTAGGCGAGCACCTGGGTCGTCACGGTGTCGCCGGGCTGCGCGTACGGCTCGTCGGAGCTCGACGTCAGAATGCGCACACTGTTGATGATGTTCCCGTCCTGGAACCCCGCCGGCGCGCACGACGAAGACGCCCACGCGGCGACGGCGACCATCGCAACGGGAAGACGAGACGAGCACGCGCGCTTCATCTTCACATCTCCACGCGGATGCCGAAGCTCGGCAAAATGGGCAGATCGTTCGCGAACGACTGATGGGTCGAATTGTAATCGTAGCTTATCCCCGCGACGTTCGCGTTGTTGTAGACGTTCAGCACGTCGAGATAGATGCCAATCGTCCCCCACCACGCCTTCCAGCTCTTGTCGACGCGAAGATCGAGCGAATGGAAGAGGGGCAATCGTGCCGTGAACGCCGGCTGGGTCTGGAGGGCCAGATACGAGCTGGCGTTCTCGTCGAAATATCCGTAGTTGCTCGGCGTGTACATGTACCCGCTCGTCAACCGGTATCGCGCCCCGAACTCCCAGCCGTCGCCGAGGCGATAGCTTCCGATGAGCGTCAAGATGTGCGTCTCGTCGTATTGCGAGAGGCGGAGCGGCATCCCCGGCGCGTCGCGGCGCTCGCTGCGCGAGAGCGTATAGGCGAGCCAACCGAAGAAGCGGTCGTCGGGCTTGTAGCGGATCAGCGTCTCTGCGCCGTAGATGACGCCGCTCCCGACGCTGCCGAGGCCCTGGGTGACGAGATCGTCGAGCTGCTTGTAGAAGCCTTCCACGGAGGCCTCGATGTGGCGCGTGAATTCGCGCTCCACGCCGACATCGTAGTGGTAAGCGCGCTGGCTCACGAGGCCCGGAGTGCCGAATACCGAGTTGCTTTGCTGGGGCGACGGCGGCTCCGTGAAGAGACCCGCCCCGCCCTTGATGGTCGTCCGCGGAGACCGCGTGATGTCCTGCCGCACGACCACGCGGGGGCTCAAGTCCCACGACTGCGTGTCCCTCGCGTAGTCGACGCGCAGGCCGGGCACGATGCGCCCTCCCGTCCACGGCGTGGCCTCCCACTCGGCGTAGACGGCGGGCTGAAACACGTAGCTCGTCGAGTGGGTATAGAGCGGCGGCCGCGACGTGAACGGTCCGGCCGGAGGCTCGCCGGGCTGCGGGAGCGGCGGCGCCTGCACCGAGATGGTGTACGGCGCGTAGTTGAAATCCAGGCCGACGTTCATCGTAAGGCGCTTCTCGAGCTTCTCGGCGACCTCGACGCGCGACGTGATCGGCCAATCGACGACGTGAAACGAGAGGTTCGCGAGGTCGAAGTCGAAATAGTCCTCCCCGGCCGCCGCGACGACGCGAAGCTCCGTCTTGGCGTCGAAGCGGTTCTTGTAGAGGACCTGCCCGCGCCAGAAGCCGGTGTGCGAGTCGATGGACCCGGTGAGCGTGGGCGCGCCGGCGGACGCGGTCTTCAGGAGAATGTCGAGGCGGTCGTCGGTGCCGAAGAAGGCGAACCGGATGCTCGAGTCCTTGCCGAGGTCGCGCTGGACGAGCGCCTGGTAGTCGTAATAGACGGGCGCCACGCTGACGCCGGCGCCCGCCGCCTGCAAGACCGGCCCGAGCCAGACGTCGAACCAGGAGCGCCTGCCCGCGAGAGCGAACGACCAGCCGGAGTTGCCGATGGGTCCTTGCACGAGACCGCGCACGTCGATGAGGTCGGCCTCGACGAAGCCGTGGATCTTGTCCTTCTTCGGGTCGGCCAGCGCGACGTCGACGATGCCGCCCATCAGCCGCCCGTACTGCGTGCTGAAGTTGCCGGGATAAAAATCGATGCGGTCGAGCACCTCGGTCGGGACGACCGAGGAAAGCCCGCCGAAGTGGTAGACGATGGGGACCGGCGTGCCGTCGATGAAGTACCCGGTATCGGCGGGCGCCGAGCCGCGCACGATGAGGAGCCCGGCGAGGGCGGGAGGCCGGCCGACGCCGGGCAGGTTCTGGAGGGAGCGGAGCGCGTCGCCGTTGGTGCCCGGGATGCGGTTGATCTCGCGTTGTTCGAGGGTGCGCTTGGTGACCTCGCGAGGCGGCTTCGTGCCGCGGACCTCGACTTCCTCCACGTCGTCCGCGGCCGCAGCGGCGCCGGCGTCCGCGGTGAGCGCGGCGGCGACGGGCTCGAGGCGATCGGTGGCCCCCGCCTCTTCTCCGGGCTTGACCGACACGTCGGCCTCGTGGGGCCGCATGCCCGCCGCGTCGATCGCCACGTGATAGGTACCGGCGGGTACGTGGTCGACGCGCCAAGCGCCGTCGGCGTCCGTCGTCGTCCATCGTTCTTGCCCCGCAGCGTCGCGCACCACGACGCGAGCGCCATCGAGCGGGCGCTCCCCGGCGAGTGTGACGACGCGCCCCGTGAGGACCGCGGGCGGCGGCGTGAATCGATAAACGAAGCGCGTGCGCGACGCGACCGGCTGTCCGTTGCGCGTCGCCGGCTCGAAGAGGAGCTTGCGTGCCGCCGTGACGGCAGCCTCGTCGAAGCCATGCCCTACGGGGTGATCGACGGCAGCATCCGTCACGGCGCCCGTCACGTCGATCGTCAGGACGAGGGGCACCTCGACGGCTTCGGCGAATCCCTCGTCGAGGGCCTGCTTCGGGTAGACGGCGCCTTCGTCCGTCTTGAGAACCGGGACGGTGATCTTCGGGGCCGCGGGGGCGGCCGGCGCCGCTTCCGACGGCGTCTGTGCCCGTGCAGGCATCGCCACGAACAGCGCGAACGCTGCCGCGAACCGGACGACACGGGCGGCGAGACGGCGGGGGCGCGTCGGCGGCATCGCGCTTGGGGCTCTGGGATTAGTCGACGTTCGCCCGATGCTCAACCTCGCCGCGCGAATCGTCTGCCGACGGTGGGACCTTTCGCAACGTTTCGCGGGGTTCGGGACACGCGCGCCCCGCCGATGATATAGGCGCGCCGGTGCGAGGACTCGATCACGCGGCGGTTTGGATCGGCAGCTGGACTCGCCCCGCCGACACGCCCGCGCGCGTGGCCCTCGGCGTTGCCGTGGTTTTGCTCGTCCTCGCGGTGTCGCGCGGGGGTCCCGAGTGGCTGGCGTCGCTGATCGACCTCGCCCACGCGGCGGACCGCTCGCGCAGGCGTCGCTTCCTGACCGTAACGGCCTTCTTCGCCGCGTTCCTCTCGCTCGGATACGTCGCGATCTACCTCCGCGGTGGGCCCCGAGCGCCCGAGGCGGCGACGTACTGGCTGCAAGGCAGGGTGCTTTCGCACGGGCACCTCTCGTGGGCTCCCGGAGAGCCGAACGCGGCCTTCCGCATACGCGACCTCGCCTTCCAGATCCCCGACCGAGCCGCCGGCGCCCGGCCGCCCGGATATCCACTCCTTTTGGCGTTCGGGTTCCTCGTGGGCGCGCCCATGCTGGTCGGACCGCTGGTCGCCGCGGCGATCGTGGCGGCCACGTGGCTGCTTGCCCACGAAGTCGTCGCGCGGGCGACGGACGCGCCCGCCACCCACGACGCCGTGTACGACCCGGTCTGGGGGCGGGCGGAGGTCATCGCGCGATTGGCGGTGGGTTTCTCGGTGGTGTCGGCGGCCATCCGGTACCACACGGCCGACGCGGTCCCCGAGGGCGCGGAAGCGCTGGCCGTCACGACGGCGCTGGCGTGCGCGTTTCGCGTGCGGCGCACGGGCGAGGTCCGTTGGGTCGCCGCCACCGGCGCGGCGATCGGATGGCTCCTCGCTTCGTCGCCGGCATGCGCGGTCGTCGCGTGCGTTTCCGTCGCGCTCGTCCTCGCCCGCGCGCCCGTTGCGAGAAGCGTCCGGTGCGTCGCGTGGGCGTGCGCGGGGGCCCTCCCCGGCGTCGTGCTCCTCCTCGCCGCGAACCGGGCGGCGACCGGGCACCTGTTCATGCTTTCTCCTCCAGCGCTGCCGATCGCCGCGGTCACCTCGGGCGGCCGCTGGGGCGCGTGGCTTCGCCTGGCGCGGGTCCACCTGGTCGATATCGCGAACCTGGAGCCGCTGGCGCTCTTGGCCGCGGTGCCGCTTTTCGTCCCGAAGGAGCGCGCGGCGGTGTCGCCGCTCGTCGTCGCCATCGTCGGGATGGGGCTCGCACAGGCGCTCCCGGGCCACGCTCCGGTCGCGAACGACGCCACGGCGACCGCGGCGGGCCTCATTCCCATCGTGCCCCTCGAGCATGTGCTGCTCGCGCTCGGCGTCGCGCGGCTCGGAGCGCGCGTCGTCGTACAAGCCTCGTTCGGCGCGATCGCCGCGGCGGTCGCAGGCTTCGCCGTCCACGGGGCGCGCGCCCACGAGGGCATCGCCTCCGCGGGCGCCGGCAGGCCGCGCTTCGAGCCGGACGTGGCGCGCGAGGCGAATGTCACGAACGGCCTCTTGTTCTTCGAGGACGACGAGGGCTTCGCGCTCGCGTACGACCCGACCGTGAGCGCGAGCCACGGGATCCTTGCCGCGCGGCTCCGCGGAGACGACCACGACCGACTCCTCTACGATCGCCTCGGAAGACCGCCGTCGCACCGCTACGTGTCCGCGGGCGCGCGGCCGTCCATCGGCGCCTGGGCTCCGTTCAACACGGGCAGCGACATGTGGCGGTTCGAGGCCGAGAGCGAGCCCCCCGCCGCGCAGCTTGGCGGGTTTGCGGAGCCGATCGCCGCCGACTCCCGTTGCGCGTCCGACGCGCATGTCCTGCGCGTGTCCCCCGCGGGCGCCGCCGATGCCGTCGTGACCCTCGAGCTTCCCATCCCGTCGACGACGGAACCGCCCGACGCCCGGCTCTGGACCGTCACTCCGCGCGTCCTCGAGCACGGGGGCGGCGGCGACGGGACGATCGAAGTGGTCGCGACGCCCGGCCCCCCGCTCGCCGTCTGGACATGGAGCGACATCGCGAAGCCGCCGGGATGCGTGGAGCTACCGGGCAAGCAAGTCGAGCTCGGAGGCGCTCGCCCGCACGCGTGGCTCGTCATCCACGCGCACGGAGGACCGGTGATGGTGGACCGAACGACCCTGCGACCACGGTGACCGCGTACGACCGTTGACGTTGCGCAAATCTCGGTGATACCTCTGGTTTTTGTCGAGGCGAGCATGACGAAAAGCGAACTGATCGATGCGCTGGCAGCTCGACGCGCCGACCTGACGAAGGCGCGGGCGGAGCTCGTGGTCAACTGCGTCTTCGACGCGATGACCGAGGCCCTCCAGCGCGGCGAGGGTATCGAGATTCGCGGCTTCGGGAGCTTCAGCGTCAGGCCGTACAAGCCTTACTCGGGTCGCAACCCGCGGACCGGCCAGCCCGTCGACGTCCCCGCCAAGCGCCTCCCGTTCTTCAAGGTCGGCAAGGAGCTGAAGGAGATCGTCAACGACAGCCGCCACCTTCCGATCACCGGCGGCAAAGACGACGACGGTTGATGCTATAGGCGGCGCCCGGGCCTTCTCATGTCGTTTCTTCCGGTGGCCGACCAGCTGGCGATCCTCGAGCGCGGGGTCGTCGACCTGCACGTGCGGTCGGAGCTCGAAGAGCGCCTCGAAGAGTCTCGGCGGAGCGACCGGCCGCTGCGGGTGAAGGCGGGTTTCGACCCGACCCGCCCGGACCTGCACCTCGGGCACACGGTGCTCCTGCAGAAGATGAGGCAGTTCCAGGACCTGGGGCACGTCGCCATCTTCCTCGTCGGCGACTTCACCGCGACCTTGGGCGATCCCACCGGCCACAACGACGCCCGCCCACGGCTCACGCGCGAGGAGGTGAGCCGCTCCGCCGAGACGTACCTGTCGCAGGCCGTGAAGGTGCTCGATGCGTCACGCCTCGAGACGCGCAGAAACAGCGAATGGCTCGATCGCATGGCGCTCAGCGAGACCGTGGAGCTCATGGCGAAGGCCACCGTATCCCGCATGCTCGAGCGAAAGGACTTCCGCCTCCGCTTCGACGAGGGACGCCCGATCCACCAGCACGAGTTTCTGTACCCGCTCCTCCAAGGCTACGACTCGGTCGCGCTCGAGAACGACGTCGAGCTCGGCGGCACCGATCAGCTCTTCAACCTGCTCGTGGGCCGCGATCTGATGGGGCGGTACGGGAAGCGACCGCAGATCGTCATGACGACCCCCATCCTCGAGGGGACCGACGCGCGCGTCGAGAACGGCGTGGTCGTCGGCAAGAAGATGAGCAAGAGCGCCGACAATTACATCGGCATCCAGGAGCCGCCCAAGGCGATGTTCCGCAAGGCGATGCAGATCGGCGACGACGTCATCTTTCGGTTCTTCGAGCTCTTGTCGTCGCTCGGCAACGCCGAGATCGCGGGGCTCCGCGCCGAGCGGGATGGCGGGCGCAACCCGATGGAGATCAAGGCGATCTTCGCGCGCGAAATCGTGGGGCGGTTCCACGGGGCCGAGGCAGCCGAGCGCGCCGCGGCCGACTTCGAGCAGGTCTACACGAAGGACGACGTGCCCGCGGACGTGCCGCGCGTCGACGTGGACGCGCGCGGAGGCGTCGCGGAGCTCGCGTGGACGCTCAAGCAGGCCAACCTCGCGGCGTCGACGAGCGAGGCGCGCAGGCTCGTCGAGCAGGGTGGCGTCGAGGTGGACGGCGCGCGGGTGACCGACCCGAAGGCCCGGCTGGAGCCCGGCAGCGAGCACCTGGTGCGCGTCGGGTCGAAGAACCGAAGGTTCGCGCGTATCCGCGTCGTCGGATGAGCAGCGCTGCGCCGCCCGCGGTCTCTCGCCGCGCGGCCTTCCGCATGCTGGCAGCGCTCGCGGCCTGCCGGCCATCGCTCGACGCGCGGAGTCCGATCGAAGCGCCGCGCGAGCGGCTGATGATCGACTCGGCGGTCGATCTCGCGCCGGCCGCAGGGCTCGAGTGGCTGGCCGAGGTCCGGTGCCGCGAGCTCATCGCGGATCCGGTCACGCGCGCGCCGATCGGCGTCGTCGTCCCCGACGCGGGCTTTCGGACCTTCGCGGATCGCCGCGGGGGGCTCGACTTGAGGACGGCCGAAGAGCTCGTCGTCGCGGGTTACCGGCGGTCGACGTTGGCGCTCCTTCGCACGCGCTTCGAGCCCTCGCGGGTCGAGGCGGCGGCCACGTCGAGCGCGGTCGAGGTCTCGGAGAGAACGGCAGAGCACGACATCGTGCGGTTCTCGATGACGGTCGGAGACCACGCCGAGCGGGTCGCGCTCTTCGGGGGTTCGCTCGTCGCCCTCGAGCGCGGCGAGCCCGGTCCGCTCCGTGCCGCCGAGTACTTCGCAGAAGGGCGTCTCCGGCGCTCGCACCCGGCCCTCCATGCCGAGCCGCTCCTCGCCGCCGCCGCGCTCCTCGGGCCGGCACCGCTGCGCATCTTCGCGGCCGGCCCGTTCGAAGGAAAGTGGGCCGCCGGCGCGGCTGGACTCCTCGGCGGCGCCACGGCGGTCGGCGCGTCGATGCAGCCTTCGACCCAGGGAACCGGCGCGGGACGCGGTCTGGCCGTCCGGATCGTGCTCCTCGGTGGCTGGGGCGACGACGCGGCGAAGGCCGCCGACCGCCTTCGCTCGGCCTACGGCGTGCTGGCCGCGGACCCGCTGGGACGGCTCACGGGCCTCGACCAACCGATCGACGGGCCGCGCACGTCGGGAGACGCGGGCGCCCTCTGCCTCGACGTCACCGTCGACGCGATGACCCTCGCGCGCGGCCTGCGCGCGGCGACGGGCGGCACGCTCGACGAGATCATCGGCTCGTAGCGCTTCGACCCGCGCGCGGGCTCAGACGCCTCGGCGCGCCGACATACTCCACCCGGTCCGCGGGGAGCCGCTGCATGAGCGGCTCGCGTTGCCCCGCCGCTTCGAACGCGTTCGCCGCGAACGTGTGCTCGATGAGGAAGGTCGCGAAGGCGCCCGCCTGGACCGGCGAGCATCCGAGGTCGAGCAGCGCGGCCGCGAGCCCGATGCCGATGTTCGGCGCCAGCCGTTTCTCCCGCCATATCCATGTCGAGAGCGCCTCCTGCGCGCGCCAGTGCGCGCCCTCTGCGCGACCTCGCCGGGCCATGAACGCGCGGAGCGCGTCGAACCGCTCGTCCCGCTCGCGGAGCGGTATCCCATAGCCGGCGAGGCGTGGCGTGGCGGCCACGTGCGCGCCGACGACGTCGCCTTCCGCGTCGCTTCCTCGGGTCCCATCGAGCGTGACCTGCAAGCGCGCGAGCTGCTCGGCGGCGTCGCCGATGATCCGCGGGCTCACGTACGTGCCCATCATCGCGAGCTGTCCGGCGGCGAACCCGGCGAGCATCTCGCCGTAGGACGCGACGAGACGCGCGACCTTCAGGGGCCAGATCCGCGGGTCGGCGGCAGTCACCGACACGGCCAGCGCATCGAGGACCTCCACGTCCTCGCGCGAGAGGCTCCGTCCGAGGACCGCGAGCGCCATGAGGCCGGTGTAGGTCTCGCGGCCGAGCAGCCCGGAGAGCACTCGCTCGCCGAAGTAGCGATGCTCGCCGTGGTCTGCGCGCGCGACGTGGGTGACGATGGGCTTCACGGCGGATCCCGGTACGACACGGGAGGGAGCAGGACGGGATAGTCGCGGTAGCTGTGCGACGGCGTCGCGAAGGCCTCGGCGAGCGCCGCAGGCAGCCGGGCCAGCGTCAACGCCGCTTCGATCGGCTCGGCGCGGGTGAGGCCGGCGAACCATAGCGTGGCGAGGAGCGCCGGCATGCGGCCCACGTCCGCCTCGAGGCTCGCCAGCACCACGCCTCGCTCCCGCAGGGCGGCCCGCAAGCGCGCGACCGAGGCCCGCTCCTCGTCATCGGCGGCGGCCCACGCGCCGGCGCCCGCTCCCTTGCCCGCCCCGAGCTCCGCGAGCAACCCCGCGTGTGCACCGACGACGGCGTGGGCCTGCTCGGCGAGGGCAATCGCCGCCGTACCTGCCATCGCGCTCGTCGTCACGTCGCAGATGCGAGCGACCACCGCGGCGTGCGCAGGCGCCTCGTTCACGGGCGCCGGCGAGAGAAAGTGGAACGCGACCTCGAACGCGGCCGCTTGCTCCACCGCAGGTAACTCACCGGTCAGCGCGAGGAGCACACCCTCGGCCAAGCCGTAGTGACGGGCGAGGTCGCCCTCGACCGCGTAGCCGTGGATCGCCGGGTCGGGGCCGGGCGTCGTGACGCGCGCCTTGAGCTTGTCGGGCCACGGCGCGTCGTCGAGCGGACCGCCGTCGACCGCCGGGTCGGCCGCGTCGGGGTTCATCGATCGATGAACCCGGCCAGGAGCTTCGCTCTCTCCCCGAGCGGCGGCACGCACGTCGGATCGACCCGGACCTCGATGAGCCCCGGGCCGCCGATGCGCAGGAGATCGCGCACGGCGTCTTGCATTTGCCCCGGGCGATCGACGACCCGCGCATGGAGGCCCATGGCGCGCGCGAGCGACGCCACTTCGATCGGTCTTCGATACACCGCGGCCCGCATCGGCGTGTGTCCGTTGAGGAGCTTGCTGCAATGCCAGGTGATGCCGTGCATGCCGTTGTTCTCGACGATCCATACGACCGGCACGTCGTGCTCGGCGGCGGTGATGAGCTCCATGCCGTTCATCGCAAAGCAGCCGTCGCCGACGAGCGCGAACACGGGCTGCCCAGGCAGCGCCATGGCGGCCCCGATGGGCGCCACCGTGCCGTGCCCCATCGACCCGAAGCCCAGGTTGATGAAGAACCGTTGCCCGCGGCGGATGCACAGGTGGTGCATGTTGAAGAGCATGTGCCCGCCGATGTCCGAGAAGATCAGCGCGTCGTCGGGGAGCACCTCCTCGAGATCGACGCGCCAGCGCTGCGGCGTCATCGGTACGCTCTCGCTGGTCCTGGCGCCGAGGTCGTCGTAGCGCTCGTGGCCGCGCGGCAGCGGCGGGTACTGCCGCCAGCGAGAAGCGGGGGCGACGCCGTCGCGGATGCGCCGGTGGACGTGATACGCGAGCTCGACGAGGATCGCCTGCGCGTCGCCCACGAGCGGCACGTCGACCGGGTAGTTGCGGCCGATGCGGTCGGCGTCGATGTCGAGCTGGATGAACGAACGCGTGGGCCGGAGGCGCGGCGTCCAATTGAGCGTGCTCGTCTCGCCGAGCGACGTCGCGACGGTGAAGAGCACGTCGACCTGATCGCCGAGAATGGTCTCGCGCGCGTCGCAATGCCCGGCATTGCCGAAGATCCCGAGCGAAAGCGGATCGTCCTCGGGAAAGACACCCTTGGCCCGCGGGGTCGTCGCCACCCGCGCCGGCAGGAGCTCGGCCAGCGCGCAGAGATGCTCCTCCGCCCGCGCCGCGGCCACGCCCGAGCCCACGAGCAGGACCGGGTGCTCGGCGTTCAGGAGCGCGTCGGCCGCTCGCTGCACGGCCAGCCGATCGAACGCCCGGGACTCGGGCCGGTACGTCGTCGGCTCGTACCAGGCCTCCTCCGCGGGCTGCTCCCACAGATCGACCGGAACGTTGAGGTGCACGGGGCCGCGCCTCCCTGTCAGCGCTTGCCGCAATGCCCGCCGCAGATGATGCGCGAGGCCCCCCGCGCGCGTGACCATCGCCGAGTACTTGGTGATGGGACGGAACATGTCGACGATGTCGATGTCCTCACGCGCCGTCTCTTGGGCGGCGCCGCGCCCCAGCGAGTGCGACGCCGCCTGGCCCGTGATGACCAGCATCGGCACGCCGTCCGCGTAGGCACACGCGATGCCCGTCATCAGGTTCGTGGCGCCCGGCCCGGACGTCCCGGCGCAAACGGCTATTTTGCCTGTCGCCCGGGCGTAACCGTCTGCCATGAAGGCGGCGCCCTCTTCGTGTTTCGTGACGACGAGCGCGATGTCTCCGCTGGCCTCGATCTCCGCCATCAAGGGATAGAGGAGGCCGCCGACGATCCCGAAGACGTGCGAAATCCCCTCCTCGTGGAGGTACCGCACGAAGATGTCCACCATCCGGTGAGCGCGCGGTGCGCGTTCGGACGTCGGAGCGACCTCGACGCCCTCGGGCGGGGTCGATCGTGTGGCCGGCCGTGTCGCCGGGCGAGCCCTCAGAAGGTAACTGACCTTCGCGCCCGGATCGGTCGGGCTTGGACCCTCGGGGACACCGCCGCTGCGACTCATGCGCTCAATCTACGAATACGAACGACACGGCTACGCGACTCCTCCCCCTTCTCGTTGGACCGTATACCAGATGCCGGCTTGTCCGTCTCACACTTTATAGGCAGGTGTACCCAAAAGGTCGTCCCCTCCCCCGCCTTCGACATCACCTCGAGACGGCCGCCAATCTGGTCGAGCAGTTGCACCACCACGGAAAGCCCCACGCCAAAGCTGTCCCGCGCACGAAGCTCGGGGGCGGAGCCCCCAGGCGTGAAGCACGCCTCTAGCTGGTCCGGATCCATGCCGCGCCCGGTGTCGGCGACCTTGATGACGAGGAAGCCCGGCGTCCCGTCGAGCTCGACCACAATGCTGCCGCGTTCGGTGTATTTCGCCGCATTCCCGAGGAGGTTGTCGACAATCCTGTCGAGGATCAGCGGGTCGATCTCGATCACTGGCGGCGCCTCGCGAGTGCCGAACACCGTCGCACGGACGTCCCCCCCGTGGACGAGCGCCCGCAGCCGGCGCTGGAGCCTCTCGGTCAGCTCGGGGACCTCGACCGTCTGCGATGAGAACTGGGAAATGACCCGCTGGTTGCTCGCCGTCTTCACCAGATCGCCCAACATCCGTTTCATCTGCGAGAGCGCCTCGTCCATGTCCTCGACGACGGCCATCAAATGGGGATCGCCCTTGGCCCGCGCGCGAACGAGCTCCGCTCCGAACTGCACAATCTGAAGAGGGCTGCGAAGATCGTGGGAAAAACCCAGGAGCGTGCTCGCCCGCTCCTGTTGCAAGTCCTGCATGCCACGCATCAGGTGCTCGAGGGTGCGCGTTCGATCGCCCACCTGCTCTTCGACGAGACGCGTCCACTCGTGCTGGCGCTCGTGAAGGTCGACGATCTCGCGATGGGCCGCGGCCTCCTCGACCGCGAGTTGGCGGAGGGCGCCCATCACTTGCTCCCGCGTCTCCGCGTTGATCCGCTCCGCCCGTCGCCCCTCGAGCGCGTAGCCGAGGCTCGCCCCGAGCAGCGCGAGAAACCATGATGTCGGCACCGTGGCGAACCCCGCCCGGACGAGCAACCAGCCGACCAAGCCGAAGGCCACGGCGCCGAGCGCGGTCGGCATGAACCGACGGTTCTCGTACCAATCGACGCGCCACTCGCAGCACGGGTCGCCGCGGGCGATGCACGCGTTCTCGTGGACGTGCGCCGGAGGCAAGCCCCACATCGTCGGCAACGCCTCCGACTGCCCCTGGCGGACGAGACATGTGAGCCGCCCGAACACACCATGGAACCGGATGCGCACGGCGTTGCGTCCCACGCGCTCGAGATCGCCGTCGCTGACGGACGTCACGAGCTTCAAGTTGGAGATCGCTTGGTCGAGCACCGTCGCCGGTGACGTCGCCCAAAGCACGTAGCGGAGCGGCCCATACGCTTCTCGAATGCGGTATGCACACGCACGCTTGAACTCATCGTCGCTCGACATGAGCTCGCGCGCGGCGCGAAGCAACCGCTCGAAGGCCTCCGAGCCCACCCATCGATTCCCCCCGTTCAGGTCCTCGGGCAGGATGTCTCCCGCCTTCGTGACCTTCGCGAGCGCCTCGGGTCCCTTTCGATCTTCGAGCCATCGCGCCAGGGGCCAGAGGATCCGCAGATTGTAATCCGCGGCGCCCCCCGGACGACCGAGCTGGCTCAACGTCGCCTCCTTTCGCTCCCAGAATAGGGGCCTACGGCATTCGATGTCGGCCCCAAGTGACCTCCAAAGCAGGCTCTGGAACTCTGCCCGATACTGCCACGGGCTCTTCAACCGCGGGACAGAAAAATCGCTCTTCCGAAGAGCGCATCATGCACCTTTGGGCGCGCCGCTCGAATCTCGAGGTTGCCGCGCGTAGGGCAGACCCGGTTCGTCAACAGGACGACGACCACCTTCTCATCCGGGTCGACCCACAGGCTCGTACCCGTGAAACCCAGGTGGCCGAAGCTCAGGCTGCCCATGCGAACGCCGGCGCTCGAACCTTCGGCGCTCTTTCCGTCGAACCCCGCCCGCAGCGTCCCGCCGGGCCTCGCGTGGACCGTCCAGCCGAGGTCCGCGTCGCCGAGGGGACCCCCGAGGCCATCGATGGAGTCGAGCACCGCACGTCCGAAGGCCAACACCGCGCCCGCGGTCGCAAAGATTCCAGCATGCCCGGATCCGCCCACCCCCGTCAGCGCCCACGCGTTCTCGTCGTGCACCGCGCCGACCACGGCGCCTCCACGCCAAGGCACGTCTTCGGTCGGCGCGAAGGGACCTTCGATTCCGACCGCGGCAAGACCTCGCACGGTGCCCGCCGCCCGCGAGAGTCCGAGTGGAGCGAGCACGAAACGCTCGATGGCCTCTCCGGCGTCGCGCGATCCCGAGGCACGAGCGAGCGCGGCTCCGGCCAGCACGTATCCGAGATCGCTGTAGAGCGGCGTGAACCCTCCCGGCGGAGGGTCCCCGGACGCATCGGGCCGCCGCGCGTCGGCCGCTTCGCGCAGGGCGAGCGCGACGTCGACGGTGCCGCCATGGAGGAGCGGCGCATGGAGAGGGCGGTGGCCGTCGAGCCCCGCGCGGTGCGAGAGAAAGAGCTCGAGCGGGACTCGCTCGCTCGGCGTTCCGCGTGCCTCGGGCACGAGCGAGGCGAGCGGCGCGCGCAGGTCGATCCCCGCGCGCGCGATGGCCACCGCGGTCATCGGCTTGGTGACGCTGGCGAGGTCGAACAGCACCTCGGAGGAGCCACCCACCTCGCCCTTCCACGCATCGCGACGGATGGCGCACGCGACGGAGACATCGGGCGCGACGCCGCTCGCGACGACGAAGCGCGCGATGTCTTCCGCGGATTGCGCCTCGTCGTTCATGGCAGGCTGCCGATGAACACCGAGCTCGCGTACCGCGAGAGCTGGGCGTAGGTCATCGTGATGTTCGACCCGTCTTTGTTGTGAGGATTGTGAAGGGAGATACGGGTCTCGTGCCCCGAGCGATCGATGCTCGTCACGACATAGGCGTGCGCAGGGAGGAGGGGCGCGACGGCCGTCGACTCGGTACCGACCACGACCAATTCCTGCCCCTGGAGGGCATTCTCGATCTTGCCCTCCGATCCCTTGAAACGGTTCTCCGTCGGCACCCGGCCGGTCAACGCCAGCATCGCGCTCGCGACGTCTCCGCCGCGGTTTCGCTCCACGTTGGCGACACCGCCCATGACTTGCAAATAGGCGCTCTCGTAGACCAGCGGCCAGATCTCGTGGTCGCCGGTCGGCTCGTCCACCCGAGCTCTGGCGTGGTTGCAGCCGAAGTCCGACGCGCTCACGACGACCTTCACCTCGTTCGACATGGGACTGGAGTCGGGGACCGGGCGGCGCAGGGTGACCGTATAAGAATGTACCGCGCCGTCGGGCCCGTAGTTGTCCGCGATGGAGCTTCGGATGAACGCGCGACCTTGGTCCGTCATCGCCATCGCGGCGAGGGGCGCGAGGAAGAAGCAATCGTCCAGGTGGCCCTGCGTGACGTCGCCCAGGTCCACCGCCTCCTTGTCGCCCGCTTCCTGGCGGAAGAGGACCGGCGCAAGGATGTCTCTGCCGTCCCGACACACCGGATCGTCCGACTCCGCCGGGTCCGCACCACCCATCTCGTCTTGCGCCGAACGCCAGCTCCTGAATCCGACTTGGCCGACGTTCATGGTCATGCCCGCCCTTCCGCGGAGCGCCCGCGGCCCACGAGGAGCTTCTTGTCGAACCGGCGCTTGAGCCACGACAGGAGCACCGCCAGAGTGGCCCCCAGCGTCGCGGCTCCGAGCGCGACCTCGACGAGGCCATACAGGTTGCTGAGGAGGTGGTGAGTCGCGATGAGGGGAGCCACTTCACCGAGCGACGCCGAAGCCCGAAACGTGACGTCGATCGGCGGACGCTTGGTCGTCGGGTCGATGAACTCGGTCAGCCACACGGGGTCGGCCCTTTCCGGGAGCCACATCCTTCCATTGCCGTCCACGGCCTTCGCGAACACGCGCTCCGCCCGCCACGGCTGGCCCTCCTGTCCACCGAGGAGCGCCGCCATCGGACGCCTCGACACGACGAACAAGCGCAGAAGGCGCCCGGGCTCGTCGGGCGTGTCTTCGGGCTCGCGATACGGGTAGACGGGTTCGTCCGTGGAGAACGAAATGTCGAGCGCCGCGGACCGCACGCCATCGCGGTCGCTCTCGCGGCGCACGAGCTGATCGGGCCCGGGGTAGTGAAAGGCGACGATGTCCCACTTTTTCGCGATGTAAATCGCGAGCCAATCGCGGAGGGCCGGGCGAAGCGCGAACCCGTGTGCGCCGAGCCAGTCGGCGATCGCATCGGCGCTCGTCGCGGTGAGGATGGACATGTCGAGGCCCGCCACACTCTTGCCCTCGAGCACCTCGACGGATGGCGCCGCGCCGATCGGATCCGAGAACCTCCCGTACCAGCGCGTCCAATCCGACGGGGTGGGCCACCTGTCGACGACGGTTCTCTCCGTCTCCGACTTCGCCCTCTCTGCAAGTACTTGGGCGGCGCCCGCATCGGCTTCGGCCACGGTGGGCCGCGAGGGCGTCGGCACGAGAAAGCCGAACGACTTGGCTCCGGTGTGGAACTCGGCGCTTCGGATGAATTGCTCGACGTGCGTGTTTTCGTCCCACACGATGATCGCGTCCTCGTGGGCGACGTCGCCGTACACCCCGGGCGCGAACGCCATCGCGCAGGCCGACGCGCGTGGCACCCGGAGGGCGCAGGCAAGGAAGGTCAGGAGCAGCACCAACGCACGTGCGACGGCGCGGCGAGCGCGCGGCTTACTCGGAAAGCGGCGGCTCTGTCGAAACGGCAAACGGGTCATCTTCGTTCCTCCGACCACCCCATCGGAGGCGTCCCACCCGGAGTTGCGCGAAAAGTCGCGGCGCCCGGGGACATCGGGGCGCGCGGGGCTCACGGGGCTCACGCGCGAAGGGACTGGGTGGGAGGGACCGCGGAAGGTGAAGGGGAGCGGAGCCGCCGACTTTGACCCTCGAGCCGGAGCGCCTGTATGCTCTTACCCTGAGCCGTCCTTGGGGCCTTTGCGCCCGCGGGCGAGCCAAAAGATACACATGGCGGAATTCGTTTGGGAGGCCAGAGCGCGCACCGGAGAGCTCCGAAAGGGCTCGATGGACGCCGAGTCGGAAGACGCGGTCAACCAGCGGCTGCGCGCCCAGCAGCTCTCGCCGACGCGGGTCAAGAAAAAGCCGAAGGCCATCACCTTCCAGATCGGCACGGGCGTCGGCAAAAAGGACATCGTCACCTTCACGCGGCTCTTCGCCACCATGATCGACGCGGGCCTGCCCATCGTGCAGTGCCTCGACATCCTTCAAGGACAGACCGACAACAAGTTCTTCTCGGCGATCTTGCGTGACGTGAAGGCGAGCGTCGAGCAGGGAGCGACCTTCAGCGACTCGCTCCGCCGCCACCCCAAAGTCTTCGACCATCTCTACGTCAACCTCGTCCAGGCGGGAGAGGTCGGCGGCATCCTCGACACGATCCTGAACCGCCTGGCGGTTTACATCGAGAAGGCCATGAAGCTCACGCGGCAGGTCCGCGGCGCGATGGTCTACCCGAGCATCGTCATCTTCGTCTTCTTCGGCGTGTTGACGGTCTTGCTCACGTTCGTCATCCCCGGCTTCGAGAACATGTTCAAGGACTTCGGGTCGAAGGACGAGCTACCCGCCTTGACGCGGATGGTGATGACCGTCTCGCGTGCGTTCGTCGGAAACATCCTTTGGCTCTTCCTCGTCCTCGTCGGTTTCATCGCCGCGGTGTCGTACACGTATCGAACGCCCAAGGGAAAGCGGGCCATCCACGCGGGCCTCCTCAAGACGCCCATCGTCGGCGGCGTCCTGCGGAAGATCGCCGTCGCGCGCTTCACCCGCACGCTCGGCACCCTGCTCGCCTCCGGCGTTCCCATCCTCGACGCGCTCGAGATCGTCGCCAAGACCGCCGGCAACGTCGTCGTCGAGGAGGCCATCATGTACGCCCGCGCGCGGATCGCCGAGGGCAAGAACATGGCGGAGCCCCTCACGCAGACCAACGTCTTCCCGCCGATGGTGGTGCAGATGGTCGGCGTCGGCGAGCAGACCGGCGCGCTCGACGCCATGCTCAACAAGATCGCCGACTTTTACGAAGAAGAAGTCGACGTCGCGGTCGCCGCGTTGACCAGCCTCATCGAACCCGCGCTCATGGTGGGCATCGGTGGCACGGTCGGCGTCGTGCTCATCGCGATGTACATGCCCATCTTCAGCATCGCGGGGAAGATCAAGGCCGAGTAGGCGCGGCGTCGCCGGGTCGGCCGCCGCACGCGCATGGAGCTCGGGATTCGCACGCGGGAGCCGGATCACAGCCTCGCGGGCCGCATCGCGTGGATCACCGCGCTGCGACTGGCCTTCCTGGTCCTCCTCTTGGGCGCGATCGCGGCCCTTTACCTCCGCGGCCAGCTCACGCGCTACCCCTTCAGCCTCCGCATCGTCTTCGTGACGATCGGCTCGGGCTTCGTGCTCGCCGCCGTCTACGCGGCGGTGCTCCGCTCCGGAAAGAACCTCCAGGCGCTCGCCTGGTGGCAAATCGCGCTCGACCAGGTCACCTGGACGGCCATCGTCTATGTCTCGGGGGGCGCGTCGAGCGGCGCGACGTCCTTCTATGCCCTCACCTGCCTCGTCGGCGCCATCCTCGCCGGTCTTCGCGGCGCGCTCTTCGCGGGGGGCATCGGCATCGGCATCTACGCGCTCCTTTGCGCGTGCTTCCTCTTCGGATGGGTGCACCCGCCGCCCGACCAGGGCGCCGCCGGCTACGCCATCAGCCCCGAAGACCTCGTCTATCCCCTGCTCGTCAACACGCTCGGCGTCACGGTCGTCGCCCTCCTGGCCAGCTATCTCGCCGAGCGCCTGCGCATCACCGGCGGCGCCCTCCAGGCGGCCACGCGCCGCGCCGCCGAAGCCGAACGCCTCGCCGTCCTCGGCCGCATCGCCGCCGCCCTTGCCCACGAGATCCGCAACCCGCTCGGCTCCATCACCGGCTCCATCGAGGTCTTGCGCGGCTCCGACGCGCTGACCGACGAAGACCGCCAGCTTTGCGACATCGTGCGCCGCGAGGCCCGTCGCCTCAACGACCTCGTGGGCGACATGCTCGACCTCTCCAAGCGCCGCCCGCCGAAGACCGAGGCGACGGACGTCGCCGCCCTCGCGCGGGAGGTCGCGGCCCTCGCGGCGAACGCGGCGCGCGGTTCCGACGTGCGTGTCCAATGCGAGGCCCCGGAGGAAAGCGCGCTCGCCCGCTGCGACGGCGCGCAGATACGGCAAGTCCTATGGAACCTCGTGCGAAACGCCATCCAGGCGAGCTCCGCCGGCTCGACGGTCCGCGTGCGCGTCGTCGTCGCGGAACGCGACATCCACCTGTCCGTCGACGATCAGGGCCCCGGCATCTCCGAAGAGTCCGTGGCGCGCATCTTCGAAGACTTCTTCACCACACGCACGCACGGGGCCGGCATCGGCCTGGCCGTCGTCCGCCGCATCATGGAAGACCACGAGCCCATGGGGGCGAGCCTTCACGTCGAGCGCGCCGAGGGCGGCGGGGCGAGCTTTCGCATCACCCTCAGCCGCGATGTCGAAGGCCTTCGCAAGAGCCTGCGGCCACCCGCGCTTCCGGGGTGAATTCTCCGCGGTCTCGCGCGTCTCACGGGAAACGCGCGGCCCGGACCTTGCGTCTTGGCACGCGATGCGCAAACCACAGCGCCGAGGTTTTCCGAACATGAAGCTCACGCCGGTGCTCGCCCTCTCCTGCCTCTCCATCCTCGCCGCGGCGGCCCCGCCTGCGTGGGCGGCCGAGGACGCGCAGGGCTTCATCCAACACGAGCACGCCAAGCTCGATCACATGCTCCGCGACCCGGCGTCCTCGGGGCGCGACGCGCAGGTCAACCAGGCGCTCGACGAGTTCGTCGACTACGACGAGGTCACGCGCCGCGCCTTCGGCGAGCCGTGCCCGCAAAGCATCCCCAGCTGCGACGATCTCTGGGCCAAGTACTCCGATTCGCAGAAGGCGGAGGTGAAGGACCTCCTCACCCAGCTCGTGAGAAAGAGCTACCGCAAGAACCTCCTGAAGACGCTCGACTACGAGATCGAGTACCGCGGCTCGCGCGACGCCGCGGGCGACACCCGCGTTCTCACGGAGGCCAAGAGCAAGGTCAAGCCGCGCGACCCCGCCGTGCGCGTCGACTACGTCGTCAAGCAGACGCCGACGGGCTTTCGGGTGGTGGACATCATCACCGAAAATTCGAGCATGACGAAGAATTACTACGAGCAGTTCCGGAAGAAGATGAGCAACCCCGCCGAGGGTTACGCGAACATCGTGCAGAAGCTCCGCGAGAAGATCGCCAAAGCCGACTGAGTCGGGCCGGGCTCGCAGGACGGTCTTGCGTTCGCGCGCGGTCGGCCGCATGAAAGTTGGATGAACCGGGCGGACCTCGAGCGGCTGGACCGCGGCGTGCTCATCGAACGGGCGGAGGCGGCGGGCGTCACGCGCGCGCGCATCCTGACGCGGCCGGAGCTCATCGACGAGCTCCTCATTCGGGATACTCCCGACGAGGCGGCGCGGGAGCGTGTCCGCGGCTTCTTCGGAAAGGCACGCGACCTCGTGGCGCGGGTCGTCGAGCGCGGCCTCCATTTGCCCGACGCAGCCGACCGCATCCGCACGCTCGGCTCCATGGGGCTCCCCGCGCGCCGCTCTTCGGCGCCGATCGCGCTCCCGACGGTCACGCTCGCCGAGATCTACGCCGCCCAGGGTCATCGCGAGCGCGCCGTCGACACGCTGGAGAGCGTGCTCGCGCGAGAGCCGGACCATGCCGCCGCGCGCGCGCTCCTCGCGCAGCTCGAAGACGCCGACTACCCCGTCCCGCCTCCTCGCATGCCTCCGGAGCGGGACGAGACGGCGGCCTCCGCGTGGCCCGTGTCCGACGACGCGGAGCCCCTCGGCTCGATGCCGTCGTCGCACGGCGCGCGCCCCTCGGGCGCCTCGGTGCCGGCGGCCGAACCCGCCCACCTCCTCGACGACGCGCCGTTGCCTCTGCGCTACGACGTCGACGAGTGCGTCGCCATCCCGGTCGACCCCCGCACGCTCTACGTCTACTGGGAGGTACGCGACAAAACGATCGACTACGTCCGCGTCACGCGACCGCGCGGCGAGATCACGCTGAGGCTCGTCGTCATCGTCCCGACGTGGGACGGCCCGCGATCCAGCATCGTCGACCACGAGGCCGCGAGCCTCGTCGGCGATCATTTCGCGCGCGACCTCCCCGCCGGATGCGTCGTCCGCGCCGCCATCGGATGGAAGCACGGCGACGCCTTCCTCCCGATCGCCCACTCCCCCGCCCTCGAGAATCCGCCGGGCGCACCGTCTCCGCTCGTGGCCGACGTGCTCGTGCGGTGGACGCCCGACGGCGTCGTCCCCGTCTCCGCGGGGGATCGCGACGCGGTCGTCATCGAGCGCGCCCTCGGCCGCATCCGGCAAGACGACGCGCGCGTCTGGCGCGGGCAGGAGGTCGTCCCCACGGATGGCTTGGGTGGCAGCAGCGAACGCTGGGTCAACGCGCCGAGCTCCTGAGCCGGAGCGCCTGCCCCGCGCGGCCGTAGTACGATTGACGGCGTCGTGTCCGGCGCGCCCTACCGCACCAACGCTCCGTGGCCCCCGAAGGAGCCGCCGCCGCGGGAGTTCGTATATCCCCGGGCCCCGGGGAAGATGAGCCTGTTCGTGAAGAACTGGGCCCCTGCCGCGGTCATCCAGATCGCCGTGTTCGTCGGCCTTCACGGGGTCGGAGGAACGGCGGGCGGGGTCGCCGCGGTCGTGACGGCGCTGCCTGTGCTCGTATGGTGGGCGCGTGCGTCCAAGCGGAGGCTGGTCAAAGTGCTGCGCGTCGAGAACGGCGTGCTGACGGTCACGCCGCGCGACGGACTGTCGGAGGCCACGCACTTCTATCTTCGCGAGCTCGACGTCGTCCTCGACACGAAGACGGTCCGGAAGGTGGTCGACGGCAATTCGATGCTCGCCGCGGTTCGCTTCACCGACAGCAAGATCGCCCCGGAGATCGACATGTCCCGCATCGTCCTCACGAGCGGCGACGAGCGATATCTCCTCAGCGATCACTTCCTCTCGCACACGGAGGCCGTCGACTCCTTCGGCAAGATCCGCGTGTTCTTGCGCAAGAACGGCTGGCTGCCCGCCGACGAGCGCGATCTGCTCTAGGATTGCCGCGCCGTGGCGGAGTACCTCCTCGACAACCGGCAAACCGAAGCAGGCGTTCGCTTGCGCGCGCTGTCGGAGCTCTTCGACCCGTGGACCTTCCGGCACATCGACGACCTCGGGATCGGCCCGGGGTGGCGGTGCTGGGAGGTCGGCGCGGGAGGAGCGTCGGTGCCGCACTGGATGGCGAGCCGCGTGGGGGAGACGGGCCGCGTCGTCGCGACCGACCTCGACGTGTCGTGGATGGACGCGTCTCTCGGCCCGACGGTGACCGTGCTCCGCCACGACGTCTCGCGGGACGCCGTTCCCGGAGGCCCCTTCGATCTCGTCCACGCGCGCCTCGTCCTCGTCCACGTCGCCGACCGGGCCGGCGCCCTCGCGGCGATGACGTCCGCCCTTCGTCCAGGCGGATGGCTCCTCCTCGAGGACGCGGACCCCGCCCTCCAACCGCTGCTCTGCCTCGACGAGCACGGACCGGAGGAGGCCCTCGCCAACCACCTTCGACGCGGCTTCCGCGAGCTCCTCGCCGAGCGCGGGGCCGACCTCGCCTACGGCCGCAAGCTCCCGAGGCTCCTTCGCGAGGCGGGCCTGGTCGACGTGCGCGCCGACGCGTTCTTCCCCGTCACGTCCCCCGCGTGCCGCGTCCTCGAGCGGGCGACCGTCGAGCAGGTGCGCGCGCGCCTGGTCGCGCGGGGCCTCGCGAGCGACGCCGAGATCGACCGCCACCTCGCGAACGTCGACGCGGGAACCCTCGACCTCACCACGTCGCCGCTCGTCTCCGCGTGGGGCAGCAAGCGATAACCGGCCGACCCCCTCGCTCACATCACGTCGAAAGGATACCCGCCATCGTCGTACGTCCGCGACGCGACGGCCTTCCGGAGCTCGTCGTCGTTCTTGTCGACCTCGACGACGACCTGTTCCATCCGCTTCTCGGCGCGCGAGACGAAGATGGACGTGAGGTCGATCTCGCGCCGCGCGCCCTCCTCGCCGCGCCGCTCGATCGCCGCGCTCGTGCGCGTGAGGCACGCGGCGACGCCGTAGAGGTCCACCGCGAGGGCGGCCACGCGCTTCTGCGTGTACTGCATCTCGGCGATGTCCCGCCCGTGCTTGCGCAAGACCTTCTCGACCGAGCGGGCCAGCTCCTGCGCGTACTCTTCGAGGACGGCGGCCTCGCGCTGGAGGCGCGGGTGGTGCCGGGTCAGGCGCTCGCGCCCGAGCGCGCCGCGGGCCTTGCGCAGGGCGAAGTCGCTGAGCAAACCGAAGCCCTTGATCGGCTCGCGCATCGCCCGCGACACGTCGGCGAGCTCGCGCCCCGGCCCCTGCATGCCGCTCAGGGCCACGAAGGCGCGGAGGATCTCGTTGGTGCCCTCGAACACCATGTTGACCCGCGCGTCGCGGAGCCACCGTTCGTACGGATGGGTGGCCGTGTAGCCGAGGCCGGCCGCGATCTGGAGGGTCTCGTTCGCGACGCGCCAACACGCCTCGCTCCCGTGGATCTTGCAGAGGGCGCTCTCGACGGCGTGGTCGTCGAACCCGGCGTCGACCATCGCGGTCGTGAGGTACGTCATGCTCTCGAGCGCCCAGGTCTCCGCCATCATCGTGGCGATCTTGTCTTTGATGAGGCCGAACTCTCCGATGGGCCTGCCGAACGCGCGCCGCTCCCGGCAGCGGTCGACCGCGAGCCGGATGAGGCGCTTGCACACGCCGACGCACCCGCTGGCGAGGCCCAGCCGGCCGCCGCTGAGGACCTGCATCGCGACGCGAAAGCCCCGCCCGGGCTCGCCGAGCACGTGGCTCGCCGGCACGCGCACGTCTTTCAACGCCAAGTCGGTGGTCGAGCTGCCGCGGACGCCGAGCTTCGGCTCTTCCGGCCCGCTCGTGATTCCCCACCCGCGCTCGACCACGAAGGCGGTGATCTTCGGTTTGACGCCCTCCTCAGGCGGCGACGTGCGCGCGAAGACCACGAACAAGTCGGCGAAGGCCCCATTGGTGATCCACCGCTTCGACCCCTGAATCGTCCAGCCGGGGTCTCCGCCGTCGCCCGCACCGCCGGGTCCGGCCCGATCGGCGCGCGTCTGGATGGCGGCGGCGTCGCTGCCAGCCCCCGACTCGGTGAGGGCAAAGGCGGCTACGAGCTCGCCGCGTGCGAGCCTCGGCAGATACAGGGCCTTGAGCTCCTCCGAACCGAAAAGGACGAGCGCCTGGACGCCCAACGACTGGTGGGCGCCGAGGGTGACGGCGACGCTCGGGTCGAGCCCGCCGACCTCCTGGATGACCCGGGCATATCCCGTCGTCGTGAGCCCCACACCACCTTGGGCGCGCGGGACCAGCAATCCGAAGAGTCCGAGCGCTTTGAGGCCGCGGAGGACCTCGTCGGGAATACGCCGCTCCCGGTCGATCGCCGCCGAGTCGACCTCCCGCTCGAAGAACCGTCCCGTGCTCTCGAGGAGCGCCCGGACGCGCGCGACCTCCTGGGCTCCAACTTGGGCGTCCGGCGCGGGCCACGGGAAAATGAGGCTCTCGTCGATGACCCCGAAGAAGAGGCTCTTTACGAAAGACGGCTCGCGCATGCCCTTCGACGATGACATGTTTTGTCGCCTGGGGCGGCGATTCCTCGTTGCCCGAAGGGGATCCGGTTGCTAGCCAATGAAAGAGGACCGTAGAACCGTGTCACGCCGGCTTGAGGCATTACGAGGGATGCTCGAGCGGACGCGCGCAGGGCGTGGCGTCGCGTTGATGGGGGTCTGCAACGTCACGCCCGATTCGTTCAGCGACGGGGCCCTCTACCTCGACGCAGAGGCCGCGCGGGCACGCGTCGACGATCTCCTCGCGCAGGGCGCCGACATTGTCGACGTCGGCGGCGAGTCGACCCGGCCGGGCGCGGCCCCGGTGGCGGCCGAGGAGCAGCTCGCACGGGTGCTCGACGTCGTGCGGCATGCGGCGTCGAAGGGCGCCTGCGTTTCGATCGACACGACCAGCGCCGCCGTGGCCGGCGCGTGCCTCGAGGCCGGCGCCTGCATCGTCAACGACGTGTCGTGCCTGCGCGACGACGCCCTCGCCGAGGTGGCCGCCGCGCACGGCGCGCCGCTCGTCCTCATGCACGCGCGCGGCACCCAAGAGAAGATGCGCGGCTTCAGCCAGTACCCGGACGACGGCTACGGCGACCCGGTGCGCGACGTCCTCGCCGAGTGGGGAGCGGCCGCCGACCGCGCCGTGCGGGCAGGCGTCCGGCGCGAGGCGCTCGTCATGGATCCGGGGCTCGGGTTCGCGAAGAACGCCAAGCAGAGCGCGGCGCTCTTGGCGCGGGTCGGCGAGATCGTGGCGGCGGTGGGCGTGCCGGTGGCCATCGGCGCGAGCCGCAAGTCGTTCCTCGCCGTGGTCGACCCGCAAGCCTCGCCGACCGAGCGCCTCGGCGCGTCCATCGCGGCGGCCCTCCATGCCGCGCGCGCGGGCGCCGCCATCCTCCGCGTCCACGACGTTCGGGCGACACGACAGGCCATCGACTGGGCTCGACGCCTCGGGGAGGACTAACGCGTGCTCGAGCTGCTCGAGGGCTTCCTTCACTTGTTCGCGCGCCGGCCCGTGTCGGCCGTGCTGATCGACCTCGCCGACATCTTGGTGGTGACGTTCTTCGTCTACCGCGCGCTCCTCGTCTTGCGGGGGACGCGGGCCATGCAGATGGGCATGGGCCTCGGCGTCATCTTCCTCGTGTACGTGCTCTCGAAGTGGGCGGGCTTCACCACCCTCTACAACCTCCTCAACGCGCTGCTCGCGCCCACCTCGATCATCCTCATCGTCGTCGTCGTCTTCCAGAACGACATCCGGCGCGGCCTGATGCGCGTCGGCGCGAGGGCCATCTTCGGAGGGCTCGCGCGGCAGCAGGAGTCCAAGGCGATCGACGAGGTCGTGGCCGCGGCGACGGAGCTCGCCCGCCACCGCGTGGGCGCGCTCATCGCCTTCGAACAGGACGCGAACCTCGACGAGTTCGTCGTCGGCCAGGGCACCGCGATCGACGCGTCGGTCCAGCGGGAGCTCCTCGTCAGCCTGTTTTTGCCCGAGAGCCTCAACAAGCTCCACGACGGCGCCGTCATCATCCGGAACCTTCGCATCGCGAAGGCCGGCGTCTTCTTCCCGATGCCCGACACGAAGGTCCTCGACAAGTCGCTCGGGTCGCGGCACCGCGCGGCCCTCGGCATCACCGAGGAGACCGACGCGGTCGTCGTCGTCGTGAGCGAGGAGCGGGGCAGCATCAGCTTTTGCTTCAACGGCAACATCGTCACCAACCTCGACGGGACGTCGCTCCGGCAGGCGCTCCTCGGCCTCTTCGGGCAGCGCGGGCGCAACGCCAAGCGGCAGCCGTCCAAGGCGGCCTCCAAGCGGGGCGGAAGCGTCGTGCAGACGGGGACGGGGAGCTTCCGGATCACGCAGCCGGCCTCGGTCACGGGGGCCGCCCTCGAGAGCAAGCGCATGTCCGAAGGGTCGGTCGTGCCGACGGTCCGGGAAGGGACGGGGCCTCACCCGGCGGTGCGTCCGCCCGCCGACACGGGTCCGCCCAAGACGGAGCCGCGCGACCCGTCGGCGCCCCACACGCGGCCGATGGCCACGGCCAAGCCCATCGAGACACCGAACCCGGCGCCGGCGGCCCCGACGTCGACGCGGCAGCGGCCGGAGTAAGCGATGGCGCCTGCCCTTTACCACCTGCGATCGCTGGTCGTCGAAAACTTGAACCTCAAGCTCTTCTCGCTCGCGTTCGCCTTCGTCATGTACGCGCTCATCCACGGGTCGCAGGATGCGCAGCGTTCGTTCCAGTTGAGCGTGGTCGCGCTCACGCCTCCCGACACCGCGAACCGCGTGCTGGTCACGCCCATCCCGCCGCAGATCCACGTCCAGCTCCGGGGTCCGCGCTCGGTCCTCGACGACCTCCACCCCGACGACATGGCCAACGTGCAGCTGGACCTCCACGCCGGCAACGAGACGCGCATCACGTTCGACCCTTCGATGATCCCGGTGCCCCCCGGGCTCAAGGTCGACCAGATCACGCCGCCGACGATCGACCTCGCCTGGGAAGACGTCATCGTCCGCGATGTGCCCGTCGAAGTGGGCGTCCTCGGGACCCCGGCGACGGGCTACGTCGTGAAGGAGGCCCCGCGGGCCGATCCGCGCGTCGTGCGCGCGCGGGGGCCGAAGAGCGAGGTGCTCGTCTTCCAGCGCGCGCGCGTCGACGCCTTCGAGGTCGGCGGGCTGACCGAGGGAACGTACACGCGGCAGCTCGCGCTCGACCACCCGCCGGGCCGCATCACGTTCGACGTGTCGAGCGTGTCGGCGACCGTCGAGGTGAGCCGCGAGGTGGTCGAGCGCCCGTTCACGAGGGTGCCCGTGGCCGTCGTGGGCCGGTCGAAGGCGAAGGTGCAGCCTTCCGAGGTCGACGTGCGGCTCGCCTGCCCGCCCCAGGTGGAGGAAAGCCTACGCCCCGAACAAGTCGTCCCGCGCGTCCAGGTGACCTCCACCGCCGAACACGGCTCCGACGCGCTGCCCGTGCAGCTCGCGATCGAGCAATGCGAGGTTCACGTGATCCCCCCCACCGTCGTCGTGCGCTGGTAGGCGAGGCCGTACCCTCCGGTTCACCCCACGAGGAGGATTTTGCCGCCGGGATGGTCCTCGGCGAGGGCGTGGGCTTGGCCGGCCTGGGCGAGGGGCAGCCTCTTCGCGATCGGGATGAGGAGCTTCTTCTCCGCGACGGCCGCCGCGTACTTCGCGAGCATCGCGGTGTCGGCCGAGGCCACGAAAGTTTGCACGACGAACCCCTTGGCCTTTGCCCCGTGCGGCTCCCCGACGACGCTCCCGATCACCCCGCCCGCCTTCAGCTTCCCGTAAAGGCGCTGCACGCTCTCGCCTCCGACCGTGTCGGCGATGGCGTCGAGCGAGGGGAGCTTCGCGATGTCCGCTTCGTCGTCCAGCGCGACGACGCCGTCGGCGCCGAGCAGCTCGGCCTCCGCGCGTTGCCTCCCGCGCACGGCCGCCCAAGTCTTCGCGCCGCGTGACTTCGCGGCGTACACCGCGACGCGCCCCACGCCGCCCACGGCGCCCGTGACCAGCACCGTGTCCCGCGCCGACGGATTCACCGCCCGTTCGACGAGCTGCCCGCCGGTCAGCAGCACCAGCGGGAGCGCCCCGGCGTCGACGAGGTCGAGCCCTTCGGGCACCTTGGCCCAGTCCTCCGCCGGCGCCGCGACGAGCTCGGCGTAGGCGCCCTTCACCAGGCCGAGGACGCGGTCGCCCGGGACGAACGCCGAGACCGCCGGACCCACCTCGACGACCACGCCCGACGCGTCCCGCCCGAGCAGGCCGGGGAAGCTCACCGGGAAGCGCTCCTTCGCGGCGCCGCTGCGCATCTTCCAGTCGATCGGGTTGATGCCCGCGCCCGCCATGCGCACGACGATGGACGCCGCCTCCGCGTGGGGATTCGGAAGGTCGCGGAGCTCCAGCATGCTCGTGTCTCCGTATGCGGCCAAAACGACGGCTTTCATGGCTTTCCTCCTCGCGACGCAGCGTCGCCGACCTGCACGCCTCGAGCCACCGGAGCGGGCGCGGGCGCAGAATCGCCTCCCCGAGGGCTGGAGCGAGCGCCGGCGCATGGCGCTCTTCTTGAAAGAATGGGCGGTGGTCGTGCCCGCCTCGCTCACGAACATCCCCGCCCGCCTCGATCGCTTGCCGTGGAGAGCGTGGCACCTGCGCGTCGTGATCGCACTCGGGATCACGTGGCTGCTCGACGGCCTGGAAGGGACGCTGGCGGGCTCGCTGGCCGGAGTCCTCAAGCAGCCCGAGGCGCTGGGCCTGTCGGACGCGCAGCTCGGCGCCTCCGGGAGCTTCTACCTCCTCGGTTCGGTGATCGGCGCCCTCGTCTTCGGTCACGCGACGGATCGCTGGGGGAGAAAGAGGCTCTTCAGCCTCACGCTCCTCCTCTATCTCACCGCCACGGCGGCGACGGCCTTCTCGTGGGACTTCGCCAGCTTCACGCTCTTTCGCGCGCTGACCGGCGCCGGCATCGGCGGAGAGTACGCGGCGATCAACTCGGCGGTGGACGAGCTCATCCCGGCGCGGGTCCGCGGTCGCGTCGACCTCCTGGTGAACGGCAGCTTCTGGATGGGCGCCGCGCTGGGCGCCGCCGCGTCTTTGGTCTTGCTCGGCCGGACGTGGCTCCCGCCCGCCATCTCGTGGCGGTTCGCGTTCGGCATCGGCGCGGTCATCGGCGTCGTGGTCCTCGCGATGCGGCGCCACGTGCCGGAGAGCCCGCGGTGGCTGCTCCTCCACGGCCGGACGCGCGAGGCCGAACGGGTCGTCGACGCGATCGAGCGCGCCGTCGCGGGGGACCCGAGCGCGCTGCCGCCCGCGACGGAGACCGTCCGCATCCCCCCTACCGGCCATTCCTCGTTCAAGGACGTCTGGCGCGCCATCACCGTGCGACACCGACGGCGCTCCGTGCTCGCGTTCACGCTGATGGTCACCCAGGCGTTCTTCTACAACGCTGTGCTCTTCACGTACGGCCTCGTCTTGCTCCGCTACTACGCCGTGCCGGCCCACCGGCTCGGCCTTTACATGGTGCCGCTCGCGCTCGGGAACTTCTGCGGCCCGCTCCTTCTCGGCCGCTTGTTCGACACGCTGGGGCGCAAGCCGATGATCGCCGGCACGTACATCCTTTCGGGTGTCCTGCTCGCCGTGACGAGCGCGCTCTTTCGCTTCGGCCTGCTCTCGGCCTTCACCCAGGCGCTGTCGTGGAGCGCGATCTTCTTCGTGGCGTCGTCGGCGGCCAGCGCCGCCTACCTGACGGTCAGCGAGATCTTTCCTCTCGAGATCCGCGCCATGGCCATCGCGCTCTTTTACACCTGCGGCACCTTCGTCGGCGGCGTCGCCGGCCCTGCGCTCTTCGGCTATCTCGTCGGCACCGGGTCGCGCGAGCTCCTGTGCCTCGGCTACCTCGCCGGCGCGGCCGCGATGGGGATCGGCGGACTGGCCGAACTGTTCCTCGGCGTCGCGGCCGAAGGGCGCTCCCTCGAGTCGATCACGCCGCCGCTCGGAGACGCGGACACGCGGTCGAGCTGAAGGCTCCCGCTCCGCGCATCGCGCCGTGGGGTCGCCCGCGGCCCGCCCGGGATGACCGCGGACGCCGCGTGAGCGCGCACGTCTTGCGCCGGCCGACCCGCGTTCACGCGCAGACGGCCCATGCCCGCGGTGAGTGACCGTACGTCCGTCGCGAGCCGGCGCGGGTCCACGTCGGGCGAGGGCTTCCTTGCGATGAGGAAGCGCCCGTCTCTCGCCGGCGGGCGCCGGTCCGTCCCGGACAGCCGCCGTCTCGCCACGAGGAGGCGCTTGCTCGACGCCGACGGCCGTCGGTCCGCCGCGGACGGGCGCCTTCTCGCCGCGAGCAAGCGGCCGTCCGTCGAAGACCGGCGGCTGCCCCTCGCGGACGGACGCCTTCTCGCCGCGAGCAAGCGCTTTCTCGACGCGGACGCGCGGTCGCCGAGGACGAAGCGGGACGTTCTCGTCGCAAGAGAGGGTCGGCCCGCGCGATGACGCCGAGCGCTCGCGCGCCGCCGCCCGCGGCCGCGGCGCTAGCTGCGACGCTCGTCCTTCTCGACGTACCCGTCGCGCAGGGTGACGACCCTCGGCATGCTCGCGGCGAGCGCGGGATTGTGCGTCACGACGACGATCGTGGTCCCCCGCTGCTTGTTCACGCCGAAGAAGAGCTCGTGAATCTGCCCGCTCGTCGTGGAGTCGAGGTTGCCCGTCGGCTCGTCGGCGAGGAGGATCTTCGGCTCGAGGACCAGCGCCCGCGCCAGCGCGACGCGTTGCTGCTCGCCGCCGGAGAGCTCGCCGGGCCGGTGGAGCATCCGGTCCTTCAGGCCCACCTCCTCGAGCAGCGCGCGCGCCCGCGGCTCCTCGTCGCGCTTGGTGCGGCCTTGGACCAGGCCGGGCATCATCACGTTCTCGAGCGCGTTGAACTCGGGCAGCAGGTGATGAAACTGGAAGACGAAGCCGATCGTCCGGTTTCGCACCTCGGCGAGCCGCCAGGCAGGCAGGGCCGTCACCTCTTCGCCGGCGACGCGGATCGAGCCCTTCGTCGGCACGTCGAGCGTGCCGATGCAGTGGAGCAACGTCGACTTCCCCGCCCCCGACGGCCCGACGATACCGACGACCTCGCCGTCGCCGATCTCGAGGCTCACGCCGCGCAGCACCTCGAGGGTTCGTCCCATGTGACGAAAGGACTTGTGCACGCCCGTGGCGACGACAATGGGCTCTGGCACGGTGGCGGTAATTAGCATGAAACGCGCCCGCTACGGCTCACTCGTAGCGCAAGCCATCGACCGGCCGGAGGCGCGCGGCCTGCTTTGCAGGGAAGATCGTCGCGATGGTGCAGATGGTGAGCGCCGCGACGGTGACGGCGGCGTAGTCCCAGCCGCTCACGTTGATGGGCAGCCGATCGATGTAATAGACGTCGGGGTCGAGGCGAAGCCCGAACCAGGCGAGGCCGGTGCAGAGCGCCACGCCCGTCGACACGCCGAGGAGCGTGCCGATGCCGCCGATGATGATGCCCTCGGTCATGAACGTGCGGAGGACGGCGCCGTCGGTCGCGCCGAGCGCCTTCAGGATGGCGATCTCCTTGGCCTTCTCGGTCATCATGAGGAGCAGCGTGCAGATGATGCAGAAGCTCGCGACGATGATCTCGATCGACAGGATGAGGAACGTCGCGATGCGTTCGAGCTTGAGCGCGCTGAAGAGGTTCTTGTTCATCTCCCTCCAGTCGCGGACGCGGAGGTCGTCCCGGCCGACCGCCGCGGCGACCGCCGGCGTCAGGCGTTCGACGTTCTCGGCGTCGTCGACGCGCACGTCGATCGCGCTGATTTGGCCCGGCGTGGCGAAATAGCTCTGCGCTTCGTCGAGCGTCACGTAGACGTGCGTCGCGTCGTACTCGTACATCCCGCTGTAGAAGATGGCGGCGATCCGGTATTTGCGCGTCCGCGGCATGATCCCCATCGGGCCGAGATCGCCGAGCGGAGATACCAGGGTCACCTCGTCACCCACGTAGACATGCAGCGTCTTCGCGAGCTCGCGTCCCACGACGAGGCCCGGACGGAGCGGCGGGCCCTGCAGCGCGCGGCGCACCTCCGGATCGATGTCGTCGCCGAGGGCCGGCAGATCGGGGCCCTTCGTGTACTCCTCGCCGCCGGGGCCGATGCCGATGACCTCGTCTGGGGGGATGCGGCGGAGGCGCTCGGGGTCTTCGAGGAAGATCAGCTTGTCGTCGGCTTTGACCGGCGCCTCGACGTTCTTCCGCAGGTCGATGACGTTGCCGATCGACGCCGGGTCGACGCCGTGGACGATGACGCCCGCGAGGTTCGACATGCTCGACGCCATGACCTCGCCTCGGTCGACCGGCGTCGCCGCCACGACCCCTTTGACGGCGCGTACGCGCTCGAGGACCGGCTCGTAGTCGCTCCACGGTGACTGGCTGGTCGTGTCGACGACGATGTGCGCCGTGTTGCCGAGGATCTTCCGCTTCAGGTCGGCGCTGAAGCCGCCCATGACGCTGATCGCGCTCGAGAGCGAGAAAGAGGCGAGCGCGACGGCGAAGATCGAGAGCCCGCTGATGAGCGTCAAAAACCCGCTCTTCCTCGTGCGGACGTGCCGCGCGGCGACGTACGTCGAGAACGATCCGTTCTCGAGGCGGTCGAGCGCCCACGGCAGGAGGGCGGTGACGGTGCCGACGAGGAAGAACACGCCCGCCGCGATCGCCGCCGACCGCACGAGGGCGTCCCGCAGCGTCCACGCCGAGCCACGCAGGGCGGGCAGCCGCTCGGTCCAGAGCGTGAAACCCGCGAAGAGCGCGCCGAGCCCCGCGCAGATGCACTGGAGGACGACCCGCGCCCGCTCCCTGCGCCGATGGTCTTCCCGCGCACGCGCGAGCAGGAAGGCGATCGCGGCGGCGACGAGGATCGCGCCGGCGACCACGACGGGGATCGGGAGCGTCTTCACGGGGCCTTGGCGCCGGCCGCGCCCCCCTCGGGCCGGAGCAGCGGGAAGAAGACGACGTCGCGAATCGACGCGGCGTTGGTGAGCATCATGACGAGGCGGTCCACGCCCATGCCGAAGCCGGCCGCCGGCGGCATGCCGTACTCGAGGGCGCGCACGTAGTCCTCGTCGTAGTCCATCGTCTCCTCTTCGCCGCGCTCCCTTCTCTCGAGCTGCGCGCGGAAGCGGCTGGCCTGGTCGTCGGGATCGTTGAGCTCACTGAAGGCGTTGCAGAGCTCGCGGCCGTGCACGAAGAGCTCGAACCGGTCGGTCAGCGAAGGATCGTGGTCGTTCTTGCGCGCGAGCGGCGAGACCTCGAACGGGTAATCCATCACGAAGACGGGGACCGAGTGCCCGCCGTCCGCCGTCCGGTAGTCCTCGACGAGGAACGGCTCGACGACGTACTCGTAGGCCGCGAAGAGGCGCTCTCCGTCGCTCGCGCACTTGGCGAGGCCCTTGCGGAAGTTGCTCCAGTCGATCGCCTTCGCGCGCGGCGACGAGCGCGCCCACGCCTTGATGTGATCGACGAAGTCGCTCCGCACGACGTCGACGACGCCGTCGCCGCCGCGCTCGGACACGGCCGCCACCCACTCGGGGATCGCCGTGCGCTCGGCCGCCGACGCGACGGCGCTCTTCATCGACACGCGCTCGAACGGCTCGTCGAGCGTGAACGGCCTCGCCTCTTTCCACGCGGCGTGGGCGACCGGCATCGCGGCGGCGAGCTTGCCGTCGATGCCGCGGAGGAGGACCTCGGTGAAGTCCATGAGGTCGTCGTAGGTCGCGTAGGCCCGATAGAACTCGAGCATGGTGAACTCGGGGTTGTGACGCGTGCTCACGCCTTCGTTCCGGTAGGCGCGGCCGATCTCGTAGACGCGCTCGAGGCCCCCGACGACGAGGCGCTTGAGATAGAGCTCCGGCGCGATGCGCATGAAGAGGCGCATGTCGAGCGCGTTGTGGTGCGTCAGGAAGGGCTTCGCCGCGGCGCCGCCGACGAGCGTGTGCATCGTGGGCGTCTCCACTTCGAGGAAGCCCTCGGCGTCGAGGATCTCGCGGGTAGCGCGGACGATGTGGCTCCGCGCGCGGAACACGTCGGCGACGGCGGGGTTCGCCACGAGGTCGACGTAGCGCTGCCGGTAGCGGAGCTCCACGTCGGTCAGGCCGTGCCACTTTTCGGGCAGCGGGCGGTAGGCCTTCGTGACGAGGCGCAGCGACGTCGCCATGACCGAGAGCTCGCCGCGCTTGGACGCCGTGAGGCGGCCCGTCGCTTCGACGAAGTCGCCGACGTCGACGTCTTCGAGGCGCGCGTAGTCCTCCTTCAGGTCCGCCTCGTCGAGCATCAGCTGGATCTCGCCCGTCCGATCCCGGAGCCGCACGAACGACAGCCCCCCCGTCGACCGGAGCGCGATCACCCGGCCGGCCACGTGGAACCTCCGCTCCCCGACCGCCCTCTCGACGGCCGCCGCGTCGTACCGGCCGCCCTCTCCCGTCGGCGCGCTCGCGCGGACCGCCGCGACGTCGTCGACGGGGGCGCTTCGTGAGACGTCGTTGGCGAACGGGTTCTCGCCCCTCTCGCGGACGCGGACGGCCTTCGCGCGACGCGCCTCGACGATCGTGTCTTCGGCGGAAGCCGTGTCTCTCGCGGCGCTGCGGGTCGGCTCGTCGGCCATCCTGGTCTACCGGTGTTACCCGGCGTCGACGTCTTCCGCTACCCCGCCCTTCTTCAGCGTGCCTCCGGCGGCTGCCAGGAGGTACGCCTCGATGAACTCATCGAGCTCGCCGTCGAGCACCGCGTCCACGTTGCCGTTCTGGTGGCCGGTGCGAAGGTCCTTCACGAGGCGGTAGGGCTGCAGGACGTAGCTGCGGATCTGGTTGCCCCAGGCGATCTGCGTCTTGTTCGCCTGCGTCGCGGCGGCTTGCTCTTCGCGCTTCTGCGTCTCGATGTCGTAGAGCTTGGCCTTGAGCATCTTGAGCGCCAGGCGGCGGTTCTGGTGCTGCGAGCGCTCCGCGCGGCACACGATGACGATGCCGGTCGGGAGGTGCTTCATGCGGACCGCCGTCTCGACCTTGTTGACGTTCTGCCCGCCCTTGCCGCCGGCGCGCATCGTCGTGATGTCGAGCTCGTCGTCCTTCACCTGGATGTCGATCTCGTCTTCGATGTCGGGCGTGACCTCGACGGCGGCGAAGGCCGTCTGCCGGCGCGCGTTCGCGTCGAACGGCGAGATGCGCACGAGCCGGTGCACGCCGTTCTCGCTCCGGAGGTAGCCGAAGGCGTGGTCACCGGAGACGCTGAAGCTCGCGCCGTCGATGCCCGCCTCGTCGCCCTCCTGCTTGTCGATGATCTCGGTCTTGTAGCCGCGCCGCTCCGCCCACCGGAGGAACATGCGGACGAGCATCTCGGCCCAGTCTTTGGCGTCGTTTCCGCCGGTGCCGGGGTGGATGCTGACGATGGCGTTGGCGTGATCGACGGGCCCCGAGAGCATTCGCTCGAGCTCCGCGCCGCGGACCCGCGTCTCGAGGGCGGGGAGCTGCGACGCGACCTCGGCCAGGGTCGACTCGTCTTTCTCCGACGCGCCGAGCTCGAGGAGCACGTTCGCGTCGTCGACGTCGCGCGAGAGCTTCTCGATCGACGCGATCTGCTGCTCGATGCCCGACCGGCGACGGGTGACGACCTGCGCCTTCTTCTGGTCGTCCCAGAAGCCCGGCACGAGGGTTTGCGCTTCTAGCGCGGCGATCTGACCCTTGAGCTTCGGGAGGTCAAAGATGCCCCCTTAGCGCCATGAGGCGCCGCTCGAGATCGCTCAGCTTCTCGCGGGTTTCGCTCAGCATCCGGTAACCAGGTAACGGCCGCGAGCGCCCCGGTCAAGAGCCTAGGGGTACGTGCCGTCGATCAAGCCGTCGATGTACTTCTCGATGTTCGTGTAGCCCGTGTGGTCGAAGTCGCCGTTGGCGTCGGCCGCGGAGTTCGGGTTCAGACCGTACCGGGTCTCCCACGCGTCGGGCATGCCGTCGCCGTCGGTGTCGACGGGGGCGGTCCCGCCGGCGATGGTGCCGTAGCCGCTGTTGGTGAGGCCCGTCGCCGTCTGGCTGGTCCAGAGCTTCCCGGCCGTCCCGAGAGAGGTGACCTCGCTGATGACCTGCGCGTCCACGTCGTCGCGGTGGAGCGAGGCGCCGGCGCCGGCGACGACCGCCGCGTAGGCCGCCGCGGCGGAGACGGTCGGGATGGAGGCCGTGTCGGGCGACCAGGCCGACGTCAGCACGACGGCGCCGCCCGGGTTGCCGAGCGCGGCGCCGTTCAGCGTCCCGTCCTTGTTGGCGTCGAGGAGGTTGCCGCTGTTGAAGATGGGTTGGTCGTTGACCTGGAAGTACGCGTCGCCGGCGCTCGTCGTCGACGGGCCCGCGATGAAGTAGCTGTCGACGACGTCGTGGGAAAAGACTCCCGCGGTGTTCCCGGCGGTATACCCCGCTTGATAATTGTAAACGACGTTGTTCACGTACTGCGTATTCGCCTTGGCGAGCGGGCAGCGGTTGTGCGCGCTCGCGAAGAGGTCGCCGTACCAGGTATAGGGCCCCGTCTCCGAGTGGGCGGCGAACTGCTGGCCGATGGGATCGGCGGTGATCGAGTGCTGCACCGTGATGTTGCTCGCGCCCACCGAGTCGATGTTGTTCCACTGCGCGAACTCGACCGACACGTGATCGAAGATCATGTTCGTCGTGTCCAACAGATTGATGCCGCTCTTCGTGGCGTCGGAGTCGAGGTCTCCCTGGCGGAAGCGCATCTCCCGGACGATGTCGTTCGATGCGCCGTCGAACGAGGTCTCCCGGCCCATGATGCCGATGCCCTGGCCCGGCGCGGTTTGACCGGCGATGGTCAGGTTGCTCTTCGCCGAGATCGGCGTGGCCAGGTTGATGTACCCGCCGACGTCGAAGACGATGATGCGCGGTCCGGCGCTCACGGCGTCGCGGAACGAGCCCGTCCCCGAGTCGTTGAGGTTCGTCACGTGATAGATGGCGCCCCCCCGGCCCCCCGTCGCGTTTTTGCCGAAGCCCACGGCGCCCGGGAACGCGACGACCGGCCCGGTCGGCGGCCCGGCGTCGACTCCGGTCCCCGCACGCGCGTCGGACGTCGCGTCGGGCGCGGCGCCCCCGTCTTTCACGGCGCCCGCGTCGGGCTTCGGGACGGTCGCATCCCCGGATCCCGCGTCGACAGCGACGCTGCCGCTGCCGGTGCCCCCGCTGCTGCTCGAGCCCCCGGATCCGCTGCTGCTGGCCGAACCGCTGCTGCTCGCCGAACCGCTGCTGCCGCTGCTGCTGTTGCCGGAGCTCGAGGCGCTGCCGCTGCCGGATCCGCTGCTGCTGCCGCTGCTGCTGCTCCCCCCTACGCTCCCGCTCGAGCTCCCGCCGTCCCCCGCAGAGGGTCCAGAGCCCGCGTCGCTACCGCACGCGGCGACGCCGACCAGCGACGCCAGCAACCCGACCGAACGCACCCACCGCATCGACATGGACAGGCTCCGCATCGTCATCGAGAGACTCCAGGCCAGGACGACCGCGAAGCCCTTCTGCCGGCTCCCGCAGGTGTCCGCATGCATGAAGGTATCCGCGAACGGCAGAAATCAATCACGGATCCGGGTCGCCCCGATCGTCGTTCTTGCGACGCGAGAACCATCCGTCCGTGAGGACATCGAGCTTCGCCTCCGCCTCTGACGCATGAAGCCATGCGTCAAGCTCTTCGCGTGTTCCCTTCGCCGCGTCGGCCGCGTCGAGCGACGCGCGCTGCCACGCGAAGAGGAGCTCGAGGGTGCGCGCCGCGACGCGCGACCGGGCCCTTTGCCGCATCATCCGCACGCGCTCGAGCGCGGCTTCATCTCCCGTGTAGACGAGCCGATCGAGCCGCCAAGTCAGGCTCAGCTCGAGGACCAAGTCGCTCCCGACAGCCTCGTAGTAGTTCGTCCCGTCGCTGGTCGCCAAGGTCGTCGCGTGGGATGCGTCGTCGAGGAGCGTGGTCGCCCGCATGCGTGTCTCGGGAAGCCACGCGCTCGCGCGGGCCCTCGCGACGAGCGCGTCGATGGCGGCATCTCCTTCGGCGAGCCCGGAGGCACGAAGGGCCGAAGCGACGCAGCCTCGGGCGAGCGCCGAGGAGACGAGGAGACGCGGAAGAGAAGGAGCGGGAGGAGACGGCGACGCGGCCGGCCGGGAGGGTGGCGGCGGGGGGGACTCACTCGAGGCGCGCGGGGGCACGGGCGGCGGATCGGCGCGGGCCAGCGCCGGGAGCAGGAGCACGAAGACAGCGGGCCAAGGCCAGAGTCGCGGGCACATTCCCCGCGTCTCGTTTCAAGGCGTGTGCCTCACGCGCGCGGCGGAGTTGCTCGGGATTCCGTCGGGCGGCGCTGTCCTCGACCATTCCGCCGCCGTCCGCGGACGCCGAACGCCGCCACGGCCGCGACGCCGAAGCCCGCAGCCGCGGCGCTGCCTCGGCCGAGGCCCTCCGCGCCGGCGACGTCGCAAGCCGCGTTGCCCGACGTCGAGACGAAGTTGCTGATGCCGTCCCCCGCGGCGACGACTTGCTCGGCTCCGCCATCGGGCGAGACCACCACCACCGAGGTCGCCAACCGCCCCGCCGACCCGACGACGCCGTCGAGCCGCGTGAACTCGAGCGCGGTGCCTCCGCCGATCCATCGCGGACCGTAGAGCGCCGGATCGTTCGACACTTGCTGGGGCGTCCCGCCGCCGACCGGGACCGCGTAGAGGTACCCTCCCGGGAGCTGCGACGACCCCTCCAGCCATGGCGAAGGGTCTTGCTGGGCCGGGTCGAGCGCCAAGAACGCGATCTCGGTGCCGTCGGGCGATACGGCAAAGTCGGTCGCGGAGGCCCCCGAGGCGTTCGAGAGGTTCGTGTATTGCTGCTCCCGCGAGCAGACCTGTTGGGCGTTCGGCTTGAGCTGGTACAGGTTCTCGGGCGACTGCGACGACTGCCGGTACGACGCGATGACGGTGCCGTCGGCGAGGAGCGCGATCTGCCGCGGCGTGACGCCTTTGCAGGTCATGTACACGGTCGGCGCGCCGGCGTCGGCGCTGTCGGGCGCGGTGACGATCTCCCAGCCGTTCGCCGTCGGCTGCGCCCACGCGAGGGCCTCTCCGGTCCACTCGACGCGCGGAGGCTCGACGATGTAGCCGGCGCCGTTGTCGACGCCGGACGTGTCGAGGGCGGAGCGGGCTTGGCTGGAGGGCACGGGGTACGTCGCGATGACCTGCGGGGCGACCCCCTGCCCCGCGAGATCGGAGGGGAAGGTGACGATGCGCCATTGCCGGTCGTAGACGACGAAGCGCGAGCCGCTGGCGTTGAAGTGGGGCGAGGATCCGTAGGGCCGGCCCGGGCCGAACGACGCCGTCCCGAAGTCGCCGGGCGGGGCGTCGCAGGTCGACGCGGTCGTGCCGGCCCAGAGGTGGGCGGTGAGGCCGCCGTCCGCAACGGTGTCGATGGTGAAGGCGGCGAACCGCGAGGGCTGACCGGCCTCCCCTTCCCAGAAGTCGAAGGCCCGCCCGCCGTACGAGGCGAGCTGGGGCATCGTGGCCGCGGCGTCGTCGTAGACGCCGGGGCAGAGGACGTCGCGCGCGCCGCCGCCGTTGCTGTCGGCCAAGGTGTAGACGGCCGACGGCAGCGTTCCTGCGTCGCCCGTGCTCCCGCGCGCGAAGAGGACCTCGGGGAGCAGCGCCGTCACCTTCGGTCGGATCGTGTCGGACCCTCCGGACGCGCGGACCGTGAGCTCGAGGACGTACTCGCCGGCCACGTCGGGCACGATCGTCGCGTGGCCCGTCGAAGCGCCGGAGAGCGAGTGGGCCGTCAGGCTGCTGCCGGGCGGGATGGTGTAGAGCGACCACGCGAACGTGGGCGTGCCTTTGCTCGCCGTGCTCCCCGAGGCGTCCAGCGTGGCGGCTTGACGGACATAGACGGACACGTCGGCCGCGGCCGCCTGCACCGCCGCGATGGCGGGGCCCGAGCCGGCGTCGGGTATGGCGCCGCCCGACGTCGTGCCCGCGTCGATCCCGGCGCCTTCCGTGGAGAAGTCGCCCAAGAGCGAGGTGCAGGCCACGGTGGTGGAAGCGAAGACAAGGATGGCGGCGCGCCGGCCCATCGACTTTCCGTGTACCATGATCGTGCATCGCTCGCCCCGGCGCTCGCGGACGGGGTGACGGCCCGACATGCGCCCCGCCGAGCTTTTGGCCCAGATCCCCTTGTTCCAGGGGCTTTCCGAGGAAGACGGCGAAGCGCTCGCTCAGCGGCTGGCCGAGAAGCGTTTCGAGGCCGGCCGGGTGATCTTCTCCAAGGGCGACCCCGGCGCGTCGATGTACCTGGTCCGGTCGGGCGCGGTGCAGATCTTCCTTCCGGCGACGCCGCCGGCGGTGGCGCCCGTGGTCCTCAAGGACCTGCGCACCGGCGAGTACTTCGGCGAGCTCGCCATCTTCGACGACAAGCCGAGGAGCGCGAGCGCGCGGTCGGCGGTCGACACCGTGCTCCTCGAGCTGACGCGCGAGGAGCTCGGCGAGCACTTGCGCCGTTCCAAGACCGCGGCGCTGACGATCCTGAGCGAGATGGCCGAGCGGCTCCGGGAGACCAACACGCTCTTGAGCCTCCGCGCCGCGAAGGACGTCGTCAAAGAATTCGAGGAGAGCTTGTCGTGGGGGCAGCGGCTGGCCGACAAGGTGGCGGAGCTGAACGGGAGCTGGGCGTTCATCCTCGCGCTCCTCGGCCTGACGGCCGTGTGGTGCGTCGTCAACACACCGCCCGTGGCGCACCGCCTCGGCCTCGGCGGCAGCGACGGGACGGCCACCTTCGACCCGTTTCCCTACGTCCTCTACAACCTGGTCCTCGCGATCTTGGTGTCGCTCCAGGGGCCGCTCATCGTGATGAGCCAGAACCGGCAGACGGCGAAGGATCGCGCGCAGGCGGAGACGGACTTCCGCGTGAACCTGAAGAACGAGATGGGGATCGAGAAGATGCTCGTGGAGCTCGGGGCGATGCGCGCGGAGACCGTCGCCCGCCTCGACGCGCTCGAACGAGCCCAGCGCGCCGATCGCTTGCGCGCCGAAATCCCCGCGAAGGTGCCCGGCGGTCCGCTCGGGACGGCGTGATATAGGCGAGGGCCGATGCTCGACATCCAATTCATCCGCAGCCAGCCGGACCTCGTTCGGGGGGCGATCAAGAACAAGGGGTTCGACCTCGATCTCGACGCGCTCCTGGCGGTCGACAAGCAGCGACGCGAGGCGATGACGCTCCTCGAGCAGCGGCGCGCGCGCAAGAACGAGCTCTCCGCGGTCATCCCGAAGGCGGCGAAAGAAGAGCGGCCGAAGCTCGTCGAAGAGGCCAAGCAGGTCCGCACCGACATCGAAGATCTCGAGCCGAAGCTCGCCGAGATCCAGAAGACGTTCCAGGACCTGATGCTGCGCGTGCCGAGCGTGCCGCGGCCCGAAGTGCCCGTGGGCAAGGGAGAAGCGGACAACGTCGAAATCCGCAGGGTCGGCGAGCCGCGCGCGTTCGGGTTCGCGCCCAGAGACCACGTGGAGCTCATGACGTCGCTCGGGCTCGTCGACTGGGAGGGGCCGCGACGCTACGCGGGAGGGCGCTCGTACGCGCTCGTCGGAGACGGGGCGCTCCTCGAGATGTCGGTCATGCGGCTCGCGGTCGACACGCTCGTCGCGCGCGGGATGACGCTCGTCGCGCCGCCGGTGATGGTCCGCGAGAACGCCCTCGTGGGGACGGGGTTCTTCCCGCTCGGCCGCGAGGAGGCCTACGCGCTCCCGAACGACGAGCTCTTTCTCATCGGCACGAGCGAAGTGTCGCTCGTGAGCATGCACCACGGCAATACGATCGAGGGCGACGCGCTGCCTTTGCGCTACGCCGGCATCTCCAACTGCTTCCGCCGGGAGGCGGGATCGCACGGCAAGGACACGCGCGGCCTCTATCGCGTCCACCAGTTCACGAAGGTCGAGCAGGTGGTCTTCTGCGCGCCCGACGAGGCGGTCGCCGAGAAGCACCACTACGAGCTCCTCGGGAACGCCGAGGCCATCCTCGCGAAGCTCGAGATTCCGTACCGCGTCGCGATCGCGTGCACGGGCGAGATCGGCCTCGGGCAAACCCGCAAGCACGAGGTCGAGTCGTGGATGCCCGGCAGGAACGCCTACTCGGAGACGCACTCCTGCTCGACGCTCGGCGACTTCCAGTCGAGGCGCTCGAACATCCGCGCGAAGCTCGCCGACGGATCGCTCGTCCACCCGTTCACGCTCAACAACACCGCCGTCGCGAGCCCGCGCATCCTCATCCCGCTCCTCGAGAACCATCAGAACGCGGACGGATCGGTGACCCTGCCCAAGGCCGTCGCCGCGTACATGGGCAAGGACCGGCTGGTCCCGCGCTGACGCGTCCGGCGCCGGCGGGCCCGCCGAACGGCGACGTCACATCGAAGCGAGGAGGCCGCGGACTTCGACGGCGACCTCGAACTCGGGCGCGGTATCGAGGAAGGCCTCGAGGTACTTTCGCGCCGCGGTCGTCTCGCCTGCCGCGTGGTAGGCGAGGCCGACGGTATAGAGCGCGTCGGGGTCGCCGGCAGACCGGCTGAGCGCCGCGAGGCCCTCTCGGAGCGCGCCGCGCACGTCGCCGAGGAGGCGCAGAACGTGACAGAGCGCGACGCGAGCGCCGAGGTACCCGGGCGCGAGCTTGAGGCACGCGAGGTAGGCGTCGCGCGCGGGCTCGAGCTCGCCCACCTCGAAGAAGGCGACGCCGAGGTAGTGGTACGCGTACGGGTTCTTCGGGTCGACCTCGAGCACGTTGCGCAGCTCCACCATGGCCTCGCGGTAGCGCTCTTCGTGGAGGAGCTCCGTCGCTTCCTCGACCGCCTCCCAGCGCGACGCGTCGGAGAGCTCGGGGGTGCCGTTGCCTGCCATGGTCGTCGTCACGCGGCTCGAACGGCCCGCACGGCTGTCGGTTAGCCCGATCGCGTCGTGACCGCCAACCCACCGGCCGGGACGACGCTGGATAGCGTCGTTCGCGCTTCGCGGGCGACCGCGTAGCAAAGGACGCAGGTGGCGGGCCGAAACGGCGGCGCCTGGGGATGTGCACGGTAGAGACCCGCCGAGGCTGAAATTGGGGCGATGCGCACGTTTCATGCTTCGATCGCAGGGGCATGGCGCTACCGGTGGCCGTCGAGCAACTCATGGGTGCCGAGCGGCTCGCGATCCTGCGCGAGTTCGCGCTCATGCCGCGCGGCCTCACCGCCGTCTCGCCCGACGCGCGCCCCGGCGACGACGTCGTCTTTCTGGTGCACGGCTTCCTCGCGAGCGCGGGCGTTTTCCGGCCCCTGCGCGCGCGCCTCGAGCGGGATGCGGGCGCCCGCGTGGGGACCTTCACCCATGCGCCATGCGTCGGCATCAAGAGCATCGCCCAGAAGCTCGCGAAGCTCGTGTCCGCCGTGCCGCGCGGATGCCGTGTGACCATCGTCGGCCACTCGCTCGGCGGCATCGTCGGGCGGTGGTACGTCCAGGAAATGGGAGGCGCGGCTCGGGTCGCCCGAACGGTGTCGCTCGCCACGCCGTTCTGCGGCGTCGACGTACCTCAGCTTCTGGTCGGCGCCGATCTGCACGAGCACAGCGCCCTCCTCGCGCGGCTGCGGGAGCGCGCGAGCGTCTGCGGGGTCCCGCACACGTCGATCGTCGCAGGTGACGACGCGGTCGTCGTGGGGGTGCAGCGCGCGTGCCTCGGGTTCGGCGACGTCGTGGTCGCCGAGGGCCGCGGTCACAACGCCGTGCTGTTCGACGACGGCGTGACCCAGGCCATCATCGACCGCGTGCGGCGCTGAGGCGCACGCGGGCATCGGCCGCGTCGCGCGCGATCTGGGACGTGAGCTCCTCGAGCGAGGCGAAGGCCAGCTCGTCCCGCAGCCGCGACACGAGGTGGAGACGCAGTCGGCGGCCGTAGAGATCGCCCTCGAAGTCGAAGAGGAAGGTCTCGATGGTGCGCTGCGGGTCGGGGCTCGCGATGGTCGGCCGCACGCCGATGCTCGTGACGCCGCCCGCGAGGGGAGTGCCGTGGCCCGCGGGGTCGACCTCGTCGACCGTGACCGCGTAGATGCCGTGTGGCGGCACCATCTCGGCGACCCCGTCGACGTTCGCCGTGGGAAACCCGAGCACCCGGCCCCGCTTGGCGCCGTGGACCACGACACCCGAGATCTCGTGCGGCCGACCGAGCACGCGTTCCGCCTCTTCCATGTCGCCGGCCGCGATGGCGTCGCGCGCCCGCGTGCTCGAGAACGGACCGCGCGCGTCGGTGGCGACGGGGTGGACGCGCGCCTCGAAGCCCAAGATGTCACCGAGCGAGCGAAGGAGCTGGAGGTCGCCGGCCCGCTTGGCGCCGAAGCGGAAGTTGTCGCCCACGATGACGACCCGCGCGTGCAGCGCCCCCACGACGAGCTCGCGGACGAAGCGCTCGGGCGCCCACGCGGCGAAGGCCCGGTCGAAGCGCCGCACGAAGATTCGCTCGACCCCGGCCTCGTGCATCAGCTCGACGCGGCGGCCCAACGTGGTCAAGAGCGGAGGGGTCCCTCGGCCGACGACGGAGGCCGGGTGCGGATCGAACGTGAGGACGCTCGGAGCGAGCCGTTCGGCATGGGCGTCGGCGACCATCTGCTCGAGGACCGCCTGATGGCCGCGGTGCACTCCGTCGAAGTTCCCGACGACGAGCGCGCTCGGACCCGCGGCGAGCAGCGCGACGGGCGTGGCATCGTCGATGACCACCGGTCCGGAGCGCGGGCCCATTGCGCCCGCATGTAGCACGGTCGACGGTCACTGACTCGTCGCGCACGCGGCCGGGACCGGGTGATCGACGCAGTACGTCGGGTCGGAGGGGGCCACGACCTCGACCACCGCCCGCGCGCCTTGCGAGTAGAGCACCGGACGAGGCTGCAGGGTGCACGTAAGGCCCGCGTAGTCGGTCGCGCCCTCGTTGCCGGAGCAAACGCCGGCCTCGTTCGGAACGGTCCACGCCTGTCCGTCGGGGTAGACGACGTTGATGGCATATCGGCCGAGCGGCAGGCACGAGGGCGGGGCCACGGCGTCGACGAGCGCGGCGACGGCGGGGTTCCCGAGCAGGCTCGGGGATACGAGCGGCTGATTGAGCGCCCCAGTGGAAACGCAGGGCGGCGAAGAGCAATCCACGTCCGCGGCGGTGCCCGTCAGGTAGGGAGTGACGAGGGTCCCCGGCGGCCCGGAGGCCGGCAGGCAGATGGCGCTCGGGCGGAGCATCACGGTCACGTGGTCCTGTACCGCGACGATCGGCATGCCGTGCGCCGCGTCGAAGAGCTGGCCCGCGAGGGACGCCGCGACGGTGGCGAGGAGCGAGTCGGCCCCGGTGGACCCGGCGAGGGTGATCCCCTGGATCAACACGGTCGGCTCGGGGCCCGCGGCGCCGGGATCGGGCACCCGCTCGAGGACGACCTGAGGCCAAAGCTGCGGCACGCCGCCGCCCTCGGGGATCTGCGCTCCCACATAGGTCTGCGTCGCGGGGTCGAGCGTCGCGTCTTGGAAGACGAGCAACCCCGCGCCCGGGGGGACAAAAGGAGCGACCTGCATTCCGAAGGGCGCCACGGTCGCCGCCGCCAGCTCCCCGCTCGGCACCCCCCACGCGAGGCGAAGGTGCGGGAAAGCCGACTCGAAGTGGTTCAGGCTCTGGGGCGTCGGCGCGGCCGGGGGCGCAAAGACCGCGATGTCCTGCGGGATGGTCAGCACCGGCGCGAGGTTGGGGTCCGTCTCGAGCGCGCCCGCGATGCCGTTCGCGTTCGTCGCGGGGCCGTCCGAGGACTGGACGACGGCGGTCGGAATGCCGCCCTGTCCCACGTCGAACTCGACGTCCTCTCCCTGCGCGTAGAAGTACGGGCGCGTCGTCGGCAGCGGCGCCGCGATCGTGACGGCGACGTTGTCCGCCACGAAGCCGCTGTCGGGGATGGCGAACACGGGAATGGCGCCCGCGGGAGCCTCGGCGGCGAGCGGTTGCGCGACGCCCACGTCGATCGGGAGAAAGAGCGGCTGATAGTCGGGGTTGCCGGCGTTGACGGGCTTGAGCGCGTCGGCCGTGTCGATCGCGCCGCCGGCGATGTCCCCGCGCTCGGGCAAATTGCGGATGGAGAACTCGGGCAGGAAGTTGCCTGTGGAGTCGTAGAACGCGCGGATCTCGTACGACGCACCGGCGAGCGGGGCCACTTCGAACGGCGCGGTCGCCGCGATCGCCTGCGTGAAGCCCGCCGCCGCGGGGCAGTACATGTCCGCGCCGGTGAAGCGCGGCTCGTTCGCGAAGAGGACATCGCCGGTGACCGCGACGAAGTTCGGCGCCGTGGCGGCAGCGCCGTCGGGCGGTGGAGGGTTGCGGCGGTCGAACACGAGCAGCACGGCGCTCCCGACGATGTGACCGTTCTGCGAGCACGGGCGCGGGCCCTGGTACGAGACGGTGCCTCGAATCACGCCCGCCGCCGGGTAGAGCCTCCCGCCCGAGTCGACGGGCACCGACCCGCACGCCGCCAAGACGAGCGCGCCGGCGCACAACGCGCTCCTCGATGGCCGCGGCGCTCGACGGGGGGACGAAAGCAGTGAACGCATCGGAGTCGTCAATCAGAACTTGTAGGTGAAAAAGCCCATCACCCGCCGGCCCACTTCCTGGCCGAACGGGTGCTCGCGGTGTGCGTCGTCGAGGAGGTTGAACGCGACGGCGCTGATCTCGGCGTGCCCGGCGAGGAACCGGTACCCGAGGCGGGCGTTCAAGAGGGTGTAGGCGTCGAGGTGGAACGACTGGAAGTCGAGGCGCTGGAGGCGTGCGTCGATGACCTGCTCGGCCCAGTCTTCCGGCGAGACGTAGTGGAAGTCGATCGACCCATCGATGCCCACGCGCGTTCGGACCTGCACGCCCGCGTTGACCTTGTGCGCGCTCGTTCGCGCGTCGTTCACGACGAGCGCGAGCTGCTGCGCGTTGCAGCGGCTGTCGTCCTGCTTGACGCTCATCAGCGTGTAGTTCGCGTAGAGGTCGAGGCCCTCGGTGGGGAACACGCGGACGCCGAGCTCGGCACCGTAAACGCCGTAGCTCTGGCACTGGTTCTCGAAGCCGTTGGAGAAGATCGGAAAGAGACCCGTCGTGGGGTCGACGCCGCTCGGCGCACCCTGGCTGCCCAACTCGCCGAGCGTGACGGGCTGGCTCGGCGAAATCTCGATGAGGTTCTGGACCTGGCTGTAAAAGAGCGCGCTATCGAAGGTGAAGAAGTCGCTCTGCGAGTTGAGATACCCGACCTCGGCGGTGAGGATTTGCTCGGGCTGCAAGGTGTAGCGGTTCGCGTTCGTGAGGAGCGCCGCCCCGGCGACCGGGAGCTGGAACGGGATATCGAGGTACGATTCGAGGAACGTCGGCGTGCGGAATGCGGTGCCGATGATCCCGCGAATGGTCGACTGCTTGCTCGGGTGGACGAGGAGCGAACCGCGCGCCGATTGGACGACGCGGTCGAGGTGGGGGACGTAGTCCGCGCGGTAGTCGCCGATGACGGCCACGCGCTTGCCGAGGTCGACCTCGTCGTGGAGAAAGAGCCCGCCGTGGTGCTCGACCTCGTTCTGCCCTTGGTAGGTCCACTGAACCGCCTTGAGGCGGTACTCCGCGCCGAGCTGCAGGTGATGGTCGACGCCGCGGCCCGTGGAGAACTGGTCGGCGAAGCGGACCTCGCCGTCGACGACGTCGAGCACGCTCTGCGCAGGCAAGAGCGACTGGCCCAAGTACGCTTCGTTGTTCTGCTGGATGGCGTCGATGCGATTCCAGAAGGCGCGCGCCTCGACGTGCTTCGAGTGGATGAACAAGGTCGCGTCCGACGACTGGATGGGGCCGAGCACGTGGTCTTGCTCGGCGCCGATCGAGAGGATTTCGTAGGTGCCGTAGCTGTATCCGCCCTGGAGGCCGACGGTCACGTCCTTGCCGAACTGCCGCGTGGCCGACGCGTCGAGCCGGAACGTGCGCTGCGAGGTGTCCTGGTCGCTCGTCGCGAGGTGCAAATCGGTGCGGCCCGGGGGCACCTCGCGGCTCCAGCGCGGGAGGTCGTCGAAGCCGGCGGACAGGCGATACGCGACTGCGTCCTCGTGCCCGCTCGCCCAGATGGTCCCGTGGCTGGCGTTGTGGTCGCCGTAGCCGACGTGGAAGCCGCTTCCCCCCTCGCCGGGCTGCTTCGTGATGATGTTGATGACGCCGTTGAAGGCGTCGGCGCCGTAGAGGGCCGAGCCCGGGCCGCGCACGACCTCGATGCGTTCGACGTCCTCGACGCCGATCGACAAGAGCCCCCAGAGCGTGGCGCCGATGAGATCGACATAGACGCTCCGCCCGTTCACGAGGACGAGGACCTTGTTGGAGAGCCGCTGGTTGAAGCCTCGGATGGAGACCTCCGTGTGCGCCCCCGTCACCTCCATCACGTCGAGGCCCGCGAGCCGGCGCAAGAGCTCCGGGATCTTGGTGATCCCCGAGAGGCGGATGTCCTGCTCGGTGATGATCGACGTCGAGTTCGGCGCGTCGAGCGGGTTCTGCGCCGCCTTGGAGGCGGTGATAACGGTCTCCTCGAAGAGGGCCTCCGTCTTGAGCTCTCCCGCGTCGACCTTCGCGGCGGGTCCCTCGGGCGCCTCGGGCCGGGTGGCGAGAGCAGGGGCCGGAGGCGCGGTCGGCGATGGCTCGGTGCCTTGGTCGGTGAACGGCGGCGGCGGCGCTGGAGGCTGACCCGGCTCCGCGGCGCTTGCAGGGGGAGGAGGGGGCGGCGGCGGTGCCTGCGGCGGCGGAGGCGGAGGCTGGGTCGGCTGGAGCTCGAGGAGCTGCGCTTGTTGCTTGCGCATGCGCGTGTCGAGGCTCGAGACGATGCGCTCGACGTCGTCCTTGTCCGGCGGATTGCTCTCGAGATACTTGCGATAGTAGGCGATGGCATCTTCGAGATCGCCGACGTCCACGTACGCGCGCGCGATGTTGTAGACGACGTTCGGGTGCGGAAGGATGTCGTAGGCCTTCTTCAGCTCCTCGATGCCGGCTTCGTAGCGGCCGTCGACGATGGCGGCCATGCCCTTCTTGAAGTGGGCGCGGGCCTCCGTGCGCTCGTCGGCATGCGCGGCGGGCGCGACGAGGACCGCGGCGCCCACGACGAGCGACGCAATCCGAGCGGCAATGGTCGGCCGCCGACTCCCACCCAGACGCGGGCGAAGCCCAGTATGTCGCGCTCCCCTCACCGGCGGCGCGAGAATAGATCAGCGGGACGAACGACGTCCTCTTTTCGGGGACGCCGACCGCTAATACGGAATGTCGGGCTTGTACCCGGTCGGCACGGCCTGGGGCTCGGCGGGCCGCGGCGCGGGAGCGGCGACGTTCGCGCGCACCACGGGCGAGAGCTTGACGACGAGCGGTGCATCTCCGGCCCTCACGTTCCGCGTCTCCACGCGGTAACCCTGGCGCGCGAGCGTGAGCTTGTGGTCGCGCCCCGGCTCCGCGTCGGCGCCCTTGTACGCGATCTCGCACGGCGTGCTCGCGCACAGCTCGACGCTGTCCTCTTTGACGCTGGCGCCGTCGGGTTCGGTCGCCACCCGCAAGGTGACCACGTTCGGCGCCGCGGGCGCGACGGACGGCTGCGGCGCCGCCACCGGCGCGAGGGACGCCGCGGGGGCGGGCGGCGCCGACGTGACCACGGACATCACCGAGGCTTGCGCCGCCGGCTTCACGGGCCGGACCGCCACGTATCCGATGACCGCCGCCACCGCGAGCCCTCCCGCGATGGCCGCCACGAGCATCCCCTTCGAGCCGCCCGACGACTGCGAGACGAGCGGCGCGCTCGCGGCCGGGATGTCGTTCGGCAAGGCCGGCCGCGGCGCGCTCGAACGCATCCCGTCGGACATGAAGCTCGCCCGCGAGCCCGACCCGGAGGGGGCGGCGGAGCTCCGGTCGGCGATCGCGATCGTCCCGATGGTGCCCGTGGCGCTGGGGGCGCCCGCGGCCTTCAGCGCCTCGAGCGCCTCGCCCATCGAGCCGAGGCGGCGCGCCGGGTCCTTCGCCATGCAGCGGGTGACGACCTCCTCGACGGCGGCCGACACCTGGATGAGGGGGTTGGTCTCGCGAAGCGGCGGCGGCTCCTCGTGCACGTGCGCCATGAGGATATTGACGCTGGTCGCGCGGTCGAACGGGACTTTCCCGGTCAGCATCTCGTAGAGGATGATGCCGAGCGCGTACACGTCGGTCCGGCCGTCGACCCGGTCGCCGCGGATCTGCTCCGGCGACATGTACTTCGGGCTGCCCATGAACATGCCCGTCTGGGTCAGGTCTTCACCCGTGTCGGCGACGTTCTTCACCAGACCGAAGTCGAGGACCTTCACGAAGTCCGTCTCGTCGCCGTGCTCGACGAGGAAGATGTTCGCGGGCTTGAGGTCGCGGTGGATGACGCCGTGGGCGTGGGCCTCGCGCAGCGAGCGGCAGATCTGCCGCGCGATGTGGACCGCACGATCCTCGGGGAGATACCCCGCGTCGCGGATGGCTCGATGGAGCGTGTGCCCCTCGAGGTACTCCATCGCCATGTAGTAGACGTCGTCGTCGGCCCGCCCGTAATCGAACACGGTGACGGTGTTGGGGTGGGTGAGCTTCGAGGCGATGCTCGCCTCGAGGAAGAAGCGCTTGTGGAACTCCGGGTCTTGCTCGCCGGCGTAGCTCGGGTTCAAGACCTTCACGGCGCACATGCGGCCGAGGGGCGATTGCTCCGCGCGGTACACGCGACCCATGCCCCCGCGCGCGATGAGAGCGGTGATCTTGAAGCGACCGCCGATGACGCGCCCGATGAGCGAGTCGGGCGCCGCGCCGCCCATGGAAACTGCTCCCGACGCGCGATCGCTCATGAACGAGTTGCTCCGTGAGCGCGCCCCAGCCCCCGGACCCGCCCTTTGGAGCCCAGTTTGCCTCCGGCTGCCGCGCCATGTCAACCGCCGCTCCGGCGGAGCGATTGCAGGCGATTGCCTCTCCCTCTTTCCTCTCTTCCGTCCGCTCTTCCCTGGCGCGAGCCCTGCCGCGAGCGTGCGGATTGCCGCACCGCGCGGCGGAGCGAACCGGGAACGGCGCGTATGGACGTGGTGCGGCCGCGGGACTGCGTAGTACGGTGGGCCCCGCATGAATTCGCCCACCTGCCGACCGCGCGCCATCCTCGCCTTCGCCGCCGCCTTCGCGCTCCTCTCGTGGAGCGTCGCCGGCGGCCCACTCGAGCGGACCGTCCTCGCCGCAGGCCCCGGCAACCTCGTGCTGAAGACGCCGACCGTCGACGAGAAGAACGGCGAGTGGCACGTCAAGGTGCGCATCGACCTCCCGCGCCCGCCGAGCATGATGCATACGCCGATGCGCTTCACCTTCTCCAAGGAGGCGGTCGACGAGCGGGCGATCATGGTGCGCGGCGCCGAGCCGGAGCACCACAGGGTCGTGCTCGAGACGCCGGCCAAGCAGATCGTCGGCCTCGATATCGACTTCGCCGACGCGAGCGGCAAGGTGTTCAAATCGACGATCTTCGAGTTCGACCTGAAGCGGGCAGACGGGTACTTCGAGGCCGGCGAGTACGTCATGGGCCTCTCGGGCCCGGACGGCGACGTGGGCAACAACCAGCACATCACGCTCAAGGGCGACAACCCGCCCGTCTACCGCGGCGCGATGGACTTCAGCGACAACAAGTCGACCAAGCAAAAGGGCCCCAAGCTGCAGGCCGTGAGCAACGGGCTCGACGGGGGCGGCGGCGAAGTCGCGCAGAACGACACGCCCGCGGCCGCCACGCCGGTGGGCGGGGACGTCGCGGCGGTCGGCAGCGCGCCGGACATGATCCCCAAAGACTCGTACAACCGGACCGCGGAAGAGGAGACCGTGCACGAGCATCCCGGCTGCGGATGCGTCACCGCGGGGCTCGGCGGCGGCTCGGGACCGCTGGCCGTGATTGCGGCGCTCGGCGCGACGGTCGTCGTCGGCGCACGACGCCGCCGCAAGTGAGCGCACGCCGGCATGACGCCTGAAAAGGCCGTGGCCCAAGCGCGCCAGGGCAAGCTCCTCCCGGTCTACGTCGTCTCGGGCGAAGAGCGGCTCCTCCGCGACGACGTCGTGGCGGAGCTCCGCGCGGCGGCGCTCGGCGGCGGGGTGGCGGCGTTCAACGAGGACAAGTTCACGGCCGGCGAATCGTCGATCGATCAGGTCGTGGCCGCGGCGCGCACGGTCCCGATGATGGCGCCCAAGCGGTTCGTGGTGGTACGCGCGGCGGAACGCTGGGAGGGCCCCGAGGCCGACAGCACTCCCTTCGAGCGTCTCGGCGAGTATGCCGCCGCCCCCGTCGACTCGACGTGCCTCGTCGTCGTCGCGGCGAAGCTCGACGGCAGGCGAAAGTTCCTCCTCTACGCGCGCAAGCAAGACTTCCTCGTCGTCTGCGATCCCCTCGACGCGCGCGCCCTGCCCGGCTGGATCGTCGCGAGGAGCGCCGCCAAGGGACACGTGGTCGAGCGGGACGCCGCCGAACTGATCGCCGCCGTCGCAGGTCCCCAGCTCTCCCCCGTCGAAGACGCCCTCGAGCGGCTCTCGCTCTACGTCGGGCCCGGGGCGTCGATCGACGCCGATTCGGTGCGGGTCTGCGTCGCGCGCGTCCGGACGGCCGACACGTGGGCCCTCGTCGACGCCGTCGGCGCGCGCGACCTCGGCCGTGCTCTGCGCACGCTCGACGACGCTTACGAGCCGCGCGACCGCGGCCTGCCGCTCCTCGGCGCGCTGGCGTGGTCGGTCCGCCAGCTCGCGCGCTACCAAGCCGCGCTCCAGGCGGGCGCCCCCCACGACGAAGCGGCGCGGCGGGCGGGGGCTTTCCATCCGCAACGCGCGAGGGAGCTCTCGAGCAAGGCCCGCACCGTCTCCGTGAAGGAGATCGAGCGATGGCTGCTCGTGCTCTCGGAGACCGACGTGGCCTTGAAGAGTTCCCGGCGGACCCCCGACGCCATCCTCGAAGACATGCTGGTCCGCCTTTGCGGCGCTCGAGCCCGAGGCGACCGGGGGGACCGAGGCGAGCGCGGCGGCCGAGCGGCCCAGCCCTAGCGGTACGAGCCGCACGCATGGCACCCTGCTCGAGCGAAAACGCCGCGACGGGCCGCGGCGCCGTTGCATCCTTGTAGGAAGAACCTGGGAACGGACTCCCCACCCGGCGACTCTGTCCATTTGACGGGAGGCTGGCTCGTCCCTACGTTGCTGCGAGATTCGCGCTATCCAATGGAGATTGAGATGCACGTCCCCCATGGGGTGATCCGGCCTCAAAGCTCGCGTACCGAGTGGCTTGCGGAGGCCACCCTCCCGACGCGACACGGCAACTTCGTCACCCACGTCTTCCGCAGCACCGCGACGGCCGACGTCGAAGCCGTCCCCCAAGAGCACGTGGCCTTGGTCTTCGGCGACGTCGCCGGCAAATCGGACGTGCTGGTGCGCGTCCACTCCGAGTGCATGACGAGCGAGGTCTTCGGGTCGCTCAAGTGCGACTGCAAAGAGCAGCTCGACGCCTCGATGGCCGCCATCGCCCGCGCGGGAGCCGGAGCCATCCTCTACCTCCGCCAGGAGGGACGAGGGATCGGCCTCGCGAACAAGATTCGTGCGTACGCCCTGCAGTCCGACGGGCACGATACGGTGGACGCCAACCGCATGCTCGGCCTCCCCGACGACGCGCGCCGCTACGACGTGGCGCGCGATATGCTCACCCACCTCTGCGTCGCGAGCATCCGCCTCATGACGAACAACCCCGCGAAGGTGAGCAGCTTGCGCGCCCTCGGCGTCACCGTGACCAAGCGCGTGCCCATCGTGGTCCCGGCCAACACCCACTCGGCCCGGTACCTCGAGGCGAAGCGCCTGCGGATGGATCACGATCTGCCGGCGCTGCGCGCGGCGAGCGGGGACGCCGAATAGAGACTCTGGCTCTGGGATGTCGCCGGCGGCGACGAGCACGACGCGGGGTGAAGGCAGCCGATGCGGATCGCTCTCACGCACAATCTCCGCGTCACCGACTCCGAAGACGAGGGAGAGTTCGACTCCCCCGAGACCATCGCCGCCATCGAGCGGGCGCTCGCCCGGGCCGGCCACCGCGTCGAGCCGATCGACGTGACCGGCCCCGCGTCGCTCCTCGTGACGCGGCTCGAGGCGTTCGCACCCGACATCGTCTTCAACCTCGCCGAAGGCCACCGCGGCAAGACCCGGCGCGCGTTCTACCCGGCTCTCTTCGAGGAGCTGGGCCTGCCTTCCACGGGGAGCGACGCGTACACGCTCTGCATCACGCTCGACAAGGCGATGACCAAGAAGCACCTCGCCGGTTGGGGGGTGCCGAGCCCGCGGGGTCGCTTCGTCACGCGGACGACGCTCCAGCGCGGTGGGCTCGACGAGCTCCCCTTCCCCGTCATCGCCAAGCCCAACTTCGAGGGATCGAGCAAGGGCATCGGGCCCGACAACGTCGTCGACGACCCGATCGCGCTCGCTTCGGTGCTCGAAGACTTGCTCGCCAAGTACCCCGACGGCGCGGTCGTCGAGAAATACGTACCCGGCGTCGATGTCCGCGTCGTCTGCGTCGAGGGCCTGCCCGCGCTCCCGCCCGTCGAGATCGTCGTCGACCCGACCTACCCGCGCGCGTTCGACATCGTCGACTATCGCCTCGCGAACCTCGAGGGACGTCACCTCGAGCGCCGCGTCCCCGCTCGCGTTCCCGCCTCGGTCGACGCGCGGCTGCGCGACCTCACCGTACGCATCCTCGGCGCCTTCGCGCTGCGCGACGTGGCCGCCCTCGACTTCCGCGTCGGGGACGACGGGCAGGTCTGGTTTTTGAGCGCCACCGCCATCCCCAGCTTCGCGCCCGACGGCGTCCTCTTCGCGGCGACGCGCGCGAAAGGCATCGACTACGACGGGACGGTCCTCGCCGTGCTCCGCTCCGCGTCCGCCCGCCACGGCCTCGGCGCCCAGCTCGAAGCCGCCAAGCCGCGCGTGCCGCGCCCCCGACGGACGAGCCTCCGCGTCGGCCTCGCGTTCAACATGAAGCGCATCGAGTCGAGCTCCGGCGACGACCGGGAAGCCGAGTACGACGCGCCCGAGACCATCCAATCGATCACGCAGGCCATCGAGAGCCACGGCCACGCCGTCGTGCCGCTCGAGGCCACGCCCGACTTCCCGCGCGCGCTCATGGCGTCGAACGTCGACGTCGTCTTCAACATCGCCGAGGGCATGGTGGGCCGCAACCGCGAGGCGCAGGTCCCGAGCTTGTGCGAGCTCCTCGGCGTGCCGTACACGGGCAGCGACTCCGCGACGCTCTCCATCTGCCTCGACAAGAGCCTGACCAAGCGCCTCCTGACGGAGGTCGACACGCCCGCGTTTCAAGTCATGGTCACCGGGCGCGAGAAGCTGCGCTCGTTCGAGTACCCGGTCATCGTGAAGCCCAACCAGGAGGGCACGAGCAAGGGGATCAGCGCCAAGAGCGTGTGCGACGACGAGTCGAGCGCCCGTGAGGTGGCCCGCGCGCTCATCGAGCGATACGGGCAGCCGGCGCTCGTCGAGGAGTACATCTCCGGGCGCGAGCTCACGGTGGGCTTGCTCGGAGAGCGCCGGCCGCGCGTCCTCCCGCCGATGGAGGTCGTCTTTCTCGCGGCCGCGGAGCGGCCCGTCTACGACTACGCCTGCAAGCAGGACTGGCAACGGCACGTCCGCTACGAGTGCCCCGCCCCCCTCACGAAAGAGGAGCTCCGCGCCGTCGAGAAAGCCTGCCGGACCACGTTCATGACCCTCGGCTGCCGCGACGTCGCGCGCATCGACCTTCGCCTCACGCAGGGCGGGCGCGTCTACGTCCTCGAGGTCAACCCGCTGCCGGGCCTCACGCCCGACTACAGCGATCTCTGTCTCATCGCGAATGGCGCGAAGATCGACTACCGCACCCTCATCGGAGAGATCCTGAGCGGCGCCATCAAGCGATGGCAAGGCCGCCAGCGCGCCGTCGATCGTCCCGAGGAGCCGGCCGCGGCGGCGGCCACGGAAAAGGACCCGAACTCGCCCGGTGTGAGCGCCCCCAACTGACGTCCGCCGTCCGGACGCGGGACCATGGAGATGAATCGGGCGAAGGTCGGACTCGGGTGGATCGCGTGCTGCGTGGTCGCGACGTGCGGCGTGGAGGCTCGCGCCCAGGTGGTGGTCCCGCCCGCGGCCGCGCGGACGTGGCGGCCGCCGACCGATCCCGCCGGCGACCTCGCCACCGAGCCGGTGGTGACGCCCGGCTCCTGGAGATGGAACCTGGGGCTCTGGGGCTCGTACGCGCAGGACCCCGTCGTGCTTCGCGACGCGTCGACCGGCGCCGCGACGTCCCGCCCCCTCGAGCACGCGATCGGGCTCGACGTCGTGGCGAACATCGGGCTCGGCTCCCGCGCCGCCGTCGGCGTCGATCTGCCCATGTCCTTGTGGCAGGACGGGTCGGCCTTCGCGCCGCGAGACCCCTTCCATACGACGGCGCTCGGCGACCTCGCGATCATCGGCAAGGCCACGATCGCATCGAACGATCGGCAAGGGCTCCGAGCGGGCTTTGGCCTCGGCATGACCGCCACGGTCACGGTGCCCACCGGCGATCGACCGAGCTTCCTCGGCGACGGCGGAGTCACCTCGTCGTTCTCGTTTCTCGGAGAATACGCGCTGGGCGTGGGCGCCGTACGCGCGAGCCTGGGTTACACGCTGCGGACCAACGGTCCGGTGAGTTCGCCGCTGACGGGGAGCGTCGAGTTCGACGACGCGGTCCCCTGGTCGGCCGGCATCGTCGTTCGCCCGAGGGCGCTCGCGCTGGTCATCGACGCCGAAGATCGGCAGGAATGGGAAGTGGCCATGCGCGGTGCGCTCCCCGCCGGGCCCGTGGCCCCCTTCTCGTCCGGCGCGACGGCGCTGTCTCCGGTCTTGCTTTCGGTGGGCGACCGCATCGCGCTCGGGAGCCGTCGCGACGCGTTCGTGGTCTGGGGCGCCGATGTCGGCCTCGACGACGCGTACGGCGTCCCCGCGTTCCGCACGATGTTCGGCCTCGGGTGGGCTCCGCGCGTCCACGACCGAGACAACGACGGCGTCCCCGACGACGTCGACCAGTGCCCCGATCTGCCCGAGGACCGCGACGGCATCCAGGACGACGACGGCTGCCCCGAGGACGACGCGGACTCCGATGGGATCCCGGACGACGTCGACGGGTGCCCGCTTGTCGCGGGTGAGGCGAGCCAAGACCCGAAGAAGAACGGATGCCCGCGCGCGCCGGACGCGCCGAGGGGAACCCCATGAAGGCTCGTTGGCCGGCGGGCATGGCCGCCGCGGCGCTCGCCTTCGCCACGGCGGCGACCGCGCGGGCGCAGGCGCATCCGATCGGCGCCCAGGGCGTCGTCGCGCCGACGACCGCGGCCACCACGTCCGAGAGCGCCCCGCCCGGGCTCCGCTCGCGATTCGGATCGGACGTCGCGACGGCGCTCCTCTTCTCCGCCGACGCCGAGGACCGCTTCCGTGGGATCCAGCGCCTCGCGTCGATGCATACACCGGAAGCGCTCGCGCTCCTGGTGCGGGCCGTTCAGCCGGGGGCGCCGGGCGCGGGGGACTCGCACGCTCAAGTCGAAGGGGTCGCGCGGAAGGACCCGCGCGCGCTTCTCGCCGCCGTCCGTGGCCTCGCCCGATGGGCGGACCTGGCGGCCGGCCGGGAGGCCCTGCGGACGGTCCTCGACACGTCGCCGCAGCTCCTGGCGACGCGCGTGGCGAGCGCCTCCGCGTCCGACGAGACCGCCGAAGACATCGAGGGCGCCGGCCGTATCCTCCTCGCGCGGCAAGAGGCGGCGATGGCGCTCGCGGCCTCCGACAGCCCGCTCGCGCTCGAGGCGCTCATCGACGTGGGGCGCTCGGCCGGGGCAGGGCAGGCCGCCGCGGTGGACGCCCTCGCGATGCACCCTCCGTCGCAGCCGCTCCTCGGCGGCGTCGTGCTCACGACGCCGGCCACCATCGCGCTCGCCGTCGCCGCGGGCGACCTCCGATCCCTCGACGCCATGGTCGGAGCTCTGAGCGCGAGCGACCCGGCCCTCCGCGCGATGGCCATCGCGGCCCTCGGCCTCGCCGGCGACTCCCGCGTGCTCGAGTCCGCGCGCGCGGCCCTCGCCGACCCCGACCCGCGGGTCCGCCTCGCCGCGGGAGACGCGCTGGTGCGGCTGGGGACGCCCGACGCGGCGCGCGCCGTCGAAGCCCTCGTCGCCGACGACGCGACCGCCCTCGGAGCCCTCCGTCTCGCGGAGCTCGTCCAGGGCGACGGCGTCACCAAATCTGCCGCCGCCCGCGCCGTCGCTTCGGCCGACCCCGACCTCCGCGCCGCCGCGGTCTCCGCGCTCGGACGCCAGCGCGGACCGCTCGCCGTCGGCGCGCTCACCGCCCTCGTCGCAGACCCGGCCCTGCGGGGAGACGCGGCCTGCGCCCTCGCACGATCGCCCGACGCCGGCGCGACGGCCGCCATCGAGGCGATGGCCCGAACCGCCCCGAGGCTCGCGGCGCGGGCATACTTCGTTCGCCGGGCCGTCCGCGGAGAACGCAGCGACCGGCTCGACGCGCTCCTCGCGAGCCTCGTCGCGTCGAAGGACCCGCGCGACCGCGCCGCGGCGATCGAGGCGGCGGTCGCGACGGCCCGCGTCCCTCTCGCGGACGCGCTCGGGGACCCGGACGCGCGCGTGCGGAGGGCCGCGGCGGCCGGATCGCTCGGCGTGTGGAGCAAGGACGCACGCAATACGTTGCTCGCACGGCTGACGACGGAGAGCGACGAGGGCACCCGGCAAGTCCTGTCGGTCGGGCTCTACGACGGAGACCCGGACGCCGTGGTGCCGACGTTGACCCTCCTCGAGCGCGCGCGCGGACCGGGAGCGGACGCGCCCCTCGCGGCCTTCGCTCTCGCCCGCCGGGACGGAGCTGCCGTGGACGCCGCCGTCGACGCGCTCCTCGCTTCGCACGACCCCGTCCTGCGCGCGCACGTGGCGCGAGGGCTCGGCGCGCGGACCGGCGGAAGCGCGATCGGAAAGCTCGCGCACGCATACGCCATCGAAGGTGACGCCCGCGTGCGCCGCGCCATCATCGACGCGCTGTCCTCGCACGCCCACACGCTCGCGACTCCGGCCGGGCGGGAGACCCTCGAGCTGGCCGCGCGCCTCGACCCCGACCGGTGGACGCGCTCGGCGGCCGCGGACGCCCTCGCGGGCCGTGAGCCCTCCACGCCTCCGGCCCCCCGCGAGATCGCCTGGCTGCGCGCCGTGACCGCCGAGGGCGCGGCCGGTCCCGCGGCGCTCACCGGCGCGTTCCTGCGGAACGACGGCGTCGCCCTGCCCTTCGCCTTCGATGACGACGGCTACGCGCTCGTCCTCGGCGTGGCGGGAGGGAGCGCGCGCGTTCGACTTGCGCCGCGCGTCCCCGCGTACGACGCTGGCGCTCCATGAATCCTCGCGGCGCCACACCCCCGGCGGGCCCCGACGCCGGCCCCGCGCAAGACGCACCCTCGTTCGAGATCGCCATCAAGCGTCTCACCGAGATCGTGCAAACGCTCGAGCGCGGCGAAATGCCTCTCGAGGAGTCCCTCCGCCTCTTCGAAGAGGGAGTGAAGCTCTCGCGCGTCTCTCAGGAGCGGCTCGACGCCGCCGAGAAGCGTGTCGAGGAGCTCCTCGCCGTCGACACGCAGGGCCGCGCGCGCACCGCGCCGTTCGCCACCGACGCGAACGCCCCCGAAGACGGCGACGACGGGCCCTGACGCGCGCGCGCGGGCCACACGGGCGCGGCTCGACTACTTGCCAATCGCCCCGCGATAGACCCAGCCGTCGTTCGCGTCGCCTTCGCCGTACTTCACCGGATACCAGCCGTCCTTGACCGGGCCGATGCGCAGCGGCGTGCCGCGTTGCAAGCGCGCGAGCACCTTGCCCGTCTTCGGGACGTCGCGCACGATCGCCACCTCCCACACGACCTGGGCCGTCCCCTCCGCCACCTCCGGCGCCCGGGCGGGCGCCGCGCTCGGCGCCTCGGAGGCGCCGTCCGCCGGCTCGAAGACGACCGAGTAGACGACGCTGTAGCGGGCGTTGTCGTGGGACACGCCCGTGAGGCTCGCGCCGGCGAGGTCCGCCCGCGCGCACGCCAGGAGCGGCTCCGGCGCGGCGACGGTCTGCGTGTGGCCCAGATCGGGCGAGAGCCAGCCGCGGGTGAAATCGAGGTGCATGACGAGCGTCATCCGCCCGCGCGCGGCCGCCGCGTCGGGACACTCCGCGAGCTTGTGGAGCCGCGAGAGCACGAGCGCGTCGAGGCCCTTGAGCTTCCCGCAGTCGGTCCCCTTGAGCGACTCGCCGCCTTCGCTCTTGCATGACAGGATCGGGCCCGACAGGACGTTGATCTTCGGCGCGGCCGACGCGCTCGGCGCCGCGGACGCCGAGGCGGAGGGCTCCGGTTCGACGGCCTGCGGCGCCGCAGATGCGACCGGGGCGGTCACCTCGGAAGACGGCGCCGTCGGCGGGACCGGTGCGGCCCGAAGCGACGCCGCCGTGGTGGCCTCGGTCCCCGAGCTCGCGGGAGGCGTGGAGGCGACGGGCGGCGCGGCGACGGAGGAGGCCGGCGCGGCCTCCGGCGCGCTCGGAGCAGGCCGGAGCCCGGCGAAGCGGGGCCAGAGGAGCCCGACCGCAAAGGCGGCCGCCGAGATCGCGCCGACGCGCCACCACGCCGGCCGATCGTCCCGCGGGTTCGGCATCTGCACGACCAAGGGGCCATCCGCCTTGCGCGACAGCATGAGAGCCCCATCCGTTACCACAGGACGCGCGCGATCACCGGTTCCGGCCGATCTCCTCCGCCGCGGGGGCGGGCGGCGCCCGGACCGGGAAAAGAGGGGCCCTCATGCCCGGATGACGAGCTCGAGAAACAGAGTCCCGGTCTTGTAGCTCTGGCCACCGACGAAGAAAGGCTCGTCCGCGCCGGCCGTCACCTCGAGGAGCTTCAAGAACTCCTTCTTCGTCACGCCGGCGATCTCCGCCCGAAGGTGGTAGCGCTCGTCCTTTTTGCCTTTGTTGTCGCTCCCGTCGACGAGCGTCACCTGCAGCGTTCGACCGTCGACGAGCGCGCACGACGCCGTCTTGCCTTTGTCGAACGTCAACGTCTGCCGGTCGAGCAGGCGAAACACGTTGTACCGGACGAACGGCTCCTGCCTCGTGAGCTGCGGGAGATCGCGCAGCTGCGGGTCCACCGACGCGCTCCCGGGCGTCTTCGTCGCGTGGATGACGCTCACCTCCACGCGCGGCTCGCGCGGCCCCGCGGCCCACGCCTCGACGCCGACGATCGAACCGACCACGCCGCCCGCGAGCACCCCGAGCAGAGCTCTTCGCTTCATTTCTCTTCCGAGTCGTCGTCGATCCACACCACGACGCTCGACGGGGCCGACGCGTTGGCCATCGCGGGGATCTCGAAGATCGACACGTGAGACGCGGAGTCGACCTCCTCGACTTCCACGCCGAGCGCCGGCGACGCCACCTCGGGCTTCCCCACGCCAGGAGCGAGCGATGCCGCGGGTCCCATCGCGCCCGGCGCGACGTGGGCCATCCGGTCGGTCACGACGAAGAGCGCGACCCCCGCCGCCACCGCCAGCGCCGAGACCACCGCCACCCTCGACCCGAACCGCGGGCCGAGCCATCGATCGCGCCGCCCTGCGCGCGCCCGCGCTGCCGCGTGCCGCGCAGGCCCCGCGGCTCGACCGAGCTTCGCCATCACGGCATCCGCGATCCCGTCCGACGCCGGTGCCCGCGCCGACAGGGCGGCGCCGAGCCACGCGCGGAGCGCCGGGCCACGCATCGACTCGACCACCCGGCGCGCCTCTTCGTTCTCGGCGGCGAGGCGTTCGACCCGCTCCTTTGCCGTCCCTTCGAGCTCGCCGTCGGCGAGCGCCATCAGCTCGAGCATCGTCTCGCGCGAGAGGCTCATGGCTCACCCGCCTGCTCGCTCGACGGCGCTTCGTCCCGGGCCGCGTCGGCCCCGATCTGCTCTCGATAGCAGTCGGCCAGGGCGCGCTGCAGCTTCTGGCGCGCGTGAAAGAGCCGGCTCATGATCGTCCCCTTCGAAACGTCCATCACCTGAGCCATTTCTTCGTAGCTCATTCCGTCGATCTCGCGCATCACGATGACGGCACGGTGGTAGCTCGGCAGGGCGTCGAGGGCCGCCTGGAGCCGCGCGCCGATCTCTCGCCGGCGCACCACGTCGGCCGGGTCGGCGCCCTCGAGCCGCCCGAGCAGCGGCACGTCGAGGTCCGGGTCTTCTTCCACGTCGAGCCTGCCCTCGTCGAGCTCCGTCGTGCGCCGGCCGGCGCGCCGCATCAGATCGATGCCGAGGTTGTGGACGATGCGGTAGAGCCAGGTGAAGAAGCTCGAGCTCCCCTCGAACGCCGGAAGCGCCTTGTAGGCCTTCAAGAAGGCCTCCTGCACGAGCTCCCGCGCGTCGTTCTCGTCGCGCACGAGCGCGAAGGCGACCGCGAACGCACGCCGCTGGTGCCGTTCGACGAGCCGTCGAAAGGCGCCCATGTCGCCAGCCTGCGCACCCGCGATCAGCACGCGGTCCTCCTCTGCCTCTCGGACGCGTCGCTCCTTGTCGTTCGACGCGGGGCGGGGAGGGCTATTCACCGAGGGAGGCTTGCCCACGAACGCAAGATACTCGCGCTACGGGGCCGCGGCGGACTTCGACAGCTCCACGTAACGCATGCGCAGGTCGAAGAGGATCTGCGCGATGAGGCGCTCCTCGTCCCCGCTCAGGTTGCCCTTCGTCTTGTCCTCGAGCACCGCGATGAGGTCGATCGTCTGGCGGGCGAGCGGCAGGCTCTTGTCGAAGTTCCCCGTCTCCGGGTTCGGCGCGTCGCCCAGGGCGACGAGCGCCGAGTGGCTCAACGAGACGATGAACGTCGCGAAATCGACGTGCGGAAGCGCGTCGGCCTGGCCTTCCGAAAGCGTGCTCGCCTCGATCATCGTCTTGCCTCCGCTGACTCCGAGCCTCGTCGCGACGTGCCGGGCGCGCTCAGTCCTCGCGGCCGCCGAGGGCGGGCTGCGGCAAGGGGATGGAGTCCGCCTGGTCGCTCACGTCGGGCAAGCCGGCGATGTGCTTCTCGACGTCTTTCTCGTCGAAGATGCCCTTCCGGATGTTGCGCTCGCGGACGCGTACGTCCCACTCCCACGGATTGATCGTCTTGGTCGTCGTATTCGCCATTTCGGAGGTCTCCTTCTAGCTCAAGCTCGTCTTGCCGCCGCCCCCGCTCGCCTTCCCCACGCCCGCGACGACCGTCGGATGGTCGTGATCGTGGTCGCAATCGGGGCCGTGCACGTGCTCGTGGGCTTCGTCGAGGTCGGCCGCGGCCTCCTCGATCTCTTGCTCCGTGGCATCGCGCACCTCGCGCACCTTCACGTTGTAACGGAGGGTGACGCCGGCGAGCGGATGGTTCGCGTCGACGACGAGGACCTCGTCGCGGACCTCGACGACGCTCATCGTGAGCTCGTCGCCGTCGGGGGACTCGGCCACGAGCTCGTCGCCGACCTGCACGGCCTTGGAGTCGGGGACCTCGGATCGATCCACCTCGAGAACGAGCCGGTCGTCGTATTCGCCGTACCCGGCCTCGGCCGGCACGACCACCTCGCGCTCGTCTCCCGCGCGCAGGCCCGCCAGCGCGGCCTCGAGCCCGGGCACCAGCATGCCGTAGCCGTGGACGTAGCGGATCGGCTCCCCGCCGTCGGCCTCGCTCGCGTCGACGAGCTCTCCGTCCCCGTCTCGGAGCTCGTAGTCGACCGTGACGTACTTGTTCGGCTCGATGATGATGTCGTTCACGGTCACGGTAGGGCCACCCTACTAGCGCGGGACGGCCCGCCGGACAAACCCTAGACGTCGTCGGGGTGAATGATGCGGCCGGCCACGGCGCTCGCGGCGACGACGAGCGGGCTCGCCAGGTAGACCTTCCCTGGGCCGCTCCGGCCGGGGAAGTTGCGGTTCTGTGCGCTGACCGTGACCTGGTCGGGAGAATCGCTGACGCCGGGGCCCGCCTTGATGCACGCGCCGCACGACGGGTCGACGAGCTCCACGCCGGCCCGCTCGAAGAGCTCGACGTAGCCCTTTTCGACGGCGTACCGGCGAATGTCCTGCGAACCGAACTGCACGTAGAAGTGAACGTTCGGCGCGACGCGCGCCCCCTTCGCGAGCGCCCGCGCGAGGACCCCCGCGTACATATCCATGTCGGCCTTCTTGCCGCCGGTGCACGAGCCCCCGTACGCGATGTCGATCCGGACCGGGCCGGCGAGGTCGGCGAGCGGCACCCCGTTGCGCGGATCGCCCGGGGTGGCGACCATCGGCTGGATCGCGGCGAGGTCGATGGGGAAGGTGGCGTCGTAGCGGGCGCCCGGATCGGCGCGGACGATGCGCCGGCGCACGGCTTCGGCCTCGAGACCGCGCTGCTCGACGAGGTAGGCGACGACCGTCTCGTCGGCCTCGAGGATGCCCGTGAACCCGCCCGCCTCCACGGCCATGTTCGCGAGCGTGGCGCGCTCGTCGAGGGCGAGCGGGCCGACCCCGTCGCCCCCGAACTCGAGCACCTTGCCGATGCCTTCGCCCGACTTGAAGAACGGCAGCGCGAGGACGTGGAGCATCACGTCCTTCGCGCACACGCCGTCGCGCAGCCGCCCCGAGAGGACGAACCGCACCGTCGCCGGCACGCTGACCCGCACGTCGCGCGTGAGCCAGGCGTTGGCCATGTCGGTCGAGCCCACGCCGAACGCGAAGCAGCCGAGCGCCCCCGCCATGCACGTGTGGCTGTCGGTCCCGATGACGAGCTGCCCGGGCAGCGCGATGTCTTCGACGACCTTGTTGTGGCAGATGGCCTCCGAACCGACGAGCTTCCCGTCGCGGTACACCTCGCCGTAGAGCGTGATGCCGGTCCGGGCGGCGAAGGCCTCTTGCTCGACGGCGAGGCGGCGGGCCTGCGCGTCGAGTCCCATGTCGCGGTGGGCCCTCGGCATGACGCGATCGAGGAACGTGAGGTGGTCGCGGAACGCGTAGACGCTCTCGGGCTCGACGACGCGCGCCTCGGCGCCGAAGCCGCGGCGGAAGAGGGCCTCGGCCATCGCGGTGACGTAGTCGTGCGAGAAGCGGACGTCGCTCCGCGCGAAGAAGGCGTCTCCCGGGGCGACGGCGGCCGCGCCGAGCGCGCCGGTGCGGGCGTCCGCGACGACGTGCGCGGCGAGGATCTTCTCGCAGAGGGTCATCGGGCGGGGCGCGGTGGCGACGGGCGGGGGCGCGACCTCGCCCGCGAGGCGTGCCTTGTTGTACGCGAAGAGGCCGCCCGCGCGGACGATGCCGGCGCTGATCGGGTCGAGGCCGCGCGTGAACTCGTCGATGGGGATCGACTCGCCGCGCGCGACGCGGTCGAGGAGGCCGAAGTCGGTCGTCGTGAGGAGGCCGATGTTCTGGGCGTTCTGCCGGTAGATCTTCTCGATGCTCTTGGCCACGACGAGCCGTACGCCCGCCGCGAGCTCGCTGAACGGCGCCGTCTCCCGCGACGAGCCGCACCCCTTCGATTCGCCGCTGACGATGACCGAGAAGCCGCCGTTCTTCACGGCGTCGGGCTTCACGTGGCCGCCGCGGAGGCCGACGAGGCAATACCGGCCGAGCGTCTCGTCGTAGTAGTAGCAAACCCAACCCGGCGTGATTTCGTCGGTGGAGATGTTGCCGACGAGCGGCCGCGCGGGGTCGTACGCGAGGTCCGCGCCCGCGAGCTGCGCGTCGAGGAGCGACGCGTCCTCCGTGAGGAAAAGAACCCGCCCCGGGAAGGCGACGCTCGCCGTGGCCGCCGCCGGATCGACGCTCTCCATCCTTCATGAACTACCATCCCGCGAGAGAGGCTTCATCCGGCTCATGCGCGATACTGCCCGCCTCCGCGTCGTCGTCGTGACGACGAGCTGGCCCGAAGCCCCCGGCGATCCGTCGGGTCACTTCGTCGCCGCAGAGGCCCGCGCGCTCGAGCAGGCTGGGCACGATGTGGTCGTCGTCGCGCCTCGACCGGGCGGAGCCTTCGGTTGGCCCGGCGCGGCCGCGCGTATTCGCGAACGGCCATGGCGCGCGCTCGAGGCTTGCTTCTGGGGAGTCGACGCGCGGCGGCGCGTGGCGCGCGCCGGGGCCGACCGGGTCATCGCGCACTGGGCCGTGCCCTGCGCCTGGCCGATCGCGGCCGGGCTGGGCGCGGCGGCGCTCGACGTGGTGTCGCACGGCGGGGATGTGCGCCTCCTGCTCGGGCTACCGCCCCCGATTCGGCAGGCGGTGGTGTCGCAGGTCGCGTCCCGCGCGCGGTCGTGGCGCTTCGTGTCGGCCGGCCTTCGGGACGACCTCGTGCGCGGCCTCGGCGCGAGGACGCGGGGCTTGGTGGAGCGGATCGCGGTGATCGAGGCGGCGGCCCTCGAGATGCCCGACGTGCACGACGCCGTCGCGCGGCGGCGCGGCGAGCTCGCGGGCGCGCGGGTGGCGGTGAGCGTCGGGCGGCTCGTCGCGAGCAAGCGCGTCGATCGCGCGATCGCCCACGTGGCGGCGACGGGGTGCGCCGACGCGCTGGTCGTCGTCGGTGACGGCCCGGAGCGCGCGCGGCTCGAAGCGCTCGCCCGCACGCTCGGCGTCGAGGCGCGCTTCGTCGGCCGGGTCCCGCGGGAGGACGCGCTCGCGTGGATCGGCGCGGCCGACGTGGTCCTCCACGCCTCGGAGGCCGAAGGGCTCTCGACCGTGCTCCGCGAGGCCGCGGCCCTGGGGACGCGCGTCGTCCGCGTGGACGGCGCTACGACTTGAGGACGCGCGCGAAGAACGCGTCGATGCGCTCCCAGGCGTCCTTGGCCGACGCCGGGTCGTAGGCTTCCTGGTTGGTCGAGTTCATGAACGCGTGCTTCGCGCCTTCGTACACCTTGATGTCGGCCGTCTTTCCGGCGGCCCTGAGCTCGTCGCCGAACGCGCGCACGTCGTCGGGCGCGATGCCGCGGTCCTGCCCGGCGAAGTTGCCGAGGAGCGGGGCGTGGATGGCCTTGATCTTCTCGGGCGCGGTGACGAGCTTGCCGTAGTTCATCGCGACGGCCGCGAGACGCGGCTCGGCCACCGCGAACGCGAGGGCATAGCCGCCGCCCATGCACCATCCGACGATCCCGATGCGGCGCGCGTCGACGTCCGGGCGCTTCGCCAGCCAGTCGAACCCGGCCTTCATGTCGTCGAGCGCGCGGTCCTCCGGCAACCCGCGCATCAGCTCGTGGGCCTCGCCGGGGTCGTGCGCGACCTTGCCGCGATAGAGATCGACGGCGAGCGCGACGTAGCCCTGCGACGCGAAGCGCGCGACGTCCTCTTTGATCCACGGCGTCACGCCGAGCCACTCCTGGATGACGAGGATCGCGGGGTGCTTGCCCGGCGTCGACGGCGCTCCGAGCCAGCCGCTCGCGCCCGCCGAGAGCGTCACCCTCTCGCCGGGAGGATCGGGCACGGACACGTCGCCCGCGGGCGCAGGCGCAGGAGCCGCGGCGGGAGCGGCGGACGCGGACGCCGCCGGCGCACCCGTCGCGGTCGCAGCGGCCGACGGAGCCGGCGCGGGCGCGCTCGCGGGCGCGGCGACCGGGGGCGGCGTCGAGCTCGCGCAGGCGGCGGTCGCGAGGCCGACCGCCAAGAGGACGATGCGCAGGGAAGAAATCATGCGCGCGATGCTACGCGCACGATCGCGCCGAAGGGCGACGAGATTGCGGGCGAGGCCGCCGCGAAAGCAGCGCCCGCTCGGCGACTACCGCCCGTAAAGATAGTAGTCCGCCGTGTACGGCACGTTGGCCGCCTTCGTATGGGCGCCGCACTTGCTCGCCGGCGCGACGCCGCCGTCGGTCCGCACGCGCTGCACGTAGGTCGCTTCGTCGAGCACGCCCGCGTCCCCGTGCGCGACCACGTCGAGGAGCAGCCACGGCGCCGACTTCGCGCCGCCGTCGGGCGTGTACTGCGCGGCCTTGTGGGCGATCGCGTAGCTCCCGTCGTCGATCTTCCACTCGGGGCCCGCGTCGCTCGCGAAGTGACTGCCGATGACCTTGCCCGTGCAATCGGCCAGCGTCGCGTCGGGACCCACGAGCTTCCACCCGGCGCCGCCGTGGGCGCCCGGCGCGCACGCATAGTCTTGTGTCCCGCTCGCGGCGACGTGAAGGACGACGTGCCCCGCGCCGGCGGGGACCGCGATGGCCGGGTCGACGTTCGGCGCGGCGGTCCACTCCGCGGGGCAAGTGGGCGCGGGGGCCGGCCCTTGCGCGCCGGGCGCGGGTGGCGCAAGGACCGCGGCGTCTTCCGTGCGAGGGGAGCGCTCGCGAGGACCGACGGGAACGGGGCCCTCCGGCGCGGGCGCGGGCGCGGAGGCGGCCGGTGCACCGCACGCGGCGGCGAGCAGGAGCGCGGCGAAGCAATGTCGACCCATCGATTCCTCCTCCGTGATCCCCACGCGCGAACGGCTGACCTGGCGCACCCGCGGCATTACCACCTCGAGCGCAGCACAAGCGAGCGCTTCCACCCCCGCGTCACCCATTTGGGCGGCGTTGCCGGGCCGTCACGGGGAATTGCCTGCGCAGTACGGCTGCTTAATTTCATAAGTGCGAACGGAGGTTACGCCCATGAAATGGGTCATTCACAGTCTTGCCCTTGGTGCTCTTACCCTCTCGACCGGAGGCGTCGCGCTCGCGCAGCAAGCGCCCGCGGACGCGCCGCCCGTCTACGCGGCGCCGGCCGCCGCCGAGCCAGCGCCCGCGGCCCCCGCTCCCGCCCCGGTCGCCGAAGCGGCCCCGCCGCAGGGCCAGTGGATCCAGACCGCGGAGTACGGCTGGATCTGGGTTCCCGCGAGCGCGACGACGGTCGCCTACGGTGACCTCCCGTACACGTACCTCTACACGCCCGCGTACGGCTGGACGTGGGTGGCCTCGCCGTGGGGCTGGGGTCCGTACCACTACGGCCCTTGGATCGGTCACCCGTGGGGTCACGCCGCGTACTGGCACGGCGTCGGTAGGCCGCACGTCGTGGTCCGCGGCGGCCCTGCCGTGCACGCACACGCCGGCGGCGGCGGGCATGGGTCGGCGCACCACCGGTAGTCTGCGCGCCGCAGCGCCGCGAGAGGAGGGGCTCGCGGCCCGGACCGGCTCGTCCTCCGCGTGAGCCGCCGTCGGTCCGCCACAGGGGCGTATTCGCTCGCGGTGGACACGGCCTCTCTCGCGACGGCGATGCGGTCCCCCGCGGCCGCCGGGCACGCGTCCGCGTCGAGCGAGGGCTCTCTCGTCGCGAGGACGCGCCCGTCCGTCACGGACCGGCGCGCGTCGGCGTCGGCGAAGCGCGGCCTCGCCGCGAGCAGGCGTCCGTCCGTCGTAGACATGCGGCCGCCGTTCGCGGACCGGCGCGCTCCCCTCGCGAGGAGGCGCTCGTCCGTCGCGGAGAGGCGCCCGTCTTTCGCCGACGCGCGCTCTCTCACCGCGAGGGAGGCCTCGTTCGTCGCGGACCGGCGGCCGCCTTTCGCGGACGGCCGCTCTCTGACCGCAAGGAAGCTTCGTCCGGCCCGAGCGCGCGCTCGGCGCGCGGGTCAGCGGCCCTTGCGCTGGAAGGCGGGGATGTCCCAGTCGTGGTCGAGGCCGGGGAAAGGATCCTGCGCGGCCCGCGCCACTTCGCGGGAAGGCGGCCGCGGCGGGGACGACGACATCGCCGCGTGGGCCATCTCGTGCGTCCGCGCGGGGGGAGGCGGCGGCCGGCGGACGTTCTGCGGCGGCGCGTGCTCCACGTTCCCGAGGTTCGGGCGGAGCGTCGACGCGCCGAGCGAGCGGCTCGCCTGCGACGCGGCGGCCTGCGCGGAGAAGGAGTTGCGCGAGGCCTGCGCTTCGGCGGCGGCTTCGCGCTCCTGGGTGTCGAAGCCCGTCGCGATGACGGTGACCTTCACGTTCTCGCCGAGCGACTCGTCGATGCTCGCGCCGAAGATGATGTTCGCGTCCTCGTGGGCCTGCTCCTGGACGAGGCTCGCCGCCTCCTGGATCTCTTTCATCTTCAGGTCCGGGCCGCCGACGATGTTGATGAGGACCCCGGTCGCGCCCTCCACGCTGATGTCGTCGAGGAGCGGCGAGGTGACGGCCGTCTCGGCGGCGAGGCGCGCCCGGTTCTGGCCCTTGGCGACGCCGGTGCCCATGAGCGCGCGGCCCATGTTGCTCATCACCGTCTTCACGTCCGCGAAGTCGACGTTGACGATCCCGTTCAGCGTGATGAGATCGCTGATGCCGCGGACCGCCTGGTAGAGCACCTCGTCGGCCTTGCGGCAGGCGTCGACGAAGGTGAGGTCGTCGTCGCCGAGCAGGACGAGCTTCTGGTTCGGGATCGTGATGAGGGTGTCGACGTGCTCCGAGAGGAGCGCGAGGCCCATCTCGGCGCGGCGCGCGCGCTGTCGGCCTTCGAAGAGGAAGGGCTTGGTGACGACGCCGACCGTGAGGGCGCCCTCTTCGCGCGCGATCTGCGCGATGATCGGCGCCGCGCCCGTGCCGGTGCCGCCGCCCATCCCCGCGGTGACGAAGACCATGTCGGCGCCGTGGAGGAGCTCCTTGATGCGCTGGACGTCCTCGAGCGCCGCCTTGCGCCCCTTCTCGGGGTCCGCGCCGGCGCCGAGGCCGCGCGTGATGTTGCCGCCGATGGGCAGCTTGGTCGGCGCTAGGTTGGCGTTCAATGCCTGCGCGTCGGTGTTCACGACCACGAACTCGACCCCTTCGAGGCCGAAGTTGATCATCGTGTTGACGGCGTTGCCGCCGGAGCCGCCGACGCCCACGACCTTGATGCGCGCTTCGTATTGATTCGTCTCGTCCGCGAACTCGATTGAGAAACTCATGTTCCTAGGTCCTCCCGGCGCGTCCTGCCGCGTCGTCAGAAAGCGGCCTTGATCCACTCCCAGAAGCCCGACTTGTTCGTCGCCACGACCTCTTCGTGGGACTGCATGCGCGCGCGCGGCGCCGGCGCGGACGCCGCCCCTTGGCGGACCGCGGCCTCGGCGACGGCTTGCGCCCCGTACTTCACGAGCCCGACGCCCGCGGCGAACTCCGGCCCGTGCACGAGCTGCGTGATGCCTCGGATCGCCGTCGGCATGCCGACGCGCACGGGCATGCCGAGGATCTCCTCGGCGAGCTCCGGCATCCCCTGGAGCAGGACCGCGCCGCCCGTGAGGACGACGCCAGCGCTCAGCTGCTCGAGCAGGCCCGTGTCTTCGATGCGCTTGCGGACCACGGCGAAGATCTCTTCGACCCGCGGCTCGATGATGTCCGACAGGACGCGGCGCGCGGTCTTCCGCGGCGCGTGACCGCCCACGCCGGGGACTTCGATCTCTTCGTCGTCGGCGACCATGCGTCCGAGGGCGCACCCCGAGAGGCGCTTGAGGCGATCGGCTTCGGCCATCGGCGTGCGCAGGCCCGCGGCGATGTCGCCCGTGACGTTGTTGCCTCCGACCGGGATGACGCTGGCGTGGGCGATGCCGCCGTCGACGTAGAGGAGCACGTCGGTCGTGCCGCCGCCGATGTCGATGACGGCCACGCCGATCTCCTTTTCGTCCTCGCTCAGCACGGCCTCGCCGCTCGCGAGGGGCTGGAGGACGACGTCGGCGACGGTGAGGCCGCAGCGCTCCGCGCAGCGGATGACGTTCTGGACGCAGCTCGTGGCGGCGGTGACGAGATTGACCTTCACGCCGAGGCGCACGCCGGCCATGCCGATGGGGTCGCGGATGCCGTCCTGGCTGTCGACCATGTACTCGCGCGGGAGCACGTGGAGGATCTGGCGGTCGGCGTCGACGGGGATGGCCCGCGCGCCCTCGAGGACGCGCTCGACGTCCCCCTGCGTGACCTCGCCGCCGGCGATCGCGGCGACGCCGTCGGACGCCGAGGACCGGACGTGGCTGCCGCCGATGCCGGCGTAGATGGTGCGGATCTCGACGCCCGCCATCGTCTGGGCGCTTTCGATGGCGTCCTTGATGGAGCGCACCGTCCAGTCGATGTTGGCGACGATGCCCTTCCGGAGGCCGCGGCAAGGGACCGCGCCCACCCCGAGGATGGTGACCGCGGGTCCTTCGACCTCGGCGACGACCGCGCAGATCTTGGTGGTCCCGATGTCGAGACCGACGATGATCTCGCCCTGCAGAGATGCGGAGCCCATGCCCGATCGGGAGTCGCATACCCGGCCGAAGATGGCCAAGTTTGTACGCAACGTCGCGCGCGGAGAACCCGGTCAGGCGCTCACGGAGACCCGGCGGGAGCCCGCCCGCGTGACCAGGCTGCGCAGCTTGCCCATGTCGAGCGGCTTCTCCAGGCACGGGTTGGCGACGCCCTCGAGGAAGGCGCGCGCGCGCGGCGAAAAGGCGCCCGCGGTCATGAAGACGATGGTGGAGGCGGCGTCGGGGGCGACCCGGAGGGCCTCGCGATAGAGATCCATGCCCGAGGTGTCCGGCATGAAGAGGTCGCAGAGGATGACGTCCCATCGCTCCCCGGATCCGAGGCGATCGACGACGGCGCGCGCGTCGGTCGTGGACTCGACGTCCGCGAGGTCGGAGAGGGCGCGCTCGAGCGCTTCGCCGACGTAACGGTGATCGTCGACGACCAGCATCCGCGTGCGCTCGGGGCCCGCGCCGTCCCCGGCGGGCGCGACCGAAGCCCGCCAGCCTTTCGCGGGGGGCATGACCGCGCGAAAGACGGTGAAGCCACCCGGCTCGCTCGAGACGGCGATGTTGCCGCCGAGCGCGCGGAGCGTCCCGAGGGACATCGACAGCCCGAGGCCTTTGGCGTCCGCTTGGCCCCTCGACGTGAAGAACGGATCGAAGACGCGCGGCAGGACATCGCGCGGAATGCCGACGCCGTCGTCGCTCACCTCGACGACCGCGTTGCCGTCGTCGTCGGTGTACGTCGCGATCCGGATCTCGTGCGCGCGCTGGTCGGCGGCCTCGGGGATCGCTTGGGCGGCGTTGACCATCAAGTTGAGAAAGGCTTGCCCGAGCTGCGCCTGGTTCGCCTCGACCTGCGGCACCTCGGCGAGCGTGCGCACGAGGCGCGCGCGCGGCTCGATCTCGTGGAGCGCCATCTGGATGCACGACTCCACGACGCTGCGGATGTCGACGAGCGCGCGCGGCTCGACGGTGTCGCGCGAGAAGATGAGAAGGTTTCGCACGGTGTCGCGGATGCGACTCATGCCGTCGAGCGCCTCGAGGAGCGAGTCGAGGAGGCCCGAGAGACGCTCGACCGCCTCTTGCGCCCGGGGCCCCTCCACCCACGGGATGCCTTGGCTGAGGACGATGCGAAGCTCGCGGAGCACGTGCTCGACGTTGATGGTCGCCGACGTCAGCGGCGCGTTGAGCTGATGCGCCGCGCCCGCGGCGAGCGTGGCGATCGCGGCGATGCGATCGGCGAGGACGGGCTCGTCGAGGCTGACCACGGGGGTGGACATGTTCTCGACCACGGCGGCGCGGTCGCCGAGGCGCTTCGCGGACGTCCGAGGCGTCGATTTGCGGGCGGGGGGCATGGAGGTGGGTAACTCGAAGGAAACCTGGCGTCGCAAGGCGCGAGCCACTCCGGGTTGCCGAGGGAGACGGAGAGGCGACGTCGAGGGGCGTGGCGGCCTCGCCATTTCGGTACGGGTTGTGGCGACCCTGCGGCCATCCTTGCGTCGGCCACGCGGCGCGCTGCGGCTGGGCCAAGCGCGGGGGTCGGCACACGATGTGATCTGGCGGACCGCGTCGAGACGAAACGCCATGGCCACCGTAGGAACCGTGATCGCCGGCAAGTACGAGCTGACGCGCCCGCTGGGGAGCGGCTCGATGGGCGACGTGTGGGTCGCGCATCACCTTTCGCTCGGCGAGGACGTCGCGCTCAAGGTCCTGGGCGAAATGCCCCCCGAGGCGGCGGAGCCGGCGGCCACGGCGGCAGCGCGCTTTCGTTTCGAGGCGCAGGTAGCCGCGCGCCTCTCGCGACGGACGCGTCACATCGTTCGGGTCACCGACCACGGCGATGACGGCGGCACGGCGTATCTGGTCATGGAGCTGCTCGAGGGCGAGACGCTGCAAACGCGCCTCCTCCGCGGGCCCGTGCCGCCCGCCGAGATCGCCAAGATCGTCGCCCAGGTCGCCCGGGCGCTCACCGAGGCCCACGGGGCGGACGTCATCCACCGCGACCTCAAGCCCGCGAACATCTTCCTCACGCACGACGAAGACGGCGGTCTGCTCGTGAAGCTGCTCGACTTCGGCATCGCCCGGACGATGCGCACGCACCGCGTCCCGGCCACGTACGAGACGGGCCGCGGCCTGGTGTTCGGGACGCCGGCGTACATGAGCCCGGAGCAGGCGCACGCGGTCGCGCGGCTCGACCATCGCTGCGATCTCTGGGCGCTGGCGACCGTCGCGTACGAGGCGCTGACCACGGCGCTCCCCGTCGCCGCCGCCCACACGCACGAGCTCTTTCGCAACCTGTGCGCGGGCCAGCTCGTGCCTGTCCACGACCGCGACCCGGGCCTGCCGCGGGCGCTCCGCGGCTTTTTCGATCGGGCGTTCGCGCTGCACCCCGAGGATCGCTTCGCGACGGCGGCCGAGGTCTCGGCGGCGTTCGATCGCGCGATCGAAGGAGCCGGCACGGCGGACACGATCGCGGGCGCGCGCGCGATCGAGAGCGGGACGCTGGCGATGGTCTCGACGCACGAGGCGCTCGTGGCCCCGGGCCGCGACGATCGCACGGTCCTCCTGGGCGAGCGGACGGGGATGCGCGCGCGGAGAGTCCGCTGGGCCGTCGCGGCGATGGCGTGCGCGGTGCTCGGCCTCGGCGGGGCCGGCGCGGCCTGGTACGCGGTCATGTCGTCGGGAAGGGCGATGGCCGCGGACGCATCGCGGTTCACTGCGCCGGAGGAGCCGCTTCCGGCCGCGGTGGCGCAGGCGTCGGTCGTCGCGCTCGCCCCGCCGGCCGAGTCGGCGCCGGCGACGCAGGCCGCGCCGAGTGCACCCTTGCCAGCCATCGCGACGTCCGCGACCGCGCCGGCCGCCGCATCCGCCGCAGCCCACGCCACGAACCCCGAGCCTCCCTCGGCGCGTGTCCGCGTGACCCGCGTCGTGGCGCCGACCCCGCCGCCTTCCTCCAAACCCGCCCCGAAAGCGATCGACAAGAGCGATGTCTTCTGAATCCACCACGCCCACTCTCCGTCGAAACGGCCCGCTGAACACGCCCGGCGCCGTGTCGTTCTCGCGACGCGCGACGGCCCTCGCGCTCGTGCTCGGGTCGGCGTGGACCGCGTCGGTCGCGCGGGCCGACACGGCCTCCGATGCGAAGGTCCTCTTCGCGCGCGGGCGAGCTCTTCGCGGCGCGGGAGATTGCGCCGGCGCCGTCCCCGTCTTCCAGCAAGCGTACGCGTTGTATCCCGCGGCGCTCGGCTCGCTCCGCAACATCGCCGAGTGCGACGAAGCGCTGGGCGATCGCGAGGCGGCACGGCGGGCGTGGCTCGATCTCGGCCGCGCGCTCGCGGTGCACCCGGAGGCCAAGTACGCGGGTTGGTCGGAGGACGCATCCCAAGCCGCGCAACGTCTCGCGCCGCCCGCCGAGGTGGAGAAGCCGCCTGTGGTGGGCGTCGCCGACCCCCAGGCGGAAGCCCACCCCGCGCCGCCGATGGCCACGTCGGAGACGCCGGCGCCCGAGCCAGGGTCCGACGGCGGGAGGGCGACGCGACGAACGGTCGGGTGGGTGGGGGTCGGCGTCGGCGCGGCCGCGCTCGTCGGAGCCGGCATCGGCTGGTGGGTCCGGCAGTCGGCGATCGACGATCTCGAGCACGAGTGCGTGTACGTCAACGGCCAGCCGACGATGTGCTCGCCCGCCGCCCACTCGACCGAGAGCCGGGGGAGCGCGGCCACGACCGTCGGCGACGTGCTCGCCGTCGTCGGGGTCGTCGGCGTGGCGAGCGGGGTCGTCCTGCTCCTCGCGGGCCCGGCATCGAGCAAGCATGTGGCGGTCGGCGTGTCGCCAGCCGGCGTGTGGGCGACGGGAAGGTTTTGAGCCGTGAGGGCCCTATCCAGGAGCACTGCGTGGCGCGGGCGGGTGGCGGCGGCCTTCCTGGCGGCCGGTGGCGTCGCCGCGTGCTCCTTTCCGAGCGCGGACTTCGCCGACGGAGGCTCGGACATCGACGGCTCCGCGCCGGGGCAGGGAGCTCCCGGGATCGGCGCCTCGACGTTCACCGAAGGGAACTCCGGTGCGTCGTCGAGCTCCGGGGGCGGGGCCGCGGGCCGTGACGCGTCGGGCGCCGAGACGAGCCCGACCGGGAGCTCGCCGAGCAGCTCCAGCAGCGGGGCCGGCAGCAGCAGCGGCGGCGCGACGTCGAGCTCCGGAAGCGACGGCGGGCCCGGCGGCTCGAGCAGCAGCAGCGGCTCGGTGACGAGCTCCTCCAGCAGCAGCGGGGGCTCGGGTTCGAGCAGCGGCAGCGGCTCCAGTGGCTCCGGCGGAGCCGCGACGGGGAGCTCCAGCAGCGGCAGCAGTGCCGGCAGCTCCAGCAGCGGCAGCTCCAGTGGCGGCACTTCGGCCAGCTCCAGCAGTTCCAGCAGCGGCGCGACCACCAGCAGCTCCAGCAGCAGCAGCTCCAGTGGCGGGACTTCGAGCAGCTCCAGCAGCAGCAGTTCCAGTGGCGGAACCTCGAGCAGCTCCAGCAGTTCCAGCAGCGGCGGTACCACGAGCAGTTCCAGCAGCAGCTCCGGCGGCGGGACCTCCAGCAGCTCCAGTGGCGGGACTTCGAGCAGCTCCAGCAGTGGGGGCGGCGTCAATTGCAATTGCGACCCGAGCCAGATGCTCCCGACGATCGCGAGCTGCGGGGTCGCCATGCTCGGCGGCTCCGGCGGCATCGTTTGCGGGGGCGTCACGCAGGGCTTCGTCGCCCCCGCGCCGGCCTGCGGTTCGTCGGGGCCCTTCGTGACGTGCACGGCCCCACTGGCGCTGCCCGTTCTGGGAAGCCTCGTCTGCACGCAGACGATGACGACGAGGGTCCAAGAGTGCGCACCGTGAACGATTGTTGCTCCCCGTATCCGAGGTAAGGCTTGGTCGCCGAGCGGTCGCGCCCGCGTGAGGCGCGTTTGCGCGTCATGGGTGCCGCCCGCCGAAACGCGAGAGCTCGGGGTGGCTTCGCCGAGGACGCGCGGGCATGCGCGCCGCGCCGGAGCCGATGTCGGCACATTCAGTGCTGGGGGGTCGGGTCAGACCATGGGAATCTTTCTGCGCGTGGGTGGTCGGACGGACGCCGGGCGCGTCCGCCCCAAGAACGAAGAAGCCTTCATCGCCGCGGACCTCACGCGGAGCGAGTGTTCGCAGTCTCCGCGGTGGAGCGGGCTCGTGGACGTCGGCGATCGCGGCGCGCTCGTCGCCGTCTCCGACGGGACGGCCGCCGGGCGGAACGGGGAGCTCGCGAGCGCCCTCGTCATCTCCTCGCTGGCGCAGGGTCTCGAGCGGTACGTCGCGGAGTTCGACGACGGGCCCGCCAGCCACGCGGCCGCGGAGGCCCACGACACCGCGTGGGCGGGCGCGTGCTCGTGGGGCCTCGAGATGGGCGCGACGCTGACGGCGCTCTACGTGCGGAGCGGGGCGGCCTACCTCGCCGAGGTCGGCGAGGGGCACGCCTACTTGATCCGCGACGGCCGCATCGGCCGCCTCACCCAAGGCCGCATGGGCTCGCCGATGCTCGACCCGGTCACCGCCGTGGATCCCGACGGCGTCGTGGCCCTCCCCTTCCGCGACGTCATCCTGCGCGCCGCAGGGCAGAAGGCCGTGTCCGTGGGGTTCTCCAAGCTCGCGCCGCGCCACGGCGATTGCCTGCTGCTTTGCTCCGACGGCCTCTGCGGGCACATGTCCGAAGCCGAGCTGCGGGACGTGATCCTCGCGGCGCCCGACGCGCTGAGCGCCGCCGACCGGCTCATCGACCTCGTGAACGCGCGGGGCGGGGCGGACAACGCGACGGCCGTCGTCGCCCGCGTGTCGGTCGACGTGCCGCACCGCGTGCACGAGCCGCGGTGGCAAGAGGCGCAGCCCGTCCCTTCGTACGGGGTCTGACCTTCAGCGAAGGCGGGCGACGACGCGCTCGGGGCGCGTCTCGTTGTCGAGCATGATGGCCTGCGCCTTGGCGCGGCGCTTGTCGAGCTCGGCGACGACGCGCGCCGCCTCCTCGAGCTTGCGGCGGAAGGGCGGACCGCCGACGACGAGGTCCATCGAGGGGCGGCCCACGACGAGCGTGAACGCATCCGAGGGGTCGACGTGGACCTCTTCGAGCGGCGCGCGCTTCGACAGGGTGCCCCGGTCGTACTCCGCGGCGAGGTCGATGCCGCGCCGGACGATCCGACGGGCCTCCTCGCGGTCGGCGGCGATGACGTCGGGCGTGAGGCCGGTCACGAGTGGGAGCTCGGTGGGGTCGCCGGGCTCGAGCTTCTTGAACGGCTCGCCGTCGTCCGCGGCGAGCCACGTGTCGCCGATGACGACGAGCGCGGCGGCGTGGCGCTCGCGCACCTGGATGAGGATGGTGCCCGGCAGGCGGCGCGACAACGACGCCTCCTCGATCCACGGGTCGGCCAGGAGCGCGGCGCGGGCGGCGTCGAGGTCGACCGCGAAGGCGTTGGCGCCCTGCACGATGCCGCTCTCGGCGACGATCGCGGCTTCGGAGCGCCGTTCTTGGCCGCGGACCTGGACCGACGAGACGGCAAAGTGAGGGCTGCCGATGACGTACCGCCGCGCGGCCCAGCCGGCGGCGACGGACGCGCCCACGACGACGGCGACGCCGAAGCCGGCCTTCAGCGCGGACCAGACGGGCCGCGGCCGCTTCGAGAGTGCGCGCGGCGCCGCACCTTGCCCCGGCGCGACCTCGGGGTCGGGCGTCGGCGGAGGCGGCAGGCGACGGTTCGGCGGCTTCACGGCGCGCGCTCGGCTTCGAGGAGCGAGAGGAGCTCGCGCGCGCTCGCGTTGATGTCGCCCGCGCCGAGCGCGATGACGATGTCACCCGGCTCGACGATCTCCATCAACGCCGACGCGACCCGGTTCTTGCCCGGGACGAAGGCCACGTTGCGGTGGCCGTGCGCGCGGATGGCGTCGGCCAGCGCCTCGCCGGTCGCGCCCTCGATGGGCTGCTCGCCCGCGGGATAGACGTCGGTGACGAGGAGGACGTCGGCCTTGTTGAAGGCGCGCGTGAACTCGTCGAAGAGGAGCTTGGTGCGGGTGTACCTGTGCGGCTGGAAGGCGACGACCACGCGCCGGTCGAAGCCGCGCTGGGCGGCGTCGAGCGTGGCCTCGACCTCGGCGGGGTGGTGGCCGTAGTCGTCGACGATGAGGACGGGGCCGCGCTTGCCCGCGCGCGCGACGTCGGGCTGACCGAGGACCGTGAAGCGACGCTGGACGCCGTGGAAGCCGGCGATCGCGTCGCGGGTCACGTCGAGCGGGACCTCGAGCTCGTCGGCGACGGCGATGACCGACAGCGCGTTCAAGACGTTGTGCGCGCCGGGCATGTGGATGACGAACCGGCCGAGCGACTCGTTCCTGCGGAAGGCGTCGAAGTGCGTCGCGAGGCCTTCGAAGCGCGCGCCGCTCGCCCGGTAGTCCGCCTGGCGAGAGACGCCGTAGGTCACGTGGCGGCGCTCGAGGCGCGGGAGGATCTCCTGCACGCTCGGGTGGTCGAGGCACATGACGCAGAGGCCGTAGAAGGGGACCTTGTTCGCGTGGTGGACGAACGCGTCCTTGATGGCCTCGTGCGTGCCGTAGTGGTCGAGGTGCTCGGGGTCGATGTTCGTGACGACGGCGATCGTGGGCGTGAGCTTGAGGAAGGACCCGTCGCTCTCGTCGGCCTCGGCGACGAAGAGGTCGCCTTCGCCGAGGCGCGCGTTCGAGCCGAGCGCGTTGACCTTGCCGCCGACGACGACGGTCGGGTCGAGGCCCGCGGCGCGAAGGACGGTGGCGACGAGGGAGGTGGTCGTGGTCTTGCCGTGAGATCCCGCGATCGTCACGGCGTAGCGCGTGCGCATCAGCTCCGAGAGCATCTCGGCGCGGGCGATGATCGGGATCTCGAGCTCGCGCGCGCGGACGACCTCGGGGTTGTGCGCGACGATGGCGCTCGAGTAGACGACGACGTCGGCGCCGGTGACGTGGTCGGCGTCGTGCCCGATGAACACGCGGACGCCCAGGCCCTCGAGGCGGCGGGTGTTCTCGTTGGGCCGGAGGTCCGAGCCGCTCACTTCGAAGTCGAGCGTGCGGAGGATCTCGGCGAGGCCGCTCATGCCGATCCCGCCGATGCCGACGAAGTGCACGTGCCTCACGCGACCGCGGAACATCTCAGGCCCCTCCGTCGAAGCGAGAGCCCGCGCCGGGCGCCCCGGCTCCGCGCCGCGCGAGATCGAGCAGGTCGACCGCGATGTCGTGCGCCGCGCCGGGACGGCCGTGCGAGCGCGCCGCGTCCGCCATCGAGGTCCGCGCCTGGTCGTCCAGGAGGACGCGCGCGATCTCTCCTGCGAGGCGCGCGGCGTCGGCCTGGTCTTGCCGAACGGCCACGGCGGCGCCGGCGCGGGCGAACCCCTCGGCGTTGCGGCCCTGGTGATCGTCGGCGGCGCTCGGGAACGGGACGAGGATGGACGCCCGACCGACGGCCGCGATCTCGGCGATCGTCCCGGCGCCCGCGCGCGCGACGACGACGTCGGCGTCGGCGATGGCCGCGGCGACGTCGTCGAGGAACGGCGCGACCACGACGCGCTCGACGCCGAGCGCCGCGTACGCCGCGCGGACTCCCGCGTCTCGGCCGGGGCCCGCCTGGTGCAAGACGTCGAGCCCCGTCACCTTGCCGCGCAGCCGCGCGAGCGCGTCGGGCATGCGGTCGTTCAGGGCCGACGCGCCCTGGCTGCCGCCCATGACGAGCACGCGCGCGGTGCCGTACAGGACGTACGGCCGCGGGGCGAAGCCGCTCCGCACGGGCACGCCGAACGGACGGCGCGCGGACGGCCGAAACCGGGCTCCGGCTTCCTCCCAGGCCACGTAGGCGCGCCTCGCGAACGGCGCGAGGATGCGGTTCGTGAGGCCGACCACGCGGTTCGGCTCGAGGACCGCGACGGGGACGCCGCCGAGGGCGGCCGCGAGGGCGAGCGGGCCGGCCGCGTAGCCGCCCACGCTGAGGACCGCGTTCGGCCGAAGGCGGCGGAGCAGGCCGACCGAGCGAAGGGTCGCGCGCGCCGCCACCGCCCCGGCCCGCAGCGCCCGCGCGGCGCCCATTCCCTTCATCGGTTCGACGTCGAGGAGCTCGAGCGGCCAGCCGCGCGCCGGGATGACGCGGGCCTCGACCCCGCGCGCGGTGCCGCAAAAGGTCACCTCGGCGGAGGCGAGGGACTGCATCGCCTCGACCACGGCGACGGCCGGGAAGACGTGGCCCCCCGTACCGCCGCCCGCCACGACGATGCGCGGGGCGCTCACGACGCCACCTCGGCGGCGGCGCCTTCGGCGGAGACCGCGGAGCCGCGCGTCGCGGGCTCGGCCGCGCCCTCGCGATCGCCGGTCTGCCGGGTGATGTTGAGGAGGATGCCCGCGGCGACGGCGTTCACGAGCAGCGACGAGCCGCCGAAGCTCACGAACGGCAACGTGAGGCCCTTGGTCGGCAAGATGGCGAGGGCGACGGCGAGGTTGACCAGGGCCTGCACGGCGAACATCGTCGAGAGGCCGAACGCGAGGAAGGCGCCGAAGTCGTCGGGGGCGCGGAGCGCCGCGCGCACGCCGCGCGTGACGATGACGAGATACACGGCGCAGAGGATCACGACGCCGACGAAGCCGAGCTCCTCGCCGATGATGGCGGCGATGAAATCCGTGTGGGCCTCGGGCAGGTAGAGCGTCTGCAGGCCTCGGCCGAGCCCGAGCCCGGTGGGACCGCCGGAGCCGAAGGACATCACGCTCTGGAATGGCTGGTAGGCGAGGTCCTGCCGGTGCTCGTCCATGTGGAGCCAGGCGAGGTAGCGCTCGTAGCGGTACTCGCGGAAGCGGATGGCCGCCGCCCCGCCGACCGCGCCCACGATCGACGCGCCGAGGATGTAGCCGACCTTGGCGCCGGCCACGAAGAGCATCGTGAACGTCAGAAGGAGGAGGACGACCGCGCTGCCGAAGTCGGGTTGCTTCAGGCAGAGGACCATGAGGCCGCCGGCCACGAGGAGGTGCGGCAGAAAGCCGACGGTGAACGTCTTGACCTTCTCGGCCTTCTTGGCGAGCGAGTACGCGAGCCAGATGACGAGGGCGACCTTCGCCGTCTCCGCGGGCTGCACGTGGACGGGTCCCAACGTGAGCCAGCGCGCGGCGCCGCCCCCCGAGTGGCCGAAGCCCACCACGCACATGACGAGCATCACGCACACGGCGAGGAGGACGGGGTAGGTCAGCTTGTAGAGACGGTGGTAGTCGAAGACGCTCGCGGCCCACATCGCGGCGAGCGCGGCGACCGCGTACGCGACCTGGCGCGTGAGGAAGAACTGGGCGTCGTGGTACTGGACGGTCGCCTCGACGGCGCTCGCGCTGTAGACCATCACGACGCCGAACCCGACGAGCGCCACCACGACGGCCGCGAGGACCGGGTCGACGGGGCCCGCGACGCCCCTCGCGCTGGGCTGTGCGTCGAGCGGGGGGACGAGTCCGCTCCGGACGGCGCGAACGTTGCCGCCTCCGGTTCGTCCCGGTGTGGTGGCTCCCGCTGTCTTCCCAGACGACTCGAACAAGCGCCCTGACCTTCCGCCGTGCGTCGCCGCGCGCGGCGGCTACCGCAACTTCAAGCTCGAAAGGGCGAAGAGTGCCAAGAGAATGGAGATGATCCAGAAGCGGACGATGATTTTCGGCTCCGCCCAGCCCTTCTTTTCGAAGTGGTGGTGGATGGGCGCCATGAGAAAGACCCGCCGCCCGGTGAGCTTGAAGCTCCCGACCTGGACGATGACGCTGACGGCCTCGAGAAAGAAGACGCCGCCGAGGAGGAGCGAGAGGAGCTCGTTCTTCGTGAAGACCGCACACATGCCGAGCCCGCCGCCGAGCGCGAGCGAGCCGACGTCTCCCATGAAGACCTGCGCCGGGTACGTGTTGTACCAGAGGAAGCCGATGCCGGCGCCGACCATGGCCCCGCAGTAGACCGAGAGCTCGCCGATGCTCGCCACGAACGGGATGTCGAGGTAGCGGGCCACGACGAAGCGCTGCGCGACGTGCGCGATGCCGAAGGTGGCGCCCGCGAGGTACGCCCAGACGAGATAGGTCCCGGCGTTGATCATGACGGGGCCGATCGCCAGGCCGTCCAGCCCGTCGGTGAGGTTCACGGCGTTCGACGTCCAGACGACGATGAGGACGGCGAACGGCAGGTACGCCCACCCGGGGAGGAAGATCGGGTGCTTGGAGAAGGCGACGAACGGGACGCCGAGCTCGAAGCGGATGTCCCACCAATCGGGGGGCAGGTGCTCTTGCGCGAGGAACGCGTAAGCGAGGACGGCGCCGCCGATGGCGAACTGGCCGAGGAGCTTGTACCGCCCGGGCACGCCCTTCGGGTTCTTCAGCTTGATCTTGAGGTAGTCGTCGAGATAGCCGATGACCCCGTACCCCGCGGTGACCGCCGTGGTCGCCCACACGAAGACGTTGCGCGGGTCGCACCAGAGGATGGTCGGCAAGAGGACGCTGAGGAGGATGAGCGCGCCGCCCATCGTCGGCGTGCCGCTCTTGATCTTGTGCGTCTCCGGGCCGTCGCTCCGGATGACTTGGCCGATCTGTTTGCGCTGGAGCTCGCGGATGAACCAAGGAGACAGGATGAACGCGAGCAGCATCGCCGTGACGGTGGCGAGGATGGTGCGGAAGGGGACGTAGCGGAGGACGTTGAGGAAGCCGAGCCAGTTGGCGTCGTGCCGCAGGGGGAAGAAGAGCTCGTAGAGCATTCAGGCGCCCTCTCCGCCGTGGGCCCGCAAGAGCGCGTCCACGACCCGCTCGGCGCCGACGCTGCGCGACGCCTTCACGAGGACCGCGTCGCCGGCGCGGACCGCTTCGACGGCGATGAGGGCCGCGTCGTCGGCGTCGCGCCCGCGGGACACGACGACGCCGAGCCTCTCCGCTTCGGTGGCCGCGGCGTCGGCGAGGCCGCCGCACGAGACGAGGTGGGCGACGCCCGCGCCGGCGATCGCGGAGCCGAGCGCGGTGTGCTCGCGCAGGGCGGCCGGCCCGAGCTCTTTCATCTCGCCGAGGACGGCGACGCGGCGGCCGGTCGACACCTCCGCGAGGGTGGCGAGCGCGGCGAGCACGGTGGCGGGGCTCGCGTTGTAGGCGTCGTCGAGCAGGAGGCCGCCGCCGCGCAGGCGCCGCACGTGCATCCGGCCGGCGATCGGGGGAAAGGACGCGAGCGCCGCCGCGACGCGCGCGTCGTCGAGCAGGGCGCCCGCCGCGGCCTCGGCGGCCGCGAGCGCAGCGACGAAGTCGACGGCGGCGGCCTCGCCGGGGATGGGCACGCGGAAGGAGGCGGCGCGTCCGCCCTGCCGACGAACGTCGACCGCAGACCCCTCGACGCCGAGAAAGCGCCGCTCGACGAGCCGCGCGTCGGCCCGCTCGTGCCTGCCGAACGTGACGACGCGCGCGCCGCGGGCGCGGCCCACCTGCGAAAGCACCGCCGCGTCGTCCGCGTTGGCGACCACGGTGCCGCCCGACCGCACGGCCTCGAAGAGCGCGCCCTTCTCGCGGGCCACGTCGGCGACGGTCCCGCCGACGCCGCCCGCATGGGCGAGGCCCGCGTTCGTGATCACCGCCACGTCGGGCTCGACGATCGCGCCGAGCGCCGCGATCTCCCCGGGGAGGCTCATTCCGACCTCGAGCACGAGGAATCGATGCGACGGGTCGACTTGCAGGGCGACGGCGGGGACGCCGACGCGGTTGTTCAGGTTGCCCGCCGAGGCGAGGCAGCACCCCGCGGTCGCGAGGAGCGCCGCACAAAGCTCCTTCGTCGTCGTCTTGCCGGCGCTCCCGGTGATGGCGACCACGCGGCCGGCCGGCGCGAGGGCCCGCCACGCCCGAAGGTGATCGCGCGCGAGGGCGCCCCAGGCGGCGAGGGTGTCGTCGACCTCGACGAGGTCCACGCCGCCGGGCTCTCGCGGCGCGCGCCCGCGCTCGAACACGAGGAGCGCCGCGCCGGCGGCGGCCGCGGCGTCGAGGAACGCGTGGCCGTCGTATCGCTCGCCGCGGAGCGCGACGAAGGCGCCCCCGGCGACGACCGCGCGGCTGTCGGTCGTGATCCCGCGCGCCCTGCGCGAGCCATGCGAAGCCGCCACCGTGCCGCCGGTCACCCGGGCCGCCGTGGCCGCGTCGATCTCCGCGCGGTTGGTGGGGATGGGGGTCGCCATGTCAGGCTCGATCGGCGGCGGCGGCGCGACGGGCGGCGAGCGCGCGGCGGGCCTCGACGCGATCGTCGAACGGGTGCTTCGTGTGGCCGACGATCTGGTAGGTCTCGTGGCCCTTGCCGGCGACGAGGACGAGGTCGCCCGGCGACGCCGACCGCACCGCGAGGTCGATCGCGGCGCGGCGGTCGAGCAGGACGATCGGCTCGGCCCCTGCCCTTCGAACCCCGTCGACGACCACCTCCGCGATCGCGGGGCCCTCTTCGGTCCGCGGGTTGTCGTCGGTGACGATCGCCACGTCCGCACGGCGGCCGACCGCCTCTCCCATCGGCCCCCGCTTGGTCGGGTCGCGATCGCCGCCGCATCCGAAGACGCACCACACCTTCCCGCGCGCGATGGGCCGGACGGCGTCGAGCACGCGCGCGAGCGCGTCGGGCGTGTGGGCGTAGTCGACGAGGACGGTGACGTCGTCGCCCGGTTCGTCGCAGCGTTCGAGCCTCCCGGGGACGCCCGGCTCCTGCGAGAGCGCGAGGGCCGCGCGGGCCGGGTCGAGGTCGAGCGCGTGGGCGATCCCCAGGGCGAGCAGGAGGTTCTCGAGGTTGTGGACGCCGACCAGGCGCGAGGCGATCTGCACCGGGCCACGCGGGGTGCGAACGCGCGCGTGGATCCCTCGCGCGTCGACCTCCGCGGCGAGGAGCGCGATCTCGGCGCCCGCGTCGGCGCGCTTGCTCACGCGGACGAGCGGCGCGGCGATGCGGTCGGTCAGCTCGCGACCGAAGTCGTCGTCGACGTTGACGACCGCCGACGCCGGGCCGAGCTCCGTGAAGAGCCGCGCCTTCGCCTCCGCGTAGGCGCGCATCGAGCCGTGGAAATCGAGGTGGTCTTGCGTGACGTTCGTGAGCGCCGCGACGCGCAGCCGGACGCCCCGAACGCGCCCCAGCGCGAGCGCGTGCGACGAGACCTCCATCGCGACGTGGGTGGCGCCGCGCGCGCGCATCTCGTCCATCGCGCGGGCCGTCTCGTCCGGCTCGGGCGTCGTGTGCGCGGCGTCGGCCTGCCAGCCAGCGAAGGACTGTCCGACCGTGCCGATGACTCCGCACGCCGGAAGGCCGACCGAGCCGTCGACCGCGGCGCGGACGAGGTGCGCGGTCGTCGTCTTGCCGTTGGTGCCCGTGATGCCCACGACGTCGAGCCAGAACGAAGGATGGCCGTAGACCGCCGACGCGGCGTAGGCGAGGCCCGCGGCCGGCTCATCGACGATCACGAGCGGGACCGTGACGCCGGTGCCCTCGAGCACCCCGGGCGCCGCCATCACCGCGGCCGCGCCCCGGGCCACCGCGTCGCCGACGAACCGGGCGCCGTCGACCGTCTCACCGCGGCGCGCCACGAAGAGGTCCCCGTGCTCGACCGCGCGCGAGTCGTGGTGGACGCCCCGGACCCGAACGGCGGGCTCGCCGATCACCTGGACGCGCATAGGCAGCTCGCGCGCGAGCTCGTCGAGGCGGAGGCCCTCGTCTCGTTCCGGCCGCCCCTTCATGACGACGGCTCGAGCACGACCCGCACGGAGCTCCCCTTCGGGGCGGCGCTCCCGGCGGCGGGGCTCTGGCGAACCGCCCGGCCCGAACCGTCGAACTGCGGGACGAGGCCGGCCCGCGTCAACGTGGCCACCGCGTCGCGCGCGCCCATGCCGGTGGTGTCGGGGACGCGGACGTCGCCCGGCGCGAGCGGCCCGGGCGGGGCGATCGCCGACGGCGCCGGCTGCGGCGGCCCGGGCTTCGGCGCCGCGGCGCGCGCGTCGGACCGGTCGTCGAGCGCGACCGCCTGGGGCGCGTGCGACGGAGAGACACCGAGGGAGCGGAGGCTCGCCTCTGCGACGCGACGGAAGACCGGGCCGGCCAAATCGCCTCCGTAGCGCCCGATGGTGGGCTCGTCGAGCACGACCGCCACGACGATGCGCGGGCGCTCCGCCGGGACGAAGCCGACGAAGACCGCCGTGAACTTCTCGGTCGAGTACTTCCCGGTCGCGGGGTCCACCTTCTGCGCCGTCGACGTCTTGCCGGCCACGTGGAACCCTGGGATGGCCGCCTCGACCGCGGTCCCGCCGTCTTCGGTCACCGCGGTGAGCATCTCCGCGACGTTGCGCGCGACGCCCGGAGGAACGGTCTCGCCTCGCACGTGCACGGCGGCCTCGCGCGTGACCTCGCCGCGGCTCGTCGTGACCCGCTTGACGAGGATGGGCTCGAGCAGCTTGCCGCCGTTGGCGATCGCGCCCATCGCCATCGCGAGTTGAACAGTCGTCACGGTGATTCCTTGGCCGAAGCTCGCGCTCGCCGTCTCCGCGTCGTACCACGGGCGTCCCCGCGGCCGAAGCACGCCGGCCGCCTCGGCGGGCAGGGGCAGCCCCGTCGCCTCGCCGAAGCCGAAGCGCCGGTAGGCCGCGTGGAGGGCCGGCTCGCCGAGGCCGAGGCCTATCTTGAGCGCGCCGATGTTCGAGCTCCGGGCGAGGATCTGCGTCGGGGTGAGCAGATCGTTGACGTGGGTGTCGTGGATCGTCATGCCGCCGATGCGGAAGACGCCGTGCTCGCAGTCGATCTGTGTCGTCGACTGGAGGGTGCCGGCGGCCAGCGCGGCGGCGATCGTGAACGTCTTCATGACCGAGCCGGGCTCGAAGCGATCGACGACGGCGCGGTCGCGGCGCGCGGCAGGGTCGCTCTCGGTGTAGTCGTTCGGGTTGTATCCGGGGTCGCTCGCGAGGGCGAGGATCTCGCCGGTGGACGGGTCGACGACGACGAGCGAGGCGCTCTTCGTCTCGTAGGTCCGCATCGCGGCGTCGAGCTCGCACTCCGCCGTGTGCTGAATGCCTTCGTCGAGAGAGAGCACGACGTCGTCGCCTTGGAGGCCTTGTTCGACGTCGGCGTCGTCGAAGATGAGGCGGCCGCTCCGGTCGCGCAGCCCGCGCACGTCTTCGACCTTCCCGCGGAGGTCCTCGTCGAGGGCGAGCTCGATGCCTTCTTTGCCCTGGCCGTCGGGCGCGACGAAGCCGAGCACGGCCCCGGCGAGCTCGCGGCCCGGGTAGTAGCGGTGGCCCTCGGCCTCGATGGCCAGGCCGCGGACCGGCTTCGCTTGCTTCTTCGCGTCGCCGAGCTCGCGCACCGCGGTGGCCTCGTCCGCGCCGATGCGCCGCTTCAACCAGACGAATCGATGCCTCGGCTCGAGCTTGCCGTACACCTCGGCCGGATCCATCGAGAGGGCCTTGCCGATGCGCGCGGCCGCGTCGCGCAGCGTGGCCTCTTCTTGGGCGCTCCCGTCGACCCCGCGCAGCATCTCGCCTACGTCGGCGCTCACGCTCGGCACGTCGACGCTGACGGCGAGCGGCGTACCGTTCCGGTCGTAGATGGTGCCGCGCTTGGGGTCCACGCGAAGCCTTCGCTGCCGCTGCTTCTCTGCCATCTCGCGCCACTGGCGCGCGTCTTTGACTTGAACGCGCCAGGCGGTCGACACGATTCCACCGAGCCCGAGCGCCATCACGCCGCACAGGACCCCCATGCGCGTACGGATCCACCGGGCGCGCCGAGGGTCGAGGTTCTTCACGGCTCTCCGTATCGCGCGGCGACGCGGCGGCCGTCCGTGGCGGCGGCGGGCGAAGGCCCTTCGGCGGTCGGGCCGGTGGTGAGGTCGGGCCGCTCGGCGCGCTCGGCCGAAGGAAAGCCGGAGATGGGGATGACCCGCTGAGGCGCAGGCGGCTCCATGCCGAGGAGCGTCCGCGCGACGATCTCGACGCGCTCGGGCGTCTTGTAGCTCGCGGCCTCGAGTTCGAGGACGCGCTTGACCTCCCGCAGGCGCGCCCCCTGCTGCTGCGCGTGGCCGAGCTCGTAGCCGAGCTCCATCGTCTTGCTGCGGAGCGCGAGGTGGACGACGAAGGCGCTCGCCGTCGCCACGACCGCCAGCGTCCAGAGCGGCAAGAATGCGGGGGCGCGCGCGTCGCTCATCCGAGGTCCACGTCGGCGGTGTGCCGGGCGGCGCGAAGCTTGGCGCTCCGCGCGCGGGGGTTCTGCGCGCACTCCTCGTCGGTCGCCGTCTGCGGCTTCTTCGTCAGCGGCGCCCAGCGCGGGCCGGCGAAGGCGCGCTTGACCAGCCGGTCCTCGAGCGAGTGAAACGAGATGACGGCCGCGACGCCGCCTTCGGACAGGACGTCGGGCAACGCGGCGAGGAGCGCCTCGAGCTCCACGAGCTCCTCGTTCACCGCGATGCGAAGAGCCTGGAACGTGCGCGTCGCGGGGTCCACGCCTCCGACGCGCGCCGGGCCGACCGCCCTCACCACGGCGCGGCGCAGGTCGAGCGTCGAGTGGAGCTCGCCCGCCGCGAGCGCCTTCTTGATGCTCCGTGCGATCCTCCGCGACCGACGCTCGTCGCCGAACCGGAAGATGACGTCGGCGAGCTCGTCGTCGTCGAGGCGCGCCATGAGCTCGAGCGCGGTCTCGCCGTTCTCGGGGTCCATGCGCATGTCGATCGGGCCCTCGCGCCGGAAGCTCATGCCGCGGTCGGCGTCGTCGAGCTGGGGAGAGCTCACGCCGAGGTCGGCGACCAGCCCGTCGACGCGGCGGATGCCGAGGTCGGCGAGGCGCTCGGGGAGGGTGGCGAAGGTCGCGCGCACGAACGTGACCCGGTCGGCGACGGGGGCGAGGCGGGCCTCGGCGGCGGCGATGGCCGCGGGGTCTCGGTCGACGCCGACCAGCCGGAGCTTCGGCTCCGCCTCGAGCAAGGCGACCGTGTGCCCGCCGGCGCCGAGGGTGCAGTCGACGTAGATTCCGCCCTCGCGCGGGGCGAGCGACCGGACGACCTCGTCCCTCATCACGGTGGCGTGTTCGAAGCGCTTCAATTCGCTGACCTCGTCGAAATCGTCGTCGCGCCAAACCCACTCCGCGGCCTCGGACACGAGAACACCGGGGAGCGCGAGCTGGAGGTGGCTCATAGCCTCAGCTCCGCGAGGCGTCGCTTGATGGCGCGGCGGTCTTCGTCCGTCGTCTCGAACTGGCGCTTCCACTCGTGCATGTCCCAGAGCTCGGCGTGACGGCCGAGCCCCGCCCATCGCACGTCTTTGCGGAGGCGCGCGTGCTCGCGGAGCGTCGGCGGGACCAGGATCCGGCCGACGTCGTCGATCTCGCACTCGACGGCGCCCGACACGTAAATCCGTTTGAGCTTCTCGACGGCCTCGTCGAAGAGCGGCATCCCCTGCAGCCGCGCCTCGAAGGCCTCCCACTCGGCGAGCGTGTACGCGGCGAGGCACGGGTCGAGGGCGCTCGTCAGCACGATGCGACGAACCCCCGCCGCCTCGAGTACGTCGCGATAGCGCGCGGGGACGCTGGTGCGCCCCTTGGCGTCGATCGTGTGGTCGTACTGCCCGCGGAACATCGACGCGCTCGCCTTTCGACCCTGCGGGTCGCACGTGGGTTTGTCACTTCTTGGTACAATTTCCCACGTCGCAGTCTGACGGTATGGATAGCCAGTTTCGCTGTCAACATTCATCGCGGACGTGCGCGGGCCCACCTGCACTGACGCGCAGGTGAATTCCAGGGCTGCCCTGGCCGCGCCCGGTCAGGGCGGCGACGCGCGCGCCGCCTTCCTCAGGAGGAGGGACGCGCGGGCGTCGTCACGCGCCCGAGAGGGCGTGCTTGGCGATGACGATGCGCTGTACTTCGCTCGTCCCCTCGCCGATTTCGCAAAGCTTGGAGTCGCGAAGGTGCCGCTCGACGTTGAACTCGCGCACGTATCCGTATCCGCCGTGCACCTGGACGGCGCGGTTGCACGCCCGGGCCGCGGCCTCGCTCGAGAAGAGCTTGGCCATCGACGCCTCTTTGGTGTGCGGCCTTCCCAGGTCGGAGAGCCACGCGGCGCGGTAAGTGAGGAGGGCGGCCGCATCGAGCTCGGTCTTCGAGTCGGCGAGCATCCACTGGATGGCCTGAAACTCGGCGATGGTCTTCCCGAAGGCGCGCCGCTCCTTCGCATACTGCGTCGCCATCTCGAGCGCGCCGTATCCGAGTCCGAGCGCCATCGCCGCGATCGAGATGCGGCCTCCGTCGAGAATCCGCATCGTGTTGCGGAAGCCCTCGTCGGTCGTTCCGAGCCGCTGCGCGTCGGACACCCGGACCCCCTCGAACGTGAGCTCGGCGGTGTCGCTCGCACGGCACCCGAGCTTGGGCAGGTGCTTGGACGCGGAGAACCCCGGCGTGCCGTGCTCGACGATGAAGGCCGTGATGCCGCGCTGCTTGGAGGCCACGAGATTGGTCCGCGCCAGCACGACGCAGAAGCCTCCGACCGATCCTTGGGTGATGAAGGTCTTCGTGCCGTCGATCACCCAGTCGTCGCCCTCGCGGCGCGCGGTCGTCTGCAGGGCGGCCGCGTCGCTCCCGCTCCCCGGCTCCGTCAGCGCCCACGCCGCCAGCCACTCCCCCGCCGCAGCCCTGGGCAGATACTTCGCCTTTTGCTCGTCCGATCCGAACGCGAGCACGTGGCCCGTCCCGAGGCCGTTGTGCGAAGCGACCGTGAGCGCGATCGACCCGTCGACCCGGGCAATCTCCTCGACGCAAATGGCGTACGCCGTCGTGTCCATCCCCGACCCGCCGAAGGACTCCGGGATGCGGATCCCGAGAAGCCCCATCTGCGCGAGCTTGGGCACGAGCTCCCCGGGAAAGCGCTCCTCCTTGTCCCAGCGTTGGGCGTGGGGCGCGATCTCGGCTCGGGCGAAGTCGCGCACGCTCCGGCGGAGGAGCTGGTGGTGCTCGGAGAACTCGAAGTCCATCGGCGCAAGATTACGCCGCCGGAGCGCTGCCCGTCACCCCGTGCAGATCCACGGCCCCTCCATCGACCGCTGGCAGCGCCAGTGCGTCGGGCACCGGTCGTGTGCATCGCACGTGCGCGAGCAGTACTCGCGTTGCCCGTCCGTGACGCACACGCCGGCAGCGCAGTCCTCGGCGCGGACGCACGCCGCGCCCACGTCGATGTCTCCCTTCTTCGTCTTTTCCTGGCCCGTCGACGTCGCGGGCTCGAGCGCGTCGCGGGCGAGCGTGTCGGCCACGAACGGCAGAACGACGTCGGCCCGGGTGTACAGCTCGGCGGCGGCGGCGCCGCATCCGGCCGGGAGGGACGCCACCGCGACGACCTCGACGCTCGCCTCGTCGATGGCGGGACCGCCTCCGCCTTTCGCGCACGCCTCGGCCACCGTGAGCGACGCCGGCGACACGTCCGTGACGAGGGCGTTGTCGCGGACGAGCCTGACGGGCGCAGAGCCGCCGGCGATCGTCGCGTACTCGACCGTTCGGAGCGCGTCGCCCTGCGCCGCTCCGGTCGGACGGACCGCGAGCGGCTGAATGTCGTCGATGGGCGTGTCGAGGAGCAGGACGGCGACGTCGTCACCGCACGCCACCGCGTCGTCCTCGATCACGACCTGGCGACCTCGCGCCCGCTCTTCGACCCCGGTCGCCGTGTCGCCCGCGAGGACGCGCAGCGACTCCGGCGCGAGCATCGCGACCACCGCGGGGCCACCGTCGGGGCACGACGACGCCAACGAGGTCACCGACACGCAGCGGCGAGAGGTGAGCACGGCGTCGGGCGCGATGAGGGTCCCCGTGCATACGGCCGGACCGCCCGCGTCGATCGCGACGACGGCGGGGTCGTCTCCCCGGTCGGGGATGCCCGCGAGCGGCGTCGCTTGAAGGAAGGTCGGCGCGGAGCTCGGCGCGGGCGAAGCGCCGATTCCGCCGGAGCAAGCCGCCCCGAAGCACGCGAAGAGGAGAGCGCGAACGAAGGACCGCGGGTTCATGCCCTCCGCCGTTGCCACCCTCGTGCCGGCGGCGGCTCGCTCGGATCTCGTGAGAAACGCGGCGCCGACCCGTCCAGGACAAGGAAAGCGCTGTCTCGCGACACTCGGGTACTAGCCCGTACGAAGGAGCCTCCGCACGGCCAGCCACATCGCGACGACCGCGAGGGCTGCGAGCACCCTCGAGCGGGCGACGAAGTCGTCGATCACGAAGGGCAGGAAGAAGATCGCCGCGACCACGAACACGCCGAGCGCCAGCCGCGCCCACGGCGGACGTCGGCTCCGGCGCTCGATGGGCCGCCACCGCTCGAGCCACCCCCGCACCTCCCCGAACGCGTCTCCCCCTCGCGGGACACGCACCACGGTCACCGCCCCCGTCCGCGCGTCGGGCGTCGACTCGACCCGCAACCCACCGAGCGGGCCGCCGATCTCCACGATGCGCGCGAGGGCCGTACGCGGCACCGCCGACGAGAGGCGCCCTGCCTCCATACGGATGCCCTCCTCGTCGACGGTCACGACGAGCGCGCGCAGCCGCCGGCTCGCGACGCCGTATCCCACCGCGGCGCGGACACCGACGAGCAGCCCGAGAAGTGCCGCCACGAACCAGAATGCGCCGCCCGACGCCAGCGGCACGTCGAACTTGTCGAGCAGGACGGCCGCCATCGCGACGGGCGCCAGCGACGCGAGCGCCCCCACGGCGGCCATCGCGCGCGCGCGCCGGGCAGCGGCAGGATCACCGAGCCGGTAGTGGATCACACCCTCGGTCGTACGTTGTCCCGCACCCATCGGATGATGGTCTCGAGCGACGTCCCTGGAGTGAACACGCCGGTGACGCCGGCCGCCGTGAGCCGCGCGAAGTCGGCCTCGGGGATGATGCCGCCGCCGAAGACGGCGATGTCTCCCGCGCCGCGCTTCTTCAGCTCCTCGATGACCGCCGGAAACAGCGTGTTGTGCGCGCCGCTCATGATGGAGAGGCCTACCGCGTCCACGTCTTCTTGCACCGCGGCCGTCGCGATCATTTCAGGCGTCTGGTGGAGACCCGTGTAGATGACCTCGAACCCCGCGTCGCGGAGCGCCCTCGCGACGACCTTCGCCCCGCGGTCGTGGCCGTCGAGCCCGGGCTTGGCCACGAGGATGCGCAGCGTGCGCGTCGTGGGTCCGGCGGCGCTCATCGTCACCATTTAGGGTTATACACGCGAGGACACTTCGTCAAAGGTCCCCATGATTCGGCCCGCGCACCCGTCGGATGTCCCCATCATCGCGGAACTCATCCGGCAGCTCGCGCGCTACGAGCGCCTCGAGCACGAGGTCGTCGGCACCGAGGACGACCTCCGGCGGCACCTCTTCGGCGAGCGCGCGTTCGCGGAAGTGCGGCTCGCCGAGGACGCAGGACGCACGGTGGGCTTCGCGCTCTTTTTCCACAACTACTCGACGTTCCTCGCGCGGCCGGGAATCTACCTCGAGGACCTCTTCGTCCTCCCCGAGTACCGGCGGCGCGGCTTCGGTCGCGCGCTCCTCTCCGCCGTCGCGCGGCTCGCGGTGGAGCGCGGGTGCGGGCGCTTCGAGTGGTCCGTGCTCGACTGGAACGAGCCGGCGATCGCATTCTACCGGGCCCTCGGCGCGACCGTCATGGACCCGTGGCGGATCCTGCGCACGACGGGCCGCGCGCTCACCGATCTCGCGGCGCTCGACGGCGCCGTCAGCGCTTCGGAGCCCAGAGCTTCTCGCGCCCCGCCAGGTAGAGAAGGCCGGTGATGACGAGGAAGGGGAGCATCGAGAGGAGGTCGGCGTCGGCGCCCGCGAAGAGCGGGTTGTGCGCGGACGACCACGCGTCGATGCGCGCTTGCGCGTCGCCGAAGACGCCCGCCAAGAACGCGATGCCGATTCCGGCGATCGCCCCGCCCGCGATGTAACCCGAGGCCATCAGCACCCCCGGGCTCTTGTCTCCCTCCGCGGCGAGCTGCTCCTCGCTCCACCCCTGGCCCACGTGCTTCGCGCGGAGGCGGCGGTCCACGAGCCAGCGCACCATCCCCCCGACGAAGATCGGCGTCGAAGACGAGAGCGGCAAGTAGAGGCCCACCGCGAACGCCAGCGAAGGGATCTCGCTCATCTCGAGGACGACCGCGATCATGACGCCCAAGAGGACGAGCCCCCAGGGGAGCTGCCGGTTGAGGATCCCCTTGATGATGTAGGACATGAGCGTCGCCTTGGGCGCGTCGAACTTGGCGACGGTGGTCCCGTCGGGGCGGACCGAGTGCGTCCCGTTGATGCCGGGGTCGACCAGGTAGATGGCGCGCCCCGTGTCATCGACCAGGTAGCGGCCGGGCGGCCCGCCGCGGTCGTCGTCCTTGTGCCAGACGCGGTAGCGATTCGAATCGGTCCGCGCCTGCGGGCCCGACAGGCCCTCGGGCTCGCCGAGCGCCGCGGCCGCCGGCGCCCGCAGATCGGCCTCGAAGTTCTCGGCCTTTCGTGTCGCGTCGTGGCCGTCGACGAGCGCGTGCTCGAGCGTCGTCTGCGGCACGTATACGGTTGCCGCGTCGTTCAGGCGAAGGAGGATCGGGCCGAGCGCGACCGCGCTCGCGAGCGCGCCCGCGAGGATCGCGATCTGCTGCAGGCGCGGAGTCGACCCGACGAGAAAGCCGGTCTTGAGGTCTTGCGACGTCGTCCCGCCGTTCGACGCGGCGATGCACACCACCGCGCCGACCGAGAGCGCTGTCACGTAGTAGCCGGGCCCCGTCCAGCCGAGGATGAGGAAGATCGCGCAGGTCAGCAGGAGCGTCGCGACCGTCATCCCCGAAATCGGATTCGACGACGAGCCGATCTCCCCCGTCAGCCGGGACGACACGGTGACAAACAGGAACCCGAAGACGACGATGAGCAGCGCCCCCCCGATGTTCATGCGGAGCGGCGTCGCCAGGACGATCGCCACCACGAGCGCGAGCGATCCGAAGACGACCACCGACGCCGGCAGGTCTTCGTCGGTCCGCCGACGGCGCCCCGCCGCGCCGGCAGCCCGAGCCGCGCGCACGTCCCGCCAGGCCCCCACGAGCCCCTGCCAGATCGTCGGGAGCGATCGAACGAGGCTGATGATCCCCCCCGCGGCCACGGCGCCGGCGCCGATGTAAAGGACGTACGCGCCGCGGATCTGCCCGGGGCCCATGTCGCGGATCGGGACCGTCCCGGGCGCGAGGGGATGATCCATCCCCGCGCCGAAGAACTTGATGGCCGGGATGAGCACGAGGTACGCGAGCACGCCGCCGGCGCACATCCGCGAAGCGACGCGCGGCCCGATGATGTACCCGACGCCGAGGAGCTCGGGCGAGATCTCGGCCGAGACGGACGCGGACGTGAGCGGCGCGCCGAAGATCTTCTCGGGCACGTCCTTCCAGCCCCGAAGCGCGACCATCACCGTCTTGTAGAAAATGCCGACGCCGAAGCCGCCGAAGATGGCCTGCGCTCCCGGGTGGTCCCCGCCTCCCGCGCCCGACGCCTCGAGCCCGGCCGCCGCGCGCGACTCGTCCGACGCGCCCGCCTTGAGGACCTCCGCGCACGCCGTCCCCTCCGGGTACTTCAGCTCGTCGTGCTGCTCGACGATGAGCGCCCGGCGCAGCGGGATCATCATGAGGATACCGAGCAGGCCGCCGAGCACCGCCACGAGCATGACCCGCGTCACCTCGAGGTCGAACCCGAGGATCATGATGGCGGGCATCGTGACGCCGACGCCGAAGGCGATGGACTCGCCCGCCGAGCCGGCCGTCTGCGTGATGTTGTTCTCGAGGATGGTGGCGTGACGGACGCCGAGCTTCGACAGCAACCGGAAGAACGTGATCGAGATGACGGCGACGGGGATCGACGCGCTGACGGTGAGGCCGACCTTGAGGACGAGATAGAGCGAGGACGCCCCGAAGACGACGCCGAGGACCGTGCCGACGAGGAGCGGTGCCCACGTCAACTCGCGGAGGCGCGCCTCGGCGGGGATGTACGGGCGGAACCCGTCGCCGGATGCGGGCTTCTCGGGGTCGGGCACGAGCCGTGGTTCTACCCGACCCGCCCCCCGGCGGCTCGCGCAAAAGTCCCGGGCGGTCCGCCGCCCGCGCGCGCGACGCTACTGCTTCTTCACCTTCCAGCCGGTCGCCTCGACGCTCGCCCCCGGGTAAGCGCGCAGCGCCACGTCGCCGTGCTCGAAGCCGGGCGGCAAGCTCGCTTCGAGGGTCGCCGAGCCCACCTTCGCTTGCACCGTCTGGCCCTTCACCGTGATGCGCACGTGCTGCTGCGGTGTGCTCGCGATGTCCACGACGGGCGCGGCCGCCGTCTCCGTGCCGGCGCCGTCGCCCAGGAGAAGCGCCGCGCGCGACGGCGTCCCCGGGATGACCATCACCGAGAGCCCTTTGAACGCCCGCGACGATCCGGGAACCGCGCGCACGACCATCCCCGCGGGGCCTCCTTGGACGCGCAGATCGGCCTCCGCGACGACGTCGTCGGCGGGCGCCGGCGAGGCGATCGCGTCGTAGAGCCCCGACCCGTAGACCGAGACGTGCGGCCCGGGCGCCACCGACGCCCGCGGAGAGCCGGCCAAGCGCGCGAAGACCAACCCTTCGCCCGTCCACGACGTCGCCTCGTGCGGCGCCACGGGCGCGTTCGGCACCATCTTCGCGGTCACCGGCGCCGAGTCCCTCGACAGGCCGGTCACGGCGCCCTTGCCGTCGCGCGCGATCCGCCACGTGTGCGTGTCGATCCGGAGCGCCGTCGCCGCGCCGGACGCGTCGAGCGAAACGCGCGTCGCCCGCTTGCCTCCGCCCGCTGCGCCCGCGCCCCCGAGGTTCACGGTGAGCCCGTCGGCCCCCTTGGCGGGCGCCGAGAAGACCGCCAGCGCGCCGAGCGCGTCCGACAACCACGCGACGCTCTCGCCTTTGCCCGCGAGGAGCCGCGCCGCGGCGGCGTCGAGCGTCCGCTCCGGGTCGACCTCGAGCATCGCGGCCATGTTCGCCACCCCCGCCTCGCCGCCGTCTTGCTCCACCGCCGCGCGGAGCTGCGGGCGAAGCGCGAGCGCGCGACGGACCGCCGCCGAAGCCAGGTCGTGCACGAGCGACAAGGTCGCCTCGTCCATCGACGGCGGCGCGACCTCGCTCCCCCACGGCGAGCGCCCTCGGGCGACCGCCTGCGGAGACGACGCGTCGATCGCGATGACCGCGCCGCCGCGGGCCCGCAGCTTCGACGCGTCGGCGTCTCCGACGACGATCGCCTCGGCCCCGTCACGCGCGCCGGGCAAGCGTTCGATCATCGGGCGAACGGCCGCGACGCGCGCGTCGCTCCCGCCCGAGTCGAGCACGAGCAGGCCGAGCTCGATGAGCGCCGCGCGCCTCGCCCCGAGGAGCGCGAGGGCGTTGGCGGCGTCGACCCGGCGCTCGGGCGAGTCCGGCGTCGCGTCGAGGAGCGCGATCGCGGCTTGAGCGCGCGCGTTCGCAAGGGGCAGAGGGGCGGCTTCTCCCGGATGCAGAAGGGTGCCGTTGCGAGCGAAGTGCTCGGCGAGCGCGGTCGCGCAGTCGGCGCGCGCCGTGTCGGTGATGTTGTCCTTCGGATCCGCCGACACGATCTCCTCGATGAGCGCGTACGCCCTTCCGAGCTCGTCGACCGCGCTGCGCGTGCGCGCGACGTCGGGGCCCCGGTCGAGGAGCGTGTTGGCGCGGGCGAGGAGGCCGTGCACGACCGCGACCGCCACGATCGGCCGTGGCGCGGCCGACGCCGACCCGAAGACGAGCTCGTGGAGATACGCGGCGTGGGCCTCGTCGACCGGCGTCGACGACATGGCCGACGCCATCGCGACGGCGGTCTCCTCGCTCGTGAGATCGGGGCGGGCGATGAGCGCCCGAACGTGCGCCACGTTCTGCACGGTCGCCACTTCATGGCGAACCTGTTCGAGCTCGCTCGGCGCCAGGGACGCCCGAGCCTCCGATCCCGAGCAGCAAAGCGCCGCCGCAGCGACGCCGACCAAGATCTTGCCGTAGGCCCTGTTCTCGCTCATTGCCAAATTGGCTTACCCCTCGGGGTTGCCTTCGTCGAGCGAGGCCGCACGCCGTTCCAGTGTCACGGCGATTGTTTTGACTGCGCGGGCGACCAGCGATCGCCCGAGCCTGCAGACGTTTACGGAGCGGCGATTTCCGCGGGAAGTGGCCTAGGGCGTCTGTTCGCCCTCTCCCTCTCCCTCGCCCTCGGCATCGTCGTCATCATCGTCGTCGTCGTCATCGAGGTCGTCCGGCAAGTCGACCGAGGACGGCGCGGGGGGCAGCGGGCGCCCTTCCTTCTCCGCTTGCTGGCGCGCCTTCTCCTGCGCGGCGCGCATCTGCGCCACCTTCTGCATCAACGCGGGCTTCGGAGCGACGACGACCGACATCGCGCGCGCCTCCATCATGGGGCGCGTCTCGATGTTGGCCACGTCTTCGAGCGCCTTCAGGATGACGTCGAGCTGCTCGTGCGCCTTCTCGGGGTGCGTGATTTCGCGGCCCCGGAAGCGGACGGTGAACTTGACCTTGTGTCCGGCCTCGAGAAACCGGCGGGCGGCCCTCGTCTTGAAGTCGATGTCGTGGTCGTCGGTCTTCGGACGGAGCTTGATCTCCTTGATCTCGACGACGGCCTGGTTGCGGCGGGCTTGCGCCTGCTTCTTCTTCTCTTCGTACTTGTATTTGCCGAAGTCGAGAATCTTGCAGACGGGCGGGTCGGCCTTCGGGTTGATCTCGACGAGGTCGAGCCCCTGCTCCTGCGCCATTCGCAGGGCTTCGTGCGTCTGCAGCACACCCAGCTTGTTCCCGTCGGGACCGATGACCAGGACTTCGGGAACGCGGATGCGATGATTGACTCGGATTTGGTACCCGCGCTGCTGCTGCCGCGGGTCGAACCGGGAATGACCCAATGCCATTTATCTTCTCGTGACCTCCGTGTTTGAGTGACGATGCGACGGGAGGAGGCGACGAAGGCCCCCGCCCGACGGTACAGCGAGCCCAAGTTTCTCGCGCGAAGACGCCCGTCCGTCAATGCCGGACCGCTCCGGGCGCCGCGCTTTCGGCCACCAGCCGCGCAGCGAGCTCGTCGACCTTCATCGCGCCGAGCTCTCCGGCGTCTCGCGACCGGACTCCGACCGAATCCGTCTCCCCCTCCTTCGGGCCGACGACCAGAAGGTACGGATAGCGGAGCAGCCGGGCGTTTCGCACCTTGGCGCCGAGCTTGTCGCTCGACAGGTCGACGTCGACCCGGAGGTCCTTGGCGCGGAGCCGCTCGGCGACCTGGCGCGCGTACCCGTCGCTCTTCTCGCTGACCGTGAGCACGATCGCCTGCTTGGGCGCCAGCCACGTCGGGAAGTTCCCGCCGCAATGCTCGAGGTAGACCGCGAAGAACCGCTCGAGCGACCCGAAGATCGCGCGGTGGAGCATCACCGGGCGGTGCTCCTTGCCGTCCTCGCCGACGAAGCCGAGGCCGAACCGCGCGGGCAGGTTCGGGTCGTACTGGATGGTCCCGAGCTGCCAGCTGCGCTTGAGCGCGTCGTGGACGTGGAACTCGATCTTCGCGCCGTAGAAGGCGCCTTCCCCGGGCGACACCTCGAACGGGATCGACGCCCGCTCGAGCCCCTGCGCGAGCGCCTTCTCGGACTTGTCCCAGTCTTCGTCGCTGCCGAGCCGATGGCCCTCGTCGGGGCGCGTCGCGAGCTTGACGTCGATCTTGGTGAACCCGAAGGCCTTGTAGACCTCGTTCAAGAGGCCGATGAACTTCTCGATCTCGGCGGCGACCTGCTCCTCGGCGCAGAAGATGTGCGCGTCGTCCTGCGAGAAGGTGCGGACGCGCGCGAGGCCGTGCACCACGCCGCCGCGCTCGTAGCGGTGGAGGCGCCCGAAGTCCGCGACGCGCCACGGAAGCTCCCGGTAGCTCCGCCGCTTGCTCCCGAAGATGATGCAGTGGCTCGGGCAGTTCATCGGCTTGAGCGCCATCGACTCGGCCGGCAGATCCTTTTTCTCCTCGAGCATGTCGGCCGTCCAGAGACGGAACATGTTGTCGGCGTAGTTGGCCAGGTGGCCGCTCGTCTGAAAGAGCTTCGGCGCGAAGGCCTGCGGGGTGATGACTTCCTCGTATCCGTGCCGCGCGTAGAGCGCGCGCACGTAGTCGATCATGTGCGTGTAGACGAAGGCTCCCCGGGGTAGGAAAAACGGCATCGCCGGCGCGACCTCGTCGAACATGAAGAGGTCGAGCTCCTTACCGAGCTTGCGATGGTCCCGCTGCTTGGCCTCCTCCACGAGGCGCAGGTGCTCCTCGAGCGCCTCGGCGCTCGGAAACGCCGTGCCGTAGATGCGCTGGAGCATGGGATTGCGCTCGTCGCCGCGCCAGTAGGCGCCGGCCGAGTGCGTCAGCTTCGTGGCCTTGAGGAAGCCCGTCGAGGGCACGTGCGGCCCTTCGCAGACGTCGACCCATTCGTGGGGGGGCGCCCCGTGCTTGTAGAGGCTCACCTCTTCGTCGGGCGGGATCGCGTCGATGATTTCGACCTTGTAGGTCTCGCCCATCGCCGAGAACATCCGCCTGGCTTCGTCGCGCGTCACCACGACGCGGCGAAACGGGGTGTCCTTCTTGATGACCTCGAGCATCGCCTGCTCGATCCGGCGCAGATCGTCGTCGGTGAACCCCCCGCCGGCCTTATCGAAATCGTAGTAGAAGCCGTCGTCGATGGCAGGTCCGATGGTCACCTTCGTGCCCGGAAACAAGCGCTGGACCGCGTCGGCCATGACGTGCGCGGTCGAGTGCCGGATGACCGCGAGGCCGTCGGGATCGGCGGCACGGATCGGCGTCAAGTCTTGGGCGCCGACGGACGCGCCGTCCACGGGCGTGTGCAGGTCCACCACACGGCCGTGGTACTTCACGGCGACAATGTCTTTGTCGAGCTTTCCGGCGGTGGAGAGGATGTCGCGCGGGGTCTTGCGGTCTGGCATCGCGGCTCCGCGTTATAGCTCTCCCGGCGCCGCAACGCCCCCCGTCTTTCGGACATCCCAGAGGACACAACCGCAAGCGCGCGGGTCGAGGCCATCGGACGAAATGCGAAGTCTATCTCTCGTGATGTCCGCGGCGCGCCTCGGATGCGCGATCGGCGCCGCCCTCCTCCTCGGTACGGCCGCGTGCCACAAGGCGGAAGAACCGTCGGCCGCGGCGGCCGCGTCGAGCGGAGAGGCGCCGGTGAAGGTGCAGACCGTCGCGGTCGTCCAGCAGCCCATGCCACGGTTCCTCACGCTCACCGGAACCCTCCGCGCGAACGCGGAGTCCGAGGTCGCCGCCAACGCGACGGGCCGCGTCGTACAAACGCTCGTCGAGCGCGGACAGCAGGTCAAACGGGGGCAGATCATCGCGCAGCTCGACTCGCGCACCAACAGCCTCGCCGCCACCGCCGCCATCGCTCAGGCGAAGGTCGCCCAGAGCCAGCTCGACCAAGCTCGGCGCGACTGCGAGCGCGTGAAGCAGCTCCTCGACACGGGCGCCATCTCGCAGGCCGAGTACGACCGCCAGACTACGCAGTGCAACTCACAGCAATGGTCCGCCGCCGCGGCGGAGGCCCAGGGCGAGTCCGCGACGAAGACCGTGGGCGACGCGAACATCCGCGCCCCGTTCGACGGCATCGTCGGCGAGCGGTACGTCAACCTCGGCCAGTACGTGTCGCCGAGCACGCGCGTCGCGTCGATCTACAGCCCCGACCCGCTGCGCCTCGAGCTCACGGTCCCCGAGGCCAACGTCGCCGCCATCAAGCCCGACATGACCGTCACGTTCACCGTCGTCGCGTTCGGCGGGGAGACCTTCAGCGGCTCGGTCAAGTACATCAGCCCGAACGTCCGCGAGTCCACGCGCGACCTCGTCGTCGAAGCGATCGTCCCCAACACCGACGGCCGGCTCAAGCCCGGGATGTTCGCCGTCGCGAAGGTGCTCATCGCCAGCCCCCCCACCCCGGTCGTCCCGGCGGCGGCGCTCATCCGCGACGAGACCGGCGCGCGCGCGTACGTCGTCGTCGACGGCACGGCCCAGGAGCGCGTCGTGCAGACCGGCGAGTCCGTCGGCGACACGGTGGCCGTGCTCTCGGGCCTCGCCCCGGGCGAGAAAGTCGTGGTCAAGCCTGCGCCCGACCTCCACGACGGCGCGCGAGTGGAGTGATCGACCGTGCAGTGGCTAGCCGCTCTGTGCGTCCGGCGACCGATCTTCGCGTCGGTGCTCATCCTCGTCTTGTGCGTCGTCGGAATCGCCGGCTACCTGCAGCTCGGCGTCGACCGGTTCCCCAACGTCGACTTTCCGATCATCGTCGTCGTCACCAACCACCCGGGCGCCGCGCCCGAGGACATCGAGACGGAGATCACCGACAAGGTCGAGCAGGCGGTCAACACGATCAGCGGCATCGACGAGCTCCGCTCCGTCACGACCGAGGGCGTCTCGCAGGTCATCATCACGTTCGTCCTCGACAAGGACATCAACGTGGGCGCGCAAGAGGTGCGCGACCGGTTGAACAGCGTCATCCGCGATCTGCCGAAGGACGTCGACCAGCCGGTCGTCCAGAAGCTCGACCCCGACGCCGCGCCCATCCTCTACTTCGCCCTCGAGTCGCACGGCCACACCCTCCGGGAGACGACGGAGCTCGCCGACAAGCGCGTCCGCAGGTCGCTCGAGTCGATCGACGGCGTGGGCCAGGTCGCGCTCCTCGGCGGGCGCAAGCGCCAGATCAACGTGATGGTCGACCCGATACGCATGCGCGCGTCGGGCGTCACCGTCGTCGACGTGCAGCGGGCCATCGCGGCGCAGAACCTGGCGACGCCGGGCGGCCGCGTCGAGACCGGACCCGGTGAGCTGACCGTCCGCATCCACGGCCGGGTCAGCGACCCGGCGCAGATCGGGGACCTCGTCGTGCGCCAAGAGGCCGGCCACTCCCTGCGCGTGCGGGACGTCGCCGAGGTCGTCGACAGCTCGGAGGACGCCGAGACCGCGGCCCTCCTCGACGGGCGGCCCACCGTTCTTCTGGCCCTCCGCAAGCAGTCGGGGACGAGCACCGTCAAGGTGGCCGACTCGGTGAAGTCCCGCGTCGACGAGATCCGCAAGGAGCTCCCGAACGGCTACGAGATCCACCTCGTGCGCGACGAGTCCGGCGTCATCCGGACGAGCGTCGACTCGGTCAAGGAGCACCTCATCGTCGGCGCGTTCCTCGCCGCCGTCATCGTCTTCTTCTTCCTCGGCAACGTGCGCAGCACCATCATCGCGGCGATCGCCATCCCGACCAGCATCATCGGCACCTTCGCCACGATGTGGTGGACCGGCTACACGCTCAACACGATCACGCTGCTCGCGCTTGCGCTCGCGGTCGGCATCGTCATCGACGACGCGATCGTCGTGCTCGAGAACATTCTGCGGCACATCGAAGAGAAGAAGGAGAAGCCGATGGTGGCCGCCGTGGCGGCGACCAAAGAGATCGGCCTCGCCGTCCTCGCGACGACCTTGTCGCTCATCGCCGTCTTCCTCCCGGTGGCGTTCATGGGGGGCATCCCGGGGCGCTTCCTCCGTAGCTTCGGCGTCACGATGGCGTTCTCGATCGCGGTGTCGATGCTCGTCAGCTTCACGCTGACGCCGATGCTGTCGTCGCGCTGGCTCCGCGAGCACGTCCCCGGCCATCGATCGATCGGCGAGCGGATCGTCGACGCGTTCTACGGGCCGATCGAGCGGGTCTACGGCGCGATCCTGCGCTTCGTGATGCACCACCGCTGGATCATCGTCGCCGCCTGCGTGGTGACGCTCGGGTCGTGCGTCCCGCTCGCCGGCGCCGCGAACAAGGGGTTCTTGCCCGTCAACGACGAGGCGCGCTTCCAGGTCCAGGTCCGCGGGCCGGAGGGGATGAGCCTCGACGCGACCACCATCGCGGGCGAGCGCATCGCGCGCGCCATCCGGGCCAACCCGAACGTCGCGCTGACGCTCACGACCGTCGCCGACGACAACGCGCAGACCCACAACCTGGCGACCGTCTACGTCGGCCTGACCGACCCGACGAGCCGCAAGGTCACCCAGGACCAGATGATGGACTGGGTGCGCAAAGAGGTCATCACGAAGCAACCGAGCACCTTCCGCATCACGGCGAGCGAAGTCTCGGCCTTCGCGGGCGGCGGCTTCTCGACACAGCGAAACCAGTACACCGTGCGCGGCCCCGACCTCGTCAAGCTCGCGTCGATCGCGGACGACGCGATGAACAAGCTCAAGGCCGTACCGGGCGCGGTCGACGTCGACTCGTCGCTCATCGTCGGCAAGCCGGAGATCGGCGTGCACATCGACAGGGCGCGCGCGGCCGACCTCGGGGTGCAGCCGAGCGAGGTGGCCAACGCGCTGCGCCTCCTCATCGAGGGCGATCAGGTCTCCAACTACGAGGAGCACGGCGAGGAGTACGAGGTGCACGTCCGGGCGGAGAAGCGGTACCGCGCCGACGAGGAGGGGCTCCGCCTGCTCACGGTGCCCTCCTCTCGCCTCGGGTTCGTCCCCCTGGCCGACGTCGTCGAGCTCGGGCACGGCACCGGACCGTCGCGCATCGACCGCTTGAACCGCGAGCGCCAGGTCACCCTGATGGCCAACGCCGCGCCGGGTTTCGGCGACGGCGCCATCTCGGACGCGATGAAGAAGATCCTCCTCGCCGAGCACCTCCCGGTCGGGTACACGGCCCTCCCCTACGGGCAGACGCGCGAGATGGGCCGCGTGTTCGTCGCCTTCCTCGGCGCGCTCGTGATGTCGTTCATCTTCATGTATCTCGTGCTCGCCGCGCAGTTCGAGTCGTGGCTGCACCCGATCACGATCCTGCTCTCCTTGCCGCTGACTTTGCCGTTCGCGTTCCTCAGCGTCATCCTCTTCCGGCAGGCCATCGACATCTACTCGGTGCTCGGCATCCTCGTCCTCTTCGGCGTCGTGAAGAAGAACAGCATCTTGCAGATCGACCACACCAACCAGCTGAGGGCCGCCGGGATGCCCCGCCTCGAGGCCATCTTGCAAGCCAACCGCGACCGCTTGCGGCCCATCTTGATGACCACCGCGGCGTTCGTCGCCGGCATGATCCCGCTCGTCCTGTCCCGCGGCATCGGCGCGGGGTACAACCGCGCGACGGCGGGCGTGGTGGTCGGCGGCCAGGTCCTCTCGCTGTTTTTGACCTTGCTGGCGACGCCCGTCGCCTATTCGCTCTTCGACGACGTGTCGCAGTGGTTTGGCCGGCGCGTCTTCGGCGGGCGCGAGGTCGAGCCTGCCGCGGATCTCGGAGAGCAGGCGTATCCCGTCGCGGGCGAGTGACGGGTGGCGGGCGAGCTACTGCCCATCCGCGCGTACGCCTTCGCGGCGACGCTTCAGCCGAAGGTCCTCGACAACCTCCTTCCGGCCGACGCGACGCGCGTCAAGCTGACGAAGACCATCGCCGTCGCGCGCGTCGGGGAGTCGGGGTGGATCGTCGCGCACGACTTCGGGGCCGTCGTCTTCGTCGGCCTGGAGGAGCCCGTCTGCGCCCGCCTCATGAAGAACATCGTCGCCGAGATCCGAGGCGAGCCGCGCGCCCCCCTCGAGGAGACCTTCGGCGTGCAGATCGTCCCCGGCTCCGCCCCCGCCGTTCGTTTCGATCGGGTCGTCGTGCCCGATCTCGACGCGCGCGTCGTCGAGATCGTCGCGCTCGTCATCGCCCAATCCGTGGCGATGGAATACTACGAGGGCGACGTCGACTCGTTGGTCGCCGCGCTCGAGGAGCGGTCGAGCGCCCTCGCGCGCGACGGGACGCTGTACGGGAGCGCGCGCGCCCTCCTGCAGTTCGTCGGGCGGGGCATGAGCATGCGCACGCGGGTCGTGCACACGCTGTCGCTCCTCGACTCGCCGGGCACGACGTGGGACGACGAGTCGCTCGACCGCGTGTACCGGGGCCTGCGAACGCAGTTCGAAATCGAAGAGCGCTATCGCTCGCTCGATCACGAGCTCCGCATCGTCCAAGACAACCTCGAGCTGATGGTCGACCTCGTACGGCAACGGCGCTTCATCTTGCTGGAGGTGCTGGTCGCGGTCTTCGTGGGCGCGGAGCTGCTCGTGCTCCTCGGCCAGTTGCTCCTCGGTTGGAAGGCAGGCCCCTGAAGACACGGGCGGCGGCAGCCCGAGACTGGGCCTCAGAAGCACAGTGGGGCGTCGAGGTGCGAACAGCTTGACGCGGCCCTCGCGCGAAACGTTCGCGGGGCGGCGTCGTGACTATCCCCCTTGCGCTTTCGCAGAGGCTCGGCTTCCCTAGGCCCCCGGTCGAAGACCGCTCTCCGAGGTCGTTGTGAAACTGCAACTGGTCTTGCGTCGTGCGTTCGTCGAGGCGGCCCGCCGTGCGCGGAGCCGGGCCCCGAGCCGACGTGCGTGCATCAAGACTTGAGATTCGCCCCTCGGAAACACTATGACGAGTTCGATGAGCGAGATGTCCGAGCACGCGCCCCTGTCGGGCGGCACGTCCTCACGGTCCGTCGACCGGGGAGACGCCGCTCCGACGTCAGGTTCGCGCGCCTCGTACGGCCGCAGCCTGGTCTCGTCCCCTTATCCGCGGGTCGTCGGCCGCGCGGCGCGCCACTTCGCGCGCGCGCAGGTCGCGCTCTGGGACCACGCCCTCCGCCACGTCCGCCGCGTCCAGGAGAAGACCCTCCTCTCGCTCCTCGACCACGCCCAGGAGACCGAGTTCGGGCGGGAGCACGGCTTCGCCCGGATCAAGAGCTACGACGACTACGTCGAGCGCGTGGCGGTCGGCGACTACGACTCGTTCTCGCCGTACATCGAGCGCATGCGCGCCGGCGCGGCGAACCTCCTCGTCCCGGAGTTCATCCGCTACTTCGGCAACTCCTCCGGCTCCTCCACGCAGGGCCGCCCCAAGTTCCTCCCCATCAGCGACCGGCAGATCCGCTGGCAGCAGCGCGCCGGGGCCGACGCCCTCATGCGCTATCTGCGCTGGTCGGGCGACGACGGCCTGCTGACGGGCTTCACGCTCGGCCTCTTCCCGCCGACCACCATGCGCTCCGAAGGGCCCGTGCTGGTCACGTCGAACCCGGCGCTGATGATGACCAAGATGCCCTTGGCGTCACGTCCCGTATACCTGCCCGAGCAGGACGTCCGCACGATCCCGAACTACGACGACAAGCTCAAGGTGATCGCGGAGCGGTACCTCGATCACGACGTGCGCGCCGTCGTGGGCACCACCTGCTGGTTTACGCTCCTCTTCGAGAAGGTCCTCGCCGCCGCGCGCGAGCGGGGGCGAGCCGCGGCGTCCGTCTCGGAGATCTGGCCGAACCTCCGCGTTCTCTTCGGCGGTGGCGTCGCCGCGGGGCCGTACGTCCCCGTCATCCGCGAGTTCATGGGCCGCGACGACGTGACCCTCGTCGATACTTACAACGCGACGGAAGGCGGCGTGTACGCCGCGTCGGACTTTTCGGGAGCCCCCGGGCTCCTCATGCTGCCGCACCGGGGAACCTTTTTCGAGTTCGTCCCTCTCGAGCAGAGGGGAACTCCGTCGCCCGCGCGCGTTCCCCTCTGGTCCATCGAGCTCGGTCGCCCCTATAGCATCGTCGTGACGACGGCCTCCGGCCTCTACGCGTACGAGCTCGGCGACATCGTGACGTTCACGTCGATAGCCCCTCTCCGCGTCGAGTTCGCCGGGCGCCTCTCCGGCTGCCTGTCGCTCACCCAGGAGCTCACGACGCACGTCGAGATCGAGCGCGCCGTCGAGCACGCGCGCGTGGCCTGCGCGTGCACCACCATCGACTTCGGCGCCGCCGCCGACGTAGGAGTCGATGGAACGGCCAAATCGCGCTACCTCCTCTTCGTCGAGTTCCAGGAAGGGGCGGCGCCGCGAGACCTCGGCGCCTTCGCGTCCGCGTTCGATCAAGGTCTATGCAAAGAGAACAGAGTGTACCGTGAGCACCGCGACGGAGCCGTCGCCCTGCTCGAACCGCGCGTCGTGCCGCTCGTGAGCGGCGGAGCGCGAACCTTCCTCGAGGAAGTCACCCGCGGGAACGTGCAAGGCAAGTTTCCGCGAATCATCGACGATACGAAGAAAAACCTGCTTTGGAAGCATGCGGCCAGGGTCCGCTAGCCACTCCATCGCACCGCCATCGAGAAAGTCGCCATGAATCGGATCGGGGTCGCCATCGTAGGAGTCAACGGAGCCGTCGCGTCGACAGTGATCGCCGGCGTCGAGCTCATGAAACGGGGTTTCGCGCCACGGGTGGGGATGATCACCGAGAAGACGGACGCACGCATCGCGGAGTCGATTACCGAGCTCCTCGACCTGGCGCCCCTCGAGAGCCTCGTGTTCGCAGGCTGGGACCTGCAGTTTGCCAACGCGTTCGAGGGCGCCCTGCACCACAAGGTGCTGCCGGCCCACGTCCTCGAGCAAGTACGCGGAGAGCTCGAGCGCGTCCGGCCGTGGCCCGCCGTCTTCGCAAAGTCGTACGTCGGAAAGCTGAGCGGCGAGAACGTCATCCGCGCCGGCAGCTTCCGCGAGGAGCTCGCCATCCTCGAGCGCGACCTCGAGACCTTCAAGAAGGAGCAGGGCCTCGACCGGGTGGTCATGGTCAACCTCGCTTCGACCGAACGCTTCCTCGACGTGCAGCCGGTCCACAACGACCTGCGCGCCTTCGAGGCCGGGCTCGATGCGAACGACCCTGCGATCACGCCGGCGATGCGGTACTTCTACGCCGCCAACCGGCTGCGCATTCCGTACTGCAACTTCACGCCGAGCCTGACGAACGTTCCCGCGCTCGCGCAGCAGGCCGTCGAGACCGGCAACCCCTTCGCGGGCATGGACGGCAAGACCGGCCAGACGCTCGTGAAGACCGCGCTCGCCTCGATGTTCCGCGCCCGCCGCCTCCTCATCGAAGGCTGGTACTCCGCGAACGTCCTCGGCAACAGCGACGGGCTGGTCCTCGACGATCCGTCCTCGAACAAGACGAAGGTCCTCAGCAAGGCCAACGTGCTCGACTCGATCGTCGGCTACAAAGTGGAAAACCACCAGGTTCACATCCACTACTACAAGCCGCGCGGCGACTCGAAAGAGGCCTGGGACAACATCGACCTCGTCGGCTTCGCCGGCGTCCCGATGCAGATGAAGATCAACTTCCTCTGCCAGGACTCGGTGCTCGCGGCGCCGCTCGTCATCGACCTCGTGCGCCTCCTCGACGTGGCCAAGCGCGCCGGCGAGCGCGGCATCCAGCGCCACCTGTCGATGTTCTTCAAGTCGCCGTACCACGCGCCGGGCGAGGCTCCCCTGCACGACTTCTTCAAGCAGGAGAAGCTCCTGCTCGAGTGGGCGCGCACGCACGCCACCCTCCGCCCGCAGGTCCATACGAACGGCGTGAAAGCCCACGTCGAACGCACCCCATGAGCGCCGACGCCGCGTCGCCGGCCCCGCCCGCGCGGGACCAGGGCCAGGAAGAAGCTGGCCCGCGACGCGCGCTCGCCCTCTTCGGCGCGGCGCCGGTCATGGCCCGCGGCGCGCACCGCCGCTGGCCCGTCGTGGGTGACGAGGAGCGTGCGGCCGTCGCGCGCGTCCTCGATCGCGGCATCCTCTCGGGTCCGTTCGCGCCGGAGTCGCGCGCGCTCGAGGAGGAGTTCGCGGCGTTCGTCGGCGCGAAGCATTGCCTTCTCACGCACTGCGGGACGAGCGCCTTGCTCATCGGGCTCGCGGGGGCCGGCGTTCGCGCGGGCGACGAGGTCGTGGTCCCCGCGTACAGCTTCGTCGCGACCCCGCTCGCGGTCGTGCAGGCCGGCGCCGTCCCCGTCTTCGCCGACGTCGACGCCGCCGGGTGCCTCGACCCCGCGGCGTTCGAGGCCGCCGTCACCCCGCGCACGCGCGCGGTCATGCCCGTGCACATGCACGGCTGCGCCGCCGACCTCATGAGGATCGGAGAGGTCGCGCGCCGTCGCGGTTTGGCGATCGTGGAAGATGCCGCCCAGGCCCACGGCGCGACCCTCGGCGGGCGCGCGGTCGGCGCCATCGGCGCGGCTGGCGGCTTCTCGCTCCAGTCGAGCAAGAATCTCGGCGCGGGCGAGGGAGGCCTCTTCGTCACGAACGACGACGCCGTCGCGCGCGAAGCGGCGGCCGTTCGAAACTTCGGGCAAGACCTCGCCGCCGCCGACGAGGCCGAGTACGACCTCGACCGACCGCTCGACGGCACGCGGGCCCTCGACGCGCGGCGCGTGGGGTCGATGTACCGCGGCAACGAGATGATGGCGGCCTTCGCGCGCGCTCAGCTCCGCAGGCTGCCCGAGCGGACGGCGCGCTGTCAGGCCAACGCCGAACGCCTTTCGCGGGCGCTGGCCGATCTGCCCGGCGTGACGCCGCCGCTCGTCCCTTCGGGGCGAACGTCGGTGCACCACAAGTACCGCGTGCACCTCGACCCTGCCCGCGCCGGACTCTCCCTCTCCCCGCAGGCGCTCCGCGGCGCCGCGGCCCGCGCGCTCCGCGCCGAAGGCCTCGAGGTCGTCCTCTGGCAGTCGGCGCCGCTGCCCGCGCAGGGCGTCTTCCAGCGGCGCGACCCGGCCGAGGCGTTCCCGCGCGCGCTCGACGGCGGGACCGACCTCGCCCAAAATTACGACCCCGCGCGCTACCCGCGCACCCAGGCGCTGCTCGACGGCTCGATCGTCCTCTTCTCGCAGTCCTGCCCGCTCATCGCGCAGACCGACGACGTCGTCGACCGGTACATCGAAGCCTTCCGCCGCGTCTGGCATCATCGCGACGCCCTCGCGGACTGGGCGACGCGCCAGACGTCGTGATTCGCGTCCTGCGGATCGCCGGCCGGATCGCCCTCGCGCTCGCCGGGCTGATCGTCATCGCGTACCTCGTCTGGAGCGCGGGTCCCGCGCGGGTGGGCGAGACGCTCTGGGAAGCGCGCGCGTGGCTCCCCCTCATCGCGGCCCTCGAGTGCGCGCCGATCGCGAGCGACTACTTCACGCTGCGCGTGCTGCTCGGGCGAGACGCACAAGAGGTGCCCGCGGCCACGTGGCTGCGGTCGTCCACGCTCGCCTACGCCATGATGATCTGCCTGCCCGCCGGGCGGGCCGCCGGCGAGGTCACGCGGGCCTCCCTCCTCGCGAGACACCTCGGGGCGGCGCGCGCGGCGAGCGCCAGCACGCGGCTCCAGGTGGCGTACGTCTTCGCCATCGGCGTCCTCGCCGCGATCGAAGCCGCCACGGCGGCGCTTCGGTTCGGCATCCGCGCTCCACTCGCGTTGCTCCTCGCGGGCACCTCGGTCTTGATGATGGCGTTCGCCGGCGCCTTGTTCTCGGCGCTGCGGGACGCGCGCTTCCGCCGCTGGGTCGACCGCATTCGCCGGCTCGTCACCCGGTCCGAGACCGCGCCGACCGCGGCGGGGCCGGAGGCTCCCCGAAACGTGCCCCTCCGGGCCGTTCTCATCTGCTGCGCCAGCCGCACCGCGCAGGCCTTGCAATACGGGATCATCCTCGTCGCGGTCGGCGGCGTGGCCAGCGTCCACGGCGCGCTCATCGCCCACGGCATCGAGATCGTGGGGTCGACGCTCGGCGAGTTCTTGCCGAACCAGATCGGCGTCGTCGACACCACGTACCGCACCTTCGCGCTCGATGTCGGCTTCGCGAGCGTGCCGGCCCGCGCGCTCTCCATCGCGCTGCTCGCGCGACTCGCGCGCCTCCTCGTCGCCGCGACGTGCATCACGGTCGCCGCCGCCTCGCGCCGCGCCGCCGACGCCGAAAGTCCGCCGGACGGTGAGACCGCGCGGCCGTCGGGCGCGCGTCGCGTCCCGATCGCTTGAGCGACCCGCGAGCCCACGAGCCCGCGGAAAGCGTGGCGGGCAGGGCCGGATCCGTCCACGGCAGCCTTGGAGGGAGCGGCGGTTGCGCTTACGCTCGGCCCTTCATGATTGGGACCCCCGGCCCCGGCCCCGGCACGCGAGCGTTCGTCGAGTGGACCCTCCGTCACGGGAAGCTTCTCTGGGTCGTGGCCCTCCTCCTCGCGGTCCCCTCCTTCGGCCGCACCATCTCGCTCTATCGTCACCTCAAGAGCGACATCGAGGAGCTCCTGCCGCGGGACGCGCCCTCGGTGCGAGCGCTCGACGAGATGCGCCGGCGTCTCCCCGGCCTCCAGTACCTCGGCGTCGTGGTCGACACCGACAAGCCGGAGAACCTCGCCGCGGGCGAGCGATTCCTCGACGACCTCGCCGCCCGAATCCGCACCTATCCCCGCTCGATGGTGCGTGACGTTCGCACGGGGAACGAAGCCGAGCGCAAATTCGTCGAGAACCACGCCCCCCTCTACGTCGACGTCGCCGACCTCCAGGACGTCCTCCGGCGCATCGAAGCGCGGCGCGACTACGAGGTGGAGCGCGAGTCGGGCAACCTGCTCGACGACTCCGAGCCGCCGCCGTCGCTCGACGTCTCCGACCTCCAGGCCAAATACGACCACAAGTTGTCGGGCGAGCGCGCCTCCGGCTCGGCGACCGGCCGCTTCTCCGACGCCAGCCATCACGACACCATGCTCTTCGTCGAAGCCGAAGAGTTCACGACGGGCGCCGAGCAGGCGCGCGCGCTCCTCAACCGGGTGCGCGCAGACATCGCGGCCCTCGGCGGACCCGGCGCCTACGCGCCCGGGATGCGGCTCGGATTCTGCTCCGACATCGCCATCTCGGTCGAAGAGCTCGACGCCCTCGAGGCCGACCTCTCGCTCTCGTCGGTCCTCGTCTTCATCGCCGAGATCGTCGTCATCGTCCTTTACTACCGCTGGTGGAAGAGCATCTTCGTCCTCTTTCCGCCCTTGCTCCTCGCCACCGGGTACGCGTTCGCGATCGCGTCGCTGCCGCCCGGGAACGTCGTCGCGCTCAACTCGAACACGGCGTTCCTCGGGTCGATCATCGTCGGCAACGGCATCAACGTCGGCATCGTCCTGCTCGCGCGCTACCGCGAAGCGCGGCACGCCGGCGCGTCGGTCGACGAAGCCCTCGTCACCGGCGTCTGGGGGGCGAGGCTCGGCACGCTGGCGGCGTCGCTCGCGGCGGCCGTCTCTTACGCTTCCCTCATCGTCACCGAGTTTCGCGGCTTCCGGCAGTTCGGGTACATCGGCGGCGCGGGCATGGTCGCCTCGTGGGTCACGGCGTTCGTGCTCATCCCGCCGCTCGTGAAGTGGATCGACAAGGACCCGCCCCCCGCCCCGTCCAGCCGCGGGTCGGGCATCCGCGTCATGGGTCTCGTGGCGTCGTTCGTCGAGCGATGGCCCGTTCCGGTCGCCCTCGCCGCCCTCGCCCTCACGGTCGGATCCGCGGTCGCCGTCTCCCGCTTCGACCCGTCCACGGAGATCGAGTACGACCTCTCCAAGCTCCGCCGCGTCGATACATGGAAGAACGGCGACGGGTTCTGGGGCCACAAGGCCAACGAGCTCCTCGGCCGGTACGTCACCCCCACCGTGGTCCTGTCCGACTCGGTCCGCGCCTCGGCCGCGGCCGAGCAGATCATCCGCGCGTCCGCCGACCACGGGCCGCTCCAGCCGATGGTCGCCTCGGTCCGCGGCGTCGACGACGTCCTGCCCGCGGACCAAGACGTGAAGCTCGCCCTCGTCAAACAGATCCGCGAGGCGCTCACCCCCAAGATCCGCTCGCTCCTCGACGAGGACCGCCGCAAAGACCTCGACAAGTTCCTCGGCCCCGAAGGCCTCACGCCCCTTCGCGTGGAGGACCTGCCGCGCGCGTTCACGACGGGGCTCCGCGAGCGAGACGGCACCTTGGGCCGCACGGTCCTCGCCTATCCGCGCCCCTCGGACGCGTTGTGGCGCGCGAAAGAGATCGACACGTTCGTTCGCGCCCTCCGGGACGCCGCCACCGCGGGGCTCTCCCCGGGCGAAAGGCCGGGGCGCGTCGCCGGCTCGATTCCACTGTCCGGCGACATCATCGGCTCGATCGGCCGGGACGCCCCCCTCGCCAGCCTCATCTCGTTCGCCGGCGTGGTCGCGGTCGTCCTCGTCATCCTGCGGGGGCGCCTCGCGTCGCTCTACGTGATTGGCTCGCTCGTGGTGGGCCTGCTCTGGCTCGCCGGAGCGACGCTGCTCTTCCACATCAAGCTGAACTTCTGCAATTTCGTGGCATACCCGATCACCGTCGGCATCGGCGTCGACTACGCGGTCAACGTGATGACCCGCTACGTCCAGGACGGCAGCCGGGACGTGACCGGCGCCATTCGCTCGACCGGAGCGGCGGTCGGCCTTTGCTCGCTGACGACGACCATCGGGTATTCGTCGCTCCTCCTGGCCAAGAACCGCGCCCTCTTCTTGTTCGGCCTCACCGCCGTGCTCGGGGAGATCGCCTGCCTGACGGCGGCGGTCGTGGCGCTGCCGGCGGTCTTGCTCGCCGTGCGCGGCTGGAGGGCGAGGCTCGGTGACGGCGGCGGGACGATGGCGGAGAAGAGCGGTTCGTAACGCGCCGTGACACCGAGCGGGCTCGCCTTTGGAGGAGAAATCCAAGCGGTAGCGGTGCCCCGATACTGGAAGACTGCACTCTCGGTGTGAGACGGCGCATTTCATGCGCTCTATGCGTGCAGCCGTTGGGGTCCTTTGCCATCCTTACCCCCCGCGCCAAAGGTAGGAGGATCCATGAGCGTTGACGGCATCTGGTACGTAAAGCTCGAAGACGGCGATGTAGAGCGCGTGACGTTGGACCAGCTCGACGAGTGGTTCCAGAGCGGCCGAATCGACGAAAAGACCCGGGTTCTCGCGGACGGGGCCGACCAGTGGATGAAGCTGGCCGACCTGCTCGGGCTGTCCGAAACGCCCGACCAAGCCGAGACCGCGCCGGCGACCCCGGTCGCCGTGGCGGCGGCCGCGGGGTTGGTGCCGATCGCTCCTCCAGCGATGGCGCAGCCGGCGCCGGTCGCGCCGCAGAGGGCGGCGGCGGTGGCAACCCCGGTGGCCATGGCGCATGGCGCGGCCCCGGCGCAAGCACCGGCGATGGCAACCGCGGTTGCGACGCTCCAAGGGATTCCCGCCGTCGCGGTGTCGCCCGCCGCGGTGCGAGCCCCGGTGGCTCCGGGCATGTTCGTGCCCCCCGTCCCGCAGCCCCAGCGGGTCGCCGCTCCGGTCGCGACTCTTGGACAGCCCATCCTGGGGATGCGGCCCCCGGTCGTTCCCCCGTCGACCCCGATGGTCGCGAGCGTCCGTCCCGTCACCTTCGACCTCGGGAGCACCGCCGACCTCGCCGAGGTCTCGTTCCGGAAGTCGTCGCGCAAGGGCTGGGTCATCGCCGGCGTCGTCGCGGCCCTCGGGGCCGGAGCCGCCGGCTTCATCGTGGCGACGCAGTCGTCCGCGTCGTCTCTGCCGGAGGCCGCACCGGTCTTCGCGGCCGCCGCGGCCTCGCCCCCGCCGACCACGACGCCCGACCCGGTGGCCCCCCCCTCGAGCCCGGACACGGCCTCGCAGGGCGGCGTTTCCTCGATCATGGATCCCACGCGGCTGACCGACGACCAGAAGAAGAAGCTCCTCGAGGCCGACAAGAAGTCGAAGACGCACGCGTCGACCAGCGGCCCGAGCACCTGGCACGCCCCCAAAGAGAAGCCGAGCGGCTTCACCACGGGCGGCAACAAGTACGACCCGCTCAACAGCTCGCTCTAGAGCCTCCGCAAGGCCGAGGATCGCCAGGGCGTCGTCGGCGCCCTGGCGGTGGCTCTTCGGGGCTCAGGAGTCCCGCGCCCAGACCGCCCAATGGGCGTCGTGGAATATCAGGTGGTAGGTGCCGGCGGGGGGCCGGAAGCCAAAGCCGCGGGTGAGGACATAGTCGTAATACGGGTAAATCTCGTGCATCGAGACCGCCTCCGGCATCCACTCCCAGCGGAGCCGGGCCGGGCCGCCCGGGGGAGGATACTTGCCGGGCTGGAAGTCGACCGGCCAGTGCGCGTATCCCGCATAGGTGAACATCACGACTCCGCCTTTCCGCACTTGGTAATACGACCCGAAGTGCAGGAACGGCTGCGTGTTCGTCACCGCCGACGTCTTGTCGTAGATGAGCGCGCAGACCTTGCGGCCGGGCTCCATGGTGTCGATGGCGCCGTCGATGTCGCCGACCTCCTCGATCTCGAACCGAATGAAGTGCCGGCACACGTTGACGACCGAGAAGATCCCGACCGCCAGCGCCGCCGCGGTCACCGCGCATCCGCGCCCGCCGCGCGGCATCCGCAAGAGCGGGATCGCGGTGATGGCAAAGAGGATCGGGAAGCGCTGGGAGATGAGCCAGATGTACCCGTGGCCATCCGGGAGGACGAAGTAGCAAACGATGCACGCCAGCGGGACGAGCACGTAAGGGCGTGACCCCGGGCGCGACGTGTCCTTGTCGCCGAACGAGAGGCCGAGCGCCAAAACCACCAAGAACGCGAGCGCGACCAGGGTGAGCTCGTCGCTCGTGTCGCGGAAGACGTTGGTGAACCAATTGGGAAGATCGAGGATGGCGGCGTCGAGGTTCTTGTGCGGGTCGGCGGCGCTGTCCGTGGCCGCGCCGCGCGCGAGCTTGCCGGCCGCCGTGAAGAAGGTCCACCAGCTGAGGACGACGGCGACGGGGAACGCCGGCACGGCGGCGGACAGCCAGCGCGACGGCCGGCGCCACGGGAAGAGGGCCGCGTAGCCGATGCAAAAGAGGCCGAACGGGAGGATATGCGAGTAGAAGACCCCGAGCGCGAGCGCGCAGAGGAGCGCGCTGCTCGCGAGCGACGGCCGCTCGAAATGCCGGATCGCCGTCGCGAAGCCCCAGAGCATCATGGGGATGGCGAGCACGAACGGCAGGAGGCCGTAGATGAACATCACGTTGACGAGCAGCGGCAAGACGAAGAGGCTGAGGCGCTCGTCCTTGCCCATCGCCCGCAGCAGGTCGCGGAGCGCGAGCACCGTGCCGCCGAGGTACGCCGACACGAGCAGCACGTTCGCGCCGACGACGCCCGTGAAGAGCGAGACGACGGCGCCGATCACGTAATAGATGACGTACTGGGTGCGACCCAGCGTCAGGACGAAGTTGTCTCGGAAGCCGTAGGCGGGATCCCAGAAGCTTCGCAGGATGCGGATCGTGGCGACGTGGAACGGCAGATCCTGGATCGGCGGGTGCTTGACGATCCACGCGGGGGCGGACGCAAGCACCGCGACTGCCAAGTAAAACCAAGTGCTCGGTCTGGGCGCCCAGCGCACGGCGCGAAGGTACACGAAGCACGGCCCGTGACGAGCCGGAAAGCCGCGTGTAAGCTGCGCGCGCTTTGAGCAACGACTCGAGCCCGCGCGCGTCCGGCTGGGCGAACTGGCGCACGAGCGCGCGCACGTGGGCGTTCGCCGCCGTCCCCGCCGCCGGCCTCCTCGAGCTCGGGGCGCACGCCGTCCAAACGCACACGGTCGTGCCGGACAGCGATTGGACCGAGGCGCGCGCGTTCGTCGCGTCGAAGGCGGCCCCCGCGGACCTCGTCGCGTTCGCGCCCCGGTGGACGGACCCGATCGGACGAGAGCTCTTCGGCGCGGACATCGCCACGCTCGAACGGGAGGCGCGCGGCGACGAGTCTCGCTTTCCGCGCGCGTTCGAGGTCTCCATCCGCGGCAAGCACGTGGAAGCCTTGCAAAGCTGGCGGCGCCTCGACGAGAGGCACTTCGGCGCGGTCACGGTGGCGACGCTGGAGAACCCTGCCCCGGCGCACGTGCTGGACGATCTCGTGACGATGACCGGCGCGGGACGCGTGCGCGTGTCTCACGGCGATCGCGACTGCCCGTGGGTGCACACCTCGCCGCAGAGCGGAGGCCTCGGCTTCGGGCCGACCGTGCCGGGCGACCGCTTCGCCTGTCCCGGCGGCGGCTTCGCGGGCGTGAGCGTGGTGGCCGACCTCGATTACATCGGGCACCGCTGCGTCTTCGCGCCGCCGAGCGGAGGCGCGCCGCTCGTCTTGCGCTTCCTCGGCGTGCACATGGGCCACGCGCTCCACGGCCACCACGCGCTCTACGTGGAGGCGGAGCACATGCATGGCGCGCCGGTCACCATCGCCTTCTCCATCGGCGGCAAGCCGATCGGGACGGCCATCCACCGCGACATGGAAGGATGGAAGGGCTTCGAGCTCGACACGAGCGACTTCGCCGGACAAGAGGCGGATCTCGTCGCGGAGATCGCCTCGAGCGGAGAGCGAAGGACGTACTGCTTCGAGGCGGATACGCGGTGAAATTCCCGGCGAAGATCGGCTGGCGGGATCACGCGCTCGGCGCCGCGCTGGGCCTCGTCTACACGGTGTGGCTCCTGGCGACCGCGCACGAGGTCGGCTTCCCGCGCGACGAGAGCTTCTACTTCCACGCGGCCGCGGCGTACGGCGGCTGGTGGCGCATGCTCTTCGAGCGCGGGAGCGAGGCCATCTCGCAAGGGTCGATCGACTCGGCGTTCGGGTACAACCACGAGCACCCGGCGCTCATGAAGTCGCTCTTCGGGCTCTCGGAGATTTACCTCCACGACAAGTGGCAGCTCATGAAGGAGGCGAGCGACGCCTTCCGCCTGCCGGCCATGGTCTTCGCGGGCGCCGCCGTGTGGACGACGTACCTCTTCGGCGCGCGGGCGTGGAGCCGGCGGGCGGGGATCGCGGCGGCGGCGCTCTTCGCGCTGATGCCGCGCGTGTTCTTCCACGCCCACCTCGCCTGCTTCGACGTGCCGATCACGACGATGTGGATCCTCTGCATCTACGTGCACTGGCGCGCGCAGGAGACGCGCGCGATCGGCTGGGCGATCGCGGCGGGGATCGTCTTCGGGCTGACGCTCGAGACCAAGCACAACGCGTGGGAGCTCCCCGCGGTGTTCGTCCCGCACGCGTTCTTCGTGCACCGGCACGCCATCTGGCGCGCGCTCCGGGTGGGGCGGCTGCCGGTGCCGCTCAGCCTCGTGTCGATGGCGATCTTGGGGCCGATCGTGTTTTACGCGCTATGGCCGTACCTCTGGTACGACACGCTCGGTCGGGTCCAGTGGTACGTGAATTTCCATTTGAATCACGAGTATTACAACATCGAATTCTTCGGGAAAAACTACTACAGCCCGCCCTCGCCGAAGAGCTACCTGCCGGTCATGGTGCTCGCCACCGTGCCGGCGGTGACGCTGCTTCTCTTCGCGGTGGGCGCGGTCGAGCGCGCGGCGGCGGGGGTGCGGCGGCTGCTCGGCTGGCTGCGCGAGGTCACGGATCGGCCGGGCGAGCGGGTCCCCGGCGACCCGCGGGAGACGGACCTCCTCGTGGCGCTGTCGATCGTCGTGGCGATGGCGCCGTGGCTCAGTTCGACGACGCCCATCTTCGGCGGGACGAAGCACTGGATGCCGGCGTATCCGGGGCTCGCTCTCTTCGCGGGGCGCGGGTTCGACCTCGTATGGCAGAAGGCGCGCGCGGTCTTCGCGTCGCTCGAGGGCCGGCGATGGGTGGCGGTCGAGGCGGCGCTATGGGTGTGCGTGCTGGCGGCGCCGCTCGCGGTGACGGCGCACGCGTTCCCGTTCGGGCTCTCGGCCTACGTGCCGCTCGTGGGCGGGACGGCCGGCGGGGCGGACCTCGGCCTGAACCGACAGTTTTGGGGGTACACGTCGCAGAACGCGGCCGAGGAATACCTGAACGCAAACGCGCCGCCCAACGCGACGGTGTTCATCCACGACACGACGTGGGACGCGTGGGGGCGGATGCAGCAAGAGGGCCGGGTGCGGAGTGACCTGCGGGCGACGGGGTCGCCCGGGGAGGCGCAGATTGCCCTCGTCGAGCACGAGCTTCACATGAACGAGGTGGACTACTCGACGTGGGTCGCGTTCGGCACGGACGCGCCCGTGTACATCGTCCGCCACGACGGCGTGCCCATCGTGAGCATTTACCGGAGGTAGCTCGTCGCGCCCGGCGCCTCGCTCGAGAAGCCCCGCGGAGGGCTCGTCGAGACCGCTGCCTCGCTCGAGAGGCCCGGCGAAGGACTCGGGGAGACCGGCGCCTCGCTCGAGAACTCCAGCGGGGGGCTCCTCGAGACCGCTGCCTCGCTCGAGAGGCCCCGCGGAGGGCTCGTCGAGACCGCCGCCTCGCTCGAGAACCCCCGCGGACGGCTCGTCGAGACCGCCGCCTCGCTCGTCGAGCGACCGGCCGGTCTCTTTCAGCGGCTGGAGTGGCTCCATTCCGACTCCGCCATCCGCCCGACACGCCGGTACCCGTACGCGGCGTACACCGCGATGCCCACGACGAACCACAGCGCGAAGCGCACCCACGACGTCGGCGGCAGGTACGCGACGAGGAACAAGCACGACGCCGCGCCGAGCGCGGGGACGAGGAACGGCCCGAACGGCAGCCGGAACGGCCTCGCGCGGGCGGGCTCGCGCAGGCGCAGGACGACGACGCCGATGCACACGAGGACGAACGCGAAAAGCGTCCCCACGTTCGTCAGGTCCACCATCTCGTCGATGCTCGCGACGGCGCTCACCCCCGCCACGAGCGCGCCCGTCAGCAGGGTGGCGACGTGGGGCGTGCCGAACTTCGGGTGCACGCGCGCGAGCGACGGCGGGAGGAACCCGTCGCGCGCCATGGCGAGGAGGATCCGCGCCTGGCCGAGCTGGAAAACGAGGAGCACGGCGGTCTGCGCGACCACCGAGCCGAACGAGACCACGCCGACCATCCAGCGCGGCATCTTCGCGTAGGTCATTGCGAACGCGAGGGCTTCGGCCCGCTGCGCCTCGTCGAGCCCCCTCAAGACGGGGTACGGCACGAGCCCCGAGAACACCGCCGAGATGACGACGTAAAGGACGGTGCAGACGACGAGCGACCCGACGATGCCGATCGGCATGTCACGGCCGGGGTTTTTGCACTCCTCGGCGCACGTCGAGACGGCGTCGAAGCCGATGTACGCGAAGAAGATGACGGCGGCGCCCGACCCGATGCCGGCGAACCCGTTCGGCGCGAAGGGCGTCCAGTGCTCGGGCCGGACGAACTTGACGCTGACGAGGACGAAGAACGCCAAAATAGCCATCTTCACGGCGACCATGGCGCCGTTGAACCGGGCCGACTCGCGCATGCCGGCGACGAGCACGAGGGTGACGAGCGCGACGCTCACGACCGCGAGCGCGTTGAAGACGAGCGGCACGCCGAAGAGGTGGGGCGCGTGGGCGAGGAGCTCGGGCGTGCGGGAGGCGGTGCGATAGTCGGTCGCGAGCCAGGCGGGGACGTGCACGCCGAGGCCGTCGAGGAGGGCGCTCATGTAGCCCGCCCACGAGATGGCCACCGCGGTGTTGCCGATGGCGTACTCGAGGAGGAGATCCCACCCGATGACCCAGGCGACGAGCTCGCCCAAGGTCGCGTACGCGTACGTGTACGCGCTGCCGGCGACGGGGACCATCGACGCGAGCTCGGCGTAACAGAGCGCCGTGAAGCCGCACGCCACCGCGGTCAGCACGAACGAGAGCATGAGCGCCGGGCCGGCCCCCGGGCGCACGGCGTCGCCGGCCGAAGCGCTGCCGATGGTCGCGAAGATGCCGGTGCCGACGATGGCCCCCACGCCGAACGCCATGAGGCTGAGCGGCCCGAGGACCTTCTTGAGCGGGGTTCTTCCGCGGCCGGCCTCGCCGAGGAGGGCGTCGATGGGTTTGACGCGGAAGAGGCGCGGAGCCAAGACGGGACGGTACCCTCGAAGCCCGGCCATGCCACGCCTGCTTTCCCTCCGCAACCCGGTGACGGTGCTCCTCGACGGCCACGAAGTCGCCGCGGAGCACGGGGAAGCGGTCGTCCTCGCGCTCGTCGCGGCGGGCCACGTCGCCCTGGCCCGGAGCCCGAAGTTCCACCGGCCGCGGGGACCGTCGTGCCTTCGGGGCGCGTGCGACGGGTGCCTCGCGCGGGTCGACGGGGTCCCCAACGTGATGACGTGCCGGGTGCCGGCGGCCGACGGGATGCGCATCGAGACCCAGAACGTGGTGGGGTCGGCGCAAACGGATCTGCTGCGGGCCGCGGACTGGTTTTTCCCGCACGGGCTGAATCACCACGAGCTCTTCGCGACGGTGCCGGGCGCGCAGCGGCTGCTGCAGGGGTTGGCGCGGCGGGTGGCGGGGCTCGGGAAGCTGCCGGCGGAGGCGGGCGGCGCGCGGGCGCCGCGGGAGGCGGCGCGGCGCGAAGTGGATGCGCTCGTCGTGGGCGCGGGTGCGTCCGGGATGGCGGTGGCGCTGGAGCTCGCGCGAAAGGGCCGGCAGGTCGAGGTGGTCGAAGACGACCTGACATGGGGTGGAAACGTCCGCGCGCTGTCGGCGGTCGATCCGCAGCCGTGGGCGGCGCTCTCGGCGGCGTTCGCCCGGGCCGTCGAGGCGCGCAGCCTCGTGCTGCGCCTGCGAACGACGGCGGTGGGGATCTACGGGGACGACGTCCTCGTGGCCGGCGAGGCGGGCGTCGAAGTGGCGGTGGCGCGAACGCTCGTGCTGGCGACGGGGGCGCACGACGGGGCGCTGGCGTTCGAGGGCAACGACGTCCCCGGCGTGATGAGCGCGCGCGCCGCGTGCCGGATGCTGGCCGCCGGGGTGACGGTGGGCGAGCGGGTCGTGGTGGCCGTGACGCCGGGAGGCCGAGCGTTCGGCGAGGCCTACGCGCGGGCGGCGCCGGGAGCGACGCTCGTCCGGGGCACCCCGGTGAGGGCGCGAGGGAGCGGACGCGTCAAGGAAGCGACGGTGGCGGCGCGGAAAGAGGAGCGCCGGCTTGCGTGCGACGCCCTCGTCATCGACGCGCCGCGGGCGCCCGCGTACGAGCTCTGCGCGCAGGCCGGGGCCACGCTGGAGCACGAGGCGCGGGGCTTCGTCGTGCGGGCGGAGGGCGGCCGCATCCGGCCGGGAGTCTTCGCGGCGGGCGAGGTCGTCGGGACCCCGCTCGAGCCCGAGGCCGTCCGCCACGAAGCGGAAACGATCGCATCGACCGCGTAATGCCCGGTACCGGTCAGTCCTCGAGCAGGGCGCCGAACATCGTGATGCCGCCGACGAGGGCCACGGCGTCGAAGACGCCGATGAGCACCAACCAGTCGTACACCTCCGACATATCCACCATCCCCCCGCTCTCCGACGCATAGAAGATTTCCCGCGTCGCGCTGATGCTCGACAGAAGCGCGGGCGAAAGGAGCGGGAAAAGGACCGACGCGAGCAGCAGCTCGCGGGCGCGCGTGCGGACGGTGATGGCGCCGAAGAGCGAGCCGGTCGCCGCCACCCCGAGCGTGCCGAAGAAGAGGACGACGGCGAGCGGGGCCAGGAGGCGCAAGAGGTCGACGTGGAAGAGCAGGGCAATCAGCGGGACGAGCACGGCTTCGATGGCGAGGACGAACACGAGGACGCCCGCCGTTTTGCCGAGAAAGATGGCCGGCCGCGGAGTCGGTGAGACGAGTAGCCCCACAAGCGCCGACTCTTCGCGCTCGCGTTGCCACGTGCGCCCGAGGGCGAGGACCGACGAGAACGCGATCGACAACCAGAGCGCGCCGGGGCCGACGCGCGTCGTCGTCTCCGGGCCGGTCGTGAAGGAGAGGCTCGCGAGGACGGCGACGAGGACAGCGAAAAATCCCGCGGTCGTCGTGATCTCGCCGGTGGTCAGCTCGATCGTGAAGTCTTTGACCAGCACGGCAACGGTGCCGGCGACGAGCGCACGAGCGCGGTCTCGAAGGCTCGGGTCTTGGTGGGCCATGAGGCGCGGCGATGCCTACGATGGAGACGGCGATGACGAGTGCGAGACGTCAGCGAAACGTGTGCCGATTGCAATCGATGATAGCAATCCGGCCTTGACCCGGATCGGTAGGACGGTAGATTCGCAAGAGACGCGCATGTTGTCACTCACGCCGCATGCGTCATCTCCGAGGAAGACGCGAAGGCCATGACGTTCGAGGCACCGCCGAGCAGCGACTCGGCGCAAGATCCCCAGGATCGGAAGCCCCCAGCGAGGCGCACCCGCGCGAGCAAGCGCATCGCGGTGCTCTACAACATCGACTTCGAAGACGCGCGGCCGGACAACGATCCGGCGTGGGCGTCGCGGGCCGAGGTCGAGACGGTGGCGAACGCGGTCGCCGCGGCGCTGTCCGACGGCGGATACGACACACACCTCGTTCCGGTCGACGGTGACCTCGCGAGCGTCCGGGCGCGGCTCGCCGAGCTCGACCCCACGTGCGCGTTCAACCTCTGCGAGTCGCTCGGCGGCGACGCGCGCCTCGAGAGCGCGGTCCCGCTCGTCCTCGAGCTCTTGGGCGTCCCCTTCACCGGCTCTCCGCCCGAGGTGCTCAGCTTCGCGCTCCGGAAGGACCGGGTGAAGCAGCGGCTCGAGGCCGCCGGTATTCCCACGCCCGCCGGGCGGGTCCTCGCGCGGCCCGACGACCCGTGCGACCTGCCCTTTCCGCTCATCGCGAAGCCCGTCCGGGAAGACGGGTCGGTCGGCATCAACCGAGGGAGCGTGGTCTGGGAGCCGGCGCAGCTGGGTCCGGCGGTCGAGGCCGTCCTGACGACGTTCCGGCAACCGTGCCTGGTCGAGCAGTTCATCGACGGGCGAGAGCTCAACGTGGCGCTCCTCGGCCACCCGACGCCGCGGGTCCTTCCGCTGAGCGAGATCGACTTCACCGGGCTCCCCGACGAGGCGCCGCGGATCGTGTCGTACGAGGCCAAGTGGGCGAGCGGCTCGGTCGACGACCTCGGCACCGTGCCGGTCCTCCACCCCACGCTGCCGAACAACGTGGCGGCGAGGGTGCGACGGGTGGCGACCGAGGCCTTCCGGGCGGTGGGTGTGCGCGATTACGGCCGGGTCGACGTCCGGCTGGGCGTGAACGGCGTCCCCTACGTCATCGACGTGAACCCCAACTGCGATTTGGCGCGCCACGCCGGAATGGCGCGGGCGGCGGCCGCGGTCGGTATCGATTACGGGGCATTCGTCGCGCTGCTCGTCCGGTATGCGCTCCGGCGCCGCCGCGCCGCGGAGACGGGCGAAACCCAGTCTCCGCAGCGGTCCGCGAGCCAGCGCCCGCTTTACTGAAATTGCCGAGAAGCGAGTCCGGGATATCTCGCCGGAGACTCAGAGCGTCGCCGGGCCGACGACCTCGGTCGCGTCGACGCGCTCGCGGATCTTCTGCGCCGCGAGCGCGCGCTGCTGCGGCGTGAGGACGGGGAGCGCGACCTCGGCGAGGCCGATGAAGCGCTCGCTGGCGCGCGTGGCCATCCGCGCGATGTCCCGCGGCGGCGCGACCTCGTCGAGGACGAACCGGTCTTGCTTGAAGGACTCGAGAAGCTTGCCCGCCCGCCGCGCGCCTTCCCACCGGGGGTGGCCCGGTCCGCCCTCGCCGTCGCCGTGCTGCCTCTGCTGCTCGAGCCCGGCCTTGATCTCGTGCTTCTGCGCGTCGGTGAGCGCCAGGTCCGCCGCCCACTTGGCCATCATTCCTCGTCCCGGTCCGCCCTTGCCCTCCGGCCCCGCCTCGGCCCCGCCGGCGAAGCGCGCCTTCGCGCGCGCCTCGAACGCGTCGACGAACGCGACGCGCTGGTCGGGCTGGAGGATGTCGTGAAGCTTCTGGAAGCCGGCGCGATCGGCCGGCTGGGCGGCGACGAGCGCGGCGGTGACGGCGTCGACCTTGGCCTTCAGGGTGGCCCGATCGAGGGTGCCGGCTTCGACCTGCCCGGCGAGCGCGAGCATCATGTCCTTGCCGGCGGCGCGGGCGGCCGCGTGGCGCGCTTCGAAATCGGCGGCGAGCTGCTCGAGCTCTGCGCGCTGCGGGGCGGTGAGCGGGACATCCCCGAGGGCGTCGCCGATGAGCTTCGCCGGGCCTTGCGCGGACTGGGCGATCGGCGCGCGGGTCGTGGCGGCGGCGGCGGTGGCGGGCTGCTCGGTCGAGACCGAGCCTCCGCACGCCGTCGAGGAAGCCGCGAGGATGAGGGGAAGGGCGAATGAAGCGACCGAACGCATGCGCATGACGATGACCTCCGTGTGCAGTGTGACGCTCGAAGCGGCCCCCGTGCTCCGATCCCAGCGGTAAAGATTCGTAAACGGCCGTGGTAGACCGAGACCCACCCGCGCCGCGGCCCGCCGATGGCATCGCCCAACCCCCCGCCCCCGCTGGAGTTCGTCGAGCTGGCCCACGCCTCGAAGCGGGTCGCGGCGACCTCGTCGCGCCTCGAGAAGAAGCAGGTGTTCATCGAGCTCCTCGCGCGCGTGCCGCCGCGGGAGATCGAGGCCGTCGTCGGGTGGCTGGTGGGCGAGCCCTTGTGTGGGCCGCTCGGCGTCGGCCCCGCGCACCTCTGGGAGATGTCGCGCACGGCGGCGCCCGACGCGGCGCAGGCGACGGTGGAGGGCGTCGAGGAAGCGCTCCGGCGCGCGCCCGACGGCGGACGGGAGCAAGCCGTCGCGCGGGTGGCCGCTCTCTTCGCGCGGCTGACGGAGCCCGAGCGCGCCTTCTTCGTGGGCGCGCTGACGGGGAACTTGCGGCAAGGGAGCCTCGGCGGCGTGATGCTCCTCGCGCTCGTCGATCTCTCGGGCCGTCCCGAGCAAGAGGTGCGGCGGACGGTGATGGTGACGGGGTCGATCGCGCGCGCCGCGCGGGCGCTCCTCGGCCCGGGCCGCGAGGAGCCTCCGCCGACCTCGGTGGCGCTCTTCCATCCGCTCGCGCCGATGCTCGCCTCCCCTGCCGAGACGCTGAAGGAGGCCCTGGAGGGGATCGAAGCGGCGGTCGTCGAGTGGAAGATCGACGGGGTGCGCGTCCAGGTCCACAAGGAGGGCGGGCGCGTCTCGGTCTATTCGCGTCAGGGCAACGACATCACCGCGGGCTGCGAGCCGGTGCTCGATCGACTGGCGGCGCTCGACGCCGAGGCCGCGGTCATCGACGGGGAAATCGCGCTCGAAGGACCGGGCGGCGAGGCGCGCGCGTTCCAGGACTCGTTCTCGGCGGTGGCGTCGAAGGGAGCGCTGCCGTCGGGCGACCGCTTGCGCCTCTACCTGTTCGACTGCCTCCACAAGGACGGGCGCGACCTCCTCGACGAGCCGCTCTCGGCCCGGCTCGAGGCCTTCGCCGCGTTCGTCCCGCCCGAGCTCCGCGTGCGACAGCTGCGGACGGCGAGCGCCGACGAGGCGGAGGCGTTCTACGCGCAGGCCCTCGCCGCCGGGCACGAGGGCGTCGTCGTCAAGGACTTGGGGTCGCCGTATCGGTTCGGGGCGCGCGGGCGGGCGTGGCAGAAGGTCAAGGAGTTCGCGACGGCCGACCTCGTGGTCCTCGCCGCCGAGTGGGGAAGCGGCCGGCGGACGGGCTACCTCTCGAACCTCCACCTCGGCGCGCGCGAGGCCGGCGGCGGCTTTTGCATGGTGGGAAAGACGTTCAAGGGCCTGACGGACGCGCTCCTCCAGTGGCAGACGGCCAAGCTCCAGGAGCTCGCGACGGAACGCACGGCGCACGTCGTCTTCGTTCGGCCCGAGCTCGTCGTGGAGATCCGGTACAGCGACGTGCAGAGGAGCCCGCGCTACCCGGGCGGCATCGCGCTCCGGTTCGCGCGCGTCGAGCGCTACCGCGAAGAGAAGGCCGCGGGCGAGGCCGAGCTCCTCGCCGACCTCGTCGCCAAGCTCCCCGAACCGGCGCGCGCCGCGGACGCACGGCCGGCGGCGGCCCGCCGGAAGAAGCGCGGGCCCAAGAACGACGCGGGCGGCCAGCTCTCGCTTTTCGGCCCGACGAAAGACTAACTAGAAGATGAAGACGCCGGCGGCGATGACCGTCGACCAGGTACCCCGCGGGTGCCCCTCGGCGCTCTGCACGATGTTTCGCGTCTTCAAGATCGTCTTCTCGAGGCGGAAGACTTGCTCGCGCTCGCTCCAGGCCTTCTCGGCGTCGAAGTCGATGCCGAGCGTCGTCGCGAGCATCGTCGCGGCGAGGTCTTCGGCGTAGTCGCCGGCCTTCTTCGCCGTCTCGCCGTAGCTGTGGTGCTCGGAGAGATAACCGTAGCGGTCCTTGTCGGCGGGACGCGCGAGGCCGATGGCCGCCGCGATGAGGCGATTCGGTTCGTTGGTGTCTTGGCGCGCCATGACGCAGTGGACGATCTGCCCCGGGATGATGAGCTTCTCGCCTTCCTTGCGGCTCATCTCGCGGCACCGCGACGGGAAGATCGAGCTCACCGTGACGAGGTTCGCCTTCTCGATGCCGGCGTCGCGAAGCGCGAGCTCGAAGGAAGAGAGGCGGTCTTTGTGAACGCCGACCCCGTTGGTGAAGAAGATCGCCTTGGGGACGAACATCTCGTGCATTTTCGGAAACCCGCTGTCTCCGAGCACGATGCCGTTGTTCTGTTTTTCGCTGTCGTTCTTTGCCATTGGACGGACACCTAGCCTGCGCGCCGAATCGCGCGCGAGCCTACTCGGAACGACCGCGTCGTTCTTGTGAAAAATGAGCAACGGCGAGCGCGCACCACGCGGACCCGCCGACCTCGATCAGCCCGCGCTCTTTTTCGCGGCCTTCGGCTTGGCGGCTTTCCCGGCCGCCTTCGGCTTGGCCGCCGTCTTCTTCGCGGCCGGAGCCGGAGCGGCCTTCGCCGCGGGGACCTTCGCCGCAGCCTTCGCAGCCGGTGCTTTCGCCTCGGCGCGGGCCGACGCGGCGTCGCGCTTGGCCGTCGACTTGTAGACGTCGAAGAGGCGCGGCACCGGCCAAGCCGAGAGCCTCTGGCGCATGCCCGCGTCCTTCGAGCGCTTCTGCAGCTCGAGGATGGCGTCGATGAGCTTCTCGCGCGTGCCGAACTTTTCCTTCACGGTGGTGAAGGTCGCGTGGAGGCGCAGGAGCTTGGCGTTGGAGACGTGGGCGAGGCCCTTGTCCTTGTTGGTGCGCGCGACCCAGAGCTCGTCGCCGGTGAACTTCTCGACGGCTTCGACCAGCTTGGCTTTGTCGCCGAAGGTCTCTTTGACGATCGCGAGGGGACTCTTGTGCGCCATGGCAGCGGGGTTTCCTTTCGGGGGGTGCGCGAGGTGACTCGCGCGGTAAAAACGGGGGCGGAACCTAGCAGGCTTGCCACTGCCAGGCCAGCCCGCCGCGCCGAGGCGGCCGCCGAAAGGGAGAGGGCGTCAGTCTCGCGAGCGGCCGTCGCCGCCGCCCTGCGCGAGGCTCGCTTGCGCGACGTCGGGCGTCGACCGGTAGCGGCGGTAGTACTTCGTGACGCTGACGACGTAGTCGCGCGTCTGCTGGTACGGAGGGATGCCGCCGTAGCGGATCACCGCGCCGTCGCCCGCGTTGTACGCCGCGATCGTGAGCTCGAGATCGCCGTTGAACTCGTTCGCGAGGACGCGCAGGAGCCTCACGCCGCCGAAGATGTTGTCGTGCGGATCGTCGATGTCGCGCACCAGCATGAGCGACGCCGTGTCGGGCATGAGCTGCATCAAGCCCCGCGCGCCCGAGACGCTCACGGCACGCGGGTCGTAGTCGCTCTCGCAGCGGATGACGGCGCGGACCAACTGCTCGGGGATCTGGTAAAGCGAGGCCGCCTGATGAATCCAGCCGTCGTATCGAGTGTAGCGGGCGACGTCGCGGTCGCTCGGAGGGACTGGGGTGACGCCCGGGGCGACGCCCGGCTTCGTCCAACCGTTGCCGCGGATGAAGAGGCGATAGCGGTGGTCGCCGGCGGGGTTGTTGGCGAAATGCACCGTGCCGTCGCCGTCGGTGTACGTGTAGATGTCGCCGCGCGCGGTCGCGGGGAGGGTGAGGACGGCCACCGCCAGAGCGGCCCTTACGGCGCGGAGCGGGGTCGACACCACGTTTTACTTTGCCAAGCTCGGCGGCCGGCTGCAAGCCACGAGCCTCTCCGCCGTTTCCTCTTCGGCGCTCCCGTCCGCGTGCGCCGCGCGCGCCCGCGTCCGGCGAGGTAGGATTCGCACGGCTTTACGCCACCTTTTGGCGGCTCGAGCGCCGTCAGTGTAAGTGAGGAACGCCGATGCAAGACACCTCGGTGCCGCTCGTCGTCGCCACCACGGCCTTTCTCGCGGTGCTCCTTTGGCGCGTTCGTCCGCTCGCGCCGTGGACGGCGGAGCGCCGGGACGCGCGCGAGGCGCTCCGGGAGGCGAGGGTCCGGGTCGAGTCGGCGGCCGACGACGCGGAGCGTGCGCGCGCCCTCTGCGACGCGGCGGATCTCCTCGCGGCGCACGTGCACACACGCACGGCAGCCATCGGCTATTACCTCCGCGCGATGCGCTCGGACCCGTCCTCGCTCGAGATCATCGCCCGGACGACGACGGGGCTCGCGCGAAGACCCCGCGCGCTCGAGTCGCTTCTCTGGAGGCACCTCTCGCTCACGCCCAAGGGCCCCGGCCGCGACGCGACGCGCGCCGCGCTCGAGGGACTCCGCAACCTCTACGAGGGCCGCCTTCGGAGCGGCGTCCGCGCCAAAGCGATCCAGAACGTCCGCGACGCCATCCCCTAGAACGGTGCGGTGTCCCCGCCTATCTTGGCCAGAAGACGGTGGGGAGCGCGTGGCGGTGGGAGAGCGAGAGCCAATCCATCAGGCCCGCGACCGTGATGTGGACGAGGAAGCCCTGGTAGATGCTCTTGGTCTTCATCGAGAGCGAGCCGAGGGCGATGCCGGCGATGATCGCCCCGTTCGCCTCGAGGAACGGCTTGCCGTAATGGATCATGCAGTAGGGCACGATCATCGCGAAGATCGCCCCCGACCCGAAGCTCCTGCGGAGAGCGCCGAGCCAGAATCCGCGAAAGAACATCTCGAGCGCGAAGAACTGCGCGAAGTACATCCCCTCCCACGCGAGTAGATCGAACCAGGAGCGCTGGCTGTTTCGGTAAAACGGGTAGTACGAGCCGAAGTCGGGCTGGCGCGACACCAGGAGAAGCAAGGGGACGACGACGGCGAGGAAGACGCCGTAGATCCAGGTGTGCCGGAAGAAGCCCCGCGTGCGAAGGCCCATGTCGAGCAGCGAGTCGCCGCGAAAGCACACCTTCCACACGGCGAACGGGACGACCGCGTACCCCAAGACGCGCGTGGCCACCCACCAGGAGAATCCGTAGAGTTCGTCGAACCGCTCGAGCTTGATGAGCCGCGGGTGGAAGATCTCGTGATGGGCGAGAATGGGCCGAATCGCCTGATCGAAGTAAACGCGGCCGCCGTAGTACTCTTGGAATGTCAGGATGACGGCGCACATCACGAGGCACACGACCGGGCGGAGATCGCTCTTGCCCGACCGCGCGAGATCGGCCCGCCACTGGTTGGCGTCGGCGTCGAGCTCCTTCCACGTGTCGCGGAACAGCCACCATAGGATCGTCACGACGACGATCAAGACCGGGACGGGCAACAGCGGTTTGAACGTCGTCAGCACGAGATCGAGCGCGCCGGCGTTCGGCGGCGGCACGGGCGGCGGCATGGTCAAAGCGGGCGAGGAGACTATAGGATGCGGCGCGTTTTGCTAGATCGTAGCGGCAGCCATGAGTGACGCGAAGTCGACACACGGAGCCGCACCCAAATCGGAGGGCACGCCTCCGTCCTCTGCGAGCGCGCGTCGCGCCGACGCAGAGGGCAACCCGCCGAACTTCGTCCTCGAGAGGGTCGAGCGAGACGTGGCGGCGGGCCATGCGAAGGTGATGACGCGCTTCCCGCCCGAGCCGAACGGCTATTTGCACATCGGCCACGCCAAGAGCATTTGCTTGAACTTCGGCATCGCGCAGGCGGTGCCCGGCGCCGTGTGCAACCTCCGGTTCGACGACACGAACCCGAGCACGGAAGAAGACGAGTTCGTCCGATCCATCCAGGAAGACGTGCGATGGCTCGGCTTCGACTGGGGCGACCGGAAGTACTTCGCGTCGGACTACTTCGAGAAGCTGTTCGAGATCGCCCTCGAGCTGGTGAAGGCGGGCAAGGCGTACGTCGACAGCCAGTCGCTCGAAGAGATGCGGGAGGGCCGCGGGAGCTTCTACAAGCCCGGCCGCGTCAGCCCGTTCCGCGACCGCTCCGTCGAGGAGAACGTCGACCTCTTGCGGCGCATGCGGGCCGGCGAGTTCGAGGACGGCGAGCACGTCCTCCGCGCGAAGATCGACATGATGTCGCCGAACCAGAACATGCGCGACCCGGTCATGTACCGCATCAAGCGCGAGCACCACCATCGTACGGGCGACGCGTGGTGCATCTACCCGATGTACGACTTCGCGCACGGCTACTCGGACGCGATCGAGGGCGTCTCGCACTCCGTCTGCACGCTCGAGTTCGAGAACCACCGCCCGCTCTACGACTGGTTCATCGAGCAGACGTCGTTCGAGCCGCGGCCGCAGCAGATCGAGTTCGCGCGCCTCAACTTGACGTACATGACGCTCTCGAAGCGCAAGCTCAAGCTCCTGGTCGACGCGGGGCACGTCTCCGGGTGGGACGATCCCCGGATGCCGACCATCGCGGGCCTCCGGCGGCGCGGCTACACGCCCGAGGCCATCCGCACGTTTTGCGACCGGATCGGGATCTCCAAGCGCAACAGCTTCGTCGACGTGTCCCTGCTCGAGCACGCGGTGCGCGAGGACCTGAACGCCCGGTGCAACCGCGCGATGTGCGTCGTGCGTCCGCTCCGGCTCGTGCTCGAGAACTTCCCCGAGGGCCGCGAGGACCGGTTCGAGGCGCCGTGGCACCCGGAGGACGCGACCCAAGGCTCGCGGCCGCTCGTGCTCTCGCGCGTCGTCTACATCGACCGCGACGACTTCGCCGAGAACCCGCCGAAGGGGTGGTTCCGGCTCACGCCCGGGGGCGAAGTGCGCCTGCGGTATGCGTGCATCGTCAGGTGCCGGGAGGTCGTCAAGGACGCGCGCGGCGAGATCGTCGAGCTGCGTTGCACGTGGGACCCGGACTCGCGCGGCGGCAACCCCGCCGACGGGCGCAAGATCAAGGGGACGCTCCATTGGGTCTCCGAGGCGCACTCGGTCCCGGCGGAGCTGCGGATCTACGACCGCCTCTTCAAGACGGAGAACCCGGGCGAGCAGGGCGACGACTTCCTCGCCGACATCAACCCGCAGGCGCTCGAGGTGATAGGCGGCGCGCGCATCGAGCCGGCGCTGGCTTCGGCGAAGGCGGGCGACCGTTTTCAGTTCGAGCGCGTCGGCTACTTCTGCGCGGACCTCGACACCAAGCCCGACGCGCCGGTCTACAACCGCACGATCGGTCTGCGCGACTCGTGGGCGTCCAAGCAGGGGAAGTGACCCGCCGCGCTCGTCGGCCTGCCTTGTCCGCCTCCCTTCTCCGTGATGCAAGCGCTCGCCTCGAACATCTCGGATACCGCCCGCTGGGTCGCCGTGTACCGCGCGATGGAGACCGAGCGGCCCGACGCGCTCTTCCGTGATCCGTTCGCGTCGCGGCTCGCGGGTCCGCGCGGGCGCGACATCGCGGCGCGGATGCCGAAGGCGATGCGGCGCAACGTGTGGCCGATGGTCATGCGCACGAAGGCGGTCGACGATCTGCTCGCGGACGCGCTCTCCGGGGGTGCCGACCGGGTGCTGAACCTCGCGGCGGGCCTCGACACGCGCCCGTACCGCCTCGAGCTGCCGCCTTCGCTCGTGTGGGTCGAGGCGGATCTGCCGGCGATCCTCGCCGAGAAGGAGCAGGCGCTCTCGTGCGAGTCGCCGCGGTGCCGGGTCGTTCGCGAGGCGGTGGATCTGTCGGACCGAGAAGCGCGGCGTGCGCTGTTCGATCGCGCGTTCCAAGGGGCGCGGCGCGCGGTGGTGATCACCGAGGGGCTGCTCGTCTATTGGTCCGAGCAGGAAGTGCGCGGCCTGGCGGAGGATCTCGCGGAGACCTCGGCGGCGCGCACGTGGCTGACGGACCTCGTGTCGCCCTCGGTCTTGCGGATGCTGCGGCAGGAGGTCAACCATCGCCTCTCGCCCGACGCCGAGATGCGCTTCGCGCCGGCCGACGGCGCGGCGTTCTTCCGGGCGTCGGGGTGGGCCGCGACGAGCGTGCGGTCGCTCCTGCGCGAGGCATTTCGCTTCCGCAGGCTGCCGCTTCTCTTGCGACCGTTCGCGCTCTTCCCCGAGCCCGACCCGGCCCGCCCGGGCGAGAAGCCGTGGAGCTGCGTCGTGCGGCTCGACCGAACCTAGGCGCCGCTTACGCGACGACGGCGCCGGCGCCCGCGCGAAGCCTCGCCGCCGCGCGCTCCCGGCCCAGCGCGGCGATGACGTCGAACAGCCCTGGGCTGGCCGTCCGGCCCGTGAGCGCGACGCGCGCGGGCTGCGCCACCTCCTTGATGGACAGGCCGGCGCGCTGCAGCCAAGCCTCCACCGCGGCCTCGATCGCCGGAGCGTCCCACGCCTCCACCCCTTCCACGACCTTCGCGAGCTCGACGAGCCGGTCCGCGTTCGCAGGCACGAGGAACTTCGCCGCCGCCGCCGGATCGACGACGAGCACGTCGCGGAAGACGAAGTCGAGCCGGTCCGCGGCGTCGACGAACGTGGTGGCGCGCTCCCGGATCATCGGGATTGCCGCCGCGACGCGCGCGGCGTCGAGGCCGGACAAGCCGCGCTTCTCGAGGAACGGGAGGAGACAGCGGACGTACTCCGCGGTCGGTACGAGCCGCTCGGTCTTGAGGTGCTCGTGGTCGATCGCGAGGAACTTCTTCGCGTCGAACTTGCCGTCGCTCCGGTTGCAGTGCTCCCAGTCGAACGCCCCGACCAGCTCGTCGATGGAGAAGACCTCCTGGTCGCCGTGCGACCAGCCGAACCGCGCGAGGTAGTTGAGGACGGCCGCGGGTGCGTACCCCTGGTCGCGGTACTCGCCGACGCTCACGGCGCCGTGCCTCTTCGAGAGCTTTTCGCCGTTCGGAGCGAGCATCATCGGGAGGTGCGCGAACTCCGGCGGACGCCGGCCGAGGGCTTCGTAGAGGAGGATCTGCGGCGGCGTATTGACCATGTGGTCCCGGCCGCGGGACACGAGCGTGATGCCCATCGCGATGTCGTCGACGACCGCACCGAAGTTGTAGAGGGGGACGCCGTCGCTCCGGAGGAGGACGAAGTCCTGCTGGGCGGAGTTCGGCGTCGTGATCTCGCCGAAGACCTTGTCCGTGTACGTCAGCTGGCCGGACTCGGGGGCGATGAAGCGGACGACGAAGGGCTGATCGGGGTGGGTCGTGCGGTTGCGGCACGTCCCCGGGTATTTGAAAGTGGCCTTCGGGTCGCGCGCCTTGAGCGCGGCGCGCTGCTGCTCGAGCTCCTCTTTGGTGCAATAGCAGCGGTAGGCGCGCCGCTCGTCGACCAGCTTCCGGGCGAACTCGGCGTAGATGGCGAGCCTCTCCATCTGCGTGTACGGCCCGTTGGCGCCGCCGACCTCGGGCCCCTCGTCCCAGAGCAAGCCCAGCCACTTCATCGAGTCGAGGATCACCCGTACGCTCTCGGGCGTGCTCCGCTCCTGGTCGGTGTCTTCGATGCGAAGGACGAAGGCGCCGCCCGTCTTTCGCGCCCAGAGCCAGTTATAGAGAGCCGTACGGACACCCCCGATATGGAGGTAGCCGGTCGGAGAAGGGGCGAATCGCAAGCGCGGCTTCACGGCGCCACGGAGTAGCACACCCTCCGCGGACCGGCGGGACCGGACGCCGCGTGCGACTCCCTCCTCTCGCGGCGCGCGAGCCTGCGGACCGTCTCGCGGTGCGCGCTTCGGGGCCTCGTCCCTTCGGCGCGAGCCGCGCACGAGCCCCAGCGGGCGGATAGTGGTCGGCCGTGCGACCGTTCGTGAGCGCGACGGCTTAGCTCCGCCCCCGCGCGCGCCGTTGAGGGGAAAAGCGGGGTGGCCATGGGCGGCAGGGTGTTGCCGGCGGATTTGAGGAAGCCTCTCGAGCGGGCGCTGGGGGACATGGTGCCCGCGGCCCTCGCTTGCGCCGCCGCCATCATGGCCGTGAACGCGGTGTTCGACACCGTGCTGCTCCCTGCGGCCATCCGCGGGCGCATCGTCGCGTTCGACATCGGCACGGCGGCGCTTTGTGCAGCCGGCCGAGCGGCGCTCGGGAAATGGCCGCGGCCCGACCGGATGTCGGACGCCATCGCGGTCGCGGTGGGAACCCTCCTCGCGGCCAACGCCCTCGAGACGATGCGCCAAACGCACGACCTCGTCTATACGGCGCACGTCGTCCTGCTCATCGTCTGCGCGGGGAGCATTCTCGAGTCGTCGGGGTGGCTGCTGGCCTTCATGTTGGTCGTGCTCGGCGGCTGGACGGTCGTGGCGTTCGCGAGCGCGCCGGGCCTGTCGCTGCTCGCGCCCGCCTTCAGCCTGCTGGCCGCCGCCGCGGCGGGCGCCGCGTTCCATTGGGCCCGCGTCCGCGCGTTCGCCAAGATCGGCCTGCTTCGCGCGCGCGACCGTATCCGCGGCGAACGGCTGCGCAACGCGTTCTCCGCCACGCGGCACGAGCTCGAGCAGCGAAAGAGCGCCGAGGTCGAGGGCAAGCGGCTGCGCGAGCAGCTCCTGCACGCGCAGAAGATGGACGCGGTCGGCCGCCTCGCCGGCGGCGTGGCGCACGACATGAACAACGTGCTCACGTCGATCACGACGGTCGGTGAGCTCTTGCTCGAGGACGGCCGCCTCGACGGGGTCGGCCGCGACGACGTCGAGACCATCCTGACCGCGGCGAAGCGCGGCGCCGCCCTGACACGCAACCTCCTGGCCTTCAGCCGGAAAGGAAAGAACGTGGTCGAACTCCTCGACGCGCGCGCGATCATCGACGGAGCGCGGCACCTGCTCGGGCGCGCCCTGCCGCCCGGGATCGAAGTGGAGATCGACCTGCAGGACGGGGGCGCGCGGATCGAGGGCGACCCGAGCCAGCTGGCGCAGGCCATCGTCAACCTCTGGGTGAACGCCGCCGAGGCGATGCCCGACGGCGGCATCATCCGCGTTCGGACCTCGCGCGTGGTGCTGCAGGGGCTCGAGGCGGAGCGGCGGGCCGTCGACGCGGGCGAGTACATGGTGATCGCCGTGCAGGACTCCGGCTCCGGCATGGACTCGGAGACGCGCCGGCTCGCGTTCGACCCGTTCTTCACGACCAAGCCCCAGGCGGCGCCGACCTCGGGCCTCGGCCTGCCCATGGTCTACGGCACCGCGCGCAACCACGGCGGGAGCGCGGAGGTGGAGAGCCGCAAGAACGAGGGAACGACGGTCACGCTCCACCTGCCCTGCGCGCGCGCGAAGGCGGGCACGGATTCGGCGGCGCCGCCGAGCGGGCCCCGGGCCGACCTCGCGAACCGCACCGTCCTGCTCGTCGACGACGAGCCGAGCGTGCGCGCGGTGGCGCGGCGCATTCTCGAGCGGAGCGGGCTGCGCGTGCGGGCCGCGGAGAACGGGCGGCGGGCGCTCGATGCGTGGACGGCCGAGGGTCCGTTCGACCTCGTCGTGGTGGACATGGCGATGCCGGTGATGGGCGGCAAGGAGCTCCTCCTGCGGCTGCGGCGGCTGGCGCCGACGGCGCGCGTCCTCGTGGTCTCCGGGTTCACGGGCGACGGCGAAGCGGCGGAGGTGATGGCCGCGGGCGCGCTCGGCTTCGTCGAGAAGCCCTACACGCCAAGCTCGCTGTCGCGCGCGGTCCGGGCCGCGCTGACGCGCGACATGACCGCGAGCGCGGGCAAGGTCGGGTCCTGAACGGACGGCGTCCGGGGGCGAGGCCGCGCCCTCGCTCCATGGCGCGCGAGATCAGTGAACGGCGCCGCCCCAGGTCTTGGGCGCGCGGGCGAGCGGCAGGCCGCGCTCCGCGCTCCACGCGTCGTAGGCGCGCAGGAGATCGTCGGCGAAGGCGGCGCCCACTTGCGCGTAGCCGTCCCGTGAGAGGTGGACCCGATCGCGGAGCGCGCGCGGCTCGGCCTCCGCGGCCCACGCGGCCATGGACCCCGGACCGCCCATGGCGGCGAGCTGGTCGAAGAACGCGCAGCCCGCCGCCTGCGCGACGCGCCGCTGGATCTCGACGATCTCGAGCACCCGCGGGGTCGTGGCCCACGGGTCGCGCGGGGTCGCGCGCCGAGCGAGGTCGGGCGGGCCGAGGAGCAGGCACGACGCGGTGGGGACGGCGCGCGACACGCGACCGAGCATCTCGACGATCCCGAGCTCGTAGGCCGAGTCGGTGAGCTTCGGTTCCACCGCCTCGTTCGTGCCGTACGCGAGGATGACGAGGTCCGGCGCGCGGTGGCGCAGCTGCTCGGCGAAGTGGGCCTCGCTCCATCGCAGCGGCGTGAAGATCTGCGCGCCGTTGATCCCGAGCGTGTCCACGACGACACCGCCACGCCCCCGGTCGAGCGTCATCCCGAAGAGGCGGACCTCGCCGTCGCCCACCGTGCGGACCTCGACCCGGTGGGGGCCTTCGGCGACGTCGAGGCCCCAAAACGCAGACTGAGACGGCTCGCCGCGGGTGGCGACGCGCCCGGCGGGTGCGCCGTCGATGGATACGTCGAAGCTTCCGCCGCCGGGCTGGCGCCACCCGTCGAGCTCGACGTGCGTGAAGGCGTCGGCGATCTCGGTCCAGGCCCGCTCGTCCGCCGCCGACGCCGCGACACCGACGCCGAGCAACCCGTACGCGCCGTCGAGGCCTTCGAACGCGCCGGCGTGGAACTTGACCTTCACCGGGGCGAAGCCGTCGCTCATGCCCACGTGCACGCCCCTCTCCCAGTAGCCGTTCCACGGCTTGCCGACCGACACGAAGCCCCGGCCTCCGTCGCCGAAGCGTGCCTGGAGCTCGCGGCGAAAGACCGACACGCCCAGGTCGCTCGCCGTGTGGGAGTCGCCGAACTGCGCGATGCGGACGCGCTCTGGGACGTCGCGATCGATCCGCTCGAACGCCTCGAAAAGGTGCTGGAGGCGTTCGCGTCCTTCCAGGTGACCGGCGGGCGAAGCGCTCGGCGGAGCCACGGGCGGCGGCTGTCGGTCGGCGACACCTGCCGGGTCTCTCGGCGTGACGCCACGGTCACCGCAGGCAGCAGCCAGCGCGAAGAGCACCCAGCCGCCGGTCCACCGCACCCTCCGATCGTGGCACGCGGCCTCGGCGAGACGCAAGGAAGCCTCGGAAAGCACGGGCGCGCCCTCCCGAGCTACGGTCTCGCGCGGCGCGTTTTGGGCTAGGGTGGCGCGGTGCCGCACCTGGGATCGCGCGCCCGCGTGGTGTTCGCCGCTTCTTGGCTCGGCGGGCAGATCGCGCTGGTCGTGTCCGCGCCGATGCGGCCCGACCACATCTTCGGGTTTCGCATGTTCCCGGAGGCCTCGACCATGGAGATCCACCTGTCGCGCGAGGTCGGCGGCGGCGAGGTGCCCGTCCCGCGCGGCGAGTGGACGGCGCGCGACCGCGCCGGGCAGACGCGATCCTGGTCCTGGAACGATCGCGTGCGAGACAGCGTGATCGGGCGCCTCGACACACGCGTCTTCGCGTCGTACGGGGTAAGCGCGCAGCTCGCCCGCCTCCAGCGCGCGCTCGACGACGTCGCCGACCACGTCCCCGACGACACGCAGACGGTGCGCTTCGTGGCGAAGGTGGAGTACTGGAAGAACGGCGGGGAGCGCTCGACGGCGACGCTCCGCAGCCACGCGCGCGTGGTTCGATAGATGGAGTCTGCGCTTCGCCGCTGGCGCGACGAGATCGGCGACGCCTACGCGCTCGGCGCGACGCGCGTGGTCCTCGGCGTGCTCCTCTTCGCGAACGGGCTCCGCGCCGCGCGGGAGCTCCAGGACGGCTACTTCGGAGATGTCTTCCACTGGCCGCTCCTTCCCGAGTCGTGGGTGCCCTCGATCACCGTCTACAAGTTGATCGTCGCCGCGCAGGTGCTGCTCGCCGCGCTCGTCGTGGCCGGCTACAGGGCGCGCCCGGCGCTCTTCGCGAGCGCGGTCACCGGGGCGTACGTCCTCGCGTGCGACCGGCTGCAGTTCCACCACAACCGGTGGGCGCTCTTCTGCATCTCCCTCCTCTTGTCGCTCTCGCCGTGCGACCGCTCGTTTTACGTCACCCCGGACCGGGTCGCGCCGCGCGTGGCGCCGCTCTGGGCATCGCGGCTGGCCCAAGCGCAGTTGACGATCATCTACCTCGCGTCGGGCGGCTCGAAGCTCCTCGACGCCGATTGGCGGAGCGGACAGGTCATCTTCGAACGCATGCGGCTCTACAGCCACGCCGCGGTCGACAGCGGCGTGCCGCAGGCGGTGGTCGACGCCTTTGCGCAGCCCGACGTGGCGAGCGCCCTCGCGAAGCTCGCCATCGCGACCGAGCTCTTTCTGGCGTTCGGGATCTGGGGGCGAACGCGGGTCTTCGCGCTCTGGTGGGGGGTCTGGTTCCACCTGACGATCGAGGCCACGAGCCGGGTGGAAGGCTTCACCTGGCTCACCCTCGGGGTCTACTTCCTCTTCGCGACGCCCGACGTGCGCGCGAGAAAGCTCTTCTTCGATTCCTCGCGCTGGCGCGGAAAGCTGATCGCGCGCCTCGTGTTCTTCTCGGACTGGCTCGCGCGGTTCGAGGTGAAGCCGTGGGCGCCCGACGCCGTGAGGAAAGGGCATACGGTGGTCGTCGTTCGCCGCGACGGGTCGCTCGCCACGGGGATCGGAGCGCTCGCGATGGTGGCGCGGGCGACGCCGCTCTTCTTCGCGTTGTGGGCGCCGCTGCAGTTTCTCGCGAGCTTCACGCGCGGCGGGGAGACCAGCTCGAAGAACTGACCCTCGCGCGCGAAGGGGTCACCGGCGGGGCTCCTGCCACTCTCCGCGCTGCACGACCGGGAGCTGCAGCGCGCGCTCGCGCTCCAGGTCGAGGTTGCCGACGTGGAGCGAGATCGGCGCCTGGACCCATTTGTAGATCGACGAAGTGAAGAGCCGCACGAACCGCGTCAGCCACGCGTCGAGGCGCTCGGGCGCGTGCTCGGGGAAGACGGACTTCAGCGCGGCCGACACCTCGTCGGGCGCCATCTTTTCGCCGGCGAAGAGGGCGAAGCACGCGTCGAGGACGACGAAGGGCATGAGCTCGCGCTCGTCTTCTTGGTCCTCGGCGAGCTCCGCGCTGGCCGGCTTGAGGAGCGTGAGGCGAATGCCCTCGGCCCGCGTCTTCTCGAAGAGCCAATCGAGGAGATAGTTGACGACCGTCTTGGGCACGTTCGCGACGACGCTCAACGCGCCCTCGCCGTCGCCGCCGATCGTCACGTACCCCACGGCCTTCTCGCTCATGTTGCTCGTCTGGAGGAAGAGGCCCCCCGACGCGTTCGCCCACGTCCACATGCGCCCGGCCCTCACGCGCGCCTGCGCGTTCTGCCGGGCGAGATCGGTCAGCGCCTCGCCCGGCTGGAGCATCTTCTCGACGGCCGCGAGCTCGCGTTCGAAGGCGTCGTCCACGGAGACGACGGCGAAGGGGACGTCGAGGTCGAGGGCGACCTGCTTGGCGGCCGCGCGCGTCTCGGCCGAGGAGTACCGGGTGGGCATGTAGAACGCGCGCAGGACCTCGCGGGCCTTCGCACGCCGGCCGGCGTCGGGTAGCTCCGCCCAGCGGCGGTCGATCCAGCGGCGGGCGATCGCGAGAACGAGGAGGCTGTCGCGCCCGCCCGAGAGCGCGACGCCGATGGTCTTGAAGGACCCTGTCTTCTCGAAGTAGTCGCCGACGCCGAGGGCGAGGGCGTCGAGGAGCTCTTCGCAGAAGGCGTCGCGCGGCGCGGCCGGCGCCGGCTCGGACGGTAGAAAGAAGCTCTTGTTCGGGGGCGCCGGAAACGTGAGGCGATCGCGGCCGCCGGTCGGCGCGTCGACTCGGACGAGCTTGGGCGCGTCCGCGAGCGCCGCGTACGCCGCCTGGTCCTCGCGCCACGTGGTGTTCTCGGTGCGCAGCCGTCGCGTCCGATCGAGGTCGAGCGTGACCGAGTGAATCCCTTCGCGGAAGCGGGCGGCGTCGAGCAGCATGCGCCCGTTTTGCGCGACGTACCCTCCCCCGTCGAAAACGAGCCCGTCGTTCGCGCCGACGAGGTTCACGTACACCAGCGTCACCTGGCAGTCGGCGGCGCGGGTCGCGATCATCTCGCGCCGCGTGGAGGCGATGCCCAGCCGGAACGGCGACGCGCTCAGATTGAGCACCACCTCGGCCCCCGCATAGGCCCGGCGCCGCATCGGCCCGTCGGGGGACCAGGCGTCTTCGCAGACTTCGAGCGCCACGGTCCCGAAGTCGAGCTCGAAGAGAAGGTCGCCGAACGGGACGCCGCCGACCGTGTCGTAGAGGCCGGGTGCACCGCGCGCGAGCGTGCGGGCCTCGTAAAACACGTTGTAGAGGGGGAGCTTCTCCTTCGGGACGAACCCGTGGACGACGCCCGCGTGGACGAGGGCGGCGACGTTGTAGAGGTGCGGCCCGCGCGCGACCACCAGGCCCAGGGCGCTGGCGCACGGGAGCGACGCGGTCTCGCGGGCGAAGCGGCGGAGCTCCGCTTGCTGGGCGTCGACGAAGGAGCGCCACTGGACGAGGTCTTCCGGCGGATAGCCGCCGACCACCTGCTCGGGCATGGCCACGAGGGTCGCGCCGTCGGCCGCGGCCGCGCGCGCGAGGGCGATGGCCCGGTCGACGTTCGAGCGGCAAGCGCCGACCGTGGAATTGACGTGGGCGAGAGCGACGCGCAGAAGCCTCATCGCGGGTACCGGAGGGACACCCTACTGCTTTTTGTCGCTTCCAGCCGGCACCGCGAGCTCTGCCACGTACGGCACGAGGGCGATCTCGATGCGCCGGTTTTTCGCTTGTCCGTCGGGGGTCGCGTTCGAGGCGACAGGATCGTAAGGACCATAGCCGGCCGCCGACAGCCTCGACGGGTCGACGCCCTCCGAGACGAGCTGCTTCACGACGGCGATGGCCCGCGCGGTCGAGAGCTCCCAGTTCGTCGGAAACTCCTTCTTCTTGCCGGTCGTGATGGGCGCGTTGTCGGTGTGCCCGGCGATCTGGAAGCGCTTCGCCGCGACCTGCCGCAGCGTGGCCGCCACGTCGGCGATCGCTTGCTTGCCGTCGGGTCTCACCTCGGCGTCGCCCTTGTCGAAGAGGACGTCGTCGTGGAGCTGCAAGACGATGCGCCCGTGGCGGGTCGCCACCTTGAGGTTCCCCGCGTCGATCATCTTTTTGAGCTTGGCCTGCAGGTCCGCCGCGAGCTTCCCTCGCTCTTGCGCGTCGGCGACGGCGCGCTTCGCCTCCTCGAGCTGGGACTTCTGGTCGTCGGTCATCGCCTGGGACTGGGCCATCCCGAGCGCGCCCTTCAGCTCGTCCACCTGCTTCTCCCCGGCGCCGAGTTGCTGCTGCAACTGGGTGACCTGGGCCTCGAGCGTGGCGACCTGCTTCTTCGCGCCCTCCGCCTCTTGGGTCTTCGCGTCGTAGTCGGCGCGCGATACCCCGCACCCCACGAGGAGCAGCAGGACCAGGGCGGGGACGGGGAAACGCGCGCGATTGTCCTGCCGGTGCATCCCCGCGGAGCGTACCCCGGAACGGGGCGGGCCGCGCTTTCCGGCGATTCACTCCTCGGGCGATGTCTCGGCGATGTTCGGCGCGACGTTGAGCGCGTACGACCCGTTGATCTTCCCGCTGAGCGTGAACGTGGAGAGCACGCTGTCGCCGTTCAAGTCGCCGTTGGCGATGGCCGTGAAGCTGTCCCCGGGATTCGTCGATCCAACTGCCGTGTAATTGTACATGTAGTATTGCGGCTCATCGATCGTGAAGTGAAGGCACGCAAACCCGGAGGCGATGGGATCGACGCTCCATTCGCTGGGCGACGACTGATACTTGGCGCCCGCGATCATCCCTTGGGAAGACGGGACGGACGCGCTCGCGCTCCGGCACAGTGCGCGCGTAATCGGCGTCGACGTTTGCTGCGGCAAAATGGTGCCGGCCATGCTCTCGCGCTCGTAGGCGATGATCGCGGAACCGGCCATGCGCCCGAGGGCATTCCGGGCCTCCGCAGTCTTCGCGTTGGCGATGTACTTCCGAACACCGTACGCGGCGAGCACCGACAGGATGCCGATGATCACGACCACGATCATGAGCTCTATCAACGTGAACGCAGCGCGAGCGCCGCGGGGCCCAATGCGCATCAACGATACTCCCCTACTACCTTAAACGATAGCGCCCTCTAGGCACGTGTCCAGAAAACGTAGATGCTCCTTTACCGATTTCTCGGGCCAATCGGCCAAGCGAGCAAGTGGGCAAGCGGGCAAGCGGGCAAGCGGGCAAGCGGGCAAGCGGGCGAGCTTCTCGGAATCGGTCAGAAGCCATACCGAAGACCTACGGCCGTGTCCCACATGAGCGGAACATCGGAGACCGCCGTCTTGCCGAATCCCTCCGCGAGGCGCGGACCGCCCTGCAACGTCAACGCGAGGTGGCGGTCTCGCTGGTACCACTCGACGCCGACGCGGCCTCCGACGTCCAGACCGAGACTCTCCGCGCCACGGAAGCCGAGATAGGTGAGCGCATCGTGTGGGACGACGGCCGTGAGCGCGCCGACGTCACCCTGGACGAAGGCGCCGACGACGCGGGATCGCCAGCCAAGCCGCACCCCGCCGCCGAACCCCCACATCGGAAAGGCGCGGGCGTGGGAGGGGTCTTCGGCTTCGCTCGTGCTCGTGAGCGCCATGTCGGCTTCGCCGAAGAGCTGAAGCCAGGGAAGGACCTCGTAGCCCACCTGCCCGTGCATGAAGTACGCGGGCGGAGCCAGGTGGCGAAACTGCCCGATGAACCCGAGCACGCCGGCCGTGGTCTCGAGAACGAGGCCGCGGGCGCGTGGCCGCGTCGGCGGAGGAGCCTCGCCCAATTCGGAGGCGTCGGCGTTGGCCTTGTCTTCCTTGTTCGCAGTCGTCTCCGGCTGCGGCGCAATGTCGATCTGCGCGTCTGGCGGGAGCGTGGTCTCGCTCTGTGCGAATGCGCCTCTCGCGCTCAGCGCGCATATACCGCCGACGATCGCGAACGCAAGAACGCGCACGTACTCGAAGCTATCAGATTTGCTCTTCGCCAATCAGCGCATGTTCGACCACGGCACGGAGGTCGTCGACGAGGAGCGGCTCCCACGCCCTCTCCACGCCTCCCCGGAAGGCGAGCCCGTACGCGCCGCCGCCGAGGGCGGTCACCCGGGCGAACGCGTCGCCCGTGCCGCGGCCGAGCAAGATGTGCAGGCCTGCGCCGCGCACCCACACTTCCGCGCACGCATGGTCGGTGACCGCGTCACGGACGCGATCGAGGAGGGTGCGCTTGGCCGTCGACGGTGAAATCGAGACTTCGAGCATGGGTCGCCTCTCTGGCTATGGCAGCAGCAAGAGCGGCATATCCGGCCAGGCCGCCGAGGGCCAAGTTCGACGCGCGCACGGGCGCGAGGCGGTGGCGCGGGCGACGCCCTACTTGAGGAGCCAGCCGAGGAGCATTCGGCCGGTCGCCGCGCGCGACACGCTCGCGATCGAGTCGACGAGCGGGATCTCTTTCGGGCAAACCTCGACGCAGTTTTGCGCCTTGCCGCAGCCCTCGACGCCGCCCTCCCCCATCACGGCGTCCAGGCGCTCGGCCGCGTGCATCTGGCCGCTCGGGTGGAGGTTGTAGAGGCGCACGAGGCTGAGCGCGGCGGGGCCGATGAAGTCACTCCGGCCGTTCACTTGCGGACATGCCTCGAGGCAGCAGCCGCATGTCATGCAGCGCGACAGGGGATACGCCGTCTCCTGGTCCTCCTGCGACTGGCGGGGTCCGGGGCCGAGCTCGTGGGAGCCGTCGAGGTGGATCCACGCTTTGATCCGCTTGAGATCGTCGAACATCCGGGAGCGGTCGACCACGAGATCGCGCACGACGGGGAACTTCGTCATCGGCTCGAGCACGATGGTCTCGCCGCGCGGCGCGATGCGGTCGATCATGGCGCTGCAGGACTGTCGCACGCGCCCGTCGACGAGCATCGTGCAGGAGCCGCACACCTCCTCGAGGCAAACGCACTCCCACACGACGGGCGCCACTTTTTGCCCGTCCGTGGTCACCGGGCGCCGCTGCACATCCATGAGCGCGCCGATGACGTTCATGTGCGGCCGCCAGGGGACGCGGAACTCTTGCCAGTAGCTCGGCAGGCCCGGCCCGTCTTGCCGTTTGACCTTGAGATGGACGGAGCGGTCGCTAGGCATGGGTGGCTCCCGCCGTCTCGTACTTGCGCGGCCGCGGGCGGACGAGCGTCGTGTCGACGGCGTCGGTCACGTGAGCGGTCGTCCCGAGAAGGGAGTAGTCGAACTCCCGCACGTAGCGCACGCCGTCGTGCGCCGGCCCCTCGCCGGCCTCGTGGAACGCCAGCGTCGTTCGGAGGAACTTCGCGTCGTCACGGGCGGCGAACTCCGGCTTGAAGTGCGCTCCGCGCGACTCGTCGCGGCCGCGCGCCCCTCGCGCGATGATCCGCGCCAGCACGATCATGTTCTTCAGGTGACGGACGAAGGGGGCGCCCTGGTTCATCTTGCCGCGCGCCGCGTCGGTGACGCCGATGCGCCGCGAGCGCTCGTCGATCTCTTCGATCTTCGCGATGACCTGGTCGAGGGTGCCGTTCTCGCGCTCGATCGTGCAGTCGACCAGCATGCGCTGCGCGAGCTCGTCGTGGAGGGCGTACGCGTTCTCGTCGCCGCTCATCGCGACGATGGCCGCGAACCGCCGCTCTTGCCGCTTCTCGGCCTTCTCGAAGAGAGAGGCCGGCGAGTCCCACGCGCTCGTCGCGAGGTTGTTGCGGTACGCGGCGATGGCCGGCCCCGCGACCATCCCCCCCCAGATGCACGAGAGAAGGGAGTTCGCGCCCAGGCGGTTCGCGCCGTGGTACTGGTAGTCGACCTCGCCCGCGGCGTAGAGACCCGGGATGCTCGTCGCCTGGTTGCGCGGCGACCCCATGACGAGCGAGCCGCTGCTCGCGCGTTCGAAGTCCACCCAGAGACCGCCCATGGAGTAGTGGACCGCCGGGAACACGCGCATCGGGTTTACGTACGGGTCTTCGCCGACGAACTTCTCGTAAATCTCGAGCACGCCGGCGAGCTTCTTGTGGAGCACTTCGCGCGGCAGGTGCGTCACGTCGAGGTAGACCTCGTCTTCGTTCTTGCCGCTCTTCGGGTCGAAGACGCCGCGCTTTTCGTGGAAGCACTTCTTGAAGAGCTCGCGGCTCGCGATGTCGCGCGGAACGAGGTTGCCGTAGCCCGGGTACTTCTCCTCGAGGAAATAGTCGCGCGCGCTCTCGGGCACCTCACGGCCGGCCCGGCGCTCCTTCGCGTCACGCGGCACCCAGACGCGGCCGCCCTCCCCGCGCACGCTCTCCGAGATGAGCCGGAGCTTGTCGGCGCCGGGGATGGCCGTCGGGTGGACCTGGATGAACTCGCCGTTCGCGTAGCAGGCGCCCTGCTGGTAGGCCTCGCTCGCGGCGGTGCCGGTGTTGATGACGCTGTTGGTCGAGCGGCCGAAGACGATGCCGCTCCCGCCCGTCGCGAGGCACACGGCGTCGCCGGGGAACGAGCGCACGGAGGTCGTCTTCACGTCTTGCGCGACGATGCCGCGGCAGATGCCCTGGTCGTCGAGCACGAGCGCGAGGAAGTCCCACCACTCGAACTTCCGCACCATGCGCTCGCCGGCGACGCGCTCCCCCCGTTCGTCCTCGACGTCGACCGTCTCCCAGCGACGGACCTGCTCGTCGAGCGCGTAGAGGAGCTGCTGGCCGGTCGTCGCGCCGGCGAAGGCCGTTCGGTGAAAGAGCGTGCCGCCGAAGCGACGGAAGTCGAGCATCCCCTCCGGAGTCCGGTTGAACGGCACGCCCATGCGGTCGAGCATGAAGACGATGCTCGGCGCCGCGTCGCACATGGCCTTGACCGGCGGCTGGTTCGCGAGAAAGTCGCCTCCGTAGACGGTCTCCTCGAGGTGCACCTGCGGCGAGTCGCCCTCGCCCTTCGTATTGACGCTGGCGTTGATGCCGCCCTGGGCGCAGACCGAGTGCGAACGCTTGACGGGGACGAGGGAGAAGAGGTCGACGGGGACGCCCTCCTCGCAGAGCTTGATGACCGTCATCAGGCCGGCCAGCCCGCCCCCCACCACGACGACCCGGCGGACCTTGCCCGATTCGCTCCGTGTCCGCGCGACCGCCTGTGCCATGTCGATCACGAGCGACTAGAAGAAACAGCGCGGGGTGTCAAACCGGCAAGCCCGCGGTTGCCTCTCGGACCGGTCACATGTGGCCCTGGACGTCGCGGAGGGTGAGCGCCGCGTAGACGGCGTCCCGGATCTGCTCGCGCCGCTCGACGGAGAGCGGCGCGCCGCTGAACTCCGCAAGCTCGAAGTGGTTGTAAGCGCGGCCCGCCGCGGTGCGCACGAGCGAACGGACGATCTGCGCGCCGTGCTGGAAGACCTCGAACGCGATCGTGAGGAGCATGCCCGGGCGATCGGCCGCCTCGACGAAGAGCCCGGCGAGGCCCTCCTCGTCGACCTCCTCGAGCCGGACGACCACCTCGTCGTCGTCCCCAGGGGCCGCCGTCGCGCGGGCCGCGATCTGCTCCACGGCCAGGTGACCCGAGAGGATCGCCGCGAGGACCTCGCCGACCGAGGCCGCCTCGTCGTCTCCGATGGACACGTCGTCCTCCGCGTTCGCGCGGCGGACCCACACGAGGTCCACCGCCTCGACCGCGCCGCCGTCGACGGGCCGCGAGAAGACGAGCGCCGTGATGACGTCGAGCCGGTGAAACACGAGGGCCGCCGCGATGGCCGAGAGTAGACCGGGCCGGTCGTCGGCCACGACGCACAGGGCCGCGCTCCCGTCGGCGTGCGTCCGCCAGACTTCGGCGTTGGCCGGCCGGGCGCCCCGACGGTAGGAGACCGCCGCGTGCCGGCGCGTCGCCCTGGGATCGAAGAGGACGCGGTATCGCGGCGGCATCGAGGCGGCGAACACCTCGACGAAGCCGGGCGGCAACTCGTTCGCCGCGCCCGACTCCCCTCCCCAGTCGAACTCCGCCCAGCGGGCCATCTCACCTTCGAGCATTGCCCTCGCGCGGTGCTGCGGGATTGCGGGATGGTTTCGGCGTCGTATCTCTGCGCCGGGCCGTCGAGCGCGCCTTGCCGCGACTCACGTGGCCGGACCGATCGGCGCCGAGCCCGCGTCGAGCATCGTACGAAGTTCCCCCGAGCGGTCGAGCGCCGCGAGCTCCTCGTAGCCGCCGATCGCGCGGCCGCGGATGAAGATCTGAGGCACGGTGCGGCGGCCCGTCGCCTCGACGAGCCAATCGCGCTTGTCGCGATCGCCGCTCACGTCGACCTCTTCGAACGCGATGGCGCGCGCCGAGAGAAGGCGCTTCGCCGCGACGCAGTAAGGGCAGGTCCGGGTCGTGTACATGGTGACGTCGGGCATGGGGAAATGGCCTCGCGTGCTACGTTCGCCGCCGAGCTTTGCATCCCCATGGCCGCCGAGCAAACCATCCACCTCGAACGATACGCGCCCGATGCGAAGGCCCTCGTTGCGAGCGCGCAGAGCCTGGCCGACGAGCGCAAGCACGCGCAGGTCGAGCCCATCCATTTGCTGGCGCGCGCCGTCGAGCGTGACCGCGGCGTCCAGGAAGTCTTCCGCCGTGCCGGCGCCGACCCGGCCGATGTCTCGGTGGAGGTCGAATCCGCCCTCGGGCGCATCGCGAAGGCGGCCGGCGGTTTGGCGTATCTCTCGAGCTCCATGCTTCAGCTCCTCGGGCGGGCAGAGAAGGAGGCCGGCTCGGGCACGGTCGAGATCGAGCACTTGCTCAACACTCTCTCGCAGGAGATTCGCGGGCCGGCGGCCGTCGTCCTCCAGGCGTTCGGGCTCGGTCCGGGCAGCCTGCGGCCGCACATGGCCGCGCTCAAGTCGGTGCCGCGCGAGGTCGCCGCCGCCTCGGCCCCCGCGGGAGACGTTCTCTCCCGCTTCACGCACGACCTCGTGGAGAGGGCGCGACAGAACGGCTTCGACCCGGTGATCGGCCGAGACGTGGAGGTCCGGCGGCTCTTGCAGATCCTCGAGCGCCGGCAGAAAAACCACCCGCTCGTGGTGGGCGAAGCGGGGGTCGGAAAGACGGCCGTCGTCGGGGCGCTCGCAATGCGCATCGCCGCGGGCGACGTCCCGGTGAGCCTCGCGTCGTTGAGCCTCCTCGAGCTCGAGACCGGCTTGCTCGTCGCCGGCGCGAAGCTCCGCGGCGAGATCGAAGAGCGCCTGCGGCAGGTCCTCGCCGCCGTCCGCGGCAAGACGAAGGACACGCTCCTCTACGTGAGCGGCATCGATTCCCTCCTCGGACAAGGCGCTGCAGGCAGCGGCGTGGGCGATCTGCTGAAACCGCTCCTCGCGCGCGGCGAGGTGCGCCTCATCGCGTCGACCACCGTCGAAGGGGCGCGCAAGATGCAGGAGCGCGACCCGGGCCTGCTTCGGCGATTCAGCGTGCTCACCATCGAGCCCCCCGCGGTCGACCAGGCCATCGAAATCCTGCGCGGCATCGCCTCCAAGTACGAGGCCCACCATCATGTGCAGATCGGCGAAGGGGCCATCGTGGCCGCCGTCCGGCTCGCCAAGCGCTACCTCCAGGACCGCGCCCTGCCCGATGCCGCCATCGACCTGCTCGACGAGACGGCGGCCCGCAAGCGCGTCGAGATCGACGGCGTCCCGGAGAACGTCGACGCGGCCATCCGCCGGCTCGCGTCGCTGAAGGCGCAGGCCGCATCCCTGGCCGGCGACGACGACACGATGAGCGTCAAGACACGGGAGCGCATCGAGGCGGAGATCCGCCAGCTCGAGCCGACGGTGAGCGAGATGCGGGCCAAGCTCGACTCACGGCGGGGCGCGCTCGCCGCCCTGGCCGCGCTCCGCGCCGAAGACGAGCGGATGCGGGCGGAGATCGCCCAGGCGCGCGAGAAGCAGGACTTCGCGCGTCTCGGAGAGCTCGAGCACGTGCAGCTCCCCGAGGTGAAGCGGCGCCTCGAGGCCGCGCAGGCCGCCGTCGGCCGCGAGATCCCGGGCGGCGCCTCGAACGTCGTCGGCGAAGAGAACGTGGCGGTGGTGCTCGGCGACTGGACCGGCATCCCGGTCAGCCGCATGCTCGAGGCCGAGAGCGACAAGCTCCTCAAGATGGAGGCGCGCCTCGCCGAGCGCGTGGTGGGTCAGGACGAGGCGGTGCGCGCGGTGTCCCGTGCGGTGAGGCGGGGGCGGATCGGCCTGCGGGACCCCGGAAAGCCGATCGGGTCCTTCCTCTTTCTCGGCCCGAGCGGCGTCGGCAAGACCGAGCTCGCGAAGGCCCTCGCCGAGTTCTTGTTCGACGACGAGCAGTCGCTGACTCGCCTCGACATGAGCGAGTTCATGGAAAAGCACATGGCCCAGCGCCTCGTGGGCGCGCCGCCCGGGTACGTCGACAGCGAGGAGGGGGGCTTCCTCACCGAGGCGGTGCGGCGCCGGCCCTACAGCGTTCTGCTCTTCGACGAGGTCGAGAAGGCGCACGCCGACGTCTTCAACCTGCTCCTCCAGGTGCTCGACGACGGGCGCCTCACCGACGGGCGCGGGCGCACCGCGAACTTCACCGACACGGTCGTCATCATGACGAGCAACGTCGGAAGCAAGCGCCTGCTCGAGACCGACCAGAAGCTCTTCGGGACTCCGGAGGGGATCGAAGCGCTACGCGACGTGCTCCAGGAGGAGCTTCGCGCGTTCCTTCGGCCCGAGTTCTTGAACCGCATCGACGACGTGGTCCTCTTCCGCCCGCTCTCGAAGACGGACCTCCGCGGCATCGTGGACATCCAGCTCCGGCGCCTCGACAAGATGCTCACCGACCGCGAGCTGAAGATGCAGCTCAGCGACGCCGCGAAGGACAGGCTCGTCGAGCTCGGGTACGAGCCGGCCTTCGGCGCCCGCCCGCTCAAGCGCGCCATCTTGAAACAGCTGCAAGACCCGCTCGCCGAAGAGATCCTCCGCGGCGGGTACCCGCCAGGGAGCGTCGTGCGGGTCGACGTATCGAAAGACACGCTCTCCTTCGCGAGGGGCTGAGCGGCGATGCACGTCCACCTCGTCGGGGTGAGCGGCACGGGGATGGGGGCACTCGCGGCGCTGTTCCGCGAAGCGGGCGAGGAAGTCAGCGGGTCCGACGTCGCGTTCGACCCGCCGATCGGGCCGGCCCTCCGCGAGCTCGGCATCCGGTGCATGACCGGCTACGACGCGGGCCACCTCGAGCCACGGCCGGACCTCGTCGTCGTCGGAAACGCCATCCGTCGAGGCAACGCCGAGGCCGAGGCCGCCGAGCGGGCCGGGATCGAGCGCACGTCCATGTCGGCGGCGCTGCGGAGCCGGTTCTTGGCGCGGCGGCGGCCGCTCGTCGTGGCAGGGACGCACGGCAAGACGACGACGAGCGCGATGTGCGCGTGGCTCCTGTCGCGGGCGGGGTTCGACCCGGGGTGGTTCATCGGCGGCGTGCCGAAAGGGATGCCCTCCGGAGCGCGCGTCGGCTCGACGAAGATTCGTCCAGATCGCGGGCGAGCGCCGTTCGTCGTCGAGGGCGACGAGTACGACGCCGTGTACTGGCACAAGCAGCCGAAGTTCCTCGACTACGTCGGCGTCGGCACGGACGACGTGGTCGTCCTGACCAGCGTCGAGCACGACCACGTCGACATCTACCCGGACGTGGCGTCGTACGAGGCGGCATTTCGAGCCCTCCTCCGCGGCGTCCCGGCCGGCGGCCTGCTCGTATGCGACGCGCGCGACGCGACGGTGCGCCGGCTGGTCGCCGAAGAGGCCCGCGCCCACGCCTCGTTCTATGCCCTCGACGGCGACGACACCGGCGGGGTCACCCCCGTGTGGCTCGGGGCGCCGGCAGCTCCCACGGCGGACGGATCGCAAACGTTCGACCTCTACGCCGGCGGCGTCGCGTGCGGCCGCTACGTTCTCCGCGTACCCGGCCTCCACAACGTACGCAACGCCATCGCCGCCGTCGCCGCATGCGCCGAAGGCTTCGGCGCGCTCACCGCGGACGCGCGCGGCCACCTGGCGGCCTTCGAAGGCGTCCGACGGCGGCAAGACCTCATCGGCGAGCCGCGCGGCGTCCGGGTCTACGACGACTTCGCGCATCACCCGACGGCGGTCGACGAGACGTTGCGTGCACTCCGCGCGCGGCACCCGGGCGGTGCCCTCTGGGCCGTCTTCGAACCGCGGAGCGCGACGGCGTGCCGCGCCGTGCACCAGGCGGGCTACGCGCGCGCGTTCGGCGCCGCGGACCACGTCGTCCTCGCGCCGCTCGGCCGCGCCAACATTCCCGAAGGTGAGCGGCTCGACCTCTCCCTCCTGACGAGAGAGCTCGGCCCGAAGGCCGACGCAGCCTCCGGCGTCGACGCCATCGTCGCGCGGATCGCGCGCGAGGCGCGGCCCGGCGACACCGTCGCCCTCCTCTCGAACGGCGCGTTCGGGGGGATCCACGAACGGCTCCTCACCGCGCTGCGCGCCGACGGGACCCACCCGACCCCACGGCCCGAATCCCCGAAATCGCCATGACCGACCCGACCCTCCCCGATCTGTCCTCCTTCCTCGAAGCCGCTCGCGACGCGGCACGCAACGCGGCCGCCCTCGTCGAGAAGGGTTGGCGCAAGCGGCCCGCGACCGATCACAAGCGAGCCCGCGTCGACCTCGTCACGCAATTCGACCGCGAGAGCGAGGAGCTGCTCCGCGAGCAGCTCACCCGGACCACGCCGTTCCCGGTCGTCGGCGAAGAGGCCGGCGGGCAACGCGCGGAGGGCGCGCGCGCGCTCACCTGGTACGTCGACCCGCTCGACGGCACCACGAACTTCGTCCACGGCCATCCCTTCTGGTGCGTCTCGGTCGGCCTCCTCGCGGGCGTCGATCCGATCCTCGGCGTCGTCGTCGCCCCGTCCCTCCGGCTCGAGTGGACGGCCGTCGCCGGTCAGGGACCGCGCCGCAACGGCGAGGCGTGCCGCGTGAGCGACGTCGCCGCGCTCGACGACGCGCTCCTCGCGACCGGGTTCCCCTTCGACCGCCGCACGACCGACGACAACAACTTCGACGCGTTCGTCGCCATCAAGAAGAAGTGCCAGGCGGTGCGGCGCTGCGGGTCGGCGGCCATCGACCTTTGCTTCGTCGCCGACGGAACCTACGACGGATACTGGGAGAAGAAGCTCGGCGCGTGGGACGTCGCCGGCGGAAGCGCCATCGTGCTCGCCGCGGGCGGCCGCGTCAGCGACCACGGAGGGCACTCCGCGGACGTCACCCAGGGCAACGTCGTCGCCACGAACGGCCGCATCCACGACGAGCTCGTGACCGAGCTCGGGCGGGTCGCCTCAAGACGCTGACTCGGTGCGCACGCTCTCCGGCTCGACTCCGTCCGGATCGAGCTGCGCGAGCGCGGCGTCGCAGTCGTCGACGACGAGCCGGTGGCCGGCGCCCGCCGCCAGGAGCCGCGTCTTCTGGAACTCTTGGACGGCGGTCTCGAACCGCCCGCACCGGCGCAGGAGCTTCGAGAGGAGGAGGCGCCCGCCGATGACGTCCCAGGTGAAGTCCTTGCTCTCGGCGTACGCGATGCCTTGGCGGAGGAGCTTCTCGCCGTCGGCGGTCCCCGGGATGCCGTCGAGGAAGGCGAGCAACATGCGGTTGTAGTTCGCGAAGCGCTCGTCGCCCGACTCCTCGCAGAGCGCCAGCGACTGGCGAATCGCGCCGTAGGCGCGCGGCAAGTCGTCGAGGTGCACGAGGATGTCGCCGAGGTTGTGCAAGTTGAGCATCACCTCGTGCCCGAGTCCCATCTCGCGCCCGAGGTGGATCGCCTCTTCGCTGCGCTGGGCCGCCGACCGAAAGTCGCGCGTGAAGTACTCGACCAGCGCCCGCACCTTGACGCGCTCGAGCGCGGCGGTCCGGTCGGACGGAAGGAGACGCTCGGCCTCCTGGAGGCTCGCGATGGCCGTGGGCCGATCGCCGAGGGCGGCCTGCGACTGCGCGAGCTGGAGCGCGACGCGGTGCTCTTCTTGGTCGTCGCTCGAGGCATGGGCGATGGCGCGGAGGTCGGTGAGCAAGACGAGCGCGCGGCGGAAGTCCCCCTGCCGGGTCGAGAGCTCCGCCTCGGCGAGCAACACCTGCTTGGTGAGCTGCGGGTCGGCCTCCGCGATGCGCGTCGCTTCGGCCAGGCGCGACCGCGCGTCCTCGAGCTCGTGGACCGCGGCCAGCACCCTACCGCCGGCCACCCGCGCGCGCACCCGCACGTCGCGGTCGCCGGCCCGATCGGCGTGCGCGATGACACGGTCGCACAGGTCTTGCGCGTCGCACGACGAGCGCACGAGGCGCACGGCCGTGGCGAGCCGCTCGAGCCACGTCACGAGCTCCTCGGGGGCGCGCAGGGTAGGATCGACGAGCGCGATCGCGAGGGCGCAGTCGCGCGCCGCCGCCTCGAGCTGCCGGGTCGCCAACCGCCGCTCGCCGCTCTTGGCGAAGTAGCCGGCAGCGCGCTCCCGGTCGCCCGCCTCGTAGAGGTGCCCGGCGATGCGACCGGCGTGCTCGATGGCCCGCTCCCCGAGGACGACCTCGAGCGCGCGTCCCGCCGCCGCGTGCATCTCGCGCGCGGACTGAGGCGTGAGCACGTCGCCGACCACCTCGGGCACGATGGGCGAGGTGAAGCGGAGCTCGCTCGGTCCGGTGTGGACCACGAAGTCACGCGCCGCCAACGTCGCGATGGACCCCTCCACGGCCGGCATCGCCTGACCGAGCATGTGGGAGAGCACGGGCAGGTCGATCGGATCGCCGAGCACCGCGGCGGCCTGCAGCACCGCGCGGTCCTCGGTGGAGAGCCGGGCCACGCGCGACGCCACGAGCCCGCGCAGCGTCTTCGGGAGCGCCAGATCCTGCCCGACGAGCTTCATCTTCGCGATGCGTCCGCCCTCGACCGTCAACGCGCCCTCGTCGACGAGCGCCTTGAGCATCTCTTCGACGAAGAGCGGATGGCCGCCCGCCCTCGCCCGGATGAAGCGCAGGAGCGACTCCGGCGCCGCGCCGATCCCGAGCCGGAGCGACACCAGCCGCTCCACCTCCTGCGGGGCAAGGTCGCCGAGCTCGATGGAGGCGTGGCTCTCGGCCGTCTCGAGGCGGTGTGAAAATCCGGCGCGAACCGCGAGGACGAAGACGGCGCGCGCGTGATCGCAGCGCGACCTCACCTCGTCGAGGGCCGCGTAGCTGTCCTCGTCCATGGCGTGCGCGCCGTCCCAAGCGAAGGTGTGCGGCCGATCGGCGCAGAGGCTCTGCACCATGCGCGTGAAGGCTTGGCGCAGGAGCGCGCTCGTGTCCGCGGCGGCGGTGGTCACCCCGGCGCCGAGCGCCATCAAGACCGCGCGGACCTCGTCTTCCTGGAGGCCGAGCGCGCGCAGCCTCGGCTGAACCGCGAGGACCCGCTCCGGCGCGTCTCCCTCACTCGTCCCGCAGAGCGCCTGCACCATGCAGAGCACGCCGGAAAGGGGAAAGTCGTTGCCTCGCGGCGGGCACGACGCCACGTGGAAGCCGACGTCGTATCCCCCCTTGCGGAGGCGCCGCTCGGCCTCGTAAAGGAGGCGCGTCTTGCCGACGCCGTGATCGCCGCGGATGGTGAGCACCTGCGCCGACCGGCGCGCCGCGAGGGCCAGCGCGAGTCCGATGCGCCGGAGCTCCTCCTTGCGGCCCACGAAGCGCCCGAAGGCCTCGCCCGGCCCACGGACCTCCTTCACCAGCACCGCCGCCACGGTCGACGGCTGCCTGTCCGCGTCGCCGAGCGGCTCGAACTCGAAGAGCGCCTTCACCTGACGCATCGCCTGCGCGCTCATCGACGCGTGCCCCTCGCGCACACGGGCGAGGTCGCGCGCGGTGTCGAGCAGCGAGCCGAGCCGATCGTCCTCGGTCGGATCGCCGGCGCTCGACACGTGCACGCGCGCGACGTGGAGGCCGAGCCCGCACGGCCGCGCGGGCTCCAGACCGCGCAGCGCCACGAGGGCGCATCGCGTGGCCATTTCCGTGTCGCGCCCGTCCGGGTCGCCGAGCCCGAAGAGCGCCGTCAAGTGCCCTTCTTCCCGGGCGAGGAGCCGCCCGCCCCAGAGCTCCAACGTCGCCACGGCGCGATCCACGACATCGCCCGCCGTGCTGCGCGCGAGCTCGATGACGAGGGCGGTCACCTCGCGCCTCTCGCCCATCTCTGCGGCGCGCTCGATCGCGATCGACCACAGCCCCGAGGTCGCGCGGACGCTCGACGCCTGGCGGGCCGCGGGGACTTCGACCGGCGTCCGCTCGGTGCGCGGGTTGCCCCCATCGCGATCGAGCTCGGGGACGGGGGTGGTGGCGAGGCCGGCGAGGTCGGCGCCGTCGCGGAACCGAGACAGGAACGCGGACAGGTCGTGGGCGCCGTAGCGGCTCCCCTGCGCGTACAAGAACGCGAGGAGCGCTTCGTACATGCGTCCCGCGTCCGGGTACCGGAGCGCTGGTTCTCTCGCCATCGCCTTCTCGACGATGGCGACGAGGTCCGGCGGAGTGTCGGGCCGCAAGAGGGCGAGCGGGGGGTACTCGCAAGCCTGCACTCGGCGCAGCGTCTCGAAGGTCGTGGGCGCGCTGAACGGGTTCACCCCCGATACGCACTCGTAGAGCACCGCGCCCAGCGAGAAGAGGTCGCTCCGCGCGTCGACGCTCTCGCCGAGCGATTGCTCGGGGCTCATGTACGCGAACTTGCCCTGGAGCTTCTTGTCGCGCGTGTCGTCGGGCGAGCCGCGGTCGATGGCGCCGCGCGCCTTGGCGATGCCAAAGTCGGTGACTTTGACTTCGCCTTCGAACGACACCAGCACGTTCTGCGGCGACACGTCGCGGTGGACGACGCCGAGCGGACGCATGCTCTCGTCGCGGCGGCGGTGCGCGTGGTCGAGGCCTTTGGCGACCTCCGACGCGACGAAGGCGCTCATCTGGATCGGCAGCGCGACTTGCTGGCGGCGGCACCGCGCGAGGACGGTCGCGAGGTCGAGCCCGTGCACGTACTCCATCGCGATGTAGTAGGAGTTCGGCTGGCCGTCGGCGCTGGGCGCCTTGCCGAGGTCGAAGACCTGCACGATGTTCGCGTGGGAGAGGCGCACCGCGAGCTTCGCTTCGTGGACGAACATGTCGACGAAGTCCTGGCGGAGCGACAGCTCCGGGAGGATGCGCTTGATGACGAGGATCTTCTCGAAGCCTTCGACGCCGTAGCTCTTGGCCTTGAAGACCTCCGCCATCCCACCCTGACCCAGCCGTTCGAGCAGCCGGTAGCGACCGAACGGAGAGCTCATCACCGCCCAGCTATCGCGCAAAGGGGCCGCCCTCGCAACGGTCGGATGGCCGCACCCTTCGAACGGCGCGCTCCTTCTACCGGGTGAACCCTCCGGGAAACGGAGGGGGCGGCTCGGGATGCCGGACGACGTATATCGGATTCGTGAACGCGAGCGGCGGCACCGGCATGAACGGCAAGACGTCGTCCATCCGCCGGTCGCCCTTTGCGATCACCTGGATCCATCCGTTCGCGTCCCCCATCGCGATGTCCACGTCGCGGTCGAAGCGTACGGTACGCGCTTGCGCCTCTTCCAGCGAGCCCGACTCGGTCCCGAGCTGGGTAGGACGAGAGGGTACATCGAAGGCCTGGACGATCTTGCCGTTCGCCACGATTTGCACCTGGGTGACGTCGACCCACGGCGCCGCGCGGACGCGCACGTGCGCGTGGATTGGATCTTCGGTCGAGTCGAGCTCGTCGCCGGGCCCGGCGTTCCCGACCGAGAGCTCGATGATCGGACCGCTCGTGACGGTGGCGTGACCTTTCTTGATGGCGGCGACGACCGCCAGAGGATCGACGGCCTTCGCGTCGTCGTCGGCGCCCGCGTGGGGGTCGAGCGTCACCATCGTGCGGGGGTATCCCGCCCACCGGTATTGGATGCGGTGGGAGTCGCTGCTGCCCGTCGCCGTGAAGCGCCACCCGTAGTCGAGGAGGGCCCAGTAGTCGCGGAGGACGCGCTCGACCAGGTCGGGCTGCTCGCTCTCGTACCCGTTATAGACCTCGATCCCGTCGAAATCGACGCGGGCATGGACCAGCATGCGCGGCGCCTTCGGGTCGAAGCCGACGTTCGCGAAGTAGCCGATCCCCTTGGGCATGCGCGGGTGGTTCAGCTGAAAGTAGCGGTTCGGGTCGGCGCGAACGGCGTGGAAGATGGCCGTCATCGTCGTGTGCTTGAAGGGCGGCACCGGGAGCGACGGCGGGTACGGGAAGACGCCGAAGTGACCGAAGCCTTTGCTGTACGTGGTCACCTCGACGCCAGGGACGCTCGAGAACTCGCCCCGCAGATCGAGCGTCTCGATGGCGGACGAGTAGTCGCCGACCACGTTGTGCTCGGTCGGCACGGCGAAGTCGACGCCGGCGGCGACGAGCGAGAGGACACGGTCCTCGGGCGTCACCGGCGCGTCGAAGCTCGGACGTGCATGCACGTGCAGGTCGCACCCGAGGACGCCCGGCGTCGGCACGACGTGGCGCGGAGAGAGTGTGATGTTCGTGGCGCGGCCGGGCACGATGTCGACCACCTTCGCGTCGACCGTCCACTCGATCCCCTTGGTCGCCGCCACGCGATACCGGCCCGAGGGCAGCGGCGTCGCCACATCGCCGCGGAGCGCGTCGATGACCGGACCGGCGCCCGAGGCGCGGTAGTCCGGCCCGAAGCTCGGGTCGACCGTGCCGTCGAGGCCGTGCACGAGCAAGCGTGCGGTCAGCGGGCGGTGCGCGTCGGGGTCGACGATCGTGACGTGGAGCTCGCCGCCCGGCGATACGTCGAGGACGAGATCGCGCGCGCTCCCCGGGACGAACGTCGCGAGGCTGCTCGCGTGGCCGGGGTCGCTCGCCGCGTACCACTCGACGACGCTCGTCGGCACGTCGAGCTGGAACGTGCCTCCCTCCGAAGCGAGCGCGCGCACCTGCGGGCTTCCCTGCGCGTCGCGCCCGATGACGAGCGCCCGCTCCCCGGTCCCCGCCACGCGGCCGTGCACGCGCGCCGTCGGCACGCCGATGCTCTCGTAGAGCGCCCGCCACAACACCATGCTCGACGCGCCCATCGCGATCCGAAGGTCGGCGACGCGCCCGTCCCCCGTGAACGTGCCGGCGGGGCTCGTGGCGGCGACACGCGTCGGCTCGCCCTGCGCGTTCGGCTCTTCGAGCATCGCCTCGACGTTGAGCGGCCCCGCGGAAGACACGATGCCGATCGGATGCGGCGGCACGTCGATGACGAGCGCGCCGCCGGAGACCGTCGCCCGGTCGGCCACTTGCCCGACGCCCGACACGAAGACCACCTGGCCTTCGCTCGGCAGCTCGGCGCGGAGCCCGACGGTGTGGGTCCCGGCGACCGCGCTCGGGCGGCCGGTCAAGCTGATCGCGAGAGCGTCGGCGACCGGGTCGGGTCTCAGCTCGAGGATGGCATCCACCGACGAATCCGCGATCGGCACGGTGACCGTCGCGCGCAGCGCGCCCCCGACCGTCCGAAGATCGTCGCGCGCGAGCGTGAGCGGGCGGGCGACGCCGTCGACCACCAAGGCGAGGTCGAGGTCGCGCGAGACGGCGCCGTCCTGGCTGCGTACCGTGAGCCGCGCCGAGCCGCCGTGGAGCTCGAAGCTCGTCGTGCGCGTGTCGAGCGTCGTGCCGGCGCGGGTCGGGGCGCGCACGACGCCTCGCGGGCGCGACGCGTACGCCAAGCTGAAGGCGACGAGGCCGGCGATGACGCCGATCGCGATCAGGTCGCCGAGCGGTCTCGTGGCGCGTTTCGGCTCGCTCGGATGTTCGCTCGGCATCGACCCTCAGACGATATCACCCGCGCGCCAGTTCTTCGGCGCGCGACCCGGTGACCATCGCGGTACGTTCGTGCTCGCCGTCGATCGCGAGCGATACGACGAGCGCTGGGCTGCCCCCGAGCGGCAAGATTCCTTCTTGGCCCCACTCGACCGCGACCACGGCGCCTTCGGCGCGCATGAAGCGGAGGCCGAGCCGCTCGATCTCGGCCTCGATGCGCCCAGAGCCGAGCAGGCGATAGAGATCCGCATGGACGAAGACACCATGGGGGGTCGGGTATTCGTGGACCAGAGTAAATGTGGGGCTCGTAACCCGGCCCTCGACCCCGAGCGCGCGCGCGACGGACCGAACGAGGAAGGTCTTGCCGGCGCCGAGGTCACCCGAAAATATCGCGAGATCGCCCGGCGACAAAACGCGCGATAGCGATACGCCGAAGAGCCGCGTGTCGCGTCGTGTGCGCAGCGTACGAACGACCCGTTGCGTCACGAGGGCTTCGCGTCGGCCCCTTCGCTCGCGGGGTCCTCGCCTGCCTCCTCTTCGTCGTCCTCGGGCTCCGCCTCGGGTTCCGCCTCGCCCTTCAGCTCTCGGATCGACGCGGCATCGCCCACGGCCATCGCGAGCTTGGGGCTCTTCCGAGCTTCCTCCCAAAACCGCGCATAGAAATAGGCCACGGCGACCGCGCTGAGGAGGCCGATGAGCTGACTCGTCGACAGCTGGTACGGCTCGGTCTGCGCGAAGCTCGCGGGGCGGAGGAGCACGTACGCGAGCACGGCGGGCAAGAACGAAGCAATGCGCGCCCCGGTGCGAATGCGCGCGTTTCCGATCCCGAGCGAAATCCCGAACACGAACGCGAGCGCCAAGACGAGCAGGCAAAGCGGCACGTAGACGTGCTCGTCGAGCGTCGGCCCATAGCTTCCCCGTTCGACGTCGTCGCGCCACAGCTCGAGCAGGAACCTCAGAAACCCGTACGCGAACACGAAGAGGAAGAACACCTGCCCGCGAAAGCGCGTGTACCTGCGCTGCCAGAGGAGCAAAACGAGCAGCAGAAGGCCGACGAGGGCCTCGTAGAGCTGCGTCGGGTGAACCGGGAAGCTCGCGTTCTGCTGGACGAGCTGCGCCTCCATGGGCGTGCCCCGGTAGATGTCGAGGTGACGAACGTACGCGGGGCTCCCTTCGCCGCTGACGAGCGTCCCCGGCGCCCAGTGCGGGAAGGTGCCGAGCGCCTTGAGCCAATGGGGCGCGCCGTCGGACAGCCGCTTGCCGAAGTCGCAGCCGAAGAGGTAGCAGCCGATCCGCGTGATGAGGAGGCCCGACGCCAGGCTCGGCACGGCATCGTCGGCCCAGGCGAGGAGGCGAATCTTCTTCGGCGTGAGGTACGCCCAGCTGCCGACGAGGCCCCCGATGAAACCTCCGTAGGCGACGAGACCACCGTTGCGCAGCGCGAAGAGGTCCCAGACCGACTTGAACTCGTCGGGGTTCGTGACGGTGTAGAGAATGCGCGACCCCGCCAGCGCCGCGAGCGCGGTGACGACGTAGCAGTTGGCCATCGTCTCCTTCGGGAGCCCGTCCTTCTCTGCGAGGGGGAGCGTCAGGTACCAGCCGACGACCAGCGAGAGCCCGAGCATCACGCCGTAGGCGTAGATGGGAAGGCTTTCGGCCGCGTACGAGACCGTCCGCCAGTGCCACCCCGCGACCACCGCGAGCGCGGCCACGGCGGCCGAGCCGATGGTGCCGCTTCGGTCGCGCCTCACGCCGAGCATGACGACGTACACGACGGCGATCGCGGCGACCACGGCGAGCGCCCACCAGAGTTTGAGCGGCTGATGCGGCAGCGGGATGCGAAAGAGGATCGGGTGCATGGCGATTGGAGCCTTTTCGTTTACAAGAAACCCGGGCAAAGGCCACGCCCCCGATGACCGTCGCGGGCGGCCGGGCCACCGAGACGAAACAAGGTCGTGAGGCGGCGCCTTCCGCTCGGCGTATGGTAGATCGGCGGTCGCCATGCGACTTCGCTCGAGCTTGCGTTGGGGGATGTGGGGCCTGGGGGCTGCAGCCGCCGCGTGCGTGCCGTCGGGCAGCGCGGGCCCTCAAGACGCCGGCCCGTCCGCGGCCGCCCAGGCGCACCCGCAAAACACCTCCCGACCGACCTCCGAGGCGCCCCCTGTAGAGGTCCTCAAGACCCCCTTCGAAGACAACTTCGACCGTCCGGCCAAGGCCGCACCCGCTCCCGCCCTCGTCCCGATGGCGCCTCTGCCCAGCGCCGACCTCGGTCCGGACTGGACGACGAGCGCGCCCGGCGCCTGGCGGATCGAGGGCGGTCGTCTCTGCGGCGAGCGTGCGCACAATCACGGCGTGTGGCTGAGGCGCGCGATCCCAGTCGACGCGCGCATCGAGTTCGACGCGGTGAGCGACTCGAACGACGGCGACCTCAAGGCCGAGTACTGGGGCGACGGCCGATCGTTCGCGACCAGCCTGTCCTACACGAACGCGACCAGCTACCTGACCATCTTCGGCGGCTGGCACAACAAGTTCCACGTGTTGGCCCGCATCGACGAGCACGCGAACGATCGAAAGCAGATCACGGTCGACCCGACGTCCGACGACCCCCGCGAAAAGCCGGTGTTCGCGGGCCAAATCTACCACTTCAAGGTGGAGCGAAGCGACGGCAAGACCGTACGGTGGTGGGTCGACAACAACGAAATGCTCTCCTACCCGGATCCGGCGCCGCTCGTCGGGGTGGGGCACGACCATTTCGCGTTCAACGACTGGGAAGTCAAAGTCTGCTTCGACAACGTGCGGATCGCGCCGCTACCTTGAGGGTAGGGCAGCGTGGAGCCGAACGAGCTCGAGAGGCTGATCGGGGAGCTTGAGATCGCAGTCGACCGGCTGCGTTCGCTGTACGAACAGTATTTCATGGGCATCGAGCGGCTCGAGCCCACGGTGCCTCGCAAGGACTGCGACCGGCGCGTCCACGTGCTCCGCAAGGAACAGATCCGGAACACGGCCCTTCGCTTCCGGTTCCAGATGCTCCTTCAGCGGTACAACACGTACCAGACGCACTGGATGCGCGTGTGCCGCGACATCGAGAACGGCACGTACAAGCGGCACGTCGTCCGCGCGCAGAAGCGCTTCGGGATCCGCAGCAAGCAGAGCGACGCGCCCCCCTCGATGCCGGCGCCGTCCGAGCGAACGTTCGCCGACGAGCTCGCCGAGCTCGACAAGGAGTTTGCGCCCGCCGACACCCTGGACGAGCTCGATGTCGCCTGGGACGACGAACCAGCCACCTCGGCGCTCCCTCTCGGCGATCCCCGTGCCCCCGCGATCGCGAAGGCATCGATCCCCTCGGCGCGCACGCCGCGACCGCCGCCGTCACGGCCCGCGCCGCGCACGCCGCGCTCGGGTCCCCCGTCGTCGCGTCCCGGCCCGAAGACACCGCGCGCCCCCGCCGACGCAAAGGCGCCCGCCACGGCCCCGGGAGCCCCCGCCCCGCCGCCGAGCCGACCCGAACTTGCGCCCGTCTCCGCAAAGGGACCCCCTTCGCGACAGCAAGCCCCCGAAGTCGCCCCGGCTTCCGCGAAGGCGCCCCCGTCCCGGCAGCAAGTCCCCGACGCCGCGCCGGCGAAAGCACCCCCTCCGCGGCAGCCAGTCCCGAAGCCGCCGCCGTCGAGATCGGCGCCGCCGCCACCCAAGTCGAGACCCGCGCCGCCGTCATCGAAGCCGGTCCCCACGCCCCGCCGCGAACCGGAGCTCCCGGACGATCGCGTCCGCCAGCTCTACTCCCAATACGTCGAGACTCGGCGCCGCCAGAACGAATCGACCGCGACCATCACCTACGATTCGGTGGCCCGAAATCTCCGCGAGTCGAGCGCCAAGCTCCGCCAGAAGCTCGGTCGTAACGTCGACTTCGAGGTCGTCGTCAAAGACGGGCGCACCATCCTGCGCCCCGTCGTGAAATAGCGGACGGGCCCGGGCTTCAGTGATAGGCGCGGGGCGGCGTCGGCGTCATCCGGCTGCTCATCGGCGCGCCATCGTCCCGGAAGGACGTCGCATCGCAGAACAGGATCGCGCAATGTTTGCTGTCGCTCGCCTGCATCCTGCTGCAGAGGGCCACGAGATCCTCGTCGGCGTCGACCACGGTGCCTTCGGTCGGCTGCGCTGTCCGCGGGTCGTACCTGCACTCATCGAGAGCTACCCATCGCCCGCGGAACTCATCGCTCCGACATATTTGTGGCCACGTCAATCGACTGCCCATTCAGCATCCCTCGAAGCGTCGCGTCCCCTGCCGCTCACCGGCCGGTTGGAGGATCGCGCGGCGCGTGTCGGCTGAGGTATTCCTGCCACAACCCGATCGAATACCCGTCCCTTCGCGGGGGGTCAAGGAGAGGTCTGTGGCTGAACGACTACATAAGGCCATGCGTTCAGGCTTCGCAACATACTGCATCGCTCTTCCCGTGTCTGCCTATCTGCCCTTTTCCGGCTCTCCGGCCTTCCGGCTCCTCGGCGGGTTCTTCCGCCTGCTCTTCTGCCTCGCCCCCGTTTTCCGCAGCGTTTCCTCGGTTACGGACCGCGACGATTCCACCAACAGACGGGCCGCGACTGACCCGGGGGGAGGGTATTTCGTGCCGCGGGCCCCTCGCCCACGGGAGCCTGCGCAAAGCTCGGCCCGTGCTAGTAAGCGTCGCCGTGAGTTCGCCTTCTTGGACGCCCGATTCGTGGAAATCCAAGGTCGATGCGCAAGCCGTCGCCTACGAAGACGCGGCCGCCCTCGAGGGCGCGTGCGCCCGGCTGCGTTCGCTCCCTCCGCTCGTCACGTCGTGGGAGATCGAGCGCCTGAAGAAGCTCCTCGCCGAAGCCCAGACGGGCAAGCGCTTCCTCGTGCAAGGAGGCGACTGCGCGGAGACCCTCGCCGATTGCCGCTCGCCGGTCATCGCGAACAAGCTGAAGATTCTGCTCCAGATGTCCCTCGTGATGATCCACGAGGGCAAGCGACCCGTCGTCCGCGTTGGGCGCTTCGCGGGGCAATACGCCAAGCCGCGTACGAAGGCGACCGAGTCGCGCGAGGGCATTTCGCACCCGAGCTACTTCGGCGACATGGTCAACCGCGCGGATTTCACCGAGAGCGGCCGCCGCCCCGACCCCGACAACATGGTCCTGGCGTACTCGTACGCCGCGATGACGCTCAACTTCATCCGCTCGCTGTCCGCCGCGGGCTTCGCCGACGTGCATCACCCCGAGTACTGGGAGCTCTCCTTCTTCCGAAGCGCCCAAACGAAAGACTCGCTCCGCGGTGAATACGAGCGGACCACCCAGCAGCTCGCCGAGGCCCTTCGGTTCATGGAGTTCCTCGGCGAGAGCACCGTCGAGGAGCTGACGCGGGTCGAGTTCTACACGAGCCACGAGGGGCTCAACCTCCACTACGAATCCGCGCAGACCCGGCACGTCCCGCGGCGCGAGGGCTGGTACGATCTGACCACGCATTTCCCGTGGATCGGCGAGCGCACGCGCGCGCTCGAAGGCGCCCACGTCGAGTTCTTCCGCGGCATCGAGAACCCGGTGGGTATCAAGCTGGGCCCGACGACGACGGCCGACCAGATCCTCCGGCTCATCGACGCGATCAACCCGAAGAACGAGCCCGGCAAGATTGCCCTCGTCACGCGAATGGGCGCCCAGCGCGTCGCCGACGCGCTTCCGGGCCTCGTCGAAGTGGTGAAACGCGCGGGCCGCACCGTGTTGTGGGTGTGCGACCCGATGCACGGCAACACGCAGTCGGCGCCGTCCGGCCTCAAGACCCGCGACTTCGACGACATCTTGCGCGAGGTCGAGACCACGTTCGACGTTCACGACGCCTGCGGCACCTACCTCGGCGGCGTCCACTTCGAGCTCACGGGCGAAGACGTGACCGAGTGCATCGGCGGAGCGGCGGGCATCACGGTCGACGACCTGGACCGGAACTACGCGACCGCCTGCGACCCGCGCCTCAACTACCGGCAGGCGCTCGAGATGGGCTTCCGGCTCGCGAAGCGCCTGGGCAAGCACCGCTGACCTCCCGATGACGCGCCATCGCGCGTGGGCCGCGGCTGTCTGGGGCGCAGGCCTCGCGGCGGCGTGTGCCCCGCTCCCCGCGAAGGCGCCCGAGGGTCTCCCCCGCGGACTCGCATCGAGCGGCGCGGCGACGGCCGACGACCCGACCGTGCGCGGCGCTCGGCTCTTCCCCGAGCGGCTCGACGAAGCCCATGGCTGGGGCGTCGAGCCGGACGGCGGGGTGCGATCCATCGTGGCGGGTGTCCGCGTCGTCTCGCGCGCCGATGGGTCGATGGCGGTGTCGGACGACCGTTTCTCGGCGACTCCGGGGAGCGTGGCGTCCCTGCCCGCGCGCCTCGGCGGGGGATTTCTCTTCGCGATCGGTGCCAACGTCTGGCGCTCGGAGCGTTGGCTCGGGGCGTCCCGCCCGCTCTTCGCGTGGACGGCTCCCGTGTCCCAGATCCTCGTCGGCCTCGACCGCGTCTACCTCCGCTCGCCTCAGGGCGCGATGATCGCCCTCGACGCGGCCACCGGGGCTCCGCTCGGCCTCGGCCCCCTTCCGGCATCGCCGAGCGTCGGACGCCTCGAAGCCCTCGACGCGTGGCGCGCCGTCGCCATCGCCGATCTTCGCGGCGCGCTCATCACGGTCGACGCCGGATCGACGTGGCGCCCGGTGCCGCTGCCGATCGAGCCCACCGAGCTCGTTCCGCTCGACGACTCCATCGCCGTCGGCGGGCTCGATGAAGCCCGCCAGCTCCAGTGGTGGGACGTCCGCTCCGACGGCCTGCCCTCCAGGCTCATGCTCCCGCCGAGGCGCACCCCGCGTCCCGAGGGCGTCACGCCCGCCGCCGAGGCTCGTACCGCCGCTCCCCTCTTCGGGACCACCGCCACGAGCGACGCCGCGCACAAGCTCGGCCCCCGCCCGCTCATCGCCGCGGTCGAGGACGGCTGGCCCCTCTCGGACGGCACAGCCCTCGTCGCGCGCGATGGCGCCCTCGCCCGCGTGCGCCTCGTCGACGGCGACGTGGTGGAGGGCATCCCGAACGCGTTTCCTCTGAAACCGGCCCGCTGCCACCCCGTCGCCCTCGGGTTCGACCGCGCCGTCCACAAGACCCCGTCGAGCCCGTCGCCGCCGCCCGACGGCGAACGCCCCACCGCACCCACCGACGGCGCCGTCGCCTTCGTCTGCGGCGAGCCACGCGGCCGGACCGTCCTCTACCGGTGGGATCCTTCGGTCGGGCGCCTCGTGGAGCTCCGTCGCTTCGACGTCCCCCGGCAGGTGCTCGGCTTCGGCAACGGCGCGCTCGCGGTCCGCGGCGCCTGCGCCGCCGATGCCCCGGAAGATACATTCGCGGCCACCGGTGCCGCGCACGACGCCGACGTCTGGTGCGTGGCTCCGCCCGACGGCCGCTGGCGCGAGACACGCGTCGAGAGCTTCGCGCGCATCGTCGTCCTTTCTGACGGCCGGGTCGGGTGGGTGCGCCCTCCCAGCGCCGGCGACCTCGCGACCGCCCGATGGGTCTTCGAAGGGGACGGCCACCCGGTCGAGACCTCGATTGCCTTTCCCCCGTTGCCCGCCGACGTCGCGCGGGCGCTCGGCCTCGGCGTCTGGGTCGACGGATTCGAGGAGCGGAGGCCCGGCGTCGTCGGCGGATGGATCGACGCGGCCGGCTCGCTCGTCGGGATCGAGATCGCCACCACCGGAGGCGCGCGGGTTGGCGAGTACATCCGCGACGCGGGGGCTCCCGTTGCTTCGGGCCGGTGGGCCTTCGGATGGACCGCGTCGAGACGGGGCTTCGAGACGACGGACGGCGGCATGACGTGGACGAAAGAGATCGCGATGCCCGACGTCATCGCCTCCGGACGCGCCGTGCGCGAGCGGGTCTGCGGTCCGATCGGGTGCATCGGCGGAGGGTGGCTGCGCGTCGGATGGGGCGCCTCGGAGCAGCCGCTCGCCCCCGACCCGCCTCCCCGCGCGCTGCCGCCGGAGCGCGACGGACCCGACCTCGACCTCGACTGCATCGCCCAAGGCGGACGTGCTCCCCTCGTCGCCGACCCGACCTCCGCGCGGGTCGCGTCTCCCGCTCACGCCCCCCGCAGGCGCTTTCCCTCGGCCGGCCTCTATGCGGGGTCGACCTGGGGCGCCGTCTCCGAGCTCCCGGCGCTCGGCGCGTGGGCGGCGCCGGTCCTCCCGGTCGGCGATTTGGGGGTGAGCCTCGAGACACCCGGCGGCCTGGAGTCGCGCCTCCGATCGCCGATGGCTCGCTTGTACGCGTGGGGGCCGGAGAGCGGTGAGTGGGACCTCCACGGCCGCTGGCAAGCACGCTGGCAGTGGCCGTGGGGCGGATGGCAGGAGGTCCGCGCGTCCTCCATCGTTCAGGCTCCCTGGACCAGCCTCGACGCCGCCCGGCGCGCGCTCGGCATGGGACCCGGCTTGCCCATCGCTTGGAGCGTCGTCGACTCGGACGACCCCGACCACGCGCTCTTCCTCGTGCGCCACAACCTCGGGACGCCTGCCGTCGAGGTCATCTCGGCCGAAGCCGACCGTGCCCCCGTCGCCGTGCGACGCCCGAACGGCGAGCCCTTCGCCGACGTCGAGGCCGCCGCGCGCGTCGGTGGCCGCTGGTACCTCGCCACGACGCAGAGCCCCGGCGAAGGCGTGGCGACCGTCCTTTTTGCCCTCGAGGCCGGCGAAGCGCGCGAGATCCTTCGCGTGCCCCGCGCCGGCTTCGAGACGCGCCCGGCCGTCCACATTGCCCGCGGCGCGGATGGCCGCAGCCTCGCTCTCGTCGTCGACGGGCAGCTCGACGGAGGCCGCGGCGGCGCCACCCGCTGGCTCGTCGGCGTCGACACGGAAGCAGGATCGGTGGGCACCCCCGAACCCCTCGCTCCCTCCAGCCTCTCGGACCGGACCGTCGCCGCCTGCACCGGAGACGACCCGGGCTGGCTCCTCGACCTGCCCTATCCCGGGCGCGTCCGCGTCCACGTGGGCACCCACTGGGAGACCTCCCTCACGACGCCCTTCGCCCGGATGCGCATCTCCCGGGACCGCGCGTGCGTCGAGCGCGTCCTCGGAACGGTAGACGCCTACGGGGCGCCGGCGCCGGAGCAGCTCGTGGACCCTTCCCTCGCCGCCGACCGCGACCCCGACCGCGAGCGGACCAGCGCGCGTGCCATCCCCGTCAGCGTGCTGTCGGCTCGCCTCCGTCACGCCATGCGTTGCGTGCTCCGCTGACCGGGCCCGAGCATTCTCGTCACGTCGGGGTCATGCACCCTCAGACCCCCAACAGGGGGGCTGAGCACCCCCACTGCCGAGCAAGCCGGCGTCCGAGGTCCACCGAGGCCCAGAGGTACGCTCCGGCGGAGCTCGCTTTCATGCCAAGGATTCGACCGGGCTTTCGACGGGTCCAGGTCATCCGCCAAAGCTGGGTCCGTCGTGCATAGGCGATCGCCGTTCGTTGCAACCTTGCAAGAAGGGGTGTTATCCCCCCTCGGTATACAACTGTTTTTTGAAGGTCGGCCCTTGGCACACACCCTGCACTAGTTCCCAATGCCCGTGTGGAGTGAGGCTGCCCCCCCGGCCCCTCTGCGCGGGCACTTTTCATTTTGTCTCCCGCCTCGCAAGCCCACGGCCGCCCCCGGGGAGACGTCACAGCCCGAGGATGGGGACCGTCAGCCCGGGGTCCCAGACCTCGACGTCCTCTCCCACGAGCCGCGTCTCGAGGGTGCGCTGGTCGGCGCAGAGCCCCGGCGGCGCCACGAGCTGGCCGGTGCCGAGGTCGAACAGGTAGCCGTGCATGGGGCACTCGACGAGGCCGCCTCGCCGCTCGCCCTCGCTGAGGCTCGCCCCCGCGTGGTTGCACGCGTCCTCGATCGCGCGCGGCGCCCCGTCGACGAGGGACACGAGCACGTGAAATGGCGGGTGCTCGAGGCGCACCATGGCCCCGCCTTCGAGCGCACGGAGCGGCACCGAGCCGACCCGCACCGGCGGGTGGCTCAACGCCCGACCCCGAGCGCCGCGTAGAGGACCGCCTCGTCGACGTCGCCCCCCGAGAGCGCCACCGTCTCGACGCGCGCGCCGTGGGTGCGCTCTCCCCGCGCGATCATGCACGAGTGGGCGAGCGCCAGCCGGCACGCGGCCCATCGCGGCGAGAGGTGCTTCTGGAGCGCCGCCACGACGCGCTCGCCGATCTGCTCTTGGAGAGCCAGGCGCCGCGCGAACGCGTCGACGAGGCGCGCCAACGTTCCCACGCCGACCAGGTGCTCCTCGGGCGCGAAGGCGACCGTCGCGGTGCCGGTCGATGGCATGAGGTGGTGCGGACACGTGGTGACCACCGGAACGTCGCGCACGACGACGAGCTCGGTGCGGCCGGCGAACACGTTGCCGGCGAGCAGGGCGTCGACGTCCACGCCGTAGCCTTCGAGGAGGTCCTGCGCATACGCACGCGCCACGCGCTCGCCTGTCCCGATGAGCTCCGGCTCGCGATGCGGGTCGCGCCCGAGGGCCAGGAGGAACGCGTCGATGGCCCGAGCGGCGGCTTCCTCGTCCATGATTGGCCCTAGTTGAGGTGGCGGTTCCGGATGGTGTCGAGGATGGGCTTTCGGCCGCCGAAGCCCTCGTCGAGGCCGTGGTAGTGCGTCACCGCGGACTCTCCGTACTTCCAGCAAAGCCAGACGAGCTTGCCGTCGACCCGCCCGTAGAAATCGAGGAGCCCCGACCGCGGGTCCTTCAGGACGGCGCCGAGCTGCTCGATCTCGCGCCACCCCAGGTGGTACGCGTCGACCCGCTCGACCAGCTGGTGCTTCAAGTCCCGCACGCGGGGCGCGTCCTCGTCGCTCATGTGGATCGCGTCGGGCGCGACGCCGAGGAGATCGGTCAGGAGCTCGAGCCGCTTTTCGATGTCCGACCGCCGGCCCATCTGGGTCTCCATGAGCGATCGCAAGCGGGGCAGGAGCGCGTTGACCTCCTCGAGCGTGAACACCTGCGGACCGGGCTGCATGCGCGTTTCGCCCATGATGCCGAGCAATCCCTACGGCGGCAAGATGGCCACGAAGATGCGCGTCAGGCAGTAGTCGGCGACGAGGATCGCGATCGAGACGACGACCACCGTCCGCGTCGTGCTCTGGCCGACGCCCTCGGTCCCGCCGCGCGTCGTGAGCCCGAAGTGGCAGCCGACGATGGCGATGATGAAGCCGAAAATGGGCGTCTTCGCGAGCCCGGAGAAGAGGTCGCTCAGCATGACCGTCTCGAGCGAAGAGCGCATGAAAAGCTGCGGTCGAATGTCGTACTCCGCCGAGCAGACGAAGAGCGCGCCCATCGTGCCGAGCACGTCGGCGAAGATGCTGAGGAACGGCATGACGATCATGGCCGCGAGGACGCGCGGCAAGACGAGCTTCTTCGCCGGGTCGCCGCCGAGCGCGCGGATCGCGTCGACCTGCTCGGTGACGTTCATCGCGCCCACCTCGGCGGCCATGCCGCTGCCGATGCGCCCCCCGACGATGATGGCGGTCAGCGTGGGTCCGAGCTCGCGCAAGAACGACAGGACGATGACGCGGGGGATGTACTCGATGCCGCCGAACCGCTGCAGGCCGAAGGCGAACTGGATGGTCATGACCATCCCGATGAAGATCGACGTGACGGCCACGATGCCGAGCGAGCGCACGCCCAGCGATTCGATCTGGTACACGGTCGACGCGATCTCGAGCGGCCGACGCAGGAGCGACAGGCCCGTCCGCGCCGTCAGCAGGCCGATTTCGCCCATGTGATCGACGAAGCGAAGGATGCGGTGGTAGACCCAGCGCGGCGGGTCCTGCTCTGCCAGCGGCGGCGGCAGCGACGAGATGCGCATCGAGGGCCGCGACTCGGGCGGCGCGGGGATGCGCATCGACGGGCGCGATTCGGGCGGCCCGGGGTTCATGGGTCGGTCGAAGAGGTTCCGGCGCGCTCGCTGCCGACGCTCCGGGGAGACGAGAGCGAGTGGACGCCGAGCGAAAATTGCTCGAAGTCCTTGGCGCCGTCCGCGAACCGCGCCGGCGGAGCGACGTAGACGATGTCGTAGAGGCAGCCGTCTTTCTTCATCACGTAGATGTCGTACTGCATCGGGACGCCGTCGAGCTTCGCCCGCACCACGGTGCGCATCGCCTCGCGACCGTCGAACGGGATCGTTTCCTGGCTCTCCACGTCGCGATCGGTCGTGCCCATGATGAGATGGTCCGTCAGGACCGACAGGGGCGCGTCGTCGTCCCGCTGCGCGCACCGCACGTCGAACAGCGCCGACCCTTCCCGCGCGTCGTCGCGGAACGCGAGGTCCGCCCCGTCGACGTGGATGCGGCGCCAGCTCGCCGGCAAGGGGCCCACGCGGACGGAGAGGTCGCCCTTGTGAAGCACTCCGTCGTCGAACGATTCTCCATGGGCGCACGCGGCGACGAGCGCGAGGGCGACGGCCGACGAAAGTGGGCTGTGCATGCCTTGGCTGAGGAATAACACGCGCGTGTCAAAACGCCCCGGGAGCGTTACAAAGACGGACGGCTTCCCCCATGTCGACGACGATCCTTCGCCTCTACAACACGATGACGCAGCGGATCGAGCCGATCGATCCGATCGAACCAGGCCACGTGCGCTTGTACGTCTGCGGCCTGACGCCGTACGACCGGCCGCACGCGGGCCACGCGCGCATGGGCCTCACGTTCGACGTCCTCGTCCGGTTTCTGCGGGAGCGCGGCTTGCGGGTCACGTTCGTCCGCAACGTGACCGACATCGACGACAAGATCTTGAAGCGCGCGGGAGAGCTCGGGGAGCCGCCGCTCGACCTGTCGAAGCGCATGTCGCGGATCGCCGAGGACGAGTTCGCGGCGCTCGGGTGCATGCGGCCGGACTTCGAGCCGAGGGTGAGCGAGTTCATCCCGGACATCGTGGCCCTCATCGCGGCGCTCGTGGAGAAGGGCGCCGCCTACCCCGCGCGCACCGCGAAGGGGACCGACGTGTACTTCGCGGTTCGCTCCTTCGCCGGCTACGGGAAGCTCTCGCGCCGCAACGTCGACGACCTCCTCTCCGGCGCGCGCATCGAGCCGGGCGAGAGCAAGCGCGACCCGCTCGACTTCGCCTTGTGGAAGGGCGCGGACGCGGAGGGCTTCGGCTGGGAAAGCCCGTGGGGCAAGGGTCGCCCGGGATGGCACATCGAGTGCTCCGCGATGGGCGCGAAGCTCCTGTCGCCGCATTTCGACATCCACGGCGGCGGGATGGACCTCATCTTCCCGCACCACGAAAACGAGATCGCGCAGAGCGAGGCCGCGTGGGGCGAGCCCTTCGCGCGCCTGTGGATGCACAACGGGTTCGTCAACGTCGACGCCGAGAAGATGAGCAAATCGCTCGGCAACTTCGTCACGATCGGGCAGATCCTCGAGCGAAACGACGGCGAGGCGCTCCGCTACCTGCTGCTCGGCGTCCATTACCGCGGGCCGGTGCACTTCGAGAGCGACAAGCTGCCCGACGGCCGCGTCGTCTTCCCGGGTCTCGACGAGGCGGAGCGCCGGGTCGAGTACCTCTACGCCACGCGCGAGGCCCTCGTGGGGCTCTCCCAGGGCCAGCCGCCGAAGATCCCCGACGGCCACCCGAGTGCGGCGGTCGTGCGGGATGCCGCCGGCAAGGCGATCGGCGCCCTCGACAACGACTTGAACACGTCGGTCGCGCTCAGCGTGGTGGCCGAGCTCGCCCGCGCGGCCAACGAGCTCGCGCAGCTCTCCGGCAAGCGCAAGAACGACCCGGGCGTCCCCGGCCTGGCCGCGGCGATGATCGAGGCGCTCGACGCGTGCTGCCGGCCGATGGGCCTGATGCAAGCGACGGCCGAGGAGTTCCGCGCGCGGACGCGGGCGCGGCGCCTGCTCGTGCGCGGCCTCGAGGCGGGTGCGGTGGCGGCGAAGGTGCGAGAGCGCGACGAGGCGCGCGCCGCGAAGGACTTCGCGAGGGCCGACGGCATTCGCAAGGAGCTCGCCGCGACGGGGGTGGAGCTCCAAGACGTGCCCGGCGGCGGCCCCACGAAGTGGACCGTCGGCATCTGAAGGTCGCGGCGGGCGTCCTCGCCCCGTCCCTCAGGTCATGTACTCCGCGTTGATCTCCACGTACTTCGCGCTGAGATCGCAGCCCCATACCTTGGCGGAGTGCTTCCCCTCGCCGATGCGCACGGCGATGGCCACGCGGGCGCTCTCGCGGATCTTGCGGGAAAGAGCGTCGGGATCCATCGGGATGGCGGCGCCGCGCGCGAAGACGACCTCGCCCATCATCTCGATGGTCACGTCCCCGGGCGACAAGCGCCGGAGCTCCATGCGCTCGTCGGGCTTTCCGATCGCCATGACGATGCGCCCCCAGTTCGGGTCGCCCCCGTGGACCGCGGACTTGAGGAGCGGCGAGTTGACGATCTTCTTGCCGATGAGCGACGCGTCCCGCGGGGTCGTGTCGACCGAGACCGTGCACTCGACGAGCTTCGTCGCGCCCTCCGACTGCGTGACGACGTCGCGCGCGAGCTTGAGCGACATGCACCGGAGCGCGTCGGCGAGGTCGGCCTCGGCGTCGCGGCCGACCGGCGTGGCGCACGTCGAAAAGAGGACGACGCTGTCGCTCGTGCTGGTGTCGGAGTCGACGGTGATGGAATTGAACGTCCGGCCCACGGCGCCGTCGAGCATGGCCTGGAGGCGGCGCGGCTCGACGTCGGCGTTCGTGAAGAAGTAGACGAGCATCGTGGCCATGTTCGGCTCGATCATCCCGGCGCCCTTGGCCATTCCGCAGAGGACCACCTCGCCGATCCGCACCGAGCAGACCTTCGGCCCGCGGTCGGTCGTGAGGATGGCCTTCGACACGTCGTCGAGCGATCGGGGGCGGAGCTTGCCCGACAGCCCGGCGACGGCGCGCTCGAGCTTCTTCATCGGCAGCGGCACGCCGATGACGCCCGTGCACGAGAGGACCACGTCGTGGCGGTCGACCTTGAACTCGGAGGCGAGCCAGGCGGCGAGGGTGCGGATGTCCTGGTCGCCCGTGGGGGTGAAGACGCCCGCGTTCTTGCTCACGACCGCCAGGAGCTGGGCGCGGCCGTCGGCGAGGATTTCCTTGTCGTAGGTGACGGCGTGGGCGGCGCAGAGGTTCTTCGTGAAGACGGCCGCCGCGGCGCCCGGGCGCTCGAGCTTCACGACCGTGAAGTCGAGGACGCCCTCGTGCTTGATGCCGGCGGCGACGGCGACCGCGCCGATCCCGTCGGGCTGGTGGGCGAGGGTCGGCTCGACCTTCACCTCGCGGCCGAGGACGCGCGAGTCGAACGAGAAGACGTCGTCGCAGGGGTCCCCCGATGGGGACGGCTCGAGCGACAGGTTCCAGTCGGCGAAGACCTTGTGCTTCATGGCGACGGGGACTGTAGAGCCTCGTGGCCCCCTGCGAAAGCGACGTCCGGGTGACCGGTCTTGGAAGCCGCGATGAGCCTTCAAGGAAGCTTCGCAGCCCGGTCATCGCAAGGACCGTGACCGCTGCGGGTCAGGACCCTGAGCGCCCATCGAGCCTTGCCGGATCCTTCACGCTGACGACCCCGAGCGCCCATCGAGCCTTGCTGGATCCTTCACCCTGACGACCCCGAGCGCCCATCGAGCCTTGCAGGACCCTTCACCCCGACGACCCCGAGCGCTCATCGAGCCTTGCTGGATCGCTCACCCCGACGACCCCGAGCGCTCATCGAGCCTTGCAGGACCCTTCACCCCGACGACCCCGAGCGCTCATCGAGCCTTGCCGGATCGTTCACCCCTGACGACCCCGAGCGCCCATCGAGCCTTGCCGGATCCTTCACCCTGACGACCCCGAGCGCCCATCGAGCCTTGCCGGATCGTTCACCGCACCTCGTTCGTCGACTCAGTCCGAGGATCCCAGCTTCCGCTCGATGGCCTCGAGGTGCGCGCGCACCTCGGGGTCGCTCGTCCGCAGGTGCTGGACCTTCCGGACGGCGCTGATGATCGTCGTGTGGTCGCGGTTGCCGAAGGCCCTCCCGAGCTCGGGGAAGCTGCACTTCAGGCGCTGCTTGCAGAGGTACATGGCCACGTGCCGCGCGAACGCGATGCTCTTGTGGCGGTCCTTGGAGAGCAGATCGGTCGAGCGGAGCTTGAAGTGGTGGCAGACGACGCGCTGGATGTCTTCCACGCTCGCCTCGTTCGGGCGCGCCGTCGTCGTCGCGGCGATTTCGGCGCGGGCGAACCCGAGGTCGATCGCGTGGCCCAGGAGCGACGCCTTCGCGGCGAGGCGGATGAGCGTCCCTTCGAGCTCCCGGACGTTGCTGCGCACCGTCTGGGCGATGAACAGGCAGACGTCTTCGCCGAGCTCGATGTGCTCGAGCTGGGCTTTCTTCATGACGATCGCGACGCGCGTCTCGAGCTCGGGCGCATGGATGTCCGCGACGAGCCCCCACTGGAAGCGCGACACGAGCCGCTCCTCCATCTTGTCGAGCTGCTGGGGGTACTTGTCGCTCGTGACGACGATCTGCCGCCCGGCCTGATGGAGCGAGTTGAACGCGTGGAAGAACTCTTCCTGCGTCTGCGTCTTCCCGGCGAGGAAGTGGATGTCGTCGACGAGCAGGAGGTCGCACTTGTCGCGGTAGCGCGCGCGAAAGTCGTGCATGCGCTGGTCGGTCAGCGCCTGGACGAACTCGTTCACGAAGCGCTCGGCGCTGATGTACACGATGCGCGCCGAGGGGCGCTCTTCGCGAATGCGGTGCGCGATGGCGTGGACCAGGTGCGTCTTGCCGAGACCGGTGCCGCCGCAGATGAAGAGCGGGTTGTGCCGCCGCCCGCCGACGCCGGCGGCCGCCATCGACGCGGCGTGCGCGAGCTGATTGCTCGGGCCGACGACGAAGTTCGCGAACGTGTACTTCGAGTGGAGCCCCTCGACGGGAGGCGCGACGGCCGTGACCCGCGGCGCCTCGGGGACGACCGGATGGACGCCGGTCGTGGGCGCGGGCCCCAGCCCGTCGGACGGGTCCTGGTGCGGACGAACCGAGAGCGTGCGCGGGCGCACGGGCGGAAACATGGGGCCGGGGGCGGCCATGGGGCGCTCGAGCGTGCCGTCGATGCACCAGCGCACCTGGATGCTGAGGCCCGTCCGCGCGCCGAGGCGCTCGGTCAGCGTCGGCAAGAAATATTGGTCGACCCATTGGCGGACGAACTCGTCGCGGGCGCGAAGGCTGAGCACTCCGTCGGTCAACCCGTCGAACTGCACGCCCGCGAACCATTGATCGAAGCTCGCCGGCGACTTCTCGCGGGTGAACGCGATCGCGTCGTCCCAGGCGCGCGACGCATCGCTCTCCAGCGCGAGCGTTCGCGACTGCACGATGGCCTCCACGTCCGGCGCGCAGCTCTGCTCGTGGCCAGGCATCAGCGCTTGCATCGCTTTCCTCGAGTACCAGTCGACTCAATCATGACGTGTTTCACCCACCCCCCGTTCCAAACACAACGAAGAGGCGACAGGTCCTGTCTTGTAGGACCACAAGTTATCCACACCCTGTGGAAACGAGAGCGGAAGGTCCCGCCTCGTGGTGTCGCACCGCGCTCGAAAAAACGCGCTTGGTCGATCGCTAGGACAAAACGAGATCTCCACGACCGTCCGCCAACGGCCGCTGAAGGGATCTGTCAGATGCGGGGGGCCCGAAGCGCGCGAGCCTGAACCGCCACCGTCTCACGCGTTGGCCCTTACCTCCGTGACACAGCAGTAACCACCTTGTCGGTTGGGCTCGCTCACCACCATGTCCACATACACACCTGACGACTGATCCATCTTACCTCAATGCGAACGCCGCATCAGGTATCACCGGGTCTTGGCGCACGTCCATGGCCTTCGTGTCGAACGTGTTTAAGTAGCCGAAAGCAGGCGGCTTTTTTCCTTGTAATGCACCCGCGAAGTGCGGCGCGCGCCACATGCCCGATGCACGAGACTGCCGAAGTGGCCGACAGCTCTGTTGAATCCGACGACGCGCGAGCTCGGGCCATTTCGCCCCGGCGTATTTTTGGCTGCAAGCGCGTGTCAAGAGTCGACGATTCCGCGTCTTTCCCGCGAAAGCGATGTGGCTGCCACAAGTCGCGACGGCAAACACGGAAGCGTTCGCGTACGGCGCCCCTGGAACGTCATCTCCGACGAGCCGTGAATCACCGACGTTCCCTCGGGCGCTCCGTTGCTCTACGGTCGCGCCCGTGCGTCGTTTGCGACCCAGCCTCCGACGGACGTCCGCGGCGCGTATTTCGGCGCTCGGCGTCGCGTTCTCCATATGCCTCGCCGTCTTCGGGGGCACCGCCCGCGCGCAGCCGATGTCGACCTCCCCGGAGATTGCGTACGACCTCGGCGAGGTCCCGAACGCGCGGAGCGTCGCCATGGCCGGCGCGCTCACCGCCCTCGGCGTCTCGACGCCGGCGTTGGCCATCAATCCCGCGAACATGCCGATGGCGCGCGTCTACCACATCGAGGCAACGGGCGCGTTTTCCCCCGAGGCCAAGCGGCAGTCGTACGGCATCTCCGTCGTCGACTCCGTCCTGAACAGCAGCCGACTCGCCGGCGGCCTGCTCGGCATGTGGTCGGAGATCGATCCGCAGGGGATTCATCGCACATGGACGGATCTTCGGGGTGCTCTGGCGATACCGCTCGGGGACCGTCTGGCGGTCGGGGCGACGGCCCGATGGATCCGGGTCGAGCAGGCGGTCGGCGCGGGGCCCTTCGGGTCGAGCCCTGCCTCGGACGGCACGCCCAACGACCCCGTGCTCAACACGTTCACGTTCGACGCCGGCGCGACGGCGAGCATCATCGATGGCCTGCGCGTCGGCCTGGCCGGTCACAACCTGACCAACCCGGGGACGGCCCTCGCGCCCACCACCGGCTCGGCGGGCATCGGTTACGGGAACGATACGTTCGCGCTGGAAGCCGACGGCCTCCTCGACTTCACGACCTTCGGCTCGGTGCGCGGGCGCGTGATGGCGGGCGGCGAGATCTTCGTGATGGACCGCTATGCGATTCGGGCCGGTTGGCGCTACGACGGGGGGACCCGCGTGAACTCCGCTTCCCTGGGGTTCGGCTACATCGACCCGCGCTGGGCCGTGGAGCTCGGTGTGCGGCGCGACCTCATTGCAGACCATGGCTCGACGTTCGGCGTTCTGTCTCTTCGTTACTTCTATGACTCCAGCGGATCGACGACCCCGGCAGACCAACCGGACGCCCTCTAGGCGCGCGAGCGCGCGGTCCATGGCCGCCCTCGCGCTGGTCCTGGCAGGGTGCGGCGGAGCGGCTGACGGAAGCGCGCCGGGGGCCAAATCGGCGCACGACGACGAGGCGGACCGCGGCTTCTCCGAGTACGCGGCCACGCACGGGATCACGTCGCTGGACCATCCCGAGGAGGCGCCGGAGGTGACGTCCGACGGGCTGCGGCTCGAGGCAGTCGATCGAAAGAGCCCCGTGAAGCTCGACGGTGTCTTGAACGAGTGGCCGGCGATGGCCGCCGCGACGACGGTCTTGCACGGGTCGACCTCGGCCACGCTCAAGGTCGCGCTCCAGTACGACGAGTCGAAGCTCTACGTCGGCGCCGACGTGGGCGACAAAGCCTTCGCCGTCGGCAAAGACCACGTGGCGCTGGTCCTGGCGGTGCCGCGGCCGGGCGGCGGCGGCGCGTACGCGACGTACGAGCTCGAGCTCTTCGCGGGCAAGCCGGGCGAGAGCGAGGGCAGCGTGCGCTTCGGCACGCGCGGCGCCGTGCCGGGCGCGAAGATCGTGGAGGCTCCGAGCGACGCCGGGTACACGTTCGAGGCGGTGGTCCCGCTGTCGGCGGTGCCGGAGCTTCGCTCGACGCGGGTCGGCGTGCACGGACAAGCCGCGTACGTGGACGGGGACGCGGTCATCGCCACCGGGCCGGGCGACGCGCGGCACCCGACCGCGATGGCCTGGCTGCCGAGCGAGCCTGAGCTCTCGATGATCGAGCAGCTGCTCGCGCCCAAGGGGCTGACCAAGATGCAGCCCGCCGCGGAGATCGTCGCCGACCTGACGGGCGACGGCGTGCGCGAGCGCATCGCCGTGTTCGAGCACTACCTGACGATCTGCGGCACCGCGTACCTCGGCGGGACCGGGTTCTTCTACCGCGACCTCGTCGGTGAGCTCGTGAAGCTCGAGGTCCGCGACGTGACCGGCCGGGGCAAGGGCGACGTCATCGTGCGCCGCAAGCAGAGCGTGGGCGACGGCACGCGCGAGTACCTCGAGGTGCTGAGCAGCCTGAACGCCAACCAGGAGCCGCAGGTGACGTTCGCGCACGAGATCGGCGTCCGGCAGTCCGACCGGCACGTCGAGGACGCCGTGCACCTCGGCCACGGGCGCATCGAGGTCGCGGCGGAGGCGTCGACGTCGTGGGACGCGGGGTCTTACGCCGAGCCCACGGCGACCGACGTCGAGCCGATCCTTCTCCCGTGGGGGAGCGTCCGTTCGCAGGTCTTCACGTTCGACGGAGCGCGCTTCACCAAGGCCAAGGAGGTCATCCAGCGCGAGCGCACGGCGACGGCGTCCGCGGCTCCCGTGGGCGCGTCCGAGAAGTCCGACGCCGCCGAGGAGGCGCCGCGCGCGGCGATCGTACGCCCCGCCGAGCCGCCGACGCCCACCGTCACCCGGGGCGGGGACCTCTCGGCGCAGCTGCTCGAGCAGTACCGCAAAGACCGCGGCGCCGGCGCCACCCCGCCGAAGGTCGACCTGCAGGTCCACGTCGCGGGCGACGCGCGCCCCGAGCGCGTGCTCCTCGTCGGCCGAGACATCGTGGTGATGGGTCCCGGCTTCAAGGACGGCACGGGATACACCTTCCTCACGCTCCAGCAGTTCGCCGACGCGGCCGACATCCACGACCTCTCCGCGCGCGACCTGACGGGCGACGGCGCCGCGGACCTCGTCGTGCGCGGCGTGAGGCGGGTGGCGGTCGACAAGGCGAAGGTCGATATCGACATGATGTTCGTCTACCAAGTGAAAGACGACGGCATCACGCGCGTCTTCGCCGCCGAGACGGGGCGCGAGCAGAAGGGCAAGCGCGTGCAGGGCATGGTGCAGTTCATCCCGTCGAGCGATGGCAAGGCGTTCGACATTCTCTCGGCGCCCGGCCGCGCGACGGGCTGGAACGCGCGATCGTACCCGTGGGCGCAGGAGCACCCGGGGGAGGGTCAGGTCGAGCCGCTGCTCCTGCCGTGGGGCGGCGTCTCGAGCGTTCGCTACTCCTGGGACGGATCGCAGTTCGTGCCGAAATCCCCGTAAGACGAGGCTCAGCGGCCCTTGGCGAAGGGATCGCCGACGTCGTCCAGGCCGTTGGCCGCGGGGGCCGCGGGGGCGGCGTTCGCCGGTTTGGCCGGCCTCGGCGCGGCGCCCCACGTGGGTTCCAGGGTCAGCGTTTGCTTGGGCTCGGTCCCCTGGATGGTCACGGTCTTCGTCTTGTAGCCGCGGCGGGTGACGACGATCGTCGCGGTCTCTCCCTCGGCGAGGTGCAGAGCCACGGGCGCGACGCCGAGCTCGCGGCCGTCGCGCGCGATCGTCGCGTCGCTCGGGACGACGCTCACGATGACCTCGTGCTCCACCGGAGGCGTGGCCGTGGGCGCGGGCGGCGGGATGGGCGCCGGAGCCGGCGGAGGCACCTGGGTGACGGGGATGGGCTGCGGCGTCGCCGAGGGCTCCGCGTGAGCCGGGTGGGCCGCGCTCTTCGCGACGAGGAACCCGGCGACGACCGCCACCGTCACGGCGGCGCCGATGCCCGTGTAGACCGGCCACCGCTGCTTCGGGAGCGTGGGCTCGGCCGGCACGGGCGCCGGCATGAGGCTCGACCGGAAGTAGTCGGCGGGGACGTGGAACGCACCCGACCGCGCCATCATCTCCTGCACGGCGTCGGGGACGAGGCCCTGCTCGAGCTTCTCGAGATCGGCGACCAGCTGGTCCATGTTCGCGTAGCGGCCCTCCGGCTTCTTGCTCAGCGTCTTCAGGACGATGGCCTCGAGACCGGGCGGCACGTCGATCTGGGGAACGAGCGCGCGAATGGGGACCGGCGCCTTGTACATGTGCTGCGTCAGGATCCCCATGAAGTTGTCGGCGTCGAACGGGACCTTGCCGCTCGCCATCTCGTAGAGCATGACGCCGAGCGCGTAGACGTCGGTCCGGTGATCGACCGTCGTCCCCGCGGCCTGCTCGGGGCTCATGTAGTGGGGCGTTCCGAAGACGCTCCCGGCGCGCGTCATGCGCTTGGTCCCGGTGCCGACCTTCGCGATCCCGAAGTCGAGGATCTTGACGAAGTCCTTCTCGGTGCCGTGCTTGACGAGCATCACGTTGTCGGGCTTGAGGTCGCGGTGGATGATGTTGGCCGCGTGGGCGGCGGCGAGGCCCTGCGCGATCTGCTTGCCGATGTGGCAGATGCGCCCGAGCGGGAGCGGGCCGCCCGCCTCCGCGAGGACGGCGCCGAGGCTCTTGCCGGACAGGAGCTCCATGACGAAGTAGGTGGACCCGTCGGGCAGGCGGCCGAAATCGCTGATGTCGACGATGTGCGGGTTGCCGATGGCGCTCGCCGCCCGCGCCTCTTGGAGGAAGCGGTCGTTGGCTTCCTGGTCGGTCGCCATCTCGCCGCGAAGGACTTTGACGGCGACCTTCTTGTCGATGACCTGGTGACGCGCGGCGTAAACGACGCCCATCCCGCCTTCACCGAGGATGCGTTCGATGACGTAACGGCCGTCGAGCGTGGTCCCGACGTGGGGGTCCGACTTGACCGTGCCCGACTGAGGCGGAGCGGCGGGTCTGATCGCGGAGCCCTGGGCGGGGGTCTCGCCGTCGACCTCGACCGTGTTCGCGAATCCACCCTGCGCGGGCGACGTCACGGGCCGTCTGGGCGGGGGCGGCGGCGGTTTCGGGGCTTCCGGCATGACACCTCAGGGCCGAACGAAATGGACGCAAACCGTCAATGAAAGAACAACATCAGAAGCGCAGGCAACAAGCAAGCCGTCCAGCGCGCCTTTCCCTCCGCCCCACCCTCGAGCCCACAAGGGAGCCGTCGTCCGCTTCTTCCGAATAGGGGCGGACCCGCCGGGAACCTTTTCTCGCCGCTGTACGCTGAACCGGTCCCCACCCCGGCTCGGCGCGCCTCCCTTCCGTGATAGGAGCTCGGGCCGAGCGATCTTCATGGGCTACCCGATCACCGTCGCGCTCCGCTATCTCGCGTCGAAGAAGAACAACATGATCTCGGTCAGCACCTCGCTCGCCATCGGCGGGGTGGTGCTGGGCGTCGCCGCGCTGACGATCGTGATGAGCGTGACCGGGGGCTTTCAGGAGCAGTTTCGCGAGAAGGTGCTCGGCGTCAACGCGCACGTGCTGGTCCTCAAGTACTCGATCGACGTCCGCGAGTACCGGGACATCATGAAGACCGTCGAGGACATCCCGCACGTCGTGGGCGTCGCGCCGTTCGTCATCAACCCGATGATGGTGACCCACGGCGACCACACGGCGACGGGCGTGCTGCTCAAGGGCGTGGACCCGGAGCTCATGCCGAAGGTGCTCGACCTGCCGCGACAGATCACGGCCGGCAGCCTCGCCGGGCTCCGTCGGGCCGACGCCAAGCCCCCCGCGCCGGCGTTCGATCCGGTCCGCGGCGAGCTCGACTCGGTGCAGGGAAGGCCCGACGCGGCCGGTGTCGACGGAGGCGCCGACCCGCTGATTCAGATCATGCAGCGCGAAGTGGACGACGAGATCCGGAAGGCGGAAGCCGGCGCGCCGCGCGTCGACGAACGGGCCGCGCCGGTCGCGTCGGGCGCCCTTGCGAACGGGCCGAAGGGGCACGCGATCGACGACGACGACGACGAGCCCGCGGCCGACGAGCCGCCGCCGCTGCCGCCCGGCGTGAAAGCCGTCGTCGGCGCGGTCACCCCCGCGGGCGGCTACAAGAGCGAGCTCCCCGACGAGGACTTCGTGCCCGACACGATCGACCCCGACCCGTGCAAGACGCCGTCGGAGGTGGCGAAGCTCCCGGGGATCGTCATCGGACGCACGCTCGCCAAGCAGCTCGACACGGGGGTCGGCGGCTGCGTGCAAGTCACCTCGCCGCAGATCGGGATCTCGTTCGGGGCAGGAGCGCGCTCCCCGATCGCCAAGCGGTTCCGCGTCATCGCCATCTTCGAGGCCGGCTTCGACCAGTACGACTCGAAGCTCGTCTACGCCGATCTCTACGAGGCGCAGGCCTTCTACGAATACGGCGACAGCGTCACCGGTATCGAGATGAAGCTCGACGACATCGATCGCGCCGACGCCGTGGCCAAGGAGATTACGCGCCGGCTGAACAACGGCATTTACTACACGATGACCTGGGCGCAGCTAAACCACGGCCTCTTCACCGCGCTCCTCATCCAGCAAATCGGGATGAGCTTCATGCTCGGGCTCATCATCCTGGTCGCGGCCTGCACGGTCATCGCGACGCTCATCATGGTCGTCCTCGAGAAGCGAAAAGAGATCGCCCTCCTCAAGGCCATCGGCGCGAAGAACGACGCCATCCTGCGGATCTTCCTCTACCAGGGCGGCCTCGTGGGACTCTCGGGGACGGCGCTGGGGGTCCTCATCGGATGGATCTCCTGCCGCTTCCTCCTTGCGTACACTTTTCCGCTCGACCCCAAGGTCTACTTCATCTCGCGGCTGCCCGTGTCGATGCGGCCGATCGAGTTCATCGTGCCGGCCATCGTCGCGATCGGAATTTGCCTCGTCGCCACGATCTTTCCGGCGGTCTACGCGGCGCAGATGCGCCCCGCCGACGGGCTGCGCGCGGAGTAAACGTGGAGTCAAGGAGAGAAGTGGACGTGCGCGGGTGTCACCCGCCGCGTTGACCGTCCGGACTTTCGCCTGATAAGTGTTTGGCGGGACTCGGAAAGGCAACACATGCGCTGGCTCGTCGACGTGGTCACGCTCGGCAAGACCGACGCGGAAGATACCCTCCACGTCGAAGCCGAATCCTGGCAGAAGGCCCTGCAAGCCGCGCGGGCGCAGCGGGGCGAATCCGCCCCGATGAGCGGATTTTCAATCGAGCTTCTCGACGAAGGGTGCCGCGCGGTCGACCCGACGTCGCGTCTTCGATACGAAGTGCGTCGCGCCCCGGAGCCCGTGGCCCCGGTCGTCCGCCCCTCGGCCGCGCCGCCGCCGGCCCCCGTCGCGGCGCCGCCGATCCAAACCGCGCCTGTCGCGGCGCCCGCGGCCCCAGCGAGCAGCGTCGAGACCCAGGTCGTGCCGGCTCCGCGGCCCGAGCCTCCGCCGTCCGCCGAGGTCGTCGCGCCGCCCGCGAGCGCGCCGCGCGCCGATGCGCCGCCCACGGTACCCTGCCAGATCATCTTCAAGCGCGAGCACGAGGCGAACGAAGCGGTTCGGCTCAGCTACCGCGAGTACGTGTTCCTCGTGCCGGCGGGGACGAGTGAAGAGTCGGCGGAGACGCTCCTCCACGCGCAGCTCGATCTGGTGCTGGCGTCCCTCGCGCGCTTGCCGGCGGGGAAGCTCGTCAACCTCGGCGTGTTCGATGTCGCGTTCCGAGGCAAGCCCCCGGTGCCGCCGCTGGCGACGCTGATGTGGAAGGATTGGAGGGGCGCGCCCATCGTCGAGTTCCCGAGGCGTCGCGGGTACACGGCGAAGGCGAGCGCGCCGCCGCCGGCGTTGACCGAGCAGCCGCTGACGCCCGTCAGTCATCAGCCGTTCCCGCAGGCGAAGTCGATCCCGCCGCCCGCCGCGGTGGCTTCCGTCCCGCCGCCCGAACCGGCGGGCGCCCGGGTGCCGGACGCGGCGCCCGCGATCGCCGCGAAGGCGGACGTCGCACCGCCGAGCGCACGCGTGGCCGACGTAGCGCCGTCGAGCGCGCCGAGGCCCGACGTGGCGTCATCGAGCGCGCGCGCCCCCGAGAGCGTCCAAACCGGAGCGCCGTCGGTCGAAGAACCGCATCCTTCGTCCGCGGCGACCGTGGTGGCGGCCAAGCCGGAGACGCCGCCGGCGGCCACGGCGGAGCGCGCGCCTCCTGTCCGTGACGAAGAGCCGGCGAAGCCCGCGACCCCGCGCCATCGCGCGCGCGGCGAGGACCTCATCGCGGACCTCTTCGACTCCATGCACGAGCTTCACTTCCTGCGCGACGCGGTGGAAGGCGGAAACTTCTGCCTGAACCTCGCGCTCGAGAAGATCCCGTCGCAGGCGGGCATCGTGCACCTCTACGACATCAACCGGCGGGAGTTCCTCGTCACGAGCACCCGCGGCGTCGCGGCGAGCACGCTGCTCCTGCGCCGGCACACCGAGAACGACGTGCTCCTCTCCGCGGCGATGCGGCGGCGGCGCGCGGTCGTCATCGCGGACGCGAGCGCGACGGACGCGGCGGCCCTCGAGCGGTATGCGGCCCTCGGCGGAGTGAAGAGCCTCGTCATCGCTCCCGTCATGCAGTCGGGCCGCTTCCTCGGCGCCATCGAGCTTCTGAACCCGCTCGACGGCCAGCCCTACAGCGACGCCGAGGGGAACGCCCTCATGTACATCGCGGAGCAGTTCGCGGAGTTCGTGGCGTCGCGCGGCGTGGTGACCGACCCCGAGCGCATCAGCTCGCGCGCCGGCTGACGCCGCGGCCCGGGGGACCCATGCCCCGCAGACCCGAGCGGCTGGCGAGCTTCGTCCTGCTGACGGCGGTCGTCGTGTCGGTCGGCGTGCTCGCGTACTTCACCTTCCGTACGACGCTCCAGGTGGAGCGGCTCCGCCAGCAGTCGGTGCTCGAGGCCACGCTCGGCCTCGCGAGCGAGAAGGCGGACCGGCTCGACAAGCGCATCATCGAGCAAGACAGCGTCGTCTTCGCGGTCGCCGATCCGCAGCGCCTCTCCGACCTGACCCCGCGCTGGCTGCAGACCGCCCAGCGCGAGACGCCGACGGTGCGCGGCATTCTCGTCCTCGACGAAGCCCACACGGTCCTGGCGTTCGCCTCACGGGCGGGCGGCGTCTTCGCGGAGGAAGAGGCGTTCCGCCGCCTGCTCATCGAGCACATGTGCGGCGACATGGAGCTCTCCAAACAGGCCCCGGACGAGCTCCGCCATCTCCACCACGCGTACCGCGGCCAGAGCTACCTCGTGAGCTACTGGCAGCGCATCGTCCCGCCGTCCTCCGACGACGCACCGCCCGGTGGCGGCCCGGCGCGCGGCCGGCGCTACCTCGTCGTGGCCTGGCACGACATCGGGCGCATCGTGAAAGACACGATGCCCGCGCTCTTCTCGGAGGCCGCGACCCCGAGCCGCGTCAACGTCGTCGACGAGGACGGCCGCATCATCTTCGGCCCGACGCTCCGGAGCAGCGAGTTCACCGTCGCCGTGCGCTTCCCGACGACCCTCTACGGGTGGCGCGTGCAGGTCTCGCCGAGCGCCAGCGACGAGCTCATCGCCCGCGTCCAGAACCGCGCGATGCTCGAGCACGTGATGGTCGGCCTGTCGTGCGTGGTCATCGTGCTCGGGGTCGCGACCATCCTCCTGGCGGCCGAGCGCGAGCGCCGCATGTCCGCCTTGAAAAGTGACTTCGTCGCGAACGTGAGCCACGAGCTGAAGACGCCGCTCGCGCTCGTGCGTATGTTCGGCGAGATGCTCCAGTCCGGCCGCGTGGCGAGCGAGGAGAAGCGCCAGCAATACCTCGACATCATCGTGGGCGAGAGCGAGCGCCTCTCGGCCCTCATCGAGAACGTGCTCGACTTCGCGCGCGTCGAGCGGGGGCGCGAAGCGTACGATTTCGCCGAGGGCGACGTGGGCGATGCGGTCACCAAGGCCGTCAACGTCTACCGGTACCGCGCCGAGCGCGAAGGGGTGGAGCTCTCGATCGACGTCGGCGATGGCCTTCCGAAGGCCCGGATCGACGCGCGCGCCCTGGAGCTCGCCGTCATCAACCTCATCGACAACGCGCTGAAGTACGCGCCCGGGTCGAAGGTCGTCGCCGTCCGGGCCGAGCGCGAGAACGGCGCCATCGTCGTCCGGGTCACCGATCGCGGGCCGGGCGTACCCCCCGAGGATCAGGCCCGCATCTTCGAACGCTTCGTCCGTGGCTCGACCGCGCGGGGGCGCCCGATCCGGGGGAGCGGCATCGGCCTTTCGCTGGTCAAACACATCGCCGAGAGCCACGGCGGGCGCGCTTGGGTGACGAGCCAAGTCGGCCAAGGAGCGACGTTCGTCGTGTCGATCCCGATAGGCGGCGCCGGTCGAGCCGGAGAGAGTTGACTGCGGAAACGTGCTAGATATCGTGGAAGGTGGTTCTGAGAGCATCGTCCGCTGCGACGCTTCCACGCTCGCTGTCTGGCGGTTGCATCTTGCGGGCAGGTCAATTCTGAATTGGAGGTTGTGAGTTTTCGCATGGCGAATGAGGAAGCGAAGCTGTTCGTGGCAGGACTGCCCGACAGCATCTCGGAAGATGTTCTCCGGCAACTCTTCGAGGCGACGGGGGGCAAAGTCGTCAGCGTTAGCCTGCCCAAAGATCGGATGACGGGCCGGCCGCGCGGGTTCGGCTTCGTCACGCTCGGGACCCCGCAAGAGGCGCAGGCCGCACGCGATGCTCTCGACGGGTCGATGCAGGCGGGCAAATCGATATCGGTGCGCCCGTTCCAGGCGGAGCCTCCGCGAAGGGACGGCCCCCCCGGCCCGGGCGGTCCAGGCCGTCCCATGGGGGGTCCCGGAGGTCCAGGCGGCCCGGGCCGTCCCATGGGCCTCGCAGGGCCGGCGCAAGCTCCCGACCGGACGCTCTACGTGGGCAACCTCCCGTACGACGCGACCCAACAAGAAGTGCAGACGCTCGTGAACGACGCCGCCCCCGATGGCGTGGTTCGCGTCCATCTCCCGATGGACGCCGACGGGCGCAAGCGCGGCTTCGGCTTCGTGACGATGGCGAGCGCGGAGGCGGCCAAGACCGCGGCCGACGCGCTCCGCCAGGCCGACCTTCGGGGGCGCCGACTCGTCGTCAACCTCGCCCATCCCAAGGGCGAGCGTCCGCCTCGTCCGGAGGGCGGCGGCGGCTTTCCGGCTCCCTTCCAGCCGGCCTTCTCGGGTGGAGGCAGCAGCAGCGCCGGCGCTGCCGGCAGCGGGCCTACGCACCGCAAGCCGCACGAGGAGAAGCGCAAGCGTTCCTTCGAGGACGGCGGCGGCCCGAAGAAGAAGAAGGTCGAACGGGACGAGCCGAGGGGCGGCGGCGGGCGAATCACTTATAGTGGTGACGACGACGACTGAGGAAGGAGACTTGACGTGGGCGAGAGGCTGCGGCATTGGCTCCGCCGCCCGAGTCCACGCGAGCGTACGAGGCAACCATGCGTGACATCATCAAGATGACCTGCGGCGATTGCGGCCGCGCGAACTACACGACGACCAAGAACAAGCGGACGATGTCCGAGAAGTTCGAGGTGAAGAAGTTCTGCCCCGTGTGTCGCAAGCACCTTGCGCACAAAGAGGGGAAGATCTCGAAGGGCTAGCGGCGTCGCGGCCGGGGCTTCGCTCTGAGCATGCGCTCAGGCGAGGCCCAACGGCCCGTAGACACGACGGCACTCTGTGGTACAAGCGGGCGTGCTCGTGGCCAACCAGAGACGGCGGATGGAGCCATGATCTTCGATTGGCTCCACGGCCTCTTCTCGAACGATCTGGCGATCGACCTCGGCACGGCGAACACGCTCATCTACGTGAAGGGCAAGGGCATCGTCTCGTGCGAGCCCTCGGTCGTCGCCGTCCAGAAGGACGTGCGCGGCGGCAACAAGGTCCTGGCGGTCGGGCGTGAGGCCAAGGAGATGCTGGGCCGCACGCCGGGGAACATCCGCGCAGTTCGCCCCCTCCGCGACGGCGTCATCGCCGATTTCGAGATCACCGAGGCGATGCTCCGGTACTTCATCGCCCGCGCCCATAGCCGGCGCACGCTGGTGAAGCCGCGCATCATCATCTGCGTTCCCTTCGGCATCACCGAGGTCGAGAAGCGCGCCGTCAAAGAGAGCGCCGAGAGCGCGGGCGCGCGCGAGGTCTACCTCATCGAAGAGCCCATGGCGGCCGCCATCGGCGCCGGCCTCCCGATCACGGAGCCGAGCGGCAACATGATCGTCGACATCGGCGGAGGCACGACCGAGGTCGCCGTCATCTCGCTCGCCGGCATCGTCTACTCGCAGAGCGTGCGCGTCGGCGGCGACAAGATGGACGACGCGATCGCCGCGTACCTCAAGCGAAAGTACAACCTCGCCATCGGCGAGCAGACGGCCGAGCGAATCAAGATTCAAATCGGAAATGCGTACGCCGCCGAGAAGCAGGCGACGACCGAAGTGAAGGGCCGAGACCTCGTCGCCGGCGTCCCGAAGACCGTCGTCGTCAACAGCGACGAAATCCGCGAGGCCATGTCGGAGCCCATCCACGCGATCGTCGACGCCGTGCTCACCGCCCTCGAGAAGACGCCGCCCGAGCTCGCGGCCGACATCGTCGACAAGGGAATCGTGCTCACGGGCGGAGGCGCCCTCCTCCGCAACCTCGACGTCTTGCTCCGCGAAGAGACCGGGCTGCCCGTCATGGTCAGCGACGACCCCATCAGCGCGGTCGTCCTCGGCAGCGGCAAGGCGCTCGATCACATGGAGCTCTTGAAGGAAGTCACGATCGCGTAGGTCGGTGCGTCGACCGTCGCAGACGAAGGCACGCCTGCGGCGGCGTGGCCCACCCGGAAGACGTAGGAAATCGCCGTGTCCCCTGCCCTGAAGCGCTACCGCGACCTCGCGATCGTGGCCGTCCTGCTCGCGGTCCCGTTCTTCGTCCTCAAGGCGAACATGAAGGCGCCGGAGAACCAGGGCGCGATGGATCGGGCCGTCCTGCGCGTCTCGGCGCCGGTGGAGATCGCGGCGGCGACCCTGGCGCGCGGCGTCGGCGACGTCTGGGACGACTACGTCTACCTCGTCGACGTGAAGAAGGAGGCCGACCGGCTGTCGTACGACAACGCGCGCCTGCGCGAAGAGGTCCACGCCCTCGAGCAGGCCCAGATCGAGAACCGTCAGCTCCGCCGCCTCCTCCAGCTGAGAGACGCAACCTCGGGCGAGACGGTGAGCGCCCAGGTCATCGGCAAAGACTTCACGGAGTTCTTCCGTGTGACCCGCCTGGTCCTCGACAAGGGCGCGCGCGACGTGCGCTCCCACATGCCCGTCGTCGCGCCCGACGGCGTCGTCGGCGCCGTGCTCCACGTCGCGCAGGACACGGTCGACGTGCAGCTGGCGGTCGACGCGGCATTCGGCGTCGACGTCGAGGACGAGCGGACGCACGCCCGCGGGTTCTCGCGCGGCACCGGAGACCCGGCGCGCTACGGGTGCAAGATCGAGATGGTGGACTCGCGGGACGAGATCGAGATCGGCGATCTCCTCGTGACGAGCGGTAAGGGCCGATGGTTCCCGCACGGCATCCCGGTCGCGCGGGTGACGAAGGTCATCAAGCGCGAGCTCGGCCGCGACCAAGACGTCGAGGCGGCGCCGACCGTCGACTTTTCCCGGCTCGACGACGTGCTCGTCCTCGTCACGACCGCCACCGACGAGTCCCCGACCGCACCGACTCCGACCGGTGCCCGCGGGAGGATGTGATGCGGAACGTCGCCTTCCTCGCCGTCGGCCTCGCGCTCCTCGTCGTGCAAGACAACGTCTTTCGCGCCATCGACGGCGCGCGCCCGGGCATCGCCGCGTTCCTCTGGGTGATCGCCGTCGCCGCCGACGCGCTCCGCACGGTGAGGCCGATGCGCGGCTTCCCGGCGCCGGCCCGCGCGCTCTCGAGCTTCCGCGCCGATTGGTCTTTGCCCGCGACGGCGCTCCTCGGCTACGCGCTCGTCTCCGCGGCGGCCAAGTCTCCCATGGGCCGCCCCATCCCGGCGCTCGTATTGCCGCTCATCCTCTTCATGGGCGTCCACGAGTATTCGCTGGCGCGCGGGGCCGCCGTCGCCTTCGTCCTCGGGTACGCGACCGACGTCCTCGGCATCGCGCCCGTCGGGCTCTACACGTTCACCTATGTCGCGACCTTCGTGCTCGCGCGCGCGGCCGGCGTGCGCCTGGCGACGCAGACCTCGTGGATGCAGGTCCTCGTCGTCTTCGCCTTCACGCTCGTGCAGAGCACGATGATCCTCGTCCTCTTGGCCATCTTCGGCCGCGACGCATGGGTCCCGCGCTCGCTCTACCGGCTCTCGATCCCGCACGCGATCGCGACCGCCGCCATCGCGCCCATCGCGTTCCGCATCGCGCAGGCCATCCACGCGGCGACGGCCGACGCCTCCAGGGCGGAGGGAGGAGCGGGCGCGCCGATATGACGAACCTCCTCGTTCCGCGGTCCGACGTCGGCGAGTTCCGCAAGCGCTACAAGTGGATGGCGCTCTTCGCCGTCCTCGCGCTCCTGGCCGTGGCGACCCACCTCTTCCGCCTCCAGGTGCTCGCTGGCACCGAGTACTCCGCGATCGCCCACGAGAACATCATCCGCCGCGTCGTCATGCCCACCACCCGCGGCGTCATCCGCGACGTGAACGGCAAGGTGCTCGCGTCGAGCCGCCCTTCGTACGACGTCGAGGTCGTCCCGGGGCGCGTGATGCCGAGCGCGCGCCCGGTTCGCTACCGGGGCGGCCAAATCGTGGCGCGGGATCCCGACTCGTGGCCGAAGCTGGCCGAGGTTCTGCGGCTCAACCCCGAAGAGCGCCGGACGTTCGAGGCGCGCATCCGCGCCGCCTGCAGCAGCGACGAGGACAAGTCGCCCTGCTGGAAGACCCCCATCCTCGTCCGCGAGGACGTGCCCCGGGACGTCATCGCCGAGCTCAAACAGCACACCGACGAGCTCGCGGGCGTGGAGGTCGTCAGCGCGCCGGTCCGGTTCTATCCGTACAAGAACCTCGGCGCTCACATGCTCGGCTACGTCGCCGAGATCGACGCCGAGACCCTCGCGAAGTTCCGCCCGCGCGGATACGACGACCTCCCCCGCGAGGACCAGCAGCGGGAGAACCCGCTCGGCTACGAGGCCGGCGACACCGTCGGCGCCACCGGCATCGAGCACGCCTGGGAGTCCTACCTTCGAGGCCAGCGCGGCTGGGAGAAGCGCGTGGTCGACGCGCGCGGACGCTACCGGAGCGGGCCCGAGGCCGAGCGCCTCGTCGATCCGCCGGGGAACCTCGACCCGATCCCGGGCCGCGACCTGCGCCTCTCGGTCGACATCGAGCTCGAGCAAGCGATCGAGAAGGCGATGCGCCCCCACGCGGCGGGCGCCGTCGTCGCCGTCGACGTACGGACGGGCGGGCTGCTCGCCCTCTACTCGAAGCCCGACTTCGAGCTCAACGACCTCTCCGGCGGCGCCGGGCGCGCGCGCGTCCGGGAAACGTTCAACCGCCTCTACGCCGACGCCCTCCGTCCGATGGTCGACAAGACGATGAGCGGCGCGTTCCAGCCCGGGTCGACGATGAAGCCCTTCAGCGCGCTCGCCGCCCTCCAGGACCACGTCATCGAGCCCGACCAATCCGAGAAGTGCGAGGGGTACGTCACCTTCGGGCGCCGCATCTTTCGCTGCAGCCACGTCCACGGGCGCGTCCGCCTCCGCGAGGCCATCGCGCGGTCGTGCAACGTCTACTTCTTCCATCTCGCGGAGATGACCGGCATGGACCGCATCGCGCGCGTCGCGCAGGCGTTCGGCCTCGGCCAAAAGACGGGGCTCGGGCCGAACCCCGAAGCGCCCGGGCGCATCCCGACCCGCTCGTGGTACGCGCTCCGCTACCGAGGCCAGTTCCGGATCGGGTTCACGCTCAACATGGCCATCGGGGAGGGCGACGTGACCGTCACGCCGCTGCAGCTCGCAATGGCCTACGGGGCGCTCGCCAACGGCGGCACGCTCTACCAGCCGCAAATCGTCGAGGCCGTCCAGACGAGCGACGGCGCCGTCGAGCAAGAGTTCCCGCCGCGGGTCCGCAGGCAGATCCCGGTGGACCCCGACGATCTGCGTCGCGTGACCGACGCCCTCCTCGACGTCGTCAAGGACCCGAACGGGACCGCCTACCCCGCGCGCGATCCGCAGCTCGACGTCGCGGGCAAGACGGGCACGGCGCAGACCGGCTACGTCCCCAAGAAGGACGAGGACCCGAAGACGGCGTGGTTTCTCTCCCAGAACCACGCGTGGTTTTGCGCCATCGCGCCCGCGCACGCGCCCGAGATCGTCGTCGCGGTCCTCGTCGAGCACGGCGGCTCCGGCCCCGAGGTCGCCGTGCCCGTCGCGATGCAGATCGTCCGCGAGTACGAGCGCCTCAAGGCCGTCCGCCTCGGCCACGCTCCGCCGCCCAAGGCGCCGCCGACGAGCGGCAAGGCGGCGGCGCACGCCAAGGAGCACGTGCAATGAGGCTCCGATCGGGAGACGTCGGCGCGCTCGGGCGGGTCCGCGATCACTTCGACTGGACCCTCTTCATCACCGTCGCGGCGCTCGCCGTCATCGGCGTCATCAACCTCTACTCCGCGACCAGCGTCGCGCGCGGGGTGCACGCCGAGGATTACATCCAGCAGATCTACTGGCTGGTCGGCGGCGGCCTCCTCGCGACCGTCGTCGCCGCCATCGACTACCGGCACTACGAGCGCCTCGGCTACGCGCTCTACGCGGGCGGCGTCGTCTTGCTCCTGCTCGTCTTCATCCTCGGCCGCGAAATCCGCGGGAGCTCGCGGTGGATCTACATCGGCTCCTACAGCTTCCAGCCGAGCGAGTTCATGAAGCTCTTCCTCGTCGTCGCGCTCGCGAAGTACCTCCACGACGACCCGCGCCTCGACGGCCGCACCCTCAAGGACCTCGTCGCGCCGACCCTCATCGCGGCCGTGCCGACGGCGCTCGTCCTCCTTCAGCCGGACCTCGGGACGGCCCTCATCCTGATTCTGGTCTTCGTCTCGATCTGCGCCCTCACCCGCATCCAGACCCGGAGCCTCGTGTGGCTCGGCGTCGCCACCGGCGTCGTTGCCCCGGTCTTCTGGAGCTACGGCCTTCGCGGCTACCAGAACGAGCGCATCAACGCCTGGCTCAACCCCAACGAGAACATCCTCGGCTACAACTGGGACCCCCACCAGGCGCGCATCGCCGTCGGCAACGGCGGCTGGTTCGGCCAAGGGTTCATGAAGGGCTCGCAGAACCAGTTCTTGTTCTTGCACGAGCAGCACAGCGACTTCCCCTTCCCCGTCTTCGCCGAAGAGTGGGGCTTCGTGGGCAGCCTCGCGCTCGTCATGCTCTACGGCTTCCTCGTCCTCTGGTGCCTCCGCGTCGCGTCCTCGGCGAAGGACCGCTTCGGCGCGGTGCTCGCGGTCGGCGTCGGGAGCATCGTCTTCTGGCACGCCGTCTTCAACCTGGGGATGGCGACGGGGCTCCTGCCCGTCGTCGGCGTGACCCTCCCGCTCTTCTCCTACGGGGGATCGAGTGTGATGACGGTCCTCATCGGCATCGGGTTCGTCATGAACGTGTCGATGCGACGCTTCTATGCGTCGCCGACCCGGACGACGCTGCTCGGCTTGTGAGAAACGCGCGCGGGGCCGAGTGCAACCATCCGCGTGGACCGACGCGGCCGCGCTACTTCTTGGCGCCCTGAAGCACCATCATGTGAAACTTCGAGAACTCCGTCTGCCCGAGCGTGTACATCACCTCGGTGAGCAGGCGGTACGGGGTCGACACGTCGGCGATGAGGATGGCCTCGCTGTGGCTCGGGTCCTTGCCCGTCGCCACGCGGATGCGCTTGTCCGCGTCCCGCCAGCTCTGGAGCGCGCCGCCCAGGGGGACCACGAAGTAGTCATTGCGCGATCCGCGCTTGTACTTTGCCTCGATCCCGTATTGCGCGGCGTCGGGCGGCACGGGGCAGACGACAGTCTCTCCCACGATGATCTGCGACTTGGACACGAGCACCGGCAGGCCCTCGGGCTCCGAGTCCGGCGACGTCGCCAGCACGCTCTTCGGCAAGAGCAGGTCGTTCGACTGCGGGATCGACGCCGTCGACGCGCTGAGGCTCTTCAGCAAAAAGACCAGGATGATGGTCATCATGTCCATCATCGCCGTGATGTTGAGGAAGTTGATCTCCGGCTCGGTGCGGTTGCGCTCGATCGCCTTCCGGAGCTCCCGCTTGTAGACCGCGAGGCTCGCCGGCGGCCTGCGCGGCGCGGTGCTCGGCTTCGCCGCCGGCGCTCCCCCGGGCGGGTTGTCCATCGTCACTTGGGCACTCCGAAGTTGATGTCTGGGAAGAGCACTTGGCCGTCGTCCGCGTGGCGAATCGCGTCGATGGTGCTGATGATCACCTGATACGGAACGTCCTTGTTCGCGGTGAGCGTCGCCGCCGTCTCGTCGGCCGCCTCGGGGACTTGGTTCTTCAGCCGCTTCGCGCACTGCGTGAGCGACGCGTAGTCGTAGTCCTGCCGCCCGTCGGTCGTCTTGACCCCCACGGCGACGCCCGAGCCGGGGCCCTGGCAGCCCTCGCCGATGCGCGTCCCGAAGGCCGACACGATGAAGCCCTTGTCGACGACGATGATGTTCAAAGACAGCGTCGGCTTCGTGGGCGGCCTCGACGCGCCGCCGCCTTGACGCGGGGGCTGCGAGTCGATCATCGTCGTGAACGTCACCGTGATGGTGGCGAGCACGAACATGAGGACGTTCGTGATGATGTCGAGAAACGGAACGATGTTGAGCTCCCCGCCCTCTTCGGCAGGATCGAGCTCACGCGGTGCCGACAGCCTGCGGATGCGACTCCGCTGCGCGGCGCTGAGCTTTTCTTGATCGGGCATCCCGGACTCCCGAGGCGATTAGTAGCTGCCCGGGCGCGCCTGGATCGTGAGCAGGTTGAACACGCGCTCCTGCGTCGCGTCCAAGTCGTGCTGAATGTTCTTCGCGCGCTGGTGCAGAAAGAGGTGCGCGATCATGCACGTGACGGCGATGCCCAGGCCGAACGCCGTATTGTACATGGCCTCCGAGATACCGAGCGAGAGCTGGGCTTGCCGCTGCGCCGCCGAGAGGCGCGGATCGGACACCGCGCTGAACGTGAGGATAAGGCCCGTGACGGTGCCGATCAGACCGATGAGCGTCGCGATGTTCGCGAGAGACCACAGCGACCCGATGCGCTTCTCGACGGCGGGCCGAAGCTCGCTCATCTTCTCGCTCATCGCCGCGTCGATCTCGTCGGGACCCTTGTTGGCGTGCGTCAGCCCTGCCTTCACGAGCTGCAGCGTGGGGTAGTCCCCTGCGTCGCAAAGCTTGATCGCCCGGTCGATGTTGCCGGCGGAGACGAGCTTCTTGATCTGCGCGAAGAACTCCTTCGAGTTGACGCTGTACTTCGAGAGCTGGAAGGCGACGCGCTCGATGACCATCGCGATCACGACGGCGCTGACGACCAGGTTGGCCACCAAGAATGTCGGGCGCTCCTTGAAAGCACCCATGAGGCCGCCCGATCCACCCGCGGCCTGCGCCGCCTGCTCCGCAACAACGACCAACAACATTCCCCGACGCTCCTTTCTTAGTTCGGTCTCGAGAGCTCCGGCCCCTTGCGACGCTCTGCTTCGCGGCGAGGTTCGCCGGCCAGTATAACGGCAGGGTCGCGAAAAAAGGGAACGGGCACGATGGACCTACGGGCTCTCCAAGGACTTTCACGTGCGCGGCGTTCCGCTCGAAAAAGCAGAGAGGGCGGACACCTGCGCCCCTGCACGTCCACACGGCGTGCTCCGCGACGGGCGCCGAGGTCTGTAAGAACCGCAGAAAACCCGCCCTTCCGACCCTATCTCGCTTTGGCCGCGCCCGTCAACGCCGAGACCGACAGGACCGCGCGGTCCTTCCCGCTCGGGCTCCATGTTCTTCCCCGCTCGCTCGCCGCCCGCGCGGGCCGCGTGTGCGAAAAGGGGCGCTCTCCGATGGCCGCCAGAGCGCCACGCGTCGGAAGGGGTTTGACCGACGGCTGGCCGCTATATGAGGAGGGGCCTATCTCCCAAGAAGGGCTCGGGCTCATGCGATGTTGCATCGCGAACGCAAACTTGGCGCCTTGACGCAAATGATCGGGCCCGCGCTCCACCTGAGACGTCGTGGCGCGACTCCGTAGCGTCCTCGAATCGTCTCGATTGCCCCACGCGATCCAAACTCGCTTGACGGGCTTTGGTCTCACCTGTCAGGCTCCGCGTGCTCGTGCACGGCCGCGGTGTGAGCCTTTCGGACGTGGGCGCTTGCTTCGTTCCAAGTCGTTCGGATAACTTCGCCCGCCGCCACGGGTCTCGACGGAAGCCCGGTGCCACCTAGCTTCCCTGCTTGTCCCATCGGCGGGACGCGCTGTGCGTCAGTAACTCGAGGTCAACGGCTCGCTCGCAAGACATTCGTGGGAAGCCCATGAGGCACGCCGGAGAGCGTCTCCGACGGCCGCGCGGGCAATAGGTCTCTAGAGGCCACCCCGACGAACAACATCAACGGAGGACGGTTCGATGGCTGCAGTTTGGAAGCATTTCAAGGATGGCGGTTGGGGAATGTACGTGATCCTCTTCTGGTCCATCATCACGATCGGCGTCATCGTCGAAAGGGCGCTCTACCTCTACGGCTCGTCCATCAATAAGGACGTGTTCCTCGCCACGATGCAAAAGTGCATCCTCGCGGGCGACATCGCGAAGGCCGTGAAGATGTGCTCCGCCGCGAACGCGCCGCTCGCCCGCATCGTTCAGGCCGGCCTCGTGAAGGTGAACCGGCCGGACGAGGAAGTGCAAGCCGCCATGGACGAGGCGGCCCTCCGAGAGATCCCGCGCATCGCAAAGCGCACGGGCTATCTCGCGCTCCTCGCGAACCTCTCGATGCTCAGCGGTCTTCTCGGAACGGTGTCGGGGCTCATCACGAGCTTCGGCGCGGTCTCCGGTGAGAGCGTCGACCCCAGCCAGAAGGCGCGAATCCTCGCCGAGGGAATCTCCGAGGCGATGAACTGCACCGCGTTCGGCTTGATCGTGGCCATCATCGGCCTCGTCGGCTACGCGATCCTCAACGGCAAAACGCAGACGCTCGAAGACGATATCAACGAGTCGAGCGTTCAGGTGCTCAACCTCGTCGTGACGAACCGCCAGAAAGTGAACATGGCGGGTTTGCCGACGGGCTGAGCTACGAGCAGCCAGAATAGCGAGTCCAGTAACCTCGAAATCCGCGCGGAGCTCGAAACCTTCGGGCTTCGCGCGTTGTCGGTTCGATTCTCAGCAGCGTACAAGAAGCGGAGTAGAGCATGGGTGGCGTAGACGTCGGTGGCGGCGGCAAGGGCAAGCGCAAGTCGCTCGACTCGGAGATCAACATGATCCCGATGATCGACCTCTTGATGGTGACCATCTCCTTCCTTCTCATCACCGCGGTGTGGACCCACATGGCGCGCATCAACGCGGACGCGCAGGTCCCCGGCCCCCCGAGGCCCGACGTGGAACAAGAGAAGATCGAGCCGGAGAAGCAGCTCCACGTGATGATGCAGGGAGAGGACAAGTTCGTCCTCGTGTGGAAGCAAGGGCAGACGACGGTCGACCAGATCGACGTGCCCCGCAAAGACGTCGTGACGCAGCAGGGCGCGGTCGAAGTCGTGCGCTTCCCCGACCTGGCGGCGAAGGTGGAGAGCGAGTGGAAGGCCAAGGGCCAGCACTCGAATCCGACCGACAAGAAGCTCGATCAGGCGATCTTGCACACGGACAACAAGACCGAGTTCAAATACATCATCGGAGTCATCGACGCGGTCTATCAGACCCATCGTGACCTCCAGCTCGGCGGCAAGACCGAGAAGCTGCCGGCCTTCAACATCACGTTTGCGGTGAACTAACCATGCCCGTCGAGACACCCGGCCGCCGTTTGATGGGGCACATTCCGCTCGAGTTCGTGGCGAAGAAGGTCTCCGGAGCGGGTCACCGCTCGACGAACGCGAGCCTCTCGCTGACGAGCATGATCGACTTCCTCGTCGTGACGGTCGTCTTTCTCCTGATGACCTTCAGCGCGAGCGGGGAGACGCCGGTCGCCAAGGGCCTGAACCTCCCGAAGGCGGAGAACACGCTCGACATGATGGACGCGCCGATGGCGGCGATCGTCGGCAGCCAGGTGCTGGTCGATGGGTCGCCCGCCGGCAACACGCGCGCGGTCGAGGAGTCGGACCGGATGCAGCGCATGGACGAGCTCTTCAACGTGCTCAAGGCGAAGCGCGAGCTCTGGAAGCAGACGCACCCGAACAAGGACTTCCCGGGCGTCGTGCTCCTCCAGATCGATCAGAACGTGAAGGCCGTGGTCGTGAAGAGCGTGTTCCAGACGGCTGCGTTCGCGGGCTTTCCGAACGTCAGCTTCATGGTGAACAACCTCCCGAAGTCGCACGGGTAGCCTTCGCCTCTCGGTGCGAGGCTCGAGAGCGAGCGTCCGATGAGGACCCGCGGGTTGGCGGCGATCGAGAGGGCGCGCGAAGATCGCTCGCAAGGGCGCGTCCGCTGGACGACCCACGCGGGCCTCTTCGCGCTGGTAGCCGTGGTGGGGAGCTTCATCATCCACTCGGTCGTGAGCAGCCGAGACTTGTCGCACGGCAAAGAGGCGCTCCTCGCGAAGCAACGCGCCGTGAAGGCGACGCTCGGAAAGCAATGGGAGCCGCTCCGCGCCAAGCTCGAGGACGACGTCCTCGCTTCCGCGAAGGAGTACGCCGGCGACCTCGTGACGCCCCAGGCGCGGCGCAAGGAGTTCCGGTCGCAGCCGGGCCTCTACCTGCGGATGCGGGTGGCGAACGCGAAGGACGCGGCGAGCGTGCAGGCGGCCGCGGCGGATTCGCGGAAAGACGGGTTCGCGGCGTGCCTCCTCCGCGAGCCGAACGAGCGGGCGGCGCGAGGGGACGCGGACGCGAGCGCCTTCGCTGACCAGCCCTGGAACCTGGCGCAGGCCTACCGGGCGACGCGCATCCTCGGGGATGAGTGGGCGCAGTCGGTGCGCGACACCGACGAAGAGCTGCGCCTGCGCTTCTTCAACGAGGAGTACGACCGGGCCGTCCGCGACGAGATCCCGGTGGCGATCGACGTGGTGTCGCGCGCGCGCTTCTTCTTGCTCGTGCTCGACGAGGACGTACCCGAGGCGTTGCCGTTCACCGACGGGGGCGGCCTAAGCGAGGAGGCGTTGCAGCTCGTCGACCACCCGGCCCGGGTGCAGCTCTTCGCCCTGCCCGAGGGCAAGGAGATCCTCCGTCTTCGCCGCTCCGGGGAGGCGCGGGTCATCCCCGCGGGTGGGTACGCAGTGACGGACGAAGAGACGCAAAGCGCGATGCGCCGACAGGCGAACAACTGCGCGCTCGCGGCGAACGTCGAGGCCGAGCTGCGCTGAGAAACGTCGGCGTCATCGACGCGATCGACCAGGCGCTCTTTACCGCGGAGCGCGATCGCCCACGTCGACCACGTGACCGCTCACCACCTGGTGCCACGCGATCGTGATCGCGAGGATGGCCTCGCGGTCGTTCGCGCCCTCGAGCACACCGGCGCCCATCGCGCCCTCGCTCCAGCGAATCGCGCCGTAGAGGCCGACCCATGGACCGCTCGCCCGCGCGAGCAGCGGCAGCTCGAAGCCGAGGCCGAGCTCGAACCCGGCTCGCGACGCGAAGCCCGCGCCGGACGGCTGCTCGGCGACCGCGGCGAGGTCGATGCCGATGGAGTCTATGGCGAGGTCGAGCCGCGGCTGCCCGGTCTCGTGCCCCTGCAACCACCGGTAGAGAAAGAGCGGCCGGAGCTCCACGCCGCCCGCGAGCACCCGCTCCGGGCCAACCCCGCTGCGGAAGACCTGCCCGTCTTCATACGAGGCCACGAGTCCCACCGTGTCCAGGTACCGCAGGTGCAGCTCGACCCGACCCCGCGGCCCGTGCTCGGCGACGACGCCGCCCACGCCCGCGACGAGCCCCACGTCCCCCGCGATACGCCCGTAGCTCGCGTCGACGACCTCCCCGCCCGCGCGCGCCGCCCGCGTCACGACGCACGCCGCGACGGCGGCCAGGAGCGCGACCCGCTCACAACCCGAGCGCATGGGTCACCGGCTCGCGGAGCTCGGGGGCGAGGATCAGCCGGACGCGCGAGAGCACCTGCCCCGCGAGGCGCCCGAGGAGAAAGGACACCTCGCGCAGCGGCCGCGCAGGGCCCTTCGCGAAGACGACCATCAGCCCGTCGCCCTCCTTGCCCTCGAAGGGCTCCACACTGGCGATGTCGAGGCCGGCGCACGCGCTCGGGTCGAGCCCCCGCCGCGCGGCGATGTCGCGGGCGAGGGCGAGGGCGTGCTCGCGTCCCTCCGGCGAGGCGTGCTCGCCGAAGAGCTCGAGCGTCTTGTAGAGCGTGCGCGCTCGGATGCCTCGCGCGAGGTCCGCCAGCGGTCGGTCGCGCGCGTCCTCCCACGCGCGCATCGCGACCCAGAGGACGTCGTCGTCGAGCGCGAGGTAGTCGCCGAGCCCGATCGGCGAACCCCGCGCCGCCGACACCAGCGCGGCCGGCACGCCGTCGATGGGGTCGCCCGCGCGGACCATCGCCATCGCGCGCGAGACGATGGTGCGGATCATCCACTCGGCCGCGCGCGTCGACTTGTGGAGGTAGACCTGCTGGAACATGAAGAGGCGCGCCGTGATGAAGGCCTCGATGGCGGGCAGGCCCTTGGAGCCGTCGATCGCGAGCGGAGGCGCGCTCCGGGCGGGGCCCGCGGCCGTCCCGATCGGCCCGAAGCGAAGGCTCCGGAGGAGCCAGTCGAGGTCGTAGACGCCGTAGCGGACGCCGGTCGCGTGCGCGTCGCGCAAGAGATAGTCGCACCGGTCGACGTCGAGCTCTCCGCTGACGGCCTTGGCGAGGTAAGGCAGGCGATGCCGCCCGTGCACGAGCTCGACGACGCGCGACGGGAGGGTCGCGTCGACACGCGCGAGGACGCGATGCACGCCGGTCGACGGGTCGAGCACGATGCGCTCGGTCCACGTCTCGTGGGGCGGCGTATCCGGGATGACGTCCTCGAAGAGGTGCGAGAGCGGCCCGTGGCCGAGGTCGTGCAGGAGCGCCGCGGCGAGTCCCTCGCGCGCGAGGTCGGCGTCGACGCGCTCGCTCTCCGGCAGCGCGCCGTGGATCGAGCGGAGGCGCGCGATGAGGAGCTTCATGACGAAAGCCGCGCCGACGGCGTGCGCGAACCGCGAGTGCTCCGCGCCCGGGAACGCCAGCGACGTCACGCCGAGCTGGCGGACGCGCCGGAGCCGCTGCACCTCGGGCGTATCCATGAGCGCCTCGACGATGCGCTCTTCATGGCCTTCGAAGGCCACCAGGCCATGCACCGGGTCGCGAAGAATCACGCCGGCTCCACGACGCGCGTCGAGACGCGGCCGTCGTCGTACCAGGCGCGGACGGCGATCGGCCCCGGCGCGTCGGCGAGCGTGGCCGCGGCCTCGGCGGGGCGGACCGAACGACCGCCGAGCCCACGTTCGGAGTGCCACGCGACGCGGAACGGTCCCGCCCTGTCGTGCGCGGCGTCGATGGCCCAGGCGAGCGGCTCGCGCGGCTCGACGAGGGCGACGCGCGCGCCAGCTCCCACCCGCTCGACCGTCGCCCGCACGCCGTCCCCTCCCGCGTCCGCGCCGACGCCGCCGCACGACTGCACGACGAGCGGCACCCCGGCCCGGCGCAGCCGCGCGCTCGCGGTCGCGATCGACATGGGGGACGCGTCGCCCAAGATGAACCGCCGTCCGAGCGCGTGTGCGCTCTCCCCGGTCGTCCCGCTGCCGGCGAAGAGGTCGACGACGAGGCCGCCCGGCGGCGATGCGCACTCGATCACCCGGTCGAGGAGGGCGCGCGGCTTCTGCGTGGGGAAGCCGGTGCGCTCGGCCGGCGGCGCGTGACGCAGCGGCGCGACGTCGGTCCAGAGGGCGTCGACGCGGCGCTCCCGGCACCACTGTCCCTCGGCGTCCTTCACGAGGAAGTACTTGATGTAGACCTTGCCGCTCGCCGTTCGGTGCACGCGGCCCTCTTGCTCGAGGCGCAGGATCGACTCGTCGGTGTAGTCGCCCCGCGGCGCGCTCGTGAACGGCCGCCCCTCTTCGTCGACGCGGATGGCGCCCGCTGCGATGCGCTCGAGGCGCGTCGGTGGGACGAGCGACGCCTCCTCGGAGCCGTAGACGACGAGCGTGTCGAGCGTGCGGCCGAACTGACGGCTCGCGGCCTGCCTGCCGAGGTTCGGCGCCCGCCGCCACACGATCTCGTTTTTGAACGAGTCGCGCCCGAGGATCTCGTCGAGGACCAGCCGCACGTAACACGACGCCCGCCAGTCGACGTGGACCCAGATGGTCCCGCGCGGCGAGAGCAACCGGGTGAGAGCCTCGAGCCGCGGTGCCAGCATGTCGAGGTACTCGGCCGGCCCGTCCTCCCAGCGGTCGTCGTACGCCTGCGTGCGGATGACGCGCCCGCTGGCGGGCCCATCCAGGCGTGCCTCGTGGACGTAGGCCGCCCGGGAAGCAAACGGCGGGTCGACATAGACGAGGTCGACCCCTCCCCTTCCTCGCTCCGCCTCGATCGCGCGCGCGACATCGAGAGCGTCGCCTTGTACGAGTCGAAAGTCGGCACCCCCCTGGCCGAGGTGCGGACTTCGCGGCGCGCCCGTGATGCTTTGGCTACCTTCTGCGAATTCCATCGTCACGAGAGGAGGGGCGCCACCCACGCCGCCCGACTCCCCGGGCTTCCACGCCCGACCACTCCACGAGAGCCACGCCTCACCGTTCCGCCCGGTTCGCGCCGCCCGCGAGGCCCTCCTCCGCCCGGCCGATTCCACGGCGTTGTCCGGGACGAGCGCGCGCGGGTCGGAGGCCTCGGCGGCAGGCGGCATGGGCGGGCGGCAGTGTCTCACGCGGCGCGCCTATGCACGAGAAGCCCCTTTGGAAATATCGATGAGGCGGAGCTACGCTACCTTTCCTTGCCCCCTGCTCTGACACCGCCCAATACCGAAAGCACACAACACCTTGCGGACATCCTGCGGGCCTTGGCGCAGGGCGAGCTCGATGGGCTGGTCGCGCGTCTCGGGATTCGAATCGATCCTGCCAAGCGCATCGACGCACCGTCCCAGGTGGCGCGGGCACTCGTGTCACTCCCCGAGCTCCGCGATCCGTCGCGGCTGCAGCCGGCGGCGGTCGAGCTCATCCACCGAGTCGCGGAAGCGCGCGGGATACTCGTGGTTTCGTCGGTGCCCCCGGCGCTCGAGCCGCTGCACGCGCGCGGGCTGATGTTCGCGCGGTCGGTGCCCGAAGGCGTCGAGCTGATTCTGCCGGCGTCGTATCTGGTGCAGCTGAAGACATGGGAGGGGGAAGACCCGCGCAGCCTACGTGCGCTGTTGTCGCAGGCGCCTTTCGAGACGATGAGCGCCATCGCCGCACACTATCTCGGGCGCCCCGCGACCCCGCCGATCGCCCTGTCGCTCGAGCCCGCGTGGGATGCGCTCGGCAACCCGCAGCGGCTCTCCGAAGAAATCGCGAAGCTCTCGCCGACCGAGCGCCGCGTGCTCGACGGCGTCGAGGAAGATGGCGGAGAGGTCGACACCGAGGAGCTGCTCGAACTCGAACGCGAACCACTCCGGCTGCGCACGGCCACCGGGGCCACGCCATCGCGCCGCGGCGTGGGCTTCTCGCTCGAGCGCCGCGCGCTGCTCATCCCCGTCCACCCGAACCGCCATGTCGTGCCGACCGAGGTGAGCGCCATCATCAGCGCGGCGCATCACACGGAGCGGAGCACGCACCGCGCCGAGGTCCGGGCGTTCGTCACGTCGGGTGACCACGCGCCGCGCCGTGCGCGCTTCTCTCTCGATCCCACGCCGCTCGCGATGGGGCTCGCCGTCGCCGCCCGCGAGTCGACCCCGCGGAGCGTCGAAGGGCGCACGCCGTCGGGCTCCTTCGCCGATCTGCGCGCCGGCGTGGGAACGCCGAAGTCGCTCGTGCAAAAGCTCGCGGCGCGCTTCGGCCGCGAGTCGTCGCAGGTGGGCCTCGTCTTCGCCCTCTCGCGCGCCATCGGCCTCTGGGACATGTCGGCGACCAACGTCGCGGCTCCCCCGGGCAGCTTCACGCTCCAAGAGTTGACGCGTCAGCTCTTCGTCACTTGGCAGCGCGGCGGCGCGTGGGACGAGGCCCGCGCCGAGCCCGAGGTGCTGCGGCTCGCCGCGGAGACGCGCGACTCGAGCCCGGCGGGGGTCGTCCGGGAGATGGTGCTCGAGGCGCTGCGCGAGCTCGGCGAAGGGCGCTGGGTCCCGTGGTCGTCGGTGGCTGGCTGGTTCAAGAGCGACCAGCGCGTGCCGGGGCTCGGGCGCCTCCTTCGCCGCTGGGCCGAGCGCGGCGGCCTCGAGCCGGTCGAGCCGGTGGAGGTGGCGCGGCGGATCGTGCACGAGAGCCTGCCGGCGCTCGGCATCCTCGACCTCGGCGAAGACGAGGACTTGCCGCGCGACCCCGAGGCCGACCGCGGTGGCGCGCCGATCGCCCTCCGCTTGACCGCGCGAGGCCGCGCGCTCCTCGCCGACAAAGTGCCGTCGGTCGAGGGGGCGCCTTCCCAGTTCCTCGACACGCACGTGCTGCGCCTCGGGCCGCTCGCGCGCGTAGGCGCCATCCTCTCGGTGGCGCCGTTCGTCGAGGTGGGCCGCGCGACCGAAGCGCTCGACCTCATCGTCGCCCCGCAGACCTTGGCGCGCGCGCTGTCGGCCGGCCTCGAGGCCGACGTGCTGCGAGCGCGCATCGAGGCGATCGCGCCGCTGCCGGAGTCTCTCTCCCGCACGCTCGCGCAGGCGAGCGTCGTCGTGGGCCGCGCGACGTGGTCGGCGGCCGCGGGCTTCTTGTGGGTCGAAGACGCGAACGTCCGCGAGATGCTGCGGACGCGCCGGCCGACGCAAGAGCTCTTCGTCGATCCGTCGCCCCCGGGTGGGCTGCTCGTCGCGGCGCCGATCGACCTCGATCGGCTCGCCCGCCGCTGCCGCACGATCGGCGTCGAGATCGTGTCCGACGGTCAGGTCGTGCGCGCGCGGACGGTGCCGCCCCCTCCGCCGTCGTCGAAATCAGCGCCTCCACCGTCATCGGCCAAGCCGCAGACGCCTCGGTCCAGCCCCGCGGCGAGGGCGCCGGGCGCGCGATCGACGGCGTCGATGCGTGCGATGCGCGGTCCGGCGAAGGACGAGAAGTAAGGGCTCCGGGAGCTCCCACCACCGCGTTTACGGGAATGCTCGGGGCGGGGGGCCTTCGACTCAGCCCGCCGCGACGCGCTCTTCGACCCAGCGATCCATCGCCGTCCGCGCCGTCCGCGCGACGACGCGCCCCCCGCTGAGGAAGACCTCGGGAGGGAGCTGCCGTCCGTTGTACCGGTTGGCCATCGTGTATCCGTAGGCGCCGGCGTCGAGGATCGCGACGATGGCGGCTGGCTCGCTCGGCAAGAGGTGCTCGCCGAAGTCGTCGCTGCTCTCGCACACGGGGCCGACGACCCGCCACGGGACCCACGACTCCCGGGATGCGTGCCCTCCGACCGGCACGATCGCGTGGTGCGCCTGGTAGAGCGCCGGGCGCATCAGGTCGTTCATGCCCGCGTCGATCATGAGCCAGCGCGCGGCCGCCGTCACCTTGGGCTGCACGACGCGCGCGAGCAACGCCCCGTGCGGCGCCACGAGCGACCGACCCGGCTCGATCACGTGCACGAGGTCGTCGAGACGACGCGCGCGCATCTCGGCGCGGACGGCGCGCACGAAATCGGCGGGCGACGGCGGAGGCTCCGAAGCGGCGGGCGACCTCGCGGCGCGCGTGTAGTCGACGCCGAACCCGCCGCCCGTGTCGAGGAACGCGAGCGACGCGAGGCCGCCTTCGTCGCGGAGCCCGCGCACGGCATCGCAGAGGACCATCGCGCCGTCGAGGTAAGGGTCGACCGAGGTGAACTGAGAGCCGACGTGCGTCGCCATGCCGACGAGCTCGAGGTGGCGTGACGCCTCGGCCAAGCGCACGGCCTGCGGCAAGTCTTCCCGGCGAATGCCGAACTTCGCCGCGTCGTGACCGGTGGCGATGTTGGCGTGGGTGACGCCGGCGAGGTCGACGCTCGGGTTCACGCGAAAGCTGACGCGCGCCTTGCGACCGGCGGCGCGGGCCCGCGCCTCGACGCGCGTGATCTCCTCGACGCTCTCCATTTGTATGGCGCGGATGCCGAGCGCGATGGCGCGGTCGATCTCGCCGTCTTGCTTGGCGACGCCGCTGAAGACGATGCTCGCGGGCTCGATGCCGCAGCCCGTCGCGACGAGGAGCTCGGCCTCGCTCACCACGTCGGCACCGCAGCCCTCCTTCGCGAGCGCGCGGACGACGCCGCCCGCCGCGTTCGCCTTGACCGCGTACGCGATGACGTGCGGCACCCCGTCGAACGCGGCGCGTAGCTCCCGCGCCGTGCGCGTCATCCCGTCGAGATCGTAGACGTACGCCGGCGTGCCGCACTCTGACGCGATCGACGCGAGATCGACCCCTCCGAACGAGGAAAGACCCCCGCCCACAGCAGGGTATTTGCGGTCCGAAGGCATCGCCGCGGAAACATACTCTCTGGCGCCGACCTTTTCATTGAGGGTGGACGCGAAAAAAAGAGGCGACGAAAGGGCACCATCGACTATCCTCCGGCGCGCAAATGTCCGCTTTGCGACGGGCCAAAGTCGTGTGCACGCTGGGCCCTGCGTGCGATTCGCTCGATGGTTTGCGACACCTGATCCGTTCGGGGATGGATGTCGCGCGCCTGAACTTTTCCCACGGCACGCACGACGAGCATGGAGCCAGGCTCGCGCGGCTCCGGCAAGCCTCGGAGGCCGAAGGCAAGTCGGTCGCCGCGCTGCAGGACCTTTGCGGACCCAAGATCCGCACGGGCACCTTCGCGCGGAAGTTCGACCTGCCGACCGGCGCCGAGATCGTCCTCATCGAGGGCGATTCGTCTTCCGACGAGCGCGTCGTGCCCATCCAGTACGAGGGCCTCGCCGCCGATGTCCGCATCGGCGACCGCATCTTGTTCGACGATGGGCGCATCGTGCTGGCCGTCTTGAGCGTCCAGGGCGAGCGCGTGAAGGCGCGCGTCGAACAGGGCGGCGGGATGCGCGACCACGTCGGCGTCCACCTCCCGAGCAAGACGATGCGCATCTCGGCGCTGACCGAGAAAGACAAGCAGGACCTCGTGTTCGGCCTGTCGAGCAGCGTCGACTACATTGCGATGAGCTTCGTGCGCCGCGCCGAGGACATCATCCAGATCCGCGAGATCTGCAACGCGTGGGGTGCGCCCACGCCGGTCATCGCCAAGGTAGAGACGCCCGACGCGGTCGAGAACCTCGAGAGCGTCGTCGCCGCGAGCGACGGCGTCATGGTCGCGCGCGGAGACCTCGGCGTGGAGTTCCCGCCCGAGCGAGTGCCGGTCATCCAGCGGCAGATCCTCAGCGTCGCGCGCCGCGTGCGCCGCCCGGTCATCGTGGCGACGGAGATGCTCCAGTCGATGACGAAGTCGACCCGGCCGACGCGCGCCGAAGCGAGCGACGTCGCGACCGCCGTCTACTCCGGCACCGATTGCGTCATGCTCTCCGGCGAAACGGCGACGGGCGATCACCCCCAGCTCGCGTGCTCGATGATGAGCCGCATCTGCATGGAGGCGGAGACGAGCCCCTTCTTCGATCACGCACCTCCGTACGTGACCCCCGCGACCAGCGTCGCCGAGGCCACCGCGCGCGGTGCTTGTAACGCGGCCCGCGAAATCGGCGCAAAGTACATCGTCGCCTTCACGGAGACCGGCTCGAGCGCGATGACCGTGAGCCTCGCCCGGCCGAACGTGCCCATCATCGCGTACACCGCCAACCCGAAGACGCGGAATCGCATGTCGCTTTTTTGGGGTGTCGTCCCGCGCGAGATGCCGACGATGCAGCGCGATGCCGATCAGTTGGTCGACTGGTGCACCGCGGATCTGCTCTCGGGCGGCTTCGGCTCGCCGGGCGAGCGCGTTGTCATCGTGTTCGGCGCGCCGATCGGCGTCAGCGGGAGCACGAACTCGATTCGCATTCACGTCCTCAGGTAGAGCCGGCGGGGATCCCCGCGCCGGGCGTGAGGTCCGGCGCGAGCTGGGCCGCCTATCCTGGTGGAGAGGCGCTCTCTGACCCAGATATGGCGCTCCTCCCGCGGGTTGCCGCGGTATCCCGCCCCAGCCCGCGGGCCTTCTCGAGGCGGAAGTGCTCGGTTTCCACGCAACGAAGCCGTCCCTCGCGATGAAAGACGCCGGTTTCCACGCGGAACCGCGCCTTCCCCCCGTGGGAGCGCGCCTCTTCCCCGCGGCTATGCCTTCCCACGCCGAAGAGCCCACTGCGCTCGACGCGATCTCAAGGACTTGCCCGCCGTGTGGCTGAGGCGGACGGTCCCGGCGGCGCGCCGCGCGTTCGGCGTTTACCCTTCTTTACCCGGCCGGATGGATGTTCCGCGGCGGGGCGCGCGTCTGTCCATGCGGAGGTCAACGCAATCATGAATCGATGGATTCGCACGATCGGGGTCTTTGGCGTACTCGCGGGTACGCTCGCTTTGGTGCCTGCCGGCGTGGCGCTCGCCGACGATGCTTCGTCCGCCCAGGGCGCCCACCACGGCCACAAGGGACATCACCGCGAGGGCCTCATCCACGAGGCGCTCAAGCTCGACTCGCTGACGAGCGCTCAGCGCACCGCGATCGAGAAGCTCGTCGACCAGAAGCGCGCCGCGTCGGCCCCCGTGCGCGCGGCCGACGCGCAGGTGCTGACGGCCCTGGCCAAGCAAGTCGAGCAGGCGACGGTCGACGCGAACGCCCTCGCGCCGGTCCTCGCCGGAGAGACGAGCGCGGCCACCGCGGAGAGCGCGGCCGAGCGGGATATCCTCAACCAGCTCCACGGGATCCTCACGCCGGCGCAGCGGAGCGCGCTCGTCGATCGCATCGAGGCGAGGGCGGGCCGCATGCACGCGTGGGCGCGTGACGCGGGTGCGCCCGGTGCGGCAGGCTCCGAAGGCTTCGCGGGTCGCGGGCCGCACGGACCCTGGGGTCACAAGCTCGGCCTGACAGCCGAGCAAAAGGCGCAGATCGCCGCCAACCTGCACGCGAGCGGCTCGTTGGACGGCGGATTCGGACCGGGCGGACCCGGCCACGGGGCGCGCAAGGCGGCGGTCGAGTCCTTCCGCGGCGACACGTTCGACGGAGGCTCGCTCGCCAAGGTCGAGCATCGCGGCGAGATGGCCGAGCGGCTCGCGGCGGCGATGGTCCCGGTGCTGACACCGGCCCAGCGCTCCGCGCTCGCGAACACGTTGCGCGAGCGCGCCGCACACGAGACCCGTAGCTGAAGCTCGCGGCGTGTAGGCGTCGCGCCGAACGCGTGGGCGGTCGACGCAGGCGGCGGGGCCAGGGATCGGCTGCCGTAGCGGATGTGCATGGTACGGTTAACGATTCATGGTCCCATCGGACGAGGACGAGGTGCGCTGGGCGGACCGGCGAGGGAACGCCCGGCATGCCATCACGCTGCGGGTCGACTACAAGCGGATGAATACGTTCTTCGCGGACTACGCGAAGAATATCTCGAAGGGGGGGACGTTCATCCGCACGAGCAAGCCGCTCGGCATCGGCACGGAGTTCGTCTTCGTGCTTTCGATTCCCGGACAACCGGACAACCTCGAGCTCAAGGGCGAGGTGATGTGGACGGTCGACGAGGCGCAGGCGCGGGCGGAGCAGCCGGCCGGCATGGGCATCCGCTTCCGCTTCGCCGACGACACCGAGCGGCAGGCGCTCGAGGACTTCGTGGGGAAGCTGATGGCGGACAAGCTCGGGGGCGTCGTCGCGGCGAAGCTGCTCGGCAAGACCTGAGCGGAGCAACTGCCCGCTCGGAGATGACGGCGTGCCGGGGTTTACCCTGGGCCCCGGCGGACCTACGTTCTCGCCCAGATGACCGCCGCAAGCACTGCCATCCCCGACGACCTCGAGGGAGCGATCCAGCGCCTCAAGAAAGAGCGCAACGCGATCCTGCTCGCCCACTACTACCAGGAGAGCGAAATCCAGGACGTCGCCGACGTCATCGGCGACTCCCTCCAGCTCGCGCAGGCCGCCGCCAAGACCAAGGCCGACGTCATCTGCTTCGCGGGCGTCCACTTCATGGCGGAGACGGCGAAGATCCTGAACCCGGAGCGCGTCGTCGTCCTCCCCGACCTCGAGGCGGGATGCTCGCTCGCCAGCGGCTGCCCAGCGGATCGCTTCGGCGCGTGGATCGCGAAGCACCGGGCGACGTCGCCGACCGCGGTGGTCGTCAGCTACATCAACTGCACCGCCGAGGTGAAGGCGCTCTCGGATTACATCGTCACGTCGTCGAACGCCGAGAAGATCGTGCGGAGCATCCCCGAAGACAGGGTCGTCCTCTTCGGGCCGGACAAGAACCTCGGCCGCTACCTAGAGAAGAAGACGGGCCGGTCGATGGTGCTCTGGCAGGGCAGCTGCATCGTCCACGAGACGTTCAGCGAGCGGAAGCTCATCGGGCTTCGCGAGCGGCACCCGGGCGCGCAAATCATCGCGCACCCGGAGTGCGAAGAGGCGGTGCTCGCGATGGCCGACTACATCGGGTCGACGACGGCGCTCCTAAAGTACGCGCTCGCGAGCCCGGCGCGCGAATTCATCGTCGTGACCGAGAGCGGCATCCTCCACCAGATGCAGAAGGCCGCGCCCGACAAGACGTTCATCCCCGCGCCGCCCGAGGCCAACTGCGCCTGCAACGAGTGCCCTTTCATGCGAAAGAACACGCTCGAGAAGGTCTTCCTTTCCCTGCGCGACCTGTCGCCGAGGGTGGATTTGAGCGCAGACCTCATCGAGCGCGCGCGCAAGCCGATCGAACGGATGATGGCGCTCTCGGCGTAGCCGCCATCACCCGCGTTCTCTGCCGCGCGGCCAGGACGTGGCGATTTGCGCCGCGCCTCAGCGCTTCGGCTTGAACGGCGACTCGAACCGCAAACGCGGCGCCGGCTTCGGCGTGTTCTCTTCTTCCGTCCCGCCGGCGGCGCGCGCGGCCGGCTGCGGGTCGCTCAAGATGAGCTCATCGTCCACGACGACGTGGATGCCCTCTTCGCTTCCCGGCGGGGGGGGCGAGGGCGACCAGGCGCTATCGTCGACCGGCGGCTTCTCCGTCGACACTGCGGGTTCGCCGTTGGCGGCAGGCGCCGCGGACGCGTCGGGCAGCAAGGACTGTGACGGGGAGGGCGCGGGCGCCGGGGCAGGCGGCGGCGCCGACATCGAGGCCATGTCGGGCTTCGACTCCGACGCCTTCGCCTCGGGCTTGGAGGCCCCATCGGGCAACCGCGGCGACGACTCGCGCGGCGGCACGACGACCAGGCCCACCTTCGCGACCATCGCGTCGAGCACCGCGGCGAGCACGTCGTTCGACGTCTTCGCCACGATCTTGTCCCAGCCGAGGGACGACACGATGCCCTTCGGCGTGCCGTCGCCCGTCTCGTGGATGCGGTGGATCCATTGCGACAGCTCTTCTTTGCTCAGGCCATCGGCGAGGACGTCGGTCCCCTTGATGGTGCCGCCCTTGGCCGAGATGGTGTCGAGAAACCAGCGCGCGTCGAAGAGGTAAAGCTCGTAGGCCGTCGCGAGCGCCTTGTGGAGCGCCTGCTTCGTCATCTTGCCGGCGCGCCAGAACGACCAGAGGTCGGCGAGCGGCGTCCAGCGGACGAGGGTCTCGGCGGTCAGCCCGTCTTCGAAGGCGGCGGGATCGATGTCGCCGGCGATCAGCGCGTCGTGGATGACGCTCTGGATCTTCTCGTCGGTGTCGCGCAGGGCCGCCTTGATGCCGCGGATGCCCCAGGCGGCGACGATCGGCCCGCGCACGTCGTTCGGGAGGTACTTGAAGATCCGATCGGTGCAGACCTTCTCGTCGTGCGGAAAGTAGGTCGCAAGCATCTCTTGCGAGGTGCGCACCCGGCCCTCGGGTGTGCGCCTGTGCTCCTCGAGCGCGAGGCAGAACTTGGGGACGGCTGCGCTCAAGTCGTTGCGTGCCTTGTCCACGGACGAAACCTCCCTGGGGCCGCGCGTCTCGTCGCGCGGAATGTGCCGCATGGTATCAGGAATGGCTTAGCCAAGCCGAGCGGCAAAGAAGAAAACTTTGGGCCGGCGCGGCGAGCTCCGGGCCAGACTTCTCGAGGGGTTACAGATCCGTCAGCAGCGTGGTGAGCACGTAGTCGACGGCGAAGATCGCCACGATGCTGGTCACCACGGCCTTGGCGGTGGCCTCGCCGACGCCGCGGGCGCCGCCGGAGGCGTTGAAGCCCTTTTTGCAGCAAATCACGCTGAGAAGAAAGCCGAAGACCGTGGCCTTGGTGACCATCATCCGGAGGTCGCTGACGCGCATGAAGGTCTGGATGCGGTCGAAGAAGACGCCCGGGTCGATGCCCTGCCACACGACGGCGACGAGGTACGCGCCGGTCTGACCGGCCAGGCCGAAAAAGGTCGCGAGAAACGGGAGGACGAGGGTCGCGGCGACGACGCGCGGGGCGACCAGGTACTGCACGGGGCTGACCCCCATCGTCGTGATGGCGTCGATTTGCTCGGTGACGCGCATGTTGCCGAGCTCGCTCGCCATCGTGCTGCCGGCCCGCGCGGTGACGACGACCGCCGCGAGGACGGGCGCGAGCTCCCGGGCGAGCGCGATGGCGACGACCCCGCCCACCATGCCCTCCGCCGAGAACTGACGGAAGCCGATGATGGTGCTCACCGTGAAGGCCATGCCCGTGAAGAGGCCGACGAGGCCGACGATGAAGGCCGACCCCACGCCGACGAAGTCGAGCGCGCCGAGGAGCTGGCCGAGCCGGAACGGCGGGCGGGCCGCCCAGGTTACGGTCTGGATCCCGAGCAAGACGGTTGACCCGAGCTCGTCGAAGAACGAGACGACGGGCGCCGACACGACGTCGACGAAGCCCGCCATGCGCGCGAGCCGCGGGCGGGGCGGAGCGCCTTCGCTGCTGACCGTCAAGATGGGGGACCTTAGCGTTCTTTGGTGCTCCGTGACGTCCTTGCGGGCCGCCCTCGGCTCTCAGGGATCCCGGTAAAAGCGCGGAACGCGGCGCGAGACGCTGGTCAGCACTTCCCACGGGATGGTCCCGGCGTGCTCTGCGATCTCGTCGGCGCCGATCGAGCCCTTCCCGAGCGGGCCGTCCTGCGCGCCCAGGACGACGACCTCGTCGCGGAGGGCTGCCCCGTCCACCGCCGATACGTCGACCATCGTCATGTCCATCGACACGGCGCCGACGATCGGCGCCCGCTTGCCGCGGATGAGCACGTGGCCGCGGTTGCCGAGGTGGCGGGAGAGACCGTCGGCGTAGCCCATGGGGAGGGTGGCGACGCGGGACGGCCGGGGCGCCGTCCAGGTCGCGCCGTAGCCGATCGAGGCCCCGGCCTCGACGTCGCGCAGGGCCACGATCTCGGTCCGGACGCGCATCACGGGCTTGAGCTCGGCTGACAACGGTGCGCCGTCGACCCGCGGCGCGACCCCGAAGAGCGCGATGCCCGGGCGGACGGCGTCGTAGAGGCCCTGGCCGCGCAGGAGGGCGGCGCTGTTGGCGGCGTGGCGCTCCTCCGGATACATACCGGCGCGGGCGAGGATCGCGGTCGCCTCCTCGAAGAGGCGGAGCTGCTCGGCGGTCGGCTCGGACGAGGCCGCGTCGGCGCACGCGAGGTGGGTCATCAGGCCGCGAATCCGCACCTCCGGGTGCTGCCCCAGACCGGCAACGAGGTCGGGCAACTTCTGCATCGTCACCCCGAGGCGCGCCATGCCGGTGTCGACCTTGAGGTGCGCGTCGACCGGGGCGCGATAGGCGCCGGACCGGACGATGCGCGCGAACGCCGCCACCTGCCCGAGGTCGTGCACCACGGGAACGAAGCCGCGCGCGAGCACCTCGTCGTAGGCGTTCGTGTAGTGGCCGCCCATGACCATGATCGGCGCCGCGATCCCGGCCTCCCGAAGCTCGACGGCCTCCTCGACGAGGGCGACGCAAAATCCGTCGACCCGGGCGCGCTCGAGAGTGCGTGCGAGAGCGGGCGCGCCGTGTCCGTATCCGTCGGCCTTGAGGACGGCCCACACCTTCGCGGCGCCCGCGTGCCGCTGCACGACGCGCAAGTTGTGGCGGAGCGACGCGAGGTTGATGTCGGCTCTCGTCGGCCGCACGGCGTCGTCGGGCGCGGCGCGGCGCGGGCGGAGGACGCGTGGGACGGACGGAACGGGCGGCGTCGACATCACGGAAGAAACGCCCGCCGGAGCGCGGCGAATTCCCTGTTCCTTTAGCACCCGGGCCCCCCGGCCGGCCAAAGAATGCCGAAAGTTCCCTTACGCGCCGATCTCCTGATGCACGCGCCGTTCAGCCTGGATCGCCTGTTCGTGGGCGAACTGCATGCGGTAGAGGCGGGCATACACTTCCCCCCGCTCGAGGAGCTCCTCGTGGGTCCCCGTCTCGACGACGCGGCCCTTGTGAAAGCAGACGATGCGATCGGCCGCACGAATGGTCGACAAGCGGTGTGCGATGACGAGCGAGGTCCGCCCGCGCACCACCTCTTCGAGCGCCCGCTGCAGCCGCGCTTCGGTGTCGGAGTCGACGCTCGCCGTGGCCTCGTCGAGGACGAGCAGCGGCGCGTCGCGGTAGACGGCGCGCGCGAAAGCGAGGAGCTGACGCTCCCCCGCGCTGAAGTTCTGGCCACGCTCGTCGACGCGCGCGTCGAGACCGCCGTCGCGCCGCGCGAAGAGCTCGTACGCGCCCACACGCCGGAGCGCCTCTTCGGCCTTCGCACGGTCGGGCGACGCGTCGGAGATCGCCACGTTGCTGAGGACAGTCCCCGAGAAAAGGAAGACGTCTTGCGGCACGACCGAAAACTGGCGGCGGAGCTCGTGCGGCTCGTAGCTCCGGACGTCGCAGCCGAGGACGCGCACGACGCCCGCCTCGGCCTCGTAGAGCCGGAGGAGCAAGCTCGCGACGGTCGATTTCCCGGCACCGGTCGCGCCGACCAATGCGACGCGCTCGCCGCGCCGGGCGCTGAACGACACGTCGCGCAGGACGGGGACGCCAGGCTTGTAGGAGAACTCGACGTGCTCGAGCGAGATCCCCTCGTCGGGCGGACCGAGTGGGGCGCACGCTTCGGGCGGGAGCGCGGCCGGTGCGACGTCCTTCTCGTCGAGGAGCTCGAAGACGCGCTCGGCGCCCGCCATCGCGCTCTGGAGGAGCGTGTAGCGCTGCGAGAGCAGGCTGACGGGCTCGAAGAACTGGCGGATATACTGCGTGAACGTGACGAGCAAAGGGAACGTGATCGGGTGGGCGCCGACGCCGCGCATGCCCGAAAACCAGAGGATGCTGGCGATGCACAGGGTGCTCACCATCTCGATCGCCGCGTCGAGCAGGGCCTCATAGTAGATGGAGCGCTTGTTCGCGTCTCGGTAGCCGACGTTGATGCCGTCGAACTCGTCGGCCATCGAGCGCTCGCGCACGAAGGCCTGCACCACGGCAATCCCGTTGACCTGCTCGTTCAAGAACGCGTTGAGGCGTGCCGTCCGCGCGCGCGCCTCGCGGTAGGCGGCGCGCGACCGGGTCCGCACGTAGTTGACGATGACGCCCACCACGGGGAGCGCGAGAAACGACACGATGGAGAGGCGCCAGTCGAGGGCGAGCATCAGCGCGACGACGCCGACGAGCGACAGGAGGTCGCCCATGGCGTTGAGCGCCCCCGAGGCGAAGAGCTCGTTCACGGCGTCGACGTCGTTGGTCGCGCGCGTGACGAGGCGCCCGACGGGCGTGCGGTCGTAGTAGCGGAGACGCAGACTCTGGAAGAACCGAAAGACGACGCTCCGGAGGTCGGCCATGGCGCGCGCGCCGGCGACCTGCATCGTGTACATCTGCACGTACGTGAGCGACTGGACCAGGACGAGGAGGCCGCCGATGGCGAGACCGTCGCGGATCAAGCGCCCCGCGTCGTGGTTGCCGGCCTGACGGACGACGTCCCCGAGCAGGAGCGGCCGCACCCAGTTGATCGCCGCGATGAGGACGAGCGTCGTCAGCGAGATGGCGACGAAGGACGCGTGCGGCTTCACGAAGGGCCACAGCCGGCGGAGGAGCCGGAGGTCGTACGCTTTTCCGATCGCGCTCTCCTCGTGGAAGGTTCGGAGGGCCTTCTCGGCGCGCGTCGCCGGGCGGGTGCTCGGTCGGGCGGTCACGATGCGGCCCTCTCCGCCGGGGGCGGTTCGATCGACGGCACGGTCATCTCCTCGAGCTCGCGCGCCATCTGCTGTTCTTCCGCGAAGGCCGCGTAGATGCCGCCGGCGGCGACGAGCTCGTCGTGCGTCCCCTCCTCCACGATGCGCCCCTCGTCGAGGACCACGATGCGATCGCAGCGCGAGGCGGCGGCGATCCGGTGCGTGATGAGCAGGACCGTACGGCGTGCCGCCTGGCGGTCGATGGCCTGGAGGATGGCCGCCTCGGTCTTCGCGTCGACGGCGGAGAGCGGATCGTCGAGGATCAATATCTGCGGCTCCCAGATGAGCGCGCGGGCGAGCGCGATGCGTTGCTTCTGGCCGCCCGAGAGCTGCACGCCCCGCTCGCCGACGACCGTGTCGAACCCCTCGGGCAGCGAGAGGGCCTCCTGGAGGACCTGCGCTTCGCCCGCGGCGCCGCGGATCCGGTTCACGGCCTCCGGCGACTCGGGCTCGTCGAGGGAGAAGGCGATGTTGCGGGCCACGGTCGTGGAGAACAAGAAGGCGTCTTGCTGGGCGTAGCCGATCGCCGAGCGGAGCGACGCGAGCGGCAGTTCGCAGACGTCGACGCCGTCGACCCGGACGGTGCCGGCCGGTGTCGGCAAGAGGCGCGCGAGGAGCATGGCCAGCGTCGTCTTTCCGGAACCGGTGCGACCGACGATGGCGAGCGACTCTCCGGGGGCTACGCGGAAGGTCACGTCTTCGAGCACCATGCGGCTCGCCTTCTCGCCCCCCGCCGCGGCGGGGCCGGTCCGCGTCCCGTAGCTGAACCCGAGGTGCTCGACCGAGAGCGAGCCGCCCACGTGCCGGGGCGCCGGCCGCGGCCCATCGACGACCTCGGGCACGGCGCTGAACACGTCGCGGAGGCGCGAGAAGCCGGCGCGGCCGCGTTGGACGACGCTGACCGAGAAGCCGACCGCGATCATCGGCCACGTCATACGGGCGAACGCGCTCCAGAACCCGTAGAATTGTCCGGGCGTGACGCCGCCGTGCTGCGGGCCCCGGAGCAGCAACGTCGACCCGTACCAGAAGAAGACGAGATAGCCGGCGGCCGCGACGGCGCCGACAGTCGGGCCAAGCGAGCCGCGGAGGCGCGCGAGCGCGAGGCTCGCGTCGAGGTAGTCGCGGTTGGCCTTTTCGAAGCGAACGCGCTCCCTTTCCTCGAGGGCGAAGCTGCGGACGACGCGCACGCCGGCGAGGTTCGCCTGGAGGACGTCGCTCATGCGGCCGAGGGACGCCTGGTTCTCGCGCATGCGCGAGAAGAGGCCACGCGAGATCCACCGCGTGACGATCGTGACGAGCGGTAAGTTCGCCAGGCACGCGAACGTGAGCTTGACGCTCACGCTGGTCATGACCTGAATCGCGCTCGGGAAGACGAATACGAGGTTGAGCAGGTTCAGCATGCCGAAGCCGAAGAGCATGCGGACCTGCTGGAGGTCGTTCGTCGACCGGCTCATGATCTCGCCGGCCGACATCTTCCGGTAGAACGCGGCGCCGAGCTGGTGGAGCTTCTCGAGAAGCTCGAACCGGAGCTCGTACTCCGCGTCGCGCCCGGCGTTGAAGATGTACCAGCGGCTGGCGACCCTCGCGACGAACGCGCCGAGCGCAAGCGCGAGCATGATGGCGGCAGGCTTCCACGCGTCGCCGGGGTGCGCGCCGAGCACGACGTCGATCGCGCGCATCGACGTGAGGTCGATGCGGTTCATCGCGAGCTGGAAAGCCGCGAGCATGAGCCCACCGATCACGTAACGCGGCATATGCCGCCGGAGCTGGCCGCCAAGCGTAGTGGGAAAGCGGGTCGTGGATCGTGCTGCGAAGCTCACAGGGGAGCGTTCTCCTCGCGAGGCCGGGCCGCCGGGTCGGGGGCCATGGGACGGTTCATCTTCGGTTCCGATGACCGGCGAGGTGCACCCGTTGTCGCCGGTTTTGGCTTCGATGGTGTCACGACCGGACCAGTGGGGGCTTGCGATGCGACGAGGAGAGCATGGGCCGGCTGCGGTTTTCGGGATACCGGGCGAGGTCTCTCACGTCGAGTCGTACGGCGAGGAGGCCGAGCATGACGCGGACGCCGCCCTTTCCGTCGAGCTCCTGCACGACGCCTACCTTTCCCGAGAACGGCCCTTCGAGGACGCGCACCTTGGCGCCCTTCTCGAACGGGGCGGCGCCGGCCGCTGCCACCCCGGCGGTTTCGCTCCGGCGCGGTGCGCGGACCCCGCCGCGAACCTTCGAGGAAAGCTTCGGCGGACGCTGCGGGAAGCGATGTGGGGCTTCGCTTTCCCGGGGCTCCGCTTCGGCTGCGGGCTCTTCGCTTCGATCCGGTTCGTCTTCGCGATCGCGGCCGCGGCGCTTTGCCCCGCGGCCTTCGTCGTCGGCTTGAGTGCGGCGGTGCTTGTGTCTCTGCCCGCGACCGGTGCGCGCCGCCGCCGCCGCGGCCCCGTCTTGAGACGAGAGCACGGCGAGCGTCGCCCCGAGCGCGACGACGGCGTCCTCGAGTTGCTCCTCGAGGAGCGCGGCGTGCGCGATGGCGACCTCTCGCGGAAGACTCCAGCCGAGCCACAGGGGGCGCTGCTCGTGGACGGCCTGGTCGAACAGGGCGTAGAGCTCCGCGCTCGTGGCGCGGGACGCGGGCGCGCGCTCGTCGTGTCCCGCGATGCCGATCGCGAATTGCTCGGGCAAGGCTTCGAGGGCGGTCGTCAGCTCGAGGGCGCGCACCGGATCGGCCGCGCGCGCACGTTCCACAGACACCGCCGCGACCGTGAGCTCGGCCGCGACCTCGACGCGCGCGTCGTCGATCGTGAGCACGATGTCGGCGCGAGCGAGATCGCGCGCGCCACGGCGCTCGGCTGCGCGACCGCGCGACGGGTGACGGCCCCCTTCGGCTTCGATGCGGGCGACGACGACGCGCGCGCCGCCAGCTCCCCGGTGGTCGGCGCCGCCATCGGAGGCCGCCGCGGAGTCGTCCACCGATAGGCCGAGGTCTCGGAGCCGCGCGGCCACGACGGCGGCCCATGCGCGAACGCGCTTGCGGGATTCGTGGCCCTCGGGATGTCCGAATGCCACGCCGAGCCTGGGCTCACGCGGGCTGGAGGGCACGTACGGGCGTGCGCACACGACGACCGAAACGTTTGCGCGACCGACGGAGCATTGTCAATCTCCTCCGGGCCGATCGCACGGGCGCCGTACCGGGGAAGCCCCACACGTGCTACGCCCGCCCCTCCCCCGGCATCGCATCATTCGAGAGTATCCATCGAGGAGCCCTTCTTGCCCCGCACGACGAAGCCCCGCGACACGAGGAAGCCGCCCCGACCCCGCGCGGGTGCAGAGGCCGGCGTCGCCGAAGCTCCGCTCGCAGAAGAAGAGGGCCGCGCTTCTCCGGCGGAGGGCGACTCCGAAGCGGCACTCGAGGCGGCCGAGGGCGGCGCCTCCGAAAGAGCCGAGACGGACGAGGACGCGCTCGACGAGGACGCCGCGCCCATCGGCGAGGACGAGGCCGAGACCGAGGCCGAAGAACCCGCCGACAGCGACCGGGAGACGCATCGGGACGCAGGCGGAGCCTCGTCGATCGAACGGTTCGACGCGCTTTCGATGTATCTGCGCGAGGTGCAGCGGCACCCGCTTCTCTCTCCGGAAGAGACGCACGACCTCGCCGTGAAGTTCACGAAGACGCAAGACGCCGCCGCCGCCGCGCGGCTCGTCACGTCGAACCTCCGGCTCGTCGTGAAGATCGCGTACGAGTACCGGCGCGCTTACAAGAACATCATGGACCTCGTGCAAGAGGGCAACATCGGCCTCATGCAAGCGGTCAAGCGCTACGACCCGTATCGAGGCGTGAAGCTCTCCTCGTACGCGGCGTGGTGGATCCGCGCGTACATCCTCCGGTTCATCTTGAACAACTGGAGGCTCGTCAAGCTCGGCACGACGCAGGCGCAGCGGAAGCTCTTCTTCAACCTTCGGAAGAAGCGAGCGGAGCTCCAGGCGCTCGGCATCGACCCGACGAACGCGGAGATCGCGAAGCAGCTCAACGTGCCGGAGAACGAGGTCGAGGAGATGGACGCGCGGCTCTCGTCGAGCGAAAAGTCGCTCGACGCGCCGGTCGGCGACGCCGAGGGGCGGGCCATCGCGAAGGTCGACATGATGCCGAGCTTGGCCGAAGGACCGGAGACGATTGCGGCCGACGGCGAGCTCCAGGCGCTCTTGAAGGACAAGCTGACCGACTTCCGGCACACGCTCGAAGGCAAGGACAAGGAGCTCGCCATCTTCGACGAGCGCCTCGTCGCCGACGAGCCGCTGACGTTGCAGGAGCTCGGCGATCGCTTCGGCATTTCGCGCGAACGGGTGCGCCAGCTCGAGCAGCGGCTCACCGGCAAGCTGCGCGAGTACCTCCGCGACGAGATGGGCGACGCCGTCGAGGTGGCCTGAGGCGGCCGAGCGGGAGCTGACCGGCGCGGCGCCGCGGCGGACCCTGCGAATCGGCGGAAGGACCGCACATTGGGAACGCTCTTCGTCGTCGCGACGCCGATCGGCAACCTGGGGGACCTGAGCGGCCGCGCGATCGAGACGCTGAAAGCCTGCGACCGCGTCGTCGCCGAGGATACGCGCAGGACACGCCAGCTCCTCGCGCACCTGGGCATCGGGGGCAAGCCCGTCGATCGCCTCGACGCGCACTCCACCGAACGCGACGTCGCCCGCACGCTCGACGCTCTCCGCGCCGGCGAGACCATCGCCCTCGTCACCGACGCAGGAACGCCGGGGGTGAGCGACCCGGGCGGCGCCGCGGTCCGAGCGGCGATCGAAGCCGGCGAGACGGTCGTGCCGATCCCCGGACCGAGCGCGGTACTCGCGGCGTTGGTCGCGAGCGGCGTCGCGGGCGACGGGGGCTTTCGCTTCGTCGGCTTCCTTCCGAGGTCGGGGCCCGAGCGCCACCGCGCCGTCACGCTGGTGAGCGCGACGCCGGAGACCGTCGTGCTCTTCGAGGCGCCCGCCCGCGCCGAGGAGACCTTGCGCGACCTCGCCGCGGCGACCCCCAAGCGCCCGGCGTGCGTCGCCCGCGAGCTGACGAAGATCCACGAAGAGTTCGTGCGCGGGACGCTCGCGGCCCTCGCCGCGGACCCGCGCGAGTGGCGCGGCGAGATCGTGATCGTCCTCGGGGCCCACGCGCCCGAGGACCGAGAGCTCGTCGCCGACGACGCCGCGATCGACGCGCGCATCGAAGAAGCGCTCTCCCGGGGCGAGCACGCAAAAGCCATCGCCGAGCGGCTCGCCGCGTGGAGCGGCCGTCCGAGGCGCGACCTCTACGCGCGCGTCGTGACCGCGCGAGCGCGTGGGGCGGCGGCGGCGGCGGCCGCGAAGGAGCGTTGACGCTCGCGGCGGATTCGCGTCATATGGCGAACTAGGGTTTCCATCATGACCGCGTCCGAGCCGCCTTCCGGGTCGACGTCGCCCCTGGCGTTCCCAGGGGCGATATTGGTCGGGCGGTACCGGCTCGAAGAGATCGTTGGTTACGGCGGAATGGGCTCGGTATGGCGGGCCGTCCACATGGGCCTCGGCGAGAACGTGGCGGTCAAGCTCGTGTCGGCGAACTTCGTCCGGTCGCAAGAGGCGCTACGCCGCTTCGACACCGAAGCGAAGGCCGCAGCGCGCATCCGCAGCCGTCACGTCCCTCAGGTGTTCGACAACGGCGTCCTGGAAGACGGCACCCCGTTCCTCGTGATGGAGCTCCTCCAGGGCGAATCGCTCGCGGCGCGGGTCAACCGGCTCGGCCCGATCCCCATCACCGAGACGGCGGCGATCCTCGACCAATGCTGCCGCGCGCTCGCCCGCGCGCACTCGCTCGGCATCGTTCACCGCGACATCAAGCCAGAGAACGTTTACCTGGCGCAATCGGTGGACGACGACGGTTACGTCGTCAAAGTCCTCGACTTCGGCATCGCGAAGGTGACGACGGCGCTCACCGACGACGGTCGCTCCTCGACGCGGACCGGCACGCTCCTCGGGACGCCGCTCTACATGAGCCCCGAGCAGGCGCGCGGCCTGCGAAGCATCGACGCGCGGACGGACATCTACTCGCTCGGCCTCGTGACATACACGATGCTCACGGGCAGGCTGCCGTTCTCGGGCGTCACCCTCGGAGACCTGCTGCTCCAGATTTGCGCCGAGCCCCTGCCTTCACTCCGGGCGTTCGCGCCGCAGCTGCCACCGCCGGTCGAAGAGTGGTTCCAGAAGGCTTGCGCGAAGCTCCCCGACGACCGCTTTCCGACGGCGCCGGCGCTGGCGGAGGGGCTGCGCATCGCGGCGGGGATTTCGATGTCGCGGCAGAGCGACTCGCTCGGTGGCAAGCAGCCCCCCGTCTCGGCGTTCGACGCGACGGAGGGCGCGAACTTTCGGCCGATGGGCGCGGGCGGTCTGGCCGCCCCGTCGACGACCGCAGGCGCATCGCTCGCCGCGCCAGAGCCGAAGCACCGGTCGCGGTGGGCGCTCGTGGCGGTGGCCGCGTTGGTCGGGCTCGCCGCGGTGCCACTGACGGTGCTCGCGATGCGCGCACGCAGCCCCGGGGTGGACGCTCGGCCGGCGCCGGCCGCAACCGCGCTCGCGAACATGACCGCGACCGCGATACCGCCGGCCACGACGACGACGCCTCACGCGGAGGACGCCGAGGCGCGCGCCGCCGTCGCTCCTACGGCCCCCACGTTGGCTCCGCCGGCCGAGACGACCGCACCGGCGGCGACCGCAGCGAACGCCCCTTCGCCCGGCCATCCCCCTGTCGTCCAAAGACCCGCGGGCAACCCGCCGGGCAACCCGATCCCAGCCGCGCGGCCCGCCGCGCCGCGACCGCCGCCGAAAAACAACGGAGCCATCGACCTTGGATATTGAACGCACCCTTGCCGCTCTCTCGGGATCCCATGCCCGGCGAAGGTCGGCCGCCTGCGGTCTCTTGCTCGGCGTCGCGGCTTTCGCGCCGGCTTCGGCCCGTGCGCAAGCGCCGGCGCAAGCCGCGCCCTCGCCCGAGGACATCGCCTCCGCCCGCGCGCTCGGCATCGAGGGCGTTCGCCTCGCGGAGGCCGGGGACTGCGCGTCGGCGGTCCCGAAGCTCCAGGCCGCGGAGAACCTCTACCACGCGCCCACGACGCTCGAGCGCCTGGGCGAGTGCGAGGTGAGCCTCGGGCACGTCGTGGCGGGCACGGAGACGTTGAACCGCGTCGTCCGAGAGACGCTGCCGCCCAACGCTCCCTCGGCGTTCGTGGCCGCGCAGCAAAGGGCGACGCAGGCCCTCGCGACGGCGCAGCCGCGCATCGGCAAGCTCCGCATCCACGTGGACGGGGCGCCGGCCGACAAGGTGTCGGTCACTGTCGACGGGTCAGGGGTGCCGCCGGCGCTCTTCGACGTGGAACGCGCGACCGACCCGGGCACCCACGAGGTGAAGGCGACCGCGTCCGGCTACCGCACCGCGACGTCGTCGGTCGACGTGCCGCCGGGGGCCGCCGCGGCTGTGTGGCTGAAGCTCGAGGTCGATCCGAACGCGACCTCCAGTCCGCCGCCGCCCCTCGGAGCGACGGGCCCGACGGGGCCGACGGACACGACCACCATGGTGCCGCCCGCGGGCGGCCAGAGCGCGGCGCCCGCGTCGTCGGGGTCGAGCCATGCGGCGGCGTACGTCGCCTTCGGGGTCGGCGGAGTCGGCCTCGCCGTGGGGGCGGTCTTCGGGATCCTCGCGCTCGGGGCCAAGTCGACGCTCGACAACGAATGCCCGACGAAGGTCTGTCCGGCGACGGCCAAGTCCGACATCGACGACTTGAGCTCGCGCGCGACGATCTCGAACATCGCGTTCGTGGTGGGCGCGGTCGGCGTAGGCGCGGGCATCGTGTTCTTGGTCACGTCGCACGGGAGCGAGCCGCCGAAGACAGCGATGGCGCGCTCGACGGTGCACGTCACGCCTTGGATCGGGGTCGGCGCGGCCGGCCTCGGAGGGACATTCGAATGAAGCGCGGTTTCAAAGACGCCGCCACGGTCGCCGCGGCGCTGGCGGCCTTCTCCGGCGCGGTCGCCGGTTGCAACTTCCTCGTCGGCGTCGGCGACTACTCCATCGCCGACGGCGAAGCGCCCGAGACGTCGACCGGCGACGCCACGACAGACGCGCCCGTCCTCGCGGACGCCGGTGGAACGGACGGATTCGACGGGGCGCTCGGCGCGCACGACGCCCTCGCCGATCACGTCGACGCGGCCCAAGACGCGCCGGCGGAAGGCGCGCAAGCCGACGCCGCCGAAGCGGGAAGCCACGACGGCGGCGACTCCGGCTCCGGCTCGAGCGACTCCGGGGTCGGGGACTCCGGCACGAACGAGGCCGGCGCGAGCGAAGGCGGGCCGGTCGATGCAGGGTCCGACGCGACCGAGAGCGGAGCGCCCGCTTGCGGAGCCGCCATCCCGACCACCACCGCGTTCGCCAACTTGGTGAAGACGTGCGTGGAGGTCGCGAGCTGCGACCCGTTCGTCTTGTTGGTCCCCATCTCGGAGTGCATCACCCAGGACGTGCTCCACGCGAGCGGCGTCGGCACCGCGTTCGATTGCTTGTCGAACATCACCGACTGCAATGGCTACTACGCCTGCCAGGGGGTGCGGTTCGCGACCGCGAGCGAATGTCCGACGTTCGCGAGCCAGTGCATCGGCAACGTGGCGTACAACTGCGACTTCTCATTCCTCGGCCAGGTCACCAACTGCGCGCTCATCCCGGGCGGCACCTGCGTCCACCACACCGAGGGCAGCGACGATTTGGCCGACTGCATCGTGCAGCCGTCGTGCACGGTGGCGGGCACCAACACGTGCGTGACCAACAGCAACTCGACGTGCACGACCGTGACGGGCCAGGCCACGAACGTCGGCCTGGGCCGCGCCTGCGTCGACGCGACCTGCACGACCGCGTCGGGGGTCGGATGCACGTTCGACGGGACGGCCTTGTGCGATACCGAGAACAGCTCCTCCTGCAACGGCACCACGGTCGCGCAGCAGTGCGGCTTGCCGGCGCAGGCGTTCAACTACGACTGCACGACAGCCGGGGGCACGTGCGCGCCGAACGGTGCGACCGCGGCGTTGTGCGTCTCGCCGGGCTGCACCGCGGCGCAGGCGGCGAACTGCGTCGAATCCTGCGACGGGGCCAACACGATCACCGTGTGCGTCGGCGGCGCGCCGTACGCGATCGATTGCACCCAGTATGGCTTCGGCTCGTGCAACACGACCACGGGGGGGAACGCATATTGCGCGCCCTGACGGGCCATCGCGCGCGGACTACAGCGGTTCGCCCAGCGCGGCATCGACCTCGGACGGGTTGAAGCCGATCATGACCTTGCCGCGCACGTCGAGGACGGGGATGGAGCCGCCGCGAAGGCCATTGCGCGCGAGCTTCTCTTGCATCTCGCGCTCGGCGGAGGGGTCCTTCTCGACGTCTTTCTCGACGTAGGCGACGCCCTTGCGCCGGAGGTAGCGCATCGCCTCGTGGCACGCGCCGCACCACTCCGCGCCGTAGACGATGACCACGCCGCCGCGCGGGTCCTTCGCGATCGCCGGCGGCTCCGCGGATCCCGCCGCGGGCAGGGAGCTCGGCGCCGACGGCGGCGGCACGTTCACCAGCGTGGGGCCAGCCTCCGCGCGGCGGGCGACCGCGAGCGCTTCGAACTCCGCGCGCGGCATGGCGCGCACGGCGTAGCTCCCGTCGGCGGCGGCTTGCCGCAGGTCGGCGACGAAGACCTGGTCGCCCTGGGCCTCCTCCGACTTGCCGGGGTCGACGACGCGAACGGTCTCGCGGCCCGCCGCGGGCACGTCGGCGACGCGCGTCTCGACGTGGAAGTCGCCCTTGTCGTCGATCCACGTGAAGAGGAGCGCGTCGCTCGTATCGCGCACGGCCGGCGCGGACGACCGGGCTTCGCTCGCCGCCGGCGCATGGCTGCGTCTGCATCCGCCCATGGCCGGCGTCGCGAGCATCGCGACGAGGCAGGCGCAGCGGGCGGCCGTGGTCCGCCCGAACTTCACTGGACCTCCTCCGACAGCTTCGCCCACTCCAAGAGCATCGCGTCGACCTTCTTGGCGAGCGCTTGCTCCTCGTGGGCCATCTTCGCGAGCTTCTCCCAGTCGTCGCCCGGCGCCGCGCGGAGCGTTCCGCGAAGAACGTCGAGCTCGCGTTCGCTCTTCGCGATCGACGCCTCGAGCTCCTGCACCCGCCGCTTGGCTTTCTCGACCGAGCGCGCCGCCTGGCGCTGGGCCTCGTAGCGCTGCTTGGCCTCGTCGGGAGGCGGCGGCGGCGGCGCCTCCTTCGGCTGCGCGCGGGGCGCCGGCGCGTGGGCGCGCTCGTAATCCTTGAAGCCACCCTGATAGACCTCGGCCTCGCCGGCGCGCACGCTCACGATGCGCGTCGTCACGTTCTCGAGGAAGCGGCGATCGTGCGAGACGAGGAGCACCGTCCCCTCGAACGAGATGAGCGCCTCCTCGAGGATCTCCGCCGCGGCGATGTCGAGGTGGTTGGTCGGCTCGTCGAGGAAGAGCAGGTTCCGCGGCTCGAGCAGGAGCCTCGCGAGAGCGAGGCGGGAGCGCTCTCCGCCCGAGAAGCCGCTGACGACACGCATCGGGTCGTCGCCCCAGAAGCGGAAGCGCGCGAGGTATTGCCGCGCGGCCTCCACGGTGAAGTCGCCCCGCACCTGCCTCACGTTGTCGACGGCCGAGACCGACGTGTCGACGTCCCCGAGGTGCTGATCGAAGAAGCCCTCCTGGAGGTTCGTGCCGCGCTTGACCGAGCCGCGATCGACCGCGACGCCCGGCGCGTCGGCGCGAGACCGGCCCGACAGGATTCCGAGGAGCGTCGACTTCCCGCTGCCGTTCGGTCCGACGACGCCGATGCGCTCGCCCCGCCGCACGAGCAGATCGAGCCGGGCGAAGAGGGTGCGGCCGCCCCGCTCGGCGCCGAGCCCCGAGGCGTCGAGCACGATGTCACCGGTGCGCGCGGCCGGGGCGAAGCGGAAGGCGACGCGCTGGGCGTTGGCCCATACGTCCTCCGGCCGCTCGAGCCGGTCCAACTTGTCGAGCATCTTGCGGCGGCTCTGGGCCTGCTTGGTCTTCTGGCCGGCGATGTTGCGGCGGACGAAGTCCTCGGTCTTCGCGATCATCGCCTGCTGGCGCTCCACGAGCGCGCGCTCGCGCTCGAGATCGCCCGCGCGGGCGACCACGTAGTCGGAGTAGCTCATGGAGTACACGCGCGAGCTCTTCCTCCCGAGTTCCATAGTCGTCGTGCACGTGTTGTCGAGGAAGGCGCGGTCGTGGCTGACAACCAGGGCGGCCCCGCGATAATCACGGAGCCAGCCCTCCAGCCAGGCGATGGTGTCGAGGTCGAGGTGGTTGGTGGGCTCGTCGAAGAGGAGCACGTCGGGCTTCTGCGCGAGGACGACGCCGAGGTGCAGACGGCCGCGCTCGCCGCCCGAGAGGGACGCGACCGGGCGAGCGAGCTCTTTGGACGTGAACCCGAGGTGGCTCGCGAGGGTGGCGACGCGGTGCTCGAGCGCGTCTCCGTGGGCGAGGTGCCAGCGCTCGGTGACCCGGGCGAGCTCGTCGAGCGACTCCTGCGTCCCGCTCGCGGCGGCTTGCTGCGCGCGCGTGAGCTCCTCGCGGAGCGCGACGACGTCGCCGAACGCCGAGAGGAACGCGCCGAGGACGTCGCCGTGGGCGGCGATCTCGTGCGACTGCCGGTAGTAGCCGAGCGTCGCCTCCCGGCGCAGGACCACGGAGCCGGCGTCCGCGTCGAGGTCGCCCGCGACGAGGCGCAGCAGCGTCGTCTTGCCGCTGCCGTTGGGGGCGACGAGCGCGAGGCGATCCCCCGCCGCGAGGCTGAAGGTGACGTCCTCGAAGAGGAGATCGCCCGCGTAACCGAAGCGCAAGCCGCCGACTTGGAGCAAGGTCATCGCGAACCGGCGAAGGAAGTAGCGTGCTCGCAAAAGTTGGCCAACATGGTCCGAAACGCGCAAAAAGGGAGGCCGGAAACTGCGGCGGGAGGGATGCGATTGAGCCGATGATGAACGACGTTCCGCTCGGAAGGCGCGCCGAGCTGCTTCTGAACACGCTCCGGGCCGAGCGTCACATGCGCAAGGCGCTCCTCGTCGAAGCGCTCGACGTGCTCGGCGCGATGAATCGCCCGGCAGCGGTCGACGCCGCGCGCGAGCTCCTCGCGAGCGTCGACGCCGTCGACGAGCATACGTACGACGCGTGGGTCGCGCGCATCTCCGGGCTCGCGCTCGCCGAGGAAGCCAGCGCCGCCCACGCGGCGGCGTAACCGCCGCAGCGTCTGCGCGGAGCCGCGCTTCAGGTCACCGCTCCGACGAGCGCGGCGAGGGTGGCGGCGCGATCGCTCTTCTCGTCAGGCTCCTGTCTCAGGAATGCTTCGATGCGGGGCATGCGAGCGATGGCGTCGTCGACCTCGCGGTCGGTGCCCTTGGCGTACGCGCCGAGCGTCACGAGGTCGCGCTTCGCTTCGTAGGCGGCGACGAGGCTCCGAAAGCGGCGGGCCGCGTGGCGGTGCTCCTTGCTCACGATGCCGTCCATCACACGCGAGAGCGAGACGGTGACGTCCACGGCGGGGTAGCGACCGCGCGCCGCGATCGTCCGGTCGAGCACGATGTGCCCGTCGAGGATGCCGCGGACCTCGTCCGCGATGGGCTCGTCCATGTCGCCGCCCTCGACGAGGACCGTGTAGATCGCGGTGATGCTCCCGCGCTCGCCCTGGCCCGAACGCTCGAGAAGACGCGGGAGCATCGCGAAGACGCTCGGAGGAAAACCGCGGCGCGCGGGCGGTTCGCCGGCGGCGAGGCCGACCTCGCGCTGCGCGCGCGCGAACCGCGTCACCGAATCGACCAAAAGAAGGACGCGCTTGCCCTCGTCGCGGAAGTATTCGGCGTAGGCCGTCGCCACTTGTGCGGCGCGCAGGCGCTCGAGCGCGGCGACGTCGCTCGTCGCCACCACCACGACGCTCCTCGCGCGACCTGCCGGACCGAGGGACCGCGACAAGAACTCTCCGACCTCGCGCCCGCGCTCCCCGACGAGCGCGACCACCACGACGTCGGCCGCGGCCCCGCGCGCGATCGCCCCGAGCAGCGAGCTCTTTCCCACGCCGGACCCGGCGAAGAGACCGAGGCGCTGGCCCTCGCCGACCGTCAGTAGCCCGTCGAGGACGCGCACCCCCGTCTCGAGGGACTCGGAGACCGGGCGGCGATGAAGGGCCGCTGGCGGGTCCCGGTCGACCGGCATCCACGCGCCCTCGATGGAGGGGCCGCCGTCGAACGCGCGACCGAGGCCGTCGACAACCCGTCCGAGGAGACCCGGCCCGGCGCGCACCTGGAAGGGCTCTCCGGTCGACTCGACGTCGTCGTCGGGCCCGACGCCCGCGAGACTGCCGAGGGGCATCGCGATGGCCGCTCCGCCGTCGAAGCCGACAACCTCGCACGCGAGGGGCGGCCCTCGGCGCCGCACGACGACCACGTCGCCGACACGCACGCCCGCCATCACGAAGCGGAGGCTCAACCCCGTCACCCCGTGTACCCGGCCGATCGCCCGTGTGGTCGTGACGTGGGCGAGCCGTGCCTTGAGCGCCTCGATGTCGAACGACGCCGGTCCGCCCGCCATGGCGGCGCCTTACTTCGCAGCGGCGGCGCGCTTGCCGGACGTAGCCCCGGCGCCGCGGAGCTCCTCGCTCAGCTGCTCGAGGAGCTCGCGGGCGCGGGTCGTCAGCGCCGTCGGCACGTCGACCTGGACGACGACGACGAGCGTTCCACGGCCACGCCCATCGAGCCGCGGGATGCCCCTGCCCTTCAGCGGGAACACCTCGCCAGATTGTGTGCCCGGGGGCAACGTGACCGTAACGACCGCCTCTTCATCTTCGGCCTCGAGCCCGGGCACCTGGATCTGCGCTCCGAGCGCCGCGTCGGTGAACTGGACGTGGGCGCGCGTGATGAGGTCGACCCCGTCGCGCTCGAAGCGCGGGTCGGCCTCGACGTCGACCTCGACGTACAAGTCACCCGCCGGCGTGTTGGACGGCCCGGGCATGCCTTGGCCGGGGACGCGCAATCGGTTCCCCGCGTCGATGCCGGCGGGAAAGCTCACGTTGACCTTCCGCACGCGCTCCACGGCGCCTTGCCCCGCGCACGTCGGGCAGGCGTGCTTCACGACCCGGCCGACACCCCGGCAGCGCGGACAGGTCGAGGTGAACATGACGAAGCCGCGCGTGTTCGACACTTGCCCCGCACCCCGGCACTGCGGACACGTTTCGGGCTTCGAGCCGGCCTTGGCGCCGCTGCCCCCGCAATCGCCGCACGCGGAAGGCGCCCGCACGCTCACCTCGCGCTTGCGACCGAAGGCGGCCTCCCGCAAGGTCAGCCGGACCTGCACGCTGAGGTCGGCCCCGCGGCGCTGGCGCGGGTTGCTTCCGAACGGCATCGAGCCGGAGAACATCTCGGCGAAGAGGTCCTGCATGTGGGAGAACACGTCCCCCATGCCGCCCTGGCCCGCGCCGCCCTCGAGGCCCGCGTGGCCGAACTGATCGTAAATCCTACGCTTTTCCTCGTCGGACAGGACCTGGAAGGCCTCGTTCAGCTCCTTGAGCCTGCCCTCGGCGGCGGCGTCCCCCTGGTTGCGATCCGGGTGATGCTTCAAGACCTCGCGCCGATATACCCGCCGCAGCTCCTCGCTCGAGCACTCGCGGGACAGGCCCAGGATCTCGTAGTAGTCGCGCTTGGAAGACATCGGGGGGCGGAGCGAATCGCGGGGAGCCTAGAGCCGCCACCGGCACGCTACGCCAACCCATGCGGTCAGACGGAAGCGGCACGTGGGCGCTGAGCCACCGCCAAATTAAGCCTCGACCGCCTCCTGTCAACGCACTCATGGGTGGTCGGTGGAGAGGCGACGTCGTTCCTAACGTGGACCCCGATCATCCCGGACGGTCGCGGAGCTCGTCGAGCAGCGCGGCCTGACGCTGGATCTCCGCGCGTGCTTCGGCGAGATCGACGCCCGACTCCGCTCGAACGCGAGCGTCGTGCTCTTGCGCGAGGGCCTGGCGGAGCGCGTCGAGCTCGTCCAGTGTCGCGGCAAGGCGGCTGGAGCTTTCTTCGGCGCCATTGTCGTCGGTGGCCGGTGCTCGCGCCTGGGCGGCTTCGAGCTTGCGCCCGAGCTCCGCGACGGTCCACTCGATGGCCTGCGCCTCGCCTTCCCGGCGCGCGAGGTCCAGGGCCATGCTGTCGAGTTGGCTGCGAAGCCGGGCGTTGGCCTCCCGGAGCAGCGTTCCCTCCCGAGCGTCTTCGTCCCGTCGGCCCGGGAGCTCGGTCGTGCGCCGTTCGCTGTCGTCGGGCGGAGTCACGGCGACCGCGGCCGGAACGGAAGGCGCCTCGGGGGCCGGAGCCGGGGCGGCTCCGGGACCCATCGAGTCTTCGAGCGCCCCCACGAGCTCCTGAACCATGCGCTCCCGGCGGACCAGCTCCGCCTCGAGCACGCGCGCGGCCTGCGATCGCTCGCGGAGGGCCTCTTCGTAGCGCCCCAGCTCGCCCGCATGAGCGTCGTGGAGCCTCGACACCTCGGAGTCGAACGTGGAGAGGCCCGCCTCGGCGCGCTCCGCGCGAAGCAAGAGCTCGTCGAGCTTGGCCGTCGCGAGGCGGCCCACTTCGATTCCCGCTCGTGCCCGCTCGAGCTCCTCGGTCAAGAGGCCCACCTCGCGGGTGCGTTCGGCGAGCGCGGCTTCCAGGTGAGCCGCGTGCGATGCGCGCGCGTGGAGAGCGCCTTCGAGCTCGGAGAGCCGCGCCGTGACGGCATGGAGCGAGGCTTCGAGGTCCGGCACCAGCGCGGCCCGCGCCGTGCGCGCCTGGAGCGAGGCTTCGAGGTCCGACACCGAGGCGGCACGTGCCTGCGCGAACCGCAGGGCTTCTTCGAGCGCGCTCACCCTCCGCGCGGCCTCCGCCAGGTCTTCACGCGCCGCGAGCGCGGCCGCGACGGACGCCGTGTCGTCGACCGGCGGCGCCGAGGGGAGCTCGATGATGGCGTAAGGGTCGAGGCGAACACCGCGCTGGCTTGCGAGGGCCACGAACGCCTCGGGCTGCCTGTCGCGGGCGGCGAGCTGCATGTCGACCGTGACGGACGGATGGTCGGCGTCGTCTTCGTCGCCGAGCTCCGCGAGCGCGACCCCGAAGAACGGCAGCTGCGCGATCATCGTCACGTGCTCGAACTGGCGGGCCACGAGGTCGAAGAGCCCGTAGTAATCGAGCGTGCCCGTGGTCCCTGCGCCGTCCGGGATCGCGATGACCGCGGCCCCGTCGTCGCCCACCCAGCGGCGCACGCGCACGAGAAGGCCCTCGGCGTCCTCGAAGAGCGCCAGATCGGCCACGACGGCCAGGTCGAACGCGCCGCGCTGCATGCCGCCGTCCGCCCCGGGCACGAGCGCCCGCACGATCACACCATGCGGCGCGCGGTCCGCCTCGCGGCGCGCACGCTCGACGTCGGGGTCCCACGCGAACACCGATCTCGCGCCGAGCTCGGCGAGCTTGGCGGCCAGACCGCTCGCCGCGTCCCCCACGACCGCGACACGGCGTTCCATGGCCAGGGGCTCGACATACGCCGCGAGCGCCTGCTGCCAGTCGGGCCGGGACGCGTTCCGATGCATGGCTTCGCGCAGCGCTATAGCGCCTCCGCTCGCCAATTGCACCGGGTAGGTACGGTCGCTCCCCCAGAAGGCTCCGCCGCGCGCTAGTGCCGCTCGGCACACGGACGCTCCGGCGAAGCCGGCACTAGGTCACATCGCGCCAGTTCCGGACACCGACGTGGTCGACGCGTTGGTGATCGCCACGCCTTGCCCGGCGACACCGTCCGGAATGTAGTCGTGGTCGAACGTGATCGGCCCGTTCGTGCCTGCCACGGAGAACCCGAACTCGCCCGAGGTGGCGACGTCGTTCGAGTACGCCATCGTGCCGCCCAACGTCGGGCTCGACCCGTAGAGCATGAACCCGAACGCATTGTCGTGGAGGTTCGCGTAGCTGATCGTGAACGTGTTCACGGGCTGGAAGTGGAATGCGCAGTGGACCATGTAGATCTCGGTGTTCTTCACCGTGATCGTCGCCCCGGCCACGCCGCCCGAGATGAGCATGTCGGCGGTGGGGCCGTTGCCGTGGAGCTTCGAGTTGGTGAAGCTCATGGTCGTCCCGTCGGTGCCGACGATGCCCGAGTTGCCGTCCGAGTTGTAGTCGAGGCCCGTCGCGACGATCGTGCCGTTGATCGACGAAGTCCCGCGCGTCCCGGTGACGGTGGCCCCGTTGGTCGTGAGGGTCCCCCCGCTTGCGACCTGGAAAGGGGCCACGGCCGAGGTGATCGTCCCGTCGTCGTACTCGGCGGACCCGCCGCCTTGCACGTTGAGCGCAGTGCCCGCTCCCATGATGTCGACGCCGTCGATCTTGAGCGTGCCGCCGGACGCTACGGTGATCCCTGTGCCCTGCCCGGCGCCTGCGGCCCACGTGAGCGAAGCGTGCGTGGCGCAGTCGCTCGCCAGGAGCGTGCCATTGACGGTGATCATCGCGCTCGCCGCGAGCGTGATCTTCGCCCCGGCGGCGACGGCCACGGTGGTCCCCGCGGCGATGGTGGTACTCCCGGCGATCGCCATGCCGTCGTTCCACATCGTGGCGCCCGCCGGGATGGTGGCGACCGTGCAGGCCGACGTACTTCCGCTACCGGTGCCGGTGTTGCTCCCGCTGCTACTTGCGGTCGAGGCCCCACCGCTGCTCGATGCGCTCGCACCGCCGCTGCTCGATGAGCTGACGACGCCACCGCTGCTGCTGCTCGCGGCACCCGACGACGTGCCGCCGCTCGAGCTGCTCGGCGCCGCGTTCGAGCTCGGCGTTCCATCCGGCGTCGACGAGCAACCAGCCGACAGCGCGACCACGATGAGTGCCCAACCCCGCCCGTAGGCAGTCGTTCGAATAAGCATGCGGGAAAGCCTACCAGATCCTCCCCCCGCCTCGGCACTCACGCACGACGCGCACTTTGGACGGAAAAGCACGCCGGGATTGATCGTGCTGCCCGGGGCCGCTTCGGCTATGGCTCGGCCCGTGAGCGCACGCGTCCGCCAGGGGAGCACGACGTTCATCTTCATCACCGTGCTGCTCGACACGCTGGGCATCGGGCTGATCATCCCCGTCGGCCCGCAGCTCGTTGCGAGCTTCTTGGACGGTGATCTCGGCAGGGCCGCTCACGTCTTCGGCATCCTCTTCTCCGTGTACTCGACGATGCAGTTCTTCTTCGCGCCGATTCTCGGCGGGTTGAGCGATCGTTTCGGCCGCCGCGGGGTCATCCTCCCCTCCCTCGTCGGCGCCGCCACGAGCTACGTGCTGAGCGGCTTGGCCCCCACGCTTGCATGGCTCTTCGTGGGTCGCATCATCGCCGGAGCGACCGGCGCGAGCTTCTCCGCGGCCAACGCTTACGTCGCCGACGTGACGCCACCGCAGAAGCGCGCCGCCGCGTTCGGGGTCATCGGCGCCGCCTTCGGTCTGGGCTTCATCCTCGGGCCGGCCATCGGCGGGATCCTCGGCGACCGGGGGCTGCGCATTCCTTACTTCGTCGCGGCCGGCTTGAACTTCCTCAACTTCCTTTATGGCCTGTTCGTCCTGCCAGAGTCGCTCCCGCTGGAGAGCCGTCGGCCGTTCACGCTCGCCCGCGCGAACCCCTTCGTCTCGCTCGTGAACCTCGGCCGCCACCCCATCGTGCTCGGGCTGACGGGAACCCTCACGGCGACGTACCTCGCGCAGATGATTCTGCAGAGCGTCTGGGCGCTCTCGGGTCAGGCGCGCTTCGGGTGGACGCCGCAGTCGGTGGGTCTTTCGCTGATGGCGGTCGGCTTGAGTACGGCCATCGTCCAAGGGGCCCTGGTTCGAATGGTGATTGCCCGGCTCGGCGAGCGCCGCGCGCTTCTCCTCGGCCTCGCGATGAGCGTGGCAGGACAGGTGGGCTTCGGCTTCGCGACGCGCGGATGGATGATGTACGCGATGATTCTGCCGTTCTGCCTCGGCGGGCTGGCGGGGCCCGCGACGCAGGCGCTCATCACGACCGAGGTCGGTCCCACAGAGCAAGGCGAAGTGCAAGGTTCGCTCAACAGCCTCGCGGGCGTCATGGCGGTGGTCGGGCCGCTCCTCGGGACGGCCTTGTTTGCTCGCTTCGGTACGGACGCGGCACGGCCGCACGTGCCGGGCGCTCCGTTCCTCGCGTCGGCGTGTTTCCTCGTCGTCGGATGGTGGCTCGCCGCCCGTCTCTTCGCGAAGACGCCTGCCCGCGCAGACGCCTGACCGCGAGGTCCATCAGCTCGCAGCGGCCGTCACGGGTCGGCGCGCGGGTTCGGCGCGACGGCGCCGGTCCGGGACGGCGCGAGCGACGGGCGCTCGACCCTCGGGCGCGGCGACCCGGCGGTCCGTCAGCGCATCCGCCAGCGCACGCACCAGCGCCGCCGTGTCCGCGGCGGTCGGCGAGCGGGGAGCCAGACGCACCACCCGCTCGTCCGTGCGGCGGCCCAGCATCGCTCGCACGCCGGGGAGATCGCACGCCAGCTTCGCCGCGGCCGGGCTCCCGTCCAGCACGCGCGCGAGGACCTCGGGCGAAGCGGCCCACGACGCCGGAGCCCGGCACCAGGCGACGCCTACCTCGAGGCCGACGAGCCCCGGCATCGGCTCGCGCGGCATCGCCATCAAGCGGAGCTCGTCGGCCGCCGCTCCGTCCGACGCTAGCCGGCCCCACGGCGCGGCCTCGAGATCGCGGAACGGACGCAGCCGACGGAGGACCGCGGAGAGCCAGGACGCCGACGCTCGCATCCCGTCGGGCGGGAGCTGAGAGGCCAGCCCCGTCGTGAAGATGGGGACGAGCGCCAGAGCATCGAGGAGCACCCACCATGCGCCACCTGTGTCGAAGTGAGGGGCCGCCAGCGCCGCCAGCACGACCCCCGCCGAGAGCCCGAGCGCCACCGCGCGGCCCCGCGCCGATCCGACGTCGAGGGCGCGGCCGGACGAGCGGACTTCGACGGACGCTTTTGCGTCGAGCGGTTGCCACCGCGCGGGGCCTCGCACCGCAGGCGTCACAGAGGGCGCGCGAAGCGCGGCGCAGAGGACCGCCGCCGCCACGCACGCCGCCGCCGCCACGGTGTCGCCCAGTGCTTCGAGGGCGACGCCCCCGGCGAGCCCCGTCCCCGCGAGCCACGCCCGCGCGACGTCGGACAATGGCACGAGCGCGTGTGCCCTCGCGCCCCGCGCCACGCAGTCCTCGGCAAACCCCCGCGACTTGTGCCGCACGAGCCACCCGAACGCGAAGCCGAGCGCCGACAGGGCGAGAGCCCAGAGCGTCGTCCCGACGCGATCAGGCTCACGCGCAGAGACCGGGACACCGCGCGCCCGCGCCCGCGGGTCGAGCACCGAAGGAAAGCTGCGCGGATCGATCCGGAGCGTCCAAGCAGGCGCCTCTCCGCGTGGCACGTGGGGGCGCACGAGCGCGAGCGCGTCCCGGTCCGCGCCCCGCGTGAGGACGGCCGCGGCGGTATCGTCGACCAGGCCCGATGTGGCGACGATCGGGCGCGGCGCCTCGGGCGCGGCTGGCACGTCGAAGACCACGCGCGCGTTGTCGATGCCGTCGGCCGCGGCGAGCGCAGACCAGTCGAGCCGGACGACCGCGCCGTCCCGCGTCAGGCGGCCGGCGGCGACGAGGTCGAGAGTCCAACGGACCCCGAACGTGATGCGGCCCCGGAGCGGCCCGTGAGGCTCGTCGAAGGCGATGCGCACGGTGCCGTCGTCGCGACGCGAGGCGTGCGCCTCCCATGCCTTGCCGTCCTCCGCCGTCGCGTCCGCGTGCGGATCGACGACCGCCCGCGGGTCGACGCCCGCGAGGTCCACCCAGGGTATCGGCCCATGCACGATGTGCCAGCGGAGCACGTGCTCTTCCGCGGCGACGCCGTGGGCGTCGATCACGACCCGCGCCTCGTCGGCGACCTCGTGGGCTTCTTGCCATGCCCGCGCAACGCAGGGCACGAGCGTGGCGGCCAGAGCGGCGAGGAGGGCGACCGCGCGGCGTACGGGCATGTGCGCGAGGATCTTGGTCGACCCGGCGCGACGCGGCCAAGTTTCGGCGGCGCGGCGAGCGACGAGCGCTCAGGCCTGCGAGCCGAGGCCCATCGCCTCTCGCACTTCGCGCATGGTCCCCTCGGCGATGCGGCGCGCCTTCGCTGCCCCGTCCCCAAGAATCTCGCGCGTGCTTTCGGGGTGAGCTTCGAGCTCCGCCCGACGGACGCGGAGCGGCACGAGCTCGCGGTCGAAGCTCTCCATCAGGATCTTCTTGCAGTCGACGCACCCGCGCTGCGCCGTCGTGCACTCGAGGTACGTCAGGTCGACCTGCTCGGGCGACGACAGCGCCTTGTGCATCCGGAAGATGTTGCAGACCTCGGGTCGCCCTGGATCGCTCTTGCGGAGCCGCTGCGGATCGGTGAACGCACCGCGGAGCTTCTGCCAGAACGCGTCGCGCTCCTCGAAGACGCCGATGGTGTTGCCCTTCGATTTGCTCATCTTGCTCTGCCCGTCGAGGCCCATGATCCGGGCGGCGGTCGAGAGTCGGACGGCCGGCTCGGGAAACGTCGCCCCGAAGCGATGGTTGTAACGGCGGGCAATCTCGCGACAGAGCTCGAGGTGCTGCACTTGGTCTTCGCCGACCGGCACCACGCCTGCCTTGTAAAGGAGAATGTCGGCAGCCATGAGCACCGGGTAAGTCAAGATCCCCGCGGGCACGTGCTCGCGCTCGGCGCTCTTCTCCTTGAACTGCGTCATTCGCTCGAGGTCGCCCATCGCCGTCACGCTCGCGAGGTACCACGCGAGCTCGGTGTGCTCGCGGACGTCGCTCTGCACGAAGAGCGTGCACCGCTCGGGGTCGAGGCCGCACGCGATGAGGTCGCGCGTCATCGATTGGATCCGCGCGCGGAGATTCGCCGGGTCGTACTCGACGGTGATGGCGTGCGCGTCCACGATGCAGAAGAAGAGGTCTTCCCGCTGCTCGGCCACCTGAGCGACCCACGTGCGGATCGCGCCGAGCCAATTGCCGATGTGCGTCTCTCCGCTCGGCTGGATGCCCGAGAACACGCGCGTGCGGTGCGAACCTGCTTGCTCGGTCATGGGCTAGCCTCGCCCCGTGGCCGCGCGCCCGCGGTCGCCCCGCGGTGCCCGAGCCCCGCGGGGATCGGCGGACGCGAGCCCGGGACCCGACCCGCGGGGGAGCCGCGCGGCCGCCATCTCGACGGCGACGGGCGACACGTCGATGCCGATCCACCGTCGCTTGAGCCGATCGGCCACGGCGAGGGTGGTGCCGCAGCCGCAAAATGGATCGAGGACCACGTCGTCCTCGTTGCTGCTCGCGCGGATGACCCGCTCGAGGAGCGCCTCGGGCTTCTGCGTCGGATACCCCGTGCGCTCCTTGCCGATGGCCGCGATGACGCCGACCTCCCATGCGTCGGCGAGCGGCGGACCCAGGTCGGCGCCCTCCACGTCCCAGTAGTCGGAGAGCGGCGGACCCTCGGTCTCGACGTCCTCGACGCCCGGCTTGCGGTGGCCCGACGAGAAGTCCGCGCGCTGCTTGCGCGTCCCGAAGGTCTTGCGGGTCGACTCGGCGAGCTTCTCGTAGCCGTACAGCGTGTGGAACGTGTGGGCCGATCCGGGCGCGGCCGTGTAAAAGAGGAGTACGTCGTGCATGCGCTGGAAGCGCGAGGCGCGCGCCGGCCAGCGCCTGTACCGCCAGATAATCTCGTTGCGGAAGCAGGCCGGACCGAAGACGCCGTCGAGCAGGACCTTGAGATAGTGGCTCGCCGTCGGGTCGCAATGCAGATAGAGACTGGCGCTCGCTTTCATCACGCGGCGGACCTCCACGAGGCGCGGCGCCATCATGCAGAGGTAGGCCATCGTGTCGGTCGTGCCGACGATCGCGCGAAGCGCCTCCACCGTCCGGCCCGCAGCGCCGCCCGACCGCACGGCCTCGGCGTAGGCCTCCTCGGCGTCCGGCCCCCATCGCCACGTATCGCGGAACGCCGCCTGCGCCCGCACGCGGCCCGCCCGGTGCCCGAAGGCGACCGCATAGTCCTTGCCGCTTTGGAACGGGGGATCGAGATACACGAGATCGACGGACGCATCCGGCAAGCGGCGCCGCATCACTTCCACGTTGTCGCCCAGGAAAATCTCGTTCATCGCGCGCGCCCGCCGGGAGTCCCCCGCCTACGGCTCGAACTCCATTCGCACATACGCGTGCGGCCGCGGGTGCGCCAATTTCCTGTCGGCGGTCGCTTCCGACTCGACGGCGATGGTCGCCACCACCCCGAGCCTGCCCTCCGACTCGTACGCCTGCTGCGTGATGCGAACCGATTGCCCGGCAAAGCACGGCTTGCGGTACGCGATGTCGACCGACCGCGCGAGCACGGCGCCGCGGCGACCGAGGGCGACGAAGCGACGGAGCGCCGCCTCCTCGAAGACGCGCAGGTACGCGAGCGAGTTCACGTGACGGTTGCTGTCGGTGTGGAGGAGCCCAAACACCAGCGGGACGGGATCCGGATGCATCTCCGGCTCGAGGGGGGTCGCCTCGGCGGGGACCGTCGCGATCGATTCGAACGGTGGCAGGGCCTCGCGTGACTCGACCAGCAACGGGGCGCCCGGGAAGTCCAGGTCCCTGACCCTTCGCTCGCCCTCCGCCGCAAACAGACGGGTCAGTACGTGCTCCGCGAACAACCGGCCCGCGACGACCCTCTCGCCCGGTGTCCCCACGGCGCCATAGGTGCGCCCAGTGGGCGCATACAGCGTGGCGGTCATGTCGAGCATGATCCGGCCGTCGCACGCCCGCGCGTACCGATAGGCGCCCTCGGCCTCGACGGCCGCGTGGGCCGAAAAGGGACCCGGTCCGCCCTCCATCCGCAGGCGCGCCAGGATGGGCGCGATTCCGTGCATTCGCAGAGCCCGTACGGCCTCCGCGTCGGCAAGGAGCGCGCGCCAGACCGTCGCCACCACGGCCGTCGGCAGGGCTTCGAGCACGAGCCGCCCGTCCTGGGTGACGTCTTCGAAGCGGAGCGGCACGGCCGCGTGGGCGCGCGGCGCCCCGTCCGGCAGCGAAGGAATACCCGTCACCACACTTACGACTCTACTCCGCGCTGCCCATGCCGGCACGCGCCGAGGGCGGCTCGATCTGGCCGAGGGCAGCGCACGCCCGCGGGACGCGATTCGCCTTTCCGCTGGTTTGCTTGCCTCGGAAGCGTCGCCGCCGGTAACTTCGCAAGGATCGATGACGTTTTCCTCCAGGCAGATGGCCGCGGTGCTAGGCCTGTTCGTCCTCGGCGTGGCGGGGATCTACGTCAGCAAAGACGGAGCGCCGTTCGTCGGCGCGATCGCGGTCCTGGGGGCGATCGCCGTCCTTTACGCGAGCCGCGGCTCGGGGGAATCGACCGCGGCGCTCCTACCGTTGCTCGAGGCCGCGCGGCGCGCCTCGACCGGAGAGAAGACGGCCATCCCGCCCCAGGCGACCGGTGAAGTCCTGCGCGTGCACGAGGCCATCGCCGTGCTCGCCGACCAGCGCGCGAAAGACCGCGACGAGATCAACGCCAAGCGCGATCGGATCGCACAGTTCGAGGCCACCCTCGCCGAGACCGCGCAGCGCCTCGACACCACCGCCCAGACCCAGGCGGGTGCGGCCGAGCAGACCACGCGTCTCATCCGCGATCTGACCTCCGCGACCAACGAGTTCGCCAAGCACATCGAGGCGCTCACGCAGAGCGCCGAAGAGTCGAGCAGCTCCATCCTCGAGATGACCGCGACCAACGACGAAGTCGCCGAGAACATCGGCGAGCTCGCCGGCAGCGTTCGCGAGACGGTCAGCTCGATCGAGGAGATGGCCTACTCGATCAAAGAGGTCGCCAAGAACGTCGACGCGCTCTCGCTCACGGCCGAGGAGACCAGCAGCTCGATGAACGAGATGGACGTTTCCATCGACCAGGTCCAGAGCAACGCCAACGAGACGGCGCGCCTCTCCGAAGAGGTCGCGCTCGACGCCGAAAAGGGCGCCGAAGCCATCCTGAAGACCATCAGCGAGATTTACCGCATCAAGGAGAGCTCCCAGGAGGCCGTCTCCGTCATCTCGAACCTCGGGTCGCGCATCGAGGCCATCGGGCAGATCGTCAACGTCATCGACGACGTCGCCGAGCAGACCAACCTCCTCGCGCTCAACGCCGCCATCATCGCCGCCCAGGCTGGCGAGCAAGGCAAGGGCTTCGCCGTCGTCGCCGACGAGATCAAGGACCTGGCCGAGCGCGCGGGCGCCAGCACGCGCGAAATCACGGACCTCATCAAGACCGTACAGGCCGAGAGCAAGAACGCCATCTCCGCCGTCGAACGCGGCGCGCACAACGTCGACCGCGGCGTCGAAGTATCGAACGAGGCCGAGCGCGCCCTGAAGAAAATCCTCGAGAGCTCCCAGAAGAGCACCAACATGGTCCGCGCGATCGCCCGCGCGACGGTCGAGCAGGCCAAGGGCAGCAAGCAGGTCACCGACGCGATCGGGCGCATCGCCGAGACGGTCCAGCAGATCGCCGCCGCCACCGCGCAGCAGGCGCGCGGCTCGGAGCTCATCATGAAGAGCGCCGAGAAGATGCGCATCATCACGCAGCACGTGGAGCGGTCGTCGCAGGAGCAGTCGCGCGGGGGGCGGCAGATCTCGAGCGCCATCGAGAACATCTCGTCGATGGTCTCGCAGCTCAACACGAGCCACAAAGCCCAGTCGAGCGGCAGCGCGCAGCTCCTCGCCTCGGCGTCGCGGATCGAAGAGAGCTCGGTCGAGCAGCTTCATAGTTTGAAGGAGCTCGGCGTCGCGGTCGATCGCTTGAAGCGCGCCATGACGTGAGCGACGTGGGCCCGGGCCGGCTCGAGTCTCTCGCGGTCGCCTGAAGCGTCTATTTGACGACGCGCAGGTACGGAGGAAGCTCTTTGCGCTTCTTGCGGGTGCCGCCGGTGCTCGGGCGAAGGGGCGGCGCTGGAGTGACGGCGGCCCTAGGCGCGATGCCCTGACCCGGACGCGACGGCCTATCCGCAGCGGCGCGCACGGCCTTGACCGGCTTCGCCCCCGCCCCCGCGTCTTGGGGCCCCGCGTCGGCGACGGCGGCGAGCACCGGACGCTTGCGCGGTCGCTTCGGCTTCGGCCCTTCGGCCTTGGGCTCGCGCGCGACGAGCGCGCCCTGCGACTCCCGCTGCACCGCCCCTTCCACCGTTCGCGAATCCTTCTGCACCTCGGCCGGCATGTCGTCGGGCCACACCATCCCCTGCCCGTTGTTGCCGACCAGCGCGAACACACTCGCCCACGGCACCACGCAGAAGAACGGCTCGCGGCTGAAGCTCAGGGTGCAGCTCATTCCATGGTCGTCCACGCGGAGATCCGGAATCCGCACCGCCATGTCCAACCCCACTTGGAGAACGAGCTGCGCCTGCTTCTTGAACGCTTCGGGGACGACCACGGCTTCTTGCCGCGGGTCGAGGTGGACGAACACATTCGACCGCTCGAGGAGCGCGAGCGCGACGTCTTTCTTGGGCGGCAAAGGGTGCGGCGGAGACATCACAGGGCTTTCGTCGGTCGTCGGGCAGCCTTAGCGCGGGGCGCCGGACGGTGCAAAGCTCCGGCGGCGTGTCAAAATGCTACTACGGGTGCGTGGCGCGGTTCGAGTGTTTCGCGGGCGCCGCGCGCGTGACGTCGCGTCAAGGGGAGCCCGCCGTCGTCCTCGCGACGCCGCCCATCGCTCGCATCGTTCCTGATGGGGTCTTCGACGACTTCGCCTGGTGCGAGAGCGACGACCTCGCGTGGCGCTGCCCCGCAGGCGCCTGGGACGGAGCGACGCGGGTCGACGGCGCCGATCCGGCGCGGATGGTCTTCGTCGTCCGTGACGGCGTGCCGCGCGACGAGCGCCAGTGGGTGCCGCGAGAGCTTGCGCGCCTTCACGCGTTCGGCCTCGGCCTGGGCGACGAAGAGGCCCTCGCGCCATGGGCCATCGACGACGCGACCGACGGTCTCCACGCCCGGCGCGTTCGCCCGAGCGACCTCTTTTGGCTCGCCGCCGACAACTTGAACGCCCTCTTCTGGGGTCTCCACGACTGGGCGCACTTCCACAACCATGGCCCCTTCACGGAGGTCGCGTGGACGGAGCTCCAGTGCGACGCCTCGGCGCTCGCGTGGCTCTGGCGGAACCGCGCCCTCGTCCCGCTCGAAGACGCCGCGTGGGAGCGCCTCCGCTCGGAGGTGGAAGCGCTCTGCGCCCAACGCTTCGCTGCCGAAGGGGCAGCGATGCCCCCCGGCACGCTCGCCCGGGATCGCGTTCACGCGCTCGTTGCGGCCACACGCGCGATGCGATCGTAAATCGCCGCCGGCACGAGGCGAGCGAGGCTGGCCGCGAACGCCAGCGTCCAAGGAAACGCGATGACCGCCGGTCCGCGTTCGAGCCGCCGTGCGATATGGCGCGCCGCTTTGTCGGCTGTCCACCGGAACGGCGTCGGATGCTCGACGTTCTCCGTCATCGAGGTCGAGACGAAGCCAGGCTGCACGTCCGTCACTCGGATGCCGGCAGCGGCGAGATCGATCCGGAGCGATTCGAGGAAAACCGTCGTCGCCGACTTGCTCGCGCAGTACGCCGCCGACATTGGCAAGCCACGCCGGCCCGCAAGGCTCGTCACGGCCACGAGGTGGCCGCCCTGATGCGCGAGGAACACGGGCACGGCGGCGATGAGCGTCGCCATCGCGCCTTTCGCGTTCACGTCCAGCACGGCCTCGACGTCTTGCCAGCGCAGCTGGCTGGCGTGACGCCAATCTCCGCGGCCCGCGTTCGCCACGACCATCTCGAGGCCGCCAAGCTCGTGATCCGCACGGCGCACCGTGTCGGACACCGCGGACGTGTCGGTCACGTCGACCGTCATCGGCAGCGCCTGACCTCCCGCGGCCCGGACCCCCGCAGCCACCGCCTCGAGCTCCTCGGTTCGCCTCGCGCAGAGGGCCACGCGCGCGCCCGCACGAGCGTACTCGAGCGCGAGCGCACGACCGATGCCGCTCGAGGCGCCTGTGATGAGGATGGATCGGGGTCGCATCGAGCCGAGGTTGACGGGAGCGTACGCCTTCCTATGTTTACGGCTCTCGTAGCCCACGTGAAAGGGGGCGATCGGTTTCGACGGAGACGACGAACTCATTGCTGCGTACCGTGGCCCGCAGGCCCACGCAAAAACCCGCGGAACGACTGATTGCGAACGATAACGCGATCGCGCTCGCTGCCTAAACAGCACTGAACGCCGTCCGACGGAAGGGTCCTCCAGCACCCCCCGAAGGGCGTCAACGAGCTGGATGGCTGGCACGCCGGGTCACCGGGCGGGCCGGCGAGATTAAGCAGGTGAATAGCCCCAGGGAGAGCCCGCCGGCAGGCGCGACCCGGGGCGATTCAAATTGCCGGATACGTACGTAGAGGCGTGAGCGAGGCGTTTTCGGACCCGGGTTCAATTCCCGGCGCCTCCACCCATTTTCATCGAGAAAAGAAGCGCTTTCGGAGAGCGTGGCAACATTTTTGGCAACGGGCACGGGGAGCTGGATCGCCAGGACGGCCTGGCATAGCGGCTCCCAATCCCAGTGCGTGTAGTGGTCGACAATGGTGCGGACGCGTTGTGCGTGATCCGCTCGACGACCTCGGCCCTCGCCCCGCCGCGGCGCGCCATCGTGATGAACGTGTGCCGCGTGGAGTGGAGAGTGCGGTTCCGAACGCCAGCCAACGTTCGGGCGCGCTGCCACAGGATCCCGCCGGTCTTCCTGGTGTGGTGAACGAGCCGGCGGACGTCGCCTTGTTCTCGCCGAGGGACGAGGAAGTCGTCGGGCGTTGGCTTCCGGCAGTTCGTCCGCTCGAAGCCTTCAGCGCACCACCACGCGAGACCTTCGGCCAGAAGCGGATGGATCGGGATCCTCCGCGACCGTTCCCGAGCGCCCCGCTCGGCCTTCAGCAGTTGCCCCTCGTACTGCACCGTCAGCTCGATGCAGCCCAGCGGCTTCGCGTCCAGGTCGACGTCGCGGAAGCGGAGACCGCACGCCTCGCCTTCCCGCATGCCCGTGAGCAGCAGCAAGGCGGCGAACAGACTCGCCTCGTCGTAGCGCGCGACGAGAGCCCCGACCTCGCCGGCGGTGTACGGCTCGCGGGTTCCTCGCCGGTACTTCCGGCTCAGAAGGCCACGCGGAAGCAGGCATGGGTCCACAAACATCAGCTCCGCGCGGCGTGCGTCGCTGCACGCGGTGCAGAAGAGGCCATAGATGTTGGAAACGTACTTCTCGGCGAGTGGGCGTCCGGTTTGCGCACTGACTGTCGTCTTTAGCTCTCGCACGAGTCGTTCGGCGTGACGAGGGCGGAGCTCCTCGCAGGCAATCGCTATTAGCCATTCCCGCGATGCAAGGTGTGTTTTGATGATCCGGCGGTCGTCGACCGAATTGCGATTAATGCGCTCCGCGCCCCATATCTTTAGGTATTCCCCGAAGGGCATTGTCGGTCGCCGGCCGCGAACGTACGTGCCGGCTTTCACCTCGCGCTTACGCTTTCGTTCGAGCATCTCGGCGGCCCGCTTATCGCGGCCGGCGGCCTCCCACACCTGTTTCCCGTCGGCATCGCGGATCGCGATGCGGTACGCCGTCCCGGCCTTCGTCCCCCTCCCTACGACCGCCATCACTCACTCTCCTTTTGGGACTTGATCCAGGCGACGACTTCCGACCGAAGGAACCGGAGCAAGCCTGCGGTTCGGTAATGCGGCAGGCCGCGCTTTAGCAGCGTTGAAACGTGGTGCTCGCTAACGCGGAGAAGGGCGGCGACCTCCTTTCGGGTGAGCACCTCGGGCGAGCTCGGAGCGGCGATGCCCTGGGCTTATATCTCGCTGGGCACGTCGGACGCGAGGCTTCGAATGTCCTCCAGCGCGAGCCGCGGGCGCGAAGCTTCGGTCGCATCGTGTCTCGTCGCCGCCGGACTCCGAGGGGACGCTCCGAGACCCGCGTCTGCGCATGGAAGGCTCAGTCGACTTCGAACCTTCCGCGCCCTCGCCCGGTCCAAGTCCGTCGGCAGGTGCGGGGCAGACGGCCGTCTCACGAAGCCTCCAGCGTCCGCCGGCAGGCGCCGGCGTCTAAGTCCTGGGTTGCCCAGGCCACCGCTTTCGGTCCGCTTTCTTCGGGGGGGGTGGACAGAGTCGGCGTCGTCGGTATCTTTGAACATGGAACTCGTGCCTTTCGATGGGGTTTGCGGGTCCAATCCGAGCCTTGTTTGCTCTTCTGCCCTCAAGCGCAGAGCAACCAGGGTTCGGATGCTTACGTCGTTTTTGCATGCTGTAACTTGTGGCGGGGGGCTCGCTCGATGTGTCGGTGACGTCGGGCGGCTCGGACGACGCGCGACATTATCTCCCTAATCTGCCGTCCCCAGCTGAGCGACTATCCCGCAGTTTCGTCTCAAGCTGCGCATAGTAGCGGTCGAAATCTTGACGCTTCGCGGGGCTGACAGCTTCCGGGTCGGCTTCATATACCCGGGCGGTTCCTTCGCTCGAATGAACCGCCGCCGCGACGTAGATCAATGGAAGCCGCAGGGCACGGCGGATTTGGCGCGGCGATTGTCTCTTGGTCTCGTGTCCCATGGTTTGGTTCCTTCCCGTGTCGTGAGATGAAGAAAGCAGGTATTAGGCACTTTGCCAAGTGCCCGTCATGTCATTTAAAAATCAGTATATAGGCCTATACGCCTGTGTTCACAGTCGAAGTTTCGTTTTCCCACGATTCGTGGCCTTATTTGAGATTTTTTGTACGACCCATATCGGAAGGCGTCGTTGCATGGATCACGGTGCCTAGTGCCGAGCGCAGGCCCCGTGGCTCGGGCGGCTCATCGTCGGTGGAGGACCTCAATGGCGGCCCGTTCCGCTCGGCCGAGCCTTCCTACCATTCGAATTTTTTGCCGCATGATTACTGCGGGCAGACGCGGGTCGACGGGCGGTGGTCGCCAGCGAGCACGCTGCATATCTCACCAGCGCGCTGGCGAGAGCGGCCACCCATTATGTATGCGGACCTCTCTGCCTTCCTCAACCGCGCGAACAACGCGAGAAGTGGGAGCGCCTCCCCGAGGGCCGCCGCGGGGCGCCGGTGGATAAGAGTGGGTACAAGGGAAAGCGGCACCAGGCTGGGGCGGCCGAGTTACGCGGTGTTACGCCGCGTCGGGCGCCTCGTCGCTCGGGGTCGGCGACGCCGGCGGCGTCCCCGCGCGCCTTGACGGCAAAGTGCTAGAAATTTGGCAGGAATCCCTCATGCGTCGCACGTGTTAGAGCCTTCCGGGCATGCGCAAGAGTCCCTTTGTCACTCTGATCTTCCGGGGCAACCGATTTGGCGAGGCCGCGATGCCGCTCGAGGCTTTGCCTGAGCTCGCGGCATACCGCGAGCTCATCGTCGCGGTGGCCAAGGCGCTCTACCAGGGGGCCAACCGCGACCGGCAGCGGCTTCCGAAAGGATTCGAGGCGGGATTTCTGCTGGTTCTCGATCGGGTTGAGGCGGGAAGCGCGGTTCCTGTGGTCTCGCGTCTCGAGCAGCCGGGCCTGCTCTTCCCGCCTGGACCCGATTGGTTCGATCGAGCGCGCGACGTGGTCGAGCAAGGCATCGCCGCGGCGTCGAAGGGTAGCGCGCTCCCCGCCGAGCTCTCGAACGAGATCCTGGGACGCTTCGGAGCGTTCGGGCGGACGCTTCGCGACGACGAGTCGATCGTTGTGGCGCAGCCTGGCAAACGCGCGGGCGCCGTGTACGACCGGGCCGTGCGCCGAGGTCTCGTGCTGCGCGCCCAAGCCACCTACGAGGACGACGTCGATCTCCTCGGAGAGGTGCGCGCCGCCGACAAGGACGCCGAGGGCTTCGTCCTGCGTACCGCCGACGGACGCAAGCTGGACGTGCGCACGCCCCCGCTCTTCTTCCCTCTCGCGCTCCGCTCGCTCGAAGAATCGGCGCTCGTGCGCGTCCGCGGGTCCGGCACCTACAACGCGGATGGGGAGCTCGTCAAAGTGGCGATGGCGACTGATGTGAGCCTCGCGGAGGAAGGCGAAGAACAAACGCGACCTGGTTGCCCGACACCGGTCGAGACCCAAGTCGAGTCTCTCGCGACCCTTGCCCCCGGCTGGTACGACGACTCGAGTCCGGCCTACGATGCGGCGGCGCTGCGGTGGCTATCGGCGTTGCTGAAGGGCGTGCTCGACGGATTCCAACTGCCTCGACCGTACATCTATCCGACGCCCGAAGGGCTCGCGCGAGCGGAGTGGTCGGGCGCGAATTGGGAGGTCGTCTCGAGCTTCAACCTGGAGGACCGCTCGGCCGACGTCATGGCCGCGCGTGCCAACTCACAGGAGCTCCATGAGCTGACGGTCCCTCTCACGCAGCCCGGCGGCGAGAGCAAGCTCGGACGCTTCCTCATCGAACACCTCGGTGCCCACTGAACCCGATGGCCGCTGATCGCAATCTTCTCGCGGACGACGACGAGCTGCTTTTCCGGCAGGTGCACCCGACCTTCGTGCGGGATGGGCGGCCGAGCAGCCAGGCGTTTCGTCCAACCGCCAAGGACGAGCGAAAGCTCTCTGTCGCACGCGGGTCCATCACGACGGCGGCCACGGCTTTCCAGCACCACACGGAGCGCCTCGGGCTTCCTTCGGGCGGAACGTGGGGGGTGACGGTCGGCGAATGCCGCGAGCAAGGGCTCCCCGCCTTTTCCGATCCGGTCACCGCTCCGCCAGAAAAGGTCGCGGACCCGGCGCATGCGATCATCGATTTCACAACGCATTCGCGAAACCAGGTTGATGCCAAGGGGGCGCGTCTCGCCCGGACGGCGTTCGAGCGGGGGCGGCTGCACCCGTTCGCGGAGTCGGTCTGACTCGCGAGCGGGCGCTCGACAACGTCGTCCCGCTCGTTGGGGGAATTGAAGTGGCGTTGCCCCTTCGCCTGGTCGACATCGAGGATCTGCGGGCGTTTGTCATCACAAGCGGGGAGCGGCGGACCGACGCTGAGTCGGGGTTGTGAGGCGCCGACCGAACTGCCCGAGGAAGAACGCGCAACGCTTTCGGCCGGCGCTACAAACGATCGGCTGCGCAAGAGCTCACGAGCCGGCTACGCTCCTGGAGAGCCCGTGATGGGGGGACGACGGGTGTCGGGCCGGCGTCTCCGCGCAGGCGGCCGCTGCGGCCAAGAGGTGCCGCTCACCAGTCGGAGCGCCCTTGGTGACGAGGACCCGCTCGACGAGCGTGCCGTGCAGCAGGTGCTCCTGGGATCGCGAGCGACGACACGTCAGGCGATGGCCTGTTGCCCATGGCACAACGAGTCCACCCCGTCGTGCAGCATCCGCGTCGCTAAAACGGGACACTCGCGGCCGCTGCCACGCGTGTGGGGCGACGGGCGGACGCCCTCTCTCGCTCCTCCGTCAGGTCTTCGAGCGGCGGCGCATTGACGAGAAACGGCCGATCCGTACGCGTTTGTGTTCGTGTTCGACGCCGACGACGTCGGGGCGGCCGAGTTGGCGGCAATCGAAATCATAGTTCGCGAGGAGAGATCGAGCGGGTGATCGAGCCTGCGCGCATCTCCCTCACGGGCGGAGTGGTGACGCCGGCCCACCGTCGAGTGTTCGCGGCGATGCTCCACAAGGCGCTTGGGCCCGAGGACCGAAGGACGATAGCGTTGAGCAAATTGCAAGGTGGCGCTCACTCGCGAGCGCGGCGCAAGGATTCCGGGCCAGCCCGCCATAAGGTACACTTTGTGGTGGATGCTGAGGGAAACGCGCGCGCGGCGGGAAAAGAAGCGGTACCCGCACCCTCGTTCCAGGGAGGTTTTTGTCGGAGGCCTCCGGACAGCGATCTACGCTCGCGTTTCGACTGCGGACCACAGCTCGATCCCCGAACAAGCGCGCCAGCTCAAGCAGCTCGCGCGCCACCGCGGATGGAAGATCGTTCGCGTCGTGCGTGAGGTCACCTCTGGCGCCGTGAAGCGCACCGAGCGAAACGAGCTCCTTGACGGTGCGCGCCGCCGCGATCTCGACGGCATCCTCGTTTGGAAACTAGATCGCTGGGGTCGATTTGTGTCGGACCTTGTGTCGACGCTCAACGAGCTCGCCGCCTTCGGGGTCGCGTTCGTCTCCATGACCGAGGCGCTTGACCTGTCCACGCCGAGCGGACGGGAGACTCGGAAGAACGTACTTTTTGTCGCCCCAAATGAGCCTGTTGCGCCACTCCGTCGGCTTGCCGCTCGCGAAGAGGTCGAGCGTCCGAGCGCGGTCGCGCGTGCTTTCGTTCACAGTCTCGATGGACTGGAACGGGAGCGCGATGCGAACAGGCGCCACGCGCTTGGCATCCCGGTACTTGCCGTCCCACGAGAGCTCGGTCACGGAAATCGACGCTATCACGGGCCGTCGAGCGCGACGCCGTGTCAAAGCACCGAAAACGACCGTAGAATGTACGGGCGCGGGGTGGTCGGACGAGACAGCCCAACCCGAGCAGGATCCCCGCCGCGGTTTGCTTCCCGGTTCGGCGTCCGGCGCGCACCCGCCCGGCCCTGATCAAAAAGGGGCGCCGACGCGCCCCATTGGACGCGTTGAGCTCGTCGACAGGGCCGCGCCGCGAGCGCTAAGGTAGCGTCGCGAGAAAAACGCCCGCGCAAACTACCGGCCGCCGGGGCCGATCGGAGAGTACGTTCGATCTTGTCGATCGTAGCAGCGTCGCGGTCGTCTGGGAGTTCGTCCCAAGAGGATCCCGGGTGGAGAACTTCGCATTCAGGTAGACCGCCCACGCCGCAGACCTACCTCGTCCAGAGCGTCAACGCGCTCAAAGATCGCGCGACGAGCGTCCAAACCGATCGAGCTTCCACACAATGAGTCTTTCGCCGCGCCGGACGTACTTGAGCGCTTTCGCAAGCCCAGGACGCTCGCACCGGGTTCCACCGGCGACGTCGGTGAGGTTCCGCTCGCAGCCTCTCTTCTTCAGCGCGTCGCGCCGCACGTTGAGGCTCTGGTCCTGCATGGAAACGCGCGCGGTATCCGACGAGCATCGTCGATCGATGTTCTCAGAATCTCCGGCGCATGGGCAGGCTTCGGAGAGGTTGATTCGTGGGCGGGAAGAGAAGAGCGAGGGTCTGCTTTCGATGCCGGCGACAGGTGAGACCGCGCGATTCTCACAAGCCAAACGTTTGTGACGTTTGCAATCCCGACATTGCCAGCCGACGATCCCCGCGGATCTCCTCGACGCCAGAGGGGCATCCGACCCCTTACCCTGACTTTCGCAGAGGCGTCCGCGCTGATCCGTATAGCGCCGCACCGTTCGCCAGCGACAGTGCCGCGGCCCCGTATATTGTCGTTCTATGGTCTCGCGCGAGGAGGGGCTGGCTCTCACGCCGCTCGAGTACATGGCCGTCGCCGACGAGGTGATCTACAGCGCGTTGCTCCGGTGGCTTTTCGGTGCCGATTCCCCGCTCGGGCTCGGTGCACGACTTCGGATCCTCGAACGCGTCGCGCAGGTATCGCTGTCGGGTGGAACGGCGATCTCAGCAACCACAGAATTGAAGAACATCGACCTTCTCGTAGTCGTCGAACGTCCCGCGGGCACGGTGACAATCGCATTCGAAAACAAGATCAAAGCCGAGGAGAGCCAGAACCAGCTCGCGAACTACGATCCGCACCTGATGTCCGCGGCGAAGGTCTTCCTGACTTTGACCGGAGAACCTCCGCGTTCCGGGGAGGGATGGATCGCATTGAGCTACGCGCAGCTCCGCGCCTCGCTCGCACAAGAAGTAGAACCTTACGCGGATGACCCGTACCTGCGCGACTACCTCGCGATGATCGGTAGGCTGGTTTGGGCCGCGGACGCAGTGCGCAATGAGCCGCGCATATTTGCAGCGCATGTCTTCGGCGATACGAATTCGCTACCGCCTCCACCAGAGTCCGCGCGCTACGTCGCGACTCTGCGGCTCGAGAAGGCGTTACAGCGCATCTGGCTCCAGAGCGTTGCGCGTGCCGCTGAGGCGAAGCTGCCGAACAAGCTGGTCAAGGATTGGGTCGTCCGCGTGGAGGGAGGGAAGCAAGCGCTGCTCAATGTCGAGACGTACGCCTTCGACGTCGGGACGTTGGGGATGCAGTGCCAATATCGAAAGCTCAAGTTCTTTGCTCACCCAGCGGCTTACTCAAAGGTTGTGCCGACCGCCGTCCAGAAGACGCGGCTGCTCGACGTGCTGATGAAGCTCAAGCCTCACTTAGAACGCCTAACAAAACTTGGCCCAGGTCCGGATGGATGGATACTGGACCTGGCCCATGGCGAAGCCGCTCGTTCCCGATGCGCTATGGGCCCGCATCCGGCCACTGTTACCGCCACCCCGACCGAAGCCGCGTGG
>DASYBG010000025.1:0-5940 GCA_036500865.1 Polyangiaceae bacterium
GCCATTGGACATCGACTTGCCCAGGGCCAAGAGCCACCGCACGACGTCCCCGGACGCCGGCTGGCCGAGGATCTTCTCTCCCGGCTCGAGCGCGATGTCCGTGATGCGCATGGGCGCCGCGAAGACCTGATAGAGCGTGCCTGGCTCGTACGCGTACTGCACGATCGCGTTGAAGGTGTCGCTCTTGTCCGGCGCCTGCGCCGCCTTGCGATTCGCGTCGAGCACCACCTGCTGGGGCGATGGGCGGCTCGCCTCCGAGGCCCCGGGCGAGTGAGGGGGCCAACGCTTCATCTGCCCGGCGAAAGGAGGCGGCGCCGGCGCGGGCGGCGGGGCGGCCGCGACGGGGATCGCCGGAGGCGGCTCGGGCGTGGGCTGCGCACGCACGTACAGGGTGCGGCTCGCCGCTGGGGAGCGCGCCGCGCAGGCCGCTCCCACGAGCGGCAGAAGCAGCGCGAAGACGCCCGCGGACTTCGAAAAGGGGCTCATGGCACGTCACCTCCGACCTTGTCCCAATGGTATTCGTCGATGTAGAGGCCAATCGGGTTCTTGCTCATCGCCTCCGCGGTTTTGGGGGCGACGACCACCGTGCGCAGCATCGCGCGCCAGGTCGCGGGCGGCCCGCTCGGATTGCCACTTTTGTCCCAGGCGCTCTCGCGCCAATCGAGCTGCCAGGTGTCTCCGGCCACACGTACGGCGGACAGGAATTCGACGGTGACGCGCTCGTCTTGCGCGCGCCGAAAGGGGTCATTGTCGGGCTTCTGCACAAAGGCCGAGAGCATGTTGCCGCCCCGGGGCGTGACAAGCGTGTACGCGTCCAGCCAGTTCTGTTTGACGACGGCGAGGTCCGAAGAGAGCTCGCGCGTGTCTTCGATAAAGCGCCGTAGGTGATACGTGATGACGGCGTCGGACGGCACGTAGCTCGTCTCCCCCACCGGCCCCCGATACGTCGCGGCGCCCAGCCGGTCGACTTCGATGATGTGGGGCACGGCCTTTGGAAGCGCGCCGAGGTAGATCATGCCGAGGAGCGCCACGGCGCTCACGCCCACGCTCGCGAACGCCGCCATGCGCCAGTTTCTCGCCTGCACGACGGCGCTCCCCATCCGGGCGTCCCATTCGCCGCGTGCGCGGCGGTAGGGCGTCTCGGCCTCTCCTTCAGGGATCCAATGGGTCGGTCCAGTCATGGGGATTCTCCGGGATAACGAGGTGGGTGGGTTCACGCGGCCGGCGTCGGCGGAGACGGGGACGCCCCCGGCTCGCCCGTCGAGCTCATGACGAGCGTGCTGCTCGCCCCACGCGCCGGCGCAGGGCTCGGGGTGGCGTCGGGCGCCGCCGGTGCCGCCGAGCTGCCGCCCGGTGAGGGCGACGCGGCGGCGCCTGCGCCCCCGATCGCCGCGCCAAGCGAAGACGCGCTGGCCGAAGCTCCGGTCGACCGCCCTTCGCCCGCCGACGCCGCGGCCTTGGTGGCCGCTTGCGCGCCGCTCCCCGCATTGCCCATCGCCGCGTGCGCCACCGCCGCACCGGCGAGCACGGCAGTCTGCCCTGCCTGCATGGCGTCGCCGTGGCCGAGGTTCGGGGAGCCGGCAAGGAGGCTCGCCGCGAGGCTCGGCGCCTTCCAGCAAAGGAGCATGAGGCTGCAGACGGTCAGGAACATCGACCAGAGCTCGTTCAGGGTGATCTCAGGTCCCTGAAAGTGGATCTGGCGAAGCACCGGATCGACCGCTGCGGTCAGGAACGCGAGCGTCATGAGCTTCACCCCCGCCGCGACGACTGCACCGACCGCCTTCTCGGCAAGGAACTTCGTGGGCGATAGAAGTCCGAACGGAAGCAGAATGCCGACGAGCGCTGCAAAGAGGTAATACTCGAGCACTGCGAGAAACACGTTGATGGCCATCACGAGGAAACACGCGAGAATGGCCAGATACCCGAACTCGAAGACGAAGAGGTCCGAGAGATCCGTCATGCCGAGGTCGCCGAGCTTCTGCGTCAACGGCGCCGTCGCGTCGAGGCCGTAGCCCGCGATCCGCGACGGGTCCATGAGCAGCGTCGCGTCGCCGCTTCCGCCGCCGGCCGTGAGACCCGCTTGGACGAGCGAGGCGACGAACGCCTTCGTGAGCGTTGGGAAACTCTGAACGACCCACACCCACGCGCCGATATGAAGGATCTTCTTGAAGACGCCGACGAGGTTGTCGCCGCCGGAGAGCGCCGTCCAAAGCCCCAAGAGCACCACTTCGATTCCGACGAGAATCGAGAGCAGACTGTGGACCGGCCCGGCCAGGCGACCATAGCCCGCCCCGAAGACCGAAATGAAGTTCTGCAGGGTCAACGTCAGCGTGTTGAATTGCACGGCGTTCTCTCTCCGCGGGGGGTCGAGTGACAGGCGCGTTAGGGCAACTGGCTGGGCACGACGACGGGCGCGCCCTTCTCGGTATAATTGGCGAGATTGTCTTGCTTCTTCGCCATCGAGACTTGCCTCTCGGAGGCGCCCGCAGCGGCCATGTCGGTCAGAACGCGGCTCGTCGTCGCGAGGGTCTGATTGATGAGAATGAGCTGCGCGTTGGTGATGCCGATGAGCTGCGCGACGAGCTGCAGCTGCGCGACGACCCCTCCCGCCGTCTGCGACTGCTGAAGGATGGCGCCCGTCTGTTTCGCGTGGTCGTCGAGCGTCGACAGCGTCGTCTGCTGGCGCGCCGCGACCTGCGACGCCCCGAGGATCTCCTGATTCCAGGCCGCGGCCTGCTGCTGGTGCTGCGCGACGGTCGTCCCCGGCGCAGGCGGCCCCGGCGGAAAGAGCTGGGTGTACTCGGCGTCGATACGCGACAGCGTGTAGGCCATCGCGTGGACGCCCGTGATGAGTGTGCTGTAGGAGCTCCGCGCGGCGGCGATGAAGTTGACGAGCGAGGTGAACGACCCCGAGTTGACCTGGCTCAGCATCGTCTTCAACATCCCGACCTGGTAGACGATCTGCGTCAGCATCGAGGTGACCTGGGTCACCGTCGAAATGGCGTTCGCCAGGATGGCCGCGAGGAGCGGCAGGTCTCCGCCCCAGAGGTCGGCGCGCGCGTCTTTGGGGCGCGTCAGCTGGGTCGCGAGGAGGCTATAGACAAGGGCACCCGAGAGAACGCGTCGTCGCTCGATTCGCGTCATGGTTTGCCCCCTCTCGCCGTCCGCGCTCGCTCGGGAAGCGGAGGTGGGGCACGCCGAAGCGGCCGCGCCGGAAGGCGAACCGTCACGGCCTCGTCGTCGGGGCCGCCCCCGACCCGTACCGTCTCGGCGCTTTGAGCGATGTCCGGGACGCGGACGGTCGTGGCCACGATTTCCTCTCGCATCGGGGGCGCCGGGAGCTCGCGTTCGAGCGCGGCGGCGGCCCAGGAGACCCCGCGCCGCTCGAGCATTGCCCGCCCGTACTCACTCCGTGGGCGCGTGGCGACGACGCTATCGAGAAACCGGTGGTCGGCTTCGCTCGACATCCCTACGAGGGCGAGCGCGGCAGGCCCGAGGCCGAGCTGAAACAGGCGCCGGCCCTTGACCGAGCGATAGTAGTAATCGCGCTTCTTCTGCGCCTTGGCGAGGATCTCGATCTCCGCGCTCGTCAGACCCACAGCCTGGTAAGCGACCGTCATCGCGGGCGTCAGCGCCTCCTCGTCGGGGAGGAAGATCTTCGTGTGGCAGGCCGACAGGATGGTCGAAAGAAGCTCAGGCTTGCTGGCCGCGTCGGCGACCTCCTGAGTCGCGAAGACGACGTACACGTTCTTCTTGCGCAGGGTCTTGAGCCACGCCTGAAGGCGACTCGCGAACACGGGATGGCCGAGAAAGAGCCACGCCTCGTCGACGATCATGAGCGTCGGAGCCCCGTCGAAGCGCCCCTCCACCCGATGAAACAGGTACTCGAGCGCCGGCACGACCACGGCTTCGCCGAGCGTCATGAGGTGCCCCATCTCGATCATGGTCCAGGGCGCCTCTTCGAGGTCGTCGTGGTCGGCGTCGAAGATCCGACCGAAGTGCCCGTCGAGCGTGTACGGGCGGAGCGCGTCGCGGAGCGCCCGCTGGCGCGAGCCGATCTGAGTGGCGAAGAGCGTGAGCGTGCGCTCCTTGCGGTCCGCGCCCGCGAGGCTCAAGAGCGTCTCGTCGACCGCGGTCTGGGCCACGGGGTCGGTGGTCACCCCCTGCGCCGCGAGCAGCGCCAGGATGAACTGCGACGCCCAGGCGCGTTCGCTCTCCCGGTCGATGTCCGCGAGGGGCTGAAAGGCGACGTCCGCCCGCTCGTGGCCGGGCTCGTAGCAAGCCCCTCCGGCGGCGAGCGTCACGGCGCGCGCCGACCGGTCCTTGTCGAAGAGGACGACCCTAGCGCCCGGGTATTTGAGCCAACCGAGCGCCAGCATCCCGAGCAAGGTCGACTTGCCCGCCCCCGTGGGCCCGATAATGAGCGTGTGGCCGACGTCCCCGACCGCGAGGTGCAGCCGGAACGGAGTCGATCCGGTCGTCGAGCAATAGAGGTGCGGCGCTCCGACGCCGCAGACCTCTTCGAGGTGGCGATTGGTCGCGTCCCCCGCCCAGACCGACGACACGGGCATCAGGTGCGTGAGGTTCATCGAGTTCACGACCGGCCGGCGGACGTTCGCATAGAGGTGACCCGGCAAGCTGCCGAGCCACGCGTGGGTCGAGTTCAGGGTCTCCTCCTTCACCGTAAACCCCCGCGACTGCACGACCTCTTTGACGCGCTGGCTCTTGCGACGCGCCCCTTCGAGGTCGCGATCCCACACCGTGACCGTGGTCGTCAGGTAGCCGAAGCTCACGAGGTCGTCGCCGAGCGCCTGCAGCGCCGCGTCGGCGTCGGCGGCCTTGTTCGCCGCCGCGTTGTCGATGAGGGTCGCCTCTTGCTTGCTCGCCTCCTCCTTGAGGAGGGTCCAGAGGCCCTTGCGCTTGGCCCACCATTGCTTTCGGTACTTCTCGATGAGGGCCTTCGCCTCGACCTTGTCGAGGCAGATGAAACGCGTCACCCACCGGTACTCGGTCGGCAAGTGATTGAGCGCGTCGAGCAGGCCCGGGAAGGTGGAGGACGGAAACCCCGACACCGTCGACGTGCACACGAAGTGGTCTCCCAACATCGGCACGTCCCCGGGGCAAAGCGGCATGTCCGGCACGAGCGCGTCGAGGTACATCGGTGTCTCGGGCGCGCGGACCGGATGGCGGTTCGTGGACACGGTGCTGTGCAGATACGAGAGGGTCTGGTCATCATTGAGCAGGCCCACCTCGGGAAAGACCCCCGCGAGGATGTCGACGATCTCAGCGACCGCCTTCTGGAAGTGCTCGAGCTCGCGCAGGAGCCCGAATCGCTCGCCCTTGGCGGTGTTCTTGCCGCCACTTGCGTCTTCGTAGAAGAACGCCGCGGCGCGCGTTTTCCGGTCGCCCGGAAGCTGCCATGTGAAGGTCAGGTAATAGCTCGATTCGTAATGCGAGCCGGCTTCCTCGAAGCTCCGGCGCCGCTCCCGATCGACGACGGCCGCCGCAGGGTGGCTCCAATCGGAGGACGGGTAGGCGCTCGACGCGAAGCGCTGCGCCTCGACGAAGAACGCCCACCCCGAGCCGAGGCGCCGGAGCGCGTTGTTCAACCGCGCGCTCGCCGACATGAGCTCGGCGTCGAGTGAGCTCGCGAGGTCGGGACCCCGGAACGCGACCGTCGTCTGAAAGACGGCGTCCTTCTGGAGCACCACCCCGGGTGCGACGAGTGCCGCCCACGGAAGCCAGTCGGGGAGGCGACTGGTCGGCTCTCGGTATTCACGAAGCAAAAACATCGATGGAACTCCCGCGGCTCATGGGTCGAGCCGCCTTTGGGTCTTGAGGGCCAAGAGAAGGACGTCGAAGAAGTACGGATCGGACTTGGTGACGGCCGCCGCGGCGAGGTGCACGGCGATGCCAATCGGAAGCACCCACACCTGATGG
>DASYBG010000026.1:0-5940 GCA_036500865.1 Polyangiaceae bacterium
GCCATTGGACATCGACTTGCCCAGGGCCAAGAGCCACCGCACGACGTCCCCGGACGCCGGCTGGCCGAGGATCTTCTCTCCCGGCTCGAGCGCGATGTCCGTGATGCGCATGGGCGCCGCGAAGACCTGATAGAGCGTGCCCAGCTCGTACGCGTACTGCACGATCGCGTTGAAGGTGTCGCTCTTGTCCGGCGCCTGCGCCGCCTTGCGATTCGCGTCGAGCACCACCTGCTGGGGCGATAGGCGGCTCGCCTCCGAGCCCCCGGGCGAGTGCGGGGGCCAACGCTTCATCTGCCCGGCGAAAGAAGGTTGCGCTGGCGCGGGCGGTGGGGCGGCCACGACGGGGATCGCCGGAGGCGGCTCGGGCGCGGGCTCCGCACGCACGTACAGGGTGCGGCTCGCCGCCGGAACGCGCGCCGCGCAGGCCGCTTCCAAGAGTGGCAGAAGCAGCGCGAAGACGCCCGCCGACTTCGAAAAGGGTCCCATGGCACGTCACCTCCGACCTTGTCCCAATGGTATTCGTCGATGTAGAGGCCAATCGGGTTCTTGCTCATCGCCTCCGCGGTTTTGGGGGCGACGACCACCGTGCGCAGCATCGCGCGCCAGGACGCGGGCGGCCCGCTCGGATTGCCACTCTTGTCCCAGGCGCTCTCGCGCCAATCGAGCTGCCAGGTGTCTCCGGCCACACGCACGGCGGACAGAAATTCGACGGTGACGCGCTCGTCTTGCGCGCGCCGGAAGGGGTCGTTGTCCGGCTTCTGCACAAAGGCCGAGAGCATGTTGCCGCCCCGGGGCGTGACGAGCGTGTACGCGTCCAGCCAGTTCTGTTTGACGACGGCGAGGTCCGAGGAGAGCTCGCGCGTGTCTTCGATGAAACGCCGCAGGTGATACGTGATGACGGCGTCGGACGGCACGTAGCTCGTCTCCCCGACGGGCCCGCGATACGTCGCGGCCCCGAGGCGATCGACTTCGATGATGTGAGGGACAGCCTTGGGAAGCGCGCCGAGGTAGATCATGCCGAGGAGCGCCATGGCGCTCACGCCCACGCTCGCGAACGCGGCCACGCGCCAGTTTCGCGCCTGGACGACGGCGCTCCCCATCCGGGCGTCCCATTCGCCGCGTGCGCGGCGGTAGGGCGTCTCGGCCTCTCCTTCGGGGATCCAATGGGTCGGTCCAGTCATGGCGGGGTTCTCCAGGGTTCGAAGGGCGGGATCACGCGGGCTGCGTGGGAGGAGACGGGGAAGCCGCCGGCTTGCCCGTCGAGCTCATGACGAGCGTGCTGCTCGCCTCTCGCGCCGGCGCAGGGCTCGGGATGGCGTCGGGCGCCGCCGGCGGCGCCGAGCTGCCCCCCGGCGAGGGCGACGCGGCGGCGCCTGCGCCCCCGATCGCCGCGCCAAGCGAAGACGCGCTGGCCGAAGCTCCGGTCGACCGCCCTTCGCCCGCCGACGCCGCGGCCTTGGTGGCCGCCTGCGCGCTGCCCCCGGCATTGCCCATCGCCGCGTGCGCGACCGCCGCGCCGGCGAGAACGGCGGTCTGCCCTGCCTGCATGGCGTCGCCGTGGCCGAGGTTCGGGGAGCCGGCGAGGAGGCTCGCCGCGAGGCTCGGCGCCTTCCAGCAAAGGAGCATGAGGCTGCAGACCGTGAGAAACATCGACCAGAGCTCGTTCAGGGTGATCTCGGGACCCTGGAAGTGGATCTGGCGAAGCACCGGATCGACCGCGGCGGTCAGGAAGGCGAGCGTCATGAGCTTCACCCCCGCCGCGACGACCGCTCCCACGGCCTTCTCGGCGAGAAACTTGGTGGGCGATAGAAGTCCGAAGGGAAGCAGAATCCCGACGAGCGCCGCAAAAAGGTAGTACTCGAGCACGGCGAGAAATACGTTGATGGCCATCACGAGGAAACACGCGAGAATGGCCAGATACCCGAACTCGAAGACGAAGAGGTCCGAGAGATCCGTCATGCCGAGGTCGCCGAGCTTCTGCGTGAGTGGCGCCGTCGCGTCGAGGCCGTAGCCGGCGATCCGCGACGGGTCCATGAGGAGCGTCGCGTCGCCGCTGCCGCCCCCGGCCATGAGGCCCGCTTGCACGAGCGACGTGACGAACGCCTTCGCGAGCGTCGGAAAGCTCTGAACGACCCACACCCACGCGCCAATATGAAGGATCTTCTTGAAGACGCCGACGAGGTTGTCCCCGCCGCTGAGGGCCGTCCAAAGCCCCAAGAGCACCACTTCGATACCGACGAGAATCGAAAGCAGGCTGTGCACCGGCCCGGCAAGGCGACCATAGCCTGCGCCAAACACGGAAATGAAGTTCTGCAGGGTCAAGGTCAGCGTGTTGAATTGCACGGGATCTCCCTCCGCGGGCGGTCGAGTGTCACGAGCGCTTCAGGGCAACTGGCTGGGCACGACGACCGGCGTGCCCTTGTCGGTGTAATTGGCGAGATTGTCTTGTTTCTTCGCCATCGAAAGCTGCCTCTCCGAGGCGCCCGCGGCGGCCATGTCGGTCAGCACGCGGCTCGTCGTCGCGAGCGTCTGATTGATGAGAATGAGCTGGGCGTTGGTGATGCCGATGAGCTGCGCGACGAGCTGCAGCTGCGCGACGACCCCCCCCGCCGTCTGCGATTGCTGCAGGATGGCGCCCGTCTGTTTCGCGTGGTCGTCGAGCGTCGACAGCGTCGTCTGCTGCCGCGCCGCGACCTGCGACGCCCCGAGGATCTCCTGGTTCCAGGCCGCGGCCTGCTGCTGGTGCTGGGCGACGGTCGTCCCCGGTGCGGGCGGCCCCGGCGGAAAAAGCTGGGTGTACTCGGCGTCGATGCGCGACAGCGTGTAAGCCATCGCGTGGACGCCTGTGATGAGTGTGCTGTAGGAGCTTCGGGCAGCCGCGACGAAGTTGATGAGCGACGTGAACGACCCCGAGTTGACCTGGCTCAGCATCGTCTTCAACATCCCGACCTGGTAGACGATCTGCGTCAGCATCGAGGTGACTTGGGTCACCGTCGAAATGGCGTTCGCCAGGATGGCCGCGAGAAGCGGCAGGTCTCCGCCCCAAAGGTCGGCGCGGGCGTCTTTGAGGCGCGTGACCTGGGTCGCGAGGAGGCTATAGACAAGGGCACTCGAGAGAACGCGCCGTCGCTCGATTCGCGTCATGGTTTGACCCCTCGCGCCGTCCGCGCGCGATCGGGAAGCGGAGGTGGGACACGCCGAAGCGGCCGCGCCGGAAGGCGAACCGTCACGGCCTCGTCGTCGGGCCCGCCGCCGACGCGCACCGTCTCGGCGCTTTGAGCGATGTCCGGGACGCGGACGGTCGTGGCCTCGATGCCCTCCCGCATCCGCGCCACCGGGAGCTCGGGTTCCAGCGCCGCCGCGGCCCAGGAGACCCCGCGCCGCTCGAACATCGCCCGCGCGTACTCGCTTCGCGGTCGCGTGGCGACGACATGATCGAGAAACCGGTGGTCGGCTTCGCTCGACATCCCGACGAGCGCGAGCGCCGCGGGCCCGAGGCCGAGCTGAAACAGGCGCCGGCCCTTGACCGAGCGGTAGTAGTAATCGCGCTTCTTCTGCGCCTTGGCGAGGATCTCGATCTCCGCGCTCGTCAGACCCACAGCCTGGTACGCCACCGTCATCGCGGGCGTCAGCGCCTCCTCGTCGGGGAGGAAGATCTTCGTGTGGCAGGCCGACAGGATCGTCGAGAGAAGCTCGGGCTTGCGGGCCGCGTCGGCGACCTCCTGGGTCGCGAAGACGACGTAGACGTTCTTCTTGCGCAGGGTCTTGAGCCACGCCTGAAGGCGGCTCGCGAAGACCGGATGGCCGAGAAAGAGCCACGCCTCGTCGACGATCATGAGCGTCGGAGCCCCGTCGAAGCGCCCCTCCACCCGATGAAAGAGGTACTCGAGCGCCGGCACGACCACGGCTTCGCCGAGCGTCATGAGGTGCCCCATCTCGATCATGGTCCAGGGCGCCTCTTCGAGGTCGTCGTGGTCGGCGTCGAAGATCCGACCGAAGTGTCCATCGAGCGTGTAGGGGCGGAGCGCGTCGCGAAGCGCCCGCTGGCGCGAGCCGATCTGGGTGGCGAAGAGCGTGAGCGTGCGCTCCTTCCGGTCCGCGCCCGCGAGGCTCAAGAGCGTCTCGTCGACCGCGGTCTTGGTCACGGGGTCGGTGGCCACCCCCTGCGCCGCGAGCAGCGCCAGGATGAACTGCGATGCCCAGGCGCGTTCGCTCTCCCGGTCGATGTCCGCGAGCGGCTGAAAGGCGACGTCCGCACGCTCGTGGCCGGGCTCGTAGCAAGCCCCTCCGGCGGCGAGCGTCACGGCGCGCGCCGACCGGTCCTTGTCGAAGAGGACGACCTTGCCGCCCGGGTACTTGAGCCAACCGAGCGCCAGCATCCCGAGCAAGGTCGACTTGCCCGCGCCGGTGGGTCCGAGGATGAGCGTGTGGCCGACGTCCCCGACCGCGAGGTGGAGCCGAAAGGGCGTCGCGCCCGTCGTGCTGCAATAGAGGTGCGGCGCTCCGACGCCGCAGACCTGTTCGAGATGGCGATTGGTCGCGTCGCCCGCCCAGACCGACGACACGGGCATCAGGTGCGTGAGGTTCATCGAGCTCACGACGGGCCGGCGGACGTTCGCGTAGAGGTGGCCCGGCAAGCTCCCGAGCCACGCGTGGGTGGAGTTCAGGGTCTCGTCCTTCACCGTGAAGCCGCGCGACTGGACGACCTCTTTGACGCGCTGGCTCTTGCGACGCGCCCCTTCGAGGTCGCGATCCCACACGGTGACCGTGGTCGTCAGATACCCGAAGCTCACGAGGTCGTCCCCGAGCGCCTGCAGCGCCGCGTCCGCGTCGGCGGCCTTGTTCGCGGCCGCGTTGTCGATAAGCGTGGCCTCTTGCTTACTCGCCTCTTCCTTGAGGAGCGTCCAGAGGCCCTTGCGCTTGGCCCACCATTGCTTTCGGTATTTCTCGATGAGGGCCTTCGCCTCGACCTTGTCGAGGCAGATGAAGCGCGTCACCCACCGGTACTCGGTCGGCAGGTGATTGAGCGCGTCGAGCAGGCCGGGGAAGGTGGAGGACGGAAACCCCGACACCGTCGACGTGCACACGAAGTGGTCTCCCAACATCGGCACGTCCCCGGGGCAAAGCGGCATATCGGGCAAAAGCGCGTCGAGGTACATCGGCGTCTCGGGGGCGCGCACCGGGTGGCGGTTCGTCGAGACGGTGCTGTGCAAATAGGAGAGCGTCTGGTCATCATTGAGCAGGCCCACCTCGGGAAAGACCCCCGCCAGGATGTCGACGATCTCGGCGACCGCCTTCTGGAAGTGTTCGAGCTCGCGCAGGAGCCCGAATCGCTCGCCCTCGGCGGTGTTCTTGCCGCCCCTCGCGTCCTCGTAGAAGAACGCCGCGGCGCGCCTTTTCCGGTCGCCCGGAAGCTGCCACGTGAAGGTCAGGTAGTAGCTCGATTCGAAGTGCGAGCCGGCCTCCTCGAAGCTCCGGCGCCGCTCGCGATCGACGATGGCCGCCGCGGGGTGGCTCCAGTCGGAGGACGGGTAGGCGCTCGACGCGAAGCGCTGCGCCTCGACGAAAAAGGCCCACCCCGAGCCGAGGCGCCGAAGCGCGTTGTTCAACCGCGCGCTCGCCGACATGAGCTCGGCGTCGAGCGAGCTGGCGAGGTCGGGACCCCGGAACGCGACCGTCGTCTGAAAGACGGCGTCCTTCTGGAGCACCACCCCGGGAGCGACGAGCGCCGCCCACGGAAGCCGGTCGGGCAGGCGACGGGTCGGCTCTCGGTATTCACGAAGCGAAAACATCGATGGGACTCCCGCGGCTCATGGGTCGAGCCGCCTTTGGGTCTTGAGGGCCAAGAGAAGGACGTCGAAGAAGTACGGATCGGACTTGGTGACGGCCGCCGCGGCGAGGTGCACGGCGATGCCAATCGGAAGCACCCACACCTGATGG
>DASYBG010000027.1:0-151125 GCA_036500865.1 Polyangiaceae bacterium
CGGGTTCGGGTTCGGGTCGGCAGGGATCTCCATGGTATGGTCCGCGACATGGGGCGGGGGTCGGGTCACAGGTTGCTCGTAATGGCGCTCGCTACCCTGGGCGCGTTGCCGTGGATCCACTGCAGCGCCACTGGGACGGCGGCACCCATCGGCGCGCAGGGGGACGCGGGGTCCGATGCCGCGTCGGACGCGGGGCTCGACGGGGCGGCGGATTCGGGCTCGGACGCGCACGGCCTCGGGTCCCCCTGCCGTTTGGCGAGTGAGTGCGCACCCAATGCGCTCGGCTGCGGGTTGCCGGGTACGGCCTATTGCCTGGGACCGCAGGAGTCGCCCTGCACGGGGGTGGCGTTGCAGGTCCTCGGGTGCATGACCGATTCGGACTGCGATGGCGCGGCGCCGCCCTTCGGAGGCGGGGCGCCCTCGGTCACGGTATGTCGCTCGAGCAACCTCGAGCCCGCTCAGTACAACGCCTGCTGGCTGCCGTGCGCGTCGGACGAGTCCTGTCCCCCGCAGGATCAATGCGACGTCGACGGCGGCCACTGCGTGTCGCGCCCCTGCTCGGCGTGTCCTGGCTACTTCGATTGCAGTGGCGGTACGTGCGCGCCACGCTCCTGCCAGACGGACGCCGACTGCGCGCAAGGCTATTGCGTCAACCTCGTGTGCCAGAGCACCCTCGGGCAGTGCACGCCCACTTGCTGCTGAGCCCTCGTCTCTATTCTCTCGGATACGCGTCGGACCCCATCTCCAGCCCGTCGAGTCCATTCCACTCGACCTCGGAGGAGACGCGAATGCCGATCAGCGCGTCGCACGCACGGAAGAAGCCGTGGGCGAGGCCGAAAACGACGACGGCATTCGCCACCACGGCGACGCTTTGCGCTGCGAGCTGGCCGGGATCGCCGAAGAGAAGGCCGCGCACGGGCCCCGCGACGCCGTTCCAGCCTTCTCCGTAGCTCCCGTCGGCGAAGAGGCCCACGGCGAGCGTGCCCCACGCGCCGCACACCCCGTGCACCGCGATCGCGCCGACGGGGTCGTCGATACGCACGCGGCGCTCGATCACGCCCACGGCCCAGGGGACCAGGAGGCCGGCCACGACGCCGATCAAGAGCGCCGCCGACGGCTCGACGAACGCGCACGGCGCGGTGATCGCGACGAGGCCGCCGAGCAGCCCGTTGCAGGTCATCGCGATGTCGGGCCTGCGGTGGCGCTGCCACTCGTAAAAGAGGGACGTGAGCGCGCCGGCCGCCGAGGCCAGACACGTGTTGACGGCGATGGCGGCGATCCGCGGGTCGGAGCCGGAGAGCGTGGAGCCGGCGTTGAAGCCGAACCAGCCGAAGGCGAGGACGAACGTGCCCATGACGCCGAGCGGGAGGTTGTGGCCCGGGACCATGCTCACCGTCCCGTCCTTGCGGAACTTACCCAGGCGCGCGCCGATGACGCGGGCCCCCGCCAGCGCGGTGATGCCGCCGGTCATGTGGACCACCGAGGAGCCGGCGAAGTCGACGCAGCCGTGTCCCAATCCCCACACCGAGCCGGTCGCCGCGAGCCACCCGCCGCCCCATACCCAATTGGCATACAGGGGATAGAGCAGCATCGACATGAAGAACCCGTAGACGATGAACGCCGAGAACTTCCATCGCTCGGCGAGGGCGCCGGTCGGGATCGTGGCGGCGGTGTCCATGAAGACCGCGTAGAAGAGGAACATCGCGAGGTCGGTCGGGCTGCGGGAGACCGAGACGAGCGCGAATTTGGCGGCGCCGAAGAGCCCGAGGAGGTGCTCCCCCGCGTGCAATCCGATCTCCGCGTGATCGACCGCCGCGCCGCCCAAAGACGGCCATCCCCCGAGGCCGCCGAACCCGAGGCCGTAGCCGGTCGCCCAGAACCCGATGACGCCGATCGGGTAGATGACGAAGTTCATCGCCATGGTGTGGACGGCGTTCTTGGAGCGCGTGAAGCCCGTCTCGACCATCGCGAAGCCGAGCTGCATGAACATCACGAGGAAGGCGCAAACCAGTACCCAGGCGAGGTTCAGCGCGTGCTCGTTCATGTCATTGTCCTCGCGGCGGCACCTCTGCGGCGGACGACACCGGGCGCGGGCCGGAGGGCTCGGCGTGGATGCGCGGTCCCGGCTTCGACGTGGCCCAGATGAGGACCCCGAGGCCGCCGATGACGAGGATGAGGACGACGGGGGCGAGGAGCTTTCGCGGGATGCGCAGGGCCGCGAAGAGCGGGCTCCGTTTCCGGTCCGTGCGGTCGCGCGGTACGACCTTCGAGGGGTCCTCGAGGTCGACGAGCATCTCGGCGGCCGAGGAGTAGCGCTCGCGCGGCGCGCGCTCGATGGCGCGCATGATGATCTCTTCGACGCCCGGGTCGATGTCGGGGAGGACTTCGCGCGGCGGTCGTGGCTCTTCCTCCACCTTGGCGCGCATGACGACCTGCGCGTTGGCGCCGGTGTACGGCAGGTCCCCGGTGATCATCTCGTAGAGCATCGTGCCGAGGGAGTAGACGTCGGTGCGGGCGTCGCCGCGGCGGCCGCGGACCTGCTCGGGTGCCATGTAGTCGGGCGTCCCGATGGTCGACGAAAGGCCGACCCACGTGAGGCGCCGCGCGGCCTCGTCCATCGCGATGCCGAAGTCGATGAGCTTGATGCTGCCGTCGTCCGTCACGAGGATGTTCTCGGGCTTGAGGTCGCGGTGCACGACGCCGTTCTGGTGCATGTAGACCAGGGCGCGGGCGATCTGCCGGGCCAGATCGAGCGCCTCCGCCGCGGGGAGACGCTTTCGCTTGCCGATGATGGCGCGGAGGGAGCTTCCCTCCGCGAACTCCATCACGAGATAAAGGCGGCTCTTCTTGTCGGGGTGCAGGACCCGGACGATGTTCGGGTGATCGAGCTTCTGCCCGATCTGTTCTTCGCGCTCGAAGCGCTGATAGAACGCGACGTCGCTCTCGAACTGCATGTGCGGGACCTTGAGCGCGACGGTCGTCCCGCTCTTCGTGTCGGTCGCCTTGAAGATCGACGCCATCCCGCTTCGCGCGAGGAGCTCGTTCAGCTCGTACTGATCGAGGCGTTCACCGACGAGGGCGTCCCGCATGTCGCGCCCAGCTCTATCACAGCCGACGCAGCGTGCCCCAAATGGCTACCGGCGAGCCGCCCGGTCCCTCTGCCGGGGGCTCGCCGATCGCATATCAAGATTTCGCTAAGAAAGAGTCTCCACGCGAGGGGAGAAGCGGTGCGTTACGAAATGGCGGGCTGCTTGTCGGTGACGAGCACGGACTTCGACTTCGCCTTGCTGCTTCGCAAGAAGTAGATGCCGCCGTAAATGCCCCACAGCGCGCACACGCCGAGCGCGATGTATGGCTCCTTGATGCTCATCCCGCTGACGAGGAACGGACCGAACAAGTAAAAGAGCATGCAGAGGAGGTTCGCGACGAGGCCGAAGATCGGCACGAACATGTGCTTGAAGCCGTGGAACATGTGGTGCTCGCGGAAGGCCACGATGCATATGATGCACGTGAGCATGTAGAGCATGAACGTGCCGAAGTTCGAGATGAGCGTGACGATGACGAGCGTGTTCGGCAGCTTGCTCAGGAGCGCGGGGTCGAAGATGCCGAAGGCGTACCAGAAGTTGTGGTACTTCGCCTCGAGCGGGGACGGCGTCGTCCCGCCGAGGTACACCGAGACGGTGATGACGCCGATGATCGCGGAGAGGACCCCGAGGGTCCAGATGGCGCGGTGCGGGGTCGCGTTCTTGCCGTGGAGCATCCCGAAGTGTTCGGGGACCTCTTCGTCCTTGCCCATCGCGTAGGTCACGCGGGCGCCGGTCGACAGACACGAGAGCGTCGTGCCGATGAGGGCGAGGAAGACGGTGAACGCCTGGACGAGCATGAAGGCGCGGCCCGCGGCGTAGGAGCCGAAGAGCCACGTGCCGGCGATGACCATCATGTCGCCGAGAGGGGCGCCGGACGCGCCGGCGCTCGCCAGGGTATATCCCTGGTTCAGCATGTAGTTTGCAGCGAAGTACTCGAACAAGTAGCAGGCGATGCCCTGGATTCCGAGGGACAAGAGGACGGCGCGCGGGATATCCCGCTTCGCGTTCTTGGCCTCCTCTCCCATCGAGGTGACGGACTCGAAGCCGACCAGGATGAGGATCGCGATGCAAGCCTGGATGAACATGTACGAGAAGCCGTGCGGCGCGACGACGGACCCCGCGGTCGGGTGGAACTTGAAGTGCGGCGTGAGGTCCTTGGGGTGGTCCGGGTCGGATGCTTCCATCGTCGTGGCCTGATCGTCGGTGTACGAGAGCGTGAAGGGAACGGGCTTGCCGTCCTTCATCTCGGGGACCGGGTCGCCGGTCTTCTCGTCGATCTTGTTCTGCATGACCGGCTGGTTGTCCGCGTCGACCTTGGGCTTGCCGTCCTCGACGACTTGCTCTTGCGCGACCACGTAGTCGATGGGCGTGCCGTTCACGAGCTGGAAGCCCTTCGATCCTTCGGGGTGCTGGACGCGATACGCGATCGCGATGATCGAGAAGACGATGAGCGCCGAGATCTGGACGATGTTGATGACCATGTTGACGCCCGTCGTGCCCGTGACGCCGCGGAATGCGATGTACGAGACGCCGAGCGCGAAGATGAAGCAGAACACGATCATGAACATGGGGCTGTTGAAGCCGCCGCTGAAGGTGTCGGGGAAGAACTGGTTGAGCAGGTATCCGCTGAGGAGCGCCGTCACGCCGACCATGCAGCCCGGATAGACCCAGTAGTAAAGATGGCTCGCCCATCCCGTGATGAACTTCGCGACGCGGGCGAACTTGTAGGCCTTGGACTTCGAGAGAAAGGCCTGCTCGGCGAAGAAGTAAGAAGAGCCGGCGCCGGGATAGAGCTTGGAGAGCTCCGCGTAGCTGATGGCGGTGGCAAAGCAAAGAAGGAGGGCAGCGACGATGCCGAACCACATGGCGCTGCCCGCCATGGGTGCTCCGTAGAGCGCCTGGATTTGGAAAGTCAGCCAGAGGAATGCGCCGGGCGCGATGAGCGCCATGGCGTTGATGGTTAGACCGGTCAAACCCAAGGTTGCCCTCGAGGTCGAGCCGGCGCTCGATGCACTGGTGTTGTCGGACATTGGGGTCTCCCCTCGTTGTGAGGATAGGGCGACAGGTACAGCCTGCCTTGTTTCCGGAGCGTTGCGCTCGGGCATGACGCAAGGCGCATTTGGCTGCCGCGTCGAGTCGCCGGCCTCTCCGTGTTTCCTCTTCGTTTCGTGTCGTGGGCGGGTGATGGACTCGGTTCGCCGGCGCTGCGCACTCTTCCCGCTGCCGTCTCCTTCGCTTTGTGGAATGGTTGCCGAATGTCGATCGCCACGGAGGTCGTGGGCGAAGGGGGCGGGCCCGACGCGATACGCGGAGGCGAGGTCGTCGTGTCGGCGCTCTCGGATCGAGGTACGGAGCGCGAGCGCAACGAGGACTCGTGCGGCGTCTACGTCGAGAGCCCCACGAGCGCGCTCGCGGTCGTGGCCGACGGGGTGAGCGGCTACGCGGGCGGCGACGTCGCGAGCCGCACGGCGGTCGACGTCATGCTGCGCGCGTTCCGTGAAAGTCCGGTGTCGTGGGGGCCGCTCAAGCGCGTTCATCGCGCGGCGCAACAGGCGAACATCGAAATTCACGATCGCGCGCTCGTGGTGACCGAGCTTCGTCGGATGTCGACGACGCTCACGGCGGTGCTCGTCTCGGGCGGCATTCTCTACGCGGCCCACGTCGGCGACAGCCGTCTCTATTTGATTCGCGACAAGACGATCGTCCAAAAGACGAAAGACCACACGCTCGCCGCGGACCGCGCGCGCATCGGTCTCAGCATGCGGCCCAAGGGACACCCCGATCGTTCGACGCTGACGCGCAGCCTGGGCACGGAGCTCATCGCGGGGATCGACCGCGTGACGTTTCCGCTCCTGAAAGGGGACGTGCTCGTCGCATGCACGGACGGTCTGCACAACGTGATGGAGGAGGCGGAGCTCTTGGAGCTCGTCGCGGGCAAGGACCCCGACGCGGCGTGCCGCACCGTCATCACCGAGGCGAACGCGCGCGGGACGGGCGACAACGTGACGATCGCCGTCATGGCCGTGACGACCGACACACCCGAGGCGCGGACGGGTTGGCGGCAGCTCCTCGGAAGAATCGTGGGGCGGTGAACCAGGCGTCTCGCGAGGCGCCGCGGGCGGGCTTGCCCGGCCCACGCGGCACTAGGAGCCACCGGGGTCCTGTGCGACGATCCCACGGCCATGGAATGCCCCTCCTGCCATACCCAGCTCGACGGGTCGCAGCGCTTTTGCCCGGCGTGCGGCACCGGTCTGTCGGCCTCGTCGCTCGACGGCGCGCCGGAAGGCTCGATCATCGGTCAGACGCTCGGGGGCAAGTACCGCGTCGTGCGCCTCATCGGCGAGGGCGGCATGGGCGCGGTCTACGAGGGGGAGCAAAAGCTCGGGACGACGAAGCGCAAGGTCGCCGTCAAGACGCTGCACCCGCATCTGTCACGCGACGCGAAGATCAAGGCGCGCTTCGAGCGTGAGGTGGGCACCGTCGCCGAGCTCGAACATCCGAACACGATCCAGGTCTTCGACTTCGGCGCGAACGAGGAGGGGATCCTCTACATCGTGATGGAGTTCCTGCAGGGCAGGAGCCTGGCGAAGATCCTCGAGTCCGAAGGGCCGATGGCGCCCGATCGGGTCAACCGCATCATCCAGCAAGTGTGCGGGTCGCTCGAAGAGGCCCACTCGCGTGGGATCGTGCATCGCGACCTCAAGCCGGACAACGTAGTTCTGGTGGATCGGGCCGGACAGAAGGACTTCGTGAAGGTCCTCGATTTCGGGATCGCGAAGCGCTCGCAAGAGACGGACAACGAAGAGCAAAAGCTCACCCAGCAGGGGATGGTGCTCGGGACGCCGCCGTACATGAGCCCCGAACAGTTCACGGGGCGCCCCATCGATTCACGGAGCGACATCTATTCGCTCGGGGTGATGGCGTACGAAATGCTGTCGGGGCGGCTCCCGTTTCACGCGAACACGGCGTGGGAGTGGGCGACGCAGCACATGACGCAGGCTCCGTATCCGATCGAGCAATTGGCCGAGGGGGCGCGGGCGCCGGAGCCGATGCGCAACGCGATCAAGCAGGCGCTCGCGAAGTCGCCGGACGACCGGTTCCATTCGGCGCGCGAGTTCGCCGACGGCTTCTCCGGGGCGATGGACCGGGTGGCCTCCGCGGCGACGGCCGCGCAGCCGATGGCGCCGCGGCAGAAGACGGAGGTGGCCGCGCCGTACAATCCGGCGGCCTTCGGGGGCGTCGGTCCGGTTTCGGCGATGGGGACCCCGGGTCAGAGCCCTACGCCGTCGGGCAACGTGTCGTTCCCGACGCCCGCGGCGATTCCCCAGGCGCCGGTGCGGGAAGAGCATTCCAAGGGCGCGCGGACGGGTCTTCTCGTGGCGGCGGCGGTCATCGCGGTGGCGAGCGTGGGCGCGATCGCGCTCGCGATGCGCGGCTCGGGCGCGCGCAAAGACGTGGTCTTCGACCCGGGGGCGCCGGCCGCGGTGCCGGCGACGACGCTGACCGGCGCGACGCCGGACAATGGTTCCAGTCCGACGCCGACGGGATCTTCGGGGGCAGGGGGAGCGGATGTTCCTCCTTTGAGCGGAGCAGGGGCCGCGGCAGGGGTGCATCCGGCAGCCGCCCATTTCGCCGCACAGCAGCATTCCGGTGGGCAACCCGCGGTCCCCGCCGTGGGCACGCCGGCGCCTACGGCCACCGTGGCCCCTTTGCCGACCGCGAGTCCTCAGGTGCCCCCGGCGATGACGGCCTTTCCGTTCCCCACGGCCGCGCAGATCCCTCCGCCGCTCACGAGAGGGCGGTACGACGGCCCGGAGTGCGTCAACGCGCGCCGCCTGCGGGCGATTGGGCATCCTCGGGAGGCCGAGAGCCTCGCGCTGGCCTGCATCGCAAAGGGCGGGACTCCGTAGGGAGCCCATCGGGAGCGCCCCCCGAAGGATGGGGTGGGTATTGGAGAGCGGCCGTCTCCATAAGGCTGTCCGAGCGAAGGCGCGCGGGCGAGCGAATGGCCCGGCCATGGTGGGGCACGGCGTCCCGCGGGGGAGATGCGTGGGGGAAGGCGGGCGAACTTCCCCCCACTCTGCTGAGTCGAATACGACCTCGAAAAGACAAGGCGTAGCCGGGGAAACGTCGGTAGACGAGGGTCCCAGGAATGCTAGATTGTGTTTCGTGGACGTCGTGTTGCGAAAGCTCGGGAAGGGGGCGCGAGCGGTGGCTGGCCGGCTCGTCCGGGCTCCGCGCAAGGGCTCCGTCGTGGTGATCGAGTTTCCCGATGGGATGCACGAATACGTGACGACCCCGGTGAAGCGCGTTCTCCGCATCGCGGGCCGCGAGGTCTTCTACATCGAGACCATCAACAGCCGATATCGCCTCGAAGTGCGCGGCCGCGAGGCTGCCGCCGCCGAGGGCACCGGCTAGTTCCGACGGCGCCGTGTCTCGCTTTGGCGAGCACGGTCCTTGACGTGCGGCCGTGCGGCGGGCATCTTGCGCGCCGTGGGCAATCACGACCGTCGCAATTCGATGAAGATGCGCCGCCGCAAGGCGCAGGTGAAGAAGAAGGCACGCGCGAAGCGCCACGCTCAGGAGCGCAGGGCCGCGGCTCCGCAGGGCGCGAAGAAGAGCACCCCGCGGAAGTCGACGAAGGCTCCGGCCGCCGCGAGCGCTCCGCCGCCGGTCGCCGCTCCGTCCGCCCCCGCCACGCCGACCGCCGAATAACGCGCCTTCACGGGCCGGGTGCGGCGGGACCATCGACGCCGCCGAGGTGGACCGTCGGAAACTGACGGGCTGGAGCTCCTCCGGCCGGCGTCTGATAGACCACCGACTCGCCGAGGAGACCGATGTCTCCCTCGGTGCGGCGCTCGGCCGTGAGCTGCCAGCCGCCCTCGTCGCGCCACGTCTGCTGGACGGTGGTCGTGCGAAGCTCTTGCTCTTCGGGGCGGTACCAGGCGACGCGCACCATCACGTCGAGCTCGTGGTCGCCGCGGGCGTGCATTCCCTCGACCTCGAGGTCGGCGATGCGAACCCCCGTCCCCCAAGCGTGGTGGTGCGCGGCGTAATCATCGCGGGCCGAGGGCGCGACGTGCTCCATGGTGAGCTCGGCGCGGCCGAAGCGCGCGTCCTGATTGAACTCCTGCGCGACCTGCTGAGCGCGGGCGAGCGCGGTGGGCGGCGCGGGGCAGCCGGGGAGCGCCGTCGCGGCCACGAGCGCGAGGAGCGGCGCGAGGCCGCCGAAGGTTCGCCGGGAGGCTCCGGTCATCATGGCAAGGTCAATCATGGGCGCCGTGGGCCGGTCAACTTTGAAGCGGCGGACAGCCGACGTCAAAAGGCGGCGACGGCCGCAAAGTAAGTCTTGTCGATGCCGCCGCTCGCGAGCCCACGCGCGTAACCCGCGCGGAACGTGAACGTGAGCGCATAGGCCACCGTGAGCTCGAACCATAGCTCGGCACCGACGCCCGTCTTGAACTCGGCCATCTCGGCGGTGTTGAAGGCGCTCCCGTAGTCGGTGAACACGTTGCCGCTGATGCGATGCAAAAAGAACGGCAAGGTCGACGGTCCGCGGTCGATGTTCACGATAGGGAATCGGTATTCCGCGTTGAGGAGCGCGTAGTACGTGCCGACCTCGAACGTGACGGGATAGCCGCGAAGGGCGAGCCACCCGCGTTGCACCAGGTAGTTGCGGACGGTGTCGATGACGGGCACGTCGGCGAAGCCACCGACGTAGAAAGCGCCGACGCCCGCCTCGTCGCCGCCGCTCGCGCCGCCGCCGGCGTGTAGTGCGAGGACGTGGTGGCGGAGCCACGGCATGGGCCAATACGTTTCGAGGTCGAACCGGGCCGAATACCCCGTGAAGTCGCTCGCGAGCGCGGGGTCCGCGACGTCCAGCGTCGCGCCGACGGAGAAGCCCCGCTCCGGGCTGACGCTCCACAGGTATCCCTCGGCGTTCGAGTAGCTCCATCCGAGGTGCAGCGTGCCGAGCATCCCGAGGACCGGCGTCGTGGGGGTATCGTACGGATTGAGCTGCGCGGAGGGGAACGGGAGCGACCCGGCGACACGCGCGGCAGAATACGAAATGTTGAAGCTCTGTCCGTCGAAGGCGCGCGGCATCGAGTAGTTGATCCCGACGGTGGCCCCCGTGACCTCTTCGATCCAAGGGATCGTGTTGCTGCCGAGCGCGAAGCCACCCGCCGGACTGATCGAGCGCGACACGCTGACGCCCACGTCGAAGGGAATGCGGTGATACACGTACGCGAACGAGCCCTCGAACTCGGGACGCTCGAACTCGGTCGTCATGGTCGCCGTGAGATCGTGGAGGCCGGCGATGTCGGACCCCGACGCCGTGACGATGCTCTCCTGCCCGAAGTTGCCCGGCGTGATCTGCACGGAGTACGAGCGGGGTACGAGCGTGAGGAGCGGGTTGTACGGGCGTGGCGTGGTCGGCACCGGCGGATCTTCCGGCGTCGGCGCCGGGCGGGTTTCCTCGTAGGGGAGCACGTCGAGCCACCGCGACTCGTCGATGGGCATCACGAAGACGTCGTAGCCGTCGTGCGTGTAGCCGACGTACGCGAGCCATTTGCCGTCGGGAGAGGGCTCGGGCTGATAGGCGCCGTTGACGACGTTCGTGACCTGCCGCAGGCGCCCCGTCGCGACCTCGTAGGCGTACACGTTGGTGATGCCGGTCCGGTCGGAGTGATAGTAGAGCCACCTGCCGTCGGCGGAGAACACGGGGTCGCCGTCGATGGCTCGGTCGTGCGTCACTTCGACGAAGGAGCCGTCCTTGGCGTCGACGATGCGGATATCGCGATAGCCGCCGCGCTGCCAGACGCTGTAGGCGACGTGGCGGTTGTCGGGCGCCCAGCGCGGCGTATAGGCCTGATCGAACATCTCGCTCGGCAGGAGGCCGCGGATGTTCGCGAGCTGGTGCGCGCCGGTGCGGTCGGACGCGGGGACCACGTCGCCGACCATCAGGTAAGTCGTCCCGCGGTGGTTGGTGGTGAAGGCGGCGCGGCGCCCGTCGGGCGACACGCTGGGATCGAGCGCTCGCGCGCCGTCGGTCCACCGCACGCGCTCTCCCTCGAGGCCGTTGGTGCTCTTTCGATGCGCCGGCAGTTCGAACAGATCGTCGAACGAGAAGAGGTTCTCGTGGATGTCCGTCGAGCTGAAGACGGCCGTTCCGTCGGGCATGAACGAGAAGCCGCCGATGCCCGAGGTCCGAATGAGGAGGTCGCGCCGGTTTTCGCGTCCGCCGAGGATGGCGCCCGACGGGTCGCGATCGAGCGGCAAGGCCCAGATGCCGGCCGTCGATCGCCCGTCGTCGACGAAATACGCGAGGTCTCCGGCGTGGTCGGGCCACGCGTTCGCAGGGAGCCAGCGGGGGTGCTCGACGGTGTATCCGGTGTGGCTCACGCGGACGCCCTCGCGGATGCCGCGCGCGCGGACGGCGGCGGCTTGCGCGTCGAAGGCCCTGCGCATCGAGTCGACCCACGACGGGTAGAGCTCCTCGAACGTGTGTCCCGTGACGCGGCGGACGGACCGGTTGATGCCGTACGGGATGATCTCGCTGCTGTAGTCGTCGATCATCCCGCGGATGGCCTGCTCGCCGTACGTCTCGGCGAGCCACTCCATGAAGAAGGACCCGTACACGTACCAGAGGTTGCCGCCCGGCCATCGCCGGGGTGTGTTCGAGAAGACGTCGAGCGGGGCGAGGTTTTGCTCGAGCACGTCCGCGCGCATGAACATGTTCCACATCGACGAGCGGAGTCGGCCGCCGCTCGTGTGCGTGCTCTCTTCGTAGACGGCGAGGCCCTCGAGCATCCAGTGGGGCTCGACCTGGTTGGGAGCCCAAACCTTGCCGAGGACACGGTTGGCGAGCGCGGGGATGCCGGCGACGTGATCGGTGTGGAGGATGTGCGTGAACTCGTGGGTGACGAGCTCGAGGTACCAATCGTCGACGTCGCCGAGCGCCGACATGTCGTCGGGAGCGGTGACGTTGAGGAGGATCGAGTTGTAGGGGAGCGCGGTGGTCAGGCCGTTGGCGCTGTCCGTCTGGTCCGTGAGGAGGATCTCGGTGCGTTCGGTCGGCGTCCAGCCGATGGCCGCGCAGAGGCGCGTGTAGACCCCCTCGGCGAGCGTGGCGACGTGCTCCGCGACGTCTTCCTCGGTCGAATAGAAACTGATGCGGAAGTGGGGAGTCTCGATGGACTTCCAGAGCAGCTTCGGGTCGTTCGCCCCGCGCGCGGGCGAAGCCCCTGCCAAGAGTGCGGCGATGGCGACCGCGAAAGCGATACCGAGGCGGCGCACGCCGCCGCAGTGTACCCGCCGCGACTCAAAGGTCGTCGTGAAACATCGGCTCGCGATTGCGTACGTAGCGATAGACGAGCTGTCGCGCCTCGGGCGCGATTTCGGTGAACTGCGCCCCGAACCCCGGAGGAGCGTCGCTCCCGCCGTCGTTCGCTTCGCGGCGCCATCGAACGAGGGCGTTGGCCTCGAACTCGTAGCCGCCCGGGAGCGACACTTTGAGGCGCACCGTCGTGCCGAGCTTGGGGAGCTTGTACGTCGAGACGAAAAGGCCGCCGTGGTCGATGATGTCGTTGCCCGAGAGCCCCTTGTAGAAGTTGCTGGGGCTGTGGGTCCCGAGCTCCGCGATGACGGGCTGCAGGTCGGGCCCTCGTGCGGGGCTCGGCGCCGCGGCCGTGGGCTGCGCCGCGCGGACCTGTGGCTGCTGCTGCGTGCGAGGGGGCGGGACGGGTGGGGCTACACCGGGGACCGGACGCACGATCGGGGGCTGCGCCACTGGCTGGGGTGCGACCGGGGCCGGACGCGGGGGAGCCGCGACGGGAGCTTGTATCGGCGGGTTGGGCGCGGGTGCGGCCGCGTTGCCGGAAGCCGCGCGGGCCAGCGCGTGGACGCTCCCGAGCGCCCCGGCGACGGCTTCGGTGGCGGTGACCACGACCGGGTGGCGTGCGGGCTGGGACTGGAGCTGCGCGAGGGCCTGCTGGAGGTTCGTCAGCGCGGCCTGCGCGCTGGAGACGCTCGGCGGCCCCCCGGATCGCTCGATCTGGTGCAGGGCGCCCATGGCCTGCGCGATGGGCTCCGCGAGCTCGACCAAGTGGGGGGGGACGTTGGGGTCGCCCTGCAGCGCACTGAGACCCCGTGCGAGCGACTCGCGCGCGGTACGAGCCAGCGTGACGACGTCGGACACGTTTGCCTCTCCTTATCCGGATTCGGGTTCATCGAACCGTAGCCCGACCTCGGGCGCAACAGAAAGCGTCCGCGCTTCGGCGATGCACGCCGAGAGGTCGTCCGACGACAAGGGGCGATCGTCCTCGTCGCGGCCGGCCAGGAGCTCTACGGCTCCGTCCTGCGCGCGCACCACGGCGACCCCGTCGGGTCGTACGGCGGCCTCGCCGGGCGCGAGCGCGCGCGGGAACACCGTCGTCTGCCGGACGCGAACGAGTGTCACGATCCGTTCACCGATCTCCGTCCACGCCCCGGGCCATGGTGCCGCCGCACGCACGCGCCGCTCCACCTGCTCGGCGGGCCAAGACCACCGCAGCGCGAGCTCTTCGTCGCTGGGCTCGGGAGCGGGCGTTGCGCTCGCCTCGTCCTGGGGGCGAGCCCTGGGGGGGGTGCCGGCCGCGAAGGAGCGAACCACCTCGCGAAACAAGGCCAGGCTCGGTCGATCGAGGGCCCGCGCGAGGCGCCACGAATCCCACATCGGCTCGATGTGGAGTGTGCGCTGCCCGAGGATCGCTCCGGTGTCGTACTCTTCCTCGAGCAGGTGCGCGGTCACGCCGGTGGTCGAGTCGCCGCTGTCGATGGCCCAGAAGTACGGGTCGGGTCCGCGGTGGCGCGGCAAGAGCGACGGGTGGACGCCGAAGGCCGGAGCCAACCGGAGGATCGCAGAGGGCAGCTTCTTCGTGAAAAACCAGCTCGCGACGAGGTCGGGCCGCGCGTCGCGCACCTGCTCGAGGACGCGCGGATCGTTGGCGTCGCCCACGAGCTCTACACGCTCGCGGCCCACGAGGCGGCGGAGGCGCCGCGTCCCCACGGCCCGCGCCCGGCTCAGGCCGGCCCAGACGACCTCGTGTCCATCGATCCGAAGCGCCAAGGCCGCGAGCGGCAGGCCGAAGAAGGCCACTCTCATGGCAGTGTCTCGACGTGCGGTCCGGTTCGCGCCGTCGGCGCCCTCAGCTGGGGACGGGCGGTACGATGACGCCCGGCGTCGGGTCTTCACCGGACTGGCGCAGGAGCGCCGTGCGGACGGCGTGCTCGACGAGCTGCCAAAGCTGCTGGCGGTCGGTCACCCGGCCGAGGAAGCCGATGGGGATGCGGAAGCCGCCCTTGTCCCGCCGGCCGCCGCCGTAGGGTCGGCCCTTTTCGTCGGCGCCGAACGCCTGGTCGAGCCAGGCGGCCGGGTCGACGCTCGGCGAGTGGGTGCGGAGGCTGCCCTCGATGTACTTGTCGCCCACCACGCCGTAGACGACGCAGGTGTCGATGTCTTCGCGCCGAACGAGGAAGTCCGCGGCTTGTGCGATCGTGTCCCGCTCCGACTCGCTGACGAAGCCGACGCCCGTCATCGCGAAGTTGCGCCGTACGACGAGGGCCTGGAGCGCGCGGGCGATGACGTCCATCGCGGTCGGGGCGATGAGCCGCCGAGAGAGATCCTGAAGGAGGTCCCGGTCGCACACTTCCACGATCTGCCCGGCGGCCCGGAAGTCGGGCGCGCGCGCGAGCATGAAGTCGTCGGTGTCGGTCGCCAGCCCATGCATCAGGGCGGTCGCGATGCGTCGGTCTTCCTCCACGTCCGGATCGAGCGCCGCGAGCTCTTGCAGGTACTCGACGAAGATCGTCGCGGTGGCGCCGACGTCGAAGCGCAAGTCCACGAAGCGCGCCCGCGGCGGTGACACGGCGCGGTGATGGTCCACGACGGTGAGGACCTCGTAGTCGGCGGCGTCGGCGAGGTCGGGGTCCACCTCGTGGGCGTCCACCAGGGCGAGAAAGTCGACGCGACCGACTTCGCGGACGCTCTTGATCTTCCGGAGCTCGAGGCCGAGGAGCTTCACGAGCGCCCGGTTTTCCCGGTGGCTGAGCTCATGGCAGTAGCCGATCGTCGTTTGCGCGACGCCGAGCCGCTGTGCGAGGTGCGCCTGCGTCAGCGCGCAGGAGATCCCGTCCGGATCCGGATTGCCTCGCAGCGCGATGAGGACATGCTTGCCGCGCGCCTCGCTCAGCGTCTCCGCGAACGCCCGCCCGCGCTCTTCCGACGTCGTCTGCTGGTTCGCCGGCGTCAAACGTCGGACCGGTTCACTCATGGCAGGGGGAATTGTGGACACGTTTTTACCGACAAATCAAAGGTGGCGACCCTACCCTACAGCCCCGCATCCCTGGATCCTACTCCCGACGGGGGACGGGCTGGCAAGGGGCGCCGTACGCCGGGCATGGCCGCATCTATCTCGCTGAAAGCGCCACGGAAATCGAAATGCAAGTCAAACAGCAAGCGCTCCCGCGCCCGCTTCGCTCGAGGATTCGGCGGGCGATTGCAAGGGGGATGCGCTCGCTCCTCGTGCCACTCATCGTCGCCTTGCCGCCGCTTTTTTGGGTGATCGACGCCACGCGACGCGCCTCGCGGACGACCCTCGGGCGCGATCAAGGCATCTTCCAGTACGTCGCCTGGGCGATCGGTCGAGGCGCGGTCGACTACCGCGACGTTCGCGACGTGAACGGCCCGCTGACGCACCTCGTCCATATGGTGTTGCTCGGGCTTGGCGGCGCGGACGAGCACTGCTTCCGCATCCTCGACTTGGCGATGACCGGGTTGACCTTCGCCGTGGCGGGGGCGTGCGTGCCGGGCCTCCGATCGCGCCGACCGCCGTCGGCCCTCGAGCGTGCGGCCTGGGCGTGCGCGGGCTGGGTCGTCCTGAGCGGGCAGTACCTTCTCTATGACTATTGGCACACCGCGCAGCGGGAGAGCTTTTGCGATTGGTTTCTGCTCCCGAGCCTCGCCCTCCAGCTCGTAGCTCTTGCGCCCGGGTCGGGAGGCGACACGGACCTGGCGCGTCGTGGGCGATTCGCCCTCTCGGCGATGGCGGGCGCGCTCAGCGTGGTGCCCTGGTTCGGCAAGCCGACGTACGTCCTCTTCACGGTCGTGCAGCTCCTCGCGATCGCCGTCGGCGCTCCCGCGCGCGCCGCCGGCAGCGCTCCGGGTGGGGCACGCGGGCTCTCCTCTCCCGCGCGGGCCCCGTTCGTGGCGTTTGCCGTCGGCGGTGCCCTCGGCGCGGCGAGCCAGCTCGTGTTCCTCCTCGCCCATGGGGACGTCCTGGCCTATGTGCGGATCCAGCTCACCGACGTTCCGGCGATGTATCGCTTCATCTGGCCGCGCGCGATGGCGGATCTCCTGTCGGACCCGTGGCGGGCGAACCAGGTCGTTCTCGCGCTGGTGGGTGCGCTGGTTTTGCTGGCGCTCATGGCCCTCGGCGAGATGCCGCCCCGCGCCATCGCCGTCGCGCTGGCCCCTGTCTGCGCGGTCGCGCACGTGGTCGTCCAGGCCAAAGGCTTCCCGTATCACTTCCATCCGGTCACGGCCTCGAGCCACCTTCAGTGGCTCGTCCTCGTGGCCTGGGCCACAGAGCGTGCACGCGTCGCCCAGAGGCGCCTCGCGGCCGTTCGTATCCTGCCGGTGGTGGCGGCGACGATCCTGGCGCTGCGGGTGGCGACCGATATGGAAGAGTCGCCGTACATTCGGGCTACGTGGCTCCTCTGGGGGGCGGCAACGCCCGCCGCCCGGTCGACGCGGGCTTACTTCGGTCATTTCGCGGAGCCGGACTTCTTTCCTTTCGAGCTGCGCGAGGCGGCCGACTACTTGCGCGCTCACACGAAGCCGGACGACCGGGTGCAGACCTACGGCATGGACCCGTACGTGCTTTTCCTGGCCGGGCGGGAGAGCGGCACTCCTTATATCTACGCCTACGATTTGAACGCCGACGCGGCGCTCGCGGGCGGCACCGGCGGTCACCCCGATGCGGCGCAGGCAAAGACCATCCGTGCCATGCGGGACGCCCACGAGGAAGACATGATGGGCCGCATGGAGGCGAGTCCCCCGGCGGCCTTCGTGTTCATCGACGGGTCCCCGCTCCTGACCCGGGCGGACGCCTGGGACGACTTCGAGGAGCACTGTCCGAGGTCTGCCCCCTGGGTTCGCGACCGCTACCGGGAGGCCGCCCAATTCGGGCACGATCACGTGTGGTTACGTGCCGATCTGGCCGAGAACGAACCGGCTCTGCCGCAGAAAAGAGCGCCTTTTGACACCGATTCGGCAGAGTGAAGGGGCGTCCCGGTCACCCATTAAGCTACATTGGTCGACCTCGCGGGGACCTCCATGGACGAAAGCGCCGCCGATCCCAATCTACCGGGCGCGCAAGCCGCATCGATGAGCGCGTGGAGTGCGGTCGCGCCCGCCTCGCCCGCGTCGCAGCCTTCGCTCGTCGCCCCCCTCGCCGCCGAGCAGGTCGACCTCCGATCGGGCGAGTATTACCTGAACCGCGAGCTGTCCTGGCTCGAGTTCAACGCGCGTGTCCTCGCCGAGGCGGAAAACGAGAGCGTGCCGCTCCTCGAGCGCCTCAAGTTCCATGCGATCGTGTGGAGCAACCTCGACGAGTTCTTCATGGTCCGCGTGGCGGGCCTGAAGCAGCAGCTCACGGGCGAAGTCGACGAGATGGGGCCCGACCGGATGACCGTGGGCGAGCAGCTCGGCGCGATTGCCAAGCGGGTCCACGAGCTCGCGGCCGTGCAGACCCAGAGCCTCTCCGCCCTCCTGCCGAAGCTCGCGGATGCGGGGATCCTCCTCCTCAAGCCTGCCGAGCTGGCGGCCGAGACGTTGGCCGAACTCGACGTACGGTTCCACAACGAGGTCTTCCCGATCCTCACCCCGATCGCGATCGACCCGGGCCACCCGTTCCCCCAGGTCCGCAACCGAAGCTTGAACCTCGCGGTCATGTTCACGCGGGAGGGCAATCTGGAGCATGGGTTCGGGGTGGTGCAGGTCCCCTCGATGCTGCCGCGCCTCCTTCCGGTCGCCGGGGTCAAGACGCCCAGCGGCCAGCCCGCGGCGCGTGCGTACGTGCTGCTCGAGGATCTCGTGGCGCGGCACGTATCCACGATCTTTCCCGGCGTGCACGTCGACGGGCTATACGTCTTCCGCGTCACGCGAAACTTCGACATCGAGGTCGACGAGGAGGAGGCCGAGGACCTCTTGCAGTCGATCCAGCAGGAGCTTCGCCGGCGCGAGCGCGGCAACGCGGTACGACTCGAGGTCGCGGGGGCACCACCGGCCGGCAGCCTCGCCAAGCTCGTCAAAGCCTTCAAGCTCGATCCCGAGCGGGACGTCTACAACGTCAGCGGCATTCTCAACGTGGCCGATCTCATGGCCCTCACGCGGTACGACGGGCGAGCGCTCCGTGACGAGCCGTTCATGCCGCAGACGGTGCCGCCTCTCCGCGACGCCGACGACGTCTTCGCCGTCCTTCGCACGGAAGACGTGCTCCTGCACCATCCCTACGAGTCGTTCGACGGCGTGGTCGACCTCATCTCGCGCGCGGCCGACGACCCCGACGTCCTCGCCATCAAGCAGACGCTCTACCGGGCCGGCGGCGACTCTCCGATCGTGAAGGCGCTCGTGCGCGCGGCCGAGAGCGGCAAGCAGGTGACGGCGATCGTCGAGCTCAAGGCGCGCTTCGACGAAGAGTCGAACATCGTCTGGGCGCGCATGCTCGAGCAGGCGGGCGCGCACGTCGTGTACGGCCTCCTCGGCTTGAAGACGCACGCCAAGCTCCTTCTCATCGTTCGCCGCGAGAAGGGCAAGCTCCGGCGCTACGCGCACCTCTCGACGGGCAACTACAACCCGACGACCGCGCGCCTCTATACCGACTACTCGCTCCTCACCGCGCGGCCGGAGGTCTGCGAGGACGTGTCGAGCCTGTTCAACTTGCTCACGGGGTACAGCGCCCCCCCGAAGTGGAACAAGCTCATCGTGGCTCCGCTGGGGCTGCACGAGGCGGTCATGGCGCTCATCGCCCGCGAGGCGGAGCACGCTCGCGCGGGCCGTCCGGCGCGGATCGTGGCGAAGATGAACAGCCTCGTCGACGCCGACGTCATCGAGTCGCTCTATCGCGCCTCGCAGGCCGGCGTCCCCATCACGCTCCTGGTCCGCGGTATCTGCTGTCTGCGGCCGGGCGTTCCCCGGGTGAGCGAGACCATCGAGGTGAGAGCGCTCATCGACCGGTTCCTCGAGCACGGGCGCGTCTTCCATTTTGCGAACGGCGGCAAGGACGAGGTCTACGTCAGCAGCGCCGACTGGATGCCGCGCAACTTCCACCGGCGGGTCGAAGCGATGCTCGCGATCGACGACCCGGTGATCCGGGCGCGCCTCATCGAGATCACGGAGCTCCAGCTCGCGGACAACACGAAGAACTGGCTCCTTCGCGCCGACGGCAAGTACGAGCGCGTGGTGCCGAAGCCGCACGCGACGCCCGTGCGTTGCCAGGCGCGGTTCATCGAGATGACGCGCGACCGCGTGAAGGCCGCGGAGACCGCGGTGACCGGCAGGCGGTTTCACCTCATGCCCACCCGCGGCAAGCTCGACAAGGGCGCCGACGCGCGACGCGGGCGTCGTGACGCGCGCGAAGGCAAGAAGACGACCTAGCGCGGCGGGCGGCCGCTTCGTTGCGAGCCTTCGCTCCCATGCCGACTCCTCACGCCGTCGTCATCCCGTTCGGCGTCCCTACGGCGGGCCGTGGTCTGGGCATCGGCCTCGCCGCGCTCGTGCACGCTTGCGCGCGTCTCGACGGCGCGGGTGTCGCCATCGCGCAGCTCCATGGGCGTCGAAAGGAAGATCCCGCCGACGCGACGCCCTCGCCCGTGGAGGCGTTCGTGCCGCCTTCGGCTTGGCCGGACATCGCGGGTGAAGCGCGTGGCGGCGTCGCCGTGGTCCTCACGGGAGTCCTCGAGCCGCCGGGTGACGGGGACGGCACGCTCCAGCTGCTGCTCTTCGATGCGCGCGACGGTCACACCCGGGCGCGCGTCGACGCCCCTCTCGACGCGGAAGGTGCCGGAGCGGCGCTGGTCGGCGCGCTCGAACGACTGTGCTCCCCTCACGGAGGAGCCATCGGCGCGCTCCATGGCCTCCGGGACCTCGCGTGGGAGCCGCTCGAGAGCGTCCTTCGCGCGGAGCGGTGCGCGCTCCACGATCCTGCCCGCGGAGGCCCGCACGACCGATTGGCTGCGATGCTGCATCTCGGTCGAGCCATCGGGGACGCTCCGAAGTCGCGCTATCCCGTGGAGCGGCTCGCGGCCCTCGCCCTCGAGACGGCCACCGCGAGCGCATTCGATGCCAAGCTGGCGGCGGCCGCGGTGCGTGCGCTCGCGCGCGCCGTCGACGACGCGCCCGCGCAGATCGAGCTCGTCGAGGCGCTCGCGGCGCTCGAGCTCCGGCTGGGGCAAGCTCGCCAAGCGGAGCGCCGGCTCCAGGCGGCCATCGCGGGCGGAGGCAAACAGCCACGTCTCTTCACGCTCCTTGCCCAGACTCTCCGGCTCCAGAACGACCTCGATGGCGCGGCGGCGGTCCTGGAAGGCGGCCTCTCCGAGTGGCCCGAGGATCCCACATTGCACGCGGAGCGAGGCGTGGTCCTCGCCGCCAAGGGCGACTTCGAAGGCGCGGGGGCGGCGTGGCGGAAGAGCCTCGCGTACGATCCGGTCCAGCCGGCGTCGTTCGGTAACCTCGCGGGTCTCGCGCTGCGAGACGGCGACAGCGTGACCGCGCAGGGGCTCGTGGACGCGGCGCTCGCGGCCAAGGAGGCGTACCCCGACGTGCTCCGCAGGGCCGTGCAGCTGGCCATCGCGACGGAAGGAGAGGGGCTCGCGCGTGCTTCTCGGGTGGCCGCACTCTGCGCACGGCTCCTCGACTCGGCGCCCGCCGACCCGTGGGTATCCCTCGCGCTGGCGCGCTCACTCGTGGTCCTCGGAGACGTGGCGGGCGCTCGCGCGCGGCTGGACGACATCTTGCGCGTGGCTCCGTCGACGGCGGCGGGCGCCGAAGCGCAGGTGATGCGTCTCACCATCGAGCACCCCGACGTCGACCTCGACGTCCGCAGCGTGGTTCGCGCGGCCCATACCGCGGAGTTGGTCCGGCTCGCCGACGTCGCCGCGCGGGCCCGACGCGTCGCAACCCTGCACCATGTCTGGCCGGGATGGCTCGCCGCGGCCGTCGCCGAGCGACGTCTCGGACGGTGGACGGCGGCGCGCGCGGCGCTCGACGTGGCGCTCGAGATCGCGCCCGGCGCCACCGTGGCCCACCTCGAGATGACGGGCGTCCTCATCGCGCTCGACGATCCGTCCGAGGCCCTTCGCCACGCGGAGAAAGCGGTGGCCCTCGAAGGCGAAACGCCGCGCGCCCTCGGCGCGATGGCCCGCGCTCTCCGCGCCGCACGCAAGGACGACGAGGCGCTCGACGCCGCCACGCGTGCGCTCGCCCTGCAGCCCCAATCGGAGGAGTACAAGGCGCTCCTCGTCGACGTATCGATGCGCCGTCGCGACCCGAGCTGGCTCGAACGCTTGCGGGTCGCATGGCGCCGCCGTCCCGCGCGCGCGACACGATCCTGAAACGGCACGGAGCCGCATCGCGCCGGTACGGGCGACACGGCAGCGGGGGCATGGCGAGCGACGCCGATGCGGAAGACTGACCTCGGGGGGGGCCCGAATCGGAAACCGCGCGCCGCTTGCCCTCGAGGCGGTCGCTGGGCATGCTCCACCACCATGCGGACTCGCCCCACCGCGTGGTGGCTGGAAGCATTGCGCAAGCGGCGCGCGCGGATGGACGGCGAAGTGCTGGACCTCGGTCGTCCCATCGCCTTCGAGTCGCACGAGGAGCAGCGCGCGGCCGTCGCGTTCTTCAACGCCGCGTTCCGAGCGGAGGAGTCGGGCTTGCGGCAGGCGCACGAACTCGCCGGCGAGGTTCGTCGGTGGGACCCAGAGCTGGCCGAGTGCCTCGCACTCTATGGCGACGAAGAAGGCTGGCACCGCGAGCTTCTCACCAAGTTCCTCGCCTGGCTGGGCGGTACGGTGCGGCCGATGGGCCGGACGACCCGCACGTTCTACCGGCTCTACGGGCGCGCGAAGCGCATGGAGTCCATCGTCCTCGTGAACCTGATGTTCGAAACGATCGGGTCCACCACGTATCGTCTCGCGCTGCGGAAGGCCGCGCATCCCGCCGTCCGCCAGATGCTCACGATCCTGACCCGCGACGAGTCCTTCCACGTCCCGCTCAACGTCCACTTCCTGCGCCAAGCGCTCGCGCGCGCCCAGGGGAACGCGCGCCGCCGTCTTCGCGCCCTCTATCATGCCACCTTCCTCGGCCTCATCGCGTCCACCGCGCCCAGCCGCCGGCGGGCGGAGCGATTCGACCATATCCCTCGACGGGATCTCGCGCGCGCTTACGCCGAGCAGCTCGCGCGGCTCTTTCTCGAGGAGAACGACCTCGGCATCGAGCCCTCGCCACTGCTCCTCGGCGCCTTCCGCCTCGACCGCTCGGCGTTGCTCCGCGCGCCCTCGTCCATCAGTCTGGAGGCCGCCGAGCGCGCTACCGATCGCGAGGACGTCGCCGTGACGGCGATGTGAGCACCGCCTGCAGTGGTTGCGCGCTGGCCGCGCGACTCACCGGAGGGCCAGATCGATCGTCGGCACCCCGGCCTCTCCCGCCGCGAGGTAGCCGTACCGCGCGAGGTTGCCCATCACCCGCGCGACGTAGTCCCGCGTCTCGTCGTAGGGGATTCGCTCCACGAACGAATCGAGCTGCATCCCCTGGGCGCGTGACATCCAGCGCTCCACCGCGTCGGTCCCGGCGTTGTACGCCGCCACGGCGAGCGGGACGTCTCCGTGGAACCGGTCGAGCAGCTTGCGCAGCACGCGCGCGCCGATGCGGATGGCGAACGGAGGGCTCGTGAGCCGAGCGTCGTCTCGGATCGCGAGCTCGTCGGCGACCGGACGCGCCGTGTCGGCCATGAGCTGCATCAGGCCCACCGCGCGGGCGGGTGACACCGCGTCGGGGTCGAAGGCGCTCTCTTGGCGCATGACGGCCCAAACGAGGCCGGACGGGAGCATGTCACCCGCCTCGGCGATGCCGACTTGGTCGGGGTAGGGCGTCGGGTAGGCGCAATCCCATGCCCAGCGCGTATGCGCATCGGGCGCGGTCGCGAGGAAAGCCGAGGGGATGGTCTGCGCGATCTGGTAGCGGCGCCGCGCGCGGGTGAGCTGACCGAACACGCTGCACAAGGTCTCGATGGATCGGCCGGCGGCGCCGCTCGTCAGAGCGCTCTCTCGCTCGTGGAGGGCGGCTTCGGCGTCGGCGTCGAGGCCGATCCGTTGCAGGAGATCCGCAGGGGCGGGCAGCAACGGGTGACGGGGCGCCGTCGCGTCGGAGCTGGGGGTCGCCGCATCGATGGCGGGGGGCCGCGGCGCGCCGGCCTCTGCGAGGCGAGCCCTTGCGACGAGCGCGGACCACGAAAGCGGATGGCTGTGGGCGACCTCCGTCCACAGGGCCACCGCGTGGTCCCGATCGCCGTCGCGGAGCGCCGCGAGCGCCGCCATGTCCGTCATCCGGCCATTGGCGATGGGGTCCGTGATGAGGTCGTCCCGCAGGCGTTCGAACGCGGTGCGTGCGCCCTTCGCATCGCCGCCGAGGAGCTTGCACAGTCCGCCGTCACGCCGCGCGTCGCGCTGGTGGGTACCCGAGGGATGCGCGCGGAGGTAGGCGTCGAATCCCGTGGCGCAAACCTGCCACTCGGCGTGGAGCATGCGGAGGTAAGGCGCGAAGAACGCCGCGTCCTCGGCGTAGGTAGACTTGGGATAACGCCGCTCCACGTCTGCGTAACCGCGGATGGCCTCCTCGTCGCGGTCGACGCGGGACAGCGCACGCGCGGCGCGAAACGCGTCTTCGGCTGCGTGGGGGCCTCCGGCAGCGGCGCACTCGGTGAGGGCCTTGGCCGCTTCGCCGCCTCGCCCGCGCGCACGAAAGAGGATGTTGCCGCGGGCGCGCGTTCGTTCGATGTGGCTGACCTTGTCGGCGCTCGGCGCCGAGGCCGCGAGATCGACGGCGTGAAGCGCGTCGTCCGTGCGGCCTGCGTCCGAGAGCGTCCGGGCGCGGATGAGGAGCTCGGCGGCAGTGAGCGGGTGCTTCGGATCGAGGCGGGAGAGCAGGTCGACGGCATCCATCGGTGCGGCGTCGGCTCCCGTGGTCGCCAGCCATCGCGCGTCCGCGCGCTCGTCGTCTCCCGGCGATTCGCCCGCGAGACGTACGCGAAGCGCACGCGCCTCCGCTTCTTGGCCGTGGGTGTGGTGGGCGCTTCGTAGGGCGCGGTCCGCGGCGAGGCGGGCCGCAGCGGTGGCGCCGCCCTTCTCGAACGCGCGGGCGGCGTCGAGCTGGGACGCCGGATCGCTTCTCGAGGAAAACCATTGGGCCGCGTCGTCGAACGGACCCGCGACGAGCTTGGCCGCCGCCCGCGCGCGTCCGATGTCATCGGCGAGGAGCGGCAGCGCGCCCTCGAGGCCATCGAGGAGCGGCACGGCGTCGGCCGCGTCGTCGCGAGCGAGGGCGACGCGCGCGCGGACGTAACGCACCTCCGGACGAGCCTTCTCGCGCTCTGGGAGCGCATCGAGGAGCAGCCACGCCGCGTCCCACCGCTCCTCCCGCACGAGGGTCGGCCATAGGACAGCGTCCGAAGACGCGCCGCGGGCCTCCCCGTCGGTGGCGCCCGATCCATCGAGCGCCGACGGCGCCGGCACGGGAGGATCCCGCCCGGCCGCCGGCGACGCTTCGGTGCGCGTGCATGCGAGCAGGAGGGCCACTGCGAGGCCGCGGCTACGTCCAAACATGGAAGCCGCCGCCCCCCTTCCAACCGAAGGCGCGGGTGACGCCCGTCGCGTCGGCCCCGTCGACGACACGACGTAGCCGCGGCAAGCACAGTGTGTCGACGTGCCCGCCGCGCTCGATGCCCACCCACCGGCGGCCCATCTTGAGCGCCACCGCGGCCGTGGTGCCGCTCCCGAGGAACGGGTCGAGCACCCAGTCCCCCGGATCGGTGGTGAGCGACAGCACCCGTGCGAGCAGCTTCTCGGGCTTCTTGTTGCGGACGAACCGCGCGCCGCCTTCGCGCGCGATGCCCTGGAAGGGGACGTCGTCCCAGACGTTCGTGAGCGGCTCGACGATGACGCGCCGGCCGTCTCGCTCGACGACCTTGTCCCCCAGGAAGAGCACCCGGTTGCCGCCGCGCAACAGGAGGTCGCGCCGTCCCGCCCGCGCGAGGCGAAAGACGCGGCGAGGTTCCGCGCGCGAACGATCGATGAGGGCCTGCGCTTCCTGGCTCACGGCCTCGTAACGCGGCTGCGCGAAGCGGACGACGTGCTCTGCATGGGCGACCGCGAAGCGCTCCACGTCCACGCGCGCGGGCGCCGCCCCGAGGGTGCGGGCGGCACGCGCCGCCAGTGGGCCGAAACGCCAGCTTTCGATGGGGTCGCCGGGGTTGTCGAGCCAGGTGCCGTAGGCGTCGTCATAGCCGTCTCGCTCGCGGAGAAGCGGGTTACCTCGCCACTTTCGCCGGTCCTTGGCATAGACGAGCAGGAAGTCGGTGACGTTCACCGGTCCGCGGTTCACCGCTTTGTGACCCGTGGCCGCGCTTCGTACGACGGTGATCGTCGAGATCCGCTGCGGCCGCCCGAAGACCTCGTCCATTAGGACCTGCAGGGGCCCGAGCTCCGTGTCGTCAATTTCGATCGCGATCGTCCCGTCTTGCGCGAGGAGCTCTCGCCCCGCCGCGACGCGCTCGTGCATCATCGTGCGCCACGCCGCCGGCTCCCGCGCGTCCGCGTACTCCGCGAACTTTCGTCCGGAGTTATACGGCGGGTCGAGGTAGATGCAGCGGAAGCGGGACACGAAGCCCGCCTGCGCCAGACGTTTCATCGCCTCGAGGTTCTCGGCATGAACGAGGAAGCCCTCGGCCCGCGGATCCCCATGGCATCGCGCCCCATCGCGAACGAAGCCACCGGGTGCGATGACCACCTGCCCCTTCCCCGCTTCCGCGCTCTCGGACCACTCCATGGGGGTCGTTCCGGACGATACCGCTGCGCCCAACTCTTTGCGTCGTGCGCGGCCGCCGAGCAGCTGAGCTTTTCACGCGAACGAGGCCCCGGGCGAAGCTTCTATCGAATCGGAGTCTTTTTTTGGGAAAGGTCGATCGTTTTTTTCTTCGGCCGGCATTTAAGCGCGTGGGTCGAGCACCAGCCGCGGAAGGACGCGTGAGAATGAACAATTACAATTTCGTGGTACGACTCATCACGTCGAGCGCCCTCTGCGCCTTCGTGTCCGTCGTGACTGCGAACTGCGCCACGGCCCAGCGTTCCGGGTTCGAGCCTGCCGAGTCCCCCGACGGGAGCACCGCGACGAGCTCGAGCGGCGGCAACAGCAGCGGTGGGAACAGCAGTGGCAGCCAGTCCGGCTCGAGCAGCAGCTCGGGCGGCGGGTCGATCGTCATTCGCGAAGGGGGCACGGGTCCCACGGTCGACGGTTGCGTTCCGGTGTCTTGCGCCCCCGCCGCGGGCGGGAACTATTGCGGCCAGATCGGAGACGGTTGCGGCGGTGCACAAAACTGCGGTGACTGCCCGAACGGAGGGGTCTGCGGCGGCGATGGGGTCCCCAATGTGTGCGCCCCGGCGAACTGCGTGCAGGGCTCCTGCACGCCGCCGAGCGGCGTCGTCTACTGCGGCAACATCGGCGACGGCTGCGGCGGCGTTCTCCAATGCGGAATGAACTGCCCGAACCAGGGCGTATGCGGCGCGCAGGTGCCGGGCGTCTGTCCGGGCACGGGGATCGGCGTATGCACCGGCATCCAGTGCAACATCGCGACCTGTCCGAATGGCGGCACCACGTCGGTGAGCGGCACCGTCTACGACCCTGCCGCCGTCAACCCGATCTACAACGCGCTCGTCTACATCCCGAACGCACCCCTCGATCCATTCCCGGCGGGCGCCACCTGCGATACTTGCAGCGCGACCGCCTCGGGTCAGCCCATCGCCACCGCTTTGACCGACACGGCAGGCCACTTCCAGCTAACCGGCGTGCCCAACGGCGCCAACATCCCGCTCGTCATCCAGGTCGGCAAGTGGCGCCGTCAGGTCACCATCGCGACCGTCAACAGCTGCGTCGATAACCCCATCACCGACCCGAACGTGACGCGGCTGCCCCGCTCGCAGTCGGAAGGCAACATCCCGCTCATCGCCGTCACCACGGGGAACGCCGACGCGCTCGAGTGCTTGCTCCGCCGCATCGGCATCGCCGACACCGAGTTCACGACCGACATGGGCACGGGGCGCGTCCACCTCTATTACGGCGGTGACCTCACCGGCCCGACGGGCGACGGGGTAGGGACGAACAGCTTCAGCGCCGGCGGGGCGTTCTCGAACGCGGGCACGCTCTGGTCGAGCGTACCCAAGATGGAGAACTACGACATCATGCTGCTGTCCTGCGAGGGGAGCCAGGAGGGCCCCGCAAAGCAGCCGTATCTCGCCAATATGGAGTCGTACCTGAACGCGGGTGGGCGCGTCTTCTTCGACCACGACCACATGTACTGGCTGAGAATGGGCTCGCCCGCGCTCGTGGGAACGGCGGACTACATCGGCGTCGGGCCCAAGCTGCCGATGCCGATCACGGGCTTCGTCAACACCACGTTCCCGAAGGGCATGGCGATGTCGACCTGGCTCACCAACGTCGGAGCATCGCCCGCGCCGACCCAGCTCTCGATTTACCAAGGCCAGCACTCGGTGGCCGCGGTCAACGCGCCGACCCAAGCGTGGATCACGGTTCCGAACGACCCCGCCGACAGCCTGCCGTCGATCCAGTACATGACCTTCAACACGCCGGTCCTCGCCGCGCCGGCTGCGCAGTGCGGCCGCGCGGTTTTCACGGACCTCCACATGAACAGCGCGGTGCCGAACCCGGACGGGGGGCCCGCTACGGGCGGCGACAACTCGGACCCGACGAAGCCGTTCCCGACCGAGTGCAAGACGAACGGCATGTCGCCTCAGGCGAAGGCGCTCGAGTTCATGTTCTTCGACCTGTCGGCCTGCGTGCAGCCGGACACCGCCACCCCGGTGCCCCCGCCGCCGCCTGCCTCCACGCCGCCGCCTCCCACGCCCATCCCGCCGCCGCCGGCGATGTGAGGCCACGGCGTCAGGGGCGCGTGACCACGAGGATCACGACGACGATGGCGATGGGCAGGCCGGTCAGGAGGATCATCACCGGCCATGCCCACGGATGGGCGAAGTTGATCGTGGTGCCCACGCCCGTGAGCTTGGGCACCCAAAGTCGGGAATCGTTCGGGTTCGCGTAGTGGAGCCCGCGGTAGCCCTCGACCTTATCGGCATGACCCGCGCGACGGACGTCGTGTAACGCCGCCGAGATACGCCGCGCCCCGAGCGCCGTCGCGATCCCCGGGAATACCAGGGCGATCACCACGATGGCTGCGATCGGCAAGCTGGGCCCCAGCGGGAGGACTACCGCGACGAGCGTCAGCACCAATGCGACCGCGAAGGTCATGATGCGCATGAAGTACTTCCGGGCGTCGCGGATGGGCTGGAGCGGTTCGCTCGCGTCGCGGCTCCGCGGGAGCATCCAAAGTAGCGACTCGACGAAGAGGGCGATCGCGGCACCGACGACGAGCGGTCCGAAGACGCCCGTCGGGGTCCGTTCGGCCCAGTCGTTGGGCTCGCCCGTGACGCCCCAGTGGGTGGGCCACCGCCGCGGAATGCTGTCCCAGCGGAGGGCCAGATAGGCCGCCGCGGCAGCGAAGAGGGCGAACGGCGGCCAAGCGGGAAAGGCCGGCCGTATCTCTTTCGCCATGCCGCCTCCGGGTCTCACCGCGCGGGAGCGGCGCCGATGGGTTGCACGGGCTCGGTCAGCCAAGGCTCGACGATGCGCCGCCAGTCGGCTTCAGCCCCGAGGCCCGCGAGGACGCTCCCGAAGCCCCACTGCAGCCGGTTCACGAAGGTGAAGTCGCTCGGCATGTGGATCGGTGCGGGCAGGTTGACGAGCGTCGCGTCGGGCTTGAAGACGATCTTCTTGCCGCCCCGGACGAGAAACGCGACGCTCTGCCGCGCGAACTCCTTCGTGTACTTGAAGCGCCCCTCGCAAACGAGCGGCTGCAGGACGAGCTTCGTGTACTCGGTGTAGAGCGCCCACGTCTCCGGGTCCTTCGGATCGTAGCCGAGCACCTCCATGCACGCGCGATGGAACTCTTCCATGTCGCCTCGCTGCAGGGCCAAGACGTAGCGCTTCATCCCCTCGACGAGCGGCGCCGCAATAAGGCGGTGACAACCGAAGTCGAGGAAAGCGACGCGCCCGCCGCCGAGGAAGCGGTAATTGCCCGGGTGCGGGTCCGCGTAGAGCAATCCGTGGCGCCATAGAGCGCGGAACATGAAGCGCGCCAGCGTCTCTCCCGCTTCATCGTGCTCGCGCTGGGGCGCATGCTCGCAGAACCCCGCGTAGTCGCTGCCGCCGATGAGCTCCATCGTGAGCACGCGCTTGGTCGACAGCGAGTGCACGATGCGCGGGATCACGATGTCGCGGTCCTTTTCGTGCACGCGCCGGAACATGTCGGCCGCCTCGGCCTCCTTGCCGTAGTCGACCTCCGCGAGGAAGACGCTGCGGATCTCGGAGACGACCTCCTTGCTCTGGTAGCGCCGGCCGATGGGAGCGATCATCGCCTCCATCATCGACAGGCTCTTCAGGTCGTTCTCGATGGCCTTGTCGATCCCCGGATATTGGACCTTCACCGCGACGCGCTCGCCACCGCGCGTGACCGCCCGGTGGACCTGTCCGATGCTCGCGGCGGCGAACGGCTCGTCCTCCCATTCGGCGAAGATCTCCCGCGGATGGCTCCCGAGATCCTCTCGCACGACCTTCACCGCCGCCGCGGGCGAGAGTGGCGGCGCCTTTTGCTGGAGCCGAGTCAGCACGCGCTGGAACTTGTCCTCGTATCCGGGCGGAGCGAGCCCATCGATGTACGAGGCCATCTGCCCTAGCTTCAGCGGCAAGCCCTTCATCTCCCCGAGCGTCTGGAGCATCGCTTCGGCGGTCTTCTTGGCGTTCTGCGCCAGGCGCCGCCCTGCTTCTGCCTCGTCCTCCGGGCTTCGCTTGCCTTGCATGGCGCGCCGGACCGCCTCGGCCGCCATCGGGAGCGCGCGCGGGGCGAGGGCACCCAGCTTGGCGATCCGTCCCAAGCGCGAGACCGGCGGAGCGTCGCCGCCGTGGGGGCGGTCCCCGCTCGGAGGAGACGACATGGCCGCATTATGCGGCATGGTGGCCTCCCAATACCACCGAGCCTGCTTCCCACCGCTCAACGGATGGGTCAACGTCGATTTCTGCAGTCGCCGGGTGTGCGATGGGCTAAATCGCCCCGGGCTGAAGCGAACGCGAGGAACCTCGTCATAGCAAGGCTCGAGACAACGACCAGATCGGACACGGCCGTCTGGCCAACCAGAGGTGGAGGAGATGATGGTGGATCGGAAGTGGCTTGCGGCAATCAGCGTTACGAGCGTGCTCTTCGCGACGGCGGCGGCGACGACCGTCCGCGCCGAGCTGACCCCCGCGTCCGAGCCGGCAGCGTTCGAACTGGCCGACAAGAAAGACAGCGGCGCCTTCGAGCTCACCGACAAGAAGGACAGCGGGGCATTCGAGCTCGCCGACAAGAAAGACAGCGGCGCCTTCGACCTCGCCGACAAGAAAGACAGCGGCGCCTTCGAGCTGGCGGACAAGAAGGACGGCGGCATGGCCTTTCTGGGCGCGCGTGAGGGTGGTGGCGGCGGCGGCTGGCTCAAGTAGTCCGCGCTCGTCCGAGTGCGAACGCGCCGCCCGTCCGGGGGCGCGCGCCTTACGGGGGACGCGGCTTTTGTTGACCTAGCGCACGGCTGGGAGATAGTGGGGGGCCGGGGTCCGAATGTCTCCAGCCGTGCGTTCCGACGTTCTGCCGCGGCGCTTCGGGCGTTACTTGCTGTTCGACCGGATCGGCAAGGGCGGCATGGCCGAGATCTACCTTGCGCGCCAGGCGATCGAGCTCGGTGGCGGCCGCCTGTGCGTGGTCAAGCAGATCCTCGCCAGCCTCGCGGGCGACTCCCGATTCAGCGACATGCTCGTGCACGAGGCGAAGCTCGCGGCGCGGTTGAGCCACGCCAACGTCGTGCAAGTCCTCGACCTCGGTCGCGAGGAGGGCCGTCTTTTCATCGCGATGGAGTACGTCGAGGGGTTCGATCTCAACGATCTTCTCGGCCGATGCTCGCGCGCGAAGGTCGCGCTCCCGTTCGAACTCTCTTTTCACGTCGTCCGCGAGGCCCTGCGCGGACTCGACTACGCGCATCGCCTTCGCAACGACGAGGGCGAGCCTCTCGGCATCGTGCACCGCGACGTATCACCCTCGAATTTACTCCTCTCGTTCGACGGCGAGGTCAAAGTCTGCGACTTCGGCATCGCGCGCGCGAACGACGCCATCTCCGGCGATCCGTCGGCCCAGCCGCTCGACGACGCTCTGCAAGGCAAGGCCGGGTACATGAGCCCCGAGCATGCGCGCCATCAGCGCGTCGACGCGCGGGCCGACGTCTTCGCCGTCGGCATCGTGCTCTGGGAGCTCATCGCGGGGCGGCGCATGTACAAGAGCGGTGAGGATCGCGGCAGCCTCCTCGACCAGGCGCGGGCGGCGAAGATCCCCGAACTCCCCGAGGGCGGTCTCCCGGAGGAGGCGGCCCTCCGTGCGATCGTGGCGCGGGCGCTCGCGACCGATCCCGACGGACGCTACCCGACGGCGGCCGCGATGCTGCGCGACCTCGATGAATATGGGGCCCGCGCGAAGATCATGACGAGCGCCCTCGCCGTCGGGGACTGGCTCTCGACGACGTTCGGCGCGGACATCATCGCCCGGCGGCGCGCACGAGAGCGGGCCGTCTCGGCGTTGGAGCGGGGCGCGCCCGTGGTCGCGGAGCCGATCGCGCCGTCGGCACCGCCGGCGACCGTGGCGGCGGAGGTCGATGCGCCGCCTGCGAACACGGTGGAGGGCCAAGCCCAACCGGTGTCCGAGGCCTTGGCGGCCGCTTCCAAGAAGAAGGCCAAGGACCGGGCAAGCGCGGCCCTGGCGCTCGTCGCGCTCGGGGTCGTCGCCATCGCCGCCGTCCTGCTCGCACTGACGATGAGGTGACCTGCTACACCCTGTCTCGTGATCCTCGCAGAGGTCGCGCTGCCGGTCCCCGTCAAGCGCGCCTTCACTTATCGGGTGCCGGAGGACCTCGCGGGGAGGACGGCGGCGGGGTCGCGCGTCATCTGTCCGTTCGGCGCGCGGAGGTTGCTGGGCGTCGTCCTCGACGTCCGGGAAGGGGAGGCGCCTCCACGAGTCAAAGCGATCGCCCGCGTCGTCGACGACCAACCCGCTCTCTCCGACGAGCTCCTCGCCTTCCTCCGCGACCTGGCGGCCTACTACTTCGCCGCCATCGGCGAGGTCATGCGCCTGGCGCTCCCACCCATCGATCGTGATACGGCGCGCGAGCTCGGCGAGCCCTCCCTCTTTCGGGATCTCCACGGCGTCCGCGGCGTGGGCGTTCATCGGGTCCAATGGGTCGGCCCGACCGACCGAGTCGCCGAAGCGGGCGTCCTCCGCGGACAGGCCGCCGCGATCTTGATGCACGTGCGGGCCGTCGGGGCCGAGCCCATCGCGGCAGTCGAGCGTCGTTGGGGCAACGCGCGGCCCGCCATCAAGCGCCTCGTGGAGCTCGGTCTCGTCGTCGTCGAAGAGCGAGAGGCGCCGCAGGATCCCTTCTTCGCCGCGCCTGCCCAACGCGACACGCCCCACGATGCAACGCAGCCCCAGCGCGAGGCGATCGACGCGATCGTCGCCCAGCTCCAGGCGAGCCGCGCCGCGAGCTTCGTCCTTCACGGCGTCACCGGCAGCGGCAAGACCGAGGTGTACCTCCGCGCGATCGCCGCGGCCCGCGCCGCCGGCCGAGGCGCCATCATGCTCGTCCCGGAGATCGCCTTGACCCCGCAGCTGGTCGCCCGCTTCCGCGCGCGCTTCGGCGACGACGTCGCGGTCCTCCACTCGGGCCTCACTCCACGCGAACGCAGTCACATGTGGCGCCGCTTGCGCGACGGCGAGACCGATGTCGCCATCGGCGCACGGAGCGCGCTCTTCGCGCCCGTGCGCGCGCTCGGCCTCATCGTCGTCGACGAGGAGCACGACTCGAGCTTCAAGCAGGAGGAAGGCGTCCGCTACCACGCACGCGACATGGCCATCTGGCGGAGCCACCGAGTCGGCGGCGTGTGCGTGCTCGGCAGCGCCACGCCGTCGCTCGAGAGCGAGCACCTGGTCCGCACCGGCCGCGCCAAGAAGCTCCGTCTGCCCGCCCGCGCCCGCGCCCAACCCATGCCGCGCGTCGAGCTCGTCGATCTGCGCCGCATCGGCGCCAGCGCCACCGCCGACAAGCGGATCAGCATGCCGCTCTACCGGGCCATCGAAGACGCCCTCGCGGCCCACGAGCAGGTCATTCTCTTCTTGAACCGCCGCGGCTTCTCGCCGAGCGTCCGTTGCGAGGCCTGCGGGGTCATGGCGACGTGCGGCGCGTGCTCGGTTGCGCTCACCTTCCACAAGCGGGGGGGCAACGTCGTCCGGTGCCACTACTGCGACTACGAGGCTCCGCTCCCGACTCGCTGCGAAAAGTGCGGCCTCGACACGCTCGTCCTCGAGGGCCTCGGCACCGAGAAGCTCGAGGAGAGCCTCTCGCAAGCCTTCCCTCGCGCCCGCGTTGCGCGCCTCGATCGCGACGTCGCGAGCGGTCGGAACGTCGAAGCCCTCCTCGATCGCGTCCGGGCACGGGAGGTCGACATCCTCGTGGGTACGCAGATGGTGACCAAAGGCCACGACCTGCCCAACGTGACCCTCGTCGGCGTCATCAACGCGGACGCCGCCTTGAGCATCCCCGACTTTCGCGCGGCCGAACGCGGCTTCCAGCTCCTCGTACAGGTTGCGGGTCGCGCGGGCCGTGGCGATACCCCGGGTCGCGTCCTCGTGCAGACCTGGGACCCGGAGCGGCCCGCCATCGCCCTCGCCGCGCGCCACGACGTCGACGCCTTCCTCGAGCGAGAGCTCGCCGACCGTCGTGAGCTCGGCTGTCCCCCCTTCACGCGGGCGGCCCTCGTGCGGGTCGACGCGCCCGATGAAGGCGACGCTCGTGCTGCCTGCGCCAAACTGGCCGCGGTCGCCCTCGCCTCCGAGCCCGTTCGATCCGGTCGCGTCCTCGTACAGGGCCCCGCGCCGGCCCCGATCGAGCGCCTCCGCGGGCGCTGGCGTTTCCGGGTCATGCTCCGCTCGGCCGAGCGCGGTCCTCTGCGCGAGGCCCTCCAGCTCGTCGAACAAGCCCAGGGCACCCTCGCGCGGCAAGTACGAAGCTCGATCGACGTCGACCCGGTGCAGCTGCTATGAGCACTGCTTCGCGGATGGATGCGCGGGCGCCGTGGGAGGTACCGTCGCTCTCGACGCGGCTCGCGACCGAGCACTTGGTCTTGCGCCCGCCGCGGACTCAGGACGTCCCGGAGATGCGCCGCGCTCTCCGCTCGAACGCCGTGCACCTGCGCCCGTGGAGCATCGCGCCTGGGCCGGGCGAGGACGTCGCGTCCCTCGCGTCGGTCTCGAGGTCGGTGCTCCAGAACCGGCGCGAGTGGAAGCGGGGGCAAACGTTCGTGTTCCTCGTCGCCGACCGCGACGACGAGCGGCGGGTCATCGGCCGGGTCACGCTCGGCGGCGTCCTGCGCGGCGCCTTCCAGAACGCTTACCTCGGGTACTGGATCGACGAGGAACACCAAGGCCGCGGCTTGATGACCGAGGCCGTGCTCGCGACCACGGCGTTCGCATTCTCCGCGGCCGGACTCCATCGCGTCCAAGCCGCCGTCATGCCCCGCAACGCCGCGAGCCTCCGCGTGGTCCAGAAAGCCGGCTACCGCCGCGAGGGCCTCGCCGAGCGCTACCTTTGCATCGCCGGCGCATGGGAGGATCATGTGATTTACGCCGTGACCGCCGAGGAATGGTCAGCCCGCCGCGGGCCCTGAACACTCGCCATCGGTTCGAGCGCTCTGAAGCGTATGCGCGCAACCAGGGTCGCGCCGCAGCCGACGAGAGGGCATGCCCTCGTGGAACGCTTTCGGTGCGGCGGCGCTTCATGGACTCGCCGCGATCGTCGCACCGCCACGCTGCGCCGCCTGCGACACGCGGGTCCGGCTCGCCGCAGTTTTCTGCCCAGCCTGTGCGTCGACGCTCGAGCGGGACCCCGCGAGCCATTCCGCATCGATCTCCGCCTTCGTCTACGGCGGCGCGATTGCGCGCGCGCTCGCACGCCTCAAGTACGAGCAAAGGCCGGATCTCGGCCGGCCTCTCGGCGCATTGCTCGCGGTCGAAGTGCAGGCACGCGGGCTTCACCTCGGCGATGCGGTGGTCGTGCCCGTGCCACTGCACGTGTCTCGCCTGGCCGTGCGTGGCTTCAACCAATCCGCTCTCCTCGCGCGGCCCGTCGCGCGGCTCCTACGCATTCCGATGTTTCCGTTGGGACTGATACGCGTGCGTGACACGCCGCAGCAGGCATCCCTCGATCGCGAAGCGCGGATCGCGAATGTCGGCGCGGCGTTCCGAGCTCGACCACGCGCGCATCTCGAAGGACGAAGCGTCCTCCTCATCGACGATGTCCGTACCACCGGCGCGACCATCGACGCGTGCACCCGCGCGCTGAGGGACGGAGGAGCCGCGGCGATCGTGCATGCCGTCGTCGCGCGTGCGTGATCGGATGGTATGCTCCGCCGACGATCGTGAGCGTCGAGGACAAGAGCGAGAAAGACGTGAAGAGCGCGCAGGACGGGGAGGCTCCTCCGCCCCATACCGAGGTTATGAATGGAGTGTCGAACCTCGGGTCGACCCCCGCGTTGGAGCTCGACATGGAGGAGTTGAGTGGCTCGCTGCTCGTCGAGGAGCACTTGGAGCGCGCCGTCCGCGTCGCCGATCCGCCACCCGACCCCGTGACGCGCCCTCGCTCGGTGCCGCCGCCGCTCCCGGGCATGTCCTCGCGTCCGCCGGGCCCCGCGTCCATTCCTCCGCCGCTCCCGAAGCCCGTTCCGCCGCCGAAGCACGAGACCAAGAGCCAGCCCGACGCGACCGAGATCGCGAAGACCGAGAGGCTCGAGCCGATCGATCTCGAGGTCACGTTCTCTCCCGAGGAGGCGGGCACGCCCGAAGCTCCGTCGGAAGGAGATGAAGGGCCCGCGTCCCATGGTCCTGGCTCCGAGACGTCGATGGTCGCCGTGCCCAGCCGCGTGGCGCCCCCTGCCGAGGCCCCTCTTCCGAAGCCAGCGATGCCGCGGCTCCCGGATCCCGTCCCGCCGCCACTCTCGCCCCTCGCGGCCGCCGAGCAAGCCGTCACGCTCTTCAAGGCGCCATCCTTCGCGATGCCATTCACGCCGGTGGCCGAGAACGCGCGGACCGTGCCCATCGAGCGGGCGGAAATCCTCATGCCCGACCCGCCCGCGCGCGCCGCGGTGTTGGGTGGTGAGGTCGAGCTGACCACGTTGGCCCTCGGCGTTCTCCCGCCGCCCGCCATCGACCCGTCGAAAGAGGCAAGGAGCACGTCGACGTTGCCCCCCGCGGGCGACCATCGGCCGACCCGAGGCAAAGGCCGCAGCGTCCTCTATACCGTAGCGGCTCTCGCGGGGACCGCGGCGCTGGCTGCCGTCGGTTTCCAGTTGGTGCGAAGCCGCGACCGCATGTCGGCGGCCACTCCCTTGACTACCGTCCCCGTGCCCCACGTCACCCCCGCCGCACCCGAGCCTGCCCCTCCGCCCGTGTCGGCCGGTCCGTGCAAGCTCGCGGGCGAGCCTCGCGTCGTCGCCCCCGAGGCCGTCGTCGCGACTGGCATCGAAGCGCGCGCTTTTGGAGACGAGATCGCGCTGGGGTTCGCGTCGGGCGACCACCACGCGAGCCTCGTCCACGTCGATCCCACGTCTCTCACGGCGAAGTCGTCGACGACCAAGCCCTACGCGGCGATCATCCGGCGGGCGACGCCCGTACAAAGCAAGAAGGGCAAGGTCTCTCTCGCCATCGACGTCGACAAGAAGGGCGACGCGCTCCGCGGGCGGCGCACCCTCGACGTCGACCCGCCGCTCCAGCTCGGCGTCGCCAAGCAGCACGTCGCGTGGTCGCCCATGCGGCACAAACCGGCGGGCAAGCTCTGGCCGCTCGATGGCGACGAAGGCGTCGAGGCCCCTCGAGGCGCGCAGTCGGGCGCGGACCCGACGGCCCTCTCCATCACGTTTCGAAGCGGCGGTTCGCTCTGGCTGGGCCAGGCGCAGCGATCCGGGGCGTCGCTCGCGGCTCAGGGAGATCTCGTGCGCCTGGGGCGCCAAGGAGAAATGGTGGGCGCTCCAGCGGTCGCGTCGAGCGATGGCGTCGTCATGATGGCGTGGGCCGAACGAAAGTCGGCCGATGATCCTTGGCGGATGCGCTGGGTGCGCTTCAAGGCCGGCGAATCGCCCGGTGCGGACCACGCGTTCATGGTCCCCGCGGGAGGGCCGGGGGAGCAGGCGATGGCGCCTGGGCTCACCGCGCTCTCGGGCGGCCGGTTCCTCTTGGTGTGGACCGAGGGCCCGGCCTCGGCCCACGAAGTCCGTGCCGTCACGCTCTCCAGCGAAGGGGCGACCCTGGGCGAACCGCTGCGCATCTCGGCCAGCGGGGCAAACGCGGGCCAAGGACAGGCCGCCGTCACGTCGAACGGTCGCGGAGTCGTCGCGTTCCTTCAAGCCGAGGGCAGCGCGTTCGAGGTCGTGACCACCCCGATCGCCTGCACCCTGTGATCGCCCTCCGCTGAGCGCGCGGGGGCAACGCGCGCTCAGTTGTCCGACATCTTCGCGAGCGTGGTCTTGGCCATTCGCATCTCGCCGTCGAGCGCGATCGCCAGGGCAGCCTGCCCCGCCTCGGTACGACGCACGAACGCGCGCAGATACGCGCGCGCGACGGAGAACTGCCCCGCCGCGTACGCCAGATGGCCGAGCAAGAAACGCCCATATCCTCGCCCGCATTGCGACGAGGCAAGGTCGTCGATCGTCGTCTGCAGGTCCTCCACGCTCTCGCCCATCGCCACGCGCGTGAGCGCCAGGTGCGCGCGATAGAGCGGCTTGTCGTGTGTGCCCCACCGCACCGCGCGTGCCAGCACCACCGCCGCCTCCGCATATTGATGGAGGAGAAAGAGCGCGCTCCCGAGCGTCCAAAGGTGGAACGCCCTCCGCGGCATCGGCGCCCTGCGCGCCGCCCGCCGCAGGTGCGACAGGCCCTCCGCCGCGTTCCCTTCAGCGAGCGCCGCGCGCGCCGCGTCCTGGTGAAGGACGTCGGACAGCACGTCGAGCTTGAGCGCCTCGTCGGCCAGCGCGTGCGCCCGATCGAACTGTCGCTGCTCGAAGTGCGCGACCGAAAGCTGCCGGAGGAGCATCGCCTCCGTCGTCGGGTCGAGCCGCGTGCGGCCCGTCAATCCCAGCCGCGCCCAACGCACCCGTGCGGCGGGCGTCCGCGCCGCCATCGCTCTTCGGAGCGACTCCTCCGCCGTGGGCCGAGGGCGACGGCGGGGCGACTGAGGAGTCTCTTGCTCTGCCGTCGCGCGCCGACGTCCCGCCACGCGATCGAGCTTACCATTGTCGCCTCTCCGACGAACAAAACGTGCTACGCGTGCGCCGTGTGGCATACGAGGTTCGCGATGTACATACTCGCGCCCGTGCTCGTCTCTGTTGCGATGGGCTGCGGTAGGCATGCCACCGACGCCGACTGCCGGCTCATCGTCGACAAGAGCGTGGAGCTTCAGATGAAGGCGATGGCCGAGACCGACGGTGCCGCCATCGCCGCCCGCGAGCAGCAAGTCCGTGCCGCCCTGGAAGACCAGATCCGCGCCTGCGAGAGCCGCCGCGTCACCGACAAGACCATGGCGTGCGTCCGCTCCGCGTCGACCATGATGGACCTCGGCGAATGCCTGCGCTGATGCCTCGGCCTGGCCGGCGCGGCTGGACGGTGCTCGTGTGCGCGTGCGTCGCTGTCGCGGCCGGATGTCGGCCGAAGGCGACGTCGGTGGAGTGCGGCGAGCTTCTCGATCGCTACGCGCAGCTCGTCGTCACCGAGCAGTTCCCGGATGCGTCGGCCGATCAGGTGAAGGCCGAGCGCGACCGCGAACGAAAGGAAGCCCGCGCCGACGACGCGTTCAAGAACTGCAGCTCGGAGGTCGGCCGCGCGGAGCTCGAGTGCGCCATGCGCGCCCAGAGCGCGACCGCCTTCGAGAAGTGCCTCGAGTAGCGGCGCGGCCGCGGGCGCTTCTACTTCGTATGGGCCGCGCGGGCCCGCATGCGCTGCTTGTCGCCGTTCGACGTGGCCGTCGGCGCGGGCCCCTCGATCTGCCACGCCACGTTCCCGCCGACCTTGCACACTTGGTCCTCGAGCTCGCGCAGGCAAACCTCCCGCGTGTCGTCGAGCGAGCAGAGCGCGACGACCACGCCGATGTTCTCGGTCGGCATCGGCGGCGCGTCGACGAACACCTTCACGTCACACCCCGCGTTGCGCTCCGCCTCCATCGCCCGCCGCGTATGCGCGGCGTGCACGACGACCTTCGTCGACGTCAGCGCGTTGTCCGCGAGGCCCCACGCCACGTCCCCGCCGAGCGCGCACACCCGATCGAACGCCGCCCGCTCGCACCCGCCGCGCGCCGATCCGCACTCGACCTCCACGACGCCGAGCTCGTCGACCGGCACCGCGGGCTCCGCCGGATAGGACTTCACCGGGCATCCCGCTTCGTGCGGCGGGTAGCGCGGATCCGGCCCCGACCCGCCGCACCCCGCCGTCGTCCCCAGCACCAGCGCCACCGCCCAAGGCAAGCTCGCCATCTTCATCGGGCCCGCATCCTACCAGGATGGCGCGCCCGGCCGCCCCCACGATCCCGCCCGGGCCGCCCTCGCCGCTACTCGGCCGCCGCCTGCGTCTTCAACAGCGGAAAGCCCATCGCCGTGCGCTGCGCCAGCCACGACTCGGCCACCCCGCGCGCCATCGCGCGTACCCGCCCGATGAACCGCTGCCGCTCCGTCACGCCGATGGCCCCCCGCGCGTCGAGCACGTTGAACGCATGGGCCGCCTTCACGACGAAGTCGTACGCCGGCAAGACGAGCTTCTTCATCGGGTCGCCCCCGCCGAGCGCCAGGCAGCGCGCGCACTCCTTCTCGCACTGGTCGAACTGCGCGAAGTGAGCCGCCGTGTCGGCTTGCTCGAAGTTGTACGTCGACCACTCCCACTCCGAGCGCTTGCAAAGCTCTCCGTAGGTCACGCCGGGCGCCCAGGAGATGTCGTACATGCTCGCGACGTCCTGGAGGTACATGCAGATGCGCTCGACGCCGTACGTCAGCTCGCCGCTCACCGGCTTGCAGTCGATGCCGCCGACCTGTTGGAAGTAGGTGAACTGTGAAATCTCGAGCCCGTCGAGCCACACCTGCCAGCCGAGGCCCCAAGCGCCCAGCGTGGGCGATTCCCAGTCGTCTTCCACGAAGCGCACGTCGTGGTCCTCGGGCTTGGTGCCGAGCGCGAGGAGCGACTCCAAGTAGAGGTCCTGGATGTCGATGGGCGACGGCTTGAGAATGACCTGGTACTGGTGAAACTGCTGCGCGCGGTTCGGGTTGTCGCCGTAGCGCCCGTCGGTCGGCCGACGCGACGGCTCGACGTACGCGACGTTCCACGGCTCCGGGCCGAGCGCGCGCAGGAACGTCGCCGGGTTGTACGTCCCGGCTCCGACCTCGGAGTTGTACGGCTGCACGATGAGGCACCCGCGGCGAGACCAGAACTCCTGCAGCGCGATGAGGACTTCCTGGAAGTACATGGCGGTGCTTCCTTAGCCGTGGACGCGCGAAGTTGCACCCCCGCCGGCGCGCTCTCTCGTCAGCGAGGCGGTCTCCGCCGCTCGTGAAACCACGCGCGGTAGCCCTGCATCTTCGTCGTCTGCGCTTCGGGTGCGTGGGCATGACACGTCGACGCCTCCTCGCTCCCCGGCGAGGCTCCCCAACGCGATTCGACGCACTCGTTCGGGTCGTACGCCATCTCGAGGGCCTCTTGCCGGGCGACCACGTCGGCGAGCCGCAGGGTCCACTCCGATCCGTCCGTCCGGGTGTACGCGAACTTCCGCGTATCGAGCTCTTTTGCCACGCGCGCTTCGAGCTCCGCCCGCACTTGCTCGACCGGCTTGCCCGGCGGCATCGCGTAACGCTCCGCCCTCCGCGCCACGCGCGCCGGCAGTCCGCGCGTGACGTCGATGGCGATGAGCAGCCGCAGGTCCCGCGACGGCGTGGAGAAGTCCTCCCAGTCCCCCGTCGTCTCGAAGATCTTCGCGCCGTCGGGCATCTCCGCGGGCGGCTTGCCGCTCGCCAAGAACTTCCGCCCGTTGTCCACCGAGACGACGCGTGTTCGCACCTGCTCTTCGAGCGCCTGGAGCGTCTCGAGCATCGCCTGCATCGGATCGAGCGGCTCCGGCGACAGGACGTCTTCGACCTTGTCGTAGAAGCCTTCGACCCCGCGGGCGTCCTCGGTCCCCGAGAAGTCCGCGAGCTCGGCGTTGTCGAGCTTGCGGAGGCCGCCCTTCTTGTCGTGGACGACTTGGCGGAAGCGCTTGAAGCCCGCGCTCCCGAGCGTCGGGTCGACCGCGAAGAGGAAGTTCCCTCGCCAGAAGCGCTTGCGCGCCACCGTCCCGTCGGGCTGTCCGTCGACCGCAAAGAGCACGCCGCCGCGCCCCTCCGCCTCCGGCACGCGCTTGGCCACCACGAGCACGTGGCCGTAGGGGTCCGCGAAGATCGTCCCAGGCCGCAGCGACTCCACCGACAGGCTCACCGGATAGTAGTCGCCGCTCTCGTCCTTGGCCGCCGTCCTCCCGGCGCCCGACTGCGCCGCGTCGGCCAGCGTCGTCCGCAAGAACTCTCCGAAGCGCTTCACGTCGGCCACGGCGCGCTCTTTGGGCGTCGGCGCAGGAGGTGGAACGTCCCCGTCGCGCGTCTCGTGTCCGCGATCGGGGACCGCCCACGCCGGCACCGCTTGGGGCTTGCCCTCGAGCGGAGGAAACGGATCGAGCACCGTCGCGAAGTCGCTGCACGTCGGCGCCGTCCCGCCCTCGCCGCGCGAACAGTGCGACCAGCCGAAGGGGAGACCGAGCTTGAACGAGAAGTACGCGCGCAAGAAGTAGGGAAGGTCCGCGCAGTCCGGCCGCACCACCATCCCGCGCTCGTCTTCGCCGGCGCCCAGGTGGTCGAAGAGGAAGTTGCGCGATCGATCGCGGAGCACCTCGTGGAGCGCCGGCCAGCTCGGCTGCTCGTCGAGCGGTGCGTCGAAGAGATGCTCGATCCACGAAGAGTAGAGATCCTCGTAGGCCGGCGACCACGCCGCCCGAAGCGCCCACAGCCCGCCCTCGGGAGCCGGCGGGGGATACGAATGCCACGCCGTGACCGCGACGTCCTTCTTCGCGAGCGGCTCTCCGCCGCAGGCCTCGTCGCGCGAGAGCGCCGCGTGCCACGTCCCGGTCGCCGGCGCCTCCACGCGCGCCAGCCAGTAATAGGGAGGCCCGCCGTGGCGCTCGGCGGCAGCGACCGGCATCGAACGCGCGGGGCCGGACACGACGAGACGGCCGTCCACCGCTTGCTCGGTCACCGCCACGACGTTCATCCACTGGCCCCGCATCGGGTGCTCGGGCGACACGAACACCCACGCGCGGCCCGGGCTCCCGCAGAGCGGAGCCGGAGGCTCGGGCGAAGCGGGGCGCGTCGTTGCTTCAGGCGCCGGCGATGGCGCGGGCGGCGGAGGCGCGGGCGACGCCATGGGCGCCGGCCCCGGCGATCGCGGCGATCGCGAGCAAGCCGACGCGAAGGCGGCGGCGAACGCTGCGGCGGCCCACGCGCCGCCCCTCATGGCTCAGTGCAGCAGGACATCCATCGAGGCTCCGCGATACGCCACCGATACATCGACCTTGGGCTGGAACGAAAACCCTCGGCTCTTGCCCGGACCGACCCAGACGATCTGGAACGTGCGCTCCGCGAGCATTCCCGGAAAGCTTCCCACACGGGCGCCGATCGTCAGCGTCTTTTTCGCTTCGCTGTAGCTCATCGGGATCGTGGAGAACGCACCCTTCTCGTAGTCGTACGTCGTCCCCTGGTCCTCGTAGAGCGAGAACGTCCCGTCGGCTCCGGTGTAGACGTAGAGCGTGATCGGGTCCGCCGGCTTCTCCGACGTATACTGAAGTTCTGGCCCGACCGGCACGATCGAGCCGGCCTTCACGTAAACCGGGATCGCGTCGAACGGCGCCGCCGCCTGAACCGTGGCGCCCCCGGCCTTCGGCGTCCCGGTCCAGAGGTCGTACCAGCCTGATCCCGCCGGCAAATAGACCGGCCGCTCCCGCGTCATGTACGACGTCACCGGGCTCACGAGGAGCGCGCGTCCGAACATGAACTCGTCGGACACCTCGCGGGCTTGCTTGTCGCCGCGGAAATCCATGACGAGCGGCCGCAGCATCGTGCCGCCTTCCTGCGTGACCGCGCCCGCGAGCGAGTACACGTACGGCAACAGGCGGTAGCGCATGCGGTCGAACTTGAGGATCGCCTTGTACGCGGGGCTCGTGTCCCCGCCGAACTGCCACATCTCGCGGGCCGGCGCCTGCCCGTGCACCCGCAAGAGCGGCAGGAACGTCGCGTACTCGAACCAACGCGTGTTCATCTCCGCCCACTCCGCCGCGTTGGCCGCCGTCGGCTCCTTGGCCGAGAACCGGTCCGGCACGACGAAGCCGCCCGTGTCGAACGTCCAATACGGCACGCCCGACACCGAGAACCCGAGCCCCGCCGGGATCTGCTTCTTCATCGCCGTCCACGTCGAGGTGATGTCCCCCGACCACGTCGCCGCCGCGTACCGCTGCTGGCCCGCGAAGCCGCTCCGCGTCAGGATGAAGACACGCTGCTCCGGCGCCGCCGCGCGCTGCCCCTCGTAGACCGCCTCGCTGTTGACGAGCGCGAACCCGTTGAGCATCCGCGCGCCCGACCCGAGCGCGGTCGGCGTCATGTGCGTCTCGGTCATCGCGATCTGCGTCGCGAACGTGTCGAACGGCCCTTGCACGATCTCGGGCTCGCTCGCGTCGAGCCACCACGCGTCGACGCCCTTCGAGAAGAGCTGCGCGTTGATCTGCGCCCAGTAGAGGCGGCGCGCCGCCGGGTTGAACGCGTCGTAGACGGCGAACGCGTGGTCGAGGAAGTCCTTGCGCGTCTCTGCGATGTTCTCGGGATAGAGAAACCCCGACGCGAGGAGCGCCGAATAGGTCTTGGTCTCGGGATAGAACCGCGGCCACACCGAGATCATCAGGTGCGCGTGGTACATGTCGTGGATGTCGTGGAGCCAGCGGACCGGATCCGGGTAGCGAACCGGGTCGAAGTCGTGGGATCCCCACATCCCGTCGGGCCAATAGCGCCAGTCCTGCACGATGGCGTCGATGGGCGCTCCGCGCGATCGGAAGCCCTTCAGCGTGTCGGTCACCTCGTCGGCCGTCTTGTAGCGCTCCTTGCACTGCCACAATCCGAACGCCCACCTCGGCATCATGGGCGCCTCGCCGGTCAACCGCCGATAGCCCGCGACCACCTGATCGATCTCGGGCCCGTAAACGAACCAGTAGTCGACGCCGTCGCCGACGCGCGACCAGAGCGACGTCGTCGGTGCGGAGACCGGCGCCTTCCAGAGCAGCCGAAGCGCCTTCGCGCCGTGGTCGCCCTGCCAGGACAGCTTGATCGCCGCCGGCTTGCCCGCCGAGAGGTGCACCCGCGCGAGGTCTTCGTTCGGAAGCCAGTCTTGCCGGTAGTGGTCCATCACGACCGCCCCGTCGACCGAGAGCTTGATCGTCCCCGAGTAGTACGCGCGAAGCGTGTAGTCGCCCGTCACCGTCGGCGTGACCTTGCCCTCGTACTCGACGGTGCCGTTGCCCTGGGGGATGTCGCCGGCGACCGCGCCGCCGCCCGCGTAGAGACCCTCGATCGGCAGCGGCACCGGGTCGGCCAGGTCGCCGAACCGCGTGAACGACGTGTTGTCCCAGAGGATGCCGTACCCGCGGCTCGAGACGAGCATCGGCACGAACACCTCGGTGTTGTACTGGTGGAGGTCGAGGTCGAAGCCCTTGATGTCGAGCAGCCCTTGCTGGTGCTGCCCGAGGCCGTAGAGCGACTCGTCCTCGTTCGGGGTCCACTCCTGGCGCACGTTCGTCGTGGCCTCGCCTTCGACCGTCGCCGGGGTCACGGTGCGGCCGCCCCCTGCCTTCTCGGCCAGGATCGTCTGGCCCGACGCGTCGAGGAAGGTCACCGCGCCGGTGGCCGTATCGATCCGCACGGTGAGCTTCGCCGTCGTCACCGTGGTCGCGCCGGCCGCGGTCGCGGTGTGAAAGTCCGTCTTCTCGCAGCGTTTCGGCGCCGTAATGAGCGACGCCCGGCGGAAGAACGCCGGGTCCTTCGCGAAGGCGACCCGCACGATCCCGTCGGTGCAAACCTGGATCTTCAGCGATCCTCCCGGCACCGAGATCATCGGCCCGTCGTCGGGCGGCGGCACCGTGGTGGCCGCGGCGGGGGCGTTGCCCGGGCTCGCGGCAGGCTGGCAGCCGGCGAGGAGCAGGGGAAGAGCGGAGGAGAGCGCGAACGCGCATCGCGAGAGGGCCGAGGAGTGCCGCATGGGGCCACCACGTCTACACCCATCGGCCGCCCTGGGGCAGCGACTATAGCGACAGCGCAAAAAGGAGTTGTGCAGCGCGGGAGGCCCCTCACCGCGGCGCGCCAGGAGGGCGCGAACCACCGATGATACGGCGGTCACGAGGCGACCGGGCACATGCTCGTGCGAGGGAGCGGCCGGCACGGCCGAGACTACCGTGTGCCATTGGGGATTCGCCGCAATACCCACGATCGTCACGCCCATCGCACGACCGATACGTCGAATACCTCATGACTCCGCGCTCGCGGGACCGCGTCGTCCCTCGAGGCCAGGGCCCGTCTCGCGCGTCCGAACGGCGCCATCTCCGGCGGCCATCGATTGCGGACTCGGAGAGCCTCTGCTCCAGGACGTCCCGCCGGAACGGAGCGTCGGGTCGCGCCGTCGCGTCACGGTCTCCGTAGGACCGATCATGCGGCCCATTCATGGAGGGGCGCGAGAACCTCCCCAGCGTCTGGAAAAGCCAAGCGAACTTCTGCGCTTGCGGCGCCTTGTCGCCCGCGTGGGCGGCCACGCCCGGATCATGAGACATCCTCGCGGGGAGCATCGTTCGGTGGATGCGTCGAAGGCCCAATTATTGGATACTGGAGACGCTGCTTGGCTTTGCATTTCGCGCATTGAGGCTTCGGCTTCCTTGGGAGGACGGCGATGCAGACGTGGATTTCGAGGTCTCTGGTCGTCGCAGTCCTGGGCGGTTTGGGGCTTTGCGCGGCGTCGTGCGCCACCAGCGTGCCCGGCTCCGAATCGATCTTCACCGACGGCGGCAGTCCCGAGTCGGCCGTACCGGTCGTGGACGCAAGTGCCGGCGACGACGGGGGCACGCCTTCTGTCGTCCTCGGGGGAGACGGAGCGCCGACGGAGCCGACGGATGGCTGCGCGTCGGGCGCTTGCGATGCCGCCGTCGACTACTGCGGCGACGGCATCATCGAACCGCCCGAGACGTGCGACGACGGCAACTCGAGACCCGGCGACGGTTGCTCGGGCGCATGCCAGACCGAACCCGGCTGGGCGTGCCCGGTGGTGGGCCAAGCCTGCGTGAAGATCTGGGTTTGCGGCAACGGTCACGTCGATCCCGGGGAGGCGTGCGACGACGGCAACGTGACCGCGGGCGATGGTTGCTCACCCTCCTGTCAAGTGGAGTCCGGGTACTCTTGCCCCAACTTCTTCGCTGCCGAGTCGTGCTTGAGCACGGAGGGCGTCGCATGCTGCGCGACGATATCGACCGCCGGTCAGGGCTGCGTCGGCGGGGCGTGCACGAAGCTCACGGTCAACGTTTGCGGGGACGGCGCTTTGGCGGGCACCGAGCAATGCGACGATGGAAATACGGTCTCGGGTGACGGCTGCTCCTCGTCGTGTCAGCTGGAGCCCGGGTGGACTTGTCCTACGCCGGGACAGCCGTGCAAGCGGATCGAGTACTGCGGAAACGGCATCCTGGAGCTCGACATCGGCGAGCAGTGTGACGACGGCAACACCACGTCCGGAGACGGCTGCAGCGCCACCTGCCAGCTCGAGCCCGGGTTCGTGTGTCCCACGCCCGGCCAGTCGTGCGTGTCGACGGTCGTATGCGGCGACGGGCGGCTCGACGGCGCCGAGCAGTGCGACTCCGGGCGCTTCAACGGTGTGGGTGGTTGCACGGTCGCTTGCACGCTCGTAAAAGGCTGGGTTTGCCCGACCCCGGGCGCCGCGTGCATGACCGTCTGCGGGGACGGGATCGTCGCCGGCACCGAACAGTGTGACCTCGGACCGCTCGACGGCACGGGAGCGGGGTGCAGCGCCACCTGCACCATCAGCGCAGGCTTCGCGTGCACGAACGCCGCCGTCGTCGCGGACGGGGGAGTCGATGGCGGCTCGTCGCCCGGATCTGCCTGTCACCCGACGGTGTGCGGCGACGGAATCGTCGAGGGCACCGAACAGTGCGACGACGGCAACCTCGTTCCGTTCGACGGGTGCTCGCCGACGTGCACCATCGACCCGAAGTGCAATGGGCAGGGGCAATGCACCGCCGTCTGCGGCGACGGCCTGGTCGAGCCACCCGAGCAGTGCGACCTCGGCGCGCTGAACGGCACCCACCAAGGTTGCAGCGCGACTTGCCAGCTCGACATGGGCACGGGCTGGTCCTGCAGCAACGTGCCCCAACCGCCACCGGCGACCCTCGCCATTCCGATTCTCTATCGCGACATGACCTACTGGAACACGGGATTGGCAGGAGGGCCGCCCTTCCCGGTCCCCGGGCCGTCGGCGGGACATCCGGACTTCAACTGTGGACCGGGCCACTGCGGCGCGGACGCGGTGTCGACCGGAGAGGTCCAAACCCTTCTCGGAGTGGACGGAAAGCCCGTCTTCGCTTCGGTCGGCAATCCGCAAACCCTCACCGATCCCGTGAGCTTCTGCTGGTGGTACCACGACACCGCCTGCGGCGACGGCGGCGCGAACCCCTACGCGAAGCTCGTCTATCTCGACTCGGGCGGGAACCCGACGACGCTCACGCTCACGCAAGGGACCTCGGGCACGTACACGTACAGCAACAAGCAGTTCTTTCCCCTCGACGGCCTCGGCTGGAATGCCGGGACGAACCCGGAGCTCGATACCGACTGCGAGAGCCAGTTCACCCCGGGAGCGGTCAGCGCGCCGCGCAATTTCTCCTTCACGAGCGAGCTCCACTACGTCTTCACGTTCCAAGCGAGCGTCGCCGCCGGCGCGGCACCGGCCGTCTTCAACTTTACGGGGGACGACGACGTCTGGGGGTTCATCAACAACCACCTGGTCATCGACCTCGGCGGCGTGCATAGCCCCGCGAACGCGAGCTACACGCTGAATACGCCCAACGCGGCGTCGCTCGGCCTCGTGGACGGCGGCTGGTACTCGATTGACCTCTTCCAGGCCGAGGCGCACGTGTGCCGCTCGACCTATGCGCTGACGTTGAGCAACTTCGCGCACGTCGTCACGCAGTGCCAGACGGTCTGCGGCGACGGCATCGTGGCCGGGAACGAGCAATGCGACCCCGGTCCTTCGCAGAACGACGCGGGCGTCGCCGACGGCAGCGCCCCGGAGTCCGGCGCAGCCGACGCCGGCCCGTTCGGCGTCTACGGGGGATGCAATCCCAATTGCACCCTCGGGCCCTACTGCGGCGACGGCGTCGTGCAGTCTCCGCCCGAGCAATGCGACGACGGCCTGAATCTCGCGACGTACGGCGGGACGACCCAGCAATGCGGTCCGGGTTGCAAGTGGGCGCCCTATTGTGGCGACGGCATCGTCTCGAACGGCGAGCAGTGCGACGAGGGCGCAAGCAACGTACCGCTGGCGAACGCCCCCTATGGTCCCGGCATCTGCACGACGGCTTGCACCATCGCCCCCCACTGCGGCGACGGCATCGTCCAGGGCGGAGAAGGCGAGCAGTGCGACGACGGACCCAACAACGGATCGAGCGGCAGCCCGTGCGACGCGAGCTGCCACCTCAAGTGCGGCAACGGCGTCGTCGACCCCGGCGAGCAATGCGACAACGGGGCGAACGACGTCGACCCCGCCACGATGCCCTATGGCCCCGGCATCTGCACGACCGCGTGCAGGCTCGCGCCCTACTGCGGCGACGGCGTCTTGCAGAATCCACCCGAGCAGTGCGACTACGGCACCGCGGGCAACACGGGCAGTTACGGCGGCTGCAACCCCGACTGCACCCTCGGCCCGTATTGCGGCGACGGGGTCGTGGAGAGCCCTCCCGAGACTTGCGACAACGGGGCGAGCAATGTGGTGCCTCCGGCTGCCTATGGGCCGGGGGTTTGCACGACGACGTGCACGCCGGCGCCCTATTGCGGAGACGGCATCGTGGAGCTTCAGTTCGGCGAGCAGTGCGACAGCACCGCGGGGTGCACGTCGACTTGCCAGAATGGACCGGCCAAGTGATGCCTATTTCGCGACCGGCCCGTGGCGGAATCGAGGGAACCGTCGTTACCAAAGACTCACGATGAAACGCGGGCGACCCGGCGATTGAAGGTCGCTCCCGATGTCCCCGTGGGTTTGCCGTGGGGTACGGGGGGTCGGGCAGGAAACACAACGACGAGCACTGGGCGAGGGGCTATATCGGACGGAACGCTCACCCTTCGAATGCCCCTACCCCCGATCGAACTCCTCTTCGCCGACGCGCACGTCGTCGTCGCCAACAAGCCCTCGGGTCTCCTCGTGCACCGCGGTTGGGACGACGACGACGACGTCGCACTCTTTCGCGTCCGAGACGCGATCGGCCAGCACGTGCACCCGGTCCACCGACTGGACCGCGGGACGAGCGGGGCGCTCCTGTTTGCCCGGACGCGCGAGGCCGCCGCCGTTCTGTCGCGCGCTTTCGAGGATGGGCGCGTCGAGAAGCGGTACCTCGCGCTCGTCCGGGGCACGCCGCCGGACTCGGGCGTCGTGGACTACGCGATCCAGAAGAAGGAGGGGGGGCCGCGCGTGCCGGCCGTCACGCGTTTCCGTCGGATCGCGACGTCGACCGTCGACCGCTGCTCGCTCGTGCTCGCGATGCCCGAGACCGGGCGGCTGCATCAGATCCGGCGGCACCTCCGGCACATCGACCATCCGCTCGTGGGCGACGTGACGCACGGCTCCGGGGAGATCAATCGCCGGTTCCGGGCGGAATACAACCTCATGCGCCTCGGGCTCCACGCTCACCACCTCGCGTTCGATCATCCGGCCACGGCAGCGCGGATCGCGGTCACCGCGACGGTCCCGGAGGACTTCGGCGGCCCGCTGGCCGCCCTCGGTCTTCCGCGAGGCGCGGAATGAGCCGCCGATCGAACGAGGCCCACCGGTGCACCCGCTGCCGCATGCACGCGAGCCTGTGCGTCTGCGCGCTGATCCCGTCGCCGCGCCTCGAGACGCGCACCCGCGTCGTCCTCTTCATTCACCGGGGCGAGGATCGGAAGTCGACCAACACGGGCCGCCTCGCGACCGAGTGCCTGGCCCACAGCGAAGTGTTCGTCCGCGGGCATCACACGCAGCCGAGCGAGCCCTTCACGTGGGAGGGAACGTCGCAGCCCGTCCTCCTCTTTCCTCACGAGGACGCGAGGCCGCTCGCGGACTTCGCGGCGAAGACAGCCGCTCCCGTGACGCTGGTCGTCCCCGACGGGACATGGCGTCAGGCGTCGAAGGTCCGCAGGCGCGTGCCGGGGGTCTCCGCGCTGCCGTGCGCATGGCTCCCCCCGTCGGTCGCGTCGACGTATCGCCTCCGAACGGAATCGCGCGAAGGGGGCCTCGCCACGCTCGAGGCGATCGCGCGCGCCATGGGAATCCTCGAGGGGATGCACGTCCAGCACGCGCTCGAGCGGGTGTTTCGCGCGATCGTGGAGCGGACCCTCTGGGCGCGCGGCGCCGTCGCGGCCGGGGAGGTCTCGGTTGGAATCCCCGAGGGCGCGGAGCGGCACGACCCGAGGAGCGGTCTCGCGCGCGCGCCGCAGCGCACGACGGCGCCATGAGCCGGGCGGCCCACGGGGATCTCCTCGGAAAGATCGCACCGATGCGCGTACGGCGATTGGGCGCGCCCGGCGCGTTCCTCGCGGTATGCGACGACGCCGCGGCAACCCCGGCGCCCGATTTGCTCCTGCCGAGCGCCGAGGTCCCCGCGGGCGCGAAGGAGGGCGACACGCTCCACGTGTTCGTCCACCTCGACTCGGAGGACCGCCCGGTCGCAACATTGCGCGAACCGAAGGTCGTGCTGGGCGAGGTGGCATTCCTCACGGTGACCGACATGACCCGGTTCGGCGCGTTCTTCGACTGGGGATTGCCGAAGGAGCTTCTCGTCCCGCACGCCGAGCGCACCTGCGAGCTGCGCGTGGGGGACCGGTATGCCATTGGGCTCTTCGTCGACGACACGGGGCGCCTCGCGGGGACGATGCGCGTCAGCGAGATGTTGCGCGACCGGGGCGAGTTCACGCTCGACGAGTGGGTCCACGGCGAGGCCCTGCGCGACGACCCGGCCCGCGGGCTCTTCGTGATCGTCGAGCGAGCGTTCGTCGGCTTGGTACCGCGCACCGAGCCGCACGGCCTCTCGCGCGGCGACGCCGGGAAGTTCCGTGTGACGAACGTACTCGCCGACGGGAAGATCGAGCTGTCGCTGCGCGGGTTGGCGCACGACGAGCTCGCGGGGGACGCGGAGAAGGTCCTCGCGACCCTCCGCCGGCCCCGCGCGCCGAAGGTGGGCGATCGCTCGAGCCCCGAAGAGATCCGCGCGACGTTCGGCCTGAGCAAGAAGGCGTTCAAGCGGGCCGTCGGGCGCCTGCTCAAGCAGGGAGACGTGGAGATCGACGGTGCCGGATTCGTGGTGTCGCGGACGCGTTGAATGGGAATATTCCGTTCTGACGGATAGGTGACGAGCGATTGTCGGCCATTTCGGCGGTTCCGCGTGATGGCTTTGGGTCCTTGAGATCACCCTCTCCATAGAGGGAAATGATGCGTCCTGGGTGCCACTGCCTGACAGGCCTACCGCTCGTCTTCGTCATCGCCTGCGGCAGCTCGGCCCGTCCGAGCGACGGAGGCCCGCCGGGCGAGACCACCGGAGGCGACGATTCCGGAGGCGACGCATCGGCGAACGACGCGAGCGCGAGCCTCCCCGAGACGGGCGGCGCGGACAGCGGAGGCCCGATGAGCGCTTCCGACGCGACCACGTCGAGCTCTCGGGACGCGAGCATGCCGGTCGACGCCGGGCTCCCCACGCGGCCGGACTCCGGCGACACGGGGCCCGCGGACGGGAGCACGGACGCGACGAAAGACGCGGCCTCCCGCGACGCGGCCTCGGACGCGCCGCCCTCGGAGGTGGACGGCGGGACCATCGCGAGCCCGTCGAGCTTTCACTGTGTGAACTGGGCGGACCAGAGAGACAACTTCGTCAACGGGCTGCTACAGGTCTCCGGTTTGGACTCGACCACGGACACCTACGCCACGGTGCAGGCGAAGGCGAACGCGATCCTCTCCGGATTCGAGACCCAGCTGGGCGCCAACGCGATCCGCATCCCGATCAACGAGCCGACGGTCTCCGGCGCGTGGTGGGCGGCCTACAAGGGGTTGATCGACGCCGCCGTCGCCAAGGGCATGAAGGTCATCGTGGCATACTGGGCCTGGCACAACGGCAAACCGGATACGACCGCGGCCTACGACAGCATGTGGCAAGTCGTCGTCGACGAATATACCTCCAACAACCTCGTCTTCTTCGATATCCACAACGAACCGTTCGGGTTCAGCACGACCGATTGGATGAACTTTGCGGCCGCGTGGGTCGCGAGCTTCCCCAACGTTCCGCGGAGCCGGATCATCGTCGCGGGCAGCGGCTATGACCAGAACGTTCCGCCGGTCGGCGCCGACGCTCGCCTGAACGGCTGCCTCCTGTCGCTCCACGACTATACCTTCTTCTTTTCGACCACGATGACGACGCAGGGCTGGCAAAGCACCGTCTCGACCGGCCTCGGAGGCGACACCGCGCGCGCCATCGTCACCGAGTGGGGAGCGCCGATGACGACGGGCGTCGCCTACGACGGAGTGGGCGCCGGGACCAACGACCAAGCCTACATGGCCGGCATTCCGAACGAGCTACGCACTCTCGGCGTGGGGAGCTGCTACTGGCCCGGGCTTCGGATTGCCGACGCGTGGTCGATGACGACGATGAGCGGCGCCGCGTCGAGTCCTTCACTGTCCGTCAACAACACGTCCGGGCTCGCTCGTGTCCATTGGGCTTGGGGCTTGTGACCGTTGTCGACCTTGCGACCGAGGTCTCCGCCGTCGCGCCCGCCGGCCAAATGCGTTCGAGCACGACGACGGGATCGAGGCGCCGAGTAAGCTCTCGCGTGAAAAGACGCCGGGTCATTCCCCGGGAGCCGCGACTCGCTCCGAGGTCGGCTCGGGCGCCGACGACGCTTTGGACGGATGCTTGCGCGGGCGGGTCGCCTGAGGAGCCGGCGGCGGGGCCATCGGCTCGCTCGGGGCTCTCGTTCGCCTGGGCGCCTTGGGCAGCGCGATCGCGTCGATTCGCTCCGCCAAGGCTTGGTCGTTCTCCGCGAACACGCGGGCGTACGCGATGGCGCGATGCGCTTGCAGGAGCAGAGCCTCTTGGCGCTGCTTCAACGTGTCACGCGCGGCCGTGAGCGCGGCCTCCGCGGAGGCCACGACCTCGGCGGCGGACTGCGCTTCTGCGGCGAGCGCCGCGAGCGCTTTCGCGTCGAGGTCGGCGAAGCGAACACCGGAAAGGGTCGTGGTGAAGAGCTCGAGAAGGGCTTGGATGGGGTCGGCGACGGTGTCCATGCGCACTGAACGTACTATCAGCCGGCGCGTATGGCTAGAGCGTGGCGCCGCGACGGCCTTCCACCCCGCAGAGACGGCCCGAAACGCGGCTTCAAGTGGGCCGTGACCGGACTCAGGACCGTGCGGCGCTTGCCCCTACCACCTTCGCCGCGAGCTCCTCGAGACTGCCTCCCAGCACCCGGTTGAAGGCTGGGAAGGGGTGGATGACGTCGGCCAGGGTCGCGAGCGGAGTGCCCAGCTTCAGCGCGAGCACGAGCTCCCCAAGGATTTCGGCGGCGCGCGGAGTGACCAGGGTGGCCCCGATCAGTACCCCGCGCTCGCGGTCGGCGACCAGCTTGAGCGCGCCGCCGTGAAAGCCCTGAATGTAGCCTCGGGCGGCCTCGCCCGGATCCGTACGGGCGACGATGACGTCGACGCCACGCGAGCGCGCCGCGGCCTCCGACAGGCCGACGGAGGCCACCTCCGGATCGGTGAAGGTCACGCGAGGAACCGCCGTGTGATCGGCCTTCGCGTCCACGCCTCGGAGTCGGCGTGCCACCACCTGCGCGTGGTAATAGGCGAGGTGGGTGAACCCGCCGAGTCCCGTGACGTCACCGCATCCAAAGATGCCGGGCCGCGCTTCGAGCGTCGCCGGGTCCACCTTCAACCAGCCGCGCTCCGTCTCGGGAACCCCGACGCCGCGCCACGCCTCCACGTTGGGCCGGCGGCCCGTGGCCACGAACAGCCGCTCGGCCGAGACGACCGCGCCGGACTTCAGGTGAACGTCGACGGTCGAGCGCGAGCCCGCCGTCCCCCCGGACGACCTTTCGACGCCGACGCAGGGGTCCCCGACCATCAGCGTGATGCCGTCCGCCTCGAGGTGGGGTCGGAGCGCGGCGCCGGCCTCCGGCTCCTCGTGACCGAGGAACGTCGGTGAAGCCTCGATCACCGTGACCTTGGAGCCGAGGCGCGCGAAGGCCTGCCCCAGCTCGAGGCCCACCGCGCCCGCGCCGAGCACGACGAGCGAAGCGGGCAACTCCTTCGGAATCGCCGCCTGGCGGTTGGTCCAGTACTCGACCGTGTCGAGGCCGGGGATGGGCGGGATCACCGCGGTGCTTCCGTTCGCGATCACGACGGCGCGACGCGCGACGAGCCGGTCGCTCCCCACGGCGACCGTGCGTAGATCCGACAGTCTCCCTTCTCCTCGAAAGATCTTCGCTCCGGTCGCCTCCATCGCGGCGGCGGGTCGGCTGTCGTCGAGGTCGCGCGCCATCCACAGGACGCGCTTCGAGACCTTGGGAAAGTCGACGGTCCACTCCACGCGCGAGGCGGCGAGTTGGCGCGCGCGACCGGCCTCCGTCAACGTCTCGCCCGAGCGAAGCAAAGTCTTGGAAGGCACGCATCCCCAGTACGGGCACTCCCCCCCGACGAGCTCTCGCTCGACGACCGCAAGCGTCAACCCGGAGCCGTGAAGGCCCACGGCGATCGCCTCTCCGGCCACGCCTCCTCCGAGACATACGACGTCGAATTCCTGGGGCATCTCGAGGTACCTGCTCGGGAGTATGCCTACGCCCGGCGCCAGCGTCGATCCGACTTCGCGTCGCTCGAAGAAGGTGAGGCCGACGGGCTCTGATTGGCAATCCAAAAGCGAATTGGCGTGCCCGCGAAGCTTTGCTCGGTCTGCTGACGTCGGAACAGCCCGCCGAGACCGATTCCGAATCGAGCTGACGAATTCGCTAATCGCCGCCCCCCGCTCCACACCGGGCATCCCCCAGCGTCCGGGCGATGACATCGTAGTCGCCGAGCGGCATCTCCACCGGCACCACGACGCCTCCCGCGAACGCTCCGTCTTCTCCCGTGGCAAGCGTGCCCAATCGAAACGCCTTCCGCGTTCCCGCCGCCCGCAGCCACAGCTCGACCGCCACCCGCGGGCACCCGTCGCCCGCGGCCCGCACGTCGCCCTTCACGAACAACGGTTGACCCGAGTGTGCGTCGCCCGCGGCGACCGAGAGCGCAATCGTGGACGCGGGCCGTTCATCGCTGGTTTCCGGCGAAGGCGGCGCCAGCGGGTCCGGAGTCTGCGCCTGCGCCGCGGGCTCGCTCCCGTCGTTCGCTTCGCTGCTCGCGGAGGCGCGGGTCGTCCCCTCGCTCGACGCCTCGTTGCCCCCCGCGGCCCCTCGCGATCCCGTCACCAGGTCCCCTCCGCGGAGCGCGCCGGCCGGCCAGGGGAGCCCGTCGGGCGGTGCTTCGTAGGTCGTCCGCGGCGCCATCGCCTCCGAAGCCTGTCCCGTCATCCTCCCCGCGCCGCCCAGGTCGATGCGCCGCCACAGGACGCCGTCGTAGACCTCGACCCACGCGTGAGCCTCGTTCATGACCATGCGCGTCGGGATCCCCATACCCAGCGCGGTCACGAGGAACGCGAACGCGCGGTGCCGGCACACGCCCTTCTTCGAGAGCGCGAGGTCGAGGTAGATGCTCCCGCGACCCCGCGGTGCGTCCTCCGAGTCGACGAATCCGCGGAAGTACTCGACGAGCTTCGTCACCGCCGCGCGCGGCCGCATCTTGCGGCTCACGCCCACCGCCGAGCGGACGAGCGCCGCCTCGCGCGCCACGTTCTCGGGGAGCGCGGCGGGCCGCGGGAGATCGCTCCACGAAGGGTCGGCGAGCGCGCCGCCGAAGGCCCCCCTCGGCGCCACGACCTCCATGACGAGCCGCGCCCGCACGGGCCCCTTCGGCCGGTACGCCTCGAGAAACCAGTTGTCGGCGCCGTCGCGTTTCACCCGCATCGGCACGTCCTCGGCGCCGACGGCGAGGTGCGCGCGTACGATGCGGGCTCCCGCGGCGACGCTCGGGATCCGGACGCCGCGCGACGGCTCGATGTCGGCCACGAGGTCGACGTAAAACGGGTCGTCATCGGGGCCCTGGAGCGCGCTCGACGGCACGTCGACGTGGCGTTCGTCGCGCACGTACAGACGAAAATCGCTCCGCACGGCGTCGAACGCGCTGAGCCGCTTGAACGGGGCCGTCGACGGCGTGAACGGGTCGTCGTACCCGCTGACGTCCGGGCGCTTGGTGTCGCGATCGGGGGTGAATCCGTCGGCGTCGGCGGCGACGCCGTAGCTCGCCTCCGAGGGCCGCGGCAGCTCGCGCGGGTCGGGCGCGCCCACGACGCCGCTCGACGTCCGGAGCGCGGCGGGGAGCTCCCCGTCGAGTGCGACGTGCATCGCCAGGTCTTCGGCAGGGTCCGGCCGCACGGGCTCGTGCAAGACCGGCCTGTTGGGACGCGCCCCCGCCGCGCCGCCCGCCAAGACCACGGCGACGAGGGCCACGGCGAGCCACGCGGAGGGGCGGGATGCGCGCCGGCGTGGCATGCGGGAAAAGGTACCACGCGCGTTGCCCTGTCTCCCGTGGCGCACCCGGGAGGGACCGTGCCCGGCGATCGACGCGTGGACGAGCAGGGATGATCGTCAGGACGACGGGTCTTGTTCGTCTCGATGGCCGATCTTCCACGGGATCCTCGAGGGTGAGGACCGCCCGGGCGATCGATCATGGACGGCTCGATGACCGATCCCCTGCGGGATCATGAAAGGAGACGATCGCGAGGGTGAGCGGTCTTGTACGGCTCGATGAGGGGTGATGGTCGCGTTCACGAAGGGTGATGATCGCGATCGCGAGGGGTGACGATCACGAGGGCGATCGACCTTGTTCGTCTCCCTGGGCGACGACGGTCGCTTTCGTGGAGCGTGATGATCGCGACGCGGATCGATCTCGTGCGGCTCGACGGGGGCTCAGGATCGCGATCATGAAGGGCGATGATCGCGTGGGCGATCGATTCGGTAGGGCTCGATACGGACCCGGGATCGCGATCACGGGGGGAGACGATCGTGAGGGTGTTCGATCAGGCACGCCGTGATGTCGTGTGAACGCGACGACCCTTCAAAGGTGTCGACCGGGAGAGGGCGGCGGCGGTGGATTGGGTGACGCGGGCATGGGCGGCATGGGCCGCGGGATCTCGCGATGGGGAGGCTCGGGCGCAACGGTCGGGCTCGGCGCCTGGATCGGAATGGGTCGATGCATGGGCTGCTCGGGCTTGTGTACAGGCTGCATGCACGCATCTCGAAGCAACAAGCGTGCGGGCTTGTACGTCGAGCTCGCTGCGGGGGAGCGGGGGCGTCACGCGGGCGGAGATACCTCCCGGGCACGATCGTTCGCATGCTAACGATCTCCCCTCGGGAGGCCTTGTTTCCATGAGCGAACGAGATGGCCGCAGAACCTTCCTGACGATCGCCGGCGCGGGCGCCCTCCTCGCCGCGTGCCGGAGAGACGAGCGCACCGCGACGCAGCCCGCCGCAGCCACCTTGGCTGCCGCCGCGTCACCGCCCGACGCGGCGGGCCTTCCCGAGGAAGGGAAGGACGACGTCGGCGCCGTCGAGGACCTGATGCGCGAGCACGGCGTCATCCGCCGTGTCCTCGTCGTCTACCGAGAGTCGGCGTCCCGCCTGCGCGCGAAGCCTGCCGACGTCGTGCCCGCGGCCCTGCAGAAGGCCGCGAACCTCATGCGGACGTTCGGCGAGGACTACCACGAGAAGCAGCTCGAAGAAGCGAACATCTTCCCGGCGCTCTCGAAGGCGGGCGGGGTGGTCGGCGCCTCCGTGGGGACGCTCGTCGCGCAACACCAGCGCGGGCGGGAGATCACCGCGTACGTGCTCGCGGTCACCCAGAAAGCCATCGGGGCGCACGCGGCGGAGCCGCTCGCCCGCGCGCTCGAAGGGTTCGCGCGCATGTACGAGGAGCACGCCGCGCTCGAGGACACCGTCGTCTTCCCGGCGTGGAAGAAGCTCTACACGCCGAAGCAGCTCGACGAGATCGGCGACCGCTTCGAGGACATCGAGCACAAGACGTTCGGCAAAGACGGGTTCGACGACGCGGTGGATCAGGTGAGCGCGATCGAGAAGAGCATGGGCATCGAGCTCGCCGGGCTGACGGCGCCGCCTCCTCCCGCGCTCTGAAGTGCCCCGCCCCCCCGGTGCCCGCGGCCGCGCCGACGATCAGACGCTGTACCAGACCGCCTCGACCGCCGCCGCAAGGGTGCCCGAGGCCACCAGGAAGACGCCGAATCGGTACCGCATCGGCCAGAGCGCGTCGGCCGGGCGCGCTCTGGCGATGAGGACCTCGCCCGCCGCGCCCTTCGCGCCGCCCAGCACGAGGCACTGCGAGGTGCCGCGGTAACCGTCGCTCCCGGCGGTGATCACCCGCCGCGCGGCGCCGAGCACGACGATCTCCTCTCCCGGCGTGAGGGAGACCTCTTCGGCGACCAGATCGTCGGCGCTCTCGAGCGCGGGGCGGCGAGCTTTGACGTACGCGCGCATGCGGTCCGAAAAGTACTCGCTCGACAAGCGAGTCGAATTCGCGGTCCGCGGTTGTTGTTGGTCGGGCCCGGGCGGCACCCATACGGCGCGAGCCCCCACGACACGCGCGCGCTCGCCCGAGCCGTCGTCGACGAAGAAGTCGCGGTTCGTGGTCTCGTGGAAGCAGACGTGGCCGCGCAAGTCCGAGTTCTCGGTCCTGGAGACGGCGATGCGCGCCCAGACCACGTCTCGCTCGCTCAGGGGAGCCTTCACGGGGCCTCGCTCGGCCGCGTGAACGGTGCCGCGGATCTCGACCAGGCCATCCGACGCCTCGCGGATCGCGACGAGCGGTCGGTCCCGGAGCCGGCGCCGCTGCGCGATCTCGAGTTCGCCGCTCATCATCATCATGAGTCCCACGAACACGGCGAGCACGACCCCCAAGGGCAGACCGCCGAAGGAGCCGACGCCGAGGATCTCCGTCGCGCAGTACCACGTGACGAGGCCCAGTCCGATGACCAAGAGAGCGACGAGGTAAGCGCCGTGGAACTCCGCGGAGGGCTTCCGCGACCGACTGAAGGCTTCGAACTCCGACGGATCCACCGGGGCCATGATGCCTCGCCTTCCGGTCGACGCCAAGGCACGCTCGAAAGTCCGCCCCCGCTCAGAAGTTCGCGTTCGGCGGCGAGAGCGTGACCGGCGGAACGCCGAGCTCCGCGGCGTTCGAATCCTGCGCCACGAAGCGATCCCCGCGGAGGTCTTGCACCTCCATCGTGATTTCGACCGCCACGTTCGCCGACTCGGAGGTGCGCAGGCCCAGGTCGAAGCCCGTGATGCCCGGGATGACGGGCGGGATCCACGGGGTATAGAGCGGATCGGGCGGCGTCGCGTTCGACCGGTTCTGCGGATTGAAGATGTTGTTCGCGATCGACGTCGCGTCGAACGTATCGCCGGTCATCGTCATCGTGCCCGCGGCCTCCGCCGCGATCTCGTCCTGAGCCTGCGGGCTCGCGAGGAGCTGCTCGACGGAGGCGAGCTTGATCGCGATCTCGTGCATGTCGTCGCTCGTGATGGTGCCCACGACGCGCTGCTTGCCGGGGATGGTGAAATAGAGGTCGTATCCAAAGTTCGGGATGATGTCTTCCTCGGTGACGGTCTCGCCCGGCTTCCACCGCACGAACTCGTTCCAAGGATCGATGAGCAGCCACACGTTGTGCGCGTCCGTGTCGACGTTCGACAAGGTGAAGTGAAGCTCGACGGATTCGTCGGTGGCTTGGAGGAACACGCCGCGCGGATACGGCGTGCCCGCGGGAGCGGCGCCCGCGGCCTGGACGTCGGCGGCGGTCATCGCGCGGACAGGGAGAGGGACGGGGATCTGCGACTCGAAGAGCATGATGTCGCCGTCGGTCGCGCTCGGCGCCATGCTGCCCATGATTCCGAGGGCGACCGGCTTCGTGACTTGATCGGCCGAGCTGCTCGTGCACGCGGCCAGCGCGCCGAAGCTGCAGCCGGCGAGCAGCAGGCCGATCGCGATGCTCTTGGGTTCGCCCATGGGGTCGCGCGCCCCGACGCCCGCGGGGCGGCCGCCCCGGACCGCACGCTTCGTACGCTTCACCATTGCGCGTTTTACCGCCTCTCCGCGCTCCGGGCGCCCATCGGGGAGACAGAGATTGCGACGCATGTGCCAATCGTATTCCTTTCGTTTGCGATTACACTCTTGGTCTCCGCATGCCCCGTCGCCTTCTATGCTCCCACCTGCGTGTCGATGTCGGGGGCGAGCCGGCGGTCGACGGTCTGTCGCTCGAGTCTTCGGGTGAGCACGTGCTCGTCCTGCGCGGACCGCGGGGCCTCTTCGAGGCCGCGGCCGGGCTGCGCGACGTCGTCCGCGGAGAGCTCCTCGTCGAAGGAGCGCCGCCGTCGGCCGCGCTCGGGTCGGGGCTCGTCGCGTGCGCGCCGCTCGATCCGCCGATGCCTCCGAAGTGGACGGTGCTCGACTACACGACGTGGAGCGCGCGCCTGGCCGGGCACAGGCGGGCCGTCGCGTTCGGGCTCGCGACCGACGCGGTCGGGCGGATGCAGCTGACGACGATGGCGGTGACCAAGCTCGCGGCCGCGCCGGTCCCCGTGCGGCGTGCCACGGTGATCGCGGCGGCGCTGGCGACGGGCGCGCCGGCCCTCCTCATCGAAGACCCGATGGCGGGGCTGTCCAGCGAGTCGGCGCTCCTTCTCGCGCGCGCCGTGGCGCGAGGCACGGCCGATCGGCAGACGACGACGTTCGCGGGACGGGTGCCGCTCGAGTCGCCGATGGCGCTCGCGTCGGACGAGGCCATCGTGCTCGATGGAGCGCAGGTGGTCGGGCAGGGACCGCCGGCCGAGATCGCGGCCGCGGAGCGCACGCTGTCGCTGCGTGTCCACGGGCGGGTCGATGCCTTCGTGCGCGCGGTCGAGGACCGTGGCGGGCGCGCGACGGCGTCGGAAGGCGCTCGGCCGGTGCACGTGCGCGTCGAGCTCGGACCGCTGGCGTCGCGGGATCTCTTCGCCATCGCGATGGAATCGGACGCGGTCGTGATGGAGCTCCGCCCGCTGGCGGGCGCGTTCGCGTAAGCTGTCCGCGCACGATGGCCGAAGGCGCCCCCACGACCCGCTCCACGCTCGCCCAAGAGCCCGGCGCCGATGCCCGCGCCGTCACCCTTCGCCGCTCGTCCGGCCCGGCGCGGGCGGCGACGTATGCCTTCCTCGGGGCCTCCGCCGACGCGCTCCCGCTCCCGTTCGTGACCGAAGCGCTCGTCACGCGTGTCCGTGGCGCGCTCCTCCACGACGCCGTCTCCGCCCGCGGCTTGTCGCTGACGCCGGAGGCGCGGGCCGCCCTCGCGGGGCCCACCGAACGCGAAGACGCGCGCGGGATGGCCCGGACGGCGGCGAGCTTCGTGGCGCTGCGTCTCGCGTTTCGGCTGCTCGGGCGCCTCGGGCCGGTGTGGGCGCTCTGGCCGCTGCGGCAAGCGGGCCGCACGCTCTTGCTCGGCCACCTCTTCGATCGCTACCTCGACGCGGTCCGAACCGAGCGCGCGGTCCGCATCGACGCCGAAGAGGCGCGTCGGGTGCGGCGCGCGATCGACGGCGCGGTCCTGCACGCGTTCTCGATGAACCTGCCGCCCGGCCAGGAGACGGGCGCGGTCGACGATCAGCGCGACACGTGGACGGCCCTGGTCGACGGGGTGCTGGGGACGGCGGCGGGCGTCCCCGATCGGATCCTCCGGAGGCTCGAGGCGGCCTTCGACGAGCTGCTCGTGAAGGCCGATGGCTGACGAGCGATCGGCGCTGTCGCGCGCGCGGCGGGTCGTGGTGAAGATCGGGTCGCGGACGCTGGCGGCGGACGCGGGCTTCTTCGAGCGCCTCGCGGCGAGCGTGGCGGGGCGGCCGAAGGCCTCGTTCGTGGTGGTGTCGAGCGGCGCGATCGCGCTCGGGATGAAGAAGCTCGGGTACCGGGCGCGGCCCAAGGAGATGGCGAGGCTCCAGGCGGCGGCGGCGGCGGGGCAGTCGCTGCTCATGCGGGCCTACGAAGAGGCGTTCGAGGCGCGGGGTCTCGCGGTGGCGCAGGTCCTCCTCACGCACGCGGACCTGGCGGATCGGACGCGCGCCAACAACGCCCGCGCGGCGCTCGGCGCGCTGTTCGACGCGGGGGCGGTGCCGATCCTCAACGAGAACGACTCGGTGGCGGTCGAGGAGATCAAGTTCGGCGACAACGATCAGCTGGCGGCGATGGTGGCGCCGCTCGTCGACGCGGACCTCGTCGTGCTGCTGAGCGACGTGGAGGGCCTGCTCGACGGGCGGGGGCGGCGCGTCGCGATCGTGCGCGACGTGGCGGACGATGCCCTTCCGCACGTGCGCCCTTCGTCGAACGGCATCGGAAGCGGAGGAATGGCGAGCAAGGTCGAGGCGGCGCGGAGGGCGACGCTCGCCGGGGCCAACGTCGTGGTGGCGGACGCGCGCGCGGAGGGCGTCCTCGACGCCGTGCTCGCGGGGGAAGACGTCGGGACGCTCTTCGTGGCGTCGGACGATCGCCTCAGCGCGAAGAAGTTCTGGATCGCGTTCACGTTGCGGCCGCGCGGGGACCTGGTGCTCGACCGCGGCGCGGCCGACGCGGTGCGCGCCCGTGGAAAGAGCGTGCTGTCCGTGGGTTTACTCGGCGTGCGGGGCGACTTCCGCGCGGGCGACGCCGTGCGCATCCTCGACGCCGATGCGAACGAGATCGCGCGGGGCCTCGCGCGGTGCGGCGCGGGGGAGGCCGCGATGGTCGCGGGCAAGACGCGCGAGGAGCTGCCCGAGGGCGTCGCGGATCTCGCCCTCGTCGTGCACGCCGACGAGATCGTCGTGGGCGCGCACTGATCGACGACCGGCACCGATACCGAACACGACACGTGCTTCGCCGGGTGGCACAGACTGGCCCGGGCGTCGGTCGGCGAACCCCTGACATTTCGCCAGTTCGTTCAGCCTCGCGCTCAGGCATGGCGTGTGCGATCGTCGAGGGCAATGGGTCGTCGACTCCTCGTCGTCGAAGCCTTGGCGGGCCTCCTCGCGCTGGCGGGCTGCAAGGGCGGGACCTCTGCGGTACTCGCCGGGGACGGTGGCTCACAGGCCCCGCTCGCTCAGGCAGACGTCGCCCGTGACCCGGCGTCGGCCATCCCATCGGGCTCGCTGTCGGCCGCCGCGGCGGCGAACAATGCCTTTGCCGTCGATCTGTACTCTCGCGTCGTAGTGAATGCCGGAGCGTCCAACCTGCTCACGTCGCCGCTCAGCGCGTCGTTGGCCCTGACGATGACCTACGCGGGCGCAGCGGGGGCCACCGCGACTCAAATGGCGGCGGCGCTGCACGTCCCGCAGGACGCGGGAGCGTCGATCTTCGATGGACAGAACGCTCTCGGTCAGGCGCTTGCCTCTCGCGGGCAAGCCGCGTGGCGCGAGCAGACCCAGAACGGCCTCCCCGACGCCTCGCCGTCCGACTACGAGCTGCAGGTCGTCAATTCCGTATGGGGCGAGAAGACGTATGCCTGGGCGGCGCCGTTCCTGACCACACTCGCGAAGAGCTACGGCACCGGTGTCTATCTCGAGGACTTCATCCATGAGTGGGATCCGGCGCGGGTGGCGATCAACGATTGGGTTGCCGAGGAGACCGACGAAAAGATCCAGAATCTCTTGCCCGCGGGCGCGCTCGACCAGACAACGCGCATGGTGCTCGTCGACGCCTTGCACCTGCGATTCCCGTGGGCGTCCCCATTCGACCCGAATAACATGACCACGAGTACGTTCACGCGCGCGGATGGGTCGACCGTCTCGTCGAGCTTCATGAACGAGACGGCGACGCTCCCATACGTCGACGACGGTCAGGCGCAGATCGTCGAGCTCCCCTTCGTCAACACACAGGTCGCCGTGGAGATCGCGCTGCCGCATCCAGACGCGAACCTCGCCGCGTACGAGGCGGGTCTTGCCGTAGGTTCGGCGCCCCTCGCGTTCCCCCCATCCAACGCGCGCGTCACCCTTTCCCTCCCCAAGGTCGCCTTCACCTCGCCGACTTTTTCGCTGGTGACCGCGCTGAAGGCCATGGGCATGGTGGACGCCTTCGACCGGGCGGCGGCCGACCTCACCGGGATGTGCCCCGAGCCCGCCGGATGGCGCAAACCTGTACGTGTCGGACGTTCTTCAGAAAACCACGGTCTCGATGCAGGAGACCGGGGTCGAGGCCGCCGCGGCCGCCGCGGTGATCGTGAGCGCCGGCCTTGCCATCACCACGCCGCCGCCCTCGGTCACGATGAACGTCAACCGACCCTATCTCGTGGCGATCGTAGACTTACCGACCGGAGCGATCTTGTTTCTGGGGCACATCGTGGACCCGAGCGACGCGGGCAGTCCCTAGGAATCCGGCGTGTCTTCGGCGGGAACGTCCCGCGCGCCGCTCACCAGACTTCGCAGCGCTTGTCCTTCGGGCGCACCATCGGCGAGCCGTCTTTGCACGAGAAGGCGGCGGCGAACTCGGGGAGGTTCGAGAGCGGCCCGAGGACGCGGTACTTCGGCGGGGAGTGCGGGTTCGTCGAGGCGAGGAGGCGGAGCGCCTCGGGGCGGTAGTTCGCGCACCACGACTGGGCGAACCCGAGGAAGAACTGCTGCTCGGGGGTGAAGCCGCCGAGGGTCGGCACGGGCCGTTCTTTCTCCGCCCGCTCGAAGGTCGCGTACGAGAGCTTGACGCCGCCGAGGTCGGCGATGTTCTCGCCGAGCGTGAGCTTGCCCTTGAGGTGCACGTCGTCGACGGCGATGTACGCGTCGTACTGGTGCTCGACGCACGCGGCGCGGCGGTCGAACTCGGCGCTCACGGCGGGCGTCCACCAGTCGCGGAGGTTGCCGTCGGCGTCGAACTGCCGCCCTTCGTCGTCGAAGCCGTGGGTGAGCTCGTGGCCGACGACCATGCCGATGCCGCCGAAGTTGAGCGGCGGCGACTGCGTCTTCGAGTAGAACGGCGCCTCGAGGATGCCGGCCGGGAAGACCATCTGGTTCATGCTCGGGTCGTAGTAGGCGTTCACCGTGGGCGGGCTCATGTCCCACTCGTCCTTGTCGACGGGCTTGCCGACCTTCGCGAGCTGCCGGCGAAACTCGAAGAGCATGGCGCTCCCGATGTTCTTCATGAACGCGCCCCGGTCGACGGCGAGGCCCTCGTAGCTCCGCCACTTCGCGGGGTAGCCGATCTTGTTCATGATCTTGGCGAGCTTCGCCTCGGCCTTCGTGCGCGTCGTATCGTCCATCCACGCGAGGCCGTCGAGGTCGACCTTCATCGACGCCTCGATGCCCGCGACCATGCCCTCGGCCGCGCGCTTGCCGTCCTCGCCGAGGTGCTCTTTGACGAAGGGCTGCGCCAGCGCTTCGCCCATCGCGTGGTCAATGAAGCCCACGCAGCGCTTCCAGCGCGGCTGGAGGACCTTCGTGCCCGTAAGCACTTGCCGGAAGTGAAACCACTCGTCGACGAATTTACTCGGTAGATACTGCGACTCGGCGCGGACCAGCATCCAGCGCAGGTACACCTGCCAGTCGTGGATGCTGGCGCCCTTCACGAGCGCGTCGATCTTCTTCACGAACTCCGGCTGCCCGACGTTGATGGTCGTGATCGCCGGAAAGCCGATCCCCGCGAGGTAGCCGTCCCACGAGACGTCGGGCGCGATCTGCTTCAGGCCGTCGAGGTTGAGCAGGTGATAGACCTTCTGCGGGTCGCGGAGCTCGACGTTGGTCATCGACGCGCCGGCCATGTCGGTCTCCCATTTGAGGACCGCCGCGGCCTCCGCCGTGGCCTGCGCGGCCGGCTCGCCGGCGAGCTCCAACGTCTTGGCCACGTGCTTCTCGTACGCCGCGCGGATGTCCTTGCTGCGCGCGTCGGTCCGGAAATAGTAGTCGCGCTCCGGGAGGCCGAGGCCGCTCTGCCCCAGCCCGGCGATCATGCGGGTCGCGTCCTTCATGTCGACCTCGCTGTCGAAGCCGAACGCGGCGCCCACGCCGAGCGTGTGAAGGTGCGCGATCTCGTCGACGAGGCTTTTGGCGTCGTGGACGGCGCGGATGCGATCGAGCTCGATCTTGAGGTCCGCCGTTCCGCGCTTCTCGACGGCCTGCTCGTCGGCGCACGACGCCCAGAAGTCGCCGAGCTCCTTGCCGTAGGCGTCGCCCTGGGTGTCGCCCTTGGCGTCGCGCTCGAGGATCGTCCGGAGCGACTTGAGGTTCTCTTCGTGCAGGACGCTGAAGCTCCGCACCCAGCTCGCCTCGTCGTCGGGGATCGGGGTGGACTTCATCCAGCCGCCGCACGCGAACTGGTAGATGTCGTCGCAGGGAGGGGTGCTTCGGTCGAGCGACGGCTCGTCGGGGCCCTTCAAGTTCGGATCCCAGGCGACGGCGACGGGCGGTGGCGGGGGCGGCTGCGGCGGCGCCGTGGGCATGGCCGTCGTCGGCGGGGGGAGGCTCGGGGGCGCCGCGGCGGGGGCGCAGGCGAAGGCCAGGGTCACCGCGCCGGCGGGGGCGATGAGTGCGAAGAGGGATCGGCGGCCGAGGTTCATGGTCCCGCCCTTGTCGCGCAAAATCGCGCGCGCGTCCATTCGATGGAAAGGGCGCGGCGAGAGGAGCGGGGGTTACGGGGTCGCCGGCGCGCCGATGACGGCGCCGCGGGTGCCGGGGCCACCGGTGAGGTCGGTCGCGGGCGCGACGGAGGCCGAGACGTTCGAGGCCTGGGTGAGAAAGTCGGGCTTGAGCGCGGCGTCGACCGGGCGGCCGCTGATGGCGCCGTGGCAGCCGCCGCAGAGGTTGTTGAAGAAGACGCTCGGGAACGATTGGTGGGCGTACTCGCCGGGCGTGAACGTCATCTCTTCGCGCTGCCACCGGGGCAGGGTCATCATCCGAGACTCGGCGTCGTCGGCGAGGTGGAGCAAGAAGGGCATGCCTCCGGGGATGCGGAAGTGCGCCGAGCCGTCGCCGAGGACGGGCACCGAGCCGACCAGCCTCCGGCGAACGCAGACCTGGCCGAAGGGGTCGGTCGTCGCGTTCGCGCCGCAGTCGGCGGCCGAGACGTCCGGCGGGAGGTCCTCGTAGATCTCGAAGCTCGGGAGATCGGGCTCGACGACGCGGCCGGTGGGCGTGTTCTGGAAGAGGAGCGACGCGAGCACGGTCATATCGAGGACGGTGACGTCGGCGGCGGTGGTGCCGGTCTGGATCTGCGTATGGCCGTTCGGCTCGTCGGGCACCGACGTGAAGATGCCCTTCGGGGCGCGCGCGTACACGGCGACGGCCTCGACCTCCGCCGTCCCGGCGTCGCCGAGGAGCTTGGTCTTGTTGCCCGTCGTCGGGTCGAGGACGTAAAGGTCGTAGTCGCCGCCGAAGGTCGACGGGTCTCCCGCGCCGAAGCTCACGAGGACCTGTCCGTCGGGGAGAGGGGACGGGCTCGTGTAGGAGCCGTCGGTCGCGACGACACGGAGCGAGTGCAAAAAGAAGTCCGACTCGAGCGACGTCCCGGAGTCGGCGTCGAGGACGGACGGGTCGACGGGATAGGCGCTCGGGTCGGCGCTGCTGAAGTCGACGCCGATGGACCGGTTGAAGACGGCGAGGGAGCCGGCGCCGTGCTGGGCGTTCGCGTTGCTGAAGATCGTGACGAAGTCCTTGTGCGAGAGCTCCGCCGCGTAGGTGGCCTGGGAGTACCCGATGCTGTCGCGCTGCGCGTAGAGCGGGTGGTAGTCGCCGCCGTCGAGGTTCTGGCGGCGGAGGGCGAGCTGGTAGAAGTTCGGCTCGCGCTTCTCGACCGTGAAAATGAGGCGGCCGTCCTGCATGAAGCTCGGCATGCGCTCCATGTTGAGCTGCCAGGTGAGCTGGCGGATTCGATTCGTGCCGGCGGCCGCGGGGTCGGGCTCGAGCACGTAGAGGTCGGCGTTGGGCTTCGAGAGGTCTTCGGGGGTGCGCTGGGGGCCGGAGTAGCTGAAGGGGCTCGGGTCGAGGTTCCCGCGCGTCGACGCGAAGACGATGCGCTGGTTGCCGTCGGGGCCGGGCGGGCTGAAGGCGGGGTCGAAGTCGTGCTCGAGGAGGCCGTTGCCGCTCGGGTCGTGGTTGCCGATGACGGGGTCGGGTGTGCACCCGGTGCCGTCGGCGGCGATCGTGTAGATGACGAGCGGGTTGGTCGCCGAGGAGCGCGCGGCGAAGGCGATCGTGGTGCCGTCCCAAGATACGGCGGGCCTGCGGACGTCGACGTCGGCGGCGAGCCCGCTGCACGTGCTGAGGTCGACGCGGGCGTCGGTGCCGAGGGTGAGGGCGCCGCCCGGCGCCTGGGTCACGGTGGCGATGTGGAGGCTGGCGCCGCCCGCGTAGACGTCGAAGTCCTGGGGCCGATCGGGGCCGGCGGGCGGCGGCCGTGCGACGTAGACGATCGCGGAGATGGGCGCGAGGTTTCGCTCCATCCGCTCGCGGCGGTGCCACTCGCGGACGATGCAATAGCCGGGGATGGTATCGACGTTCCCCGCGTCGTAGTCGTACGCGACCTGGTCGCATACCGCGCCGGTCGCGAGCCCGCCGCCGGCGTCGGCGCCGCCGAAGTCTTCGAAGAGCGGTCCGCCCCTGTGCGCGATGCCGTTCGATCCCGCGTAGAGCTCGGGACGATAGAGGTTCTTGCGGACGAGGCGGCTGGCGTTCACGTCGTCGCTCTCGAAGGACATCTGCTCGACCGAGAAGGCGTAGTTCTTCATGCTCGTCGCGAGCGAGAAGCTCCCCGCCGAGCCGCCGCGGAGGCGGTAATCGTGGAACATCGCCGCCGAATGGCACTGCGCCATCATGCAGCCCTTCTTCACGAGGACCGGCTGCACCTTCTGCGCGAAAAAGAGGAACGCAGGGTCGAGGGTCCCCCACTCGGGGGGCGGTCCGGCCGCCGCGAACGCCTGCGCCCACGCGAGCAACCCCTGGTAGCCGCTGTCCATGACGGAGGCGAAGATGGGGCCGCCCTCGTGGTAGCTGCCGCCGACCGACGACGCGAGCGGGCGGCGCACGACCTCGCTCTGGGCCGCGTTCGTCGCCAGGTACTGCGAGGCGGCGTGATAGTTCCAGCGCTGCTCCGCGGGCGACGTGCCGCACGTGAGGTAGAGCGCATTGACGGCCGTGCCGTGGCAGTTGCCGGCGACGCAGGAGCTCGCGAGGATGGGCGCGGCGCTCTGCAAGAAGACGGCGTAGTCGGCGCGCGTCGGGTCCGTCGTGGGGTCGAAGCCGGCCACCTGCGGGATGGTGTCCGTGCAGGGCTTGCGAGGAATGTCGACCGGCGGCACCCCGGTGTTCTGCTCGGTCGCGCCGTTCTCGATCCAGCGGTGCACGGTCTCGTAGGCGCTCCCGGTCGGGTCGAAGATCGACAGCCCCGTGTGCTTGATGTCCGTCGTGACGGGGACGGTCGTGCCGTCCCAGAGCTGCACCGTGACCTGATACGGCGGCACGTTCTTCACGAGGAGCGACGGCTTGAGGTACGGGCCGTAGTCGAGGAGAAGGTCACGCCGCCGGTCGACCCCGTCGAAGGTGGTCAGGTCGAGGTTGCCGAAGGCGTTCCCCTTGGCGTCCGCGACGTGGCAGCCGGCCCCCGTGTTCGTGCGGACGCACGTCGACTGGAGGATCGGCGCGATGGTCCGATCGTAGTAAGTCGATGGCGTCGGCTCCTTCGTCGCGCACGCCACGAAGACGCACGCGACGATCGACGCGACCATCCCTCCGGCAACGACACTCGTCGCGCGCATGGAGTCGATAGTAGAGGGACTCTACAGACGAAGTAACGCGATATGCGCCTGGTCGCGGACGAAGGTGTCCGAGTCGCTCGAGGCGATCGTCTGCAGGACGTAGGTGACGCTCGTATCACCGAAGGTACCGAGCGCGTGGCAAGCCACGGCGCGCACACCGGGGTCGCTGTCTTTCTGCGCCACAGTGGCCACCACCATGACTGCGTCCTTCGCACCCAACGCGTCGAGCACTTCGACGGCGCGGCGCCGAACGGTCGGGTCGGCATCCATCGAGAGGCCCGCCACCGACGACACGCCGGAGAACGAGTTGATCCGTGGCGCCGCCCCGAGCGCGGCGAGCTTCACCGTCGTATCGGAGTCACCGAGCGCGGTCCCGAGGGCACCCGCGCCGTCGTCGTTGAGCCGCCCGAGAGCGCTCGCCGCGGCGGCACGTACCCGCGCGTCCGCGTCGGTCGTGAGGGCCTGTGCGCAGGCGGCGATGCCCGGCGTGGCGAAGAACTCGCCGAGCGCGTAAGCCGCGTACGATCGCCGGACGGGGTCCGAGTCGGACGCGAGGGTCTGTATGGTCTGCGAGTACACTTCTCCGGGCCCGAAGACTCCGAAGATGCGCCGGCGGAGCCACCACGCCGCGATCTCGCGCGTCTTGGCGTTCGAGTCGTAGAGGAGCGGCGAGACGGCGGAGATGCAGTCGAGGCACTCGACCTTCTCCCCGTGCTCGAGCGTCTCCCAGATGAGCGTCGGTGCGCCGTTGGCGGCGGCGCTCTTGATGGCGTCGGGCGACGAGATGAACTCCGCTTGGTCGGGCGAGATGTTTCCGTAGACCGAGGCGAAGCCGTGGGCGGTCGAGTCGGGCGTGACCTGGCGCGGGGTGCCGCCGCTCCGGGCGTCTTGCGCGGCGAGCGCGCCGGCGAGGGCGAGAAGGGGAATCGCGAACCTGAGGGCTTGTCCGTTACGCATGGCTTTCTCCTGATTCCTTCTCACTGCGCGGCCGGGGCGACGGGGTCGCCGGTGGTGTACGGCACGAATCCGGTGTTCTGGCGGGCGTAGAACTGGCCGCCCAAGTCCATCGGGTAGACGGCGATCGTCTTGCGCTCGTCGTCGGTGAGGGTCACGCCGGTGTTCTGGTCCTCCGGGTGGAACGTGTTGGCCGGCCACGCGGGGGTGACGCCGTCGGACCCGTGCAGGTTGATCGTCTGGGTCAAGACCGACGCCCTCGCGCTCCCGGGGACTCCCCACTTGGGAGGTACGGTTCCGGTCACGGTGATCGTGCCCGCCGTCGGGTCGTCCATCTCGAGCGAGGCGGGATAGAAGATCGACACGTAGGAGGCCGGCCAGGTCGCGACGTTCCGGTCGTAGTAGACCGTGACCGGGGAGCTCGAGAGGTCGAGCGTGGGAATGGTGTACGTCGTCTGCTGACCGGTGACCGGGTCGGTGCGGGTCAGGTAGTAGTGGTCGGTCGTCGACGAGTTGTGGCAGCTCGCGCACTTCGCATCGAGGATGGGCTGGACCTTCTTGTCCCAGGGGTACTCGGTGCGGTCGGCGATGGCCTCGGTGAAGGCTTGCGCGCCCGTCTGCTCTGCGCGCGTCGGGTTCTGTCCGAAGACCGGGACGCCCTGGCCGGTGCGTGACTCGTGGCAGCCGACGCAGCGTCGGTCCTCGCCGGGCATGCCCTGGATCCAGAGCTGCTGGTTGCGGATCGCGAGGCCGAACTGGTCGACGGGCTGGAGGTGCACCGGCACGTACGGCGGGATGTCGGCGAGCCAGCTGCCGTCCGGGTAGACCTGGGCTTCACCGAGGACGGCGGCGCCTTCGAACATCGTGAGGCCGAACATCGTGACGCCCTTCGCGGCCTCGCTCGAGAAGCCCTCGATGACGCGCACGGCGACGGCGCCCTGCTGGAGCGCCTGCGAGAGCGGCGTGTTGCTGAACTCCGCCCCGTCGACGACTTCGTTCAAGCTCGTCTGCGAGACGTTCACCGACCCGATGTGGGCGGGGATCGTCAGGTCGCTCGTGTGCTGCGTCGTCGCGATCGCCGGCGGCTCGGCGTGGGGCGCGACCGCCATCGCGTTCAGGTCCCAGGTCGCGCGGTCGTTGTAGACGAGCTGGTTCTGGCCCGTCGACGGATCGAACACGTAGATGCCGAAATCGGGCGGCGTGAGCGACTGCTCGTTCATGTCGTTGACCGGGCCTTGCGCCCACGACACGAGGATGCGCCCGTCGGGCAGCACGCTCGGCTCGCGGTAACGGCCCGCGGGCGAAGGATCGCTGCCGGTCGGGACGTCGGGCGTGAGCACCGTGTAAGAGGCGTTCTCCTCGTCGAGGCACGCGTGGCCCACGGTGGCGCCGTTCGCGTAGTTGGCCGGGTCGAGGCACACCGGGTCGTTCTGGTTGCGCGCGTCGATCTGGAGGAGGGCGCCCGCGTGGATCGTGCGGTCGCGCGCGGTGACGATGCCGACCATCACGTTCGGCGAGGTCTCCTTGAGGGTGAAGAGCGCGTCGCCCGGCTTGGTCTGGCCCTGCGAGTTCGCGTGCTGTCCCGCGACCGCGAGCTGCTGGGTCCCGTCCGGGTTGACGACGCGGATCTTCACGTCGTTGATGGGCCCGAAGTGCTCCCACTGCGAGAACGCGATGCGGCCGTCGTACCGGAGGAACGGCGCGACGGTGTGCGAGAGGTTCTGCGCGAAGAGGTGGCGGTTCGCGTCGCCGCCGTCGACGCTGATCGTCGCGAGCTGCAGCGCCTCGCGCGCGTGCTCGTACTCGTCGGCCCGGGTCCCCATCTCCGTGTACATCTCGTTGGTGACGAACGCGATCTGTCCGCCGGGGAGGTAGATCGGGTTGATGTCGTCCCAGGGGCCCGCGGTCTTCTGGTGCATCTCGAAGCGACCGTCGGAGCCCGGCGCGAGCTGCACCGTGTAGATGTGATAATTGTCCGACGAGTCGCGCTTCATCGAGAAGACGGCCTGCGTCGCGTCGAAGGAGACGTCGGCCCCGTTGAAGTCGGCCTGCGGGAAGTCGCCCGTCAGATCGGTGAGGGCGCCGTCGGCGCGGGCGGGCGAGAGGAGGTCGAGGCTCCCGCCGGGCACGTAGCGCTGGTAGTCGAGGACCTGGCCGTTGCCTCCGGCCACGTCGACCGTGACGGTGCCGTCGGTCGCCGTCGTCGTCGTCTGTCTCTTGATGAAGAGGAGCGACTGTACGTTCGAGCCGAGAGGCGAGCTCCCCGCGGACGAGTTGGAATCGTCGCAGGCGCCCATCAGGGCGACGGCGCTGGCGAGTCCGAAAAGAGTGACGACGTTCAGCGGACGTTTCATGCGTGGCTCCCCGGCGATGGCGAGTGTTCGACGAGTCTCTTCAGCACGAGCTGGGCCAGATACGAAAAGCCCGTAGTTCCGCCCCTTTGCTCTTTTCCCGGCTTCGAAAAAGATGGGGACGAGACCCGATCGCTGTGGGGGCGAGCCCTCGACGAGTGCCCGTTATCGACAATGGCGCGGGGTGCCGCCGCAGGTCCGTCCGGTCACGCACGAGAGGCCCGCGTCGACCGTGCAGCACGCCTGCGTGTTGCTGCCACACTGGGTGCACGCCTCCGTGATGCACATGTTGTCCACCGTGTCGCAGCACGCGCCGGTCCCGGTGCATGTGCTGGCCGCGCAGCACGCCTGACCCGCGGCGCCGCAGATGACGCACGTCCCGCCGACGCACGCTTCGCCGGTGAGGCACGCGTTGCCCGTGCAGCACGCCTGACCGATGCCGCCGCACGTGCCGCAGGTGCCCGCGAAGCAGGTGCGGCTTCCGCTGCACACGCCGCCGTTGTTGACGCACTCGCCGGTGTCGCAGCACCCGCCGCTGTTGCATACGCCGCCCGCGCAGCACGCGAAGCCCGAGGGCCCGCAGGCTTGGCAGAACGTGCCGGAGCACACGCTGCCGGCAGTGGTGCACGCGGTGCCGTCGCCCATGCACGTGTTGGTCTGTGGGTCGCAGCAGCCGCCGGAAGAGCAGCGGGTCGCGCCGGAGCAGCACGTCTGACCGACTCCGCCGCAGGTCGGTGCCGGTTCTTCGGGCGCGTCGGCGGGTGCGTCGGCCGGGGCGTCGATGCCGGCGTCCGCCTCTGCCTCGGCGGCGACGTCCGGAGCGGCGTCCTCGCCCGTGCTCGTCTCGGGGGTCGCGTCCGCCGTGGCGGCGTCCGGCGGTGCGTCGATGGGTGCGTCGACGGGGGTGGTCACGTCCGGTGCGGCCTCGACGAAGGCGTCCAACGTCGCGTCGATCTCTTGATCGACCGTGGCGTCGGCGACCTGGTCGAGCGTCGCGTCCATCGATGCGGCGTCGGGGGCGCCGTCGTCCTGGGCGTCGAGGGTGGCGTCGGCCACTGCACCAGCGTCGCCCTTCGCGGCGTCTTGCGCCTCGTCCGCCGCGTCCATCGGCGTCGTGCCGGCGTCGTCCGAGACCATGCCGGCGTCGTCGTCTTGCTGGAAGACGCCGAAGTCGTTGGTGCACGCCGAGAGGAGCAGGACGATCCCCGCCGCCGCCGCCGAACGCATCCGACGCGCGGAGCCCGCGCCCGCGCTGAACATCGAAAGACGAAGCTTCATAAGGTCCCCCGCATGCCGATGTAGCCCGGCGCAACCACGAGCGCGGCGCCCGTGCGGGGCGCCCGAGACGAACCGCTGATCAAGAACATCGTGGCCCCGGCGGCGATCCCCACGACCCCGGCGACGAGCCCCACGTTTGCGATGGTTTGCTGGAGGATGCCGCTATTGACCTCGCTCTGCTTGTCGGTCGGGCATCCGTGCGGGCACGTGTTCTTCAAGTCGTTGTAGGTCGAGCTCGAGAGCAGACCGAAGACGCCGAACGTCGCGAGGCCCGCCGCCCCGACCCCGATCGAGACATAGGAAAGGGGGCGCAGGACGGACTTGTGGCTGGTCGTCGGGGGGAGCGCATCGGGTAGGACGGCGTGATCGGCGGGCGGCTTGTCGTCGTCGTGTCGTTCGAGCGTCGCGACGTCCGGCTGCGCCCCGCCGACGCGTGAGCCTTCGAGGGGCACTTGCACGGCCTGACCGATGATCGCGCTCACGGTCGCGTGCGCGAGGTCGCCGCCCGAGCGGTCGATGAGCGCGACGTCGACGGCCCCCGGGGCGACGAGCAAAGGCGTCCCCCAATCGGCGGGCGCGACGACCCTGCCGGCGACCGTGAGCGTCGCGTCGGCGGGCGGGTGCGACACCGAGACGACCACGAACGCGAGCTTGGTCTCGAGGTCTTTGCGCTCGGTGTCGGCGACCTCCCCGGTCTTCACGTAGCGAGGTTCCTGAGGGGCCAGCTGGGCGGCCAACGCCGACGCCGTCCGGTACTCGCCCCACGCGCTCGCGATGTCCTCCGACGCCCGCAGCGCGCGCGCCAGCTCGAGGCGCGTGTTGGGGCTGTCCACGACGTCGATCGACGCCCTGAGCTCGGAGACCGCGGTCCCGGAGTCGCCGGCTTCGAGCGCCCTCTTGCCGGCGGCGAAGTGGTCGGTCGCTTCCTTCTTTTGCGCGGGCGTCGCTTCCGACGGCGCGACGCCGGCGGCGATGGCCGCGCGCGGGCAAGCGAGCGCGCCTGCCATGAGGAAAGACGCGACGATGAGGCGAGATCGTGGGTCGAAGGGAAGTAGGCTCATTCTCGTCCGTGGTCTTCGGGTCACGCGTCGTGTAGCGGCCGGCGGGGCGCCGGCGCGCCGTCAGAGTGAACCGGGGTCGAAGGCGTGCGTGGTCTTGGGCTTCGCGCGTTGCGGTCGTGGAGCGGCCGGCTTTCGGCCGGGGCCGCTCTTGGCTTTCGGCGAGGGCGGTGTGTGGGCGGCCGGCGCGCGCGACGGCCCGGTCGGGTGCGGCGGGGGTGAGGGAGTCGACGTAGCGAGAGGGGCGGCCGCGCTTTGCGGATCGGTGGGCACGGCGGAAGCAGAAGGCGCATCCTGCGGTGGGGCGGGCGTCGGCTGGGACGGGGCGGGTGCCGCGGCGAGCGCGTGCGAGCTCTCGAGGACTCCGGAGACGGCGTGCCCTTCTCGATGGGCGAGGCGCCAACCAGCCATCGAAAACACCACGAGGCCGAGCGCGGCGACGCTTCCGAGGACCGTCGCCATACGTCGCTGATTCGCGCGGTCGCCGAAGACCGTCGCGGCCAGCGCCGGGACCGCGGCCGAGGCGTCGACCGCGTCGATCGAAGGGGCAGCCGGCGGCGGGATCGAGAGATCGACGGCCGCGTCGAAGTAGGGCGCCGATTCGTGGCTCGGTCGCGCCGGCGGCTCCTCGAGCATCATCGCCGGCTCCGCCGTGACGAGGGTCGCGTCCGACGCGCGAAGCGCGCTCTCGAGGACCGGCGGCGGTGAGACCTCCGTCGCCGAGAGGTCGAGCTCCGTGGTGGCCATCGCGCTCACGAACTCCCTCGGCGGCAACGAGGGCGCCCACGCCGCGGGCGGCTCGATGGGCGCATCATCGGGCACCAGGTCTGCGATCTCCACGGCCGGGACTTGCGTCTCCCAGCGCGCGCGCCGGCTCTTCGCCCGCTCGCCGAACGCCGCCCTGGCGACGGCTGCCGCGGTCGTGGTCGGCGCGAGGCGGAGACCCGCCGCCTTCCGGATCTCGGCGGCCATGGCCGCCGGCGTCTGCCATCGGTCGGCCGGTGCGGACGAGAGCGCCTTCGCGGCGATCCTCACGAGGCTCAGCGCCCACGTGGTCCGCGTCGGCGGTGACGCCTGCGGAGCGCCTCCGGCGCGCATCCGCGCCAGGATGGCCGAAGGATCGTCCTCCTCGAAGAGACGCCTGGCCGTCAGCGCCTCCCAGAGGAGCACGCCGGCGCTGAAGACGTCCGCCCGCGTGTCGTACGCTTCACCGGCATGCACCTCGGGCGCAAGGTAACCGCGGGACGCGTGGGCCGCCGTGGCCCCCGGGAGGCGCCGCGCGACCGCATGAAGCACGCGCGCGATGCCGTCGACGCCGACCACGACCGTCGACGTGGAGAGCTCGCCGTGCGCGAGGTGCATCGGCTGCTGCTTGGCGTCCCGCACGGCCTGGATGGCCTCGGCGGCGGAGAGCACGTCGAGGACGACGCGCAGCGTGACCTCGAGAGGAATCCCCGCCGTGAGCCAGGTGCTCGCGAGGCTCTCGCCGTCGACGAGCTCCGAGAAGGTCACGACGTCGTCTCCGCGCACGGCGAGCTCGATCACGCGCGCGACATTCGAGCCCGCGAGCGTCGCGAGTCTGCGCGCTTCGACGAGGAACGTGGCGCCGAGCGTGTCGCCGTCGCGGGCGACGCCGGGGAAGTATTCGGCGACGGCGAGCTTGGGCCGTCCTTGGGGCGAGGCCTTCCTCACCACCCAAGCCGGGCTCTTGCGCACCCCGATCGCGGTGACCCTTTCATAAGGAGCAAGCACCGTGTCGGAAATGAAGCTGTCGGGCCCGGCGGCACTGGCCACCATTGCAGACTATCACTTTGCTGGAGCTTCGTCGGCGCTCTCCGTCGCTTTGGGACGAATCGATACTCGCGTGTCGGAGCATCGATTCCAATCTACTAGAAGCGGAATGAATGTGGGAAAAGGGCGTGGAGCTTCGCCGAGGCGCGCCGCACGATCTTCCCGGCGTCGTCTTCGGCGAGGAGCAGGAGGTCCATGTCCCGTGCGAACTCCGCGAGTACTTGTCTGCAGATGCCGCACGGCGTGCCCGGGGTCGGCCCCCGCGTGACGACGACGCAAGCGACGGGGTCCTTGTCTCCCGCGGCGACCATCGCGCACACGGCCGACCTTTCGGCACAGATGGTCGCACCGAAGGTCGCGTTCTCGACGTTGCACCCCGCGTAGATTCGCTCGCCGGCGGTCACGATCGCCGCCCCCACGCGGTACTGGGAATAGGGCGCGTAGGCGAAGGAACGTGCGCGGCGGGCGGCATCGATGGCGGCCGACAGGTCCGTCGGCCTGGCGGCAACGGGCATGCGCGAGCGCTTGGCTTTGGCGAGGCGCCGGCCGGAGACGCTCACGAACGCGCGCCCGCGCGCGCCACCCACCCGGCGACGAGCTTTCCCAGCGTCTCGCCCCGCGAGCGCATCATCGACTCGACGTCGGCGTGGTCGAGCGTCTGCGCCGAGAGGCCCGCGGCGAGGTTCGAGATGCACGAGACGGCGCCCACGCGGACCCCCATGTGCCGGAGCGCGATCGCCTCGGCCACGGTGCTCATTCCGACGGCGTGCGCCCCGAGCATCTTCAGCATGCGGATCTCCGCGGGCGTCTCGTACGAGGGGCCGAGGAGCGCGGCGTAGACGCCCTCGCGGAGCTGCGTCCCGAGCTCGCTCGCCACGCCGTGGAGCATCGTCCGGAGCTCCCGGTCGTAGACGAACGTCATGTCGGGGAACCGCGGGCCGAGGCGGTCGTCGTTCGCGCCGACGAGCGGCGATACGCCGGTCAGGTTCAGGTGGTCCGACAGCACCATGAAGTCGCCCGGCGCCCACGAGGGCTCGAGTCCGCCCGCCGCGTTCGTCAAGAGCACGCACTCGACGCCCAGCCGCGCCATCGTGCGCACGCCGTGCACGACCATGTCGACGCCGTGGCCTTCATAGAGGTGCACGCGACCCTGCATGCATACGACCGGCACCCCCGCGACGCCGCCGAAGCAAAAGTTCCCCTCGTGGCCCGCCACCGCCGACGCCGGCATGTGCGGCAAGTCGCGGTAGGGAATTTTCACGCGGCCGTCGAGCGTGTCGGCGAACGCGCCCAGACCGCTGCCGAGCACCACCCCGATGCGCGGGGCGATGTCCACGCGCTTGCGGATCGCGAAGACGGAGTCGTCGACGCGGGCGAGGATCGAGGACGGAGGCGCCTGCGAGACCGACATGCTGCCGCGAGCATAACCGGTCTCGCGTCGACAGGCGTCGTGCGTCGGTCAGCCGTCTCCGCCGCCCTTGCCCCCGCCGTTGTCATCGCCGCCGCCGTTGTCGTCTCCGCCGCTGCTGCTCGACGAACCGCCGACCGCGCCGCCACCGCTGCTGCTCGAGGAGCCTCCCACCGCACCGCCGCTGCTGCTCGAGGAGCTGCTGCTACTGCTGCTGGAAGAAGAGCTGCTGCTGCTCGAGGAGCTGCTGCTGCCGCTGCTGCTCGAGACGCCGCCGCTGCTGCTGCTCGCCGAGCCCGTGCCTGTCCCGCCGCTGCTGCTGGAGGCCGTTCCAGTGGTCCCCCCACCGCTGCTGCTGCTGCCGCTCGCCGAGCCCGTGCCTGTCCCGCCGCTGCTGCTGCCCGAGGAGCTGGCCGTTCCGGTTCCCGTTCCCGCACCGCCGGAGGAGCTGGTGCTCCCGGCCCCGCTGCTGCTGCCGCTCGATGACAATCCGCCCGACGAGGATCCTCCCGACGATGCGCCCGGGGCCCCGGCGTCGACGTCGATGGTCGCTCCGCCGCCGGAGCTGGAAGACGAGGTTGCGCCGGTCGCCGAGTTGCCCGATCCCCCACCGAGGGCGTGTCCCGGGTCGGAGCCGACGAGGGCCTCACATCCGCTCGTCGACAACGCGAAGTACGAGGCGGCCACGATCAAGCTTAGTTTCGTCATCGTATGCATCGCAGGTTCTTTCGTGGTGGACGGGAGTCGGGAAGGAGCCCGGCGACCGTGGCGAAACGTCAAAACCGCAAGACCAAGCTCGCGCCCCCCGCGTGCGGGCCGATCAGCGGCGCCGCCCCGATGCTCAAGCCGTTCTCCGAGCCCGTGCCGTGGGAGCCGCCCCTGGACGACGTCGTGTTGTGCGAAGGATCGGGGGGCGCGGGATCCTTCGTGGTCAGAAACAGGATCGTGCTCGTGATTCCGAACGCCAGCGCCGAGCCCAGCGCGAGGTCCGCGATGAGGGCGTGGAGGTTGCGCGCGTCCGCGTTGGCGTGCGACGGGGTGTCGTTGAAGGTCCGCGCGTCGTTCAGCGCCATGATCCCGAAGATCGCGCCGACGCCCGCCGCCACGACGGCGACCCCGCCGGTGACGTAGGCGGGCGCGCGGCTGGCCGACGTCGGCGCGGGGGCCGGCGTGGGCTCTTCGGGCTGCGGAGGGGCTTGCGGTGCGGTCTCCTGTGCCGTGGCGACCTCCGCGGCCTGCGGCTCCGCGGCCGCGACGAGGGGCGCCGCCGCAGCCTCCGCCTCCAGCTCTGCGCTCACCGTTTGCGTCGACGCGAACCCCACGTCGACGCTCTTGTCGAACTTCACGTGGCCCGGCGCGGACACGGAGACGCTATGGGTCCCCGGCGAAAGCTCGAGGTCGATCGGCGTCGGCGCGTTCTGGATCTGCCCGTCCACCGTGACGCTCGCCCCCGCGGGTTTCGACTCGACGTGGAGCTTGCCCGGCATGGCCCGAATCGCGAGCGTGCGCTTGCGGGTGCGATCGGCGAGCACCGCCATCTTCTCGGGGACATGGGAGAGGAACTTCTCGTACCACTCGATGGCCGCGGGATAGCGGCCGAGCTCTTCGAGGCAACGGCCGATGTAGCGCTCGGCTTGGGGCGTCGCCTTGATGTTGTTGGCAATGCGGAAGTCGATCTCGGCGCCGGCGTAGTCGCCCGCGCGAAACTTCGCCTCTCCGTCGTCGTAATGCTTCTTCGCGGACGCCAGATCGGGCTTTCCTGCCTGGGCGGACGCCGCGGCTCCGCCAGACGTTCCCCCCTGCGCGAACGCGGCCGGCTCCTGGGTGAGGACGAGCGCGCCCATCATCAGCCCGACGAGACACATCGCCCGGCGACCTGTACGGCGAAGATGGGGGAGGGAGCCTTCTTTGCGCAAATACACGGTGTTAAGATACTTGACCGATACCCGCGCGGTAAGGCCGACAAAGTCGTCGACGCGTCGCATTGTGGGGCTCGGAAGATACCCTCGATCCGCATGGCTGCTCCAGCCTGTCACAGTGCGAGAGGGCACCTCGGGGGAGGCAAAAATCGGCATCCCACCCGACACTTTGTGTCAGGGCTAGAAGAGTTGAGTTCAGCCGTTACGGAACTTCCGTGCGAGAGCGTCGCACACCACGGCGGGCGCGTAACGGCTGACGTCGCCCGAATGGCTGGCGATCTCGCGCACGAGCGAGGCGCTGATGAACCCGTTCTTGGTCCGCGTCGGAAGAAATACCGTATCGACGTTTGGCTCGAGGTCCGCGTTGGCGTGCGCGATCTGAAGCTCGTATTCGAAGTCCGTCGCCGCGCGAAGGCCGCGAACGATGACCCGCGCCCCCTTCTGCTTGCAAAACTCGATGAGCAAACCGTTGAACGCGTCCACGGTGACGTTCGGCAAATGCGCCGACACCCGCGACACGAGATCGAGGCGCTCCTCGACCGTGAAGAGCGGATTGCGGCCCGGGTGTTTGCCGATGCCCACGACGACGTCGCTGAAGAGGGCGGAAGCGCGCTCGATGAGATCGAGATGGCCGAGCGTGGGTGGGTCGAAGCTGCCCGCGTACACGGCGAGCCGCGCGACGGCCGGGCTGCTCATGGCGCCTGCGCTCCCGCGGGCCGGGGCGCCATCGACACGGGAGGAGGCGGAGGCGCGGGGGACGGCGCGGGGCCCTGCGGAGGCGCTGCGCCGAAGAGCATCGGGTCGGGCTCGAGCCAGACGAAGCGCCCGTCGTCCGCGAGCGTCACCCGGAAGAAGGCGAGCAGGTCGGCGCCGACGACGCCCCCGAGGTCGATATCGAGTCCGTTCGTGATATCCGCCGTGTCCGACTTCTCGATGGCCGGCGTCTTCGCGAGGTCGAAACCGCCGAGGCGAAACGTGGGGACGGTCCCGTGCTTCACGTTGGGGACGTCGGGCACGGGGGCCAGCGTGTGGACGTCGACCCCGGCGCGCGACCACGCCGCGTCCTGCAAAAGAAGCGGAAAGGGCCGCGCGCTGTCGACGAGGAGCGGGACGAGGCCATCGTCGCCCGCCGTCACCGCGGCGCGCAGGAGCATGCCTCCGCCGCGAAGGTAGAAGAGAGGAACGCGGCTCGCGTCGGGAGGAGGGGCGGGGTCCGCGCGGCGCAGGATGAACTGGTCGCCGCGCCGGTCGAACGTCGCGTGCCCGCGCCGCAAGAGCTGCGCGCCGAGGAGCGCCTTGATCGGCACGCCGAGCTGCCTCGCGATCGGCGAGAGGTCCTGCACGAGGGCCGGCACGTCGTTGACCTCGAGGCGATCGAAGCGAAGGCTCACCCACGCCGGCTCTCGCCGCGAGTTCGAGTCGAGCACCACTTCGCTCGAGCCGGTCGCCACGAGGGCCAGGATCCGCTCGCCGTCGAGCTCACATGGCACCACGTCGGCCGCGCCCAGCGAAACGCGGTCGAGGGCGCGCGGCATGTCCACCTCGCCGACCGACGCGCCGTCCATCTGGAACGGGTGCCGGCCCGCGCCCCGGCGCGCGAGCTCCGCCACGGCGCGCGCCCAATCGTCCTTCACCGTCGGGTCGGCGAGCATCGCCTCGAGCTCGTCGCCCGCGTGCTCGAGGTCACCGGAGAACCAGTCGGCGCGGCCGCGGATGCCGTGCGCGGAGCTCGACGTCAGCCCCTCGGTCAGCCGGAGGGCCTCCGCGAAGTCGAGGTGGACCAGCGCGACGCGCGCGGCGAGCTCCCGGGCCTCCGCGTCGTTCGGGGACGAATCGACGGCGTGGCGGCTCGCTTCCCGCGCGTCGTCGAAGTCGGCGCTCCGGTAGCTGGCGCGCGCCCGCTCGAGCCACTGGTTGGCCGCCGCAGAGCGGGCGGGCGCCTGGGACCCGACCGTCGCTCCGCAAGCGACGAGGGCGGCGCCGAGCGCGAGGGAGACGAGGGGGCGAAAACGCATCGAGTGGGCCTCTCACGGCTTGGCCGGTGCTGGCGCGGGTTCGATGCGCAGGATGCGATCGGCACGCAGTTGCCTTCGGCTTCGCCCGGGGAGCTGATACCCCACAACGAGCGGCGGGTCGAGGTCGGCGCGGACCTCGAGGAGGACCATGGAAAGGGCCTCCGGGCCGCGCCGGGACGGACGATACGTCACGACGACCGGCTCGCCCCGCTCGACCGCCTCCGCGCACGCTTCGACGACCGCCGGGCGCGCCTTGCGCTCCCCGACGCGCACCTCCCAGAGGTCCCGCGCGCTCCGCGGGGTCAGACGCTCGATGCACCGGTCGAAGAGCTCTCGGGTCGCGCGCACGTCGCTCTCGGCCCGATGGGCGTGACCGCGCTCGATCCCGAGCTCTCGGCAGAGGGCGTCGAGCGAGTGGGAGTGGAACGCGAACGCGCGGCGCGCGAGGACCAGCGTGTCGATCCAGTGCACGAGCTTTGGGCCGGTCCCCGCCCGCGCGAACTCCGCGTTCAGGAACCGAGCATCCCAGGAGGCGCCGTGGGCGACCAGGATCGCCCCGTCGAGCAGCGCCACCACATCCGCGGCCACGTCCGAGAACGCGGGTGCTCCGGAGAGCGCCGCCGCGTCGAGACCGTGCACGTGGCTTGCGCCGCCGGCCCGTTCGCCCGGATTCACGAGCGTCGCGAGCCGGCCCACGCTCTCGCGGCCCACCACCCGCTCCACGCAGACCTCGACCACGCGGTCCCGCGACACGTCGAGCCCGGTCATCTCGAGATCCACGAACGCGAGCGGCACGGCGTCGACGGGGAGGTCCCACGGCGGGCCCTCGGGCGGAGGCGGCGTCATGGGTCGACGTACCAGCGGGCGAGCGCGCCGGGTCCCGGCTCTGCCCCGGACGCGAGGCGCGCCCTCCATGCCCCGTCGTCGAGGCGGCGCGCCGTCGGCTGGACGAGCTCGTGGTGCGGAATGGAGGCCCCGAGGGCAAGCCACGCGCGGTGTGTGCCCGGCTCGCGCACCACGACCCACGCCTCTGCGATCCGCCCCGTCGCCTCCTCGAGCACGCGGCCCGACGGCACGTCCACGTGGACGGCGACGATGATCGGCACGTCGACCGACTTGGACTCGGCGAGCGCCGCTTCGAGGCCGCGGAGCCGGGCCGGGAACCCCGAGAGGGCCGCCGCGAGCGCGTCGGGCATCGGCGCGTCGGCGCTCTCGTACACGGCGGCGCCGAGCGCGGTCCACAGCAAGTCGTCGACCTCGTCGAGGAGCTGCAGCGCGGGGGCGTCGGGCGGGAGCCAGCCCTCGGCCGAGAGCGCGCGCGAGAGCTGGCGTACGAAGCCGGAGAGCTTGGAGATGGCCTCGGGGTGGGCCTCGACGAAGGCCGGCGTCGCGGTGTCGCCGGGGAGGCGCGCGGGCAGCGTCGCGGGCTCGAGCGGAATGCGCGTCAGCGCCGTCGCGTCGTGCCGGAGCTCGGTCCACGCGGCGAGCGCCACGTCCGCCTTGCGCTTTCGCCAGTCCGAGGTCATCGCGGCGGGGTGGCATGCGTCCCCGGCGGACGGCCGAAGCCACGTCTCGATCGCGTCGAGCATGGAGAGGTACGGGGTCCCGTGGCGTCCGGGCGAGGTCGGAGTCACGTCGGGCGGGCGGGCTTGCCGGAGGAGCGCGAGCGCGTCGTCGTAGCCTTCGTAGGCGTCGTCGCCCGAATCGCGCAGGGCTTCGCGCGCCTCCGCGGAGCCGAGCCACGCCGCGACGTCGAGTCCTCTCGGGAGCGCCCGGATGCCGTCGCGCCCCGTGAAGGCCGGCTCCGCATGCTCGTAAGGAGCCCACGTCATCGTCGCGTCCGCGAGGTCGCTCGGTCCGATCGCCGGCGACGTCAGCGCCTGCAGCACCTCGACGTCGGGCACCGCGCGGAGCCCGAAGAGGCGAAACGCGGGAATCACGCGCCCTCGCGCCGCGCGGTGGCGCACCCGATCGACGGCGCCGACGTCGGCAAGCCAGTCCCTCCGCCGCGGATCGAGCTCCGTCGTGCTCACCGTCGCGGCCAAGTCGCGCGGCGACACGCCGTCGGACGGGCCCACGAGCAGCGTGCTGAGACGCTCGATCCGCTCCCACGCGTTGGCCGCCTCCGAATCGACCGCGGCGTCGAGCGCGCGGCTCAAGATCAGCGCCGCCCTCGTGTGGGCCCGGGCCGTCGCGACGTCGACCCGGGTTTGCGCGTTCCGCTCCCCGCGGCCCTCGAGGGCCAGCCACGCGTTCTCGAGCCACGCCACCGCGCGAAACCAGGGCGCGCGGCCCGAGTCTCCGGCCGCCGCGCCGCCGGGCGCCATCGCCGCGTAGTCGATCGGCACGCCGAGCGCAGGGCTCGCCGCGATCCCCGCGTGGGCGAAGACGAGCGCCTTCTCCATCTCCACCGCCCGCGCGGCCGTGGCGGGCGGGACGTAGGTCGGCTCGCCCAGAGAGAGCGCGACGGCGACGAGCGACCTCGCGGCCGCGTAGGCCGGGACCATGTCGGCGGGCGCGCCGCGGCTCTCGGCGGCCACGCGCGCGTCGAGGTCGTGGAGCATCGTCGCGACGAGCGGCGTCACCACGAGGGCGTCGACGTCGGCCAGGGCGCGGTCGAACGCGAGGTGGGCGAGAAAGAAGAGCGCGTCGAGCGTGAGGACGGAGGGCACGTGGTCTGCCTCCAGCGCCGCGTAGAAGTCGCCGAGCCGCACCTCGGGCCGCGCGGCCCGCAGCACCGCGAAGCCCCGCGTCAAGATGGCCTCCCGCGCCGAGTCCGCCATGGCGTCCCAGCGCTGCGCGACCGTCGGCGTTCTCGCGAGCACGGCCTCCGACACGGGCAGATCCATCGTCGCCGTGGAGGCTCCGGGGAGCGGCGCCTCCACCGGTTGCCAGTAGGTCCACACCGGGACGGTCGGGACCTTCGGGAGCGCCTGCTCGGAGGTCACCGCCGGCGGCCCGGGGTCCGCCGGGGGCTTCGAATGGGCCGCGCCGGCGCCGCACCCGAGCGCGACCGCCAACGTCAGCGCGATCGCGGGCATCGACCGTCCCACAGTGTATGGTGACGATACTCGGCATGCCCTTCCAAGGCCAGAAAGCGCCGCTCAGGCCTCGGGCGACCCGCGATGGTGGCGGCCGGGGCGTGCGTTGAACCGGCGACGGCCGTTCTCTTCGCCGAGCTCGAGGTGGGCGGCGCCGCGCGTCTCGACGTCGGCCGTGGCGCGGTCGATCGCGCTTGCGCTGTTCGTCATCTTCGCCGCCGGGTGGGCCGTCGTTCGCCACTTCACGCACGAGCCGGCGTCGATGCTCCGGCCCACCGCGCCGACAAGCGCGCCGACCTACGATATAGAGGCTGGCGAGCTGCCCGTGCCGGAGACCCTCGAACCAGACGCGAGCTAGGCCCCGCGATGTCGAAGCAAGACACGCTCGTCGTGCACGAGATCTACGCGAGCATTCAGGGCGAATCGACCTTCGCCGGGCTGCCGTGCACCTTCGTGCGCACGACGGGGTGCAACTTGCGGTGCGCCTGGTGCGACACACCGCAGGCGTTCTACGGGGGCGAGCGCATGCGCCGGAGCGACGTCCTCGCGCGCGCCCTCTCCTTCGAGACGCCCTTGGTCGAGGTTACCGGCGGCGAGCCGCTCCTTCAGCCGTCCGTCTTTCCGCTCATGGCCGAGCTCTGCGACGCAGGGCGCACCGTCCTCGTCGAGACGAGCGGCGAGGCCGACGTCTCGCGCGTCGACGCGCGCGTCCACAAGGTGATGGACCTGAAGTGCCCCGGCAGCGGTGAGTCCCATCGCAACCGGTGGAGCAACCTCGACCACGTCGGCCGGGGCGACGAGATCAAGTTCGTCCTCGCCGACCGGCGGGACTACGAGTGGATGCGCGAGACCGTCGCGTCGCGCGCGCTCGCCGCCCGCACGCCGAACCTGCTCGCGAGCGCGGTCTTCGGAAAGCTCGCCCCGCGCGACGTCGTCGCGTGGGTCCTCGCCGACCGGCTGCCCGTGCGCGTTCAGCTCCAGATGCACAAGTACGTCTGGGCCCCCGAGACCACCGGAGTCTAGCCACCGTGCGCGCCATCCTCGGACCCGCGGTCCTCGCGATGCTCGCTTGCACGCCGTCGTCCTCGTCGGGGGTCGCCCACGCGCCGGCGCCGCCCGCGTCGCGCGTCGAGGCGGACCGGGCACGGACCGCCGCGTTCTCGCGCGTCGAAGACGAGGCGCTCGACTGGCTCGTCGCCTCCGACCCGCGCATGGCGCAACGGGCCGACACGACCGCGACGGACGCCGTCATCAAGCGCATCGGGCTCGAGGCCGTGCTCGCGGAAGACACGACGGCGCAGATCCGTGGCTCCTCGCTCGACCTCTTCGCCTTCCGCGGGCGCGCGCGCGCGCTGGCCCACGCCGCGCAAGCGCTCGCCGAGTTCAAGGACCCCTTGCCCGACGTCGGACCGCTGGGGAGCGGCCTCGCGCGGCCTCGTCTCGAGCGCGAGCTGCTCGGTCGGGTCATCGCCGAGGAGAGCGCGCGGGCGGAGGAAGAGGCGGCCCTCGGCGAGGTCGCGGGGGAGCTCGTGCGCGGCATCACGTCGACGTGGACGCGCCCGGCCGCGCCCCAAGAGTGGACCGAGCGCGACGACTGGGTGAGCAAACACCTGCTCGAGATCCGAGAGTCGCTGCGGGACGGCCGGCCGCTGACGGGACCTTCGGACCTCGACTCCGCCCTCTACCCGCTCGAGCGGCTCCTCGAGCCGGCGCAGTTTCCCCGCGGCTCCGCGGCCATCGCCGAGGTCCGGCTCGCGCTCGACGACGACCGGCGGAGCGTCCCGAAGGTCGACGCGCCGACTCGACTCGCCCGCGACGTCCGGGTGCATCTGGGCGTCTCCGTGGACCCGCCGACCCTCGTGACGCGACTCGACGGGATCGAGGCTCGGCTGCGCGAGCTGGCCGAGCAGGCGGTCCCCGTGGCGGGCATTCCCGCAGCCGAAGTCGCGTCGCGGGCGAGGAGGCTTCTCCTCGTGGAGCGGCCCTGTTCTCCGGTGGCCGACTCCCGCGTGCGGTCGCTCGGGCCTCCGGACGAGCGCGCGGCGATCTGCGGCGCGCTCAAGGTGCTGTCGGAGGAGTCGCCCGTCGCGGTGGCGCTCGTCGCCCTCCACGACGACGTCCTTCTCTCGTATGCCGCCGTCGTTCCGGCGCCGCGCCGCGCGAACCTCATGTCCCATCCGGAGGACGCGGACGTGGACTCGCTCCAGCGTGGCGTCCGCGAGCGTCCGGTCAAGGCGCTCGGCGTGGCCCTCGCGGCCGAGCTTCTCTACCGCGATCGCGCGTCACCCGACGTCGTCGAGGCGCGGATGCGTGCGTGGCGTGCGCTGGGCGAAGCGCCGCTCGACGTCGTGGCGAGGGAACTCCAGCGCCCCTGACGCGTCGTCCTCCGGGCGCGCCGCCTACTTCTTCTTCGGCAGGTCCATCTTCTTCGCGGTCAGATCGCGGGGGGCGCCGGCGTCGGCGGACTGCTGGTACTTCGTCTGGTCGGACAGCGCCCACTCGGAGATGTAGTTCGTCACCTGGTAGATGGCGTCGTCCCCGCCGCGCTTTGCCCAGTGGTTCGTGCCCGTGGAGATCTTGCCGATCGTCAGCTCGTACTTGCCGGCGTCGTCCTTGAGCTGAATGGTCACCGTGGCCAGGGGCTTGTCGAGCCCAGTCTCTTCGAGCGTCTTGCCGTCGCCGAAGTCCTCGGCGTTCAGCATCTTGTACGCGCGAACCATGTCCTTGATCTTCTCGGGGTCGAACCGCGCGATCGGCTTCTTGTCGAAGGTCCCCGCCCAGGTGTCGCCCTTCGTGAACGACATCGTGCCGTGCTCGTTCACGATCGACACCTGCGTGACGTTCGCGTCGTCGAACCGGAGCATCTCCTTGAAGCGGAAGTCCTTCGGCTCCTTCGCGTAGAGGTACGACGAGTAGCCCTTCGCCGCCCAGACCTTGTCGGGTTGGTCGGTCAAGACGATGAGCTCACCCGCCGCGCCGCTCTTTCCGAAGAGCTCGTCGACGCGCTTGTCGCCGCCTTTCCACGCCACGAGGTGGAGCGCATGCGCCGCGTCGAGCTGCTTCTCTTTGCGGACGTCGTCGTCGAGCTTAAGGTTGATCGAGGACTCGACCTTCAGGTCCTTCAGGTTCGCGAGCAAGTCCTTCATGGCCTGCTGCGTGACTTCGGAGTGGAGCGGCTTGGTCATCACCCACTTGGTGTCGCTGCCGCCGTCGACGACGGGCCCCTTCGTGTCCGCCACCCGCTCGAAGACCATCGCCGGCTTGTCGCCGTTCGTGATGCTCAGCTTGTCGATGTCTTCCGGCGCGCTGACCGTCGGAAAGTCCTTCACGGTCGCCGTGGGCGCGCCGAGGGACTCGTCGCGCTTGGATTGCTTGTAAACGAGGACGCCGAGCACGGCGAGGACCGCCACACCGGCGATGATGAGCTTGTCGCGAGACATGAGTCTATCCGTGGTGATTTGGGCAGATTCGGGGTGGACCCGGGTGGAGATCCGGGCGGCTCAGGCCAGCGAAACGTGGGCGCGCGCAGCGAGCCGGTAACGCCAGCGTCCGATGCCGTACGCCGCGAGCAGCACGGGAATGCCGAGGATGAGGAAAAGCTCGATGTCGCGCTGCTGGTCCTTGTGCGCGGCCTTGAGCTCCTCGTCCTGCTTTCGGATCTGCTCGTCGGTCATGTCGGGCGTGATCTTCATGTGCGAAGCATCGGCGTAGACCAGGTTCGGATCGCTGAGGAGCTTCGCGCTCACGGCCAAGAGGTCGGTGTCGCCGATGAGCCAGTCGAGCGTGTTCTTGAAGACGAGGATGGTCCCCGTCACGAACTGCTGCGCGTAGGGCCCGGCGAGCATGAGCAGCTGCTCGTCGCCGCCGAGGTTCGGCATCATGTTGCCGTATTGGCCCATGTCCGGGCCGTTGCCCGCGCGCGCCAGCGGGTTCGTCAAGAACTGCGACGAGGCCATGATGAAGATCCGGGACGCGTGCGTGCTCTCCGCCGGCGCGTCGACGCCCATCTTGTCGCCGGACGGGAACGCGCTCTTGATGGTCCCTTCGACCGCCGCGCCGACCGCGAACTGCTCCTGCTGCAGGCCTTTGAGCTTCGGCCCCCACTTCTGGAGCGGCTTGAGGTCCACCGTGTCGCCCGTGAGGTGCGCCGCGAACGGCGACGACCGGAGCACCACGTGTATCTTCGCGCTCGGCTGCACCTCCGGCTTGAGGGTCAGGCTCGAGGGGAACGGCAGCGCGACGTCGGTCACGCGGAAGAGGCAGGGGAAGCTCGTGTCGATGAGTTGCTCCTTGCCCGTGAGGCGCGGGTCGTCCTGCACTTCGAGGATCTGCGGCATGTCGATGCGAGCCATGCCCCCCGACGTCGGGACCACGATCTGCACGCCGCGCATGCGGTCGAGGATGGCGTCCTTGTTCATCGTGACGCCGTAGCCCTCGAGCAGCTTGTCGAGCCCGTGGGTGCTGAGCGTCGCGGTCATCGTCGCGTCGCTCGCCTTCACGTTGACCGCGCTCGCCATGATCGCGAGCGACTTGCCCTTCATCACGAACTGGTCGATGCGCCGGAGCTCCTTCTCGGTGAGGTCCTTGCCCGGCTGCGTGACGATGAGTCCGTCGAGCTCGTCGGGGATCTCGCTGTCCCCGCCCTTCAGGTCCACGTCCTGGAAGCTGTAGAAGGGGAAGTTCTGCGTGATGATCCCCTGGATCGCGTACTTGCCCATGTTGTGGGGCGTGAGGTTGTCCTCGGTGAGCTTCAGCTCGTCGTGCCCCGTGAGGACGCCCAACTTGTGGTGGATGTCGTCGCCCTTGTCGCGGAGCTCGCGGATCTTGTTGCTGACCCAGAACTCGAGGCCGTCGGTGCGGTCGGGCGGGAGGAACTTGATGACGTCCTGCTGCTCGCCGTACTTCAAGATGAGGCCCATGAAGCCCTGCGTGACGGCCGCCTTCTCGTCGTTGTCGCTGGCCTCGCCGAAGGGCTGCTCGATGAGCCCCGCGTCCTTCGCCTTCTTCTTCGTGTCCTCGTCCTTGGGCTCGATGATCGTGTAATCGAACTTGCCGGCGCCGGCGTTCTTGTACTCCTGGAGCAGATCGCGAAGGTCGCGCACGAAGGCGTCGAGCTTGGGCAGGCCCTTCGTGACGTAGGCCTCCACGACGAGCTCCTGCTTCATCGACCGGAGGAGGTTCCCGCTGCCCTTCGACAGCGTGTACTTCTCCGCCTTGGTCACGTCCTTCCGGCTGTACACACCCAGCGCGGACAGAGCGTTCACCGCGACGAGGATCGCGGCGACGATGAGGATGAGGACGCCGCTTTCGAGGGAGGACTTCTTTCGCTTCTCCATGGAATCTCTCGAGTCTCTCAGAAACGATGGTTTGCGCGGGGAGCCGGCGTGAGCGTGCGAAGGCGCCCGCTCACGACCACTTGCGGCTCTCCAGCGAGCGGAAGCTCACCAGCAAGCACACGATGGCGACCGACAGGAAGTAGATGACGGCGCGGGTGTCGATGAGGCCGCGCGCGAAGGCTTGGTACCGCGTCTGGAAGGACACGAAGCCGATGGCGTCGCCGAGCCCTCCGGGGAGCACCGACACCATCCAGCCGACGGCGTAGAGCACGCAGAGCACGCCCGACGTCATGAAGAACGCGATGACGTCGCTCTCGGTCACGCTGGAGAGCATCATTCCGAGCGCGACCCCGGCCAACGAGAAGAGCGCGCACCCGAGGTAGCCCGACCACACCGGGCCCCAATCGAGCGAGCCGAGGTGCCACGGCCAGGTGAACATCGCGATCGGGTAGAGGAGGGTCCCCGCGAGCAGGATGCACACCGTCGCGCAGGCCGCGATGTACTTGCCGAGAATGACCTCGCTGTCGCGCACCGGCATCGTGATGAGAAGCTCGAGGGTGCCCGAGCCCTTCTCCGCCGCGAGCGTTCGCATGGTCACCGCGGGGATGACGAAGAGCGAGAGGACGAGCGGCAGGTACTCGAAGAGCTGATCCATCGAGGCACGATCGACGTCCCAGAAGCTGACGAAGAAGCCGCCGGCCATCCGCGGGATCATGAAGAACATGACGCCGATGAGCAGCAGGGCGCCGCCGACGACCACGTACGCGACGGGGGAGTTGAACTGGGCGCGCAGGTCGCGGCGCGCGATGATCAGGATATTTCGCATGTCTCAGCTCCGGTCGTCTTTCGCGACTTTCTCGTCGTGTCCCGACGGGGCGGCCGCCGCTTCCTCGTCGTCGCCCTCCTCGTCGTCGTCATCGTCTTCCTCGTCGGCGGGTCCGTCCGCCGAGGCGCCGAGCTGACGGTTCCTGCGCTCGTCGCCGATGGTGAGGCTGCGGAACACGTCCTCGAGCGTCTGCGAGTCGCGATGGAGCTCGAGCAGCACCCAGCCGCGATCGACGATGAGCTTGAACACCTCGGGCCGGAGGTCGACCTCTTGTTCGCTCACGAGCTCGTACGCGTGCGCGCGCTCGTCGGTGCGGATCTCGCCGACCCGCTTCACCCCCGGCACCTTGCCGAGTGCTTCTTCGACTTCGGCTTTCTTCGGGGGCGTCCCGCGGCCGCGGTAGGCCGCGCCGTCCACCGCCTCTTGCACCGAGACGACGTAACGTACCCGCCCGCTCTTCGCGCGGATCTCGTCGAGCGGCCCGTCGGCCACGATGCGACCGCGTGACACGATGATGGCGCGCCCGCACGACGCCTCGACCTCGGCGAGGTTGTGCGTCGAGAGGAGGACCGTCCGCTCCTGCCCGATTTGCTTCAGATAATCGAGAAACTCGGCCTTCTCGTTCGGGTCGAGGTCGCTCGTCGGCTCGTCGAGGATGAGGATCGGCGGGTCGTGGATGAGCGCCTGGGCGAGGCCGACGCGCTGGCGGTAGCCGTGCGACAGGTGCCGTATCTCCTTGCCCAGCACCTGCGCGAGCCCGCAGACCTCGACCACGCTCTTCGCGCGCTTGCGAAAGACGCTGTCGTCGAGGTGCCGGAGGTCGGCTGCGAACCGCAGGTACTCGAGCACGCTCATCTCGAGGTAGAGCGGCGCGCGCTGCGGCAGGTAGCCGAGCGACTCGCGCACCTGCAACGGCTCGTCGAAGACGTCGTGGCCGTTGACCCGCGCGACCCCGCCCGTAGGCGAGATGAAGCAGGTGAGGATGCGCATCGTCGTCGATTTGCCGGCCCCGTTCGGGCCGAGAAAACCGACGATTTCGCCGCGACGGACCTCGAAGTTGATCTGGTCGAGCGCTTTGAACGACCCGAAGCTCTTCGAGAGGTCGTTCGCGTAGATCATCACATCGTTGGACATTCGAAGTGCTCCGGGCAGGGTCGCGTGGTCGGGAGCGCAGGGCCGCGTACCCGACACGCGGGGCGCCGCCTACCTACCATGCAACGCGACCCTGAAAACGTGCCGACAGCCACGAACTGCTGCCCCCGACGAGTCTTCTCCCACAAGCAACCACGCCTCACCGGGGGAGGGAAGCGGGGGCGCATCGTAGCGATGGGCATGGTCCTGTCAACCGCGACTTCCGCCGCAGAAAACACAGGTCGCGCCCGCATATTCCCGCGATGTCGACGCGGGCCGCACATCCGCGCCCGTTCGGGGCGCCGGCTCTCAGAAGAAGTCTTGGGTCGCCCACCACGTTCCGGTCGGCGTCTGGAAGAAGCCGCAGGCCACGTGCGTGTACCGCGCGTTCGACATGTTCAGCCAGTGGTTGTCCTGGCCCGCGGGCGGCGGCCCCTCGGCCCACATCTGCGCGAGGCAGTTGGTCATGATGGAGCTCGGCGGGCCGGGCCACCCCGGGCACTCGTCCTGCGCGCTCTCCTTGCACTGTCCGAAGGCGAAGTGCGCCGTGTTGGCCGTGAAGTCGGCCATGGCTTGCCCGTCCACGCACATCTCCTGCGTCATCGTCCCCTCGGTGAGCGGCGGAGACGGAGGATTCAAGGTAGCGCGGTCTGCGTTGATGATCGCCACGCACTGCGCGCGGGCGGCCGCAAGGGCGTCGCTCCCGTCGCCGACGGCGGCGCCGGTGTCGACGACGACCACGTCGGCCGTGGCGTCCCGAGCGGCCCGGCCGCTGTCCCGGACCGAGGCGTCCATCCCGCCGGTCGTGCCGCCGCTCGACGAACCGCTGCTCGACCCGCTCGAGGAGCTGCTGCTCGGTCCGCCCGAGGAGCTGCCCGTCCCGGTGCCCGTGGATGCGTCGTCGCTTCCACCGTTCCCGCCGCCGCTGCTCGAAGACCCCGCGGGCCCCGACCCGCTGGAGCCGGAAGAAGAGCCGGACGAAGAAGAGGAGGAGCTTGTGGTGCTGGTCCCCGGCGCCGGGCTGCCCGCGTCGGAAAAGACCGGCGTATCCGCCGTGCCGCTACAGCCGGCGGAGAGGACGTACAACCCGAGACAGGCTCCGCTCGCCAGAGCCCCGCGCAAGAATGATTTGGAAGACAAGGACATGGGCGACTCCCGCATTATGAGTGGTTGCTCCCAAGGCGCCGATCACGCAAGCGGAAAGGCGGACGCCGGCGACGGTTGCCGCTGGTGTTGTTCGATTCGCACCGACGCTGTAGCGGCCAATTCCCGGGACCTAGGGCGCGGCGCCGCGGTGACGCACGGATGCGTACGCTGGTCTCGCTTCCACGGCGAGGATCTCAGTCGGCCGAAGCCGCCGAGAGGCGGGCACGCGCGCCGGCAAAGGCGGTCGACGACCGTTCGCGCCGTACCTCGAGCAAGAGCGAGGCCGCGATGAGCGCCGGATCCGTCCGCTCGCGGGACGTTGCCAGCGTCGCAAAGAGCTGGCCGAGCGGCATCCCTTCCGCGTGAGGCCGTCCGCCCGTCAGCGCGGTCACCCGTTCGAACGCGGCCGCATAGAACGCGAGCGCCATCACGCGCGCGACGATCGCGCGGGCCTGCTCTTCGTCCGTCGCCGCGCGGCCGAGGTAAGCCGAGAGGAACGCTTCGCGCTGCTCCGGCGACGGGAACGCGAAGACGCCGAGCTGCGCCACATCGAGGAACGGGTCTCCCGCCGCCGCGGTGTCCCAATCGATGAAGACCACGCGGTCGGGCGTGAGAAGGATGTTGTTCGGGTTGAGATCCCTGTGGCACGGCGCCGCGTGGACGTACGCCTGCGTGCACGCGAAGGCGTCCTCGACCGCGCGGAACAGATCCGCGGGCAGCGACCGACCCGCCGCCGCGCACCCTTGGTCGATCGTCCGCAGGAGCTCCACCCCGGTTTCTCGAACGGGAAACGCGGGGCCGTCGTGGAGACGGCGCAACGTGATCGCGACCCGCGCGGGGATCCGGGGGTCGCCGCCCGTCCCGGCGAGTTGCGTCCCCGCGACCCGCTCCGAAATGGACACCCCCGTGCGCTCGACGGCGTGGACGAGCCGCGGCGCGATCCCGCGCGCCGATGCGATCCGCGTGCAGCCGATCGCGTGCGGTGTCCGCTCCGGGTCGCTCTTTCTGACCACGTAGTCCGCGCCGTCCACCGAGAAAGTGAAGATCGGCGATCGCGAGAGGCCTCCGCCGAGAGGGGCGAGACCTTCGATGAGGCGGCCGTCGAACCCCTCGCGAAGCGCGGCCATGATCTCGGGCGGCACCGCCGGCGCGTCCGGTCCGGAAGGCGTGGGGCTCATCGGATCCCCGACGCGAGCCGCTTGTGAAAGAGGCGCGCCCTCGCCGCGCGATCGGCCGGTCGAACCCAGTTCCACGCGATCGCCTGCCAGTCCGGATCCTCGGGAGCCAGGCCCAGCGACTCGATGAACAACGGGTCGGCAAGGAAGAAGTGGCGCTTGTAGCCGAGAAGGTAGGGCCGCCCGCCGCCGGTACGCACGCCGTCGAAGGCGGCAAACGCGTCTTGGTACGACGAGAACCAGGAGTGGAGCGTGCCGCTCGATCCCGGCTCTCTGCCGTAGAGGAGGGTGCCCAGGTCGGGCTCGACGAGGTCGCCCTCGAGCACCCGTCGCGCGTGCGCCCAATCCGCGAAGCCGCACTCGCGCGCCATCACGGCCAGACAGTGCTTGCGTTGGACCTCCCGAGCCCGCGCGGTGAGCTCTTCGGGCGATGTGCGGGCGTGCTCCGGGAGCGCTCGCAAGCGGCCGATGGCGCGCGCGTCTCCCGCCGCGATGCCCTTGTGGAGGATCTCCGCCCGAATCTTCAGCTCGCGAACAGGGTCCATGGTGCGTGCGCCTTTCCCCTCGAATCGGCCACTACCCGCTCCCTCGGCCCGAGGATTGAGAACGTCGCCACGAGACCCGTCGTCCAGGTCACGAGCGCAGGGTGAAGGCTTCTTTCCGGCGGGGAGGGCGCCCCTGCGCACCCAACGCCATGCAAAATACCACGGGGAGGCCGCGCCGCAAGCGCCCGCCGCCGTCACTTCGCTAGTAAACGACCTGGGCGCGAAGCAGGAGGATGTTCTCGGCCTCGCGGTTGTGTATCGCGAGCTCGGCCGGCGTCTTCGCTCCGCCCTGAAACTCGGTGTGATCCCAGTTGATCACGAACTTCGCGTTGTCACTCCAATACCAGTTCGCGCCGAGCGTCACCTCGGTCGCCCCCCGCACCGAGCCGGTGGGGGACGCGAAGTTCGGGAACACGTCCGAATCGATGTCGAGGTGCCCCACCCTCGCCGCGAGCTCCAGCGCGCCGACGTGCCCGGCGGCAGGCTCCACGGGGGTCTTCACGTGGACGAAGTCGTACGAAGCTTCCGCCCCGAAGAGCACGAACGTCGCCTGCGCTTGGTACGCGCGGTTGTGTACCCGCGTGTTGGGGAAGCCCGAGCGGCCGACCTCCTGATCCGATTCGTAGTACTCGCCGAGGAGCCCCAACGGACCGAGCGCCTCGTAGAGGAACACGCCGTACCGGTTGTGGGGTCCGTTCGCGACGACCGTGTTCGAGTTGTCGGGCGTCACGCCCGTCGCCGCCGAGATGTACGAAAAGTCGGTGCTCTGGCCGGGCGTCTTGTACGCGGGCGTCGACGCCGGGTTCGTCAGCGCCGTGTTCGCCGGGCTGCCGTAGACCCTCCCGAACGTCGTCGCGACGCCCACGAAGAGGCGCCCGAGGACCTCGTGCGGAATCGGCAAGAAGGGCCGAAAGTAGACCCTGCCGGCAAACTCCTTTTCGCTGTCGTTGTCGAGGTCTCCGCTCCCGTTGTCCGGGACGCCGTTGAAGACACCCGCCGCGTACCCGACGATGCCCTTGAACAGGTCCCCGTAGGCCATCGCGCCGACGTCTCGATTCGGCGTGAGCAAGGTCGGCAGGCCGAACTCGACGAAGGACAGGTTGGCCGTCGGCTGCAAGCGCTCGAGGCCGAACGGCGGGCGGTATTTGCCGAATCGAAGCTTGAGCCAGGGCGCGAGCTCGACGCCGAGATACGCGTCCTGAAGGATCGTCGTCCCGCCCCCGAAGTCGGGATACAGGAGAAAGGAGATTCCATACGGAAGGCTCCCCTCGAGGACGGGCTGCACGCGCCGCAAGAGGAACGTGTCGATCTGCGGCCTCTGCACGTCGTCGAACCAGAAGCGCCCGTCGGCCTGCACGAGGGCGCGGAAGCGGATCTGCCATCGCTTGTCGGGAGAGGAGAGCGCGAACCCTCCCGGCCCGGCGGCCATCGAGGCCGGGTCACCCGGGCCCCCCTTCGCGGTCGGCGTGGCGCGGAGCTCGCGGACGCCTTCACCCGGGGTCGAGGGCGAGGGCAGTGGGTTCGGAACCAGCACCGCCGGGGCCGACTCGGGCGCGGCCGGAAGCCCCGCGGCGGACGAAGGCTCGTTCGGCGAGACGTCGGGTGAAGTCGTGGGTGCAGGCGCCTCCAGCGGAGGCGGAGGCGGAGGAGCGTCCGCGGACGTCGGCGCGGGCGGTGCCGGGGGGGCCGGCGGCGAAGCGGGCGGTGTCTGTTCAACTGGAGGCGACGACGCAGACGCGGGTGGCGTCGGAGCTTGGGCGCGTGCCTGAAGGGGCGTGCTGGCAAGGAGAGCGACGGCTGCGAAGGGCAAAAACGAATGTCTCATGCGTTCCATGGCGTCGAACGAAGGGTGGCGACGAATGTGTCTCGCATAACAGACGCATGGCGCCCCATCCAAGGGAATTCGCATCCCCATCGGGACTCCGAGGCGACGCTCCGCCGCCCGCCGCGCCCGCGAAGGGGGGCTCCGCGCCGTCTTCTCGGCCGCTCGTCGATGCGATCGAGAGGCGCCCCTGGGCCCTTAAGCGTCGAGCTCCGGATAGCGCCGGAAGATCCCGTCTTCGTTGAAGGCCACCCTCCGCTCGGACACGAGATACGCCGCGATCCGCGGTCGCTCGGCGACGCGCGCCCCGAGCGCCCGGAGGAGCGGGATGCTCTTGCTCACCCGCCGCATCGCCTTCGGGAACGCGTAGTCGAGGCCCGCCAGCACGTGGAACGCCGACAGGTCCACGTACGACACCCTCCGCCCCATCAAGCCCTTCCCGCCGCTCGCCGCGAGCACCCGCTCCATCCAGGAGAGAAACTTCGGAATGCGCTCTTTGGCGAAGCTGGCGGAGCTCTTCTTCGCCTCCGGCTTCTGGTCTTCGTAATAGAGGCCGGTCGCGACCGGGTGGTGCGTGTCGTGCGCCTCGGCCACGAGGTCCGCGATGGTCAGCTGGATTTGATTGGCCTTGAAGGCGCTCGCCTCGTCGCGCGGGAGCAGGCCATGCCGGGGACCGAGGAAGAGCAAGATGTTGGCGGTCTGGGCGATCCACAGCTTGCCCGCCCTGAGGAACGGCGGCGCGAACGGCTCGAGCGGCCCCGCCCCGCGCATCGCCTTCATCATCGCGGCCACCCCGCCCCCGCGCGACCGCGGCAGCCGCGCCATCTCGAGGTACGGCGCGCCCGCTTCTTCGAGCGCGAGCCGGACGAACTCGCCGCGCCCGGGGATACCCGGCCAGTAGTAGAGTTCGTACGGCGGCGCTTTGCGCCGGGTGGGGGTCTTCTTCATGGGAGCGATTCCTCGTGGCTCGCGGCCGGCGCGAGCGCGGCGACGACGATCGCATGCGCACGAGGGCTCACCAAGGAGTTCCCGGGAGGCCCCGCGCAGAAAAATCCACGGCCATCCCGCCCGAGTCTCTCGCGCTCGCTGGATATTGCCGAGGTGGGAGAATCCCGCGCGGCGCGCCGGCGATCGACGTAGACGCGCTCGATCCGCGGGTATGCTGCACCCGTCGCCGTTGTTCTCCGAACAGGTGGAGGCCCCATGAAACAGGGCAAAACGCGGGTGAATGCCATCGGCCGTCGCGACGTGCTCACGGGCATGGGCCTCGGCGCCGTCGCCCTCGGTGGCGGTCCTCTCATCGAAGCGTGCCGCTCCCTCAAGTCCTCCTCGGGCGGAGGAGGCTCCGACGTCGTCAAGATCGGTTACATCAGCCCGCAGACGGGCGCGCTCGCGAGCTTCGCCCTCGCCGACAACTTCGTCGTCAAGCAGGTGAACCAGGCGCTCTCCAAAGGCATCACCTCCGGCGGAAAGACGCGCACCGTCGAGATCATCGTCAAGGACAGCCAGTCGAACCCGAACCGCGCCGCCGACGTCGCGCGCGATCTCATCAACGCCGACAAGGTCGACCTCGTCCTCGCGTCGTCCACGCCCGACACCACCAACCCCGTCTCCGATCAGTGCGAAGCCAACGGGATGCCCAACGTCACGACCATCGTGCCCTGGGAGGCGTGGTTCTTCGGGCGGGGGAAAAAGCCGGGGGAGTCGTTCCAGTATTCGACCATGTTCTTCTTCGGCATGGAGGCGTTCACCGACTGCTTCATCTCGATGTGGAATCGGATGCACGTGTCGAACAAGAACGTCGCCTGCCTCTGGCCGAACGACGTCGACGCGAACGCCTTCCGTCGCGGCTTCCCTCCGGCCATGGCCAAGGCGTCGTACGTCCCCATCGCGCCGACCGGATACGAGAACGGCACGGCCGACTACAGCGCGCAGATCAGCACCTTCAAGAACGCCGGCGCGCAGCTCTTCACGTGCACGCCCATCCCGCCCGACTTCAACACGTTCTGGAAGCAGGCCGCGCAGCAGGGTTATCGCCCCAAGCTCGCGACCGTCGCGAAGGTCATGCTCTTCCCGAGCGAGGCCGAGGCCCTCGGTGAGCTCTCGAACAACATCGCCACCGACATCTGGTGGAGCCCCGGTCACCCCTACAAGTCCTCGCTCAGCGGCCAGTCCGCCGGCGACCTCGCGAGCGCCTTCACCGCCGAGACGGGCAAGCAATGGACGCAGGCCCTCGGCTCCATCTATTCGCTCTTCGAGATCGCCGCGAAGGGCCTCGCCGCCGCCGCCGATCCCCACGACCGGGCGGCCGTCGCCCACGCCTTGAAGACCCTCAAGTACGAGGGCATGAGCGGGCCGCTCGACTTCACCGCGGGCCCGCAGCCGGGCATCGCCATGCAGAAGATCGTCGGCGGCCAGTGGCGCAAGGGCAAGTCGTTCCCGTGGGACATCTACATCGTCGACAACAGCGGATACCCGGCAGTGCCTCTGAGCGGCGATCTCCAACCGACCTTTTCATGAGCGCCGGCGGCGCGCTGCTGCGCCTCGACGGCGTGGGCAAGCGCTTCGGCCGGGTCACCGTCGCCGCCGGCATCACGCTGGAGGTCGGCGCCGGCCAGGCCGTCGGCATCGTGGGCCCGAACGGCGCCGGAAAGAGCAGCCTCTTTGGGCTCATCTCCGGCGACCTCGCGCCCGATTCGGGCCGCGTCCTCTTCGACGGCGCCGACGTCACCGCGCTCGATCCCGCGGCCCGCTGCCGTCTGGGCGTCGGGCGGACTTACCAGATCCCTCGGCCCTTCGCGGGCATGACCACCTTCGAGAACGTCCTCCTCGCCGCCGAACAGGGCGCCGCCCTCCGCGGCCCCGCCGCCTCCGAGCTCGCGCTCTCGACGCTCGTGCGGACGGGGCTCCTGCGCTTCGCGAACCAGCCGGCGTCGTCGCTCACCCTCCTTCAGCGCAAACGCCTCGAGGTGGCCCGCGCCCTCGCGACGCGCCCGCGCCTCCTTCTCCTCGACGAGGTCGCGGGGGGGCTCACCGACGCCGAGGTCGCCGTGCTCGTCGAGATCGTGCGCGGCATCCGCGCGGGTGGCATCACCGTCGTGTGGATCGAGCACGTGGTCCGGGCGCTGACGAGCACCGTCGACCGCCTCTTGTGCCTGGCCGACGGCCGCGTCGTCGCCGACGGCAACCCGGGCGAGGTCCTCGCGAGCGACACGGTGAAGGGCGTCTATCTCGGATCCCTGTCATCCTGACGGGCGGCGGCGCCAATGGGGTCCTTCGCTTCGCTCGGGATGACAGCAGCTGCGGCCGGCGCCCGATGAGCCCTCTCCTCGACGTGTCCCACCTGACCGTGCGCCACGGGCAGCTCCAGGCCATCACCGACGTGAGCCTGCGGGTCGACGCGGGCTCCGTCGTCGCCGTCATCGGCGCCAATGGAGCCGGCAAATCCACCTTGCTCGGCGCCATCGCGGGCCTGCTCACCCCCGCCGGCGGCAGCATCGTGTTCGACGGCGAGAGCCTCCTCGGCCAACCCGCCCACCGGCGGGTCGCGCGCGGCCTCTCCCTCGTGCTCGAAGGCAGGCGCCTCTTTCCGTCGCTCTCCCTCGAAGACAACCTCCGGACCGGCGCCTACCTCGGACGCCCCGGGCCCTGGTCGCTCGAACGCATCTTCGAGCTCTTTCCGTGGATGAAGGACCGCCGCCGGCAGCTCGCCACCAAGCTCTCGGGCGGCGAGCAGCAAGCCGTCGCCATCGCGCGGGGCCTGCTCTCGAACCCGCGCCTGCTCCTGCTCGACGAAGTCTCCCTCGGCCTCGCGCCCGTCGTCGTCCGCAAGCTGTACGATCTCTTGCCGCGCATCCTCTCCGAGGGGACGAGCCTCCTGCTCGTCGAGCAAGACGTCTCGCAGGCTCTGCGCGCCGCCGACTACGTCGTCTGCTTGCTCGAGGGCCGCGTCTCGCTCGAAGGTCCGCCCGTCGCGCTCTCCGCCGCCGCCATCGAGGCCGCCTACTTCGGTATCCATCACACCGCAGGAGCCGACGAGCGCGGATCGGGAGAACGCTCCGAACGAGGCCCGAGATGACCTGGGTCAACGCCGTCGTTCAAGGCATCTTGCTCGGCGGCCTCTACGCGCTCTTCGCTTGCGGCCTCTCCGTCATGTTCGGCGTGATGCGCATCATCAACCTCGCCCACGGCGACCTCGGCATCCTCGCCGCGTTCCTCGCCCTCTCGTGCACCTCGGTCGCGGGGATGACGCCCCTCTGGGCCGTCCTCGTCGTCGTGCCCGCCATGGCCCTGCTCGGCTACGCCATGCAGCGTGTCCTCTTCTTTCGTATCCTCACGGCGAGCCCATTCTCCCCCGTCCTCGCGACCTTCGGCGTCTCCATCATCATCCAGAACCTGCTCCTCGAGCACTACTCCGCCGACAGCCACTCGCTCGACGTCGGCCGCCTCGCCTCCGCGTCGCTGCGCATCACCGGCCAGGTCTCGGTGGCGTACCTCTCGCTCTTCTCCTTCGTCCTCGCCGCCCTCGTCCTCGCCGCGCTCGGCCTGTTTCTCACCCGCACGGGCCTCGGCCGCATGATGCGCGCCTGCGCCGACGACCCCGAGGCCGCCGAGCTGACCGGCGCCGACAGCCGGCACGTCTACGGCGTCGCCACCGCCATCGCCTTCGCCACCGTGGCCCTCGCCGGCCTGCTCTTCGCCATGCGCTCGTCGTTCAGCCCCGCCGCGGGCCCGGCCCGCCTCCTCTTCGCCTTCGAGGCCGTCGTCATCGGCGGACTCGGCTCGCTTTGGGGAACGCTCCTGGGCGGCATCGTGCTCGGCCTCGCGCAGACGCTCGGCGCCCAGGTGGACCCAGCCTTCACCCTCATCTTCGGCCATGCGATCTTCCTCGCCGTCCTCGCCTTCCGACCGAAGGGCCTCATCGCGGGCCGGGTGACGTGAGCGCCGCCCCGGAGGTCTCCGCCGACGAGCCCTCCGCCGCGCGCGTGCGACGGACGGGCCCGCGCGAGATCGCCACGGCCGCGGGCTTCGTCGTGGTCGTCGCGATCCTCGCGCAGCTGCCGTTCTTCGTCACCGCCGCGGCGACGGGGCCGCTCGTCACGTTCTTCGTGCTGCTGACCATGTCGACCGCGTGGAACCTCCTCGCGGGCTACGCGGGGCTCGTCTCGATCGGCCAGCAAGCGTACGTCGGCCTCGGCGCGTACGCGCTCGTCCAGCTGAGCGACTGGGGCGTCCACCCGTTCCTCGGCGTCGCGCTCGCCGCGGTGGCCGCCGCCCTCTTCGCCCTTCCCACGTCGTGGCTCGCCTTTCGACTGCGCGGCGACTACTTCGCCGTCGGCACGTGGGTCATCGCCGATCTCTATCGCCTCGTGGTCGTCCGCGACGACGCGCTCGGCGGCGGCAGCGGGCGTTCCCTCACCACGCTCGCCGGGTTCGACCCCGTCCTTCGCCAAGCCATCACGTACTGGATCGCCCTCGGCGTCGCCGCCCTCTCGCTCGCGTCGGGCCATGTGCTTCTGCGCTCTCGGCTCGGCCTCTCGCTCATGGCCATCCGCGACGACGAGATCGCGGCTCGAAGCCTCGGCGTGCACGTCGTTCGCGCCAAGCGCGCCGTCTACCTCGTCTCGGCGGCGGGCGCGGGAGCGGCCGGCGGTGTCCTCGTCGTCAGCCAGCTGAGCGTCCATCCGGACGCGATCTTCAGCGTCCAGTGGTCGGCCTACATGATCTTCATCGTCCTCATCGGCGGTCTCGGGTCGCTCGAGGGTCCCGTCCTCGGCGCCGTCGTCTTCTTCGCCATGCAGCAGACCATGGCGGCGTACGGCGCGTTTTACCTCGTCGTCCTCGGGGCGGTCGCCGTGGCCGTCGCCGCCTTGTGGCCGCGCGGCCTCTTCGGGTGGGCCGCCGAGCGGTTCGGATTTCGACCGCTGTCGGCCGGCCGCGGGGTCACGTTCCTTGCGTCCGCTGCCCGGGAGGAGGCGTCGCCCCTACCGAGGCCTCCTTCGTGATCGAGAGCAGCGTGGCAAGGTTGACCGGTTTGGGCACGGACGCCACGACCCCCTCCAGCCGGAGGGTCTCCAGGTGGTCGCGGCTGCCGGAAGTGACCACCACGGGGATCGTCGAGATTCGTTCGAGGCTTCGCGCGAGCGCCAGAAACTCCAAACCCGACATCACCGGCATATCGAGGTCGAGCACGACGAGACACGGCGCCTCTTGGCCATCCGCCAAGAGCAAGTCGAGCGCCTCCTTGCCGTTCGCGGCCTGGAGCACGGGATACCCCTCTTGGGAGAGAAACGTCGCGATGAGCTCTCGCGAATCGTCGTGGTCGTCGACGACGAGGATTGGCTTGAACTTCAACGTCGCTTCGTCGGTCCCTCGAACCGAACACCTCACATGAGAGGTCTACCGCGTCCGCGACGGAGTACCAAGTTCGACCATCAAATATTCCCGCGGAGCTCCCGCCCAAGACACAGTCGAGCCCGTTCGCTCGAAGCGTCGCGTCAACGCGCTGCGCTCGGCTTGGGCGCCGTCGTCATCGCCGGAAAGGTCGCCCCTTCACGCTCCCGCTTGGTCCGCCGGGGGCGGAAGAACGTCGACACCGACTTGCGGAACCCGACGGCCAATCGCACGAGCGTCACGAACGTGAAGTTCAGCGTGCCGGCCTCGACCTTCTGAAGGTGCTTCCAATCGAGGTCGCAACGCTCTGCGGTCTGCGCGAGGGTCCACCCGGCGGCGTGCCGCAAAGCCCGAACGCGTGCGCCGAGTGCCCGCGCCTCTCTCTTGAAGCGCGACGTTTCTCGATGAATGCGCGAGGGCCGGTTGACCTTGCCATGTGCCATCGAATGCCTTCTTCGCAACGGCCGTGCCGCCGCGCGCGCGCCTCCATACAAGAGCGCGCGCGGACCGCCCCGAAAACCGGCCTCACCGGGGAGCGGTTCACTTCGGCGCAGCGCTGCGTCATAGTCGCGCCCATGCCCTCCACGTGCACACACATCACCGCCGCCGAGCACCGCCACCACCCCGTCGTCCCGAGCGACCACGGTTGCACCGAGTGCCTGGCGAGCGGGAGCTCCTGGGTCCACCTTCGCCTCTGCTTGACGTGCGGGCACGTCGGCTGTTGCGACGACTCGCCGAACCGCCACGCGACCAAGCACAATCACGCAACCGCGCACCCCGTGATTCGTTCGTTCGAACCGGGCGAGGAGTGGGGATACTGCTATCCGGACGACGCCTTCGCCGAGCGCATGCCGGCGCTGGCCGGCGAAGCGGCGACGCGGCACTACGGGCGATAAAGGGCCGCGCGGGGGGCGAGGGCTGCGCGAGGGATGGGGGCCCGGGGCGCGGGCGTTGAACGGCGCGGGCAAGCGGGCAAGAAGGCGGAAAAGAGAACGTGCCCCCGCTGTGATATGAGTCGGGGTATGCGCCTTTTTTCGTCCTGGCTCCTCGTGTCGTTCGCTGCAACGGGGCTCGCTCCCATGGCTGGTTGCGGCGGAGGGTCGTCACCGCCGACGGGAGGGGGCGGGCTCGGCGCGGGCACTCTCGATTCGGGGACCTCGGACCTGGCACTGTGCGACTCGGCATGTGCGGCGTTCTTCGCGTGCGGCACCACGGTCGCCGCGACCTGCAGCGGCGACTGCGTCGGCTCGAGCGCCGCGTACAGGTCGTGCCTCCGGACCGCCGGGACCAATTGCAACGCGCTGGCCATGTGCTTGTTCACGGCCCTCGCCCCGGTCGATTGCCCAGGCGGCGGCGGGATTCCGGCGGGCACGGCGACCTGCGCGGTCGCCGCGGACTGCGAAGGCACGTGCAACGCGGGGAGCGCGCCGGAGTCCTGCACGTGCGCGTGCATCACGGCGATGTCGCCGGCTGTCGCGATCGACCTCGTGAACAACAACTCGTGCGCGGCGGTGGACTGCGCTTCCGACTGCAACGCGGTCGCGGGGTCGGGCCCCGCGTGCAACACGTGCTTCGACGCGGCCTGCGCGGGGCCTCGGGCGGATTGCATGGCGAACTGACCTTCGACGGGCAGCTGATAGATAAGTCGTGGCCTCGCCATACCGAGAGAACGCGGCGCCGCCCGCGGCTACCGCGCGGCGCGAGGATCGTCGCGCGAGATCGTCGCCGGGAGGACGTTGTCGGCTCGCCCGAATGGTCGAAACGCCTCGACCCAGGCTCCGGCGCGGGGCCGTCACCTCCTGCTGCGACGCGCGGGTAGTGTGGCGGTGATGATGGCGCCACTATAGAGTGCTCTGGCTCTGTTCAAGCGAATCCATCTCGAGAACTGGAAGAACTTCACGAAGGTAGACGTGCCCCTGCGTCGGCGCGTGTTTATCGTCGGACCCAACGCTTCGGGAAAGTCGAACCTGCTCGATGCCATGCGCTTCCTGCGCGACGTCGCCGAACCGCAGGGAGGCCTTCAGCGTGCCATCACTGCACGGCAAAGCGTCTCCCAGATCCGCTCTCTCCATGCGCGGCGCTACTCCGCCGTCGTGATTGAGGTCGTCATTGCACTCCCGGATGGGGAGTGGACATACAAGTTGGCACTCACGCAGGACAACAACCGCGTGCCGAAGGTAGAGCAAGAAGTCGTTCGCCATCCTCGGCGCGGCGTTCTTCTCGACAGGCCCGACAGGGACGACAGGAGCGATCCCAGTCGCCTTACCCAAACCCATCTCGAGCAGGTGAACGCGAACAAGGCCTTCCGCGCGGTAGCGGACTTCCTTACCAACGTCCGATACCTTCATCTGGTCCCGCAGCTCATTCGTGAACCGGACCGCTCGGTGGGAAAGAAGCGCGACCCCTTCGGGGGCGACTTCCTCGAGCAGGTGATCTCCGTTCCGGAAAAGACGAGGAACTCTCGCTTTCGCCGCATCGAGGAGGCTCTCCGGGTGGCGGTCCCGCAGCTCGAGAAATTGGAGCTCAAGCGAGATGTCCGCGGTGTTCCCCATCTTCGCGGTCTCTATGAACACTGGCGACCCAATGCCGGTTGGCAGACCGAGGAACAGTTCTCGGACGGTACGCTCAGGTTGCTCGGCCTTCTGTGGGTCCTACTCGACGGAACCGCGCCCGTGCTGTTGGAGGAGCCAGAGCTGTCCCTGCACACGGCAGTTGTTCGCTTCGTACCGCAGATGCTCACTCGGCTAGGACGGAAGTCCGGTCGCCAGGTGATCCTCACCACGCACTCTGCAGATCTCCTGAATGATCCAGGCATAGCGGGCGAAGAGGTTCTTCAGCTTTCGCCATCCGCCGAGGGGACCGTCGTTGAGCTCGCGTCTTCCAAGCGCGAGGTGCAGGCGCTTCTTACCGCAGGAATCACCGTGGCGGAGGCGGTCCTGCCGCGTACGGCGCCCCCCAACGCTTCGCAGCTCTCGCTCTTCGGTCAATGACAGTATTTGCCGTTACGATCGCCGTCGAAGGAACGTGTGACGAATCGGTGGTGAGTCGGCTGGTCAGGGACCATGGGTTCGCGGTCGGCGCGGTCCATGGATTGCACGGAGTAGACTACTTGAACGAGAGACTGAAGGCCTTCAACAAGGCCGCTCGGTTCGGACCGTGGCTCGTAGTACGCGATCTGGACAAGGAAGCGGATTGCGCTGCGATCGTCGTGCGTGCGCGACTGCCGGAGCCGAGCAAGGGTATGCGATTCCGTATCGCTCATCGAGCGATCGAGGCATGGCTCCTGGCGGACGTGGAGGGTGTCGTCTCTTACTTCAAGGTCACTCGCGAGAGTGTGCCTCACGATCCGGAGGCCTTGGACAACCCGAAGGAGGCTCTCGTGAATCTCATGCGACGATCGCGGTCACGTGGAATTCGCGAGGATATGGTGCCGGCGCCGGGAACGACTGCGCGTGTGGGGCCGGGATTCGTTGCTCGGATAACGGAATTTGCGAGCTCCTCCTGGAGCTGGCGGCGCGCGACGGAAAGGAGCGACAGCCTCCGGCGGTGCGTTCGGCGCCTGGACGAGTGGGGTTGATCGCGGATGACAAGCCGCCCAAAAATAGGTTTCACGCGCTCCGCCCCATCTCCGCATAAACCACCATCCCCTCGATACGCTCTCTGAATCGCGCCGACACCCGCGACAGCGCCCGCAAGACCCACGCGCTCCGCATCTCGTATCGACCGAGGCGGCGCGCCTCCGCGATGCACGAGCGCGTGACGACGGGCGACCAGCCGTGCGAGCGAAAGAAATCGAGGCCATTCGCCGGCGCGAACCTCCACACGGCGTTCCCCTCCGCCAACGTCGCGCCCCACACTCGCATGTTCTGCGCGAGGGCTTCGGGCGTGATGTTGTCGAAGATCCAGCGCTGCATCGAAGGCCTCGCGTGGAGGGCATCCGCGAGGGAGCCGACGCGGCGCTCGTCGAGGTACACGAGGAGACCCTCGCTGACCACGACCACCCGCTCGTGCCGGGCGGCCACACGATCGAGGAGCTCGCCCCGCGCTCGCTCGTCCGCGAGGTCGGCCTCGACGCGTTCGACGGCGCACGCGGGCGTCGCGTTCGCGAGCACCTCCGTCTTCGCGGCCAGGATCGGCGCGCGGTCCGCTTCGACCCAGACGAGGGACGGCGGCAGCGCCAGGCGGTACGGTCGCGCGTCGAGCCCCGCGGCCAGGTTCAGCACCGCGCCGGCCCCGACGCCCCGGATGCTCTCGAGGATCAGTTCGTCGATGACCTTCGTGCGGACGGCCAGCGCCCAGGCCATCCCGCGCGCGCCAGGATGAGAGAAGCGCAACGTCGGCATCTCTTCGGCGATACGGCGACCGCGCTCTCCGGCCAGACGTCGCGCGAACGGGTCCCGGAAGAGCGCGTCGGGTCGCTCGGACTCGAGGGCCCGGTGGTACGCCACCCACCGCGCCGTATCCGAGACGTCTTCGATGAGGCGCGCGCTCACGCGACGCCCCGCGGGCGCGAGAGGGCTCGCACGAGCGGGAAGGGGAAGGGGCGCAGGTGGCCTTGTTCCCACAGCCGAGACGAGGGAACGACGGCGAACACCGTGAACCCTTGCATCTCGAGGGTCGCGAGCGTCGCGGGGACGCCGAAATACGAGAACGCGACGAGGTCCATCCCGGGCGTGCTCACGGAGACCCGCCGCCGCTCGACGCGCGCACGCGCCTTCTGGTGGCTCTCGCCGGTCGCGGCCATCCGCGCGCGGGTCTCGGCGCGGAGCTTCTTGTGGGCATGTCGGTTCGCCATGGCGCACTCCTTCTCGGAACGAATCCGTCCGAGGCCCCGGCGCCGGACGTTTTGGGAAGGTGGGTGCGTGAACGAACCCCGAAGGACCGTGTCCTCTTCGCTCCGGTAGTGGCCTTGCCGGGGGGCCGGAGGAGCAGGGCTCGGGTGAGCCCGCTGCTCAGCGTAGACGCGCGCGCCGTCGGGTCAAGACGGCGGCAGTCCGCGTTCGTGCGGCCTCGACGCCGACGAAGCCGCGCGGCCTCGTGCCGACCAAGGGCACCGCCCGCGGGCCCTCCGGCGTGCATCGCACACGCCGGAGAGCCCCGAGGGAAAGAGCGGGCCGCTTACCCGCCCCTCCTCCTCTCGCTCACGACGCGGTGGGCGTGACCTTCGGCGCGGTCGTCGCCCCTCCCGTCGAAGGCGGCGTCGCGGGCGCGGGGTCCGTGGACACCGTGCCCTTGATCTTCGCCTTCTGCTTGGGGCCCATCGTGTGACGCGCTTCGCGCGTCGCCCTGGCCTTCGCGGCCGCCTCGGTCTTCTGTTCGGGGGTCATGACGCGCGGCTTGCGCGGCTTGAGCCCGAAATCGGCCAGCGCGTCGATCGAGCCGGCGAAGGCCACCTGCACCGCCTGCTGAAGGCCCGAGACGACGGTCTGGGTCTTCGCGCGCTGGTCGCGTTCCGCCTGGACGGCCGCTTGCCAGGTTGCCCTGGACGATGCGGTCGCGTTGCGGGCGTCGATGCGCGCTTGCAGAGTGCCGATGATGTCCGCCGTCTTGTACGAAGTACTGCCGATGACCAGCGTGGGAAGGAACGTGGCGTGTTTCGTGAGGCCGTCGATGAGCTTCTGATCGGCGGCTTGTTGCTCGACTTTCTTCAACTTGTTCGTATCCATGGCGACACCTGTCTCCTCGCTTGCAATTCACTCGTGCCGTCTGCGACGCACCGTGCGTCGCATCCGTGCCCCTTCTCGGGGGGCTCCCCGGCGTTTTCGCCAAAGAAAGTGAGGCGGGCGACGTCGATTCTTCCGCTCCTCCCCAAGTCCACGGAGGTCCTTGGGAATTTCACGGCCCCGCCCGACCCGATCGCGTATCCGCGTTGCCCGAGCACGTCCGGGCACGATCCGATCGCGTGCTCCCGTTGCCCGAGCGCGTCCGGGCACGACGCGATCGCGTGTCCCCCGCAATCGAAGTCGGCCGGTGCTCGATCCGGACGCGATTCCCTCGTACCCGAAGTCGGCCGGTCCGCGATCCGGACGCGATTCCCTCGTGTCCGAAGTCGCCCCGTGCGCGATCCGGACGCGATTCCCTCGTACCCGAGGTCGCCCGGTCTGCGATCCCAACGCGTTCTCCTCGTACCCGAACCCCTTCGGTCCGCGATCCCGACGCGTTCCCCTCGCGCCCGAACCCCCTCGGTCCGCGATCCCATCGTCCGCCCTCTCGGTGGTACCCTCGGCCGCGCACCGCGTGGACTTCACGGCCCCGTCCTCCGAGCGCGCCCTCCTCGAGCTCCAATCCGCTGACCTGCGCGGGAAGTTGATGCGCTACGCCGCGTGGCTGACGTCACCCCACGACGCCGAAGACCTCCTCTCCGAGGCCGTCCTTTGCGTGTGCGACCCCGACACGGGCCGCCCGTGGCGGCCGGAGCGCGGCACCTTTCAGCAACACGTGCGCTTCGTCCTCCACGACATTGCGCGTGCCCGCCGAGACAGCGCGCGCGCGCGGCGCGAGATCCCCATCGACGACACCGGGGCCGCCCGCGTCCCCGACCCCGGGGCCTCCGCCGAAGAGGCCCTCGACGACGACCGTGCCCTCGCTCGCCTGCGCGGTCTCGGAGGGCAGCTTCGCGCGCGGCTGGCCGCCGGCGGTCGCGCGGCCCAGGTCTTCGACCTCGCTTGCGAGGGAGAGGCGGACACCCCCGCCCGGATCGCGCTTCGCCTCGGCTGCGACGTGCGCGAGATCTACGAAGCCATCCGCCGCCTCAAGCGGGAGGGAGATCGAATCCTCTACGAAGAGGAGCGCGCCGAAGCAGCGCGAAGGCGCAATCTGCGCGAAGCTGAGCGAGAGACGGTGGAGACCCCGTGAGCGCCCGCGACAAATCCGACCTCGCCCGCGGCTGGAAGGGAGTCGAGAAGCTCGCCGACCGGGAGGCCGACCGCGTCGCCCGCCTGAGCGACGCCGAGTTCGATCGCGAGATGGCCGCGGAGCCGGCCCCCGCCGAAGTCCCGAGCCTCGAGGGTCTCCTGCGCAAGGCCACCGCCCGCGCCGCCGCCGACCCGCAGGGCGTGCGCGCCGTTCACGGCGCCGTCTCGGCGAAGGAGGGCGACCGCTCGGTCGCGAAGCAGGCGCGAACCCGTCCTACCGCCGCGCGTGTCGCGAGGCGATGGGGGCCGTCTTTTGCGGTGGCCGCGGCGGTCCTCTTTGCGCTCACGTACGGGCGCGAGGACAAGCATTTCCTCGGAAGCGCGCCCGACGAGGCGCCGGTCTTCGCGACCCAAGGGACGCCCTGGGTTCACTACGTGTCGTATTTCCTCGGTGGCGTTTTCCTCACGAACGCGATCCCGCACCTCGCGAGCGGATTGATGGGTCGGGCGTTTCAAACCCCGTTTGCCGACCCTCCGGGCGAGGGGCGCTCGTCGTCGACCGTGAACGTCCTCTGGGGGGCGCTCAACCTCGCGGTCGCGTATCTGCTCTTGCGGGGGTCCTTCGATCTCGGGGACGCGGGCCACGTGTCCACCGCGGGCGCCGGCGCGCTCGTCCTCGCTCTTGTCCTCGCCCGCCGCTTCGGGCGGTTCCACGGCGGAAACGACCGCGCCTAGAGCGACCGTCCGCAGAGTGTAACGGTTGAAGTGAGGACGGTGGCTCTAGCCCGGGCCGCCCGCGTCGCGAATCCCCGCGCGGCACGTGCCCGTCGTCTGTCCGTTCGCGACGTTGCAGACCATGTTCGCCGGGCACCCGCTGTCGGTGGCGCAGACGGGCGTCGACCCGTTCGCGCACGTCGCCGCGCACGTCGTCGCGGCCGCGGTCCCGCCGTTGCCGCCGCCCGCGCCGCCGGTGCGACAGCACAGGTTCCCGCCCGTGCAGCTCGCCTCCGTCGCGCACTGCTGGACGGTCCCGCCGGCGCAAGCCGCCGCGTTCGCCACGCACGTTTGCTGCGTGGCCCCCATCGCGCGTGCGTTGCAGCACTCCATCGGCGGGACGCACGAGTTCGTACCGCACGGGATGGGCGCCGCGCCCGAGGTTCCGCCGCTGCTGCTGCTGGCGGTCGTCCCCGGACAGACCGCGGTGCTCCACGGGTAGCAGGCCGAGCTCCCGCAGCACCACACGTACCCGGCCGGGGACGCGGGCGCACAGGAAGAGGTGCAATCTTGCGCGACGTTGCAGGCGATGTTGCAGCCTCCGCCGGTCGTCGCCCCGCTGCTGCTGCTGGCGGCGCCGCTGCTGCCCGAGCTGCTCTGGCCGGAGCCGCTGCTGCTCGCGCTGGCGTCCCCCGTGCTGCCCGAGAAGAACGTGTCGGGCGTGCCCCCGCAGGCCCAGGCGAAGGCGGCGCCGACCGCGCCCAGCGAGATCCAAGAGGCTCGTTTCACGTTCATGTGGGCTTCTCCTGAAGGCAAGTCAGTCGTCCGCGCTGGAAAAATCTCGCGTCGATGGTGGAAGAAATGCGGCCCGCGCCTCCATGCGCCTGATGGCCGCTCTCGCGACGGGCTGTCGCATCTTCGCGCGCATCCGGCAAGGTTTGCCTCGCGTCGCCGTCGAATCGTCCCGAGGTCCCCCGCGGGCGCCTCCGTAGCGCACCCAACGGGAGAGAGCCCAGAGGCTTGCCATCGCACGACTTTTCGGTGATGTCGCAGGGGCGTACTCGCGCCTCCCCCGTTGCCCTTCCAGGTGCCCCTCCATGACCCGAGCTCTCACCTCGATCGCCGCGCTCGCCGCGAAAGCCCACCGCCTGGTCGACTTCCGCAGCGTGCGGCCCAGCCACGAAGCCCCCCAGGGCGACACGCTCGACTGGCTCGCGCGCCTCCACGCCGACGCGGAGCGCGCCGCCTCGCCCGATCCCGCGGCGTTCGACGTCGAAGCCTTCGCGGTCCGCATGCGCAAGCTCCTGCAGCGCTGCGGGTGCTCCCCCGAGAAGATCGCCACGCGCGGCTACGAGATCGCGAGCGGCCCGCACGAGGTCTGGACGGACCTCTCGGTCTACGACGTGACCGGGCAGCCGAACGGCGCCGGGTCGTCGGTGCGCACGGAGCTCTTCGCGCGCGCCGCCGAAGCCGCCGTCGATCGCCTCTACGCCGAGGAAGACGACCCGCCCGGCGACCTGATCCACGTCACGTGCACCGGGTACACGTCGCCGAGCGCCGCCCAGCGGCTGGTCGCCCGGCGAGGGTGGGGCAAGCAGACGCGCGTGACGCACGCGTACCACATGGGCTGCTACGCCTCGTTGCCCGCGCTCCGCATCGCGCGCGGCTTCCTCGCGCAGGGCGGCGGCGCGTTTGCGCGCCCGTCCGCGTCGCCGCGGGTCGACGTCGTCCACAACGAGATGTGCACTCTGCATTTGCACCCGGCCGAGCACACCCTCGAGCAGCTGGTCGTGCAGAGCCTCTTCGCGGACGGCCACATTCGCTATTCGTTCGTCCCGCCGGGAGAGCGCGACCGCCCGGCGCCGGGCCTCGCCGTGCTCTCGGCCCGCGAGGAGATCCTCTCGGAGTCGGGCGCGTCGATGACCTGGCAGGTCTCCGATCACGGCATGAACATGTCGCTCGCCCGCGACGTCCCCGAGCGCATCGCGCAGGTCGCGCGCGCGTTCGTGGTGACGCTGTTCGAGGACGCGGAGATCGACATCGGGCACATCTCGGACACCGTCTTCGCCATCCACCCGGGCGGCCCCAAGGTGATCGACGTGATGCAGCGGGCCCTCGAGCTCTCCGACGCGCAAGTGAAGGAGAGCCGCGCGGTGCTGCTCCGGTACGGGAACATGTCGTCGGCGACGTTGCCCCATATCTGGATGCGCCTGGCGGCCGACCGGGACGTCGAGCCGGGCACGCCGATCGTGAGCCTCGCGTTCGGGCCGGGGCTCACGGTGTCGGGCTCGCTCATGGCGAAGACGTGACCTGGGCGTGGGCGCTCGCACTGCCGCTCGGGGTGCAGAGCGCTGCGATGCTCGTCGACGAGGGGTACTTCCACCGGCGGAGGGGCCTCGGACGATGGGAGCGCGTGGGGCACCCGCTCGACACGCTCACGGTGCTCGCATGCCTCGCGTGGGTGCGGTTCGTGCCGCCGAGCGGTCGGGCGGCGGCGGTCTACGCCGTCCTCGCGTCCCTGTCGTGCCTCTTCATCACGAAGGACGAGCCCGTGCACGCGCGCCAGTGCACCGCCGGCGAGCACTGGATCCACGCGCTCCTCTTCGTCGTGCACCCCGTCGGCGTCGCGGCCGTCGCGCTCCTCTGGCCGGCCGTCCGCGCGCACGGGGACGCGGCCAACGTCCCGCCCTGGCTCGCGCCGACCGCGCCGATGGGCGACCTCGTGGGCGCGCAGCTCGTGCTCACGGGCTCGTTCTTCGTCTATCAAACCGTGTATTGGAACTTCCCATGGCCACGCCGAACGCCGAGCGCGCGGTAAATAACGCGTTTTACGACGAGCTCGACGAGCGCTGGTACGCCGCGTACGACGACCCGATCGCGCTCCTGCGCGCGGAGTCCGCGCACCGAACGCCGTGGATCGTCGATCGCATCCGGGAGACGTTCGGGCGGCGCGTCGTGCGGGTCCTCGACGTCGGTTGCGGGGCGGGGTTCCTCTCGAACGCGCTCGCGAAGCTGGGCTACGAGGTGACCGGGGTCGACGCGTCCGAGGCGAGCCTCTCGGTCGCCGCCCGTCACGACCCGACGGGGAGCGTGCGGTACGCCGTCGGCGACGCGTACGCGCTCGACTGCCAGGACGGCGTCTTCGACGTCGTCTGTTCGATGGACTTCCTCGAGCACGTGGAGCGTCCCTCGGCGGTGATCGAAGAGGCGGCGCGCGTGCTCGTGCCGGGAGGGCTCTTTTTCTTCCACACGTTCAACCGCAACGTCCTCTCGTGGCTCGTCGTCATCAAAGGCGTCGAGTGGTTCGTGCGCAATACGCCGCGCGACATGCACGTCCTCCGCCTCTTCTTGAAGCCCGACGAAGTGCGCGCGATGTGCGCGGCGAGCGGCCTCCGGATGGAGGAGCTCCACGGGTTCGCGCCGGTCTTGGGGCTGCGCGCCTTGTGGACGATCTTCCGCACGGGGACCGTGCCGGAGGACTTCGCCTTCCGCTTCACGGGCTCGACGCGGATCGCGTACACGGGGATGGCGCGCAAGGCGTGACCCGGTCTCGGGCCGTGGTAAGACGACGGCGAGGCATGGGGCGTCGTTCGGCTCGAATCCTTCACGCGGGTTTGGCGCTCGTCGTCGCGGGCGGGCTCCTGGTGCTCGTCGCGCGGGGCGCGTCGGCGCAGGCGCCCCCGATGCCGTGCGAGGCGTGGGAGGTCGAATACGACCTCTCGGGGAACCTGCAGCTGACGGACACGCCGATGGGCCAGGGCGACGGCGTCTATCCCGTGGGGCCGGGCAAGATGGTCCTCCGGTTCGACGACCGCGACGGGCGGCCCGGCGGGCGGGCGGTCCTGGCGTCGTACGAGCTGCGGCAGGCGTTCACGGTGGTCTCGAAGGCCCTCTTCTGGAAGACGTCGGTCGCGAGCGACACGGCCACGCGCGCGTCGCTCCCACCCTGCGGCGCCTTCGCCGGCTCGCTCGGCGGGGCCACGCTCGCGTGGACGCGTCCGGTCGCCTTCCGCACCGACGGCACGCTGAACTGCGACGGCTCGTTTTGCGGGAAGTTCGGCGCGCCGCCGCCCGGATCGAGCGAGCTTCACATGCCTCCGCAGGCGGTGCTCCTCAGCCCTCTCCAGTACAGCAGCGACATGAAGACGTTCACGATGGCGCGCACGCTCGTGTCGAAGACCGACTCGCCGAAGCAGACGGCGCACCTGGCCCTCAGCGGGCGCGAGGTGCGGCGCGCGTGCGTGGCGGCGCCCAAGTGCATGTGAGCCGGCCGCGGGTCGCCGGCTCGGGCCTTCAACCCGTTTCGCCGTCCTCCGGCCCTCACCAGTTATTTTGCACCGGGTTGCCGGTCGCGTCGAAGCTGAGGATGCTGGCGAAGCCGAGGGAGCCCGCTTCGGCCACCACGTCGTAGGTCGTCGCGCTCGCGAAGGGGCTGGGCGAGGCGGCGCTCGTGTGGTGGATGACGACCTGACCTTGGCCCTGGGCGTCCGCCGGCAAGAGGGCCTTGTAGGCGGTCAGCGCGGCCGGGTCGGCGAGGCGATCGCGGAAGGCGATCGCCGCGGTCGCCACCGAGGCGGGGATGGTCGGCCAGTAGAAGCCCTCGGAGGTCGACTGGTCGTCGACGGTCATGCGGGCGCTCGCGGTCGACTCGACGACGGGGACGCCGTCGACGCCGCGCGCGAGGAGGACGGTGTTCGACGTGGCCATGATGAATGTGCTCCCGCCGGCGCTACCGCCGCCCTCGGCACCGCCAAAGACCTGGGCGGCGCCGACCTGACAGTCCGCCAACCCCATCGACTCGAAGTAGGCGCGCACGTGGGCGGTCAGCGCGCTCGGGTCGGCGCTCCAATCGGGGAGGTTCTGCTCCGGGGCGCCGGCGTCGAGCGACGCGAGCTCCGAGCCGTCGCGGAAGATCGCGACGACACCGTCGGCGCCGGTAAAGCGCACGAGGGACCCGGCGTCGACCGCGACCGGCGTCGAGCCGAACGCGAAGCGCGACTTGGAGATGTCATAAGGGGTTCCGGGGAGCGCACCGTCGACGAGACAGCCTGCGCCGCCGCCATCGCCCTCGTCGGGCGCGGCGCTTTCTCCCGTGGCGACTCCGATGTCCGGGCCGGGCCGCGCCGTGCACCCCGCGAGGACGAACGCCGCGCATAGGACGCCCCGCGCCGACGTGACCTTTCTTTCGGCCATTTCGCTCTCCTCGGTCCCCGTGTCGTCTGCCTGCTCCCTATCGCAAGCAAGCGCGGAGCCACGCACGGCGATCGCGCATCTCCCTGGCTGAACAGCGTACGGCGGCCCCGGTGCTCGTGCCAGTTTGGGTCACTCCGCGATCCCGCGCGTCGGCGGCCGCGCGCGTCACCGCCCGTGCGCGTCGGCCCCGCGGAGCACCAAGCAGGAGCTGTAGAGGCGCGCCACGAGGCTGCCGCCTTCGTCGGTCACGTCGCACTCGAGGAGGCCGAGCGAGCGGGTGCGCTTGACCATCTTGGCGGTGGCGCGGATGCGCGCGTTCCATATCGGCTTGAGAAACTTCACGCTGAGGTCGAGCGATGTGAACGACTCGTCGTCCTCGAGGGTGGAGGCCATCGCCGTGCCGATGGCCATGTCGGCGAGGTCGCACAAGACGCCGCCGTGGAGGGTGCCCATGGGGTTCGCGTGCTGGGGGCCGGCGGTCATTTCGAAGACGGAGAGGCCGAGGTCGATCGACATGAACTCGAGGCCGACGAGCTTCGAGACGCCGGGGGGAGGGAGCTCGCCGCGGATCATGCGGCGCATGTCGTCGAGGTGCTTGGTGCTCGTCGGGGTGCGAAGCGTCGCCGCGGACGGGAGGGTCGTCATGGGGGAGGTCCTCGGGGGGGCTCGCGTGAGCGTACGGCGATACGCGAGTCCGCGGCGAGGCTCGTGCGCGCGCGCGGCGCCGTGGGCGCCCGCCGTTCGTGGGCGGGGGCCCGGCGCGGGTATCGTTGCGGCGCTCTCGGCGAGCGGTCAGCAGGTGATCCAGTTGGGGGTTCCGCAGGCGCAGCAGCACCCGGCGGTCCAATTGACCTGCGAGCCCGCTGCGTTCCCGTAAATCACGAGATTGCCGTCGTTCTGAATGGAGAGCGACGCGCCTTCTGTATATTGAAAGTAGGAAACCTCGTTCGAGGCCCACAGGGCGTGCATGTTGTTGTCGTAGATGACGAGGTTACCGTCCGTCTGCATCACGGCGATCCAGGCGGCGGTTCCGAAGGTTCCCGCCCCCCAGAGCGCGGTCGTTCCGAAGTACATGACGAGGTTCCCGTCGTCCTGCATGATCAGGCGAAAACGCCCGTCGACCGACATGGCCGCCTGCCCTCGGACGAGCGCCCGGCCCGACTGGAGGATTCCCGTCGGCTGCACCAGTCCGTAGGTGAACACGCAAGTGTCATTTCCAGAGGACGAGGCCCCGCCGATGATCGAGACGGGGCTCTGAAAGGTCGAAGGGCCGCTCGATTTGCTCGGGCCCCCGCCGCACCCGCTGCTGAAGAGGCCATTGAAGAAGTCCCACGGCGACGACCAGGTCACCGTTCCGGTCTCGGTGCCGAGCGAAAACGAAACCGAGCCCCCGGTCCCGTTCGTACCGAGGAACCCGTTGTGCCGGACCGAGCCCCATACGACGGTCTGTCCCGGCGGCAGGACGAGGCCGTTCGGGTTCCCGACGTCGAGCGTTCCGTCGCCCTGGGCCCCCGGATCGTTCCAGTCTCCGCTCACGCTGCCGCTCAGCGTCACCGGATTCGGTGTCTCGTTGGTCAAGCTGACGACCGCGTAGATGGTGCCTTGGAAGGCGGCGGCGGGTCTCACGTGCAAGAGGAGGGCGCCCAAGACGAGCGCAAAGCACGAGAATGGCCGAAAGAGGACTCGGGCCATATCGTATTGAATGATTTTGGAGGGCGACAGGGGACGCGTGGACGACGTCGCGGCGAATCGGGTCATGGCTTTTCTCTCCTCACTTTCGATGGAAGGCCACTCCGCACGACCGGACGGTCGCTCGTCCCCGACACGAACGGGGCGAGTCGCGTGAGCGGCTTCGCGCGACGTGAGAGCAACCCGCGTGCCCCTCCCGAATGCGGACCCGAAGCTCGCTTTCCGCGAGAGCTCGGCTGCGCGGCACGCTCGTCGCGGCCGCGCGGAAGACAATTCACGTCTTTCCCGGAAGACAGTCCGCGCCTACACGGAAGATACGCGGGTCTCCCCCCGCGGCCATTATCGAGAAGCCGCCCACCGCCCACCTGGCGGATGGATACGCGTTCTCCCGTTACCCGCGATCGCGGCGAGTCGTACCGGGCCGCACGACGACCTCCGGGCCGCTCCGTCCGCGCACGTCCGGCCGCGAAGGCGGCGCACCGGCCCTCGCGGCGCGCGCCTTGTGCCGCGCCTCCGACTTGGCGACGTTCGTCTCTCTTCGTTCGACGCGGGCCGCTCGCTGGGTCGCCTCGAGCTCTTGGGCCTGTCGCCGGCGCTCGTCGAACCAGGTTCGCTGCGACTCGACCAGCGCGCGCACGTCGGAGACGGCGTAGAGCGTCTCGCGCGCAGGCTTGCGGCGGACGAAGCGGATGCGGCCGTGGGGTTCGCGATCGAAGGCCAGGCGCAGGGCCTTCACGGAGACGTCGAGCATCGTCGCCAGCTCGCCGAGCGTGGCCACGGCCTCGCTCGGGTCCGGTGCGGGGGGGGTCGCGGTCTCGGGGAGGGTCGAAGTCTCGGGGTCGGTCACGATGCGTCGTTCCTTCCGGGATGGGCGAGCCGTTGGGCTTCGCGCCGAGCAGGTGTGAAACCCCCCCGGAAGACGCCACAAGCTTAGGTCAGATTAAGGGCGAGCGCCGCTTTCCTGTACGAAATTGCCGGTATCGACCTCGGTGGGGCGGGGATCCCAGCGGCCGCGGCGGCTGTGGCGAGGTCATGGGGGGCGACGGGGCCACGGTGCGCGACGTTAGCCGCCGAGCTGCACCGCGTGCCCGACCCAGGTCGGCACCTCGCACGCCTCGACGAGGAAGTCGGCCACGTCGGCCCGGGAGATCGACGCCGGCACCGACTCGAGGGCGGTCTTCTTCACGTAGCGCCGACTCGCCGGGCCGTCGGTGAGCCGCGTCGGACGGGCCACGACGCCCTCCAGACCGCTCGCCCGCACCAGCTCTTCTTGCCGTTCGTGATCGGCGAACGCGGCCTTCAGGAGCCAGCCGACCATGAGCGCGCGGACGACGGGGTTCAAGAGCCGCGCGCTGTCGCCGGTGCCGAGCGCGCTGAGGACGACGAGCCGCTTCACGCCTGAACGCTTCATCGCGTCGATGACGAGCTCGGTCCCCTGGGAAAAGTAGCGGGGGTTCTCCTTGAAGGCCGCGAGGCGGGTGACCGACGCGGTCACGACGACGGCGTCGTGGCCGGGCACGGCGGCGTCGACGGAGGCCGCCTGGTGGAAGTCCCCCTGCAGCTTGCGGAGCTGCGGATGCTCGAGGGCGAGCTTGGCCGGGCTCCGCGCGAAGGCGGTCACCCGGTGGCCCTTGTCGAGCGCGGTTCGGACGACGAGGGCGCCGGTTCCTCTGGACGCTCCGACAACGAGAAGGTTCATGGTCTCCGCCTTCGTGGGGACGCCGTCATCGGGTTTCTCACATCTCTTCGTAGATGCTGTGCCGCGCGCTCGGGCCGGGAGCAGGCGCCGATGCTCTCGTCTCGATCCGTGGGGCCCGAGGGGCTGCGGGGGGCGGCGGCGCCGGCTCGGGCATCGTCGCCTGCGGCGGCGGCTCGAGGGCCGGGACCTCGTCGCTGGAAGCGGTTTCGGCGTTCGTCCGCGCGGCGACCGGAGGAGCCGCGGGCGCGAGCGCTTCGTACTCCTTGGCGGACCTCCCTCGGTCGCAGGTCGACGCGAGGGCGAGCGATACGATCGCGGTCACCGTCGCCGCTCCGGCGGCCATGGCCCAGGGGCGGCGTCCCGGGCTCGCGCGCAACGAGACGGACGCCAGCGTGTGCACCGCGACGGGCGGCTCGACGCCGGCGGGCGCGGGCGACGGCGGCTCACGGCCCGCGCGCCCCGCGAACTCCTCTTGCCACGCGAAGGGATACGACGCGAAGGCCGCGAGCGCCCTGCCGAGGTCGCGCACGGTCTGGAAGCGCTGGTCGGGGTTGCGGTGCATGGCCCGGAGGATCAGCGCGTCGAGCGCCTCGGGCACGTCCGCGCGGATCGCCCGCGGCGGTACGAGGGGGCCGGTGAGGACCGCGTGCATGCGGTCGTAGGCGCTCGCCCCGTCGAACGCCAAGCGCCCGGTGAGGCACTCGTAGAGAATGACGCCGAGCGAATACCCATCGCTCCGGGCGTCGCAGTCGGCCGCCGACCGAACCTGCTCGGGCGCCATGTAGCTGGTGGTGCCGAGGGCCTGGTTGGTCTCGGTCAGCTCCGGCACGTCGGCGATGAATTTCGAAATGCCGAAATCGAGGACCTTGGCGATGTGCCGACCCAGGTGATCGACGGTGACGCGCACGTTGCTCGGCTTCAGATCGCGATGGATGACGCCCGCCTCGTGGGCCGCCGCCACGCCGGCCACCGCGCCGAGCACGGTGTCGACGATCGCCGCGATCGGCAGCGGCCCGTGCTGGCGGACATAGGTGGCCAGGTCCTGGCCCTGGACGAGCTCCATCACCAAATAGGGAATACCTTCGTGCTCGGCGATATCGAACACGGCGGTGACGTACGGGTGGCGGATGCGCGCCCCGGCCTGCCCTTCGCGAAGAAAGCGCGCCGCGGCCACCGGATCGCCGGCCAGCTGCGGGTGGAGGACCTTGACGGCCACCGGGTGCTGGAGGCGGTGGTGCCGGCACTCGTAGACGCTGCCCATCCCGCCGCGCCCGAGGAGACGAACTACCCGGTACGCGCCAATCGTGTGCCCATCCGACGTGGCTGCGAGCGTGGCCGGCGTCATTGCGTGACCGTTCGCGCATGTTACCATGGCGCTCGCTCGTCCCATGAAAGACGGTGACGTCGAGAGGACGCTCACGGATCGCGGTGAGCAGACCGCGGGCGCCGGGGAAGTCTTCGCGCCGCACTTGTTCGTCGCGTTCGAGTGCTCGCGCCCCGGCGCGGGGAGCTCCCGCCACTCGCTGGCCGGCGTGGAGGAGGTCCTGCTCGAGCGTGGGGCCGCGCGGGGAGGGGATCGCGAGGTGCACGGATCGGGGTGGAACCTCCGGCTCCGTATCCCGGACCTGCGCATGTCGTCGCGCCACGCCACCCTCGGCCGCGATCGCGACGGGTGGTTCGTGGAGGACTTGGCGTCGCGCAACGGGACCCGCGTGAACGGGGCGCGCATCACCGGGAGGGCGCGGCTCGCCGACGGTGATTTGCTCGAGGTCGGCCACTCCATCCTCCGCTATCGCGCGTCGCTGGCCTGCCCCGTGGGCTCGGAGGCGGACGCCGACCTCGGCCCGGACCACGGCGACGATCTGATCCGGACCATCCACCCGTCGCTCGCCGCGCGCGTTCGCGACCTCACGCGCGTCTCCGACGCCGGAGCGCCGATCCTCGTCCTCGGCGAGAGCGGCACCGGAAAGGAGCTTCTGGCGCGCGCCATTCATCGCCGGTCGGCAAGGTCGGGCCCGTTCGTGGCGGTCAACTGCGGCGCCCTGCCCGCTTCGCTCGTCGAAGCGCAGCTCTTCGGGCACGTGCGGGGCGCGTTCTCCGGCGCGCTGACGAGCGCCCCCGGGCTTGTCCGCAGCGCGGAAGGCGGGACACTGCTCCTCGACGAAGTGGGCGACCTTCCCGCCGCGTCGCAAGCCGTCCTCCTTCGCGTGCTCCAGGAGCGCGAGGTCCTCCCGCTCGGCGGCACGCAGCCGGTCAAGGTGGACGTGCGCGTCCTCGCCGCCACCCACCGCCCGCTGCGAGACCTCGTCGCGCGGGGCGACTTCCGCGCGGATCTCTTCGCGCGCATCGCCGCCTTCACCTTCGAGATCCCCCCGCTGCGCGAGCGCCCGGAGGACATCGGGTTGATGATCCAGGCCTTCGCCCGCGGGAGGTCGCTCCGCTTGACGCCCGCGGCCGCCCGCGCGCTGCTGCGCTACGAGTGGCCGCTCAACGCGCGCGAGCTCCACCAGACGCTCGTGGTCGGCGCGGCGCTCGCCGGGGAAGAAGCCATCGACGCCGATCACCTCCCCGGCGTCCGCGCCTCCAACGCGCGCGCCACCCTTCCTCCGGATCCCGTGGACCCGGTCCGCGAGCGTCTCGTCGCCTCAATGGCACGCCACGGCGGGAACATCAGCGAGGTCGCGCGGGAGCTCGGAAAAGCACGTATGCAGGTGCAGCGCTGGTTGAGGCGTTACGGGATCGACGCGCGCAGCTTTCGAAATTGACGTTCGTCCGGGAGAGGACGAACGGGCGACGGAGATCGCTCGCGGCGACCCTCGTCGCGTCCACGTGCCGTGGTATGGACGGCGCTCGTGATCGTCGAACGCGATCGAACGTGCCGCGTCGTCGCCGCGGTCCTGCTCATGACGACCACGATCGCCTGCGACGGCATCTTCGGCATCCGGCGGTTGACCGACGAATCGCCGGCGGTCGACCGCAGCACCTTCGTCTGCGACGGGGGGGCCTGCGCCGACGCCGACGTTCGCGAGTCGCCTCCGCCCGCGCCCGACGCCGGCGCGCCGGATGGCGGCCCCGAAGCGAGCGACGGGGTGGTGGGCGACGCCAGCCTGAGCGACGCCGCGGTCGCGGACGCTACGATCGCCGACGGCGGGGCGCACACCGGCGTCCAAAATGGAGCCGGCGGGGACGCGATGCTCGGATCGGCTCTGGACTCGTCCGTCGCCGCCGTCTCGGATGCCGGTGCAGCGGATACCACGGACGCCGCCGATGCATCCGACGCGGAGAGCTTGCCGATCCCGTGCGAGGTCGGCTCCTGTCCGCCGACGGTCCTCGTCTCGCTGGTGACGGGGATGCAAGGAGTCGCGGTCGACTCGACGAACGTCTACTTCACCGACTCGCTCGAGGGGTTCATCTGGAAGTGCGCAGTCGGCGGCTGCGACGATACGCCCACGCTCCTCTCCCAGTCGCCGCTCTACCCGCAGGCCATCGTGGTCCAGAGCGGCAACGTCTACTGGCTGGCCTACGACACGACCGACGGCGGTTACGGGGGCCTTTGGGCCTCGCCCACCGCTGGCTACGACCGCTATCCGACCCCCCTGGTGCTCGGGCAGGTCGGCGCGATGTCGCTCGTCCTCGACGGCACGAACGCCTACTGGACAAACCAAGGCTACGGGGGTCCGAGTTCTGGCTCGGTCATGACCTGCATCTTCGGGCCTCAAGGCGGATGCGCGCCGACGCCGCTCGCGTCGGCCCGCTCGCTCGTCGTGACGTTCGGCGGGGGAATCGCCGTCCAGAACGCCTTCGTCTACTGGGCGGACGCGGAAGGGATCTTGCGGTGTCCCGTCGACGGCTGCGTCGGCGGCCAGCCGTCTCCCGTGGTCCCCGGAGTCCAGGCCGAATGGATGACGGTGAACGGCGACAACCTGTACTGGGCCGCGGAGGTACCCGGCGCGGAAGGCGGGACGATGGTTCAAATCTCCAAATGCTCCGTGGAGGGCTGCATGGACCCCGACGGCGGCGGACCGGTGACCTTGGCCGTCGAGATCGGGGCCGCGCAGGGCCTGGTCGCCGATGACGCGAATGTGTACTGGACCAACTTCGATCTCGGTCGGGTGGTCCGGTGCGGGGTCGACGGCTGCGGCGGCACGCCGACCGTCCTCGCGGATCGGCAATCGCAGCCTTGCCGCCTGACGATGGATGCCGAGAACGTCTATTGGGCGACGTGCGGGAACGACGGCTACGGCGCGGTGTACTCGCTGGCCAAGTAGGTGCGCCGCGAACCTCGACGAGGGCGCGTCAAAAAGCGCCGTGAAGGAGTACCTCGCGGCCGTTCGTACCGACCGTCGGAGCGCCGCGCGCCGCGGTGAACCAGAGCACCGCGCCGCCGGCGACCATCGCGGTGCCGACGACGAACGCGAAGGACGCGGCGTCGCCGAAGCCCACCGCCTGGCCGGACTGATCGACGCGCGGAGACCCGGTCGTCCCTTCGGCGCCGGCGAACCGCGATTCCGCGGCGAGCAATAGACCGACCGACGCGCCGATCCCGAGGACCCCGAGGCCGGCCATCGCCGCACCGGCCGTGCGTTGCGCGCTCCAGAACGCGCCGTGCGGCGCCGGGGTGACCGGCGCCTCGATCGATCGCGGGCCGGCCGGGTTCGCGACGGAGGCGACGGTCGAAGTCGGCGCCGGAAGGAGCGCCACGTCACCCGGGCTCCGAAGGTCGGGCACCTCCAGGGTGACGGTTGCGCCGGGAGTCGACACCGGCACGGACACGGACCACACGAGGCGTCCTCCAGCCCGCGCTTCGATCTGGTGGACGCCGGCGTCGACCGGAACCGCGACGCCGCGCGCCGCGCGATCGATCGGCTTGCCGTCGCGCCGCACCTCGAGCCCGGGGCGTTCGTGCTCGACGCGGACGGTCAGCCTCGACAGGGTCGGCTCGAGCGCGGCCTTGCGACGACGGGCCTCGGCCTCGAAGTCCGTGCGGCCCGTGTCGGCGGCCGTCCTCACGGCTTCGCCGAAGCTGCTCCAGGCGCTCGCCGCGCGGCCGGTCTTCTCGTAGCAGTCGCCGAGGTTGAGCAGCACGCCGGCGCTCGCATAGAGATCCCGCGCGGCCTCGAGCTTGGGGCACGCAGCCGCGAAGTGTCCTTCGTGCATCAGCCGTCGTGCGTCGTCGAAGAGGGCGCGCGCCGCCTCCTGGGCGTCGGCCGGGTCCGCGGCGGCCGCCGTGCGCACGAGCGCGACGACCCCCAGCGTCAGCGCCCACCGGATCCCCCGTCGCATCAGAGCTGGCACGCGCTCTTCTCCAAGTCCGTTTCCTTGCGCGCGGCAGCCTAACGCAACTCCCCGGGCCGCGCGGTCCCTTGTCCGCGGCGGGGTTCGCGAGCACTTTCCCGGGTCGGGGCGTCCGCTTGACGCTGGCCACCTTCCTACGTAGGAGCCCTGAAGATATGGCTCCGTTCTCCACCTCCGTCAGGTCATTGGCCTTCGCGTGTCTGCTCCTGGTGGCCGCGTTGACCTCCTCCTCGAGGGCGCGCGCCACGGGCGGTCTCCCTGCCGCCGGCGACTACGACGTCCAACCCGCCGGTTCCTCGGTCGGGTTCAGCGTCACGAACTTTTTGGTGACCACGGTGGACGGCACGTTCCACACGTTCCGCGGCAAGGTCACGATCGGCGATTCGATCGCCGCCACGCGCATCGAAGCATCGGCCGACACGCGATCGGTCGATACCGGAAATGGCTCGCGGGACGAGCACCTCCGCTCGGCGGACTTCTTCGACTCCGCCAAGTTCCCGCGGATGTCCTTCACGAGCACGCAGGTCTGGGGGACGCCCGACAACCTCGGCATCAAGGGGAGCCTGACGATCAAAGGCACGACGAGGGAGGTCGTCTTCTCGGCGCGCATTCTCGACTCCGGCGTCGTGCGGGCCGAGGCGACGATCGACCGCACCGCCTTCGGGATTACCTATGGGGCGAGCATCAAGAACGATGTGCGGTTGAAGTTGATGATCAAGATGGCGAAGGGTTGAGGGATGACGACCACGCTGGGAGGCCGCGTAAGCTGAAGGTGCGGCCGAATGGCTGGGAGTGCCCGCGCTGCGGAGGCTCCAGCCGTCAGCCCGCGAGCACGCGCAGATCGAGTTGGCCGAGCCGGTCGGGGTCGCGCAGAATGTCGATCTCGACGATCTTCCCGCCCACGACCGTGAAGGCCATGACGGCGAACGGCGTTCCTGCGTGCTTGACGACCAGCCCCGCGGCGCCGTTGACGAGCGCCGGGAGCCTGACCAAACCGAGGTTCGAGAAGCTCTGCGCGCTGCGAGCCACGTTCTCCGCGCCACGGATCTCCGTCGCCCCGCTCGCCAGCATGGCTCCCGCATCCGTACGGAGGACCACGTCCGGGTCGAGGACGGCGACGAGCCCCTGGAAGTCACCGTCGCGCGCTGCCGCGACGAAGGCATCGACGACGCTGCGTTGGACTTCCATATCGGCATCCGGAGAGGCCTTCCGATCCTGGACACGGCGGCGCGCGCGGCTCGAGGCTGAGCGACCGAACGGACGCAGTGCCCGACGAGGTCTGGAAGGAAGCGTCTCGGCACTTCAGCGAGACCGCGCTCGGCGCGCTGGTCATGTCGATCGCCCTCGCGAATCTCTGGAATCGCCTCAACGTCGCGACGCGGCAGCCGAGCGGGGATTGGGTCGCGAAATACGTCTGACGTCCTCGTCGTGCGGCGAGCCTGGGAAAACGCGCTCCGGCCCGCGAGCCAATCCCGGCGGCCCCTATCCCCCGTCGACGCACGAGCCGGTATGCCGCAGAGGCTTCAATGCGTGCCCGGTGGGCAGGCCGTTGCAAGTCAGGTTCACCACGGACCCGTCGCACGCGCAGCCGGGGAGGAAGACGTTGCAGATGGCCTCCGGAGCAGGAAAGCAGGTCCCTTCGATGCCGCAGCCGCCCGTCTCGAGAAATCCGCATACGTGTCCGCTGGGGCAATCCGAATCCGAGGTGCACGACGCACCCGCGTCCTCCGCGGTCGGGCACGATCCCACGACCCAAGAGCACGATCCCGCGGGGGTCGATACGCAGGTCACGCTCGGGCCTTGTCCGCCGGGACATGCGGCAACGGGCGGCGGCGGACCGCACTGGCAATTGCCGGCGTCCGGGGCGGGCGCGCAGATGGGGCACACGGCGCAACCGTTGGCGTCCGTCTGCGGGACCACACCGTAGGCGCAGTTGGGAAGATTGCAGACGGGCGGCGGGGGGCAGGCGTCGCTCGTCGGGCTCGCGTCGGGTGGAGGGGCGCAGATTGGACAGGTGTCGCAGCCGTCTTCGTCCTTGCCGACTCCGACCGAACCGTACGGGCAGGGCACGCACGGGAGCGCAGGCCCCGCGCATGCGTCGACTGGACAAGCGGGGAACCCCCAACCGCAGCGTCCCCCTCCCTGATCTTCGCAGACGGAGGCGGTCACGGTCGTCCCGTCGGGGCAGACCTTCGCGATCGCGGGCGCCGCCAGGCCGGCGCAGGATGCCGGCGTACACACCGCACCACCGTCGCCGACCGCGGCGTCGCCCGGGTCCGGCGTCACCTCGCCGGCTTGGCAGCCGACGCTGGTGGCGCCCATCGCGGTGAAACCGATGAGGACGACGGGAAGGGACCGCACGATTCGAGAAGGCAATCCAAGGAACGCCATTTCAGCCTCCAAAACGCCGCTCCCACGCAAGAGCACGACTCGTACCGCGCGAAATCCAGCGTGAAGCGCGGCCGTGCCCGTGTCGAGGGTGTGCCAACCGCGACGCGGGGGTCATGTCTTGAAGGGCGAGGCACGAAACGGCACGTGCGCTGCTTTCTGTCGTGAGCCTCCATACCCAGCCCCCGCGAGGGGTTCTCCTCGATGTCGACGGCACCCTCCTCGACAGCAACGAGCAACACGCACGAGCTTGGGCCGACGCCCTCGCGGAGCGGGGCACGCTCGTGCCCCCTGCGACGCTCCGCGGGCTCATCGGCAAGGGCGGCGACAAGATCCTCGCGCAGGTCGCCCGCATCGACGACCAATCGCCCGAAGGACGCGAAATTTCCGCGCGACGCCAGGTCATCTTTCGCCGTCGTTACCTCGAGACGTGCGCGCCATTTCCGGGAGCTCGCGCGCTCCTCGTGCGGATGCTCGCCGACGGATTGACTCTGGCGGTCGCCACCTCGTCGAACGAAGAGGATCTTGGCGCCCTGCTCCGTGCGGCCGGCGTCCACGACCTCATCGGGCGGGCAGCCACCTCCGATGACGCCGAGCGCTCGAAGCCGGATCCGGACATCGTCGTGAGTGCCGCGCGAAGGACGGGGCTCCCGCCGCACCTGCTCGTCATGCTCGGGGACACGCCGTACGACGTGGAAGCGGCGGCGCGCTCGGGCATCCGAGCCGTCGCCCTCCGCTGCGGAGGCTGGGACGACAGCGCGCTCGGCGGTGCGGTCGCCATTTACGACGATCCGCGCGAGCTTTTGCAAAGCTACGAGCACTCCCCGTTCGGAGCGTCGCGCCTCGACGCGAGCGCGCGGACCCTCCGGCGAGCGCGCCGTTGATGCGCGACGAATCGTGCGTCGAAGACGAGGGGCTTCCGGCTTGGCACAGGGACTGCTGCCTTCGATGGCGTGCGGCGTTTCTCGTCATCGCGTGTGGCACGTAGGCGCGTCGCCGGCCATGGCGCCACGACATTCGTTCCCGCGGCGCGACGCTCATCGGGTGCTCGCGTGGCCAATGTTGCGCGGAGCCCTGCCGTCCACAATGGCCTCCCCACGAACCCTGTCGGAGAGGACGCGGCGGCCTCGGCAGGGCTGCGCTACGTCCTCGACGACGTCCCGGGCATCTTGCGGCTCGGGCGTCCACCGCGCTTTCGCTACGTGCACGCCGACCACCGCGCCGTTCGCGACGAGGCCACGTTGGCCCGCATTCGGCGGCTCGCCATCCCGCCCGCGTGGACCGGCGTATGGATCTGCACCCTGGAGCACGGCCACATCCAGGCGACCGGTCGCGACGCGCGCGGGCGCAAGCAGTACCGGTACCATCCGCACTGGCGCAGCCTCTGCGACGCGCACAAGTACGACCGCATGCTGGCCTTCGGCCGCGCGCTGCCGAAGATCCGCGCCGCCGTCGCGCGAGACCTCGCGCTCCGTGGCCTGCCGCGGGAGAAGGTTCTCGCGACCGTGGTGCGCCTGCTCGAGCTGACGCACGCGCGCGTCGGCAATGAACAATACGCGAGGGCGAACAAGTCCTACGGCTTGACGACCCTGCATCGCCGGCACGTCGACGTGCACGGCGACGTCGTGACGTTCCACTTCCGGGGAAAGAGCGGGAAGACCCACGTGTTCGACGTCCACGCGCCGAGGGTCGCGCGCGTCGTGCGACAATGCGGAGAGCTCCCCGGCCAGCATCTCTTCGAATACCTCGGCGAGGACGGCGCCGTGCACACCGTCGGTTCGCACGACGTGAACGCGTACATCCAGGCCGCGTCGGGCGGCGAGTTCTCCGCGAAGGACTTCCGCACCCTCGCCGGAACGGTGCTCGCCGCGCGCGCGCTGCGCGACGGCGGCCCCTGCAGCTCCAAAGCGCAGATGAAGCGCCGGGTCCGAGAGGCGCTCGGAGTCGTGGCGAGCCTGCTGGGAAACACCGTCGCCGTCTGTCGCAAGGCCTATGTGCATCCGATCATCCTGGACGCCTACGAGCGGTCCTTGCTTGGCGCTGGCCCTGCCGACCTCAAAGAGGAGGAGCAGAGTGTCCTCCGGCTCGTGGCTCGGTGGGGAGGAAGGGCGAATCGCCTGGGGCCGTGAGCTTTCGCCTCCTCTTGCGGTCGAACGCCGCCTCGTCGTCCCTTCAGAGGTGAACGATCTCGACGTTGCCCCACTTCTTGTCGAGATACTCCGCGACCAGGCGACGGTGGCAATGATGGGGCTCGTGCTCGCTACAGAGCAGGCAAGCTTGGTCGAGAGCCGCCCGCGGGACCGTTTCCTCGATGCGACGGCTGGCCATGAGCTCGAGGAAGCGCCGCGCATACGTGGACCATTGTCCGTTCCGCTTGTAGGCGTCGAGCAAAACGTCCGTAGGCGCCAGCTCGAGCCGATGCGCGTAGTCGATCGCGCAGATCGCCTTCAGGAAGTACCGGAGGTCGTCTCGCTTGGCGAAGCCCGCGAGCTGGGAGACGTTGCGGAGCCGGACGTCGACGAGGCGCTTCGCTCCTGCCTTCTGGAGCCGCGTGAAGAACCCCTCGGCGCTCGACTTCGTGAACCCGATCGTGAAAACCCTCATCGTGTAACGCCTCGCACCGGTTCGTTCTCGGCAATCTCTTGCGCTGCGTGATTCCCGCGTGCCCGGGTTCGAAGAGTACCCCTTTGCCCGGTGGCGGCGGTCGTTCGGCGGTGTCGCGATTGTGGAGCGTCGCGCCCCATCGAGTCCCCTTTCGCCCCCTTTTGGAGAGCGCCCGTCGCCACTTGGCACAGGCACGGTTCCTGCGATTCGAATCCCGCGGCGAGGTGCCGCGTGGCCATTGTAACGGCGCTATTTTCGTATTTGTCTCGTCAGCTCGCGTCAATCCTACGCGCTCTCTTTGGTTGGTCCATTACCGGTCTCTTCGGCAGGCAGCCCGCCGCAAAGCAGACGGCGCTCTCGGTCGTCCTCGGTCTCGCGATTGCATGGCCCATCCTCCTCGTCGGCGTCTTTTGGCCGGGGGTCGCATCGTGGGCGCTGGCCTTCGTCCCGTTGCATCATTGGCTGGGCCCATGGGAAACGCGCGTCCTCTGGATCGTCCTGGCCGCCTTCGTCCCGGCAGGAGTCGGCGCGATCGCCCGATGGGTCGCAAAAGACGGGGCCGCCAAAGGAGGGCCGTTCCGAACCATCATCCAAGGGTATCCGCTCACGCTTGGCCTCGTGCTGGCGTTTCTCGTCACGTTGATCGTGGTCCCGACCCTGAAGCTCGCCGCCATCGTGCGCGGCTGGGCGGACGAGCACGTGTATCTTCAAATCCGGAAGGACGCCTACGAGCAAGTGCTGGCGACCCTCCGCGACGCCTGCGATGCGGCAGGCGTTCGCGTCGATGAGAAGCCGGTGCCCTGGCCCACGCGGCTTCCGACGAAGATCGTGCAGTGGTTTTCGCGCGGGGCCATCGAGCCGATCGTCGCCTCGGATCCGCGGATGCTTCGTGGGCAAGAACTGGAGATTTACCTTTACCCCGGCGATTTGCTCTTGCGTGGCCAGAAGACCTCTGCGGCCGCGCTTCGTGCGGCGCTGCTTCGCCAGCCGCTCAGCCTCTACGCGTACCTCAGCGAGGATGCGCGCGGGCAGCGCGTCGAGGACGAGCTTCGCCGCATGTGGCAGGTAGCGGAAGAGCATCGTGGACGAGCACCTGCCGGTGTCTTTGCTCGCGAACGGGTGACGGAGATCGCGCGTGAGCTCGACGCCCTTCACCTGCCTTTCGAGCAATGGCTCCTTCTTTATACGAATTTGCACTTGCTGGAGCGTGCTCTCGCCGGCGGACCGCGCCTGGTGGATGCTCCTGCACAAACAGACGGGACAACGGAGGCGCCCATGCCGCAGGCCGAATCGACGCATCAAGATGAATCCGCGACGACCCTCATCGGCGCCGCGCTCAAGGAATCGCGCGACCTCATCAAAAGCGAAGTCGCCCTCGCCCGGACGGAGGCTCTGCAAGAGTTCGCGCGACTCAAGACCGCCGGGATGGCTTTGGGTGCCGCCGCGGCGCTCGGGATCGTCGGAATCACCCTGTTGTTGGTCGCCGCCGCCCTCGCGTGCGGCCTCGGGTGGCTGGCGCCTCTCGTCTTTGGAATCGTGACCGTGGTGCTCGCCGCGGGTGTCGCGCTCTTCGGCCGCCAAGCGGCGCCCAAGGAGTTGCTCAAGCCCACGATTCGCCGCGTGGAAACGGACGTACAACTGATGAAGGAGCATATGCCATGAGTGAAATCGATCGAGAACACGAGGCGCTCGAGGAAGAGGCCGATGCGACGCGGGTCCGCCTCGTCGAGACGCTCGACGCGCTCGATGAACGGGAGGCCAAACTCGAGGCCGTGAGCCTTCCCGTGCGCCGCCATCCCGTCCTGAGTGCGGCCATGGGCGTGAGCCTTCTCCTGGCGTTTGCGGGGGCCATCGGCGCCTTGGCGGGTCATCGGTTCGGCCGCCGCCAAAATCGCCGCATGGGCAAATGGCGCCGTGTCTGGGCGGCCTTGCAGGGCTGACGGACCTCCGGCCGCGACCCGAGCGCCCGTAGGGGGAGGGTCCCGGCGATCCGGATTATGGAGGCCTTGTGGCATCCGAAGATCGTGAACGATCCGAGGCGACGATCCTCGGCGTCGACATCGGCGGAACGAAGACGGCCCTCTTGGCCGTTACGGCGGAGGCCGGCCGCACCGTGGCCGCGACCACGGTTCCGACGCCGCGGGACTCCGACCCCCGAGCGTTCGTCGCCTTTCTGCGCCACGAATCGGACGCCATGCTCCAGGGCGCGGGCGCCGATCCGCTCCACGTGCGCGCCGTGGGCTGCGCCGTCCCGGGACAGGTGGATGCGGACGGTCTCGTTCTCGGTGCAGGCAATCTCCAAGGTTGGAGTCGCGCACCCTTGCGCCGACTGCTCGAAGAGCAATGGCGCACGCCCGCGTTCGTCGAGCAGGATGCGAACGCAGGAGCACTCGGCGAAATGTGGCTGGGAGTGGCCCGCGCGATGAGCGACTTCGTATTCGTGGCGCTGGGTACCGGAGTGGGGGCCGGCATCGTGCTCGATCGGCGCATTCACCGAGGCGCTCACCATGCGGCCGGCGAGATCGGAGACTTACTCGTCGAGAGGCACTCACTCGGGCACGCCGTTCGCGGAAAGGACAACCTCAGCGCGCGCGTCGGCAGCCCAGCCGTGCGGGCGCGGATGAGGGCGGCCACGGGGACGGAGATGTCCGCGGCGGAAGCCGTGTCGGCCATGAGTCCCGGTGGCGGACTCGCTCCCGTCGCGCGCGACGTCGCGAGCGATCTCGCGATGGCGGTGATCGCGATTGCGGCCCTCATCGATCCCGAAGCGGTCGTCTTTGGCGGGGGGACCGCGGCGGAGAGCGAAACACTCCTCGCAGCGGTGCGCGACCACGTCAGCCGGGCGTTGTGGAGGCCGCCATCCTTGGTCCTGGCCGCGCTCGGCGAAAGGTCGCAGCTTTATGGCGTGATCGCCGGCGCGATGGATCGCCTTGCCCCGCACGGGCGAATCCCGGCGCATCCGGGAGCGGCGTAGCCGATGCGGTACCTCGCCCTGGCGACGGATTTCGACGGGACCATGGCGAGCGACGGGCGGGTGGAGGCGGAGACCGTAAACGCGCTGATGCGCTTGCGCGCCTCCGGGCGACGTCTGGTGATGGTGACCGGCCGCGAGCTCCCCGACTTGAACGCGATCTTCCCCCACGTCGACGCGTTCGACGTCGTCATCGGAGAGAACGGCGGACTGATGCACATCCCCTCCGCCGGGACGACCACGTGCCTCGCTCCCCCTCCTCCACCGGCTCTTGTCCATGAGCTTCGCGTACGCGGCGTGCCCGTATCCGTGGGCGAAGTCGTGGTCGCGACCTGGGAAGCGCACCTCGCGGACGTCTGCGCGGCGGTGCGCCATCTCGGGCTCGAGCACGAGGTCGACGTGATTTCCAACAAGGGGGCGGTGATGCTTCTTCCTGCGGGCGCGAACAAAGGGACAGGAGTTGCTCGTGCAGCGGCCGCGCTGTCGGTGGGGTTGGATGCATTTGTCGGAATCGGCGATGCCCAGAACGACTATTCGCTTCTTCGCGCGTGCGGGGTGGGCGTCGCCGTGGCGAATGCCATCTCGTCGCTCCAGCGGCAAGCCGACATCGTGACGCGCGGGGCGCGGGGCGAGGGGGTCGTGGAGATCGTCGACCGCCTGCTCTCGGACGATCTCGCCGGCGTCACGCCCCGACCGCGGGATGACCGCGGCGTCGTTGCGCACGAAGCGGAGGCCCGCGGAGATCGAAGCTAGTGGTTCAGAGGGGCTCCACTGATGTACCTCTTTGCCGCTTTGTCGATGACCTTCTCTGCAGAGGCCGGCCCTTCCCAGCCTTCGATGGTCACCTTCTTGTCGGTCATCTCGGTGACCGTGATGAAGAAGGTCTCGAGCTCTTGGCGCACGCGCTTCGGTAGATCGTGAACGTCCCGATATCGCGAATCCTCGCACGGGACGGCGATGATCCGGTCGTTGCGTACGCTGGGCCCCTTCTTGTCGCGCTGGCGCATTCGCACGACTCCGATGGCGGTCGATGGGATCACGACTCCCGGCCATGTCGGCTGATCGAAGAGAACCATCGCGTCGAGCGGGTCACCGTCTTCGGCGCACGTGCTCGGAACGAACCCCCAATCGTAAGGGTATGCGACGCCAAGGTGCAGCGCGCGCTTGAAGATGAAGATGCCACTCGTCGGATCGAACTTGAGCTTCACGACCGAGCCGCGTGGCGCCTCGACGACCGCGAACATGTGGCCTGCTTCGTCTCGACACGGTAGGTTCACGTAATCGACCATTCGGTGGACACTACCATGAACCGAATCCATCACGCCGTTCCCACGGCCGCATGCCGGTAGCTCGCTCGTGCGATCGGAAACCGTGGTGCTCGAGCTCGGTATTCGGTTTGCCGTCGGCGCGGTGGTCGTGTCCGCCTTTGCCGCGCTCGGCGAGACCTCCCCGCGAGCCTCCTGCTGGTCAACCGGCACGACGGGCGTACGAAGGTCGTCGACGAGGCGTGGGCCGCAAGCCTCGGCGGCGTCGGCATGATCGCGTTCGCGCTCGTCGTCCGGGCCACGTCGGGCGTATTGCCGCCGGTGTCGCGATGGCTGTTGCAACCGTCGTACGGGCGGTCGTGAGCATGGCGCTCTGGCGCGTGTTGTTCGGCTCGTGTCAGCGCGCAGACGAACGGCGCGCGTTGAGCGCGGCGGTCCGAACGTCCCGTCGCGGCGCTTCGACGTAGAGCCGCCTTACGACGATCGTCGCAACTATCATTGCCGGAGTCGCGAAGGTCAGCCCGACGACGCCGAAGACTGCCCCGAGGAGTACCTGCGCGGCGAGCGTGTACGCGGGAGCGAACTTCACAGTCGTCCTCACGAGGAAGGGCGTAAGCACGTATCCCTCGAGAATGTGGACTGCCGTGAAGAGAACGCCGACCCACAGAACGAACATGGGCCCGCGAGCGAACGCGACCAGCATGGCCGGCGCCGCCGACACGAACGCGCCGAGGTATTCGACGAAGGTGAGCAGTCCCGCGAACGCACCGAGCGCCCCGGCGAGCGGGACCTTCAAGACGAGCAGCCCGACGGTGACCAACACCCCGACGACCGCCATCGCCACCGCGCGGCCCGCCAGCCACCGTGTCAAGTCCGCGCCGATCTCGGTGAGCACGGCACGCCCACGCGCGCGGTGGGCGGCGGGAACGAGCGCGAGAGCGACGCGCGGATATGTCGCGGGCTGCGCGGCGCCGTATAGCCCGATGAAGAACACGACGATCACGGACCCGAGCATCTCGAACGTCGTCGAGGCGACCTCCGCGGCGTGGCCGGCGCCCGCCTGACCCGCGGGTGCCGGAGCTGACCCGAGGTCCGCGAGCGGTCCGAAGAAATGCGCCAACAACGGCTGCCCGCGAATTCCCGCCATCGCCGAACGAATCGCCCCGGGCGCCTGGCTCATGAACGTCTGCGCCTGCTTGATGAGGCCGGCCCCGAGGAAGTACGTCCCGACCGCGAGGGACGCGACGGTGAGCGCGGTCACCACGGCGAGGACGGCCCCGCGAGGGATCTTCGTCGCGCGTGCGATCGGCTCTGTCGTCCCATGCAACGCGAGCGCGAAGAGCACGCCGGCGAAGAGCAGGAACAGAATGCGCCCCTCGAAGACCACGAACGACACGCCGAGCGCCACGAGGGCCACCGCCCCAGCCGCCGAGAAGGCGCGTCGTGCCACTTCTGAGCACCCAACGGTCTGATGCACCGTCAGGATGTCAGCACGTCATGTGCCAGCGGTCCCGAGCCTTGAGCGATGCGTCGTCGCTCGAGCCTGACCGCCGCGTCGGGGCCGCCAAGCCTGTCCTCCTGGTGAAATCTGCCATGCAATGGCAATGATGATGTGACCTCGGGCGAGCATCTCGCTTGCACGTGAATGCCCACCGGCCGGCGGCGGGCATTCGGTGCCAGTCCCGGGCGAAGGGCGCGCAGGAGATCGAGCCGAAGCGCGGACCCCCGTTGTGTGCGAGCGCGTGCCGACGGCACGAGCGTTGCTCGATCCCGTTGCGGCCCCTTACGGCCCGGCCCACGGAGGACTGTCATGAAGCTCTCGATGCTTTCCGCCCCGCTCTTGGCGTTAGCGCTTGCGTCTGCCTGGACGACCTCCGCCCGGGCACAGGAGGTCGTCGTTACGCCTCCTCCCGAAGCGGCGCCCGCCCCGGCGCCCGCCCAAGGAATGAGCGAGACCGTATCTGGAAAGGGAGGCCCGAGCCGAATGCTCCTGACGAGCGGCCTCGTGACATTCGGGCTCACGTACGGTGCCGGCGTCATCGTCGCAGGGACGAGCAGCCTGGATGCGGATCATCGCCTGTTCGTACCGATCGTCGGGCCGTGGACGTCGCTCGCCGATCGCCCCGACTGCGGCGGAGCGACGGGCCGCTCGTGCGACACCGAAACGGCGAACAAGGTCCTCCTCATCGCGGACGGCATTGGCCAAGCGCTCGGTGCTTTCATGGTGATCGATGCGTTCTTGAATCCGGAGACCGTCACCATCACTCGGTCGCATGTCTCGAATTTGAAGCCTGCCTTCCACATCGCCCCCGCCTCCATCGGAGTCGGCGGCTACGGGATGCTCGCGGCCGCCACCTTCTGAGTCAGGCCAACGGAGGCGCCGGCGATGGGCCGTGACCTTCGGTGGTCCAATGTTGGGCGGACTGTCCTGAAAGAGCGGCGGCGACGTGCTCGCGGCACGTCGCGGCGTCATGCTCGGGGGGTGGGACAAGCGGTTCCGCGTTGTTTGGGTATCTCGAGGTATACCACTTGCACCGCGTCCACCGGCTTCCATGACATTCCTGAATAGGACCGCCATTACCCAGGTCGTTTCGATGGGTAAGCCCTTCTTCGTCTCGCCGTTGCGCTGGCGCGTATGGGGGGCCCTCGCGCTCATCGTAGCCCTTCTCCTCGGGATGAACGGCTTGAACGTCGTCAACAGCTACGTGGGCCGCAACTTCATCACGGCGATCTCCCAGCGAAACCACGGGCGGTATGTCACGTTCACCATTCTTTATCTCGTCGTATTCGCCGCCTCGACGGTCACGGGCGTCCTTTACCAATTCGTGCAGGACCGACTGGCGCTCATGTGGCGTGACTGGCTCACGGGGCACATGCTCGAGCGCTACCTCTCTGGGCACACTCTGGAGCGCATCGACGCCAAACCCGAGATAGACAACCCCGACCAGCGCATCACGGAAGACGTCAAGCTCTTCACGAGTACCCTCCTCTCGTTCGTCGTGATGGTTTTGAATGCCGTCCTGACGACCGTGGCGTTCGCCGGGGTTCTCTGGTCGATCACCCCGATGCTGCTCGTCACGGCAATCGCCTACGCGGTCTTCGGATCGGTGCTCACCGTCCTCTTGGGGTACCGGCTCGTGGGCTTGAACAACAAGCAGCTCACCAAAGAAGCCTACCTGCGCCACGACCTCATTCGGATGCGCGCGCCGGAGAACGCGAAAGTAGCGGGGCCGGCGGAGCAAGGGGGCTCTCGCGTGCGTGCTCGCTTGAGGAGCGTGGTCGACAACAGCCGCGCCATCATCGGGATTAGCCTGAACGTGGGTTTATTCACCTCGGGATATCACTATTTGATCCAGATCGTGCCGATCCTCATCGTGGCTCCTCGCTATCTGCGCGGGGAAGTCGAGTTCGGCGTCGTCACGCAGGCGGCCATGGCCTTCGCGCAGCTATTGGGTGCCTTCTCCCTCATCGTGGCGCAGTTTCAGAGTATTTCGACGTTCGCGGCGGTCATCCTGCGACTCGGTTCGCTGTGGGATGAAATGAGCGCGCGCTCGACCCATGGCGAGCACCTTGGCGCTCATGGCGTCCCGGTCGTACGAGATCGGGAAGCGCCCGCAGAGGCGTTCTTTAGCGACGTTTCCAAAAACGGTGCGGGTACCGTGTAAGCGGGTCGGGGCAGGGTCGAGACCACTTACGATGCGAGCCGGGCCCGAGGGTCTGCCGCGCGGTATGCCGCAGTGAGGCGCCTTTGCGTCGCGACGCTTGCGTTCGATCGAATTGCTCGCGAGGACAGAGGCACCCACGGAATGGCGATGGGTACAGGCATTGGCGTTGCATATCGGCATGTCGGGCGCATTGATTCGGCCGGCGGCGCCACATGAACTCGGCACCACGAACGCTGGCTTCGGTGACGGCGCGAATGCTAGCGCTCCGCCCGCGCGGGGAGCGGCGTAGCTCCCATGCCTACTCCCAACCGACACGCTTGGTCCGACGTCGCCACCATCGGCAAGCCCTTCTTCGAATCGGCGATGCGCTGGCGCGCGCGAACCGCTCTTGGCGGCGTCGTCGGTCTCCTCTTGGCCCTCAATGCCCTGAACGTCGTCAACAGCTATGTGGGTCGCAACTTCGTCACCGCAATCTCCGAGCGAAATCACGAGCGGTACTTCATGTTCGCCGGTCTGTACCTGCTCGTCTTTGCCGCCTCGACCGTGACCGGCGTTTTCGCTCAGTTCGTTCAGGACCGCCTTGCCCTCACCTGGCGCGAGTGGCTCACACGCCACTTGCTGACGCGCTATCTGTCCGGGCGCGCCTTCGACCGGATCAGCGCCAACCGCGAGATCGACAACCCAGACCAGCGCATCGCGGAAGACGTCCGCACGTTCACGAGCACGCTCCTCTCGTTCGTCGTGATGGCCGTGAACTCGGTTCTCACGACGGTCGCGTTCGCGGGAGTTCTATGGTCGATTGCTCCGAGCTTGCTCCTGACGGCGATTTTATACGCATCCGCCGGCTCGCTATTCACGATTCTCCTGGGCCGTCGACTGGTACAATTGGACAATCTGCAGCTCAAGAAAGAAGCAGACCTACGGTACGGGCTCATTCACTTGCGCGAACGCGCCACGCCGTCGGGTGAGCGCGCGCAAGCGATCGAAGAACGGCGTATCATCGCTCGCCTTCGGCGCGTGGTGCACAACACTCGGGCGATCATCGGCGTCAATCGAAACGTGGGGCTGTTCACGTCGGGCTACAATTATCTTGTCCAACTTTTGCCGATTTTGATCGTGGCGCCTCGTTATCTGCGGGGCGAGATCGCGTTTGGCGTGGTCACCCAGTCGGCCATGGCATTCGCCCAGCTACTCGGTGCCTTCTCGCTGATCGTCGTTCAGTTCCAGAGCATCTCGGCGTTCGCGGCGGTCAGCCGGCGGCTCGGCTCCTTGTGGCAAGAGATGAATGCGAGTCCCTATGCCGTAGGCCGGCTCCCGGCAAGCGATTCGATCGCCTGAGCGACGCGCGACTCGGGCGCTTTCGTTGCCTCCGAAGGAGGCGTGGAGATGCCCGGAGGGCCGGAGGGGCCAGTCCGAGATCCACGCGGCGGTCTGCGCAGCGGCCGAGATCCGCTTCGAAGGCGCGGGCAAGCCGAAGGCCGTACCAGCCATCGCGCGACCTGTCGGGTCGGAGCTCTTCGAGCAAGCCGTCGCCCGTGAGCCTACTTCTCGCCGAGTGCCTCTGCGAACCTTGGGTCACTCCGGTACGGCTCGTCCGTGAGCGTCTGAAGGAATGCGACGATCGCGTCGATGTCAGCATCGTCCATCGCTGGCGTCGCGCCCTCGTGCCGGTTGTAGGGAAGCGACGAGGTGTTGACATTGCCCCGATATCGATCAGGCAAATCGTCGAACGTGGCGCCGTGCGGATACCACCGATCGGGGTTCGTCGTGCGCGTCGCATAAAATGCCACGACGTCGCGGAGCTTCGAAAAAACGCCGTTGTGCATGAACCGCTCGCGAATGGCCACGTTGCGGAGCGAAGGGATTCGAAAGGAGCCGCACCACTTCGCGTCCGACGACCGCACTGTCTTCTGCGTCCGCTCGCACAACCCGAGGTCGTAGCGCTTGGGGTCGGCGTTGGCGGCGATGGCCGAGTTCCTCGGCGCGCCGACGGCCTCGTACGCGTAGGTCGTGAAAAGCGACGCATCGGGACGACTCGCGTGCTCGTACATCAGATGGCAATGGTTGCACGCGCCTCTCTGGCGATCCTCGAAGGCCTTCATCCCTCTCGTCTCGAGCGGCGAGAGCTGGACCTTGCCTCTCACGAAGTCGTCGAACTTCGAGGTGAATGGGGACATCGTCTCGCTCGTCAAGAATGCTTGCAGCGCCTCGCCCAGGGCCTTCATGGCCGACGCCGACGATTCGAGCGCGCCTGGAAACTCACGGGTGAGGTCGGTCGCGTAGGGCGCGGTGCGAAGCTTCGCCGCGATCTCCGCTTCGCTCTTGTTGTTCATCTCGTCGACGTCGAAGAGCGGCAGGCGCGCGAAGTCGGCAACGGTATCGGCACGCCCGCTCCATGACAGTCCCCCGAACGCCGAGTCCGCGAGGTCGTCGTCGTCTTCCAGCGCGAAGTGGAAGGGCGGAACGTATTTCACGTACATGACAGAGGGGGTGTTTCGGCGACTGAAGTGCTTGGGACGCGAGCCTCGCGCGACGCCGGTGATGGAGCCGTTGTTTCCAGAGAATGCCCTTTCGAGATCGTGGCAGCTCGCGCAACTCGTCCCCGGCGGATTGGACATACTGGTGTCGAGAAAGATCGAACGACCCACCCGTTCTCGCGCCGTCAACGGAGGCGCGGTGTGCGGAGGAATGGGGTCGACGATCAGCGGGGCCGCCGCGGGTCGAGCCAAGGGTTCGTTTGGCGCACGCGACGCAAGCAGAAGAAAGACCGAGCCCGAGCCGCCATCTGGCAGCGGCTCCGCTTCCCGCTTGCGGCACCCGAGAGCCCAAGTGAACAAAACGACGCAAGCGGTGGCCCCTCTAAGGGATTGCCACCGCCTGCGCCACGCCCGCGAGGAGGTCTGGGTGTTCGAGGTTGCGCCTCGCGTCATGCGGCGATCAGTACGCGCCTGTGCTGTCCGGCTGGGCGATGCCCCAAGACGCGCAGGAGATCGTGCCGTTCGTCTGAATCGTGCAGACGTCCCGCACAGTATTGTCCCACCGGTACTCGGTCGAAACCCAGGTGGCCGGCGGACCGGCATTGAACTCGAGGACCATGTAACCGTAGGAGTTGTCGGTGCTGCTATTCGGATTCTGGAAGGGAGTGCCGTTGTCCGACGAGGCGAACTGCTGCACCCCATCGATGGTCGCGACGCTGACCGCGCTCGGGTTGCCGACGGCCGAGACGGCCGCGCCCGTCAGCGGATACGGCAACTGGCTGTCCAGGATGTCGCCCGCATTGCCGCTGACCAGTGTCGCCGCCGGCTGGAACGTGCCTCCCCCAGGAAGAGCGCCGGTGGCGAAATCGAGCGCCTGGTAGTCGTGCGTGTGACCGTGTAGCGCCAGGTTGATCGGGGGCGGGAAGTAGGTGCCCGGGAAGACCGAGTTCATGACCGGCGCGAACGTGGGGATGGGGATCGTCGGGAGCGCGGGAGCCGTGGCCGTGGCGTATCCGAAGATCGCGTGGTGGTTCGACCATAGGTTGAACGGCAAGGGCGCTGCGCCGACCAGATTTCCGGCGATCGTCAGCTCGCTCTGGTAGGTCGTGTAATACGCGGAGCCGGCAGCGGTCGATGTAGCGGGCGTGGTCGACTGCACTTTGGCATTCGAGGTATCGAAGACGACGATCTGCGAGGACGAGTTGATCTGGACCAGGAACGGATCGTTGTAGTTGCCGCTCAGCCAAGTGGTACCCGCGATCGCGACGTCGTACGCCGCGTTGTCGCAGGTGTGTACGTCCGTCGTATCGAATGCACCAGTATCGAGGAAGCGGTACCAACCCTGGCCGGCGCGATTGCATTGCTCATGGTTGCCGCGTGTCATGATCCACGGAGCGGCCGCGAGCAGCGGAGCCCCGGGCGCGAAGAGGTCTGCTTCCCAGGTGTCCCAACCGAAGCCCCACGGGCTGCCGCCGCAGTTGTACCCGAGGCCCGCCGGGCACGGGTTATCGCGGTACGCGTAGTCGCCGACGTGGAGCACCAGGTCCGGATTTTGCGCCGCAGCCGCGGCGGCGATGGCCGCGAACGGGTACGGCGTATCGGTGCCGGCGGGGTTCGGGTCGTTGCAGCTCTGCGTGCCATTGCCGTTCTGCAGCCTGCATCCGGTATCCCCAATCACGACGATCTTGGTCGGGTTCGCCTTGGGAACCGGCAGCGACTGGCCCGCCACCACGGCGCTCGTCGTGTTGGCCGGCAGCAGGTACTCACACGCGCTCACGGGGAACAGCGCCGGCTTGGCCGGGGGGGTGTTCACCGAGCGCAGGGGGAGGCTCGTGGTGGCGGCGGCGCGCAGGTTCATCTGCACCGCGGCACCGCCGTTGATCGTGATGGTCGGACAGGGGTTCTGTATCGCAGCATCCGCCGGGGGGACGTACGCCGTCACGGCGCGCGCGATGGCGACGTTGCCAGAATAGCCGTTGGATCCGCCGTTCGGCCCTGCGAGCTCGACCCAAGCTGACTCGACCTGATTGGCCGGGTAGGCGTCGCATGTGACGGTCGTCGTGATCGTGCTCAGGTTCGTCGGGCAGGTTCCGGCGTCGGTGGGCACGGGCCCGTCGTCCACGACCATCGTGACGGTCGTCGTTCCCGGCGCGGTGCACATGAACTGCTGCATCTCGAGCGGCCCCACGGCTTCGTCCTGTCCCTGTGTGCCGACGCCGGCCGTCGTAGCGCCGAAGGCGCCGATCGGGTTGCTCATCGTCCACGTGTAACCAAGGTTGCTCGGGTTGGCCCCGGTCGCGGTGGTGGTCAATACGATCGACTCGCCGACGAATGCTTCGCTCGTATTGGTCGAGAGCGATGTCCACGTGCCGCAGTTGCTGAACGCGACGGAGACGGAGACGTTTCCGGCGTCTTGCCCGGGCAGCGAGCAGAGCATCTGCACGGTGACGGCGGTCGTATTGCGTGCGGTCACATTGATTCCCGAAGCGCTTCCCTGGCACGTAGCCCCGCCCGAAGTCGACGCGACGAGCGAGATCGAGTCGCCCGTCCCTGCGGGGACGCCGCCGAGCTGGAAGGAAATGCCCTGGCTGTTGCCGAGCGACACGGTGCCCGGATTGGGGAGGGTTGGCAGCGCGATGGCGGTGCCGACGGAATTGGTGAGCGTGTATGTGACGTTCGCAATCGTGTCACCGTCGGGCAGCGTGAGGCCGATGCCGATCGTGCCCACACTCCCGTTGCTCTGGGCGGCGCCCGGGGTGCCTTGTGGTTCCTCGTTGCGGCTGGAACAGCCCACCTGCCAAGTGCCAATTGCCGCGGCGCCGGCGACGAGTGCCGCGACGAGCGTCCGCTTCTTCGAGATGCGCAACAACATGCATGAACCTCCGCTCGAGCGAACCCTACGCAAAATTTAGGCCACGCGAGCTGACCGAAACACCGCGATACGGACGCGAGGCGCGTGGGGCATCGCATCGTGCCCTCCGATTTTCGGAAATTCACTTCCGGTTTCCGGACGGTACCGTGCTCTCCGGAAATGCTACCCGGGGCACGCCGGCCGGCGCTGCCGACGGCGTGGGTCGCCGTGCAAGACGCCTCCCCCAGTCGATTGCTGGCCTTGCGACGACGGTCGCGCGACGTGAACGCCAGCACGTAGACGCTGAACATCGCGCTCGATGGCGCCCGAATACGCGTGAAGCCTCAGCGTCTCCCGCGGCGGTCAGCGGAGGGCGGCCACCGCCGCCGTCAGCTTGGCGACCGATACGGGCACCGGAGTCTTGAGCTCGGGCGCAAAGACCGAGACGCGCAGCTCCTCGAACGACCAGCGGATGGTGCGCGCCGTTTCGCGGTCGCGCGCCTTCGACTGCTTCGCGAGAAACGCTTCCCAGAGCGGCGTGACCGGAGCGAGCTTCTCGGCATCCTTTCGCGGGTCGGCGATCGCGCGGCCGAGGCGGGCCTGTGCCGCTCGCAGGTAGCGTGGGAAATGCTCCAGGCACGCGAGGGGCACCCATTCGATGAGATCCGGCGGGAAGAGCGCCGCGAGATGGGCACGGATCTCGGCAATCGCGAGGCTCGCGCTCGGGTGCTTCGTTGCGCTGCGCAGAGCGAGCAGCGTGGAGTCGAGCTCCGACGACGCGCGAGCGATGGCATCCGCAAAGAGCCGGAACGAGCTTGTGAGGCGCGGCGTGCCGCCCGCGAGCAACTCGTCGAATTCGCGCTTGGTGCGTGGGAGAGGGGGATCGTCGCGGTCTCGCAGCCGAAATGCGTCTTCGACGATGCGCGCCAGGACAATCGTCCGGAACGCATCGGTCTCCGCCCGCGAGGGCGCGACTCCGTTGGCGCGAGCGAAAGGCGGCGGAATTCGGGCCGACACTGCCGAGATGGCACCTCGTGTAGCGAGCATGAGAAGGCGACGGACGCCCGTCCGCGTCTCCATTTCGGCGATGGCGGAAGACTCGAGAAGCGTGAGATCCACCGCATTTCCGCGATCGACGAGGGCGGGGTACGTGCGGACTTCCGTCCCCGCTACGAGCCTCACGACGAACGGCGCCAGGTCGCCGAAATCCCAGGTCGTGACCCCCGCGCGGTCCCACTTCGGTGATGGCGCCGTCCCCTTCCAGGCTTCGCGCGCGGGCGCGCCGTGCTGTTCCCATAGATCCACGATGTTCCTGCTCTTCGCCACCACGCGTCCATGCTCGTCGACGATACGGCACGTGAGGCGAAGGTAGGCCGGCACGGCGTCCGGGCGGAATGACTCCTCTGGCAAATCGACCCCGCACACTGTCGCGACCACGGCCGCAAGCGCGGGGATCATCGGACCGTCGAAAGGGGTAAGCCGCTCGGCGACGGTGGTCACCAAATTGGGGACGGGACCGAGCTCGCGACGGATCGAACGCGGCAGCTCGTGGAGCAGCGCTGCGATCTTCTCCCGGTGCCAGCCCGGGATCGTCCAATCAAGCTCTCGGGGATCGACTTGCGGAAGAAGTACGAGAGGGACCGTGAGCGTCACGCCGTCGTCGTCCGCCGACGGATCGAAGCGGTAGGTCACCTCGAGGGCCACACCGTGCAGCGCGATCGTGTCCGGGTAGTCGGTCGGCACGAGGCTGGGGTCGCCGGCGAGGACGTCCTGCAGGGAAAGGTGCAGGACGTTCGGGTCTACCTTCTCGGCGCTCTCGCGCCACGCCTCGAAGGTCGGTCCGTTTGTGACCCGCTCGGGTACCCGTCGGTCGAAGATGGCCAGAAGGGCGCCATCGTCGGCCAACATGTCGCTGCGCCGCGCCTTGTCGCGGAGTCGGTTGACTTCGGCGAGGAGCCCTCGGTTCTTCTCTTGAAAGGTACCGCGTGTCCGGTACTCCCCGCGAACGAGCGCGTGCTCGAGAAACATGCGCCTCGCCTCCGCGGGCGCCACGTGGGCGTAGTCCACGCTGCGATCCCGAAAGACGGGAAGGCCGAAGAGAGTGGCGTGCTCCTTCACGGTCGCTCGTGCCGATTTCTCCGACCAGTGCGGATCGGAGTAGCTCCGCTTCAAGAGGTGTGGCGCCGCCTCGAGAAGCCACTCGGGCTCGATCTTCGCGGCCGTGCGCGCGAAGAGCTGCGTGGTCTCCACGAGCTCGAACGCCATGACCCACGCGGGGGGCTTCCGCGCGAGAGACGACGACGGGTGAATCGCGAAACGCGTCTGTCTGGCGCCCAAGTAGACGCGATTCTCGGTGTTCCACTGGCCGACCTTCGAGAGGAGGCCCGTGAGGAGAGCGAGGTGGAGGTCGTCCGTACGCTCGGCCGCGGGCTCGCTTGCCGTTTCGGCAGTTCGCGCGGAGGTCTCCGCTTTGGGTTTCTCGAGCCCCAGCTCGCGGACCACGTCTTGGAGCTGGCGGTGGAGCTCGCCCCATTCGCGAATGCGCGGAAACGAGAGGAAGGTTTCCTTGCAGACGCGCCGTAGGTGTGACGTCCCCTTGCCCTCGGACTCGCGGACGAATGACCACAGGCGGAGCAGGCCGACGAAGTCGGAGCGGTCGTCGCGGAAGCGCCGGTGCAGCTCGTCGGCTTTCTGCTGCGCCTCCCGGGGTCGCTCGCGGGGGTCCTGGATGTTGAGCGCCGCCGCCACGACGAGGACTTCGCGCAGGCACCCGCGGTCGGCGCCCGCCACGATCATCCTGGCGATGCGGGGGTCGACCGGAAAACGCGCCAAACGTTCGCCGAGGGGCGTGAGCTCGCGCGTCGATCCGAGCGCGCCGAGCTCCTCGAGGACGCGGTACCCCTCGGTCACCGAGCGCGGGTGCGGCGGATCGAGGAAAGGAAAGTCCGCCACCTCTCCCAGCCCGAGCGACTTCATTCGAAGAATGACGCCCGCGAGGCCGGTCCGCTTGATCTCGGGATCCGTGAACCCTTGCCGTCCGGCGAAGTTCTGCTCGTCGTAGAGACGCACACAGATGCCGTCGCGAACCCGGCCGCAGCGCCCCTTTCGCTGATCGGCGCTGGCCTGCGAGATCTCCTCGATCTGCAGGCGCGTGGTACCCGAGCGGGGGTCATACCGCGATAGACGGGCGACGCCCGTGTCGATGACGTAGACGATGCCCGGGATCGTCAGCGAGGTCTCGGCGACGTTCGTCGCCAGAATCACCCGTCTCTGCGGAATATTCGCGAAGACCTTCCCCTGATCGGCCGCGGCAAGTCGGGCGTAGAGGGGCTGAACGAACGTGTGCCGAAGGTTTCTGGAGACGAGTTCGCTCTCGGTCTCGCGGATCTCGCGCTCTCCGGGCAGAAAGACGAGGATGTCGCCGCGCGGGTCGAGCGAGATCACGCTCACGACGGCGTTTGCGACGGCGTCGGGAAGATCGACGTCGCTTGGCGGCGGCTCGTACAAGACGTCCACGGGGTAGGTGCGTCCCTCGACCTCGACGATCGGAGCGCCGCCGAAGAACTCCGAGAAGCGCGCGGTCTCGAGGGTGGCCGAGCTCACGACCACCTTCAGGTCCGGCCGCTCGGGAAGGATGCGCTTCAACCATCCGAGGATGAAGTCGATCGTCAGACTTCGCTCGTGCGCCTCGTCGACGATGAGCGTGTCGTATTGGCGCAAAAGCCGATCGCCCTGGATCTCGGCGAGCAGAATGCCGTCGGTCATGAACTTCACGTACGTGGCCGGGGATGTCCGATCGTCGAAGCGCACTTTGTAGCCGACGTCGGTGCCTACGGGACTCCCGATCTCGCTCGCGACGCGCGCGGCGACGCTCGTGGCCGCGATGCGCCGCGGCTGCGTGACGCCGATCATCCCTTTTACCCCGCGCCCCATGGCGAGGGCGATCTTGGGGAGCTGCGTCGTCTTGCCGGACCCCGTCGGCCCGGCGACGATGACGACGGGATGCGTATCGATGGCCGTGGCGATGTCCCTGACCCGCGCCGATATCGGCAGCTCGCGTGCGAACTGGATGGGCGGGTTCGGGTCTGGGGAGGGCGCGGACGAGTCGCCGACCATCGCGGGCGGGTGCCATAGCACTCGCTATGCTCCGCGCCATGCGCGAGCCCGAGCCTGGAACGGTCGAGCGGTGGGCGTGGGACTACATCCAAGCGCAGTCTCTCGAATCCAAGCTCCAGCCCGCGCCGGCCTCGGAACGCTGGGAGGAGAACCCGACCCAGCGCTGCCTGGTGGAACCCGGCAGGCCACCGGAGCTACGCATCGTGGCGAAGGCGCCAAAGACCCGCGGCCTCGCGACGAAGACGGGGCGCGCGCGCGCCCTGCACACGTTCTTCCACCACGAGCTGCAAGCGGCGGAACTCATGGCGTGGGCACTCCTGGCCTTCCCCGACACACCCAAAGAGTTCCGCGCTGGCCTTCTCCGAATCGCGTATGACGAGGTGCGGCACATGCGTCTGTACGCCGAGCAGATCGCGCGCCTCGGATATCGCGTGGGGGACTTCGCCGTGCGAGATTGGTTCTGGGAGCGAGTCCCGGCGTGTGCGTCCCCGGCATCGTTCGTCGCGACCATGGGGCTCGGTTTCGAGAGCGCCAACCTCGAGCACACGCATTCGTTCGCGGCGCGCTTTCGCGCAGCGGGGGACGAGGAAGGAGCACGCATTCAAGAGCTCGTCGGCCGCGAGGAGATTGCCCACGTTCGTTTCGGTGCGCGCTGGTTCTTTGCATTCACCGGCGAGCTTGACTTCGAAACATGGCGAGCCGCCATTCCTTTTCCGCTGTCGCCGACGCTCATGCGTGGACACCCCCTTCATCGCGCCGCGCGGCTCCGCGCCGGCTTCACCGAGCGCTTTCTCGACGAGCTCGACGCATGGCAGCCCACCTCGCCTGGGTCCTGAACCTCGACGCGGACCTCGAGCTGGGCGCCGGCCACGCATACGCCCCGCGAAGGGCCGTGAAGGTCGCCATGAGGGCTCACGCGCAGAGACTGGCGATTTCGCTCCTCGGGCCGGGTGACGTTCTCGTCGACGAGTCGTCGCCTTCGCTCGTCGCTCGCGGGTTTCGTGGCCGCGCGTTTTGTCCGACACCTCGCGCGCTCGATGCTCTCCGTCGCGCCGGAGCCGAGCCCGAACCGCACCCTTCGTTCGACGTACTCCGCTGCGTGAACTCGCGCGCCTTCGCCGCCTCGCTCGGACCTACGATGCCAGGTGCCGCGTTCGTCACCGACCTCGATGTGGCGCGCAGCATCCTCGAGCGGCGACCCACGGTCGGCAGCGCGTGGCGCGTCAAGTACGCGTTTGGAATGACCGGGCGCAATCAGCGCGTCGTCAGGTCGCCGCCGCTCGGCGAATCGGACCTCTCATTCGTCCGCACGGGGTTGATTCGGGGCGGGATCCAGCTGGAGCCCGATGTCGCCATCGCAGACGAATACGCCATCCATGGTCTCGTCGCTCAAGACGGCTCTTTCCGGATCGGCGCGCTCGTGCGCCAGCGTTGCAACTCGCATGGCGCTTGGGTCTCGACCGAGCGCATAGAGTCGAGCGGGGAGCAACTCGAAGATGTTCCCGCGCGGATGGAAGCAGAGGCTCACCTCGTCGGCCACGCGCTCTCCGGCGCAGGCTACTTCGGTCCTTTCGGAGTCGACGCATACTGCTACCGCGATCACCACGGGATGCTCCGTCTGCAGCCTCGGAGCGAGATCAACGCTCGCTATACGATGGGATTCGCCGTCGGGTGGAGCGAACAAGCTGCCCCATGACGTCCGAAAAGGCCCACGGAGATTCGCGACCGGTCGAGTCTCCTCGAACCGGTACCGAGGAGCGGGAGGGGAACCCCGGCTCCGGCGGCCTATCCGCCATTGCGGTTGCTCAGATGATTCGCGAGAATGCCTGGTAGTTGCGCCGCAACTGATGAATCACCGAATCGCTGGTGCCGACGGGCTGGAATTTTGACGCCGCCGCAGAACGCGCTTTTCTCGTGATCGGTGTCGACACCAATTTCACCATGGCGAGCGGGAACAGCGCCGAATTCGTGGCGCTTTCTGAGACGAGCATTTCCGTCTTGAACGGGACTTGCGCGGGGGGCACGCCCAGTGAGCCAATGTACTGGATACTGGTTACAATGACAGTTCCAGTGCTGCCCCTGGCGAACGACGCGGGAATTATGGAGACTGCAGACGGCGAGCTCTCCGATGAGAGCAACCGCATAGTTTTTCGATTCGACGCCGGTATGGTCTGCGACGGCAGCGGAAAAGGACGAGCCGAATAGGCGCACGGTCATCGGGTACCGCTGCGAGGCTTGCCTCCACGGGCGGCGACGCGAAGCCGACAGGTCGTGAGCGCTCGAATGCGACAACGGCTAG